>NZ_BMRP01000021.1:98794-104049 GCF_014648695.1 Streptomyces albospinus
GCTGCTCGCCGCGGTCTCCGCCGGCCGCGGGGTGGTCTCCTGGCTCACCGAGCTGGCCGCACACCGTGCCAGTGCGGCGGTCAAGTCCGAGCTGCGGATGCGGCTGATCGAGCGGGCGGCGCTGCTGGGGCCGGGGGCGGCGGTTCGCCGGGCGGCGGGCGGCGCGGGCGGCAGCGCGGAGAGCGGCGCGCACGCCGGCACCCTGGAGATGCGTACCGGGGAGCTCACCACCCTCGCGACCCGCGGTATCGACGCCCTGGACGACTACTTTGCCCGCTATCTGCCGCAGTTGGGGCTGGCGGTGGTCGTCCCTGTAGCGGTGCTGGCCCGGATCGTCACCGGTGACTGGATCTCCGCGCTGACCATCGTCATCACCCTGCCGCTGATCCCGCTCTTCATGATCCTCATCGGCTGGGCCACCCAGTCGCGGATGGACCGCCAGTGGCGGCTGCTCGCCCGGCTGTCCGGGCACTTCCTCGACGTCGTCGAGGGGCTGCCGACCCTCAAGGTCTTCGGCCGCGCCAAGGCCCAGGCCGCCTCCATCCGTGCCATCACCGGCGAATACCGCCGGGCGACCCTGCGCACCCTGCGCATCGCCTTCCTCTCGTCGTTCGCCCTGGAACTCCTCGCCACCATCTCCGTGGCGCTGGTCGCGGTCGGCATCGGCATGCGCCTGGTGAACGGCGAACTCGACCTCTATACGGGGCTGATGGTGCTGGTGCTGGCCCCCGAGGCGTATCTGCCGCTGCGGCAGGTGGGCGCGCAGTACCACGCCGCGGCCGAGGGGCTGTCCGCGGCGGAGGAGATCTTCGCCGTGCTGGAGACCCGGCCGCGGACGCCCGGTACCGCGCCCGCGCCCGCGGGCACCGCGCTGACCGTCGACGGCCTGGTGGTCCGGCACCCTGGACGTGCCGCCGACTCGCTGCCGGAGACCTCGTTCGAGGTCCGGCCCGGTGAGACGGTCGCCCTGGTCGGCCCGTCGGGCGCCGGCAAGTCCACGCTGCTGAGCGTGCTGCTCGGCTTCACCGCACCGTCCGAGGGGCGGGTCCTCGTGGACGGCCAGGACATCGCGACGCTCTCCCCCGAGAGCTGGCACGGCCGGATCGCCTGGGTGCCGCAGCACCCGCACCTCTTCGCCGGCACCATCGCCGAGAACGTACGGCTGGCCCGGCCGGACGCGGACGACGCGGCGGTGCGCACCGCCCTGGAGGACGCGGGCGCGCTGGACTTCGTCGATGCGCTGCCCGAGGGCCCGGCCACCCGGCTCGGCGAATCCGGCGCCGGGCTCTCCGCGGGCCAGCGGCAGCGCCTGGCGCTCGCCCGTGCCTTCCTGGCCGACCGCCCGATCCTGCTGCTGGACGAGCCCACCGCGAACCTGGACGGCGAGACGGAGGAGGCCATCGTGGCCGCCGTCCGCCGGCTCGCGGTCGGGCGTACGGTCCTGATGGTCGTACACCGGCCGGCGCTGCTGGCGGTGGCCGACCGGACGGTGCGGCTGGCGTGTGCCGCGACCGCGGGCACGGTGGAGACCGCCGCGGCTCCGGACTCCGGCTCCGATTCCGGGTCCGTTCCGGTCCGGGCGGCGGCTCCCGAGGCCGTGCGCGAGGACGCGGTGAACGGTTCCGCCCGTGGTCCGGCGCTGCGCCGGCTGCGGCGGACGGCCGGCGCCCGCCGGTCGCGCTTCGCGCTCGCCCTGCTGCTCGGGAGCCTCGCGCTGGGCAGCGCGGTCGGTCTGATGGCGACCTCCGGGTGGCTGATCTCGCGGGCCTCGCAGCAGCCGCCGGTGCTGTATCTGATGGTGGCGGTGACCGCGACCAGGGCGTTCGGCATCGGGCGTGCGGTCTTCCGGTACGCCGAGCGGCTGGTGGCGCACGACGCGGTGTTCCGGATGCTCGCCGACGTACGGGTGGCGGTGTTCCGGCGGCTGGAGCGGCTGGCTCCGGCCGGCCTCAAGGAGCGGCGCCGCGGTGATCTGCTGTCGCGGCTGGTGGCGGATGTCGACGCGGTGCAGGACTACTTCCTGCGCTGGCTGCTGCCCGTCGGGGCGGCGCTGCTGGTCGGTGCGGGCACGGTCGGGTTCACCGCCTGGCTGCTGCCCGGGGCCGGGGTGGTCCTCGCGGTCGGGCTGCTGCTCGCGGGTGCCGGGGTGCCGGTGCTGTCGGGCGTGCTGGCCCGGCGGGCGGAGCGCCAACTGGCGCCGGCCCGCGGGGTGCTGTCCACCCGGGTCGTCGATCTGCTCACCGGGACGGCCGAGTTGACGGTGGCCGGTGCCATCGGGTCGCGGACGGACGCGGTGCGGCGCGCGGACCGGGATCTGACCCGGATCGCGTCCCGCTCGGCGGCGGCGGCCGGGGCAGGCGCGGGACTCTCGGCGCTGCTGTGCGGGCTGACCGTCGTCGCCGCGGCCGTGGTCGGCGTCCAGGCGGTGCACGCGGGGCGGTTGGAAGGGGTGGCGCTGGCCGTCGTCGTGCTCACTCCGCTCGCCGCGTTCGAGGCGGTGGCGGGGCTGCCGCTCGCCGTGCAGTACCGCCGCCGCACCCGGCACGCCGCCGAGCGGGTCTTCGAGGTGCTGGACGCCCCGGCGCCGGTCAGCGAACCGGCCGCGCCCGCCACCGTTCCCGACGCACCCTTCCCGCTGGCCGTACGGGACCTGACCGCGCGTCACCCCGGGCAGGACCGGCCGGCGCTGGACGGTGTCGGGTTCACGCTGCCGGCCGGTCGCCGGCTCGCCGTCGTCGGCTCGTCGGGCTCCGGCAAGACCACGCTCGCGCAGCTGCTGCTGCGCTTCCTGGACCGGGAGTCGGGGACGTACACCCTGGCCGGGACGGACGCCGAGGCGCTGGACGGGGACGCGGTGCGGCGGCTGGTCGGGCTGTGCGCGCAGGACGCGCACCTCTTCGACAGCTCGCTGCGGGAGAACCTCCGGCTGGCGCGCCGGGACCCGGCCCGGGGCCCGGCCGATGACCGGGATCTGTGGGACGCGCTCCGCCGGGCGCGGCTGGCGGACTGGGTGCGCGGGCTGCCCGACGGGCTCGACACGATGGTCGGCGAGCACGGTGCCCGGCTGTCCGGTGGCCAGCGGCAGCGGCTGGCCCTGGCCCGTGCGCTGCTCGCGGACTTCCCGGTGCTGGTCCTGGACGAGCCCGCCGAACACCTCGACCTGGCCACCGCCGACGCGCTGACCGCCGATCTGCTGGCCGCGACCGAGGGCCGTACGACGGTTCTGATCACGCACCGGCTCACCGGCCTGGACGCGGTCGACGAGGTCTTGGTCCTGGACCGGGGCCGGGCCGTGCAGCGCGGCGGATACGCGGAGCTGGCCGCGGCCGACGGCCCGTTCCGGCGGATGCTGGAGCGCGAGCGGGCGGTGGATGCGGCATATCCGCAGATGGTGGCGCCCGGCGACCGCCGGGCCGCGGTCGACGGCGCCGCCCTGGCGCCGGCCCAGTAGCGGCCGTGCCCGCATAACTGGACTTTCCTCGGAAATGCGCCCTTATTAGGCTCGGGGCATGTCAGCCACGGCAGGAACTCCGTCGGACCCCGCGCGCCTCGGGGGCCTCGACACGAGTCCCGACCCCATGGACGCCGCCACCGAGGCCACCCGCAGCCTCCAGGGGCTGTCGTCCGAGCTGACCGCGCGGGTGCCGCAGTTGCTGGAGGCGATGCGTACGGTCGGCGCGGGGCTGGACCTGCACATCACGCTGGACCGGATCGTGGAGACCGCCGCCGAACTCGCCGACGCGCGCTATGCCGCGATCGGGATCATCGACGACGCCCGCGAGGGGCTGTCGGACTTCGTCACCTACGGCGTGACCGCGGAGCAGCACCGGCGGATCGGTGCGCTGCCCGACGGCCACAAGGGCCTGCTCGGCGCGCTCATCCACGAGCCGAAGGCGCTGCGGCTCGCCGACCTCACCCAGGACTCCCGGTCGGCGGGATTTCCGCCGGGGCATCCGCCGATGCGCACGTTCCTGGGGGTGCCGATCCGCGTCCAGGGCGAGATCTTCGGCAATCTCTATCTGACCGAGAAGCGCGGCGGGGAGTTCAGCGAAGAGGATCTGCACATGGTGCGGGTGCTCGCCACCGAAGCCGGTATCGCGATCGGCAACGCCCGGCTGTACGCGGCGACCCGCCAGCGGGAGCGGTGGATCGACGGTTCGGTGGCGGTGACCACCGAACTTCTCGCCGGCAGCGATGTCGACGAAGCGCTCGCGGTGGTCGCCGAGCAGGCCAGGAAGCTGGCGGATTCGGCGGCCGGCATCGTGCTGCTGCCCGATGAGGAGGGCGGCCTGGAGATCGTCGCGGTGTCCGCGGACGACCCCACCGGGATCATGGGCACACAGATCCCGCCCGACAGCCCGGTGGCCGAGCAACTCCTCGCGGGGGAGCCGGTGTTCGTGGACGACTCGGCCAGCGATCCGCGGATGGTCACGGCCATCGCACCGCGCTTCGGCCCGAGCATGATGCTGCCGCTCAAGAGCGGTGGCCGGGTGCTCGGCACGCTCGCCACACCGCGGGGCCGTGGGGGACGCCCGTTCACCGCCGCCGAGCGGACGCTCGCGACCCAGTTCGCGGCGCAGGCCGCACTGGCGCTGGTGCTGGCCGACGCCCAGCGCGACCGGGAGCGGCTCGCGGTCTACGAGGACCGCGACCGGATCGCCCGTGATCTGCACGACCTCGTCATCCAGCGGCTGTTCGCGACGGGGATGATGCTGGAGACGGCGCAGCGCCGATCCGAGGTACCGGAGGTGGCGCGCGGCGTCGGCAAGGCCGTCGATGAACTCGATGTGACCATCCAGGAGATCAGGACCGCGATCTTCGCCCTCCAGCAGGGCCCGGCCGAGGCGCCGTCGGGGCTGCGCACCCGGGTGCTGCGCGAGATCGGCACCGCCGCCGTGCCGCTCGGCTTCCAGCCGTCGGCGCACTTCATCGGTCCGGTCGACGCCCGGGTCGGCGAGCTGACCGGAAAGAACCTGATCGCCGCGCTGCGCGAGGCACTGTCGAACGCCTTCCGGCATGCGGCGGCATCGCGGATCGAGGTGGTGGTCGACGCGACGGTCACGCTGCCGGACGGCGCCGACGGCGTCCGGCTGACGGTCGCCGACGACGGCGTCGGTATCGCGGAGGGAGGCCGCCGCAGCGGGCTCAAGAACCTTGCCAAACGAGCCGAGTCGCTGGGCGGATCGAGTACCTACGGCCCGGGGCTGGGCGAGGACGGCACCGGGACGATGGTGATGTGGGAAGCGCCGCTCTGA
>NZ_BMRP01000021.1:104124-145105 GCF_014648695.1 Streptomyces albospinus
GTGAAACGGCCTGCGTGGGGACGGCGCGCCCTCGGTGAAGCTCGCCGTGAAGAGCGAGCTGTTTCACGTGAAACAGTGCAGGCCGTGAAACATCGCCGGGCTCGGCGCCCCCGGTCCGGCTCAGCCCTGGCGGAGGATCCGCTCGATGACGGCCGCGACGCCGTCGTCGTTGTTGGAATCCGTACGGCGCGTGGTCGCGGCCAGGACGTCCGGGTGCGCGTTGGCCATGGCGTACGAGGTCCCGGCCCAGGTGAGCATCTCGATGTCGTTCGGCATGTCCCCGAAGGCGACGACCTCG
Organism: Streptomyces albospinus; assembly: GCF_014648695.1. Taxonomy (GTDB): domain Bacteria; phylum Actinomycetota; class Actinomycetes; order Streptomycetales; family Streptomycetaceae; genus Streptomyces; species Streptomyces albospinus. Next base: position 104,423 of record NZ_BMRP01000021.1, read on the forward strand.
TCCGGCGAGATCCCGCGCTCCGCGCAGCAGCGGGCGAGGGTGCCGGCCTTGCTGACCCCCAGGCCGCTGATCTCCAGCAGGGCCGTCGGGCTGGAGCGGGTGAACGATGCCAGATGGCCGGCGGCGGTACGGGCCAGGGCGAGAAAGGCGTCCGGGTCCATCTCGGGATGGTGCGCGAGCAGCTTGAGCACGGGCTGGTCGGGGGCGGCGGCGCTGCCGGCGGTATCGGCTGCGTCCGGCCCGGCCGGATCGGCGTCGGACGAGTACGGCCCGTCGGTGCCGGCGCCGGCCTCCGGCTCCGCGCTCAGCGGTGGGGCGAAGCCCTCGGCGAGGAGCTTCTCCGCCGGGGCGATGGCGGCGGCCGGGTCGAGGAGGAAGGGCGGGTACTGCGGCTCGTAATGGATGCCGCCGGTGCGCTCCACAGCGAACGAGGTGCCCGGCGCCGCGGCGCGCAGGGCGTGGACGACATCGAGCGCGACGGCCCGGTCCAGCGGGCTGACCTCGACGATCCGGTAACCGCGGTGCAGGTCGACGACGGCCGCACCGTTCGCACAGATGGCCAGGCCGTGGCCGTGGACATGGTCGCTGACCACGTCCATCCAGCGGGCCGGGCGCCCGGTGACGAAGAACACCTCGATGCCGGCCTCTTCCGCGGCGGCGAGTGCGGCGATCGTCCGGTCGGAGACCGTCTTGTCGTCGTGCAGCAGGGTGCCGTCGAGATCGGTGGCGATCAACCGGGTGGGCCGGGGCGTCACGGCCGGCTCGGGCGCGCGGGGTGGCGTGGCGGAGGCGTCAGTCACGGGGCCATCTTCGCGTACCGGTACGTACAGGCGTGCGGTGGGTGGCGCAGATGAGCCGCTGCGCCGGGCGCGGAGGCGGGCCGAGGGCAGGCGGGGCGCCGTTGCCGGGCCCGCCGGGGGCCGCTCCCGAGGCCGGATTCGATCGCTCAGGGACGGCCGTACGCTCGTAGGTATGCGACTGAGCACTGTGATCCTGCCCGTCCGCCGCTGGTCCGAAGGCGGAAAGGAGGTGTGGCAGCGCGCCGAGGAGCTGGGTTTCCACGCCGCGTACACCTATGACCACCTCTCCTGGCGGAGCTTCCGCGACCAGACCTGGTTCGGCGCCGTCCCGACGCTGACCGCAGCCGCCGCCGTGACCTCCCGGATGCGGCTGGGCACCCTTGTCACCTCGCCGAACTTCCGGCACCCGGTCACCCTCGCCAAGGAACTGATCTCGCTCGACGACATCAGCGACGGCCGGTTCACCCTGGGCATCGGCGCCGGCGGCGACGGCTTCGACGCCACCGCGCTCGGCCACGAGGCGTGGTCGCCGCGCGAACGGGCCGACCGTTTCGCGGAGTTCACGGCGCTGCTGGACGAGCTGCTGACCCAGGACGTCGTCTCGCACCGGGGCGAGCACTACTCGGCGGACGAGGTGCGCAACATCCCCGGCTGTGTGCAGCGACCGCGGCTGCCGTTCGCGGTGGCGGCCACCGGGCCGCGCGGACTGAAGCTGGCGGCCCGCTACGGCCAGGCATGGGTGACGACCGGCGACCCCAAGGTCACGAACGCGGGCGGTACACCGGCCGAGTCGCGGGAGGCGATCCGCGGGCAGATCGAGCGCCTGGAGAAGGCGTGCGCCGATCTCGGGCGCGACCCCGGCGAACTGCGGAAGATCATGCTGACCGGCTTCTCCCCGGACCGCCCGCTGGACTCCCTGGACGCCTTCGTGGACTTCGCCGGCAGCCACGCCGAGCTGGGTATCGACGAGCTGGTCATCCACTGGCCGATCGCCGATTCCGTCTTCGAGGCCGACACCGCGGTCTTCGAGCGGATCGCCACGGAGGGGACGGCGCAGCTGGGCGCCCGCTAGCGGGCCGGCGGGCCCGTGGCTTCGCGGCCGGTTTCCCCAGGGATCCGGCCCGGGCTTTACCCCGTATATAGCCTCGAAGAGGGAGAATCGGGACAGCGGCGCAGTGTGCGGTACGTGGCGCGCGGAGGCTGGACGGCGCGCGATCGGGTCGGGACACTGCGCGAAGTGCGGTGCGTTGTGGAGGAGCCATGGCACAGACCCGATTCGCCCCGGACCGCGGGCTGACCTCGCGCATGGTGACGACGATGTTCTTCATCGGACTGCTGTACGTCGTGGTCGTCGGCGCGCTGGTGGTGCTGCTCAAGGGCGCCTGGGTGGTGGTGCTGCTGATCGCGGGCACCATGTTCGTCGCGCAGTTCTGGTACAGCGACCGGATCGCGGCCTTCAGCATGGGTGCGCGCGAGGTCACGCCGGAGCAGGCTCCCGAGCTGCACGGCGCCGTGGACCGGCTGTGTGCGCTGGCCGATATGCCCAAACCGCGGGTGGCGATCGCCGAGTCGGATGTGCCGAACGCCTTCGCGACCGGCCGCAACCAGAAGAACTCGATGGTGTGCGCCACGACCGGGCTGCTCAGACGGCTGGAGCCGGAGGAACTGGAGGGCGTGCTGGCGCATGAGCTCTCCCACGTCGCGCATCGCGACGTGGCGGTGATGACCATCGCCTCGTTCCTCGGCGTGCTGGCCGGCATCATCACCCGCGCCGCCCTGTGGAGCGGCGTCGGGCGCAACAACCGGGACCAGAACGCTGCCATCGCCGTGCTGATCGTCACCGCCGTCAGCGTGGTGGTCTACGCCATCAGCTTCCTGCTGACCCGGCTGCTCTCCCGCTACCGCGAGCTGTCCGCCGACCGGGCCGCCGCCCTGCTGACCGGCCGCCCCTCGGCGCTGGCCTCCGCGCTCACGAAGGTCACCGGGCAGATCGCCCGGATCCCCACCGAAGACCTGCGCAAGGCCCAGCCGTTCAACGCCTTCTACTTCGCGCCGGCGTTCAACAAGGAGACCTTCAGCCAGCTGCTGTCCTCGCACCCGACGCTGGAGCAGCGGCTCGACCAGCTCGGCCGGATCGCGGCGGAGCTGGGGCGGCCGTGAGCGGCAGGGCCGGCCGGCGCGGCGGTGACCGCGCCGCATCACCGGAGCAAGGGATCAAGGAGTAATCCGCGCATGGGATTTCTGGACGCCATCCTCGGCCGCAGCAAGCCGGTACGCCCCGATCTCGACCAGCTCTTCGCGCTGCCGTCCGCCGCCGTCACCCTCCAGGCGGCGGCCGGTTTCGAGCCCACCGGACTGGGGTCGGTGTGTTTCGCGAGTGTCGAGGGCGGGGCGTTCTCGCGGATCCAGGAGGAGGCGCGGTCCCTCCTGGACGGCTCGGTGGAGTTCACCCAGGACTCCTACGGCTATACGTGGCTGCTGGTGCGGCACTCCCCGGAGGACGTCGCGGGTCTGGTCAACGATCTCCATGCGGTCAACACGTCTCTGGAGGAGGCGGGTTTCGGCCCGCAGCTGCTGTGCTCGCTGCTGGGTTTCCGTGATGCGCGGCAGCGGTCGCTGGCGCTGGTCTACCTCTACAAGCGCGGCACGTTCTACCCCTTCGCCCCACAGGCCGGCGGTGGCGAGAAGCGCGACAACCCGCTCGAACTGCAAATGCGGGCGTTGCTCGGCGACGATCTGGCGATCGAGAAGGATCTGGCGCGGTGGTTCCCGGTGTGGGGCGCACCCGGTCTCTGAAAGGCGCCACTGACCTGGGCCTCTGCGCAGGACGAGGCTCAGCCGGGGAAGCGGAGGAACTCCGGCGGCACGCGGTCGGTCAGCCAGACCCCGTTGGCGCTGACGCGGAAGACGTGGCCCTTCCGGTGCATCGCCGCCGCGTCGACCGTCAGTACCACGGCCTTGCCGCGCCGCGCGCCCACCCGGGTCGCGGTCTCCCGGTCCGGCGAGAGATGCACAGCATGGCGGGACATCGGCCGCAGCCCCTGCTCCCGTATGGCGGCCACGCTGCGGGCCACCGTGCCGTGAAAGAGGCGGCCGGGCGGTACCGCCGGCGGCAGACCGAGGTCGACGCGCACGGAGTGGCCCTGATTGGCGCGGATCCGGCCGCCCTCCAGGGCGTAGCGCTGCTTGTCGCTGCCGGCGACCACCGCCTCCAACTCCGCCCGGGAGAACGGAAATCCATGCCGCTCGGCCGCCTCGATGAGCTCCGTCACCGGGACCCAGCCCTGCGCGTCGAGGACGATGCCGATCCGCTCCGGCTCATGGCGCAGATGCTTTGCCAGATACTTCGAGATCCGTACGGAACGCTGATGGTTCATGGCTCCAGGATGCTGCGGCGCGGGCGCCGCGGCATCTGAATTCCCGGTGCGCTGACGGCCGGCGGTCGGCCGGGCGCGCCCGTCGGTGCGGAGCGTGCGTCACTCGCCGCCGGGCTGCTCCGGGCTCGCCCCGCCTTCGTCGTCCTGTCGTCCGCTGCCGTCCTGCGGCGTCTTGGGGTGCTTCGCACGGGCCAGTTCACTCGCCTTTCTGGCCTTCGCGCTGGTCACCTCCTCGGCGGCCCAACGGGCCCACTCCTCCTGGGTGGCCGACATTCGCAGACCGTATTCCAGGGCGATCCGGCCGTAGACAGAGATCATCTCGTCGTCCCATTCGGAAACCTCGTCGATCTGCTCGTACGTGGAGTGTGCGCGCGCGGCGGACTCGGCCTGGGTGAGGAGATATGCGCGCGCTTCGAGCGGCGTGAGGATGCCGAGGAAGAAGACGCGCAGCAGACCGTCGTGGCGCTGCGGGCCGCTGGGCGCGATGTCGGTGAGCCAGTGGCGCAGCTCGGTCAGGCCGTCCTCGGTGATCGCGTATTCCTTGCGGCCCCGCGGGCCGTGGGCCGTCACCTCGACGAGGCCCGCGGTCGTGAGCTTGTTGAGCTCGCCGTACACCTGGCTCTGGGTCGCCGGCCAGACGCTGGCGAGCGAGGCGTTGAACAGCTTCATCAGGTCGTAGCCGCTCGCCGGGGATTCGGACAGCAGGCCCAGAACGGCATGTCTCAAGCTCATGGTCAGCACTTTACCTTCCACTCTCGACATGTCAATGATGGAATTTCCAGCTTCGACATGTCAGAGTTGGAATGTGGCTGGGAGGGCGACGCCGTCCTCGGTCCCGACCGCGTGCTGCGGTCGCTGCCCCGGCCCTGGCGTTGTGTGCCGTCGCCGACCCGTCGTGAGCGGGCGCGAACAAAGAGGGGGAATCATGAACTATCTGCGGGGCTTCATCCCATGGCTCGTCTTCGCGGGAGTGTCCGCCGCCGGCTGGCAGTGGGGCGCGCTCGCCGGCCTGGCGGCCTCGGTGGTGCTGCTCATAGCGGACCGTGCCGCGGGTCTGTCGCTCGACACGCGACTGCTGGAGTACGGCACGATCGCGTACTTCGCGGGTCTCGCCGTCCTGGCCTTCGCTCACCCCGACAGCAGCCTCAAGGCGTACAGCAGCGCACTGTCGATGGGCTGGCTGGCCCTCATCGCCTGGGTGTCGATCGCCGTCCGGCGTCCCTTCACGCTGGCGATCGCGCGCCGGGTGGCCCCGCCGGAGGTCTGGCAGACGGCCCTGTTCCGCCGCATCAATGTCGTGCTCACCGCCGCCTGGGCACTGTCCTTCACCGCCTCCGCGCTCGCCCAGGCCGTCATCGCCGCCTATGGCATGAGCGCGGTCTTCTCGCTCCTCGTCCAGATCGCCGGATTCGTTCTTCCCGTCCGCTTCACCGCCGCCTATCCGGAGCGGGCCCGGGCCCGCTTCCAGCAGCAGTCCGGTGCGCGGCTCGACACCCAGGAGGGCCTGACCTCATGACCACCACATCACCGGCGGGGGTTTCCGAATCCTCCGCTCCCGCACCGCACCTGGCCGGAAACTTCGCCCCGGTCATGGACGAACTGACCGCCTACGACCTCCCGGTCACCGGCACCATCCCGCCGGAGCTCACCGGCTGGTATCTGCGCAACGGCCCCAACCCGCGGGATGCGGCCAGCGCGCACTGGTTCTTCGGCGACGGCATGGTCCACGGTGTGCGTCTGGAGGGCGGCCGGGCAGTCTCCTACCGCAACCGCTGGGTGAGCACCTCGACCTTCACCGACGGCATCCGGGTCAGGGACGCACAGGGCCGCCCCAACCTGGCGGCGGGAGTGGCCAACACCCATGTCGTCCGGCACGCCGGGCGCACCCTGGCACTGGTCGAGTCGTCCTTCCCCTACGAGATCGACTGCCGCCCCGGCCATGAGCTGGAGACGGTCGGCCCGCATGACTTCGGCGGTCGGCTCACCACGGCCATGACCGCCCACCCCAAGACCTGTCCCACCACCGGTGAGCTGCACTTCTTCGGCTACGGTCGCGCCACACCGCCCTACCTGACCTATCACCGCGCTGATGCGCAAGGGGAGTTGGTGGTCAGCCGCCCCGTCGACGTCCCGGCGTCGACGATGATGCACGACTTCCATCTGACGGCCCGCCATGTCGTCTTCATGGACCTCCCGGTCGTCCTTGACCGCAACCGCCCCGGCTTGCCCTACAGCTGGGATCCGGAGTACGGCGCCCGGCTGGGCGTACTGCGCCGCGACGATCCCTACGGGGAGGTCCGCTGGCTGTCCATCGACCCCTGCTATGTCTTCCACTCCCTCAACGCCCATGACGACGGCGAGCAGCGGATTGTCCTCTACGTCTCCCGCTATGCCTCGCTCGACGGGCGCGGCACCCCGCCCTGCCTGTGGCGCTGGACGATCGATCTCGCCTCCGGCACGGTGGCCGAGGAGCAACTCGACGACCAGCCAGGCGAGTTCCCCCGGGTCGACGACCGCCTTGCCGGGCTGCCTGCCCGCTTCGGCCATGTATCGGCAGGTGAGTCGCCCGGTACGGGCCTGGTTCCGGGCGCCCTCATCCGCTACGACCTGGAGACGGGGGCGGCCGTCCGCCATGACTTCGGCCCGGGGCGCACCCCGGGGGAGGCGGCCTTCGCTCCCGCGGACGACCGTCCGGGCGGACCGGGCTGGCTGATCACCTACGTCTACGACGTGACCACCGATACCAGCGATCTCGTCATCCTCGATGCGGAGGACATATCCGCCGGCCCTGTCGCCACGATCCATCTTCCGCAGCGTGTTCCGTACGGATTCCACGGCAACTGGCTCCCGGATACGGCCGGTTGAGACAGCCCGCAGGGGTGGTCGGGGAGGGGTGCGCCCGGCTTGGTCTTTGACAACTGGAGAGAGAAGCCGCAGCGGGAGTGGAAGGGCCCGGGCCCGCAGGGAGCCGCGGAGGAGGGAGGAGGCTGAAGGAGAGGGCTGAGGGCGAGCCGGCGAGGCGTGCACCCTGGGCAGGTCAGTGTCCAGGGGCTTCGCTGGACTCGGTGCCGGGGGTGTTGGCGTAGCTGCCCCGGGTACCAGGCGCGCCGGCATCCCGAGCATCGTTGACGGCTCGGACCTCGCGGGCGGCCGAGGCGAGGGCGTCCATGGTGCGCGCCTGCACCTCGCGGTGTGCGGCGGCGGCGATGAAGGCGGCCGTGTTCTCCGGGCCCACCAAGCCCCGTACGGCCTGGACAGCCTCGGTGGGGAGGAGGACCGCCTCGAAGCCCGGCGCGGAGCGGGGGGCTGCGCCGGGCCCGGGGGCGGACTCCGGCTCGGGGACCACCGTGGGCTCAAGACCGGCCGCCGGCCCGGCGGTCTGAGACACGAGGGTGGCTGCCGGCCCAGGGGCCGTGGCCGTGGTGGGGGCGTGGGGCGGCCAGGGAACATGCGGGCCCCCGGACTCGCAGCCCACCCGCACTGTCCCTTCCTCTTCCCCGACTTCTGCCCCGCCCCCTGCCCCTGACCCGTCCGTCTCCCGGGCAGTGGGCGGGAGGGCCTCCATGAGGTGGTGACGGAGGTACCGGGCAGCGAGGGTGCGCATGGCGCGGGCGAGTTCGGCGTCGATGGTCTGCTGGGCCAGAGGGCGCAGACGGCGTACGAGAGCGGCGGCCTCGGCCGCTTCGGCCTCGGTGGGCGGATGGTCCAGGAACGGCTGGAAGACGTGCTCGGTGGTGAAGTCCAGGAAACGGGAGGCGATATGCTCGACCTGTCCGCGCACCTCTCGCAGATGACCGGAGATCGCCAGGAGGGGGACGCCCGCGGAGTGCAGTTCGGCGGCGACGGCGAGTTCCTGCGGACTCGGGACGAGGAACGCGTCGTCCTGGCCGGGGACGCGTTCCAGGACGCCCAGGGCGACGGCCTCGGCCACCGCCTTCTCGTTGGAGGTGCCACCGAAGGCGGAGTCCAGTTCGGCACGGGTGATGCGGGCCGCCTTCTCGTCGCTCCACGGTCCGTCGATCTCGGCGACCAGGCCCAGGACTCCACCGAGGCCGCGCCCCGTGTCCCAGGCTTCGAGGAGTTCCTTGATGCTGGCGAGGGTGTAGCCGCGATCGAGCAGATCGGAGATCTGGCGCAGCCGGGCCAGGTGGGGGTCGCCGTAGACATTGGCCCGGCCGCGGCGTTCCGGGCGCGGGAGCAGCCCCCGGTCCTGGTAGGCGCGGATGGTGCGGACCGTGGCGCCGCTGAGGTGGGCCAGGTCCTCGATGCGGTACTCGGCCGGCGGCGGCTGCTCGGTCACTGCGGTGCTCCTTACGGGACGGCCGCCTCGGGGAGGGGCCGCGTGACAAGGTAGCCGTCGTACGGGCGGCTGCCCTACGGGGTGGGCGCACTACGGGCCGGCCGTCCTGCGAGGCAACTGCCGGGTCGTCCTGCGAAGCGACCGCCGCGGCGGCCGCCGTACGGCACCGACTGCCGCGCCTGACGGCTGCTTTGGGGGGCGGTCATCAGGCGAGTCTGTTGCCGGGACGTACGGGGGACGGCGGCGCCACGGGCCGTCGACGGGTGACAGGTGGGCGTTCCGCCGGACGGCCAGGCATCGCAGGAGGGCCGCCGGGGGCGGACGGCTGGTGCCGTTACGAGAGCGCCGCGCGGCCCACCGCGCCTGCCGCGGCGCGGGCGGCCGGGGAGGAGGCGAGGTAGGAGACGGCGGTGCGGAGCGAGCCTTCCTGGGAGGGATGGTACGACCGCCGCAGGTAGCGGGGTATCGCCGCTCCCAGCTCACGCCAGGCGGGAAGCAGTCCCTTGCGTACTGCGCGGTTGTGCTCGCGCAGCGAATAGCGGGAGCGGGCGGCGAGCTGAGGGTCGTGCCGCAGGAGGTAGGACGCGCCCCAGGTCCAGAGGTAGATCAGGACAGGGGCCGTCACGGACATGCCCAGGAAGCGGCGGGCATAGCGGGCGGGTTCCTCGCCGCCGGTGTGCTGGTACATGTCGAAGGCGACCGCCCGGTGTTCGACCTCCTCGGCGCCGTGCCAGCGCAGCAGGTCGAGCATCACCGGGTCGGGCCCGGCGCGGTCCAGACCGTCGGCGTCCAGGACCCAGTTGCCGAGCACCGCGGTGAACTGCTCGATGGCGGCGATCAGGGAGAGCCGGAAGCGCAGCCACTCCGTTTCGGGGACCGGGAGGCCGAAGGGCGGCTTGTCGCCCAGGAGGTAGGCGAACAGGAAGTCGACGTGCCGGGTGTAGGGGGCGGTGTCGAGGTCCTGATGGGCCAGGTGCTCAAGGACGTAGGAGTGCTGGACGCTGTGGGTCGCTTCCTGGCCCATGAACCCCTTGACGTCCTGGAGGAGTTGCTCGTCGCGGACCAGCGGGAGGGCTTCCTTGAAGACCCTGACGAACCACCGCTCGCCCGCCGGCAGCAGCAGATGCAGCACGTTGATGACGTGGGTGGCGGTGGGTTCGTCGGGTATCCAGTGCAGCGGCGTCCGGCGCCAGTCGAACGCGACCCGGCGTGGCGCGATGGTGTGGTGCTCCTGGGGACGTGGCGTGCTCATGCGCGGCTCCTGACGTGCGCGGTTCTCCTGGTCTCGGCGGGGCGGGCCGCCGGGCCGGGGTCTCCGGCCCGGGGCACGCCGCGGGGTGGGGCTTCGGGCGGGCGGGACGGACCGGTTACACCGGCGGTTCGATGCGGGCGAGGGCGCGCAGCGCGCGCGGGGTGAAGCGGGACATCAGATGGGCGCCGCGCGCTTCGGGGGTGACCGGCACCACCGCCTGGTTGCGGACCACCGCGCGCAGGATCGCGTCGGCGACCTTCTCCGGCGGGTAGTTGCGCAGCCCGTACATCCGTGCGGCCTTGGCCTGCCGGCGCTTCTCCTCTTCGGCGGAGACGCCGGTGAACCGCGCGGTGCTGGTGATGGAGGTGTTGACGAGCCCGGGGCAGATGGCGGAGACGCCGATGCCCTGGCCGGCCAGCTCGGCGCGCAGACACTCGCTGAGCATGAGGACGGCCGCCTTGGAGGCGCTGTAGGCGGCCAGGATCCGGGACGGCTGGAAGGCGGCGGCCGAGGCGGTGTTGACGATGTGGCCGCCCTGTCCGCGGTCCGCCATCCGCTTGCCGAAGATCCGGCAGCCGTGGATGACGCCCCACAGATTGACGTCCAGGACCTTCTTCCAGTCCTCGGTACTGGTCTCCAGGAAGGAGCCGGACAGGCCGATGCCGGCGTTGTTGACCAGGACGTCCACGGTGCCGTATTCGGCGTCGACCTTGTCGGCGAGCTTCTCCATCGCCGCCTCGTCCGCGACGTCGACGACCTCGCCCCATGCCTGCGGGGCGCCGATCAGCCGCGCCATCTCGGCGGTGCGGGCGGCGCCCTCCGCGTCCCGGTCGACGGCGATGATCCGCGCGCCGGCCTCCGCGAACGCGAATGCCGTGGCCCGGCCGATGCCGCTGGCCGCGCCGGTCACCAGCACCAGCTGGCCGCCGAACCGATCGGCGTACGGGCCGGCGGCCACGACCTTCTTCGCAGGATCTCCCTCTTCCTTGGAGGTGATGAACTCGGCGATCCAGGAGATGAGTTGGTCGGGCCGGGTGCGCGGCACCCAGTGCTTGGCCGGGAGGGTGCGGCGGACGAGCTCGGGCGCCCACTGCTCCAGGTCGTCGTAGAGCCGCTGGGAGAGGAACGCGTCGCCGGTCGGGGTGATGAGCTGGACCGGGCAGTGTGCGTAGGCGTCGGCGCGCGGTCGGCGCAGCCGGGCGCGGACGTTGTCGCGGTAGAGCCAGGCGCCGTGGGCCGCGTCGGTGGGCAGCGAAGCCGTCGGGTAGTCGCCGCCCGGCACCTTCTCCACCCTCTGGAGGATGCTCGGCCAGCGCTTGCCGAGCGGGCCCTTCCAGGCCAGTTCGGGAAGCACGGGGGTGTGCAGCATGTAGACGTACCAGGACTTGGCGCCCTGGTTGAGCAGTTGGGCGGCCCGCCGGGGGGTGGGGCGCGACATCCGCTTCTTGATCCAGTGGCCGAAGTGGTCGAGGGACGGCCCGGACATGGAGGTGAAGGAGGCGATCCGGCCCTCGGTGCGCCGGACGGTGGCGAACTCCCATGCCTGGACGGAGCCCCAGTCGTGGCCGACGAGGTGGACCGGGTGGTCGGGGCTGACGGCGTCCGCGACGGCCAGGAAGTCATCCGTCAGCTTCTCCAGGGTGAAGCCGCCGCGCAGCGGCTGCGGTGCGGTGGAGCGACCGCAGCCCCGGACGTCGTAGAGCACCACATGGAAGCGCTCCGCCAGTCCGCGGGCGACCTCGGACCAGACCTCCTTGCTGTCCGGATAGCCGTGCACCAGCACCACCGTGGGCCGGTCCGGATCCCCGAGCTCGGCCACGCACAGCTCGATGCCGCCGGTGCTTACCCGGCGCTCCCTGGCCCCCTGGAGGCCGGCCCCGGTCATCGGCGGCTGCCCGTGACCCGGCCGCCGGTTCCGACGCCCGTCCCGTCCACGTCCCGTGTTCACGCGGCCTTCTCCTCCTGCCAGCGCCGCACATGCGGCAGATCGTCGTCCAGCCAAAAGGCGCTTTCCTGCGGGTTCTTGGAGTCCGTGACGACCAGGATCTCCTCGAACTTCGCGCCGGTGCCCCGGAATCCGAGATGTGGTTCGACCGCCCAGAGCCCCGGCTGCGGCGGGTGGTCGGAGAAGGTGTACGGGCTCCACAGCGGTGACCAGCCGTCGCGGTGCCCGTGCAGCGCATCGGAGGCGAGGCCCTTGAGGGACTGGGTGCCGAACCCGAAGAGGGTCGGTGACCAGCGGCGCTGCCTGACCGGGTCGATCTTGTGCGCGATGACGCCGAAGGGGTAGGCGCGGTGACGGTTGGCGTACCCCTGGCGCACCATCAGGCGGTCGACGTCCTCGTAGATCTCCTTCAGGGGGCGCCGTTCGCGGACCTCGCGCAGGATCAGTTCCCGATGCGCTTCGAGGTCGGCGAGCAGTCGGTCGTGCACGGGATTGAGCCCCAGGCAGCCGGAGTAGCCGATGTCGGCGGTGAACCCCTTGTGGACCGGTGCCATGTCGAGGATGAAGGGCATCCCCGGCTCCAGCTCGCGGTTGGTGGGGAAGAACTGGAGCGGAATGCGGAAGTTGACGAACGCCGTGCGGTCGCCGAACCACGCGAAGGGCAGATGGAACCAGTCCTGCACTCCGCGCTCGCGCAGCCACTCGCGCTGCATCCGTGCCGCCGCGCGCTCGGTGATCCCGGGCTTGAGCTGGGCGGCCACGGCTTCCGCGCAGGCGTAGGCGAGCCGCTGCACCTCCCGGAATCCCTTGAGCTCGGCGGTGCGTTCTCCGGTTGCTGCTGAGGTCGCTGAGGTGACTGAGGCCATCGCCAACCGTCCGTCCGTAAGCGGTGCATCGCGGTACGTGCCCGTAACTTGACACTGATGAATGTGACAATGACCGGCGGCTGCGTCAAGGGGTGCGCAGCCGACGAGGCAAAGCCCACGGCGACTCCGCTCCACGATCCGCTCCGCGATCCGCCCCGCGATCCGCCCCGCGATCCGCGCTGCGCCCCGGTCCGGTGGAGGGGCACGCTCCGCTCCTTCCGGAGGTGTGTGTTCCGGTCCCGGGTCCACGCGAGACCGGCTGCGGAGTACGTGCCCCTGACTCCGGAGTAGCTCAAAGCAGGAGACCCCTACGGGCATGTAGTACCGGAGGGGTATGCGGATACCACCGCCTGGGTTGACGACGGGTGTGGCGGGCGCCCCTACCGTCGAAAGCGTGACAGTGATCGTGACCGAAAGCCTGAGCAAGCGGTACCCGCGGGTGACCGCCTTGGACCGGCTCTCCGTTGACATCGCCCCCGGCGTGACCGGCCTGGTGGGTGCCAACGGCGCCGGAAAGTCCACCCTGATCAAGATCCTTCTCGGTCTGGCCCCGGCCACCGAGGGGACCGCCCATGTCCTCGGCCTGGACGTGACCAAGGACGGCGGCACCATTCGTGAGCGGGTGGGCTACATGCCCGAGCACGACTGCCTGCCGCCGGACGTCTCGGCCACCGAATTCGTCGTGCACATGGCCCGGATGTCCGGCCTGCCGCCGACCGCCGCCCGCGAGCGCACCGCCGACACCCTGCGCCATGTAGGGCTCTACGAGGAGCGCTACCGCCCCATCGGCGGCTATTCGACGGGCATGAAGCAGCGGGTGAAGCTGGCCCAGGCGCTGGTCCATGATCCGCAGCTCGTGTTCCTGGACGAGCCCACCAACGGCCTGGACCCCGTCGGACGGGACGAGATGCTCGGCCTGATCCGGCGCGTCCACACCGACTTCGGCATCTCCGTCCTGGTCACCTCCCACCTCCTCGGCGAGCTGGAGCGCACCTGCGACCACGTGGTCGTCATCGACGGGGGCAAGCTGCTGCGGTCCTCGTCCACGGACGAGTTCACCAAGGCCACCGCCTCGCTGGCGGTCGAGGTCACGGACACCGACGCCCATCCGGACGGCACCGAGGCGCTGCGCGCGGCCCTGGCCGCCGCGGGCGCCGTGGTGTCCGCGGGCGGCCCCGGCACCGAGGGCTTCGCCTCCCCCGGACATGTGCTGTTCGTCGAAGCGGCCGGCGAGCAGATCTACGACGTGGTCCGCGACACCGTCGCCGGGCTGGGACTCGGCCTGGTGCGGATGGAGCAGCGGCGGCACCAGATCGCCGAGGTCTTCCGGGACGCGGACGCGCGGACCGGTGCGCAAGCGGAGGGGAGCGGAACAGCGGGGCAGGACGCCGGGCGCCCCGCCCCCGTGGGCGGAGGTAACGGAGCATGAGTACGGAAACCACGCCCGGCGGGGCCTACATCCACAACATCGGCTACCGCCATTACGACGGGCCCCGCCTGGGCCGCGCGTATGCCCGGCGGTCGCTGTTCTCGCAGAGTCTGCGCGGCGCGTACGGCCTCGGGCGGTCCGCGAAGAGCAAGGTCCTGCCGATGCTGCTCTTCGGGGTGATGTGCCTGCCCGCCGGGATCATGGTCGCGGTCACGGTGTTCACCAAGGCCGGCAACCTGCCGATCGGCTACACCCGTTACGCCATCTACCTCCAGGCCGTCATCGGCCTCTATCTGGCGTCACAGGCCCCGCAGTCCGTCTCGCGTGATCTGCGCTTCAAGACCGTCCCGCTGTATTTCTCCCGCCCCATCGAGCGGGCCGACTACGTCATGGCGAAGTTCGCGTCGATGGCCGGTGCGCTGTTCATCCTCACCGCCGCGCCGCTGGTGATCCTCTATGCCGGTGCGCTGCTGGCGAAGCTGGACTTCCTCGACCAGACCAAGGGGTTCGGCCAGGGGCTGGTCTCCAGTGCACTGCTCTCGCTGCTGTTCGCCGGGATAGGGCTGGTCGTCTCGGCGCTCACCCCGCGCCGCGGATTCGGCGTCGCCGCGGTGATCGCCGTGCTCACCATCCCGTACGGCGCCGTCAGCGCAGTCCAGGGCATCGCCTCCTTCCGGGGCAGCGAAGCCGCCGTCGGCTGGCTCGGGCTGTTCTCCCCCATCACGCTCATCGACGGTGTGCAGTCGACGTTCCTGGGCGGCAGCAGCTCGTTCCCCAACGGCCAGACGCCGTCGACCGCCGCCGGAGTCGTCTACGCCGTCGTCTCGCTGCTCGTCATCGCCGGCTGCTACGCCCTGCTGATGCGGCGCTACCGGAAGGCCGGCCTGTGACCTCCCACCCGTCGCCCACCACCACCCCGGCACGAAGCGCTTCGCGCTGCCTCTTCTTGTCGCCGTCACCCACCACCACCCCGGCACGAAGCGCTTCGCGCTGCCTGTTCTCGTCGCCGTCGCCCGACCGCCACCCCTCAAGGAATGGGCTGCGCCCATGAGTACTCTCCGCATCGACCATGTCTCGCGCTGGTTCGGGAATGTCGTCGCCGTCAACGACATCACGATGACCATCGCCCCCGGTGTCACCGGCCTGCTCGGCCCCAACGGCGCCGGAAAGTCCACCCTCATCAACATGATGGGCGGCTTCCTCGCCCCCTCCACCGGCACCGTCACCCTCGACGGGACGACGATCTGGCGCAACGCCGGAAGCTACCGCCACATCGGCATCGTTCCGGAGCGGGAGGCGATGTACGACTTCCTCACCGGTCGCGAATTCGTCGTCGCCAACGCCGAGTTGCACGGCCTCGGGCGGGCCGCGGCGGCCCGGGCGCTGGCCACCGTCGAGATGGAGTACGCCCAGGACCGCAAGATCTCGACCTACAGCAAGGGCATGCGGCAGCGCGTGAAGATGGCCTCCGCGCTGGTCCATGACCCGTCCGTGCTGCTGCTCGACGAGCCGTTCAACGGTATGGACCCGCGGCAGCGGATGCAGCTGATGGAACTGCTGCGGCGGATGGGCGACGAGGGCCGTACGGTCCTGTTCTCCTCGCACATCCTGGAAGAGGTCGAGCAACTGGCCTCGCACATCGAGGTGGTGGTGGCCGGCCGGCATGCCGCCTCCGGCGACTTCCGCAAGATCCGCCGGCTGATGACGGACCGTCCGCACCGCTATCTCGTACGGTCCGACAACGACCGGGCGCTGGCCGGGGCGCTCATAGCCGACCCCTCGACCGCCGGTATCGAGGTGGACTTCGCCGAGGGCGCGCTGCGTATCCAGGCCGTCGACTTCGGCCGGTTCACCGAACTCCTGCCGCGGGTCGCCCGCGACCACGGCATCCGCCTGTTGACGGTCTCGCCCTCCGATGAGTCGCTGGAATCCGTCTTCTCCTATCTCGTAGCGGCCTGAGGCCAGAAAGGAGCCCTGAGGCAGCATGTCCACGACCTCTCCTACGGCCCCGCCGGCGCCCGCCGCCGCGCCCAAGGCCGCGCTCTTCCATCCGACCGTCGCCCGGCTCACCTACCGCGCCCTGCTCGGCCGGCGGCGCGCACTGATCCTCTTCGCGCTGCCCGCCATGCTGGTGGTCATCGCGATCATCATCCGCGTGCTGACCGGCGCCGATGACACCACCGCAAGCGGCATCCTCGGCGGTTTCGCACTGGGCACGATGGTCCCGCTGATCGGGGTGATCGCGGGGACGGGCGCGATCGGGCCGGAGATCGACGACGGCTCGGTGGTCTACCTCCTGGCCAAGCCGGTGCCGCGGTCGACGATCATCTTCACCAAGCTGCTGGTCGCAATCGGTGTGACGGCCGCCTTCTCGGCGATACCGGTCCTGGTGGCCGGCTTCGTCCTCAACGGCAACAGCCAGCAGATAGCCGTGGCGTACGCGGTGGCGGCGGCGGTCGCCTCGGTCGCCTACAGCGCCCTGTTCCTCCTCTTCGGCACGATCACCCGGCACGCCGTGGTCTTCGGCCTGGTCTACGCCCTGGTCTGGGAGGCGTTCGTGGGGAACCTCGTTCCCGGTGCGCGGACCCTCAGCGTCCAGCAGTGGGCACTCGGGGTGGGCCAGAAGATCGGCGCCGAGGGCGCCCTGAGCTCCGACGTCCATCTGCCACTCGCCATCTGCCTGCTGGTCGGCGTCACCGCCACGGCGACGTGGTACGCGGGACGGCGGCTGAAGGCGCTCACGCTGGCGGGCGAGGAGTAGACGAGGAGTAGACGAGCAGCGGACGAGAAGGGGAGCAGACGAGGAGCAGACGAGGAGTGGCGGGGAGTGGGAAGCAGGGGGAGGCGGCGGGGAGCCGGAGTGGTCGGGGCGGTGGTGGAGCGGTGGCCGGTGAAGTGTCGGTGGCGTGCCGGTAGTTGGTGCGCAGCCACCCCCGGTGCCGCCTCCGCGCCGGTATCGCCTCCGGCGCTGGTCCGTCCGCCGGGGTTGGTCCATCGGCCCCGGCGCCGGTCTGTCGGCCGTCGTTCCTCTGCTGCTCGGTCGCTCTGCCGTCGGGGCTGCCCTGTGGTGTGGGTCGGCGTGAGCGGTGGTTTCGTCCGGGTGTGGGCGGGCTAGCCGGCGTTCGCGGTGGTGTTCTTCTGCCGGTTGTCGAACTCCCGGACGTTTCGTAGGTGTTCCTGGTAGTTGGCGGTGAAGCGGGTGTCGCCCGGTTTCACGGTGACGAAGTAGAGCCAGTCGCCCGCCGGCGGGGCGCTTGCCGCCTTCAGCGCGTCGGCACCCGGATTGTCGATCGGGGTGGGCGGCAGGCCCTCGTTCCGGTACGTGTTGTACGGGCTCTCGGTCCGGGTGTCGGAATGACTGGTGTGGAGCGTGCTGCGGCCCAGCGCGTAGTTGATGGTCGAGTCCATCTGAAGCGGCATGTGCTTGGCGAGGCGATTCTCTATCACCCGGGCGACCTTGCCCATATCGGCCGGGCTGTCGGCCTCGGCCTGCACGATGCTGGCGATCACGACGGTGCGGTAGGCGGTGACGCCGTCGTCGGCGAGCCGCTGGTTGGCCGTCTTGACCATGTACGTGAGCAGCGACGTCGGGGTGGTGTCCGAGAGGATCGGATACGTCGCCGGGAAGAGATAGCCCTCCGCATTGCCCTTCGCCGCGGCGGGCAGCGGGAGGTGCGCGGTCTCGGCGGTCTTCGCGGTGGTGCCGTCGGGCAGGTGCAGGGCCCGGTCGGCGGCGGCGTAGACCTGTGAGGCCCGCTGCCCTTCCGGGACCGTCAACTCCCCTTGCTGCCGCTCGCGCAGCAGCCGCGGCACGATCAGTACGGCGAGGATGGCCACGACACACAGAACAGCGACGAGAAGGAGCCAGCCGGTGCGGGAGAGCCGCGGGCCGGGCCGGCGAACGGTGTGCTGACCATCGCTCATGAGGGCACGGTAGGACAGACGACGGGGGTGTGGGGCGTTCTGGGCGTGCGGGAGCGCAGGTGGGGGTGGGGGACTCCGGGGGACTCCGTTTTTCCCGTAGCGCCGCCGGGTGCACTCCACTTGGTGGTGGGGTGGGGTGGGGTGGGGTGGGGTGGGATGGGGCTGCTGGTCGTGGGTGGTGGCGGATGGTGGCGGGTTACCCAGTCCCGGGCCTTCCCATAACCGAGGCTCGGCCACGGGCCCCGGAATCCCTCACCCCCACGGCCAGTGGGCTGTATGCCGAGGGGCGGCCGGGGCGAGGGCGCGGACGCGGGCGTTGGCGCATGTATGGGTTGGGTCTGCGGGAGCGCGACGGGCTGAGCTCCTGGGGCCGTTGGATGTGGAGCCCCTGCGGGATCGCGGGATGGCGGGACAGCGGGATCGTATCCGTATCCGTATCCGTGTCGGTGTGTGGGCTCTTCGGGAGCAATTGGGGCCGGTTGCCTGGTGGTTCGGTGCCGAACTCTTGGCGCTGTCCGTAACGCGGCGTCTTCTCCGCGGTGTTCGCTAAGCGCTCTCTCCGATGCGGCGGTCGCGGCCTGCGCCCAGGCCCAGGAGGGACAGGCCCGCGCAGACGGCGAGCAGGAGGAGGAGCGGAACGGTCCAGCCGGAGGTGGCCTGATGGACGGCGCCCAGGGCCAAGGGGCCGGCGGCGGCGAGGAGGTAGCCACCGGTCTGGGACATGCCGGAGAGGCGGGCGGCGGTGTGGGCGTCGCCGGAGCGGAGGACCATCATGGTCAGGGCCAGGCCGAGGGCGCCGCCCTGGCCGATGCCGAGGACCGCCGCCCACAGCCAGGCGCCGGCCACCGGGGCTACCAGCAACCCCATGACGCCGCAGGCCATGAGGGTGGAGACGGCCACGCCCAGCAGCCGTTGGCGCCGCATCCGGCCCGCGAGCATCGGCACCACGAAAGAACCGGCCATCTGCACCAGCGTGCTGAAGGCGAAGACCAGGCCCGCCTCGCTCTTGCCCATGCCGTGGTCGGTGAAGATCGTCGGCATCCAGGCGATGATCACGTAGGCGATCAGTGACTGCGAGCCCATGAAGAGCGTGACCTGCCAGGCGAGCGGGGAACGGCTCAGTTTCGGGCCGGTTGCGGTGCCGCGGGCGGGAGTTGCCGCGGCTTCGCCGTGGTGCTCCCCCATAGCCTCAAGGGCATGGGAGGTGCCCCCATCGCGGCGGGTGATGAGGGCCTGGGGGATCCAGACGAGTCCGGCGACGGCGGCGAGCAGCGCCCAGGAGACGAGGGAGCCCTGCCAGCTGCCGAGGGAGTTCTCCAACGGGACGGCGGAGGCGGCGGAGAGGGTTGCGCCCATGATCATCGCGGTGGAGTAGAGCGCGGTCATGCCGGCCGCGCGGTCCGGGAAGTCCCGCTTGATCAGGCCCGGCATCAGCACGTTGAGCAGGGCGATGGACGCGCCCACCACCGCACAGCCCGCGAAGAGCGCGGCCACCGGCGGGGCGATCCGCAGCACGATGCCGCCGCACAGGGCCACCAGCGCGCCGCACAGCACTGCCTCGGTGCCCCAACGGCGCGCCAGTTTCGGGGCGATGATCGAACCGAGGCCCATGAAGATCAGCGGGATGGTGGTCACCAGGCTGCTGGTGGTAGCGGCCAGGTGGAAGTGGTGGGCTATTTCGCCGACCAGGGGAGAGACACCGGCGAGGGCGGCGCGCATGTTCACCGCGGCGAGGACGATGCCGGTCAGCAGGAGGGCGGGGTGTGTGCGCAGCCGGCGGCGGGCGGCGGCGACCCGCGGTGTCGCGACCAGATCTTCTTCGGCGTCGACCGGGTCGATTGCGTCGATCGCATGGATTGCGTCGGGCGCATGGATTGTGTCGGGCGCATGGATTGTGTCGGTCACCTCGCTCGCGTAGTTCGGGTCGATCGGGTCGGTCGGGTGCGCCGGGGCGGTGGGAACCGTCGGGGGAGCGGTGGCGGGGGTGGCCGAGGAGGTGTCCACGGGGGCTTCGGACCTGGGCCCAGACATGCGTGCGTACCAGCCAATCGTGCGGAGGGTGAAAGCGAAGGTGAAGGCGAAAGCGAAAGCGAAGGTGAAGGCGAAGGTGGGGGAGCGGGCCTGGTGGGTGGCCCGCGGCGCTGCGGTGGTGCCCTAGTGGGTGGGATCGGTGGCGGCCAGGAGGGCTTCCACGGCCCGTTTGGGCTTCTCCAGGAGTTCGCGGGTGGCGCGTTCCGCGGCATCGGGGTCGCCGTGGGCGATCGCGTCCAGGACGGCGCGGTGGTCACCGTGCAGGATCCTCGGCATCGCCTGGTCGTCGAGGGCGGTGACCAGGGCCTCGCGGACCGAGCTGCTGAACCACGCGTACGTCGCCGTCAGCGCGGTGTTGTGGGCGGCCTCGACGACAGCCCGGTGGAAGGCGACGTCGTGATCGGCGTAGAGCTCCAGACTGCCGGAGCGGGGGTGCCCGTCGGCGCCCTCCAGTTCGGCCTGGGCGTCCAGGGCGGCCCGCATCCGCTCCAGGTCGGCGGGCTCGTGCCGTAGTGCGGCCAGGCGGGCGGCCTCGGCTTCCAGGGCGATGCGCAGTTCGAGTACGTCGCGGATGCCGGCCCGCTGGACGCCGCGCATGATCTCGGCGGGATCCGCGGTGGAGACGACGAAGGTGCCCTCGCCCTGACGGGAGCGCAGCATGCCGGCGTGAACGAGGACCCGGATGGCCTCGCGGACGGTGTTGCGGCCGACCTGGAGCTGTTCGGCGAGGGCGTGCTCGGTGGGGATGCGGGTCCCCACCGTCCATTCCCCGGCGGCCAGTTGGGAGCGCAGGGCTTCGACGACGGTGTCGACGAGGGACTGCCGTCCGGCTGCCTGGAGTGCCATGCCGCTGTCCTGCTTCCTGCCGTGCCGTCGGCGTGGCGTTGTTACGTCGTGGTCGCTCGCCGCCGTAGTCGTTCGTCGGCGCGGCGCGGCGCGGCGCCGTCGTGTCGACGACGCGACGCACTTGTCGTGGGCGTGGGCTCGGTTGTCGCCCGGGCCGGTTGCCCAGTCATCCTACAACTGATGGTTTCAGTGTACATGGATGCCTGTGCATGGGTGCATGCAGATGGACGCCTGTGCGTGGATGGCTGAGTGTGGATGCCTGCGTGGGGGCGCGCGTACGCCGACGCCCCCACGGCCGACGCCCCCACTGGAGCCAGAGGGGGCGGACGGAACGCGGAGCAGAGGAAGAGCGACCGGGACCGGGACCGAGGCCGGAAGAGGGGGCGGGGGCGGGGGCGGGGGAGGGACAGGGGGAGGAGGGGGATGGTGAGGATCCCCCTCCTCCCCCTCTCCCGGTCCTGAAGCCCGACTCCCGGTCTGGAAGCCCGACTCCCGCTCCTGGAGACCGATGTCGCGCTGCTGGAGCCCGACTCCCGCTCGTGGAGACCGATGTCGCGCTGCTGGAGCCCGGCTTACGTCCCTCAGAGGCCGATGTCGCGTTCCTGGATGTCCGCCAGTGATTCGCGGCGGACGAGCAGTCGGGCGTGGCCTGCCGTGACGGCGACGACCGGGGGGCGGCCGACGAGGTTGTAGCCGGAGGCCATGGAGAGGTGGTAGGCGCCGGCCACGGGGACGGCGAGCAGGTCGCCGGGGCGGATGTCGCCGGGGAGGTGGACGTCGGAGGCCAGCACGTCGCCCGCCTCGCAGTGGCGCCCGACGACGGTGACCGGTTCGGTCGCGGTGGCCGAGCGGCGGCCGACCAGCCGGGGCGCGTAGCGCACCCCGTAGAGCGCGGGCCGCGGGTTGTCGCTCATCCCGCCGTCCACCGCCACGAAGGTGTGCGAGCCGGTCCGTTTGACGGAGAGCACGCGGTAGAGGACGACTCCGGCCGGGCCGGCGATCGCCCGGCCGGGTTCGACGGCGAGCCGGGGCACCGGCAGGCCGGCCGCCGCACAGCCGCCGGCGAGTTCGGCGCGGATCTTGGTGGCGAGTCCGGTGAGGTCGAGGGCGGCCTCTCCGGGGCGGTACGCGACGCCGTGGCCACCGCCCAGGTCCAGTTCGGGGAGCGTGATGCCGTGCTGCTCCCGGATGCGGGCCAGCAGGCCGACCAGCCGCCGCACGGCCGAGAGGTAGGGCTTGACGGTGGTGATCTGCGAGCCCAAGTGGCAGTGCAGGCCGACCAGTTCGAGGCGCGGCTGGCTCAGTACGCGGGTGATGGCGTGCTGTGCGGAGCCGTCGGCGATGGAGAGTCCGAACTTCTGGTCCTCGGTCCCCGTACGGATCTTGGCGTGGCCGCCCGCGGCGATCCCCGGGACGACCCGGATCAGCACCTTCTGCCGCGTCCCGGCCGGGACCGCGGCGGCCAGCCGGGCGATCTCCGAGGTGCTGTCGATCACTATCCGGCCGACGCCGAGTCGCAGCGCGGCCCGCAGGTCGGCGGGGCTCTTGGCGTTGCCGTGCAGCACGATCCGCTCGGGCGGGAACCCGGTGGTGACGGCCAGTTCCAGTTCGCCCGCGGAGCAGACGTCCAGGCCCAGCCCCTCCTCCGCCACCCAGTGCGCCATGGCGCGGCACAGGAACGCCTTGGCCGCGTAGTAGACATCGGCGTCGGGGAAGGCCCGGAGGTAGGCGCGGCAGCGGTTGCGCACCTCGTCCTCGTCCAGGACGTAGGTGGGGGTGCCGAAGCGGTCGGCGAGTTCGGTCAGCGGGACGCCGCCGAGGGCGAGGTCGTCCTGGGAGAGGGGGACGACGGACGCGGGCCAGATGGCGAGCGGGTCGGCGGCGCCGGTGGCGCGGGCGGCGGTGCGCGGCCCGGGGGCCTGGGGTGCCGCGCCGGATACCGGATCGGTCCGGGGCACCTCGGTCTGGGGCAGTGTGCTGTGGCTCATGGTGGGGGTGCCCCTTCCTCAGACGGCCCGTAGGTGGTGCCTGCGGGAAACTTCGGGGGCGAACCGCGGATCGACGGTCACGATCGCCGCCCCGACGGGCTCGGCCAGCGCGCGCAGCGCGGCCTCGGAGAGTCGTACCCAGGGCTGTCCGCCGCCGAGGGCCTCGGCCAGCCGCTGTGGTGAGGTGAAGCCGACGGCGGTCCGGCCGCCGAGCGGGGTGCGGAACAGGCGGGTCGTGCAGCCCGCGGGTCCCGGCCGGACGGGGACGAAGAGAGGTCCGGCCGGGACATGATCAGAAGGCTCGGGGTCTTCCGCGTAGAGATGGTGGGACACGGCGTTGCTCCTCGACGGGACGGCCCCGGACCGGTGGAAAACGCGTACGCCGGGGCTCGTCACAGACGCTATGCCCGGTCGTCCGGGCAGAGCGCCGCCCGCTGACGCATCATTGACGGCTTGTCTACGTCACTTGACGCGATGCTGCCGCCGGTGGCCGATGCACGGACCTGAGTGGCGCATTCCGGTCGCCGAGCGGTGAACGGGGGTGGGCGGAGCGTAGCCGGAGCGCCCGGCCCGGGACGGGCTCGGGAACGGCCCTGGGCCGGCCCTGGGAGCGGTCAGCCGATCGTGGTCCACCGCCGCTGATCTTGACGCCGGTAACGCGTCCCCCGGACCGCGACACCGTCCCCCATCCCCATCCCCATTCCCATTCCCATCCCCATTCCCATCCCCATTCCCGTCCCCATTCCCGTCCCCGTCCCCGTCCCTGCCCTCGACCCCGTCGCTCCGCGGCCCTCGTGGCGGGTGCCGCCATCCGCCACCCGCCCTTGACCTTGACACTGTGGAAAGCACTCCACTGGAAGGCGTCATGTTCACCATCGGAGACTTCGCCAGGTACGGCCGTGTCTCGGCCCGCATGCTGCGTCATTACGACGCGATCGGGCTGCTGCGCCCGGCCCGTACGGACCCCGTCAGCGGCTACCGCTTCTACGAGGCGGCCCAACTCGCCCGACTCAACCGCATCATCGCGCTCAAGGATCTCGGCTTCAGCCTCCAGCAGGTGGCGGCGATCCTGGACGAGCAGGTGAGTGTGCCGGAGCTTCGCGGCATGCTGCGGCTGCGGCAGGCGGAGCTGGCGGCGGCGCGGGCCGCGGCCGGCGCGCGGCTGGCGCAGGTCGAGGCGAGGCTCCGGACGATCGAGAGTGAGGGACACATGTCCGCCGACGACGTGGTGCTCAAGCGCACCGAAACGGTCCTGCTCGCGGAGCTGAGCGGGATCGCCGCCGGCTACGGCCCGCAGGACATCGGCCCGGTGATCACGCCGCTGTACGAGCAGCTGTGCCGCCGGCTGGAGGCGTCCGGGGTGACGCCCTCGGGGCCGGGCCTGGCGTACTACGAGGACGCCCCGGACACACCGGATGCCCCGGACGCTCGGGACGTCCCTGACGGGCAGCGCGGCGGCAGCGGTGAGGGGGAGGCCAGGGGCGAGGCGATCGTCGTGCACGCCGGGTTCGTGATCGCCCCCGAGGCGCTGGCAAAGGCCGCCCCCGGCACCGTGGTCGACGGCACGACCCGCACCCCCACCCCCGTCCCCGGCCTCGGGTTCGACGTCGTCATGCTCCCGGGCCTCGACCTCGCCGCGACCGTCGTGCACCGCGGCCCGATGAGCCGGATCATGCCGACCGCGCAGAACCTCGCGCACTGGATCGACGCCAACGGCTACCGCTCCGCCGGGTATGCCCGGGAGCTGTATCTGGAGTGCCCGGCGGACCAGGAGAAGTGGGTGACCGAGATCCAGGAGCCGGTCGTCGGGGACGGGGGCGGGCATCCGGCCTGACCACGATCGGAGCTGACTAGCTGTCAGGGACGTGCGGGCATACCGGGCGGCACGGCGGCACGGCGGCGCGGCGGCGCGGCGGCACGGAAGCGGCCATCCGGCCCGGCGCCCGCTGGGATTGACGGAACGTCAGCGTCGGAGGGGGTGTTCCCCGCCCGCCAGGCAGCGGTTCACCGTTTCCGCGAACTCCACCGCCGCGGGGCTCAGCGCCGCCCACTGCCGTACCGCCCACCCGGTCGTCAGGGGCGGCAGCGCCGGGATCGGCACCAGCCGCAGGCCGGGGTGGGCGGCGACGGCCCGGCGGCCGGGGAGTTCGGGGACGACGGCGGGGCCGACGCCGAGTTCGGCGAGCAGCAGTGCGGTGTCCCAGTCGGCGACGCTGGTGGTGCTCGGCGGCGGGACCGGGGCGGCGTCCTGGTGGCCGAGGTGGCCGTCGAGGCGCATCCGGGAGGTGGAGTTCTCCGGGAGCCGTATGAGGCGGAGGGCGGTCAGCTCGTCCGGTTCGATCCGCTCGCGGGTGGCGAGCGGGTCGTCGGCGGGCACCGCGAGCACCCAGCGCAGGCCGATCACCGGGTGCTGCTCGATGCCGCGGACGGGCCGGCCGATGGTGATCCAGGCCAGTTCGGAGCCGCCGTCCGCGACCGCCTCGAAGCAGCTGCGGCTGGAACTCTCCGTGTGGAACTCCAGGTTGACGTGCGGGCGCCGGGCGCGGAAGGCGACCACCGCGTCGGACATGAAGTGCCGGACGGTCGTGGCGCCGGTGGTGACCCGGACCGTTCCGCCGTCGCCCTCGCGCATATCGGCCAGCCGACGCAGTGCCAGGTCCAGGCCGCCGAGGCCGTCGGCGGCGGCGCGGTGCAGGATCCGGCCCGCGCCGGTCGGCGCCACCCCGCGCGGACGGCGCTCCAACAGGCCGATGCCCGCCTCCCGTTCGAGGCGCTTGATGCGCTGGCTGACGGCGGACTGGGTGCAGCCGAGGTCGCGGGCGACGGCGCTGAGGCTGCCCGCCTCGCAGACGGCCACGAAGGCGCGCAGATCGTCGAGTGTCACGCCGTCACGCTATCCCCAACCCAAGCTGCTGCTAAGGAGTTTGGAAGGAAACCCGAGGATTGACTTGGGGGTGCCGCCCCGGGACGATCGTGGCAGGACCAGGGCGGCAACCCGGAACCGTCTACGGCCGTACGGTTCCGGGTGCCGACCCGCCCCCGGGGCGGGCGTGTGCCGCGTACGCCCGCCCGGCCGGTCACGCCCCTGCCGGGGCCTTCGCGTGCGGCCGTTCGCCGGTGCCCGGTTCCCCGGCGTCGCGCTCGCCCGCGGGCCCGCCGGCCGTACGCGGTGCGCGCCGGACCACCGCGAGCACCAGCAGGCCGGTGGCCACCGCCACGACCCCGGAGAGCAGGGTGATCTCGCGCAGCCCGGAGAGGTACGCGGCGGCGGGCGTGGCGTGCCCGGGGCCGTGCAGCGCATCGCGCATCGCCTGGCCGAACACCGTCCCCAGGACCGCGATCCCGAACGCGAAGCCGAGCTGCCGGAAGGTGTTCACCGCCCCGCTCGCCATGCCGGCCCGCGCCGGCGGTGCCGCGCCGAGTGCCGCCGACACCAGTACCGGCATCGCCGCCCCGATCCCGAGCCCGCTCACCGCGAGCCCGGGAGCCAGTGCGGCCCAGCCCGCCCCGCCGCGGAGCAGTGCGACATGCAGCAGAGCGCCCGACCCGATCAGCAACAGGCCGATGCCGAGCGGGAGTTGAGGAGCCAGCCGCTGGAGGAACCGGCCGCCCAGCGCACCGACCAGGAGCGACATCAGCGCCATCGGCGTCACCGCGAGGCCCGCCTGGACCGGGCTCAGCCCCAGCACGTCCTGGGTCCACAGCCCCACGAACGTCAGGTACGGGAACGCCGCGGCCTGCATCAGCAGCGCCGCCGCCATCAGCACCGCGAACGACGGCCGGCGCAGCAGCCGCAGGTCCAGCAGCGGCTGCCGGATCCGCCGCTCGGCGACGACGAAGACGGCCAGCGCCAGCACGGCGCCCGCCAGCGAGGCCAGCGTCCCGGCCTCGGCCCAGCCGCGCTCGCCGCCGCGCATCAGCCCGTACGTCAGCAGACCCGCGCAGAGCGTGAAGGACGCGGCGCCCGGCCAGTCGATGCGCCCGCCGCGGTCGCCGTAGGACTCGCGTACGCGGCGCAGGGTGAGCCACCCGGCGACGGCGGTCAGCGGCAGGTTGACCAGGAAGATCGCCCGCCAGTCGACGTATTCGGTGAGCAGCCCGCCCAGGACGGGCCCGACGGCCGCCGCGGCCCCGCTGGTGCCGCCCCAGACGCCGAACGCGACACCGCGGTCCCGGCCCTGGTAAGCGGCCATCAGCAGCGGGGTGTTGGTGGCGAACATCGCCGCCGCGCCGATGCCCTGGACGGCGCGCGAGGCGATCAGTACGTCCGCGCCGGGCGCCAGCCCGCAGGCCAGCGAGGCGAGGGCGAAGAGCACCAGCCCGGCCACGTACAGCCGGCGCCGCCCGAAGAGGTCGGCCGCCGAGCCCGCCACCATCAGCAGCGCGGCCAGCGCCAGCGCGTAGCTGTCCATCACCCACTGGAGGGAGGTGAAGGAGGCGCCCAGGCCGTCGGATATCCGGGGCAGCGCGGTGTTCACGATGGTGACATCGACGAGCAGCATGAAGTTGCCGAGGGTGATGGCGACCAGCGGCCACCACTTCCCGCTCCCGCCCGGCGCCCGGCCGGGCCCTCCGGGCCCGTTCTCGGGTGGGTACCGCATGACCATTCCTCCGTTGTCCTCGTTCCGTGGGTGCCCGGGCAGCGCGCCCGTCGCACGGCCCCACCTTCCGGTCCCGACCCCTCGTCCCCCCAGCCGGCCGGTTCCCCGCGGCGCAATCCGACACGGGTTAGCCTCCAATGGTGAAAACCGACCGAACGGGTCCCGCAGCGGACCGGAATGCGGCCGGCACCACCGCCGCCGCGGCCTTCGACGAGCTCGACCGCCGCCTGATGCACGCCCTCCAGATCGACGGCCGGGCCCCCTTCAGCCGGATCGCCGAGGTGCTCGGCGTCTCGGACCAGACCGTCGCCCGGCGCTACACCCGGCACCGCGGCTCCGGCGCGCTGCGGGTGCTGGGGCTGGCCGAGTCCCGGGCGCTGGGCGAGGTCGAGTGGCTGGTCCGGGTGCAGTGCGCGCCGGACGCCGCGCTGCCGGTGGCCCAGGCGCTGGCCCGCCGCCCGGACACCTCCTGGGTCAACCTGATGTCCGGCGGCACCGAGATCGGCGCGGTCTGCCGGGCGGCGAGCAGCGAGCACAGCGATGCGCTGCTGCTCCAGAAGCTGCCGCGCACCCCGAGCGTCGTGGGCGTCACCGCGCACTGCCTGATGCACGAGTTCTACGGCGGCCCGCAGAGCATGATCAGCAAGTCCGGTGCGCTGACGGCGGAGCAGGTCGCGGCGCTGAGCCCGGCACCGGCCCGGCGGGCGGCCGGCCCGGTGGTGCTCTCCGACGCCGACCGCCGGCTGTTCGACGTGCTCGCCCGGGACGGCCGTGCCCCGCTCGCCGAACTCGCCACCGCCACCGGCTGGTCGCCCACCACCGTCCGCCGCCGCCTCGAAGCGCTGCGCGCCGACGGTGTGCTGTATTACGACGTCGACTACGACCTCCGGCAGTGCGGATACGGGGTGATGGTCGCTCTCTGGCTGTCCGTCGCGCCCGCCGAACTCGCCGCCACCGGCGAGGCGTTGGCGGCCCACCCCGAGGTCGCCTTCGCCGGTGCCACCACCGGGCCGCACAACCTCTTCGCGTCCGTGCTGTGCCGGGACACCGGCGAGCTCTACCGCTATCTGACGACCCGGGTGGCGGCGCTGCCCGGCGTACGGACGATGGAGAGCGCGCCGAGTATCCGGCACGTCAAGGGGGCGGGCCCGTTCCTCGCCACCGCGTCGACCGTGCTCGCCGCAAGGAGCCGCCGATGAGCCCGCCGCCGGTCGGTGTCCTGCTGAGACGGGCGAGGGACGGGGTGCTCGACTGGGTGCGGTCGACGCCCGGCACCCACATCTGGCTGCTGATCATCGGCATCACCAGCCTGGTCATCGCCTCCGCCTCCGCGGGCCTGGAGCAGTTCCTGCTGCACCGCAACAGCAGCAACATCCACGAGCTGAACGAGCATCCGATCCCCGCGCTCCTGATCAGCGGCTTCTGGATCGAGCGGCCGGGGTCGTTCCTGCTCTACGCGGTGATGTTCGAGCTGGTGCATGCCAACGTCGAGCGCTGGATGGGGAGTTGGCGGTGGCTGCTGACGGTCGGCGCGGCCCATGTCGCCGCCACCCTGGCCAGCCAGGAGCTCGTCCTGCTCGCCATCGAGGGCCACCAGCTGCCGCGCTCGATGACCCATGTCGTGGACATCGGCGTCTCCTACGGGCTGGCCGCCGCCGCAGGAGTGCTGACGTACCGGCTGCCGTCGCCGTGGCGTTACGGCTACCTCGTCGGCGTGCTGCTCTTCTTCGGCATTCCGCTGCTGACCGGTGCGACCTTCACCGACTTCGGCCACGCCATAGCGCTGACCATGGGATTCGCCTGCTGGCCGCTGACCCCGGCGGCGCGCGGCCAGGCGCCGGCCGAGGAGCTGCCGCCGCCCGGGGCGCGTCAGGAGTAGAGCCGCTCCAGCACCACCGCGACCCCGTCGTCCTCGTTGGACGCGGTGATCTCGTCGGCGACGGCCTTCAGTTCGTCATGGGCGTTGGCCATCGCGACGCCGTGGGCGGACCAGGCGAACATGGAGATGTCGTTGGGCATGTCGCCGAAGGCCAGCGTCTCCTTGGCGGTGATGCCCAGCCGGCGGGCGGCCAGCGACAGCCCGGTGGCCTTCGACAGGCCCAGCGGCAGCAGCTCGACGATGCCGGGACCGGCCACCGTCACGCCGATCAGGTCCCCGGCCACCTGGCGCGCGGCCAGCGCCAGCGCGTCGTCGTCCAGCGTCGGGTGCTGGACGTAGAGCTTGTTGAGCGGGGCCGCCCACAGCTCGCCCGGGTCCTTCATCAGGACGCTGGGCAGCGGGCCTTCCTGGACGCGGTAGCCGGGGCCGACCAGCACATCGCCGGACAGGCCGTCCCGGCTCGCCGCGACGAAGAGCGGGCCCACCTCGGCCTCGATCTTGGACAGCGCGAGACCGGCCAGCTGGCGGTCCAGGGTCACCGACGTCAGCAGCCGCTGCTCGCCGGCGTGGTAGACCTGCGCGCCCTGCCCGCATACCGCGAGGCCCTGGTAGTCGAGGGCGTCGAGGACGTGCCGGGTCCAGGGCACCGCCCGGCCGGTGACGACGATGTGCGCCGCGCCGGCCGCGGTGGCCGCGGCGAGCGCCCGGCGGGTGCGCTCGGAGACGGTCTCGTCGTGGCGCAGCAGCGTCCCGTCGAGGTCCGTCGCGATGAGCTTGTACGGCAGCGGCGAGCCCGCCGCAGCTGAGGAACTCACTTGGCGACGGGCTCCAGCACCTCACGGCCGCCCAGGTACGGGCGGAGCATCTCGGGGACGCGGACCGAACCGTCCGGCAGCTGGTGGTTCTCGAAGATCGCCACAATGGTGCGCGGTACGGCGCAGAGCGTGCCGTTCAGCGTCGCCAGCGGCTTGACCTTCTGCTTGCCGTCGACGGTCTCGCGCATCCGGACCGAGAGGCGGCGGGCCTGGAACTCGTCGCAGTTCGACGCCGAGGTCAGCTCGCGGTACTTGCCCTGGGTCGGGATCCACGCCTCGCAGTCGAACTTGCGGGAGGCCGAGGCGCCCAGGTCGCCGGTGGCGACGTCGATCACCTGGAACGGCAGCTCCAGGCCCGTCAGCCACTGCTTCTCCCAGTCCAGCAGCCGCTGGTGCTCGGCCTGTGCGTCCTCCGGCGCGACGTACGAGAACATCTCGACCTTGTCGAACTGGTGGACCCGGAAGATGCCCCGGGTGTCCTTGCCGTACGTGCCGGCCTCGCGGCGGAAGCACGGCGAGAAACCGGCGTAGCGCAGCGGCAGCTGCTCCGCGTCGACGATCTCGTCCATGTGATACGCGGCGAGCGGGACCTCGGAGGTGCCGACCAGATAGAAGTCGTCGCGCTCCAGGTGGTAGACGTTCTCGGCGGCCTGGCCGAGGAAGCCGGTGCCCTCCATGGCGCGCGGGCGCACCAGGGCGGGGGTCAGCATCGGCGTGAAGCCGGCCTCGGTGGCCTGCGCGATGGCGGCGTTGACCAGCGCGAGCTCCAGCAGGGCGCCGACGCCGGTGAGGTAGTAGAAGCGCGAGCCGGACACCTTGGCGCCGCGCTCGACGTCGATCGCGCCGAGCAGTTCGCCGAGCTCCAGGTGGTCCTTGGGCGCAAAGCCCTCGGCGGCGAAGTCGCGGATGGTGCCGTGCGTCTCCAGGACCGTGAAGTCCTCCTCGCCGCCCACCGGGACGTCGGGGTGGACGATGTTGCCGAGCTTCAGCAGCAGCGCCTGGGTCTCTTCCTTGGCCTCGTCCTGCTCGGCGTCGGCGGCCTTCACCGCGGCGGCCAGTTCGCCGGCCTTCTTCAGCAGCTCGGCCTTCTCGTCGGCGCCGGCCTTGGGGATGAGCTTGCCGAGCGCCTTCTGCTCGGAGCGCAGCTCGTCGAAGCGGACGCCGGACGACCTGCGCCGCTCGTCGGCGGAGAGCAGTGCGTCGACGAGCGCGACGTCCTCTCCACGGGCGCGCTGAGAGGCGCGCACACGGTCGGGGTCCTCACGAAGCAGGCGAAGGTCAATCACCCCACCAGGCTACCGGGGCCGGGAGCCGGCACTCGACGGGATATTCCCCGGCGAGGCAGTTTGTCCGTTTTGGGGTTATTTATTCCATGGGTGGGAATCGTGCTCCCGGGGCCGCTCGGGGCGTCTGTGTAACGCATCGTAAGGCCCTGCGGAATTCCCGGGCATTCTCCGAAATGGGGCATTCGTGACGGGGGGCGGGGTGTCGCCCATGGCTTGCCCCCTGGGTTGTCCACAGGGTCGGGGGGCTCGGGGATTTTTATCCACAGGCTGTGCGTGGGATCTGTGGAAGCCGGAATGGATCATTCTGCACCCGAAATGGTCGGCTATGGATTCTCGGCCCAAACCTCGTTCACGCACTCTTTCGTGTGGGATTACCTCGCTCTAAAGGATTGATCACGAGAATTGCGCTGACGCGGCCGAGGGTGATCCACTGTGGGCGGCTGTGGACGGGTGTGAGGTCGCTAGGCCGATATGTCGACTCTGTCCGAGTCTTGTGTCGACTTACCCACAGGTCGAGAAGCGAGCCTGTGGATAACTTTGTGGACAACCACAGAGGGCGGTCGGACCGGAAAACGGAGGCATCGCCGCGGCCCCGGCAAAGCCGCAGGTCGCAGCGCGTGATGTGCGGGGGAAGGCGACCGGTCAGGCCCGGCCGTCGAGGCAGCGGGTCAGCCAGTCCGACGCCTCGGTGAATGCCGAGTCGGTCATCTGCGGCCGGACGCTCGCGGTCACCTCGTCCGCGCGCGGGTATGAGCCCAGGAACCGTACGTCGCGGCAGATCCGCTTGAGGCCCATGAGGACGTCGCCCACCCGGCGATCGGTGATATGGCCCTCGCAGTCCACGGAGAAGCAGTAGCGGCCGATGCCCTCGCCGGTCGGCCGGGACTCGATGCGCATCATGTTGACCCCGCGGACCGCGTACTCCTGGAGCAGCTCCAGCAGCGCGCCGGGGTGGTCCTCGGCCAGCCACAGCACGACCGAGGTCTTGTCCGCGCCGGTGGGTGCCGCGGGGCGTGCCGGGCGGCCGACCAGGACGAACCGGGTGGCGGCGTTCTGCGCGTCGTGGATGTCGGTGACCAGCGGTTCGAGCCCGTACGTCGCCGCCGCGAACTCACCGGCGAACGCGCCGTCGTAGCGGCCCTCCTGCACCAGCCGGGCGCCGTCGGCGTTGGAGGCCGCCGACTCCCAGACGGATTCCGGGAGTTGGGCCGCGAGCCACTTGCGGACCTGGGGCTGGGCGACCGGGTGCCCGGTCACCGTCTTCACATCGGTCAGCGCCGTACCGGGGCGCACGAGGAGGGCGAAGGCGATCGGGAGCAGCACCTCGCGGTAGATCATCAGCGGTTCGCCGGCGGAGAGTTCGTCGAGGGTGGTGGTCACCCCGCCCTCGACGGAGTTCTCGATCGGCACCAGCGCCGCCGCGGCCTCGCCGGCGCGCACCGCGTCCAGGGCGGCCGGCACCGACACCATCGGTACCAGCTCCCGGGTCGCCGCTTCGGGGAGGGTGCGCAGCGCGGCCTCGGTGAAGGTGCCCGCGGGGCCGAGATAGGTATAGCGACTGGCCGACATGGATGGAGGACTCCCTCGCGTCACTGCGGGGGCAACCCGCCGATCTTCTCCCTGCCCTGTCACGATACCGGCGCTCCGGACGGGGTCCCCCGGTCCGCTCACCCCTCTCAGCCCTCCAGCAGCGGCTGCGCCACGTAGGCACCCGCCTCCGGGGCCGGCGGCACCGCGTACAGGCCGCTCGCCTCGTGCCGCAGGAACGGCGAGAGCGCGTCGCCGCGGTCCAGCTTCCGCTGGATCTGGGTGAAGGCGCGCAGCGGATCGGCCTGCCAGCAGACGAAGAGCAGCCCGGCGTCCGGGGCGCCGTCGTCGCGGAACCCGTCGTGGTACGAGAACGGGCGGCGCAGCATCGCCGCGCCCTGGTTGGACGCCGGGGCGGCGATCCGGGCGTGCGCGTTGGCGGGGATGACCGGCAGGCCGTCGGCGCCGGTCGCGTCCAGGTTCATCGGGGTGGTCTCGGTGCCGCCGGTCAGCGGGGCGCCGGTGTCCTTGCGGCGCCCGATGACCCGCTCCTGTTCGCCGCGGGAGCGCTTCTCCCAGTCGTCGAGCAGCATCCGGATCCGGCGGACCACGGCGTACGAGCCGCCGCGCATCCACTCCTGCGCGGCGTCCCGCCCCACGAAGATCCGCTCGTCGAAGGTCGCGTCCGACGGCTTGGGGTTGTTGGTGCCGTCTATCTGGCCCATCAGGTTGCGGGCGGTCATGGGGTGCGCGGTGGCGCCCGGGGTGCGGTTGAAGCCGTTCATCTGCCAGCGCAGCCGCGCGGCGCCGGCCGCGTCCTTCTGGAGCGCGCGCAGCGCGTGGAAGGCGACCAGCGCGTCGTCGGCGCCGATCTGGATCCACAGGTCGCCGTCGCTGCGCTTCGGGTCCAGCGCGTCGGCGGAGAAGTCGGGCAGCGGATCGAGCTGTACGGGGCGCCGGGCGGCCAGGCCCGTACGGTCGAAGAAGCTGTGGCCGAGGCCGAAGGTGACGGTCAGCGAGGACGGGCCGGCGTCCAGCGCCACCCCGGTGTCGGCGTCCGGGGCGCGCCCCGCCATCAGCTCCTCGGCCGTCCGCGACCAGCGGCGCAGCAGCGCGGCGGCCTCCTTGCGGCCGGCCCCCGGCGCCAGGTCGAAGGCGAGCAGATGCCCGTCGGCCTGGAGCGGGGTGGTGATCCCGGCCTGCTGCCTGGTGCCGTCCTTGCGGAACGCGACCTCGGTCGACCCGATGGTGGTCAGCGCGTCCGGGGCGTCCCCGGTGGCCGCCGCGACCCCGATGGCGCCGCCGGCCCCGCCGACGACCAGCCCGGCCGCGCCCGCCGCGCCGACCGTCCCCAGGAGGCGGCGGCGCGAGAGCTCCAGGGAGGGCGCGGCACCGTCCGCGGGGGCGGCGGGCCCGGCGGGTCCGGCCTCCTGCCGGCCGTCCCGCTGCTTGCCCACGGCCTTGGTGCCGGCGGGCCGCCCGGCCTTCCCGCCGGCGGGCTGCTTGCCGGGGGTCTGCTTCCCGGCGGCCTTCTGTGCGTCCGTCTGCTTGCTCATCAGTCGATCTTCACGTTCCTGGTCTCGGTCACCTGGTCGATGTCGGAGGTCCGGACGAGCAGCGAGAGCTGCCACTGCCCCGGGACCGGCAACTGGACGCCGCTCGCGGTCCAGTGGCCCGTACTGACGTGGCGGAGGACGACCGGGAGCGGCCCCAGCTTCTTGGCACCGAGGGTGAAGGAGACCTTCACCTCGGGGACGTCCCGGGTCTTGCCCGACGGGTCGGCGACCCGCAGCCGCAGTTCGTTGCCGCTGCCGCTGCGTCCTGGGTCGAGGTCGAGGCGGGCGGTGCCCTTGCCCTGCGGGCCGCCGGTGTCGAAGGGGATGGTCAGCACGCGCGGCTGGTTGGCGTCGGCGGACTGCCCGGCGGACGCGGCCTTCACCGCCTCCTCCGTACGGGCCGGTTCGGTGGTGGTCAGCACGGTGGTCACCCCGAGCAGGACGACCGCGATCGAGGCTTCGGCGAGCACCGCCCGGCGCAGCCCCAGCCGCACCGGGTCCGCGTCGCGGATGCGCTTCGTCCGGGCGGTGGCCAACGCGGCCTGCTGGCGGGCCAGTTGGGCGGCGCGCGCGGGGTCGGCCGACGTGCCGGGCGCGGGCGCGGCGGCCGGAGCGGCCAAGGCCACGGGCACCACCTCGCGTTCGGCCTCGGCCCCGGCGTCGTTTTCCGCCTCCGCCTCCGCCTCCGCCTCCGCCTCCGCCTCCGCCTCGGCATCGGCTTCCGCCTCGGCCCCGGTTTCCGCCGCGGTTTCCGGGCCGGCGGGCCGCGCCGCTTCCCGGACCTCGCCCAGCCGCGCCGTCCACCGCCGCGACATCGCCGCGACGGCGACGAGCACCGCGACCAGGCCCACCTTGAGCAGCAGCAGCTGCCCGTACGAGGTGTCGGTCAGCGCGCGCCAGGAGCCGACCTGGCGCCACGACTGGTAGACGCCGGTGGCGACCAGCACCACCACCGAGCCGAAGGCGACCCGCGAGAAGCGGATCACCGCGCTCCGTTCGACGGCCGGGCCCCAGTACAGGGACACGACCAGGGCCGCCAGCCCGCCGAGCCAGGCGGCCACCGCGAGCAGGTGCAGGACGTCGACCGGCATCGCGACGGCGGACTGGAGCCCGGTCGAGGCGTGCTCGGCCATCGCCCAGGTCGTGGCGAGCCCGGCGGCGACCAGCACACCGCCGAGGGAGAGCCCCAACGTCAGGTCCCTGCGCCGCTTGGCGAGATCCTCGGTGCTCTCGGTGCTGTCGGCGCTGTCGGGGTCGTCGGAGGCCTCGGCCGCACCCTCTTCGCGCTCGTCGTCACCGTCGCCCCCACCACCCCCGTCGCCGTCCGGCGCGTGGGCCCGGGCGTACGCGCCGAAGAGGACCGCCACGAACAGCGCGGCGGCGGCGAGCAGCAGCAGCCGGGAGACCAGCGCGGCGCCCGGCTTGGTCAGCAGGACCTGCTGGAGGCCGGCGAAGTCGAAGACATCGGCCAGCTTGCCGGACCCGGTGTACGGGGTGCGCAGCAGCAGCATCGCGACCGTGGTGCCGGTCAGCAGCGCCCAGCCCTGGACGACCAGCCGCTGGACGGACCGCACCCGGGCGGCGGCCGGCCGGCAGGCCACCACGAAGGCGGAGCCGCCGGCCAGCAGCACGAACCCGGCGTAGGCGAGATAGCGGGCGATGCCGTACAGCGCGCCCACCAGGCCCCCGCCGGCCTCCTGTTGGGGCACCGGGGCGCTGGTCCTGGACGGCGCCCCGATGGAGAAGGTGAAGGCGCCGGAGACCGGGTGGCTGTCCGCGGAGACCGCCTGCCAGGCGACGGTGTACGTCCCGTCGGCCAGACCCGGCGGCAGCCCCGCCCCGAATTTGACGGTGCTCCCGCTGCACAGATTGCGCAGCTTGCCGCGGTCCACCCGCTTGCCCTGCGGGTCCAGTACGCGGATGGAGTCGTCGCCCATCGCGACGCCTTCGGAGAAGGTGAGCGCGACCTGCTCGGGGGCGCGGTCCACCACCGACCCCTGCGCGGGGTCGCTGCCGGTCAGCGCGGCATGCGCGAACGCCGGTGCGGCGCCCGCGAACAGCGCGCCGAACAGCGCCGCCACGACTACCAGCAGCCGCAGCGTCCCCGCGGACCGCGGGCCGGACCGCGGCGGGCCGGCCGGCCGCGGGTGCGGCCGGAAGCCGGTGAGGGCCATAGCGCTCGTTCCCTTCTCCTGGGTGCTCCTGTGGTGCGTGCGTATCAGTGCTTCGGTGTGTAACTGGTGGCCTTCACCGGGACCTGCACCGTGATCGGCGCGGCGGTGGCGAAGTGCAGCTCGATGGTGACGGTCTGGCCCTCGGCGGGCTTCTTCGACAGGCCCATGAACATCAGGTGGTTGCCGCCGGGGCCGAGCGTGAGCTCTCCGTTGGCCGGCACCGGCAGGGAGTCGACCTGCTCCATCTTGTTGCCGACCGTCTTGTGGATCGTGATGTCCTTGGACAGGTCGCTGGTGACCGAGGTGAGCTTGTCGGCGGTGCCGCCGCTGTTCTTGATCACGAAGTAGGCGCCGGCCATGCTCTGGGTGACCGGCTGCGGCATGTACGGGTCGCTGACCTTCAGCTGGGGGGCTGTGTTCCCGGTGGTCCCGCCACCGCACGCCGTCAGCGCGAGGCCGGCGGTGAGGGCGAGGGCGGCGGTCAGGGCTATGCGGCGGTTCACGGGGGTGGTGCGGCGGTTCACGGGTTCTGTCCCTTGATGATCTTCGGCAGTGCGGTGGTGTAGTTGTCGGAGGTGGCCTCCTGCATCCCCATCCAGTGGATCTTGTCGTCCTTGGGGGAGCTCAGCAGGACCTGTGCGCCGTGCGTGGAGACGACGTCGCCGTTCGCCTTCCTGACCGGCTTCTCGATCCCGATGTTCACGTCCCGGGCGGCCTTCTGGATGGTGTCGAACTTCCCGGTCAGGCCGATGAAGTCCTTGTCGATGCCGCCGAGCCACTTCTTGAGCTGGGCCGGGGTGTCGCGCTCCGGGTCGGAGGTCACGAAGACCACCCGCAGATCGCTCTGTTCGGCCTTCGGCAGCTGCTTCACCGCCACCGCGATGTTGGCCATCGTCGTCGGGCAGACGTCCGGGCAGTTGGTGTAGCCGAAGTAGATCAGCGTCGGATGGCCCTTGGTCTTCTCCAGCAGGTCGTACGGCGTGCCGTCGGTGTCGGTCAGGGTGAGGTCCGGCTTCTCCATCGGGGAGTCGAGGGTGAGGATCGGCTTGGCCGTCGTACCGCCGGAGACGACGGCGGCGGGCTGGTCCGCGTCGCCGCTCCCGCAGGCGGTCAGGGTGAGCGCGGCGGTTGCCCCGAGGGCGGACAGCAGCAGGGTTCTTCTGCGCATCGCAGATGAGGTACGCATTACAGATATATCCCGTTGGTTCCAGTTGGTCCGTTACTTCTGAATTTCGGTGCTTCTGAATCCGGGTGGATGTCGTGGGTGCCGGTGTGCACGCCGGTGCGCACACCGGTGACTGCTCCCGTACGAACGGGGGCCCGACCGGCGTGGATCGCCCGCCGGTCCGGCACCCGGTGCGGTGCGGGGTCAGGCGTTGCGGCGGCGGCCGGCGAGCACGCCGAACGCGACCCCGACGATGCCGACGACGATCCCGGCGACCGCCAGCACCCGCGCCGTGGTGTCACTGGGGGACGCGTCCGCGGCGTTCTTGGCGGTGTCGCTCTTCGCGCCGTCCTTGCCGTCGCCCGAACTCTGGCCGGAGCCGTCGGCGCCGGCCGCGGTGAGCTTGAGCACCGGCGCCGGGTTCTCCGGCTCCGGGCCGCCCGGCTTCGCCGGCTCGATCCAGCGCACGACCTCCTTGTTGTCGTACGTCTGGAGGGCCTTGAAGACCAGTTGGTCGACGTCGTTCGGCAGCTGGCCCACGGAGAGCGGGAACTGCTGGAACTGGCCGGGCTCGATGCCCTTGCCGTCCGCGGTCCAAGTGATCTTCGAGGGCGCCTCGTTGATCTTCTCGCCCTCCATCTCGATCGGCTTGGCGAGCTTGGACTTGGTGACGTCGACCTTCCAGCCGGGCACCGGCTCCGGCATCACGGACGCCAGCGGATGGTCCGTCGGCAGGGCCACCTCGACCTTGACGGTCGAGGCGTTGTCCTTCTCGTTGGGCACCTTGATGCTGACGGTGGCGAAGCCGCCCTTGGGGGCGCTGCCCGGCTGCACGGTGACATGCGCGAAGGCCGGGCCGGCGAGCAGCAGTACGGAGCCGGCGGCGATCCCGCCGAGGACGGGGAGTCGGCGGGCGATACGGCGCGCCGACGGGGTCTTGGACATGAAGAAACACTCCATGAAGTCAGGAGGAAAGGGGAAAAGGGGACGGTCGGTGTCCGGCCGGCGCGCGCCGACGCCGCGCCGGCCCGTCCTCCCCCGGTCCTCCGGGAGCGTGCTTCGCGTGGCGTCAGGCCGCGAGGGCCAGGCAGGCCGGGGCGGGCGGTCCCCGCCTGACGACACTGTGGTGGAGCGCGGCATCGCGCAGGCCGGGTTTGTCATCCCCGTACGAAAGGGGGGCGCGCAGCGCGTCGCCGTGCGCCG
Source organism: Streptomyces albospinus (assembly GCF_014648695.1). Classification (GTDB taxonomy): domain Bacteria; phylum Actinomycetota; class Actinomycetes; order Streptomycetales; family Streptomycetaceae; genus Streptomyces; species Streptomyces albospinus. Next base: position 143,387 of record NZ_BMRP01000021.1, read on the forward strand.
TGCCGAGTCCGGCGAGCAGCGCCCGTACGAGGGTGAGCGCCCAGCGCAGCGCGCCCATCAGCGCCTGCGCGGTGACCTCCCGCGCCGCCGGGGCCGACAGCCGCACCAGCCGCCACAGCGCGGCCTCGCCCCGCCGCAGCAGCCAGCCGAGCGCGAGCGCGGCGAGCAGATGCCCCAGCAGCATGGGCAGCGACGGCGCCAGGCAGTCCGACATCGTCGAACCGCCGCCCCCGCCACCGCTGGTGGCATGCCCGCCGGAGCCCGTCAGCCCGGCCGCCGTGGCCATGTCCAGGCCGCCGGGACCGAGCAGCCGCCGCGCTTCACCGGCGTCCAGCCGTCCGCCGCCGAGCCCGCACGTCATGTGCCGGGCCAGTGCGACGGCCGTCCGGTCGGAGACACCGGAGGGCGGTGCCGCCATCGGGTGCTGCCCCATCGCGAACAGCGAGTGCAGTGCCAGCTGGCCCACCGCGAGTCCGGCCGCGATCCCCGGCAGCGAGCGTTCCCGCCCGGCCAGCGGGGCCGCCACCGCGAACACCGCGGCGCAGGCCAGGCCCAGCGTCCACAGCGGAACGGCGGCGAACGAGGCGACCATGTGCCCGGCAGCGGACAGCGCGACGCAGACCGCGGTGAACACCGCGGCCCTCAGCAGCCGCAGATCGGCGGCAGCGCGCGCGGTGGGGGCGGGCGGGGCAGTCATGGCGGGCGCCATCATCCCACTGCCCTTATCCACCGCCTACGGCAGGGTTTCACCAAGTACGGCACGACCCCGCTCACGGGGGCGCCTACCGGGGCGCCGGCGGCGTCCGCCAGGGCGCGCGACGGCGCGCACGCGGCGCCTCGCCTACACCTATGCGCTCACCTTCCGCATCCGCCGAATGAGCGGTATCACGTCCCGGACATGCTTACGGACCTTGCGGCGCGGCAATAGGTATCGGTATGTCGAGCCGTGGCCAGGAGGCTGGAGCGATGAGCATCTGGTGGACCCTCCATCTGCGGCGTGAGGCCGCGAGTGTGCCGCTCGCCCGTCGTCTGCTTCTGGGCACGATGGAGACGGCCGGCGTCGACCCGGACATCTGTTACGACCTGTCGGTCGCCCTCTCCGAGGCCTGCGCGAACGCCGTCGAGCACGGCGGCGACGCCGCCACCGACGACTACCGCGTCACCGCCTACATCGACGGCGACACCTGCCGCATCGAGGTCACCGACTCCGGACCCGGCTTCCGCCGTAGCGCCCCTCCCCATACCGCGACGGACCGCGCTCTGGCGCCGGCTCCCGTCCCCACCCCCGCGCAGGCCCCCGCATACGCCGAGGACGGCCGGGGGCTTTTTCTGATCGAAGCCCTCACCGACCACGTCCAGTACCACAACCGCACGGGCAGACGCGGCGCCGTGGTCAGCTTCGACAAGATCCTCAAGTGGCGCGAGGGCGCGGCGCTTCCGATGGCGTCGTAGCCGGTCGGATCCGGGACGCTGCGGTCCTCGGCAAGCCGCTGGGGGCGGCGTACCGCTACGGATCCTGCAACTGGGGCACGGCATCGGGACTTGGTGCGGGTGAACGGAGGCGGGTGGAGGCAAGCAGCGCCACCCGCCTCCTCGCTTCCTCCGGCGGCTGTCGACTCGTAGGGAATCTAAGTGCGACACCGCGGCCCACCCGCCCACCCCCCACCCAACTACCCTGCCGAAGCGGCAGCCCAGTGTTCCGACCAGGGGACACCGTGA
>NZ_BMRP01000022.1:0-1014 GCF_014648695.1 Streptomyces albospinus
ATCGGCGTCTCGGCGCCCAATGTCCTGGACGGTGAGGATGTGGCGCGGATGGCGAAGGATGCGATCGTGTTCGCACTCGCCAACCCGGATCCGGAGGTCGACCCGGCGATCGCCCGGCAGACCGCTGCGGTGGTGGCCACCGGTCGTTCGGACTTCCCCAACCAGATCAACAACGTTCTGGTCTTCCCGGGCGTCTTCCGCGGTCTGCTGGATGCGGCGTCGCGTACGGTGAACACCGAGATGATGCTGGCTGCGGCCCGCGCGCTCGCCGAGGTCGTGCTGGACGACGAGGTCAACCCGAACTACATCATCCCCAGCGTCTTCAACGAGAAGGTCGCGGGCGTGGTCGCCCAAGCCGTCCGCGACGCCGCCCGAGCAGCGAAACTCGACTGAGCGCCAGCACCTGGGAAGGGATCGGCAGCCGCCCGTCGAGCACGCCGAGCAGCTGCCGGTACCGCTCCGCCCAGAGGTCGGTGGCGGTGGCCAACGTGTCGTCCGGCCGGGCGGGTTCCGCCGCGGGCAGGCCGGGAGTCGGCCGAGGGTGGGGCGCCCTCCGGGGGGAGTATCGAGGGCGCCCCGGTTCGGGGACGGTCCGCCGGCATTCCGGCGGACCGTGATCGACCGTGTGGAGGCGGTCAGTTGGGCCGCACGGGCTCAGGGGCGGTGGAACTCCACCAAGCCGCCGTTGTTCGGGCGGTCGTACCAGCCCCGGAAGGCCCAGTTGATGTAGCCGCCGTCGCCGACGTTCTTGAAGGTCCCGTCCTCGAAGACCCAGATGCCGTAGACGACGCCGTCGTAGGTGGCGGAACCGTAGGCCTTCACGCCGTTGAGGTGGTCCTCGTAGCCCTGGCTGAGGTTCATCACCATGACGTTGTACTGGCCGCCGGCGGCGTAGAACGCCGATTCCCGCAGGTTCTTGACGAAGCCTTCGCGGTTCTGGGCGGTCTTGATCGACGCCTCTATCTTGTTGGCGATGCCGAGCACATCGATGTTGAAGTTCAGATTGGCGTTGGC
>NZ_BMRP01000022.1:1065-6859 GCF_014648695.1 Streptomyces albospinus
GGTGCGGCCGATGCGGTTGCCGGGAAGGCGGCACCCGCAACGGTGAGCGCGGCTCCCAGGGTCACCGCTGCCACGCTCTTCTTCAGTACGCCCGAAGTGGACATTCTTCTCCTCGACCAATGATCAATGGGGGGTTATGGGGGGTTGTCGTCTCCGCGGCAACGGAGACCGGGCCGGATCAGCGGGTAGAGCCGCCGCTCCGGCACGGACACCAGGCTCGGCAGTGCCGCTCATGAACCGCTCATAGCGCGCTCATGCGGGCCGATTCCCGCCATCGGCCCCCAACGGACGGCATCGGCCGCATCGCACCGCATCGGACCGGGTCCGGCCGCATCCGGACGCACCAGACATGTCCACATAGTGAGAGGAGGGGGTGGGGCTGACACCCCGTCGCCGTTCCCATGGTCTTTACTTGGGCAAGGGCGTGCAGGGCGCGCCCCGTTCGGCGGTACGCACAAGAGGGCACGATGGTTCAGTTGAGGCTCCTAGGGCCGGTGGAGATCGAGACGGACCAGGGCCTGTCACTGGCTCTGGGGGCGGGCCGCGTCCGTACCGTGGCCGCGGTACTGATCGGCGAGGTCAACCAGGCGGTCCCGGTGCACCGGCTGATCGACCTGGCATGGGACGGGGATCCGCCGGCGCGGGCGCGGGGCGTGGTCCACAACCATGTGCACCGGCTGCGGCAGTTGCTGGCGGGCCATGCCGAACTCGCCACGCGGGGGCAGGGGTACGTCCTGCTCGCCGATCCCGGCTCGGTGGACGTGCACCGCTTCCGCAGCCTGGTCGCCGGTGCCCGGGACGCCGACCCCTGGGCGGCGGTCGCGATGCTGCGTCAGGCCCTGGGGCTGTGGCGGGGCGAGGCGCTGGCCGATGTGCCCGGCGAGCGGGTGCGCCGGACGCTGGGCGTCGGCCTGTCGCAGGGGCGGCTGGCCGCGTTGCAGGAGCTCGGCGGGCGGCTGATGCTGCTCGGCCGGTACGGGGAACTGGTCACGGAGTTGACCGGGTGGATCGCGGAGCATCCGCTGCACGAGGAGCTGACCGCGCTCCTCATGCGGGCCCTTCAGGCGAGCGGCCGGCAGGCCGAGGCCCTCGACCACTACCACCGGGCCCGCCGCCACCTGAAGGAGCAACTGGGCATCGACCCCGGCCCGGCGCTGAGCGAGGCGTACCTGGCGGTCCTCGGAGGCAGCCGCAGCCGCGCGCCGGCCGCCGCCGACCGCCCGCGGCCCGCTGTGCGGCCCCCGGCACCGGCCGCGCCCGCCTACGCGCCGCCGCCGGCCCCGGCGCCCCACGGGAGGCCGTCACAGGCAGGCCCGGGTGCGACGCCGTACACCGCCCCGTACGCCGCGCCGTACGGCTACGACCACCGGCCCGGACCCCCGCCCCGGATCGCCCAACTGCCGCCCGTCGTCGCGGACTTCTGCGGCCGTGACCGGGAACTCGCGGTGCTGGACCAGCATCTGGAGCGGGTGCCGCGGCCGGCGTGCGTGGTACTCGCCGGCGCGGGCGGGACCGGCAAGACCACCCTCGCGGTGCGATGGGCGCACCACCGCAAGGCGGAGTTCCCGGACGGGCAGCTCTTCGCGGACCTGCGGGGGTTCGAGCGGCCCCCGATGCGGCCCGGCACCGTACTGGCGGCGTTCCTGCGGACCCTGGGCGTCCGGGAAGCGGAGATACCCGAGTCCGTGACGGAGGCGGCGGCGCTCTACCGTTCGCTGCTCGCCGGCCGGCGGATGCTCGTTCTGCTGGACAATGCCGGCACCACCGAGCAGGCGCGCCCCCTCCTGCCCGCGACGCCGGGCTGTCTGGCGGTGGTGACCAGCCGACGGCGGCTGAGCGGACTGGTGGTGCGGGACGGCGCCGCACTGGTCAGGGTGGGGCCGCTCACCACGGAGGAGGCGCTGGAACTGCTGGCCAACGCACTGGGGCGGCAGCGCATCGAGGCGGACGCGGCGGCGGCCGGGGTGCTCGTCGCGCGGTGCGACCGGCTGCCGCTGGCGCTGCGGATCGCCGCCGTACGGCTGATGGCGCACCCCGAGTGGTCGTTGAACTGCTGGACGAAGAAGCTGGCCGACGAGAGCCGCTGGCTACAGGAGCTGTCCGCGCACGACGCCGATCTGGCCATGGAGACCTGCCTCTATCTCAGCTACCGCGCCCTGTCGAGCGGTGCCGCCCGGCTCTTCCGCTTCCTCGGCCTGCACCCCGGCCCGTATGTGGAGACCCAGGACGCCGGCGTGCTGGCCGGCCAGGACACCGAGCGCACCCGCCGGCACCTCGCCGAACTGTGCGACGCCCACCTCCTCGAAGAACATGCCCAGGGGCACTATGTGTGGTCGGAGATGGTGCGCAGCTACGCCGCGCAGTGCGTCACGGCGGAGGAGCCGCGGAGCGCCCGGGACCAGGCCGTACAGCGGCTGCTCGCCCACTTCGACCGCCGCCGGGTGTACCCCTGCTGACGGCGGTGCGGGCACGCGGTGCTCGGGGGCGGGCTCCCGCGGTCGCAGCGCGGAGCCGGCGGACGCCGCACCGGACGTGCAGCCGCTGCTCTGCCCTGTACGCGGCCCCCTGGTCTCGTCGGACTCGGATCCCCGTTACGCTCTGGGCCGGCACGGTGCCACCGGCCGGCCTGGCACAAACGATCTGGACGGGGAATTTCCATGCGTTACCTGGTACGCGATCGCATGTTGGCTTTCCATGAGGAGGCCTGGATCGAAACCGAGCACCGGGAGAAGCTGTACAAGGTCAACCGGAAACTGCTGCGGCTGCGGACCACCTTCGACTTCGTGGACACCCAGGGCAACCAGATCGCCAGCATCGTCAAGAAGGCCTTCACCTTCCACCACACCATCCTGATCAAGCGGGACGGCGAGCTGGTGGGCCGGATCAGCAAGCGGGCGTTCAGCCTCTTCGGGGACCGTTTCAAGGTCACGCTGCGAGACGGGCGGCGGCTGCGGATAGTCGGGAACTTCTGGGACCGCGAGTTCGACATCCAGCACGAGGGCAGCACCCTGGCTCACATTTCCAGGCGCTGGTTCAGCATCCGGGACGCGTACGCCGTCGACGTGATGAGCCAACACGACGAGACTCTGCTGGTCATCCTGGCGGTGTGTGTCGACCACACCCTTGAGGACCTCAAGGGCGAAAAGCTCACCAACCTCTGAGCCGGCGGGCGACCTCCGCGAGGGGCGGTCCCGGGCCGGCGTGTCCGCTGATCGGGGTGGCCCGGGCAGCCGCTTGACCGAAATTTCATCGGTATTTCAACGTCTTCCGGGAGAATTGGCGGGTCAACCCCGCGACACTCAACCGGAGTTGTTTGTCCATGAGATCCCCGTTCCGCAACAAGCGCTCCAGACCGGCAGCTCCCGGAACGTCTGCGTCGCTGCCTCGGCCGGGAGACGAGTCCAGGCCGCGGCTCCGGAATTCAGGTCCGTGGGCACGCCGACTGGTGACGGCGGTTGTCGTGACGGCGGCTGCCCTCGCCCCGATGTCGGCCGAAACGCTGCCGCCCGCCCATGCGCTGCCCGCCGCCAAGCCGAAGCCTCCGACGCCCGATGAGTGGGGGCAGATACCGCTCTACGGCCATCCCATCAGCCGGATCGGCTACGAGCAGCGGGTCAGGGCCGGTATGGCGACTCCCGGGGACGACAGTGCCCTGAACCGCAATGCCGCGGTCGGCTTCGTGGACATGACCGCAGAGGTCGAGGCGGCCCGGCATTCCGCGAACCCTGAGAAGGCGCTTGAGGAACTCAGCAGGAAGTACGGCGGGTTCAGGATCACGGAGGCTGCGGACAGTCCGGATCTGTTCGCGGCCTTGGGGCTGGATCCTGGTGTCACGGCGTTGATGGTGGTCCCCAGGCTCAACAACCAGAGCACCCGCCATTCGGAGATGGAGCTGCTCTGGACGCTTCAGCGCAAGGGCATCTCGTGGGATCGGATGGTGGCGCTGTGGTCCGAGCGCTCACCGTGCAGGAACGGCCCGAACTCCTGTGATGTCCAGCTTCGGAAATATGCACCGCACGTCAAGATCTTCTACTCCGTCCCGCACCAGAGCTGGGCGGGCGGGGACTCGAAGCAGGTGCGCGAGGCCATCAACAAGGGCCTGGACACCGAGCTCCAGCGCAAGAAGGAGAAAAAGTCCGCCCCCGACCCGAAGACACAGTCCGCAGTGGACTCCGCTTTCACCCCAGGCACCGGCACCGGCAGCGACTGCCAGACCTCCGGAATGGGGCGGCCGAGGCCCGGTCAGCCGTTCGCCCTGATGGCGGCGCATGCACCGCTCGCCGGCTCCGTCGTCAACGCCGCCTACCCCTGCGGCGAAGGCGACCCCGGGGGCACTTCCCGGGACAGGCAGCCGTCCGCGCTCGCCAAGATGCTGGCGATGCCCGAATCCGACCCCGGCGGTATCGACTTCTCCTCACTGAACCTGCGCTACATGGCCGACACCGGTTCGGCGAAGACCGGTCTGCGCTACTCCATGGCGGCCGAGCCCGTCGGGACCAGCGGTGAGAACCGGCGGTCGGACGGGGTGCAGGCGGTGCAGGAGGCGTCGGACGCCTTCTTCGTCTGGTTGTCGCTGCGCCCGTCCGCGTTCTGGGTGAATCTCAATCCCAACGAGCCCGACCGGATCATCGACTCCGCATTCGGACGTACCGACGCCGGACGCATCCTGCTCCAGGCCGACTTGCGCATGAAGAAGACGATTGCGCAACTGATCCACCCCGATACGAAGCTCGGCGCCAGTTACTGGGACCAGATCCAGGGCAGGTGCATGTCCATGCGCACCTGGATCGTGCCGGGCGAGGCCAAGGTCCATGCGACACCGGACGAGCTGTACATCATGGACGCGCCGCTCAAGGTGAAGATGGAGACCCAGTATCTGCAAGGGCGTGGCGTCAGCGGCACTCAGGCGTGCACCCGGCAGGAGAAGTCCGTCGAGGACCACAACGAGTCCCTCTTCCGCAGCCTGATCCTTCCGAAGGTGGAAGAGGCGGTGAACACCGCGCCGGAATACGCCGAGTTGCGGCGCGTGTATCTGAGCCGGGTCGCCGCCGAGTGGTACCGCGACATCAGCCGGCGCAAGAACGCGGCGTACGCGAAACTCATCGACCGGGGCGACATCGGCCAGTGGACCACCAAGACCGACTGGAAACCGCGTGACACGTTCGACGACTACGTCGACTCGTACAAGAAGGGCGAATTCAAGGTCACGCGCCGTACGACGGAGGGGAATGACATCTACGAGAAGACCTACGTCTTCGGCGGTGTCGACCTGACCAACGTGCCCTTCCACAAGGTGGACGACGGCCGGTTCAAGGCCGAGTGGCCCGACGCGTCCACGAACGTCGCCCGATCCTGGGACCGGCCCGTCCGGGGCGCCGGCGGAAGCGGGCAGGCCCTGCTGCTGAGCGGCGGTCCCTCACCGGCCGAGGTGCGGACGGCCGCGGACCAGGGCTTCTCCTGGACGGATTTCGTGGCTTCGGAACCGTTCCGCTGGGGGCTGCTGGGCACCGTGATCGCCACGTTTCTTGCGATCAAGTGGCGGCTGCGGCGCCGTCGCCCGTCGCCGGTGGTCACCCCGACCTGGAAGTAGCCGGTCCGGCCGCCGGGGACGCGGGCAGCCTGCTTCCGTGCGCCGGCGGTTCCGCTGACGTTCGGCTGACGCCGCCCGGACAACTGCCGGGTGTGGTGCGGGGCTCAGACGTCCTCCCCGGCACTCTCCCTTTCGACGTCAGCGGGCGCCTTCATCCGCCGGGCCGACGCCGGTGATGCCCGCCGACCCACTGGCCCGCCGACC
>NZ_BMRP01000022.1:6899-119564 GCF_014648695.1 Streptomyces albospinus
GGCGGGTCGGCGGGACGCCGTCACGCCCCCGGGATGGCGGCGCGGAACTTCTTGGTCAGATCGGCGCCGCGGATCACCCCGCCCTGGTGGTACTTCAGCCCCCAGGCGTCGATCACCGAGCCGTCGGCGAACATGCAGCTGGAGATCGCCTTCGACGGGTCGGTCTCGTTCCTGGGGCCCCAGCCGCCGCCGTCCGTGGGCTTGTTGCCGAACATGGCGGTGCCGTTGATGCCCTGGCAGTAGGCGATGGACGGATTGCCGGGACTGCTCGGGCCGTTGGGCTTGCGGACATAGGCGAGCGCGGCCAGGGTCGGCTTGTCCGCGGCCAGCGTGTCCGCGGCGATCATGATCTTGCTGCCGTCGTCGGCGGCGAAGACGCACATCTCGCGTTCACCGCCCAGCGGGGTGAGCTTGTTGCCGGTGCCGGTGTAGTAGGGGACGCGGGTCTCCGCCGTGCCGCCCTGCTTCTCGCACCAGGTCGCATCCGCGGACAGGTGGTGCCGTGCGGGAGCGGCGGCCGGTCCGCCACGGGCTGTACCGGCCATGTTGGCGGCGTTGGCCGCGTTGGCCGCCACGGCCGTACCGCAGACCAGGACGAGAACGGACACGGCAACGGCTGGGGAGCGCTTCACGCTTCCTCCTCAAGGACGATCGATGGGGGACGTCGCCGGCCGGGCGCTGTGCACCCGCCCATCCTCAGCACCCCTCGTCGCATCGTCAACGCACGTCATCCGGCCTCCCGGCGGGCCCGACGACATTGACGCGTTCCCGAGGGTGCATCCCGGGCGACGTGCCCCGACCGGGGATCGGATCCGGCCAGTAACGCGGACGTAACTCCCGTGCCCACCACACCGGTTCGGAACCGGTTAGAGTGTCCGGCCCATGAATCCCCCACTGCTGCGCATTCGCCTGCTCGGCGGGTTCCGGCCGGTACGCGAGGGCGGGGCACCGCTCGTGGAGCGGTGGTCGCGGCCCGGCGCCCGGACCCTGGTCAAGCTGCTGGCCCTCGCTCCGGAGCATGCACTGCACCGCGAACAGATCATGGCCGTGTGCTGGCCGCACGCCGAACTCCGCGCCGCGCTGGGCAGTCTGCGGGTGGCGCTGCACACCGCCCGGCACGCGCTGGAGCCCGAGCTGCCGCCGCGCGGTACCTCCGCGTATCTGACCGGCGACGGCGACCTGCTGCGACTGGCGCCGGACACGGTACGCGTGGACACCGACGAGGCCGAAGTCCTCGCCCGGCAGGCGCTGAGCAGCGGCGGACTCCGCGAACTGGCCCATGCCCTGGAGGCGTTGACCGGCGAGCTGCTGCCCGAGGACCGCTACGCGCCCTGGGCGGAGGCGGCCCGCGAGCGGCTGGCGCGACGACGGACCGACCTGCGGCGCGCACTGGCCGAACACCGCCGGTCCCACGGCGGCGGGGCGGTGCGGCCCGAGGCGGACGCGGCGCGGGTACGGCTGGACTGGGCGCTGCACCTGGACCGTTCGGGACGGTACGGAGAAGCCGTCACCGTGGTGCGCCAGGCCCTGCGCTCCTACGAACGCCAAGGGCTGTGCGATGCCGCCGCGCTGGCCGCCGCCCGGCTGGCCGAGGTGCTCGGCCGCAGCCGCGGCGCCGAGGCGGCGCTGGCGGTCCTGGACGCCCATCCGCCCGGCTCCGGTGCCCCCGACGACATCCGGGCCGCACAGCACATGGCGCGCTCGGCGGTGCTGTCCTACTGCGGCCGGTACGAGGAGGGACTGGCCGCCGCGCGGGCGGCGGAGCGCTGTGCCGAAGCCGCTCGGGGGGCCGACCATCCGGTGCTGCTGGCCCGTTCGCTCGCGCAGCAGACCGTCTGCCTGGGCCTGTCCGGGCTCGCGGACGAGGCGGCCGGTCCCGCCGAATCGGCGCTGGCACCGGCCGAGGAGTCCGGTGACCGGGCACTGCTGGCCACCGTGCTGTCCGTACTGCGTGAGACCGAGCGCCGTGCGGGGCGGCACGGGGATGCACTGGCGTACGGGCGCCGCGCGCTGGCCCTGGCGGAACAGGCGGGCCGTCCCACGGCCACCGCCTTCGAGCGCGCCAACCTGGCGGAACTGCATCTCCTGCTCGGCGAACGGGCGGACGCCGAGCGGCTGGCGCTGGCCTCGGTCGAACTGGCCGATCCGTTCGGCGGAACGGCACTGGCCTTCGCACTGACCGCGCTGGCCCGCGTACGGGGCGGGGTGGCGCCGAAGGAGGCCGAACGACTGCTGGAGCGGGCCGGACGCTGCGCGAAGGAGGGCGGGCACCTTCAGGCCATCGACGAGGTGCGGTCGGCCCGGGCCGAGTTGGCGGAGCCGCGCCATCCACTGCCGTGAGTACCGGCCGACGATCCTCCTCGACGGTCGGTACTCACGGCAGCGGATTCTGCTCCGCGCCGGGGGTCTCGGGTGCTCTTGCGGCGGGAGTGCCGCAGGCGTCCGCCGACGGCACTCCTCGCGTCCAGGTGGGCGACGGCGGCATCGGGATGGTCAGCCGAGGTTGGTGAGGGGGAGCAGGCCGCGCTCGGCGAAGACCTTCTTGGCGACGAGCGTGGCGTTGATCGACCGCGGCATGCCGCAGTAGACGGCCGAGTGCAGCAGTGCCTCGGTTATCTCGGTAGCGGTCAGGCCCACGTTGAGCGCCGCGTTGATGTGCACCTCCAGCTCGATCTCGCAGCCCCCGAGGGCGGCCAGCACGCCCAGGGTGACCAACTGCCGTTCCCGCGGGGGCAGCTCGGGCCGGGAGTACATGTCGCCGAACGCCCACGCCACCACCTGGTGGCCCAACTCCGGCGAGGTGTCCGCGAGCGAGTCGACGATGCGCGCTCCCGCTTCGCCGTCCACCTGCTCCAGCACCTTCATGCCGTACTCGTAGCGCTCTTCGCGGTTCATGGATTCTCCTCAGGTTCGGGTATGCGCTCCGGTCGGCCGGTGCGATGTCTCCAGCCTGGCCTGAAAGTGGTCCGCATCTGCTCCGTGGGCATCACTGGCTATACTTCCCATGCCTGGGAGGTATGGATGGAGCTACGGCTACTCGGCTATGCGGTCGCGATCGCGGAAGCGGGCAGTATCAGCGGCGCGGCGCGCCGGCTGCATCTGACCCAGCCCACCCTCAGCCGCCAACTGAGCGAAATGGAAAGGCAGTTGGGCATCAAACTGTTCGTCAGGGAGGGGCGCGGGCTGACGCCGACGCAGGCCGGACAGGTGCTGGTCCGGCGTGCGGCCACCGTGCTCGCGGAGGCGGAGGCCGCACTGAAGGACGTGCAGCTGGCCGCGCAGGGCATGACCGGGCGGCTGACCGTGACGTTCGCCGGTTCGGGCTCAACGGACCGCTCGGTGGCGCGCTGAGCCGGGTGCGCCGTGAACTTCCCCGGGTGGACCTCCAGTTGGAGGAGAGTTTCAACGACGCCGAGATGTCGGCCGGGGTGCTGGAGGGCCGTTTCGACCTCGCGGTCCAGCGCCTCCCGATGCGCGATGCCCGGCTGGCCACCCAGGTCTGGTGGCGTGAGCCGCTCACCCTGTTCCTGCCCGCCGGCCATCCGCTGGCCCACCCCTCCGAACCCGCCCCGCTCGCGGCACTGGGCCAGATCCCCCTGGTCATCTGGCCCCGGGAGGTTTCACCCCGGTCCTACGACGAGATCATCGCGCTCTGCCACGGCGCCGGCCTTGTGCCGCGGATCAGCGCGGAGGGCCGCAGCGTGCAGACGCTACTGGCCCTGGTCGCGGCCAAGTTCGGCGCCGCGGTGCTCGCCGACTCGCACCGTGCGCTGCGCCGCATCGGCGTCACGCCCCGGCCGCTCGCCGACACCTCGACCACCCTGCACCTGGTCTGGCGGGCCGACGACACCAACCCGCTCGTCGAGCGGCTGCGCACCGTCCTCACCGACGCACGGGGCCGCGTGTGACACGTGCTTGCTGCCAAGGCCGGCAGGCGCGGGCCGGGGAGGGCGGGCCGAATCCGCCGCGCAGCCGCTCAGTCCCCGGCCTCCGCGAGTCGGCGCAGCAGCGGCTCGACCTCGGCGAGCCGGCGGACCTCGTCCGGCTGGAGCGCGCCGAGGCGCCGGGCGAGCACCTGCGCCTCACCCCGGGCGACGTCCGCCAGTGCCGCGGCGCCCTCCTCGGTGGGCAGGACCCGGCTGGCACGCCGGTCCTTCGGATCCGCCTCCCGGCGCACCAGGCCCGCCGACTCCAGGCAGAGGACCGCGGCGGTGGCGGTCGGCTGGGAGCAGGGCACCCACTGCGCGATCTCGCCGATCCGGGACGGCCCGCGCTGGGTCAGCAGCGCCAGCACGGCGATGTGCGTCAGCTGGATGCTGTCCGCGGTGGCGGACCTGCGCAGGCTCCGGGTGAGCCGGTGCAGCGAGATCACCAGTTGTAGCGCCGCGTCGTCACCGATCGTCATCGCCCACCCACCGCCTGCCGTACCGGACCCGGTCCGCAACGGATCCCTGCTCAGGTCCCGTTGTGGATCAGGAGAGCGTAATGGCGGGGGAGTACATCTCCAACCAGAGGGCCAGGTCCAGGGTCCGTTCGAGTCCGCGCCGTGATGCCTGGGTGATCTGCGGCGCCTCGTGGTCCGCCGCGCGCTTGAGCCAGTCGCGGTCGATCAGGTCGAAGACCTGGTGCGAGGGGCGCGCCAGCAGGTCCTTGGCGTGCTGCTGGAGCGCGACGGCGTACTGCGGGTCCTGCGTGGAGGGGTACGGGCTCTTCACCCTGTCGTACACGGTCCTGGGCAGCACATCGGCGGTGGCCTCGCGCAGCAGGCTCTTCTCCCGCCCGTCGAAGGACTTCAGGGACCACGGGGTGTTGTAGACGTACTCGACCAGGCGGTGGTCGCAGAACGGGACCCGCACCTCCAGCCCGACGGCCATGCTCGCCCGGTCCTTGCGGTCCAGGAGGATCCGGACGAAGCGCGTCAGGTGCAGGTAGCAGATCTTCCGCATCCGGAACTCGAAGTCGCTCTCCCCGTCGAGCCGTTCGACGTCCTTCACGGCGCGGTCGTAGCCGTCCTGGATGTAGGAGCCCAGGTCGAGGGCGCCGGTGACGTCGGAGGTGAGGATGTTCCCGTCGTCGCCGAAGTGCTCGGCGAACCGGACGAGCCAGGGGAAGGTGTCGGCCTTGCGGGCCTCCTCGTCGAAGAACTGCTGGTACCCGCCGAAGACCTCGTCGGCCGACTCGCCCGACAGGGCCACCGTCGAGTGCTGCCGGATCGCCTTGAACAGCAGGTAGAGGGAGGCGTCCATGTCGCCCAGGCCCATCGGCAGGTCGCGGGCGCGCAGCACCTTGGCGCGCACGTCGAGGTCGGCGAGGGCCGCGGAGTCCAGCACGATGTCCTGGTGCTCGGTGCCGGCGAGCCGGGCCACGTCGTGCACATAGGGCGTGTCGGGGGTGGCGCGCAGGCCGTCGGCGACGAAGTTCTCGGTCTGGCCGACGAAGTCGACGGCGAAGCTCCGCACCGTCTCGCCCACGTCGGCCAGCTGACGGGCCGCCAGCGCCGTCATCGCCGAGGAGTCCAGCCCACCCGACAGCAGGGTGCAGCGCGGCACGTCGGAGACAAGCTGGCGGCGGACGATGTCGTCGAGCAGCGTCCGTACGTGGGAGACGGAGGTCTCGCGATCGTCCTGGTGCGCCCGGGTCCGCAGCGACCAGTAGACGTGCCGGCGCAGTCCGTCGGCGTCGACGGTGACCACGGTGCCCGGCTCGACCTCGCGCATGCCGTCCCACACGGCGTGCCCGGGGGTCTTGACGAAGGCGAACAGTTCACGCAGACCGTCGATACCCACCCGCCGCTCGGCGAGCGGGTTGGCGAGGATCGCCTTGGGCTCGGAGCCGAACAGCACGCCGTCGGCTGTGGGGTAGTAGTAGAACGGCTTGATGCCCATCCGGTCGCGGATCATCACCAGCCGCCGGCGCTGCTCGTCCCAGACCGCGAACGCGAACATCCCGTTGAGGTGTTCGGCGACCGCCTCTCCCCACTCCAGGTAGCCGCGCAGCACCACCTCGGTGTCGGAGTCGGTGGTGAAGTGGTGGCCCCGGGTGGCGAGTTCACGGCGCAGCTCGCCGAAGTTGTAGGTCTCACCGGAGTAGACGATGGCGACCCGGCTGCCGTCGGGGCGCTCGGCGGTCATCGGCTGACGTCCGCCGGGCAGGTCGATGATCGCCAGGCGCCGGTGGCCGAGGGCGGCGGGCCCCTGCACCCAGGTGCCGCGGTCGTCGGGCCCGCGGCAGGCCATCGTCTCGGTCATCGCGTCCACGGTCGCCTGCTCGGAGCGCAGATCGCGGTCGAAGGAAATCCAGCCGGTGATGCCACACATGCCATGTCCTCCTGCTCCGAACCCTGGGGCCGCCGGTGCCGCGGGACAGCGCGAGGTGCCGCGGCAGAAGGGGGGCCGGGAGGGGCGGGCAACGCCGATGAGCGGTCGCCCGACCCGCTCCACCAGAGTCAGTTGTATCGAGCACCTATGTAAGAAGGGTGTTCCTCGGAGGCAGGCCGCGTCAAGCGGGGCGTCACACGGGATGGGGTGCGCACAGCGCGCCGCGGTGTGCAGGACGGGGCGCCGGCGGCCGGCGCAGCGGCTCTGAGCTGCGGGTTCGCCGTGGGGGAGGGTGTCGGGCGGCGGTCGGGTCGTCCTACGGGAATGAGGAAAAAGGTTCTATCGGGAGGTGACGGACGCGGGCGCGTCCCGGGCCGCGCGGCCCGCGCCACAACCGGTCGTGCGCCGTCAGACGGCCTCGTACGCCGCGCCCGCGACCGCGAGGTCCTCCCAGGCCATGCCGACGCTCTTGAAGAGGCGGGGACGGTCCGGGTCCGCGGAGGCCGCTCCGGCGGCCAGGTCGGCGAGTGTCACCAGTGCCTCCGGGGCGAGCCGGCCGCTCTCCAGCTCCGGGATGAGGTCGCCGGCTTCGCGGGCCGCGGCGGCCCGGGACTCGACCACCACGGTGCTGCCCAGCACGGTGGCGCCGTCCACCTCGCGGCTGCCGCGTTCGTGGGAGCCGACCGCGGTCACCGTGGCGTGCGGCGGGAGCAGGGCGCCGTCGAACAGCGGGGTGCGGGCGGTGGTGCAGCAGGCGACGAGATCGGCGGTGGCGACCGCGGACGGGTCACCGGCCTCGACGGTGAGGCCGGTGACCCGGCGGGCCGCCGCGACGAACCGCTCGACGCGCGCGGAGGTGCGTCCTACGACGGTCACATGGGTGAGCGGACGCACCGCGCGCAGCGCCTCCAGGTGGCCGCGGGCCTGGGGGCCGGTGCCGAACACCACCAGGCGGCCGGCCCCGGCGACGGCGAGCAGGTCGGCGGCGAGGGCCGAGACGGCCGAGGTGCGCACGGTGGTCAGCGCGATCCCGTCGAGCAGTGCGACCGGGGTGAGGGTCGCGGCGTCGAAGAGCAGGTACTGGCCCTGGATGCGGGGGAGTCCGGCGGCCGGGTTGTCCGGGGCGACGGTGGCCACCTTGACGCCCGCATAGCGGCTGCGGTGCGCGGGCATCAGGAGCAACTGGCCGTGCTCGACAGGCACGATGGTGCGCGGTGGATCGGCTTCGGGGTCCGGCCCGTCGCGCAGCGCGGCGCGGAGCGCCTCGACGGCCGCGGCCATCGGGAGTGCGTGCCGCAGACCGGCCTCGTCGATGGTCCGGGGCAGGCGGGGGACCGGGGGTGTGGCATCCATACCGCCGAGTCTGCCCCTGCCCGGTGCGGGGATGCGTGATCCACCAGGCCCCAGGGGGGGTGGTGGACGGCCCGCACTCCCGCCGCCCCGGAATCAATGCACCGTGTCCTCCCGGCCGGCTCCCGTTCCTCCGGCACAGCCCCGTTTTCCCACCGGAGCACGGCAAGCGCGACCGCGGGGCCGCCGCGTCCGGTACGGAAGGCGGGCTCGTCAGGAGGCGGGCTCGGGGTGCAGTGGCAGGTGGCAGGTGGCAGGTGGCAGGTGGCAGACGACAGGCGGTAAGGCGGAAGTCGCAGGCTGGTACGGGGAGTTGGGTCGGAAAAGTCACCCAGCGCAGCGCGGCGGAAGGCGTCCCGAGCCGTTGCCGTTGCCGAGGGGCGCGGGTGCGGGCCGGTCGGGTGCGAGGAGGAGGGACCGTCACCGCGGCACCGGCGTGCTCGGCCGCGGTCCGGCGCCACTTCGGAGCGTTTCCGGAAGTTCGGGCCGGCTGACCGGCTGACCGGCTGACCGGCTGACCGGCTGGCGGTCAGCGTGTCACGTGCACAGGCGGGCCCAGGGTGGCTGCCACGCGGGTGAGCAGGTCCTCGACGGGTGGCAGCATCCACGGGGAGAGCGCGGCAACGCCGACCGAGGCGCCGACCCCTGTCCAGGCCACCGGGCCCAGTGGCGTGCATCCGAAGAAGTGGCTGATCCCGGGTGTCTGGACGATGCCGGCCAGGACGAGGGCGGAGCCGAAGGCGGTCGCCATCGTCAGGGGACTGTGCTGCCGGCCCCTGACGGTCTGGGTGAGCTGGGCTCCCACCACTCCGCACAGTGCCATGGTGCTGGTGCGCCGGGCAGAGCCGGGGGTGAGCCGGCCGATCAGCCATGCCGTGGTCGCGCCGAGCCCGGTGACCAGGCCGCGCTGGCGGATCTGATGGGCCAGCGGAGCCCCCAGGGCCGCGATACCCACCGGGGTGTCGTCCGAGGGGGGCTCCTCGCTCGGCTTCACGTCCTGGGGCGTGACGGCCACCGCCATGGCCGGGAACATGTCGGTGAGAAGGTTGACCAGCAGCAACTGCCGTGTGGACAGAGGCGAGACGCCGTCGAGCAGCGTGCCCAGCACGGTGAAGCCGACCTCGCCGAAATTGCCGCCGATCAGGATGCTGATGGCGTCGCCCACGCTGCGCCACAGGGCCCGTCCCTCGGCGACCGCGTCGACGAGGACGGACAGCTCGTCACCGGTCAGGACCAGGTCCGCCGCGTTCCGGGCCGCGGCCGACCCCCGCGCCGCGATGCCGACACCGACGTCCGCGGCGCGGATGGCGGCGGCGTCGTTCGCCCCGTCGCCGACCATGGCCACCACGCGCCCTGCCTCCCGCAGCGCCTCGATGACCTGGAGCTTCTGCTCCGGGGCGACGCGGGCCACCACGCCGCAGTCCCGCAGGAGTTCGGCCCGGCCGGCCCGGTCGAGGGCGGACAGCCGGTCGCCGGTGACCATGGTGACGTCCGCCGGCCAGCCCAGGGACACGGCGACCGTGCGGGCGGTCTGCGGGTGGTCACCGGTGAGTATCACCGGCCGCAGTCCTGCCTGGCGCAGCCCGGCCACCAGGGGAGCGGAACTGGCCCGCGGTGTGTCGGCCAGTGCCACGAATCCCAGGAACTCCAGCCCCTGGAGCGGCTCGTCGAGCACGTCGGACACATCACCGGGAGAAAGCCGCCGCCGGGCGACGGCGAGGAGGCGCAATCCCTCACCGGCCAGGGACTGAGCCCTCTCCTCCGTATCAGGGGGGACGTCCGTGCAGCACGGCACCACGACCTCGGGCGCCCCCTTGACGACCAGTTGCGGCTCGTCGTCGGCGTGTTGCCCGACGGCAGCCGCGTAACCGCGACTGGCTTCGAACGGCCGGGTGTCGCTCTGCACCCACTTCCGGTCGAGCGGGGCCGCGGCGAGTACGGCCTCGTCGGTGGCGTGTGCGTGAACGCCCGTTTCATCGGCGTCCGGGCAGGCCCGGGCCGCGGTCAGCAACACCTTGGCGGGCTCGGGGTCGTCGGTCGTGTAGGCGGCGCCTCTGGTGGTGACCAGGCGCACGACGCGCAGCCTGTTCTCGGTCAGGGTCCCGGTCTTGTCGAAGCACATGGTGTCGATACGGCCCAACGCCTCCAGCGTGCGTGGTGCGCGCACCAGCACCCCACGCCTGCTGAGCCTGCGGGCCGCAGCCATCTGCGCGACCGTCGCCACGAGCGGCAGACCCTCCGGGACCGCTGCCACCGCGACCGCGACCCCGCCGCCGACGGCCTCGCGCACCGGCCTGCCGCGCAGGAGGGACAGTGCGGTGACCGCCGCTCCGCCCGCGAGGGTGAGCGGCAGCACCCTCTTCGTCAGTTCCTGGAGTCGGGCCTGGACACCCGCCGCGGGCGGCACCCGCGTGGCCAGGGACGCGGCGCGCCCGGCCTGTGTCTGGCCGCCGGTACCCACCACGACGGCACGCCCCCGCCCGGCCACCACCGTTGTGCCCTCGTACACCATGCAGCTACGGTCCGCCACGGCCGCGCGCGGTGTTGCGGCCACCTGCTTGCGGGTCGGCAGCGACTCACCGGTGAGGGCGGATTCGTCCACTTCCAGATCGGCTGCCTGAAGGAGTCGGGCATCGGCGGGTACCACGTCGTCCGTGGCCAGTTCGATCAGATCACCCGGCGCGAGCCGGGCGGCGTCCACCGTCGCGGTCGCCCCCGTCCGGGAGTCGGTGACGAGCCGGACCGTCTGCCGCTGGCCCACGGCGAGCGCTGCCAACGCGCGCTCGGCGCGCAACCGCTGCACCCCGCCCACCAGGGCGTTCATTCCCAACGCGCCGGTGACCAGGAGCGCGTCGACGGTGGACCCGAGAACCGCCGAGGCAGCCGCGCCGACCGCGAGAACAGGGGTGAGGGGATCGTCGAGTTCCGCGCGTACGGCCGTGAACAACGAGACCGTCATGCGCGCCGGGGTGAAGACCGGCAACTGGGCCACGGCGTCCACGCGCGTACGCGCCCTGGACAGTACGCCGGGCACCGTCCGGGGCCGCTCGGCCAGCCGCGACAACGCCTCAAGGGGGTGCAGGGTGTGCCAGGGGACGCGCGGCCCGGGGCGGGGCGCCTTGCGGCCGGCGGCACCGTACGCGGCCCGCCAGCCCGTGAACAAGGCCGCGCCGGCAGCGGCGTTGACGGGACTCAACCGGATCCCGGCCGGCAGGAGCACACGGCGTGCGGGAGAACCTCCCGTGACCACCAGCAGCCCGGACAGCGCCGCCCCCGACTGGGCAAGGGTCTTGGAGCGGCGGCCCACGGCACGCGCGGCGGGAGCGGCGGCCAGCAGACGCCACACCCCCTCCAGACCGTTCAGCACCAGAACGTCCGCGCCCCAGACCACGGCACCGCGCTCGTCGGTGACGGACAGGGCGAGATCACCGGCCAGCAGCCCCGCGAGCAGGTGCTGACCGGCGGTGTCGTCATGGCTGATGCGGGCGACGGTCAGGACCACCCGTCCCTCGTCCTGGAGCTCGCGCACCACCTCGGCCAGCGGCCGTTCGGAGGCGACGACGGTGTCCGCCAGGGCACCGAATTCGCCGAGCGAAGGGTCGTCCACCATCACCACGCTCAGGCCGGCCCGGCGCGCCGCGTCCAGTACGTCCTCGGCGAGCGGGTCGAGCTCCCACCCGACCCCGACGATGCCGACGTCCGCCCCGCCCGCGGACGCGATCATCGAGCCGGTCTCCGCCGGCTCCTCCTCGCCGGGCGCCGGCCGCAGGTCCACCGCAACCCCGTCGACGGCAGCCGTCGCGTCACCGGAGCCGCGCAGCGCCGAGGTCGCCGCGTGCCACAGCCGGTCGTGGTCCCACGAGTCCGACGTGGGGCGGACGTCGAGGACAGTCCGACGCCGGCCGTGCAGGGCGCCCGGGTGAAGGACCACGGTGTCCACGAGCTCCAGTTGCCGCAGCCGCTCGACGCCGCGCACCAGCATCCCGCCATGGGCCAGCGCCAGGCCCAGCGCCGACGTGAAGGCCGCGGGTCCATAGCGTGCGGCCTTGGGCGATCCGGCCAGCACTGCTTCCGCGGCCCCCGCCAGACGGCGGGTGAACACCAGTGTCGCGACCGCGCCCACCAGGCTTCCCGCGACCGCGACACCGGCGTACTCCTCGCCCGGGTTCGGCCGCACCGGCGGCCGGGGCAGCCCGGCCCCGGACAGGCTCGGCCGGTCCGGTACGCACAGGGCGTCGTGTGCGGTGTCGAACGCGGCGGCCCGGGCCAGCGCCTCCGCCAACTGGCCCGTTCGCAGGGCCCCGTCCAGGACGAGGGCGACCGGCGACTGACCCAGTCCGTGCGCGGCGGCATGGACGGCCGCCAACGCCAGATCGGTCCCTGCCGCGCCGAGCCGGCGGTGCAGCACGCCACGGACCCGGGAGTCCTCCCGCAGTACCGTCACCGCCGCGGTGACCAGCCGCGGGGGCCGCTTCAGCCGCATCATCCGCGCCGACACCGCCGTGGCGATGCCCGCCGTATCGCAGGCCAGGGCCAGAGCCGCGGCCCGAACCTCACCGATGCCCCCCGGATGCGGCAGCTGCGGTTCTTCCCCACCCCCGCGGTGCTCCAGTCCGTACCCGGTGGCCAACTCCGCCGCCCGGCGCTCGACCGCCCCGACCAGCGCCTCCCCGGCCACCTGGATCACCAACCTGGACAGGCCCGCGTCCCAGTAGGCAAGGAGCACGTCCGGGTGCTCCTGCACGGCCGCCGCCACCTTCTGTGCGGCCTGCTCCAGCCCCGTGACGTCGGTGGCGCCGGGGCGCGGGCGCAAGGGCAGCTGAAGCCGGCTTCCCGCGCGCCAGCAACCGTCGTCGGGAGTGAGCGCGCGACGGGCCACCCGGGTCACGCGCACCGCCGTGGCCGATGCCTCGGCCGCGGCGTTCGCCGCAGTGCGCACACCGGCGAAGGCAAGCTCGGCAGCCCCGCGCCGCAGCGCGTCGGCCGGGGAGGCGAGATGACGGACGACCCGGGCCGGAACGGCAAGCGCCCGACCAAGACCGGCCGCAGGCAAGCCGGTCAGTAATCGCAGCACCACTGTCCTACTTTCGCGAGAAAGCCGCACCGGTTGTGACCGCGGTGGGGAGAGAGCTGTGCCCGAGACGGCCGGACAGCCGCCGGTTTCTGCCGGACGGGTCAGCCGGCCGCCTGGCCCGACGGCGTTTCGGCGTTGATCGGCACCGTACCGCCGCCTCGGCCGTGAGCCCGGAGCGATGTGGGCGTCGGCGCGCCCTTCACCCGCTTGGGGGCGCGGTGGGGGTCCGTTGGCGAACGCTGCTGGTCACCGGCCGGAGGGGCGGTGCCCCACCGCCGTTCCCGGGGATCCGCTGCGCCGGCCACACCACTGCGGCGCCGGCGGCCACCGCCGGCCACTCGACCACGCCCAGGATGCCCCGATCCTCCGGTACCCCTCGGCCGCAATGCCAGGGTCTCTCCTGCCAACGGCGGGTCTCCGGACGGGAAGTGACAC
Organism: Streptomyces albospinus; assembly: GCF_014648695.1. GTDB lineage: Bacteria > Actinomycetota > Actinomycetes > Streptomycetales > Streptomycetaceae > Streptomyces > Streptomyces albospinus. The sequence continues at coordinate 20,076 of NZ_BMRP01000022.1, forward strand.
CTGAAGACCGAAGCGGTCGTAGGCACCAGCCCCGGCATTGCAGCGGATGAGGACGATGCCGCCGTAACCGGGGCCGGCTCGCCCCTCACGGCACGGGCCCAACCCCTCACGGCAAGGGTTGCGGCGGCCTGGGGCCGCGGTACTGGCCGCTGGGACGCATACGGATGGGGCGCTCCTCGTACTCCTCCAGCGCATGGGCGATCCAGCCGGCGGTGCGGGCGACGGCGAAGACCGTTTCGCCCGCCTCGGAGGGCATCCCCGTCGCGACCGTGAGGACCGCCAGCGCCAGATCGACATTGGCGTGCAACGCGGTGTGCCGGGCAGTGGTCGCGACCACGTCGCGGGCGGCCTTCAGGGCGGGCTGAGCGCGCGGTACGTCCGCCAGCAGCCCGAAGAGGGTGCGCGCCCGCGGGTCCTCGCCCGGGTAGAGGATATGGCCCAGGCCCGGGACCCGGCGGCCCGCCCGGAGGTGATCGGCGACGGCGGCGGCTGCGCTGCCCCGGTCCAGCACCTCCAGCAACATCCGGTGCGCGGGTCCGCTCGCCGCGCCGTGCAGCGGCCCGTCCAGTGCCCCGAAGCCGGCCGAGACGATCGCGTACGGATGGGCGCGCGCCGAGGCGGCGACCCGGGCGGCGAGGGTCGAGGCGGCCAGGTCATGGTCGATGAGCAGGACCAGCGCGGCGTCCAGGACGCGCAGGGACGGTGCGTCGGCCGGCTCGGAGGTCAGGCGCGACCAGAGGCGTGCGGCGAGCGGGCCGGCGGTGTGCTGCTCGGGGGCCTGCGGCGGCAGGGCGTCGACGAGGGTCGGGATGAGGCCGCGGGCGGTATCGAGGACGGCGTCCTCGGACAGGTCGAAGCGGAGCGGGTCGGCCGCTGCCGCGGCGATCAGCGCGACCCGTAGCCGGTCCATCTGCCCGCTGTGGGCCGGCAGGGCGGCAACCGCGTGGCGGGCCGCGGACAGCGCGTCCTGCGGCGCGGCGAACCGGATGCCGCGGTGCAGTTCGCCGGTCCACAGCCACTCGGCGACTTCCTCGTAGCTGTAGTGGGCGGCGAGCTCCGAGGTGTCGACGCCGCGGAAGTAGCAGTGGTCGCGGTCGATCAGGGTGATGCCCGTACGGACCGTCAACTCGCCGCCGGAGCCGGACGGTTCACGCCGCCCGGCACGCCGGGCGAGCGCGTCGACCTCCTTCGCGTCGAAGGTGCTGCCCCGACCGCCCGGTGCGCGGTGGCTGGTCAGCTGGCCGCGGCTGACATACGCGTAGACCGTCTCCGGCTTCACGCCGAGCCGGTCGGCCGCTTCCCGGGTGCTCAGCCGGCGCTCGCCCGGGTCCTGCGTCGTCTGTTGATCCGCCATGGCGCCACCGTATCCAGAGTCCTATGTATTGATTCAATCAATGTTGACGGTTCTTGTATCAAGCATAGATAGTCGAATCAATATCCAGGGAGGAAGAGCAAGGAGATCCGTCATGCCGATCGCCGAGGCGAACGCACCGATCGACGCACCCCGCGGACTCGCGGGGGTCATCGTCACCGAGACCCGACTGGGCGACGTCCGGGGCCTCGAAGGCTTCTACCACTACCGCCAGTACTCCGCCGTCGAGCTGGCCATGAGCCGCAGCTTCGAGGACGTCTGGTACCTGATGTTTCACGGCACGCTGCCGGACGCGGCCCAGCTGGCGGCCTTCAAGGCCGAGACCGCCGCCCTGCGCCCGCTGTCCGCCGTCGTCCGCGACGCGCTGCCCGCCCTCGCCCATGCCGGCGCACTCGCCGGCCCGCTCGCCGGACTGCGCACCGCGCTCTCGCTGTTCGGCGCCACGGCCGGTTTCCGGCCGCTCTACGACGTCGATGCCGACCAGCGCCGGGCAGACGCGCTCGCCGCCTGCGCCGCCGTGCCGACCCTGCTCACCGCACTCCACCGGCTCGGCCAGGGGCAGGAGCCCATCGAGCCGCGGGCGGATCTCGGCCACGCGGCCAACTACCTCTACATGCTCACCGGCCAAGAACCGGAGCCGGAGCAGGTCCGGGCGATCGAGGCATACCTGATCTCCACCATCGACCACGGCTTCAACGCCTCGACCTTCACCGCCCGCGTCATCACCTCCACCGGCGCCGACCTCGCGGCCTGCCTCGTCGGCGCCGTCGGCGCACTCTCCGGGCCGCTGCACGGCGGCGCGCCCAGCCGTGCCCTGGACACTCTCGATGCCATCGGTACCCCCGACCGCATCGACGCCTGGGTCCGCGACAGCGTGCTGCGCGGAGACAGGATCATGGGCTTCGGCCACCCCGTCTACCGCACCGAGGACCCGCGCTCCCGGATGCTGCGCGGTATCGCCGAGGAGTTCGGCGGCCCGCTGGTGGATTTCGCCGTCCAGGTGGAGACGCGGGTGGAGGCGCTGCTGGCCGAGCTCAAGCCGGGCCGCGAGCTGCACATCAACGTGGAGTTCTACGCGGGCGTGGTCATGGAGCTGTGCGGGCTGCCGAGGGAGATGTTCACGCCCACCTTCTGCGCGGCCCGTGTCGTCGGCTGGAGCGCCAACATCCTGGAGCAGGCCGAGGATTCGAAGATCATTCGCCCGGCTGCCCGGTACGTCGGCCCGCCCCCGCCGCAGCCGCTGCCCGCCGTCGCGCCCCGCTAGCCCCTGGCGTCGACTCCCGCCTGTCGAATGTCGCTTGTCGCCACCGGCAGCCCCTGCGCGCGGACGGCGGGAACTCGACGAGAGGACAGCAGGCGGGATTCAACCCGTGAACAAGGGCCCTCGCCCAGGCCCCGGGTGAGGGCCCTTGCTGCGTCGTGCAAGGCCGGTGGTGGTTGATCACGTGCGCCGGGTAGTGAGTCGTAGTCGAGCTGACTAAGCGTCACATGATCTCCATCGGGAGTCTGTTATGCGTCTGCGCCGCGCCGTCACGACCTTCGCCCTGAGTGTGGCCCTGCTGTGCGCCGTCCCGGGTCCCGTCCCCGCTGCGGCCCGGGAAGCTGTCGCGCGGACGGCCGCCGGGGCCGCGCCGGCAGTCACCCGGGACGGAGCGACAACCGCCCGGCCCGTACCGTCAGGCACCCTCACCTCGCCCGACGGCCGTACGCTCTTCACCGATCGGCACGGCCGCGTCCTGCGGCTGCGCGGGCTCAACCTGGGCAAGACCGACACGGTCACCGAGCAGCACGTCGCCCAACTGGCCCACGACGGCTTCGACTTGATGCGTCTCAACATCCAATGGGAGAAGGTCGAACCGCACCGCCGTCACTACGGCACCACCTATCTGCGCTACCTCGACCGGGTCCTGGGCTGGGCCGACCGCTACCGGGTACTGGTCCTGATCGACTGGCATCAGGACGTCTTCGGCCCGGCGTTCGGCCACAACGGCATCCCCGCCTGGGCCACCCGCACCGACGGACTGCCCTTCGAACCCGACCCCGACGACTGGTTCGCGGACTACTTCCAGCCCGCTGTACAGGCCGCGTTCACGCACCTGTACGACGACCCCGACCTGCGTGCCGCCCAGACTGCCGTATACGCCAAGGTCGCCACCGCGCTGCGCGGACACCGGTCCCTGCTGGGCTACGACCTCTTCAACGAGCCGTTCGGGCCGGTCCCCGGCGACCCGGCCAACCCCGACGACCAGATCCGTGCCTCCGCAGCCCTGGAACGCGGCCGGTTGGCAGCGATGTACCGGCGGCTGATCGGCGCCGTCCGCTCCGCCGACCGCAATGCCTGGCTCTTCCTCGAACCCACCGTCCTGGTCGGCCAGGGAGTCCCGACCAGCCTGCCCGGCTTCCACGATCCACGGCCCGGCCCCGGCCGCTTGGGCTACGCCCCGCACTACTACGACACCGCCGTCGAATCAGGCGCCGACTGGAACCCCTCGGACCGCTTCATCGACCGCTACGAAGCCGGCATCGGCGGCTACCCCACCGCCCACCGGCTCCCGGTACTGGTCGGCGAGTGGGGCCCGCCCCAGGCGACGACCCCCGGGAACGCGGAGCTGATACGACGCCAGGTCGCCTCCATGGACCGTTTCGCCTCGGGCTGGGCGCTGTGGTACGACTGCCGCGCCGGCAACGGCAGCGGCTACTGCGCCTACAACCTCGACGGCAACCCCGCCCCCGGAAAAGAGCCGGCCTTCGCCCCGTACGCGCCGGCGGTGGCGGGGATCCCCGACACCGAGTCCTACACTCCCGCCACCGGCACGTACACCCTCACCCTGACCGCCGACCGCACCACACGCCGTGCCTGGACGCTGCTCTCCCTGCCCGCCACCACCTTCCCCGACGGAGCGCGGGTGTCCGTCACCGGGGCAGGCCCGGCGGTGGTGGTGGCAGGCGGTCCCGGCAGGGCCGGGCTGCTGCTCCCGGCGGCTCGGCCGGGAGCCACGGTGCGGGTGACGGCAACCATCCGCCCGCCCCACGTCGGCCGGCGTGCCCCGTCCCGCGTCGGCACGTCGTGAGGGCGCCCCTCGGTGACCGGTCACGGCGGACCGCACGGCCCGAGTGCACCGCGATGTCCGCACCGACGGCTTGCGGCCCCTACGGGCCAGGCGGTCACCGCGCGATTCGGTACAGAAGCGGACAAGAGGTGCCGGGCATGCGTCATCGGAGATGCGGCCACCCAGGTTGCCGGAGACTGTCCCGGCGATAGCGGTCGAATAACTTCTCTGCCGGGCGGATGTACCACGCCAGAGGGCCACAGGTAGGTTCTGCCCCCATGACAGAGAACGTCAATATCGACCGGCAGCAGCTGATGGTGGAGGCCCTCCAGGAATACGCGGCGTGCAGCGATGAGCAGCTGGACTGGATCCTGGGGCTCGTCCGGCATCGCATTGGATCCGCTCGCCGCATGGGGGTACCCGTGCCGGCTGAACTGGCCAGTAGGGTCTCGCGGCTGAGCGAGAAGCGCAGCTGGCCGCTCGATGATCCGGAGCAGCAGGCCTGAGTGCGGCATCCGCGGCCCCGTCGACGCCCGTGAAGAGCTCTCCTCACTGGCCCTTACCGGTGTGCCCGCCTCCGTAGGTGCCCGGGCCCGGCGCCCCCGTCCCCCTGGTCGTCCGCCGCGCCGCCCTGCCCGGCGCCGGCCGTGACCGCGTGCGCGAGCCCACGCGGGTGCCCTACGAAGCGCGCGGAGTGCTGCTACAGGCCGATACTGGGTTCCAGCCGCGCCGGACATCGCATCGGGGCGGAACGGTCGGATCGGGGCGGAACGTCGGCGCCCCGGGCCCTGACGCGCGGTCCCGATGGGACGGTACGAGGGTAGTAGGTGATGGACACACCGGTGACGACGCTGAGCGAGGGCCCGGACGACCCGTTCGCAGTGCGTTGCTCGGCCTCCGCGCTACTGGACGACAGAGGGCGCGTCGTCGGCTGGAGCAAGCGTGCCGAGGCGCTGCTCGGCTACTCGTCCGAGGAAGTGCTGGGGCGGACCGCGTGCGACGTCCTGCTCGACCCGCGCGACGAAGACGTCGTCATGGCCGCGGTGGCGGCCTGCGTGAGCGCCGGGGGCTGGTTCGGGGTCCTCCCGGTACGGGACCGCGGCGGGAGGCGGGTAGAGGTGGGCTGCCGGGTCCGGGCGGTGGCGCGGGCGGACGGCGGTACCGAGTGGGTTCTCGTCGGCGCTCCCGCGGAGCAGGTGATCCAGTGGGAGACGGACCGGTCGGTCCTGGACGGGATGTTCCGCCGGACCCCGATCGGCATTGCGGTGCACGCCCCCGATCTGAGCCTGCTGCGGGTGAACCGGGCCATCGCGCGGTTCGGCGGCATCCCGGCCGAGCACTACCGCGGGCTGCGCACCGGCGACTTCGTCGTCAGCCGGGACGCGGAACTGGTGGAGGCGAAGCTGCGGCGGGTCCTCGAAACCGGTGAGCCGCTGATCTTCACCGAGCAGCCCTGCCATCTGCGGCACGACCCCGACCGGGATCTGGTCGTCTCCGTGTCGGCCTTCCGGATGCAGGACTCCGCCGGCCGCACCCTCGGCGTCACCCAGATGGTCGAAGACGTCACCGACCGCTACCGGGCACGCCGGAGACTGGCACTCCTCAACGAGGCCGGTGCCCGTATCGGCACCACCCTCGACGTGGAGCGCACGGCGCGCGAACTGGCCGACGTGGCGGTCACCGAACTCGCCGACTGCGTCTCCGTCGACCTGCTCGAACCCGTCACCCGCGGTCAGGAGCCGGGCCGGGAAACGCCGGCCACCGTGGTCAGGGCGGCCGTCCGGAGCATCTCGGAGCCTCCCTCGGTGATGTATCCGGTGGGCCACACGACGCAGTTCCCACCCGAGGCCCCGCAGGGCAGATGCCTGGCCGAGCGTCGCCCCGTCCTCGAACCGGTCCTGGAACTCTCTCCCGGCTGGTACTCCCTCGACCCGGCCAAGGCCGAGCGGGTCCTCGAACTCGGTGTCCACTCGCTCATCGTCGTGCCGCTGATCGCGCGCGGCCTCGTACTGGGCGTGGTCAGCCTGTGGCGGTGGCAGCGGCCCGAGCCGTTCGAGGAGGACGACCTCACGCTGGCCGAGGAGTTCGCCGCCCGGGCCGCCGTCTGCATCGACAACGCCCGCCGCTACACCCAGCAGCACCAGGCCGCGCTCGCCCTCCAGCGCAGCCTGCTCCCGCGCGAGGTGCCCGAGCACCCGGCGGTCGAGATCGACCACCGGTATCTGCCGGCCGACGCCACCGCCGGCGTCGGCGGCGACTGGTTCGACGTCATCCCGCTCTCCGGGCTGCGGGTCGCCCTCGTCGTCGGCGACGTGGTCGGCCATGGCATCCACGCGGCGGCCACCATGGGCCGGCTGCGTACCGCCGTCCACACCCTCGCCAACCTCGACCTGCCCCCGGACGAGGTCCTCTCCCACCTGGACGACCTCGTGGACCGGCTGGCGGCCGAGCAGGAGGCGACCGACGAACATGCCCCGCAGGTCGTCGGCGCGACCTGCCTGTACGCGGTCTACGACCCGGTCTCCCGGCGCTGCGCCCTCGCCCGCGCCGGTCATCCGCCGCCCGCGGTGGTGACCCCTGACGGACGGGTGGACTTCCCCGAACTGCCGGCCGGTCCGCCGCTCGGCCTCGGCGGACTGCCCTTCGAAGCCGCCGAGCTGGAACTGCCCGAGGGCAGTTTGCTCACCCTCTACACCGACGGACTCCTGGCGGCTCACCGCCGAGACCTCGACGAGGGCCTGGCCCAGTTGCGCGGGGCGCTGAGCCAACCCGCCCGCTCGCTGGGAGACATCTGCAAGGCGGTGGAGGACGCGCTGCTCCCCGAGCGTCCCGGCGACGACATCGCACTGCTCACCGCCCGCACCCGCTGCCTGGCCGAAAACAAGGTGGCCACCTGGGACCTGCCGGCGGAGGCGACCGCAGCCGCCGAGGGCCGGTCGCTCGTGGTGGCCCAGCTCAACGACTGGGGGCTGGCGGAAATGGCGTTCACCACCGAGCTGATCGTCAGCGAGCTGATCACCAATGCCTACCGCTACAGCACTGGCCCGGTCACCCTCCGCCTCATCCGGGACCGCCACCTGATCTGCGAGGTCTCGGACACCAGCAGCACCTCCCCTCATCTGCGCCACGCCGCCACCACCGACGAAGGCGGCCGTGGCCTCTTCCTGATCGCCCAACTCACCGAACGCTGGGGCACCCGCTACGTGCGCAACGGCAAAACCATCTGGGCGGAGCAGCCGTTGCCGTCGGTGCCTGGAGGAGCGGATCCCCACCCCTCCCGTGCATGAAGTGCGGTCCGCCGAACCCATCGAGAACGTCTCCGGCGGTTGTCGGCGGCGAGCACGGAGCCGCCGCCCACGTACCCGGCCGCGTCCGCGGCGCATTCCCACGGCGTGGCGTATGGATTCCGGCACACAGGCAGGTTGAGCGGGGCGGAGATTCCTGGCACGCGGTCAGGATGGTGCCCGCGACGCCCCAAACGAGGCTGCTGCCCTGCGGCGCAGCGGGCATGAAGGCCGCCAGGTGGGTGTGTCCTTGTCGATGCCGTGGACGAGCCCGTCGCCGCCGCTGGCGAGTGCAAGGTCGCATCGGTCAGGGGGAGTTGGGTGATCCGGCGCTGGGCAATACCGTCCGGTGTGGTCGCATGTCCAGGCATGGAGATGCGCCGGGCAGCAGATCCCGGTCAATGGCCTGTACGACGACGCCGGCCAACCCGTCAGCCTGAACAGGCGGACAGCGTGGCCGAGTTCGATGTGCGCAGAGCATGCAGCCGGCACGCAAAGCTCCCGCCCCCCCGGTCGGGCGGGGGCTTTCGTGGTGTTGCCCTGCTTCGCCCCGCCGCATTCTTGGTCAGCGGGGCGAAGCAGGCCGGAGCGGCTGACGCGGGCCCGGGTCGGCTCACCTCGCGGCGGGAACACGTCCGCGCCTCTTTGTCGGTGAGCAACGGTCCCTGCCCATCCGGGTCCGGGATCGTCAAGTGCCCCTACGGCCGCACAGACTTTGTCGGCTACCCGATACGTGATCCAGGAAGCCGCATTTTCCCCCAGCGGCCTGGGGTGATTCCAAAGCCCGGTGGCTGAGCGCCGTGCGCAAGCCGTGTCTCAGAGCGCAATCGGGCCCAGCGGGATGTCCGAGACGGTGATGCCGATGGACTTCACGGAGCCTTCCAGGACAGGCACGCCACCGGGACCCTGGGTGACCTTCGCGACCAGACCGTCCACGGTGCCACCGACGGAGAGGCCACCGGCGACGCCGTCGAGGTCGGCGTCGGATATCTCGCGGGTCTCAATGGGGGAGGAGTTGCTCATGACGATGAGCGTCCTTTCTTCTCTGGTAATGGGTCGCAATGCGTAGCGCACCGCAGCGGGAACCCTTGTCCTGACTCCCGCCGTGATCCAGAGCAAATCACGCTCGCGTGGGGCGTGGTGGACCAAACGCCCCACCCTTCACGTGCTGTACACACCAGCTCTTGAAGCGGAATGCCGACGTCACACAGCACCCCGATGCAACCAACGGGACCCCGTTCGGGCAGGGACTTTTCGTGGGTGGGCTCAGCCGGAGCGAGCATCGTCGAGGTGGTCCGTGTCGCCCTCGATGATCCGGCTGACGGGGAGTCATGACGCAGGTGGGTGCCGTGAGTCTGGGGCGGCAGGACATCGCCGCCCACGAGCACCTGGCCGCCGCCGGCTTCCCCGACGCCGTGGATGCCCACGAAGTACCCCCATGCCTGGACGGACCGACTCGCCCCGGACGGGAGGCTCCTGACGCCACAGCGACGTCGCGGCGTGCCACGATGGTTCGCTCGACTCCGTTGATGCCCCGGTCATCGGTGAAGCACTGCCCAGGAACACCGCTACGACGTCGAGTGCTGGCGACACGGCAGGCTCGGACGGCGTCCTCGGACGTCGCCCGAGCCTGCCGAAGAGCTGTCATGCGGTCTGGCTGCTCCGGTGTTACGGGGCCATCTCGTACGCTCCGGACAGCGCCTCGACGCGCTCCCAGACCCGCTTCGAGCGGGCGTCGTCGACGACCGGACGCCGGACCGCGCCCAGCGCCCAGCTCTGCTGTTCCGCGGTGGCCGAGTCCTTGCCGTGCAGCTCGACGGCGTGCGCGGAGAAGTCGCGTACGAGGACGGCGAACAGTTCGTCCAGCACGTCGGCGTCGAGGCCGGTCAGGTGTGCCTGTTCCAGGATCAGCTGGGCGTGCACGATGAGCGCGAAGAGCTGGCCAACGGCGAGCAGGAGGTCGAGGTCGCGACTCTGCTTCTCGTCGGGAGCCGCGGTGGTGACGAACTCGCAGAGGGCGTCCGCCTGTTCGCGGAGGCGGGCGACGTTGGGCGTCTCGGCGTAGGCGTCGAATGCGGCCCGCCAGTCGTGGAAGCGGATGGATCCCAGGCCGCGGGCCGGTCCCTGCCGGAAGAGGAACGCGTCGTCGGCCGCGTCGAGGCGCGTGGGCACCGCTTCGTAGTCGGTGGGGTTCAGCAGGTGGTTGCCCATGAACTTGAGGATCAGGGCGAGGTTGACGTGGACCGTGCCCTCCAGCTTCGGCAGGCCTCGGATCTCGGTGGCGGCCTGGGCGAAGTAGGTGTCCTTCTCGAAGCCCTTGGCCGCGATGACGTCCCACATCAGGTCGATGACCTTCTCGCCCTCGGTGGTCACCTTCATCTTCGTCATCGGGTTGAAGAGGAGGTAGCGGCGGTCGTCGGGGCCGGCGGAGCGGAAGTAGTCGACGGCGCGGTCGCTGAACAGCTTCATCCCGACGAGCCGTACGTAGGCGTCGGTCAGTTCGCGGCGCACGTGCGGGAAGGCGGTGACCGGGCGGCCGTAGAGGATGCGGTTCTGCGCATGGGTGACGGCCTCGTACATCGCGTGCTCGCAGATGCCGATGGCGCCGGTGCAGAGGTTGAACTTGCCGACGTTGACGGTGTTGAGGGCGGCGTCGAAGGCGGCACGGCCGGTGTGCAGGATGTCGTCCTGGCCGACCGGGTAGTCCTCCAGGCGGAACTCGCTGACGTACTTGGAGGAGTCGACGACGTTCTTCACCAGCTGGTAGGCCGGGTGACGGCTGTCGGCGGCGAAGAAGACGTAACCGTCCGGGCCCTCGATGTCGGTGCGGCGGCCGAAGACGGAGACGAGTCCGGCGGCGTTGCCGTTGCCGATGTAGTACTTGGAGCCGCTGGCGCGGAATCCGCCGTTACCGTCGGGCTCCAGCAGCATGTCGGTGGAGTAGATGTCGGCGCCGTGGGCCTTTTCGGAGAGGCCGAAGGCGAACACCTCGCCCTGGTCGAGGAGTTCGGCCGCACGGGCACGGGCGGTGGCGTTGTCGCTCTGCCAGACCGGGCCGAGACCGAGGATGGTGACCTGCCAGGCGTACCAGTAGTCGAGCCCGTAGAAGCCGAATATCTCGTTGAGGGCGGCGATGCGGGCGGTGTCCCAGCGCTTGTCCGGCTGTCCGTCGGCGGCGGAGGCCGGGGTGAGGAAGGTCGCGAACAGCCCTTCCTTGGCGGAGAACGCGAGGAAGTCCGCCAGCCAGGTACGGGAGCGGTAGTCCTCGATCAGCTGGCGCTTGCCGCGGTCCTCGAACCAGTCGACGGTGGCGCGCAGCAGCCTGCGGGTCTCGGGGTCGAAGTGCGCCGGGTCGTAGGTGCGGGGATTGAACAGCAGCTGGTCGGCCATGGCGGGTCGCCTTCCGGATCGGGGTGTGAGGGTGGTGACGGAGAGCTTCAGGGCGCGCCGGTGGACGGCGGGCCGGGAGTGCTTCGGTGGTGGTTCAGCGCTCGGGGCCGAGTCGGTGGAGGGTGGCGAGCACGTCGTCGAGCCAGGCGAGGGTCATCTGCTCATACGCGATGCCGCCGCGCAGCACGACGTGCTGGAGCTCCTGCCCGGCATCGAGCGCGGCGGGGGCCTCGGGGCCGGTGAAGTCCCGTCGCTCCCCGGCGAGATAGTGCGCGAGCCGGTCGGAGTGCGCCTGCTGGTGCCGCTCGACCTCACGGATCAGCGCGGCCGGGTCGTCGAAGGCCGCGCCGCGGATCTTCACGGCGAGCTCGTGCCGGACGCTCTCGGGTTCGATCGGCTCATGGAGCCATGCGGAGAGCACGGCCCGGCCCGGGGCGGCCACCGAGTACTCCTTCTTGTCCGGCCGGGCCTGCTGCGGCACCTCTCGGACATCGATCCACCCGTCGCCCTCCATGCGCTTGAGGACGCGGTAGATCTGCTGATGGGTGGCGGTCCAGAAGTACCCGATGGACCGGTCGAACCGCCGGGCCAGCTCATAGCCGGAGCCCGGCTGCTCCAGTAGAGAGACGAGGATCGCGTGTTCGAGCGCCATACCTCGATCCTTCTATGCAACTCGTTGCATAGACAAGTGCGCGGCTCCCGGTGAGACGAGGCTCACCCGGGCGGCACAACGGGAGCCGGCCCGGGACCCGACGTCGGCACCGGCGCCCATCGGTCGACACCCGCGGAGTGACGAGTGCGTAGGTTAGCCTTGCCTAAGTGTGTGCTGTCTGGATCCGACCGCCTGTCCGGGAGCCGCCCTTTGGGGCGTGTGGTGGTCACGAACGTCGCGTCCGGGTTCGCGCGGAACGGCGGCGGCAACAGCGGGATCGGCACCGCCATCGCGTTCCCTCAGGGTGCGGGGTAGAACTGGCGGGCCCAGCGGCGGAAGCAGCCGATGGCCTCGTCGCTTGCCGCGAGACGGGGGCGCGGCTCGTAGCGCTTGGTGTTCCACATCCTCAGATCCTGACGGACCTTGCTGACCGCGGTCCTCAATATCCCGCCGGCGAAAGCCCGGTGCAGGCCACGCCGTGGGGGTGAGGCTCCGGTGCCGTCCGGTGCGCGGATGTCCGCACAGGCCGTCGCCACCAGCATGTGGGTGCGCCGGGGTCCGGTCGGGGTGTGCATGGCCCACAGGCAGCTGACGAGACCGAGCGACGGCAGCGGGAGTTCGACTCGGAGATATCCCAGCCCCGCCATGAGGAACGCATGGTCGGCCTGGATCTTCCGCTTGAGGACGGGAGCCCGGTCCGGCCCGAGACGCAGACGCATGCGCAGGAGTGGGCCATGGGTCGTCGGCGGGTCCAGTTCTCGCACGGCCACGTGGTGCAGGACGGGTAGATGCCGGTGGTCGAGGGTGTTCTCGATGATTTCCTGGGCGTAGGTGTGCACCTCCGTACTCCAGGCGGCCGTGGGAACGACTCCGGCCTGAGCGGTGTCGGGGACTTCCCAGGTGGGTGGGGCGCCATCCGGTTCGTACCAGGCGAAGACGAAGCCGTTGCGCTCGCTGAGGGTGTGGTGGTGCAGGCGGGTGCGCGGCGGTGGGCCGACGGGCGTGCTGACACAGGTGCCGTCGGGGGCGAACGCGAAGCGGTGGAAGGGGCACACCAGGTTCTGGCCGTGCACGGTGCCGCCCGCCCCGAGATGAGCGCCGAGGCGTGGGCAGTAGGGGTGCACGGTGCGGGGCCGGCCGTCGCGGGTGCGGTAGAGGACGATGTCCTGATCCATGAGGCGGCGGGTCAGGACACCGCCGGGGACGAGTTCGCGGGAGCGTGCCAGGCAGAACCAGCCGCTGGGGTAGGGCAGATGCCGCCCTGGTTCTTCGACGGCGGGGTGCGGACCACGAGACCCGGGCAGTTCGTCCCTCATCGTGATGACCGGCAGACAACCACAGGGAAGGGCAGTGGATATCGCCCCTCCGGCAAGGTCACTCATATGAGGTATCTGCTGGCCATCACTCCATGCCCGATTCCCGACGAGCCTACGATTGGTTGCCCTGAGTGAGTAGTTGGGGCGGTTGGGTAGTTGGGGCGGCTCGGCATCACGGCCGGGATGCTCACGAGGCAGGCAGGGGCAGCCGTGGCTGGGGGAAGTACCGACAGCGGTCGTCAGGCAGCGGAGGTCGTCGTCATCGGGGCCGGCCTCTCCGGCGTGGCCGCCGTGATCGCACTGCGCAGGGCCGGGATCGGTGACATCGTGGTGCTGGAGAAATCCGGTCGCCTCGGCGGGACTTGGCGCGACAGCACCTATCCCGGCTGCGGGTGCGACGTGCCGTCGATGCTGTACGAGTACTCCTTCGCCCCCCACGCCTGGAGCCGGTGCTTCGCCGACCGGTCCGAAATCCTCGACTACCTCCGGACCACTGCGGCAACCCACGGCGCGGACACGGCGATCCGCTACGACACCGAGGTACTGAGCAGCCGCTGGGAGCCGGACGCGCACCGCTGGAACCTGCGGACCACGTCGGGCACGTACACGGCCCGGGCCGTGATCGTCGCCACCGGCCCCTGGCACCAGCCTCGCTATCCCGACATCCCCGGCCTCGGCACGTTCCCGGGCACGGCCTTCCACTCCGCCCGTTGGAACCACGACGCCGACCTGACCGGACGCAGAGTCGCGGTGGTCGGTACCGGAGCGTCCACCGTCCAGTTCCTGCCCGAGATCCAGCCGGAGGCGGCCGTCGTCGACGTCTTCCAGAGCACACCGAACTGGGTACTCCCGAAACCCGACTACTCCCTCTCGCCGGACATCCACCGCTTCCTCGGACAGCACCCGGCAGCACGCCGTGCACTCCGCGGCCTGCACCATCGGACCCAGGAAGCCATCGGCGTACCCCTGCGCCACCCCCGCCTGTTGGGACCACTGGAGGCTGTGGCCCGCCTCCATCTGCGTACCTCCGTACCGGACCGCGCCCTGCGCCGGGCACTCACCCCTCACTACCGCATCGGCACCCGCCGCCTGATCACCTCCGACACCTACTACCCCGCCCTCACCCGACCCAACGTGCGGCTGCACCCCACCCGCGTGACCGCCGTGGCGGGGCCCCACATCATCGGCGCCGACGGCACCCGCACCCGCGCCGACATCATCGTCCTCGCCACCGGCTACCACATCGGCGACATCCCCCTGGCGGACCACCTGTACGGCACCAACGGCACGACACTGGCCCGCACTTGGGCCGACAACCGCCGTGCCTACCTGGGCACCAGCGTCAGCGGATACCCCAACCTCTTCCTCCTCCTCGGCCCGAACCTGCTCACCGGCACCACCGCCGTCCCCACCGTCCTCGAAGCCCAACTCCGCTACATCACCACCGCTCTGACCCACCTGCGCACCAGCGGATGCGCCGCACTGGACGTCAGACCCGAAGCCGAAGAAGCCCACCAACAGGCCCTGCACGAGGCGCTGCGCACCACCGTCTACAACACCGCCGGCGGCTCCGGTTACTACTTCGGCCTCCCTGGCGTCAACACCTTCTGCTGGCCCTGGTCAACCGCCAGGCTCGTCAAACGCCTGCACGCCTTCGACCCGGACGTCTACACCTGGACGGTGCCGCTGCCGGCCCAGGCCGGCCCCGAGCGGGACAGCCTGCCAACCTGTCCGCCGGGCCGGCTCCCATAGATCCCGGTCATGCGCCCGTCAACGGCGCGGCGGCGGTGCAGAACTGGCGGACCCAGCGGCGCCAGACGGTGACGGGCCGTCGTCCTCGACTGGGCTGGGGCGGGGGTGGTACCGGTGCTACGCGGTGCCGCAGAATGCCGAGGCGTCGCGCACGTTGTCCACGGCACAGCGGCGGATCGACAACGGGTGTGCGGCCGGCGCTCGAATGATCCGCCAGTCAGCCGAAGCTGCACGAGACCCTGTTCGCGGTGCCGGATGCTCGGCCCGGACTCGATTCGCGAGGCCACCTTCCTCTTCCGAGCGACGAACCGACTCACTCCGTACCCGGGCCTCGGTGCTGCAACCGCATGGCACACCACATGCAGTTGCAGCACCGGCCGCAGAGCGGCGGCACGCGCTGCTGCCGCCGCTCTCCGACTGCCGTCTCCGGTGCCGGCGGTCAGGATCGGGTGCCTGTCCGACCCTTGACGGTGTGGCAGACTCCGCCGCTGACCGCCTGGAGGTGCAGTGCCACCGTGGGCCGGGCACCCCGGGCGAGCGCGCGGGTCTTGGCGCTCTTGCCGGAGGACACTTCCTTGTCGATCAGTGCGAGGGCCTGCCGGTGGCTCATGTCCTGGCCCTGCAACCACACCCGGTTGTAGTCCCGCTTGCCGTGCAAGGGCTTCAGCGTGGCGAGCTGTTTCTGCTGGGCGGTGCCCGCCTTGGAGGACAGGGTGATGCCCTTGCTGCGGGCCAGCGCCACGACCTGCGTATCGAACTTGGTGTGGTCGCGCACGAACATGTCCGCCACCTGTTTCACACAGGTGCTGGTGGAGTGCTTCTGGGCATCCTTGGCGGTGGCGATCTCGGTGAGATTGCCCTGGTGGATCGTCTTGAGGAAGGTGGCGTCGGGTCCGGTGACCGGGGCTGCCGCCGTGGCCGGAACGGTGAGTCCGGCCATGGCGAGCGCCATGGTTGCGACAGCTGTGCCGCACGGGCGGTTCATTCGCATGGTGTCCTCCACGTGTCCGTGGAACCGGATGATGAGCCGGCCGACGGGCCGGGCGCCGCGTGCAGCGGACGCGCCGTACCCGCCGTCTACCGGGCCATGCTGACCGCCTTCGCCATCCGCCCGCCTTCCGAGCCACCCGGTGGAAGTGGAAACATCCCCGGGGAATCCGGGCCTGGCCTGAGCAACGTGACCATGCGCGGTCGCATGACCAGGTACGCCCGAACGGGTGAAGAGGAGGCGCCGCCACGATCAGGACTCCGCCCCGCGCCGCCGCCCGCCCCGCCCCGTGTTCTTCGGCAAGTACGGCTCAAGGCGAAGCCCACTCCCGATCCGACAGACAGTAGGCGTGGGCCACTCGCGGGTGGCTACCGCGGGCGCGTGGCGTCCGTGGTAGCCACGAGTTCGGTTCCGCCACCGGTGTGGCGGACGCCCTGAGCAACCATCGCGTCGCGAACGAAGGCATGGACGGCTTGGCTCACTGCGCGGCAGCGGGGGAGACCAGAAGCCCACCGACGAAGGTGTGGGTGGGGCTGAGGTCGCGCAGAGTGTCGCCGGGGCAGCGAGCGGGGTCCTGGTCCCAGACGGTGAGGTCGGCGAGGCGGCCGGGGGCGAGGGTGCCGCGCAGATTCTCCTCACCACACAGGCGGGCGGCGTGGGTGGTGTGCAGGGTGAGGGCCTCGTCGTAGGTGATGGCATGCTCGGGGCCCTTGACGCCGATGACGGTCTGCCGGGTGGTCATGCCCCAGACGGAGCGCATGGCGCCGAACTGTCCGACGGGGAAGTCGGATCCCGCGCTTACCTGGGCGCCCTGGTCGAGCCAGCCTCGGGCGGGGAAGAGCCGGGCGACGCGTTCCGGTCCCCAGTAGCCCTCTTCCACCTCGGCGGTGTCGTGCAGCAGCGGCTGCTGGATGGTGACGGGGATGCCCAGGGCCACAGCGCGGGCGCGCTGCTCATGGCCGGCCAGGCCGCCGTGCTCCATCACCAGGGTGCCGGCAGGCAGGCCTGAGTTGCGGTCGAGGACGCGTTCGTAGACGTCCAGGAGGATGCGGACCGCGCGGTCGCCGTAGGCGTGGGTGCCGACCCGCCAGCCACGCCGGACCACGGCCTCGACCGCCTCGGCCAATGTGTCGGGCTCCCAGGTCAGTGTTCCGGAGAAGCCGTGGTCGCAGGCGTACGGCTCTTCGGTGGCCCCGGCCTCCAGGCCGCCGTCGAACCCGAACTTCACTCCCCACACCCGCAGCCACGGGTCGGAGCCGTAGCGCCAGTCCTCCATGACGTCGAGCAGTTCCCCCACCTGGGCCGCGCTGGTCATGCCGAGTGCCGAGATCAGGGCCCGCACCCGGGTGCTCAGCGCCCCCGCCTCGCGGGCGGCGAGGAGCGCCGCGTAGTCGTCGGGGGTGACCGCGCAGTCGCGCACGGTGCCGATGCCGGTCGCGGCGTACCGGCTGCTGGCCAGGCGCAGTCCGTCGATGCGCTGGGCCAGGTCCGGGGCCGGGAACAAGCGCTCCACCAGGGGCAGGGCGTTGTCTATCAGTCGTCCGTCGAGCCTGCCGTCGGCGTCGCGGCCGATGACACCGCCCGGCGGTACCGGGGTGTCCCCGGTGATGCCCGCCAGGCGCAGCGCGTAGGTGTTGACGACGTCGTTGTGGCCGCCGCGCTTGACCAGGACCGGGTGGCGGTCGGTGGCCCGGTCGAGTTCGACCGCGGTGGGCATCCGCCGTTCGACCAGGTTGAGTTCCTGCCAGTTGGTGGTGGTGCGGATCCACTCGCCCTCGGGGGTGGTCCTGGCCCGTTGCCGGATCAGGTCCAGGAGTTCGGGGATGGTGCGCGCCCGGTGAACGGGCACGTCGTGCATGCCGTGGGCGGCGAAGATCAGGTGGGTGTGGGTGTCGTCGAACGCGGGCAGCACCGTGGCGCCGGGCAGGTCGTGGACGGTGGTGCGAGCGCCCACCCAGTGGTCGAGGCCGTTCGGGTCGGGGGAGAGGGCCGTGATGCGGTCACCCCGCACGGCCAGCGCCCGCTGCGGGGCCTGACCGGGCACCAGCGTGTGCACCGCACCGGCCCGGATCACCAGGTCGGCTCCGTGATCAGTCATCGTCGTCTCCAGGCCGTCTCGACAGCGTTCGATGCGTGTCAGCGGCGCCGCGAGTGGCCCGAGCCATACTCAGCAGTCCGGTTGCCGATCGCGTCCGCTGACCAGACCGTTGTACGGGCCGCCAGCGCATATACGTACATTCAGCGGCTCTTGACGCAGGAAATGCGCCACAACAGCGACCTATCATGCAGATCATGCGCCATAGCTCGACGAGACGGACCGCCGGATTGCGGCTTCCCTTCTCGCTTCACCGCGTGCCTCCTGGCGCGAGGTGGCACGCTGCCTGGGCCTGTCCGAGCGCACCGTCGTACGCCGCGCCGCACCGCTGTACACCGACGGCACTCTCCGTGCGACGGCCGTCCGCAACCCGGCCTGCTTCCCGCACCTGATCCCCATCGCCCTGCGCATCCGCTGTCGCCCGAACAAGATCCGTCATGTCGCCCACGCGCTGGCCCGCCGCACCGACACGGTCTGGGTCGACATCCTCGGCGGCGGCGACGAGATCTCCACGATCTTCTTCCTCGACGGCCCCGACGCCCGCAACACACTGCTGCTGCGCGACCTGCCCGCCACCGACGCCGTCGGCTCCTGGACCGCCCACTCCCTGCTGCGCGTCTTCCCCACCGCGTTCCGCTGGACCGCAGGTCTCCTCTCACCCCAAGAGCTGGACCAGCTCATCCCCTGTCCCGCACCCCCGACAGCGCCTGCTCCGCCTCTGGGCATCGACACCGCGCTGATCACGGCGCTGACCGAGGACGGCCGGACCAGCTACACCGAACTCGCCCGCCGCGCCGGCACCACCGCGCTCACCGCCCGCCGACGACTCGACGCGCTCGTGCGCGGCCAGGCCGTGCGCCTGGCGACCGAGGTCGATCTCGCCCTGCTCGGCGCGCACACCGAAGCCCTGCTGTGGATCGCGGTGCGGCCCGGCGCACTTCAGGAGGCCGCTGGATCACCCAACTGTCCGCGACCCTCTATTCGGGCACTGCCCTGTTCGACCGTCCCCGGCCGACAGCGAACGGCTCGCCGCCTCCGACCGCCCCACCCAGGGTCCGTGGCCCGCAGACCGCGATCGCCGGTGCCACACTGGCGCTCAACTTGCTGGCATACGTGCTGGAACGACGCCGCGTGAGCTAGGAACACGGCGGCCGGCAAGGCGATCCAGGCGGCAGCGTCGACCGCAACAACCGGCGGGAGGAGCGGAGTTGCGTGCTCGTACGCACACCAGCAGCCAACGCCGCGCGGAGCTGCGAGAGCCGCCGGCGGGGAGGGCGGACAGCGAGCCCCGAGGACATCGCGGTCCTGTGGCCCCGTACCTCTGTTACAGGGCTCGGGTGTGGAGGTTCACGGCTCAGGTCGGACACCGTGGTGGGCCGGAGGTGCCTCCCTCTCAAGGCCGTGGAGGCAGGCCTTCGGCGGCGTAGGCGAAGGTGCGCGGCCCCGCCGCGTCCCGCGACCGCGGCAATGGTGTCGGCGTCGATGACGAAGGCGTTGCCTTACGGGACGGGGCAGTCGACGAGGTGTTCGCTGCCGTGCGCCGGACTCGGTGGGCGGGGAGCCGCGCCGCTCCGAGGCCCGCCTGGTGGTCAAGTCCGGCTTGCGCTCAGCACCGTGGTGATCCGGGCCCGGGTCGCTCGGGTGGCCGGGACAACCGAGACGCAGGCGGCCACCGCCACCGCGACGGCACCGGCGAGCAGCAGGGTCTCCGGTGCGGGCATCCGCGCGATGCCCGCACCGACGCCGCTGGCCTGGCCCTCCATATTGATCAGGCGGTCCGACAGCAGCACCCCGAGCCCGGTGCCGACCAGCACCGCCACCATGGCGAGCAGCCCGGTGCTGGTCACGATGATGGCGGTGACCTGCCGTGGCGTCAGGCCCATGGCTCTCAGGACACCGAGGTCGCGGATGTGGTCGCGCAGGCCGGAGGCGGTGGCGGTGACCAGTTCGGCGAGGCCGATCAGCGTCAGGACCCCGACCAGCCCGACGACCACCACGCGGACCATGCCCAGCCGGTCCGCCGGGTTGGCCACCGATCGTACGTCGAGGCGGCCGTGGGACGCCGCGATCAGGTCCGCCCGCACCGCCTTCGGATCCGCCCCCGGGCGCAGCACCAGCGCGTCGTACTGCGTCTTGGGCGGTCCGCCGGGTCCGGCCAGCGCACCCAGCTCCACCGAGAGCATCTCCCCGTTGTGATCGGGTTCGATGTCCCGACCGACGATGTGCAGGATGTGCGGGGTCCCCCCGGCCATGACCCGCACCCACTCGCCCACCCTGGCATGCAGCAGGTCGAGCGCCCCCTGCCCGGCCACCGCCTCGTCCTCGTCGCGGATGAGGTGGCCTGCGGCGAGGGCGAACGGATAGGGGTGGTCGGCGGTGCCCAACGCGCGAACGGTGATCGTTGTGGTCTCTCCGGGCACGAGTGCCGGCGTCTCCACTCCCGGATACGCGGCTGCCACTTCGGGCTGCCGGGTGAGCAGGCGGCGCGCTTCCGCGTCGCCCATGCCACTGGGCCGTGCGGTCAGGCTCGCCGCCAGTCCCAGCTGCCGGGGGTGGTCCTGGAAGCCGTCCAACGTGGCCCAACTGCCCAGCGCCACGGTGATCATCATGATCGGGATGGCGAGCCGGGCAACGGTGAGCCCGGCGCGCAGTGGGCGGTGGAACGCCGCCCGGCTGCCCAGTGCCAGCGCCGGAGGGAGCTTCAGCAGCAGCGCGAGGCGGGCCAGTCGGGAGATCCCGCTGGCCGGGTGGTTGGCGCGTACCGTGGGCGCGGCCGGAATCCGTCCGGCTCGCCAGGCCGGGAGGACGGTGGCCAGGGCGATGCTGAGCACCACCCCCGCACCCGTTGCCGCCAGCGCACCGGCGTGGGCGGGTTCGGCCTGCCACAGACCCATGGCCTCCCCGAGCGCCCCCGGCAGCAGCGGGCCGAAGAGGCTGGCCGCGCCCGCTCCCAGGACCATCCCGGCCAGTGCCAGGGCGGTGTGCTCGTACAGGAAGAGCCGCACCACCTGCGCCGGGGTGAAGCCGATGGTCTTGAGCACGGCGATGTCCCGTACCTGCACCAGCACCCGGCTGCCCGCGGCGCCCGCCATGGCCAGTGCCGCCGCCACCAGTGCGACCAGGCCGAACACCCCGAGCAGCAGCCCGAGGAGCCGGTTGTCCTGGCCCATGGCGGAACGCACCTGCTGCCAGGTGGTGACCTGCGTCACCTGGCCGCTGCCCAGTGTGGTGACGACCTGCTGGGCGGTGAAGTCGGCAGCGCCCGGATCGCGCAGCCGCAGCCCGATCACCTGCTGGGTGTGGACGGGCTCGGGCACGACACGGTCCAGGGCGGAGGGCAGCACCCAGCCGAGGCCGGGCGTCCAGTCCGGGTACGAGCCCTGGTCGGCGCTGTCGGCGATGCCGAGCACCCGCATCGGCCGCGTCGCGCCGTCCCGGCCGTGGACGGTGACCGTGTTGCCCACGCCCACGCGCATCGCGTGGGCGAGCGAGCCCTCCAGCACAATGCTGTCGGGCCGGGCCGGGTCCAGCCACCGGCCGGAGCGCACCAGCGGTCGGGCCACGGACGGCGGCTCGGCGCCTGCCGCCCGTAGTTCGAGGCCGACCTTCTCGGTGCCGCGTACCAGGTCGGCGGGGGCGGTCCGGTACGGTCCGGCGACCCCGGTGACCCCGTCGAGGCGGCTGAGCGGTGCGGTGTCCGCGCCGGGACGCATGTGGATCCACACATGGGCTCCGCGGGACTGAAGGAAGATGCGCTGCCAGGGATTGGCGGCGTCCTGCAACAGTGCGTTCGCCAGGATCAACGAGACCGCGATCACCGCCGTGACCAGGACCATCAGCGTGGCCTGACCCCGGTGGGCGCGCAGGTCGGCCCGTACCCAGCGAAGCAGCGCGCGCATCGGCTCAGCCCTTCAGCCGCAGCACGTCGGCGACGGTGGTCGGGCTGGCGGAGGGGGCGTGCAGGGCGGAGTCGTCGGCTATCTCGCCGTCGTACAGGCTGATCACCCGGTCCGCGCTGCTGGCGACCCGGGCGTCATGGGTGACCAGCAGGATCGTCTGGCCGCGGGCGTGGTAGCGGGCCAGCAGGCGGAGCACGTCGCGGGTGTTGCGGCTGTCGAGGTTGCCGGTCGGCTCGTCGGCGAGCAGCAGACCCGGCTCGTTGACCAGGGCTCTGGCCAGCGCGACGCGCTGCTGTTCACCGCCGGAGAGTGCGGCGGGGGTGCTGCCGGCCCTGTCGTCGAGATCGAGTTCGGCGAACAACTCCTCGCGGCGCGTCCGGGCCTGCTTCGGGGACATCCCGGCCAGCAGGGCGGGCAGTTCCACGTTGTCGGCCGCGGTCATGTTGGTGACCAGGTTGAAGAACTGGAAGACGATTCCGACGGTCCGGCGGCGCAACAGCGACCAGCGGGCCTCGGTCAGACCGTCCACCCGCTGCCCGTCCAGCCATATCCGGCCGCTGTCGGGGCGGTCGAGCCCGCCGAGCAGGTGGAGCAGCGTGGACTTGCCCGCGCCGGAGGGCCCCATGATCGCGACGAACTCGCCGCGGTCGACGCGCAGGTCCACATGGCGTACGGCATGGGTGGCGGTCTCCGCGCCGTGGTGGACCTTGACCAGGTCCCGTGCCCAGAGCATGGCTTCGGCGGGCGGGAGGACGTGGTCGGGGTGCGCGGTCGCGGCGGCGCCCGCGGTGTCGGGGCCCGAGCGGTTCAATCCAGTTCCTCCTGACAGCGCTCCAGCCAGTCGAGGTCGGCCTGTAGGTGGAGCATGGCGCCCTCGATGAGCAGTTGTGCGGCGCGGTTGTCCCGGTCCTGCGCGGCAAGCCGCGAAAGACCCCGCATGACGTTCAGATAGTGGCGGCGCTGCGTGTTGATCAGCGCGAGCCGGTCGCTGCCACCTGCCCCGGGCGCCAGGACCAGCTTCATGAAGAACTCGTCCCGTACCCGAGGGCCCTCGGTCGGCTCGGCGAACCACGCGGCGAGTTCCTCACGGCCGGCGTCGGTGATCTCGTAGACCCGCTTGTTCGGCCGGTTGGACTGGTCGACGTCCTGGCCTTTGATCAGCCCATTCTTCTCAAGTCGCCCCAAAGTGACATAGACCTGTCCGATGTTGGGCTGAGGGTACGCCGCGCCGAAGGTTTGCTCAAGGGCTTGTTTGAGCTCGTAACCGTGGGCGGGTTCCTTGGCGAGAAGCGCCAGCAGTGGCAGGCGCACGGGCCTCGACTCCTCCTCACGTGCCGGTCGGACACGATCTCTGCTCGGACAACACGCGACCCATGACAGGGTCCGGCGCGGGCGTTATGGTTCGGCCCAGCACCCCGGCCTCGTCCACGGTTCGCGCGCGTGCTCCCGGTATCGCCACCGCAGTCGGGTGCGGGTTCGCCGCAACCGCTCCGAGCCGGCCGCGCGGACCGATGCCCTGTTCCCCTTCATAGATGCGAGGTATACATAACCGAATACTACCCCTACGCAGGGCGGTGGTGAGCTGGAGGAACGCATGCGGTGGCTCAGGGTGACGCACTGGCTGGTGGCCGGGTTGCTGCTGCTCTCCGGGTGCGCCCTGCCCGCGAGCTGGGCTCGCGCCGGTGGCGCCGACGGAACGGGACCGGTGACGCTGGTCACCGGGCGGGATCTCACCGGCTATATGCAGGGCCGGCTGGCGGTGTGGAACGCCGCCCACCCCGACCAGAAAGCCACGTTGATCCAGCTGCCCCCCGCCGCCGACGACGTGCGGGCACAGATGATCAGCAACCTCCAGGCGAAGAGCGACCGTTACGACGTGCTCAACATGGACGTGGCCTGGACCGCGGAGTTCGCCTCCGCCGGGTGGATCACCCCGCTGGATGGACAGGGCTTTCCGCTGGACAAGTTCCTCAAACCGGTGGTCGACACGGCCACCTACCGCAAGCGGCTCTACGCGGTCCCCTACGTGACCAACGCCGGAATGCTCTACTACCGCAAGGACGTCCTCGACCGGGCTCACCTCCCTCCGCCGCGGACCTGGGCCGAGCTGGCGAGCGACGCGCGGACGGTGGCACCCCGGTACGGGTTGAAGGGCTACGCCGGCCAGTTGCTGCCGTACGAGGGGCTCACCGTGAACTACGCGGAGGCGGTGCAGTCGGCGGGCGGGGCGATCCTCTCCGACGAGGGCCGGAAGGTCGCCGTCGACTCCCCCGCGGCGCTGCGGGCGCTGGACTTCCTGGTCAACGGGGTGCGCCAGGGCTGGATACCGCGCGAGTCGCTCACCTTCACGGAGGAGGAGTCGCGGCGGGCCTTCGAAGACGGCGGCTACCTGTTCATGCGCAACTGGCCGTACGCGTACGGCCTGGCCGAGGCGAAGGGCTCGAAGGTCGCCGGGAAGATCGGCGTGGCCCCGCTGCCCGGTGCCGACGGGCCGGGGTCGAGTTCGCTGGGCGGTTCCAACCTCGCGGTCAGCAGCTACTCACGGCACCAGAAGACCGCCCGCGCGCTGATCCGGTACCTGACCGGGCTCGACAACGAGCGGCAGGTGCTGGAGCAGGGCTCACTGCCGCCGGTGTGGGCGCAGCTGTACACGGATAGCGCGCTGATCAAGCGGTTCCCGTATCTGCCGGTGCTGCGGCAGAGCATCCTGTCGGCCAGGCCCCGCCCCAAGAGCCCCGAGTACGACCAGGTGAGCCTGGCGGTGGCCGGGGAGGTGCACGACGCCCTCACGCTGCGGCGGTCACCGGCCGCGGCGACGGCCGCGCTGGCACAGGACCTGAAGGCGATCCTGCGAGATCCCTGACGGCGAGCACCGCCCACCGAATCCGTCCGGCGTTCAGGGCCGGCAGTCCCGCGGGGCTGCCGGCCCTCGGCATGCCCGGACGCTGTCCGGTGGCGCCCGAAGGGCACCACCGCAACGCCGCCGACACCTGCCCGTCATGCATCCCCCCGGGCCGGGCCCGCTGACCTGGGCCTCCATCGAGCCTGGAAATTTCTGTTTCCACCGTTGACATCTACTCGACGGATATACATAACATGCATGCACCTCGCGGCGGTCGGGCGAAATCACCGGCCCCGGGGACGACGCGCATACCGCGCGGCAGCCCGGCTCGCGCGTCGTCTCTGCTGAACGGAACGGCGCCCGGTCCGGGCGATCAGAACAACTGACGGTTCCTGCGTGGGCCGTACGACGGGCCAGGATGGTGACGGATGATCGGCGCACCGGTTGAGGACAACCCGCCGAGCGCGACTGCGCGGATCGGGGCGCTGGACGCCCCGGACACTGAGAACACAACACCGTTGCCGCCCCACCGGTGGTGGCGCGACGCGGTGATCTACCAGATCTACATCCGCAGCTTCCTGGACAGCACCGGCGACGGCATCGGCGACCTGGCGGGCGTCGCGGCCGGACTGCCCTACCTCAAGCGCCTTGGTGTGGACGGTATTTGGCTCACCCCGTTCTACCCCTCACCGCAGCACGACCACGGCTACGACGTCGCGGACTACTGCGATGTGGACCCGGTCTACGGAGACCTGGCCGCATTCGACCGCCTGATCGCCGACGCGCACCGGCTCGGCCTGCGGTGCCTGGTCGACATCGTGCCCAACCACTGCTCGCGCCAGCACCCCTGGTTCCAGCAGGCACTCGCCGAAGCGCCGGGCAGCGCGGCACGCGGCCGGTTCCACTTCGCCCCGGGCCGCGGCGCGAACGGTGAGCTGCCGCCCAACAATTGGCGGGCGATGTTCGGCGGTCCCGCATGGACCCGCGTCGTCGAGCCCGACGGCACCCCGGGCGAGTGGTACCTGCACCTGTTCACGCCGGAGCAGCCGGACTTCAACTGGCGCCACCCCGACGTGGCGCAGCACTTCGAGCGGGCGCTGCGGTTCTGGCTGGACCGTGGCGTCGACGGCTTCCGCATCGACGTCGCGGCCGGGCTGTACAAGCACCCGGACCTGCCGGACTCCGCCGACCCGGGCGCGGACGAGCGCACCCGTGACTCGGTCAACCCGCTGGCCTGGAACCAGCCCGAGGTCCACCACGTGTGGCGCAGCTGGCGGGCGATCTGCGAGGAGTACACCGCGCGGGACGGACGCGAACGCCTGCTGGTCGGCGAGGTGTCGGTGCCGACCGCCGCCGAGCACGCCCGCTACGTACGGCCCGACGAGCTGCACCAGGCGTTCTTCTTCCATCTGCTGACCGCGCCCTGGGAGGCGGAGGCCTTCCAACAGGTCATCGCCGACGCTCTGCGTGACATCGCCGGGACCGGATCCACCATCACCTGGGTCCTCAACAACCACGACCAGGTCAGGTCGGTCACCCGCTACGCCGCACCGGCTCCCGCCGACAGCATCGACCTGCCCGACCTCGGCGCCGCCCGGGCCCGGGCCGCCGCCCTGCTGATGCTGGCGCTGCCCGGTGCCGCCTACGTCTACCAAGGCGAGGAGTTGGGCCTGCCCGAGGTGGTCGACCTGCCGGACGAGGCGCTGACCGACCCGATATTCCGGCGCACCGGCAGCCGGGCCAAGGTCCGCGACGGCTGCCGGGTCCCGCTGCCCTGGTCCGGACACGCCTCCCCGTTCGGCTTCACCGCGGGCGACGCCCCGGCGCGGCCGTGGCTGCCCCAGCCGGACTGGTTCGCCGACCACACCACCGAGCGGGCACTGGTCGACACCACGTCCTTCTGGCACCTCTACCGGGACGCGATCCACCTGCGCCGCAGCCTGCCCCAGCTCGGCGAGGGGCCGGTGCGCTGGCTCGACTCCCCGCCGCAGGTGCTCGCCTTCGAACGTGGCGAGGGGCTGGTGTGCGCCGTCAACTTCGGCGCCCAGCCGGTGTCCGCTCCGGTCGGCGGCCCCCCGCTGCTCGCCAGCCGTCCCTGCCCACCGGGCTCCCTGCCAGGCAACACGGCCGCCTGGTGGGTCACCGCAACTCCCTGATCCCGTACCCCGCCCCAATCAGGAGAACCCCATGAAAAGAACTGTCGCACTGGCGGCCACCACCTGCGCCCTGGCCCTGCTGACCACCGCCTGCGGTGGCAGCGGCTCCCACTCCTCCGCCCCCAGCGGTGCCACCGCATCCGACCTCCACCTGCCCGACCTGCACGGCCAGCACCTTGAGGTGGCCGCGGTGTGGACCGGGCCGGAACAGAAGAACTTCATGAAGGTCATCCAGCGGTTCGACCAACTGACCGGCGCCAAGACCGACTTCGTCCCCACCGGCGACAACGTCTCGACCTTCCTCGGCACCAAGATCCAGGGCGGGGGAGCGCCGGACGTCGCGTTCCTCCCGCAGCCCGGTGTGCTGGCCCAGTTCGCCAAGTCCGGGTGGCTCAAGCCGGCCGACGCGTCCGTCCAGAAGCAGCTGAAGAGCAACTACAGCACCGGCTGGCAGAACCAGGGCGCCTACAAGGGCACGCAGTACGGGGTGTACTTCAAGGCCGCCAACAAGTCCACGGTCTGGTACAACACCAAGGCCTTCTCCACCGCGGGAGTCTCCAGCCCACCGGCGACCTGGCCGGAGTTCCTCAAGGTCGCGCAGACCCTCTCCGACTCCGGCACTCCGCCGGTCTCCGTCGGCGGTGCGGACGGCTGGACGCTGACCGACTGGTTCGAGAACGTCTACCTCAGCCAGGCCGGTCCGGCCAAGTACGACCAGCTGACCAAGCACCAGATCAAGTGGACCGACCCCTCGGTCGGCAAGGCCCTGACCACCCTCGGCCAGCTCTTCGGCAAGCCCGCCCTGCTCGCCGGTGGCACCCGCGGCGCCGTGGCCACCGAGTTCCCCGCCTCCGTGGACCAGACCTTCGCCGATCCCGCGAAGGCCGCCATGGTCTACGAAGGCGACTTCGTCGCCACCAACATCACCAGCGACACCAAGGCCAAGATCGGTACCGACGCCAAGGTGTTCCCGTTCCCGACGGTGGACGGTGGCCAGGCGCCCATGGTCGTCGGCGGAGACGTCGCCGTGGCGCTGAAGAGCAGCAAGGGCGCCCAGGCCCTGCTGACCTACCTCGCCTCGACGGACGCCGCACGAACCGAGGTCAAGCAGGGCGGCTTCATCTCGCCCAACAAGTCCCTGGACCTGTCCGCCTACCCCGACGCGACCGAGCAGTCCCTCGCCAAGTCGTTGACGGCCGCCGGCGACAACTTCCGCTTCGACATGTCCGATCAGGCCCCGGCGGCGTTCGGCGGCACCAAGGGCCAAGGAGAGTGGAAGGACCTCCAGGACTTCCTGGCCAACCCCTCGGACGTGGCCGGCGCACAGAGCAAGTTGGAAACGGACGCCGCCGCGGCGTTCGCCAACGCGGGCTGAGGTGACGGGTCATGGCAGCACAGACCGTGCCCTCCGCCCCCTCCCACGCACCACCGTCCCCGTCCGGCACCGCCGGTCCCCGACGCGGCGGACGGCACACCGTCCGCCGCGCGCGCTCGGCGATCGGCGCCCACCCGTGGGCCGCCGCCTGCTTCCTGCTTCCGGCGCTGGTGGTGCTCGGGGCGCTGGTGGTGTACCCCATCAGCTGGACGGCGGTGCGCAGCCTGTTCGGTGCGGACGGCTTCGCCCACTTCGTGGGCCTGGGCAACTACACCAGCGTCTTCCATGACCCCCGGACGCTGACCGCGCTGCGCAACAACGCCCTGTGGGTGGTGGTCGCGCCCAGCGTGGCCACCGGCCTCGGGCTGATCTTCGCGGTGCTGACCGAGCGGATCCGCTGGGGAACCGCCTTCAAGCTGGTGGTCTTCATGCCGATGGCCATCTCGATGCTGGCGGCCGGAATCATCTTCCGCCTGGTGTACGACCAGGACCCCGGCAAGGGCGTGGCCAACGCGGTGGCGGTCGGCGTGCACGACACCTTCGCCAAGGCGTCCTCCTACCCGGGGGCCAAGCCGCGCATCGGCGGCGGCCTGGCCCCCTCCGGCGGCGGCTACGTCACCACCTCCGCCGTCGCCCCGGGCACCGGTACGGCGGCGCTGCCGCTGGTCGGCGTCTCGCCCGCCACCCTCTCCGGGGCGCAGCAGGCCGCCGCGCCGACCCACTGCCCCGCGGGCGCCGTCTGCGGCACCGTCTGGCTGGACTTCACCCCGGGCGGCGGTGGGGTCCCGGGCCGGATCGACCCGGGCGAGAAGGCCCTGTCCGGGGTCCAGGTACAGGCGGTGCGTGACGGCCGCACCGTCGCCTCCGCCACCTCCGGCCGCAACGGCACCTTCGTCCTGCCGGCCGACAAGCTGGGCACGGGCCAGGTGCGGCTGAGCCTGCCCGCTGCCAACTTCTCCGCCCAGTTCCAGGGCGTCACCTGGCTCGGCCCAACTCTGGTCACCTGGTCCATCATCGGCGCCTACGTATGGATGTGGACCGGCTTCGCGATGGTGCTGATCGCGGCCGGACTGGCCGGAGTGCCGCGCGAACTGCTGGAGGCCGCCCGGATGGACGGCGCGAACGAGTGGCAGGTCTTCCGCCGGGTCACCGTCCCGCTGCTGGCCCCGACGCTCGTCGTGGTGCTGGTGACGCTGGTCATCAACGTGCTGAAGATCTTCGACCTGGTCTATGTCATCGCACCGGGCTCGACTCAGCAGGATGCCAACGTCCTCGCCCTCCAGCTGTATCTCGCCTCCTTCGGCGGCGGCAACGACCAAGGCGTCGGCAGCGCACTCGGAGTGCTGCTGCTGCTGTTGGTGCTGCCCGCCGTCTTCTTCAACATCCGCCGCTTCCGGAAGGAGCGCACCCGGTGACCGCTACCGACACCCCCACCCGGCGCGGCCCTGGCGCGGCCACCCGCCTGGCCGCCCGAGCCGGAGGCGGCGCGGTCCGTCTCGGCCTGCTGCTGACCGCCCTCTTCTGGCTGGTCCCCACCATCGGCCTGCTGATCTCCTCGCTGCGCGGCCCGGCAGACATCAGCACCTCCGGCTGGTGGCGGGTCTTCACCGACCCGGCCCAGCTGACCCTGCACAACTACACGGAACTGATGGGCAACGGCACCATCACCCATGCCCTGCTCAACAGCGTGCTGATCACCGTCCCCGTCACCGTGCTGGTCATCGTCATCGGCGCGATGGCCGGATACGCCTTTGCCTGGCTGGAGTTCCCCGGTCGGGACTGGCTCTTCCTGCTGCTGATCGGGCTGCTGGTGGTCCCGATCCAGGTCGCCCTGATCCCGGTCACCAAGCTGTACGCCACATTCGGCATCTTCGGCAGCCTGCTCGGCGTCATCCTCTTCCACACCGCCTTCGGCCTGCCGTTCGCCATCTTCCTGCTGCGCAACTTCTTCGCCGAGATACCGCGTGAGCTGCTGGAGGCGGGGCGCCTCGACGGCGCGGGCGAACTGCGGCTGTTCGCCCGGGTGGTGGTACCGCTCGGCGGCCCGGCCATCGCCTCGCTCGCCATCTTCCAGTTCCTCTGGGTCTGGAACGACATGCTGGTGGCGCTGATCTTCGCCAACAGCGGCTCCGCGCCGCTCACCGTCGCGCTCCAGGAGCAGACCCGCCAGTTCGGCGACAACATCGACGTGCTCTCCTCCGGGGCCTTCCTGTCGATGGCGATCCCACTCGCGGTCTTCTTCGCCTTCCAACGCCAGTTCGTCAGCGGCATCACTGCGGGCGCGGTGAAGTAGCGGCAGCCCTCGACCGGACCAACTCGCTCTCCCCACAGGGGAGTCCACCGCCAACCTCCACTCGGACCGTCCGGCACGTTCCTGCCGGTGAAGGGATCACAGCACCATGGCCACAGTCACGTTCGACAAGGCGACCCGTACCTATCCCGGCGCGGAGCGGGCGGCCGTCGACAAGTTGGAGATCGCCATCGAGGACGGCGAGTTCCTCGTCCTTGTAGGGCCTTCCGGATGCGGTAAGTCGACGTCGCTGCGGATGCTCGCGGGGCTTGAGGACGTCAACGGCGGCGCGATCCGGATCGGGGACCGCGACGTCACGCATCTGGCTCCGAAGGACCGGGACATCGCCATGGTGTTCCAGAACTACGCGCTCTACCCGCACATGACCGTCGCCGACAACATGGGCTTCGCGCTCAAGATCGCCGGAGTGGCCAAGACGGAGATCAGGACCCGGGTCGAGGAGGCGGCGAAGATCCTCGACCTGACGGAGTACCTGGGCCGCAAGCCGAAGGCCCTGTCCGGCGGTCAGCGGCAGCGGGTCGCGATGGGGCGGGCGATCGTCCGGGAGCCGCAGGTCTTCCTGATGGACGAGCCGCTGTCCAACCTCGACGCCAAGCTGCGGGTACAGACCCGCACCCAGATCGCCGGGCTCCAACGACGGCTGGGGACCACCACGGTCTACGTCACCCATGACCAGGTCGAGGCCATGACCATGGGCGACCGGGTCGCCGTCCTCAAGGACGGGCTGCTCCAGCAGGTCGACTCGCCGCGGAACATGTACGACCGCCCCGCCAACCTCTTCGTGGCGGGCTTCATCGGCTCGCCGGCCATGAACCTCGTCGAGGTGCCGCTCACCGACGGCGGCGTACAGTTCGGCAACAGCATCGTCCCGGTCAGCCGCGAGGCCATCGCCGTGGCCGCCGACAAGGGCGACCGCACGGTGACGGTCGGGGTACGGCCCGAGCACTTCGACGTCGCGGGCGGCCAGGCGACCTCCCTCGCCAACGACGAACCCGCGGGCGTCGCCGTCACCGTGAACGTGGTCGAGGAACTCGGCGCCGACGGATACGTCTACGGCACCGCCGAGATCGGCGGGGAGCAGAAGGACATCGTGGTCCGGGTCGGCGGTCGTCAGGTTCCGCTGAAGGGCGACGTGTTGCACGTCGTACCGCGCCCGGGCGAGACGCACGTGTTCTCGACCTCGTCCGGTGAGCGGCTGAGCGACTGACCCGCCCCGGCGGGCCCGGCGCGGCCACGTCCCGGCCGAGGCCGACGGCGAGGCGTGAGAGCACGTCAGCAGCCGGGCCCCAGGCGGCGGGACGAGCTCGACCTCCCGGTCCACCATCGCGCTGGGCCGTTCCACCGTGTCGTACGGACCGGCCGGCGACGTCGGGTACTTGGTGAACACGGCCGGCTGAGCAGGCGTGTCGAGGGCGGACTCCGCGATGTGGTCGGCGCAGTTCAGCCCGACCGCGAACACCTGCCGTGGGCGGGGCACGGGCGCGCCGAGCCGGTGGTCTTCCAGGGGGATGCGCTCGGCCTCCCGCACGGCGGGCGTCCGCGCCCAGGCGGTGAACTGCCCCCAGCAGTCGAAGACGGCCTGTGGATCGGACGGGAAGCGGCCGTCGTTCGCCTTCTCCACATCGACCGCTCCGTCGTCGTGGACAAGTACCAGACGGTTGCCGAGATTTGCTGTGCGCACGGCGCACCGCCTCCAGTAGGGAAGGAAGGGGAAAGGGGAAGGGGAAACGCGAAGGGGGAAGGCGGGTGCCGCCGGGCATGGCGGCACAGCCGGAATGCGAGGTGTGATGGGCGCCCGCGCAGCTCACCCACGGGCCCTGCGCCACCGCAGGCGCTGACGGGCTCGCTCGTCCGTGGTGGCGGTCAGCACCAGTTCGTCCGGTCCGCTGCGGACCGCACGCTCCAGGGTGACTCCCACCCACGGCCCGTAATGGCTCGCGACGACGTGATGCCGCACCGCGCCGTCCGCGGTCCGCTCCCAGCGTCCTGCGTACGCCACGCTCCCGCCGGAGCCCCCCGCCTCGGTGGCGGCCTCCGCCTGCGCCGAGGCCCCGCCGCCCCGCGCGGGGTCGGTCGTCATCAGCGTGCTCATCCAGCCGTCGGGGGAGTAGAACAGCATCCCGCCGGGACGGTCCCCCAGCGGTCGCGATTCCTTCCCGTCCGTTCGACCGAGCAGCGCACGAGACTCCAGCCGCCGACAATCTCGTCCTCGTCCACCGATGCCTCCCGGGTTGTGTGCGCCCGGCCCGGCCGGACCGGGCGCACGGGGCACCATGGAGCGGCGCCCGGTCGAGGCCGGGCCGGGCGGGCGGTGGAATCCGCCTACACCCCGAGCCCATCGCAGGCCCCACCCACCGCCCTCGGTCCACGAGCCCAAAGAACCCGCCCGGGTTTGCGCTCCGTGGACCCCGCCGCGGTGCCGGCCGGGAGTTCGGGGCGCCGGCGAGCCCGGTGCCCCAGTCGGCGCGCGTCAGAAGAAGCCGCCGTCGGCCCCGATGGTGCGGCCGGTGATGCAGGAGGCGTCGTCGGAGACGAGGACGGCGGTGACGGCCGCGATCTCCTCCCGGCGGGCCAGGCGGCCGAGGGCGCCGTGCATCTTCACGATGTCGTACGTCGATGCGGCGAGCAGCGGGTGGTTGTCGCTGAGGCCGTGGGTCTCGGCCATGCCCCGTGCCGGTGCTGCCGGGGGCGACGGCGTTGATGGTGGTGCCGCGTTGGCCGAGTCGGGCGGCGAGGTTGAGCCCCCTGCTGTTGACCGCGCCCTGACTGCCCGCGCAGAGGGCGGCGTCCGGACTTCAGCGCCTCCGCGATGCCCGCGACGAGCAAGCAGCACGGTCTGCGGTTCCAGGGGGGCCGTGCCCGGCGCTGGGCGCTACCGCTGGGCGGAGCATGTCACCGGCCGGCCTGCTGCTCCCGTCCGTTGGTCCAGAACGCGGTTGTCACCTCCCACCAGGAGGCAGTGCGCCACGCCCTTGCCAGTAGGTGTGACCTTGAGGCGTGGAGTGTGCCCGCCGTCCTCCTGAGTGCTCCACTTGGCTCCGCTCACCTTGGCCGGCACGCTTACCGCGCCGTTGAGGCCATCGACGTAGTCGTGCCTGACGGATTGCAGGTTGTCTCCTTCGGTCCAGGCTTTGTACGTCACGTCGGAACTCTCGGCACCGCAAGCCGTCAGGAGTCCGCAGGCAACAACCAGCCCCGCCGTCATGGTGATGAGCTTGGTGGGCGCTGATATGGGGAATGCAGGCATGGCGTGGCCTCTCGCTCGGTGGGTTCACTTGGGTGTGGGGTCGGGGAAGGATCTGTCGCCGAAGAGGACGCGGCTTGCCGCGGCCCGGCCGAACGGTGTGCGCAGCAGGGCGAATGCCGCTGCTGCTGCGGTGGGCGTCCGTACGTGGGCCAATGCCCGGCGCAGCATGAGTCGTCCGCGGAAGTGGGGGCGGAGCGCAGCTCCGTCGTAGTGGGTCATCGTGTCCGGTTTTCCGGTGCGCAGTGCGTCGTTGAGGACCTCGGCTGCGAGTTGCGACTGCCGTAGGCACGGGTCCAGGCCGCCGGCGGTGAGGGGGGAGACCGCGCCTGCCGCATCCCCCACGAGAAGCCCGTCGGCGCAGCTGATCCGGCGCAGCAGGCCGCCGACGGGTATGGGGCCTGCGCGCCGCTCCACCGTTTCGGGACGTTCGACGCCGGTCAGTCCGGGCGCTGAGGCGCGGAACCGCTCCATGGCACGGCGCAGGCCGTCCGGATAGCGGTCGGCATAGCCTGCGACTCCGACGTGGGCGTGTTGCCCGTCGTTGACCACCCAGGCCAGGTAGCCGGGGGCGAGTGAGGGGTCGAGTACGCAGTGGAATGTCGGTGGCTGGTCGCTGCCGGGTAGTGCGAAGACCTCTTCGGCGCCGACGATCAGGTGGTGGTTGCGGTCGAGGGCGAGGTCGCGGGCGACGCTTGAGCGGGCCCCGTCGGCGCCGACGACGAAGCGGGCCCGGACCGTGGTCGGTCCGTCGCGACCGGCCAGGTGGAAGATGTTGCCCTGTCGGCCGGCGTAGCGCGTGCCCAGTGCGATGCGCACGCCCGCGTCGGCCGCGGTGGCGGCAGACGCTTCGTAGAGCGGTGCCATATCGCCCACCCGGTACTCGTCGCGGGGGCTGGTGAGGCTGACCGGGCGGCGCAGGTCAGGGGGGTAGAGGACCACGCGTCGGATCGGTGGTCCGAGGCAGTCGGGAGGCAGCGGGAAGTCGTCGAGTGTCTTCCGTACGAAGATTCCCGTGGTGCGGATCGCGCCGGCCAGGCTGGTTCGGCGTTCGACCAGAAGCACGTCGTGGCCTTGTCGGGCGATGAGCGTGGCGGTGTTCAGTCCGGCCAGTCCGGCCCCGACCACCAGTACGTCGGCGCTGTCCGTGCCCGCGAGACGGTAGGAGAGGCGTGCTGTCGTCATGGTCTGCTCTGTTCCTTGTGGAGTCCGTCATCGGTGCGTTCGGCATGCGGCAGGCGCCGACCGGCGGCGGGCAGTACGGCGACGGCCCGGGCCGCGAGGGCGAGGTGTGCGGACGGCGTCGTCAGGTCGTCACTCGGGAGCTTGCTGGAGATCAGGCGGAGCAGATCGCGCAGCAGGGATGGCCGAGCGCGTCGTACCTGGTGATCGTGTGCAGGCGGCCGGCTACCCGGCTGCGGTCACCGCGGCGAGGATCCAGCTGGGACGGATGTTCCGGATTCGTGCGCAGACCTGTCCCCATCCCCGGAGGCATCGGGCTCCCAGCGCAGCAGGTCTCCGGGCTGGCAGTCGAGCACCTCGCACAGCGCGGCGAGCGTGGTGAAGCGCACCGCCTTGGCGCGGCCGTTCTTGAGCACCGCCAGGTTGGCGGGTGTGATCCCCACCCGGTCCGCCAGTTCGCCCACGGACATCTTCCGCTTGGCCAGCATCACGTCGATGTCGACGACGATCGGCATCAGATCACCTCGGCCAACTCGGCCCCCAGTTGCGACGCCTCGACGTCGCGTGCGACGGCCTGTGCGAGCAGCATCCGCAGCACGAGCACGATGAGCGCGTTCCCGAAGATCGCCAGGCACACCCCGCCCAGCAGAGCCACAACCCCCGGGGGCACGACCTCGCCGGGCGCCAGGACCGTCCCGAGCGCGAACACCAGGAGCGCGGCCGCCACGAACGCGCCGATCACGAGATGGACGTAGCGGAATGCGGCGTGCGAGAACACGGTTCCGCGTTGCACCATCGTCACCAGCCGCCACACGCAGACCAGGACGACCTGGACCGTCACGACGCCCAGGACTGCGATCACGAGGACCGGAGTGCGGCGGTCCGCAAGGACGCTCTCCTTCATGGCACCCGTCAGCATCGCCACCATCACCGACTGGGCGAACACCGATCCGGCGTGCAGCGCCACCATCACGGCGCGCAGCGCGAGCACTGTCAGCTTTCCCAACGCAACCCCCTTGATCGATTCACGATGGAAATCTATCGATTGTCGATAGGGTTGGCAAATCCGGTCCACCGGCGGGAGAGGGCGGCGTGCCCTCCCGAGCTCCTGACGCGGTGACGCGAGCCGCCTTGAGCAGGTGATCGCGCGTCCGAGACCGAGGAGAGCTTCGTGCGTGTCGTCGCGGTCTCCCGGCGGATCCGTGGACGGCGGAGACGGTGCAGGAGTGCGAAGGCGCGCTCGACGGCACATCTCTGCGCGCCCTCGGCGGACAGGGCCTGGGCCATCCGCTGTGCCTCCACCAAGGCCGGGGCTCGCAGCTGTTCGTCCATCCGGTCGGGTACTGCCATGGTGCTCTCCCTACGTGCTCTTACGGTGTCGCGCGCACGATGACCAGCGATCCTTCGTACGTCGGCTGCCCGCGCAGGTGGCCGAATTCTGCGTTCCAGGCGCCGGAGTTCAGGTCATGGCGCAGGGTCTCGTCGAAGTGCTCGCGGACTCGGTCGTCGACGAAGCTCCAGGCCGAACACGCCTGGCGGGCGGCCGAGTCGAGCAGCATCTCGGGGCGTCCGTAGTACGCCTCGTTGAAGCCGTCGGTGCAGTCCAACGGGATGGGCACGGTCTGAATGGTGCCGGTGCCGCCCAGGGCCGCGGTCAGCTGCTCGACGGGCGGGTAGCGGCGCGCCTCGGTGTCGAGGACCTCGGGCGCGTACCGGTACAGCCAGAAGTCCCGTACCAGGGTGGGGTCGCAGGTCAGGATGACCACGGGGCCGCGGGTCACCCGTCGCATCTCGCGCAGGCCGGCCCGGGCGTCCGACCACTGGTGGACGCTGAACAGCGTCATCGCCGCATCGAACTCCCCGTCGGCGAAAGGCAGGTCCTCGGCGACGGCGTCGATGGCCCGGGCGAGCCGCGCGGGCCGCTGGGCGCGCAGCGACTCCGAGGGTTCGATCGCCGTCACCGTACGCCCCGTGCTCTCGTACGAGCCGGTACCGGCGCCGACGTTGAGCACGGTCCGGGAGTCGCCCAGGGCCTGTGCGATGAACCGGGCGATCCGCTCGTCCGGCCGGCGGAAGGAGGAGCAGCCGGAACCGATGGCCCCGTAGTCGACGTCGCCGGCGCTGCCGTCCTGGGTTCGTGTGGTCATGCGGTCTTGCCTCGCCTCGTGAGCAGGAGCAGTGAAGGGGCCCGCGCACTGCCGGTTGTGCCGGTCGAGGTGCAGGGGTGCATGGGGGTACATGGGGCACTACGACCAGGGCGGGAACCGTTCCCAGCCCCCGTAGGCCCGCTCGTGGCGCAGCGGGGTGTGCAGGCGGCTGTTCGCCGCCTGCCGGAACGCCCCTTCTGCCGGGGCGAGGGTGTGGAGGGTCCAGGCAGGGGCGACGGATGAGGGTGCCCGAGCGGCCGGCGCCAGTGACGTGGCGAGGGTGTGGTCGCGCGCGGCGGTGTCCGTCAGGTACCGGCTCTGGCGCACTGGATCGGCGGGAGCCCGATCCGCCGCGAACTCCGGAAGCGGTCCCGCGAACACCTCGACGTTCCGAAGCCACGCGCGGACGGTACTGCCGTGAACTCTGCCGCCCACCTGACCTCCTCCTCGCCGCGACACGACCCATCCTGCATCTGCCGCTAGCATTCGACAATCTCCTGGTAATTGCTTGGTTGTTATCCCAAAAGGCATCGCAATTATGGTGAGAATGTTGGAGGTTGTGACGATGCGCATCCGCATGTCGCTGAGTCGAACCGGGCTGTCCGCCCGCTACCACGGAGGAAGGGCCTCGTGACATCCGAGACGACGGACGTGCCGGAGGCCCGGCGGGTCGAGGGGCTGGTGGCGGCCCAGGAGAAGGCCCTCGCGCTGTTCGCCGAGGCGGAGGCGCGCGGGCTGGTGGCGCCCGGACGGGGGGAGCGCGAGGTCAGTGACCTGATTCGTGACCTGGCCAACGAGATGTTCGGCACCACCAGGCACTGGCACAAGCGGATCATCCGCTCCGGACCCAACACCCTCCGCCCCTACCGGGACAACCCACCGGACCGGATCATCGGCCCCGACGACATCGCCTTTGCCGACTTCGGCCCGATCTTCGAGGAGTACGAAGCGGACTTCGGCCGCACCTACGTCTTCGGAGACGACCCGCACAAGCACCGCCTGCTCCAGGACCTGCCGCGTATCTTCGACGCCGGCCGTGCCTTCTTCGCCGCCGATCCCGCCATGACCGGCCGACGCCTGCACGCCGAGGTCGAACGCCTCGCCGCCGAGGCCGGCTGGACCATCGGCATCTGGCACGCCGGACACCTCGTCGGCGAGTTCCCGCACGAGACCAACGACGGAGCCCGGGCCGACTCCTACATCACCCCCGAGAACGACACACCGCTGCGCCGCACCGACCGCGCAGGGCGGACCTGCCACTGGATCCTCGAACTCCACCTGGTGGACCGGGAGCGGGGCTTCGGCGGCTTCTACGAGCAGCTCCTCGACCTTGCCTGACTCCGTTCGCCTCGCCACCGCCGGTCTTCGAAGCCGCCCAGGGTGGGGCGCTTGACCGGCAACGGCCAGGCCGGAAGCAGCCGGGCCTTCGACTGCGGCGGCCGGCGGGGTCGGTCCGCGAAGTGGAAGGCGCCGTCAGCGGACGTCGCGGACGTAGCGCTTGTCCGCGGACAGCCGCCTGACATGGGCGGTGGCTTCGTCGGTGTCCGCGCCGCCGTGGGTGGCGGCGATGTCGCGCCCCCGCCCCGCACACGCCACCACTCCTCCGTGTGAGACGAGCAGGCCCTTCCGACAGATCGGTGGGAGCGGTCGCGTCGACGGGGCGCAGCGCAGGCACAGCTGCTGGACCTCGGGTGACGCCGCTCTTGTCATCCGGCCAGCAGGACCAGCGGCGCCGGGCTGCCGTCCGTCCATCCGGGGGTGATCGCGGCGAGCGCATCGGCGACGGCGGCTCCCTGGAGGAAGGCCGAGCGGTGCCCTCCGACGATCCGGGCTTCGGCGCCGTCCCAGGAGACGGGTACCAGTCGCGTGAAGTCGGGGGCGGGCCGCAGGCTCCCCCTCACGGGGGCGTGCGGCAGGGGATCGAGGCCGCGACCGCACAGGCCTGCCGTCAGCGGGCCGAGGAGGGTGTGGGCGGCGACCAGAGCCGCGTACGGATTCCCCGGCAACCCCACCAGCCAACGGCCGGCGGGGAGTTCGGCCAGCAGCATCGGGTGCCCGGGCCGGCAGGCGACCGTGTCGACGACCATCCGGGCCTCGGCGTCGGCCAGCAGCCGGCGCAGCTGGTCGGTCGCCCCGACGGACGTGGACCCCGTGACCACGACGATGTCCGCATCCCGCATCGCGTGCACCGCCTCGGCCAGCAGCCCTGCCGGCCGGTCGGGGACGTGCCGCACCGAGCGGGTCTCGCCGCCGAGCGCGGTGACCAAGGCCGGAAGCAGCGGCCCGAGCGCGTCCCGCACCCGCCCGGGGCCCGGTTGACCGGTGTGGTCCAGCTCGTCGCCGGTCACCAATATCCCGACGCGGGGTCGCGCCCGCACCACCAGGGCGTCCTGGCCACAGGACGCTGCCAGGCCGAGCAGTGCCGGACCGATCCGGGTGCCTGCCGGGGCCAGGGAACTGCCCGCCGGTGCGTCCTCGCCGGCCCGCCGGATGTGGCGGCCCGGTGGCAGAAGAGGGCCGGAGACCCGGTCGCCGTCGCATACGGCAAGTTCCAGCGGCAGCACAGCACTTGACCCTGAGGGGACCTGACCCCCCGTGGAAATCTCCACGCCTTCCCCGGCCCGCAGCACGCCGCCCCAGGCACTGCCGGCACGGACGGTCCCGCGCACGCGCCAGGGCCCCGCACCGGCCACCGCGTAGCCGTCCATCGCGGCCGTGTCGAACGCCGGAAGCGGACGGCGGGTGCGGAGATCCTCGGCCAGTGCCAGGCCGACGGCATCGGCCAGCGGCACCGTACGTGCGGCCGAAGCCCTGGGCGCGGCATGCGCCAGCACCCGGGCCCGCGCCCAGGACACCGCCCGCAGTGAATGTGCCGTTCGCGGCATCGAGGCGGGCAGCGCGACACTGGTCGTCGGAGGCATGCACACGACTGTCGAACGGCGGCATTTCCGGCAGCTGCCGGGAGGGTTGCCGGCGCACTCCGATTCGCTCACGCACGGCGTCGGGTGTCTGTGAACCTCCCGTCCGCCCCGAGGGCCAGGTATTGCGTCACAACAACGCCAACCAGCGCGGCTCTTCTCATGTCACGGCAGTCGCCGCAGCTGTGGTGAAGCAGGCAATCCGCCGTCACACCGATTGCGGCGGGGCCGGGGCGGGCGGACGAGGCCGGCGAGGCCGCCCACGGCCGCCCGGATGTGAGCCCGTTCGCGCCGGATCTTCCCGCCCGCACACCACCAGGACAGCTGCCCGTCCGCCTCACGCGGATGCATGCCGAGGCCGTGCTCGTCGCACACCGGCCATGCCTGCCGGCGGCACTCGGTGACAGTCTCCTGTGCGGCGTCGGTGATGGCCGTCAGAGCGAGGACGGGGTTGTCCGCTGAGTCCGGATCCACGACGTTGCCGTGCCACTCGCCGTTGGCGAGAGCTACGCAGACGTACTCGGCCACGTCCTCGTTGTACGAGGGAAGTCCCAGCAATTGCAGAAGTCCATGGTCTGGCAAGGTCTCCGCAAGGTCCTGGTTGACGAGGGCAAGAGCCTCGTCCCACAGCGGGTACTCGCCCAGCAGAACCCGACGGGGCTCAGGGAGATCGAAGGGAGCACTCATGGAGACCATCCTGTACGACAGGGCGGACGGCGCTGACCGTGCACCACGTAGGCGGTCGCGCGGACCCGGCGCCTGGGCGGGAGAGCCTGCCGGCGGAGGTGAACAAGCTGAGCGGGTGCGGAAGTTGGTCGACAAGGGCAAGCTTGTCGCGATCGACCTCGACTCCTGACCGGCTGCGGACCTCGGCGAGGCTCGCGCCCGGCGCCCCCGTCCTTGCGCACCCTTGCGATGTGTCCGGTCTGCTCTCCGACCGGTCGAACGCGGCGATGAATCGGCCGAAGTCACGACGCGGGGAGCCGGTCCGGCCGGACCGGCCGAGTGCGCCGCACCCGCGGATGCTGGTGGCGTCGGACCTCAACCGGCTCTTCGGTCGTTCGGTTGCTCTGGTCGCGCCCCGGGTGCCTGGCTGTCGGGCCGGGCTTCGCGCTGGAGATCGACCACGCGGCGGAGTGCCTCTTTGAAGGTGGCGTACTCCTGTGCACCCAGGGCATTCGCGTGGCGTTCCTCGATTGTGCGCATGATGGAGGCCGCGGCCTCCATCTGGAGCAGGCCGCGTTCGGTGGGGTAGATCAGTTTGGCGCGGCGGTCTGCGGGGTCGGGCTTGCGTGCGACGTAGCCCAGGCGTTCGAGGTCGTCGACGAGGGTGCCGATGACCTGCTTGTGCTGTCCGGAGACCTCGGCCGGGTCGACCAGGACGGATACTTCTGGATCGTCGGACGGACGATGGACGTGATCATCCGGGGCGGGTAGAACGTGTACCCGCGCGAGGTCGAGGATGTGCTGTACGAGCACCCCGCGGTCGCCGACGCCGCGGTCATCGGCCTGCCCCACCCCGATCTCGGTGAGGAGGTCGGTGCGGCGGTCGTCCTCAAACCGGGCGCCGGAACGACGGCCGAGGAACTGCGCGAGTACGTCAAGCGTCAGGTCGCCGCCTACAAGTACCCACGGAGGGTATGGGTCACGGTCGCACTGCCCAAGGGACCCACCGGAAAGATCCTCAAAAGGGAGATCGTCCCGCCGCCCGAGCCAGAGGGGCGATGAGGCGACCACGCCGGCGCGGAATCCGGACCTGCGAGGACGACCGGTCGATGCCCCGACCCCCGGAAAGCTGATTCCGGCCTCCCGGATGGACATCGATGGCGGCTCCGGTGATGCGGACGACGTCGCACAGCGTCTCGTCGCGGAGCACGAAGCGCCCCTCCTACTCCGCAACGCCATCCGGGGCACTGCCTGGGCGACACCACCTCATGGGCCGTCGTGACCTCCACCCCGGACGGCGACGGGGCGCTTCCCCGGATCCCCGGGGGCAGGGGTCCGCTCGGACCGCTCCGGCCGGTCCCGACCGGCTCCCGGTCGCGAGCAGTGCGGCGCTGACGAGCGTGGCGAGCAGGTCGATGTCGGAGACCGATTCGAGTCGGACCGTGATCCAGCCAGACGCTGTGGGCAGCTTGAGGGCGCTCGACTTCTCCAGTGCCGGGCGCAGCCTGTCGATCATGCTGTGGGTCATATGCACGTCGGCCTCATTGCCGCCATGGAAGTGGACGATTTCCTGGGCGCCGGCGCATAAGCACTGTTGTGCCCCGCAACGCGCACGCCCCTGCGAGAGCGCCGGCCAATCGGCGAGACGTGCGTTCGCGAGTTCGACTAGGTTCATAGCCTCAGGCTGCCCGATCCCGATGCACGGGCATAGGGCTGCGGCGCAGGGAACCCGGAACCGGGCGGGGCAGTGGGTGCAGCGGGCAAAGCTGTGCGGAGCTTGTCGTCTGCCCTCCATCGGCTGTCCATGGTGTCGTCAGCCGTCGGGCTCAGGCTGGGTGATCCGAGGAAGCCGAGGGTTCAGCGCCGCGCACGCGAGGGGTAACCGTCGAACCGGCCTGCGGCCGACACACATGGGGGCGGTCGCAGGGCGGTCCCGCCGGTGGAGCACGGTCGGTGCCTCCCCTTCACTCGGCGGGGCTGACATGGCTTGTGACGTTGGCCGCGCAACGAGCGAGCAGATCACGCACCAGCCGGCTTCGTCACCGGCGGCGTCCAGTACACCGTCACGGCCATCACCCCGGATGGAGCCAACCCGACCTGACCGCGGTGCTCGATCACCACGGAGCAGAGTCGGCAGGCACTGGGCCTGCATGGTGCCGAGAGCTCGACTACCAGCCGATTGCCTCAGCCGTGCTGCGAGGGAAGCGGTGGCTGTTGTGTGGCGATACGGCCAGGACGGCAGGAAGACGGCCGCAGTCCTCACGACGACGGGCGCACGCGCTGGATGGCGAGGAGGGCCGCGTCGTCGCCGAGGGAGCCTTCCGCATGGGCGAGGAGGTCCCGCTGGATGTTCTGGACGAGGGCTTCCGGGCTGCTCCTGGTCCATTGAGCGACTCGCTCGGCCAGTGGGTAGAAGGCGTTGTTGTGGTCCCGGGCCTCGATGACGCCGTCCGTGTAGAGGAGGAGCGTGTCACCCGGCCAGAAGGCGAATTCGTGCAGGGTGTAGAGGTCCGGGACGAGGCCGCACATGCCCAGCGGGGGTGCGGGCCGGGTGCTCTCGGCCGTGGTGACGCCGCCGTGGCTGACGAGCAGGGGCGGTGGGTGACCGCAATGCGTCATGCGGGCCACCGGCTCGTGGTCGGGGATCTCCAGCAACAGCGCGGTGATGAAGTGTTCCGGCGCTTCCGCGTCCGCCTCGGGAAAATGGGTCAGGTAACGGCAGACGCTGCGGTCCAGGGCAGAAGCGAGGGCCGGCAGCGTGGTGTGCTGGTGGGCGGCCTCCTGGAAGGCTCCGAGCAGGGTGGCCGCCTCGCCGACCGAGGCCAGGCCCTTGCCCCGTACGTCCCCGATGATCACGCGGGTGCCGGATTCGGTGCGGGTCACCGCGTACAGATCACCGCCGATACACGCCTCCTCCTCGGCGGCCAGGTACGAGGAGCCGAACCGCAGCGGGCCGAGCCGGTGCGGAACCGGGCGCAGCAGAGCCCGCTGTGCGGCCTCGGAGACCGACCGCACTCGGGCCAGCTCCCGCTTACGACGTTCCCGGACCAGGCAGACGAGGACGACGAAGACCGAGAGCACGGTGAGCGCGATGATCTGCGCCACGTGGTTGGTGGTGGTCAGCCCGCCGTGGAACACGGCGATCACGACCTGGGCCGCCACCGCCAACGCGCCGATCAAACCGGTGGCCCACGGGCCGCTGAAGGAAGCGGTGATGGCAGGCGCGATGACCAGCAAGGGGCCGAGATGGACGTACTGCGGAGAGCGGAGGTCCACGATGGTGATCACAATGATCAGCCCAAGGGGAATGGCCAGCAGCGCAGGGCTGGAACGCCACGGCTGCTGCATCCGGGCTAGGCGCCGCCCCAGGTGACCGCTTCGCATGTCTCCAATGTGCACGACGCGTCCGGAACGGGCGCTCCGGCGGGCGGCGGATGATCAGGGTGGCGAGCGCCCGGAACCGCTGTCGTTGTCATCCGGGCCGACGGCCACGGCCTGACCGAGGCGGCGGATGCGAAGCACACGAGTGGTGTACGGACGGTACGTCGATGTGCGTTCGCGCTCGTGACGTCCTCGAACGCGATCTTGTACGACTCGACCGCAACCCGCACTCCCGCTACGACTCGGCGTGACGCGTCGGCCTCGACATGGCCCCGAGGCGGAGGCGCCGACCGGGTCGAGGCCGTACGGACGGAGGCGCACGCCCTGCTGTTCGAGCCCGAGTGCTTCGACGCGATCGTCGGCATCGACGCCTTCGAGTGACGCCGGCACGGCGGACGGCTGCCTGCCCTGGCTGGTGCGCTTCCTGCGCCCCGGCGGCCAACTGGGCATGGCCACACCCGCCATGACCCGTGAGTTCCGCGAACTCGGGGCAATCCCTGCGCACATCAAGCGGGTGGTCGGCCGTGAGGCCATGCCTCTCACCTGCTGTGTTGGTCAGCAGCCGCGCGCGGTCGTCCGCCACCGTGCGTCGGCGTTCTCACGCACTCAGACACTCCTTCTCCCGCTCGATGCGCACTACGAGCGGGGTGGTCGCCGTTGCCTGCCCGGCGAGCTGAAGCGGGGCTTCCCGAGTAAAGTGGGACACACGACGTGCTCATCGGCCGGCCTCCGTTGCCGGCCTCTCCGTCGCCTCCCATGTGAGTCCGCTGTTGGTCGTGGCGTGACATTCCCCGTGCGGCTCAT
This sequence comes from Streptomyces albospinus, assembly GCF_014648695.1. GTDB lineage: Bacteria > Actinomycetota > Actinomycetes > Streptomycetales > Streptomycetaceae > Streptomyces > Streptomyces albospinus. The sequence goes on from NZ_BMRP01000022.1 coordinate 64,900, forward strand.
TCCCCGTGCGGCTCGGGAAGTGAATTCCCATGAAGTGCGGAGTTCCGGACAAGCGCTAGAGAGGCAATCATGGCCTTTGCCACCGCCCATGACGGCACACAGATCTACTTCAAGGACTGGGGGTCGGGTCAACCGGTGGTCTTCTCTCACGGTTGGCCACTGATCGCGGACGCGTGGGACCCGCAGCTGAAGCTGATGGCGGACAACGGCTTCCGGGCCGTGGCGCACGACCGACGCGGGGGCGGACGCTCCGGCCAGCCGTGGACGGGGAACGACCTGGATACGTACGCCGACGACCTGGCATCGGTCATGGAGACCCTTGATCTTCAGGATGCCATCCTGGTGGGTCACTCGACGGGTGGCGGGGAGGTCACGCGCTACATCGGCCGGCATGGCTCAAGTCGTATCGGCAAGGTGGTTCTGCTCGGCGCGATCCCCCCGTTGATGCTCAAGACGGAGGCGAACCCGGAGGGGCTGCCGATCGACGTTTTCGACGAGATCCGGCACGGCGTGCTGACGGACCGCTCCCAGTACTACAAGGACCTCAGCGCCCCGTTCTACGGTGCCAATCGTGAAGGCTCCACCGTCTCTCAGGGAACCCGCGACGAGTTCTGGCTCTGGAGCATGACAGTGGGCATCAAGGGTGCCTACGACTGCATCAGGGCGTTCTCCGAGACCGACCTCACCGAGGACCTCAAGAAGATCGACGTTCCCACGCTGATCGTTCACGGCGATGACGACCAGATCGTTCCCATCGTGGCCTCGGGTGAGAAGTCGTCGAAGCTCGTCAAGGACGCGATCTTCAGGATCTATGCGGGTGCTCCGCACGGTCTGTCGATGGTGCCCGAGTTCGCGGAGCGGTTCAACGCCGACCTCCTCGAATTCGCACGCGGCTGACCGACTGCACCTTGTCGCTGGGCTGTTCGATGCGGCGCTCAGCTGGTCGTCGACGGGCAAGAAGGCGGGCGGTTGGGTGTCGCAGGCGTGTCCGGGGGCGGGTCCGCTCGCCGTTGCGGCGAGCGCGTCCAGTCGGACGGTCTCCGAGCCGCTGCCCTGCGTCGACACGCCCAGCGAGGGCAACTCCGGTTGCGCTCCTGAGCGGTGACGCAGGAGCGCAACCGGCTCTCCGAGCAGATCGACGAACTCGTGCGGACCCGGGCCGCGTTGGACGACCTGATGGCCACGGCCCGGGCCCATCAGGAGAGCGAGGCACTTGCGTAAAGGTCCGAGCAGGCTGTGGGTCAGGTGGGGGGGCGAGTGCCCCACGCGTTCTGGAGAGCTGACTGCACGTCTTCCCCAAGAATGCCGTGCGTCATCCCGCCTGGCAGGGTGGGCAGCTCAGCCCAGTGAGTCACGGTCTCCTCACTGGTAAGGCCGTACGGCAAACGGACAACCCCGTCGGAGTCGACGAAGCAGTCCCGGTGCTCCGCTCCGTCCTCGCTCCAGTGCAGAGTCGTGAAGACCATCGGCCTCACCAGCCAAAATTCCTCCCCCAACGCCGTATCGGCCTCGGACTCGGTGGCGCTGTCAGCCGGATACCGGCCCGTGATCGCCGCTGCCACCGGTGTACCGCTCCGAGGCAGCCTCTCGCGTGCGTCAACCCACGTCACCACGGTGTTCGGATTCGTCATCTCCACCCTCACTCAGGCACTCGGCACATCGTCTTCTGCCCGTATGCCGGCGGCCGGCACGGGCTCTGCCCCGACCTCGGCATCCGGCAAGACCGCCCCACGCTCGCGAGGGTTGCTTGAGCCGGAACAAGCACGGCACCAAGCGATCCGGGACTACCGTCCGCAGCCGCGCTCGTAGCGTTGTCGGTGGCCCCGCCCCCGCGCGTGGCCGGCGGGACCGTCCCGCAGATGCGCCGGCGCTCCGGGAGTCGGGTCACCTGGTGGTGCAACCGGCCCTCGGGGTGCTGCGTCTCCTGGGCGTCGACGGGCGCGGGGAAGGGAGTCTGGGCGGACACGATCGCGGTGGCGGGGACACCCGAAGGGCCAGGACAACTTGTGGTACGCGAGATGCAGCGGCCCGTAGTCGGCTGCCTCTGCCAGGAGTTGACGAGTCGCCGGAGGCGAGCGGCTTTCCTTGAGCGCATCGATCCGGTCGACGGTGGCTACGCCGCGCGCGGTGAAAGCGCCCCGCAGAGCGCTTCCGGATGCCATCGCGTTCACCAGGGCACGGGCGTTCCGTCCCAGGAGAAGAAGCCGCCGGTGGGGCCGTCGTCCGGCAGCAGAGCCAGGCGGAGGGCACCCTGGGCGGCCTCGGCCGGGTCGCCGCCGGCAGCGGCGGCCCGGGGGTTGAGATCGGTGGCCCGCAAACCGGGGGCGAGCGCGTTGACCTTGAAGCCGTCCTCGGCCAGCGTCTGGGCGTAGAGGACGGTGAGGGCGTTGAGGGCGGCCTTGGACGACCGGTAGGCGGCGGCGCCACCGCTTCCCGGGGTGAAAAGGACGGGCACGGGTCTCCCCAGTGGTCACGGAGCGGGCTGGGCCGGGGCAGTCGGGGCCGCAGTCTCCGTCGTCGGGCACCAGCTCAGCGTCTGGACGAAGGGGGGTCGCCAACACGACTGGCATTCGTTGCCGTGGTCGTGGCCGGTGTCGGCCTGTCGATCCGCGGCGGCTCCGTTGCAAGACACCCGGTACGTGCCGCGGGAAGCACCGTGCGTGGAGGAGTTCACGCCCTGGTACGGGTCAGGCCAGGGAACGAAGGTGGCCGACCCGAGGACCTACCACACCCAGCACCATCCGGACTGCTACACCGGCCGCCCTTGGGACTGACAGCTCTTCGTCATCCTGGACCCCGGCTACGACGCGCCCCGCCTGGTCTGGCTCCGCCCGACCTGTCCGTTGAGATCTTCGGTCGGCTTCGGCCGGCCCGGGGGGTGCGGCGGCCCGCGACTGCACCACCGCCCTGCCGCGATGGCCGGATCCCCAAATATGGAACGGAGTTCTGTCCGGCCAGTCCCGAGACGTGCGGTGATCCGGACGCGGCGACAGTGCAGGCCACCGAGCGGTACGGGCCGGCTCGCGCGCGTTGAGGGGGGCATCAGCCGGGCAGGTCACGCATCCCCGACGTACAGGACGTCGCCGTGGAGGCGATCAGGGCTGGAGCCCGGCCAGTCCGCTCGCATGCGTGACCGGTACCTGGAGTTCACGGGTCGCGTGCTCCATCACACCGCAACCACAGCGGGTGGGTGGACCGCTGTGGGCGAGGCACTGAACGTGATGCTCAGACCGTGTCCTCCATGGCCATGGGCCGTTTTGAGGTGAGAGAACAGGCGACCGCGAACGCTGGGGTGCACATGACGTCCACTTCCCCTCATCAGCAGCCGATCCGCGTCGGTGTCGTAGGACTGAGCGCGAGTGGCGGGTGGGCGGCCACCGCCCATGTGCCGGCGCTGGCCGGGCTCGACGGATACGAGTTGCGGGCGCTGAGCGCCAGCAGCGCCGAGTCGGCGCGTGCCGCCGGCGAGAAGTACGCGGTGCCGCTGACCTTCGGCAGCGCACAGGAGCTGGCCCGCAGTGAGGAAGTCGATCTCGTGGTGGTGACGGTGAAGGTTCCGCACCACCTGGAACTCATCAGACCCGCGCTGGAAGCGGGAAAGATGGTGTTCAGTGAATGGCCGCTCGGTGCCGACCTCGCGCAGGCCGAGGAACTGGCCGACCTCGCGCACCGCAGGGGATTGCTGACGGCTGTCGGCCTACAGGCCCGGTCGGCTCCACCACTTCGGTATCTGCGGGACCTGGTCGCCGACGGCTACGCGGGGCGGGTGCTGTCGACCAGCATGCTCGGCTCGGGCTGGATCGGCGGCGCCACCTACGACGACAACTATGCGTACGTGCTGGACGTCACGAGCGGCGCCACGCTCCTGTCGATCCCCTTCGGGCACTCGGTCGACGCGCTGACCATGGTGCTCGGGGAGTTCCGCGAGGTGTCGGCCCACATCGAGAACCTGCGCTCGGAGGTCACCCACGTCACGAGCGGAGCGGTCACGGCCAAGACCGCAGAGGACCAGATCGCCGTCACTGGTGTGCTGGAGTCGGAGGCCGTGGCCGCGATGCACCTCCGCGGTGGGACGTCCCGCGCCACCGCGTTTCATTGGGAGATCAACGGCACGGAGGGCGATCTCGTCGTCAAGGCCGACCAGGCTCTGTGGTTCCAGGGGCGGCTTCGGCTGTACGGCGCCCGGGGCGAGGACGGCGCCCTGACCGAACTTCCGGTTCCCGCCCGCTACCAGCGGTCGCTGACACAATGGACCGAGCGATCCGCCGAACCCGCCTGCAACGTCGCCCACGAGTACGCGCTTCTACGCGACCAGATCACCGGGAGCCTGGCGCCGGACACCGACGGCGTTCCCGATTTCCGGCACGCCGTCCGGCGGCACCGCATGCTGGAGCGGATCCGAGAGGCGGCGTGCGCCGGCCGGAAGGTCACACTCGCGGAGCAGGGCTCGTAAGCCCCGGACCGAGTCGGGCCGTGGTCTCGACCGTCTCACCCTCGGCGAGGATGCGGTGGATCGTGGCGGCTGAGGGGCACTTGCCCCGGCGCTTGCCCGAGGTGATGACGAACCTTTGGGCGATCCGCGGAACGGGCACGCCGTTGGCCCGCAGGGTGCGGGCGTAGGCGGCCATGTCGTCGTCGACAGCCTCGGTTCGTCCACCGTGTCGATCGCGTTCGCGGGCGGACGCTTGGCCTTCGACGGATTCCTTGCGGGACTGCGCAGCCTGCTGCCGCACGGTCGAGTCAGGGCACGGTGGTGACGTCGGCCCAGTGGATCGCGTGTCCGGGCTCCTCGCGGTCTCCGTGCGCGGCGGTGAGCTGATCGATGATCTCCAGCCCGCGGCCGTGCTCGTCGGGGGTGCAGCTGGCTGCCCAGTCGCCGTGCGTGGTGGCGGGGCCTCCGTCGGACACCTCGATGTGCATCCGCCGGGTGCCCGGGTCGCGGCTCAGTCCGAAGTTCAGCGGGGGCCGGGCATGCTCCACGGCATTGGTGACGAGTTCGGACACGGTCAGCAGCACCGAATCGGCCACCTCCTCGGCGACGCTCCACCGAGTGAGGACCTCTTTGGTGATCTTGCGGGCTTCTCCGGCGGCTTCCGGGCGGTGAGCCAGGGGCCATGTGCCCACTGATGCCCGCGGACGGCGGGCAGTGATCTGCCGCAGGGGGATATCTGGGGCGTAGGTGCAGGTCACGGCCATCACCTTCTTCCGGCGCCGCCGTGGCGCCTCGGTTGTGACCAGAGCCTCTGACGGTCTACCCCATTTATATCACTCCTCTATATAGATTTTCTATATAGAGGAGTGATATAAATGGGGTATGGATGAGACGTCTGAAGAGGGTCTCCAGGAAGTGGCGGCGGTGCTGAACGAGCTGGCCACCGGGATGGTCAGGCATCTCCTGTCGGACCGGCAGAGCATGAGCCTGACCACCGTCGCGGCGCTCAGCCGGCTGGAGCAGGAAGGTCCGATCCGGCTGACCGTGCTGGCAGCGGCGGAGGGCATGGCCCAACCGTCGATGACCGTGTTGGTCCATCGGCTGGAAGCCCAGGGGCTGGCGTCACGAGTGAGCCATCCCGAGGACGGGCGGGTCCGCCTCGTGGCCATCACGGATGCCGGGCGAGAGCTGATGGCCGAGCGCCGGCGCGCGCAGAGTGCCCGGGTGGCCGACATGCTGGCCGCGTTGCCCGAGCGGGACGTACGGGCTCTGGGCAAGGCCATGCGCACGGCACTGCCCATCGTCCGGCGCATGCTGCGGGCAGCGGGGCCCCACCCCACCAGTGGCGGTTCGGCTTCCTGATCCTCCTGGCCGCGTTCTTCGGTGTCTCCTCCAACCGGCGGGCCCCGCTCCGCCGTTCCGTCGCGCCCCCCGCGCGCCGGGCCCCGGTCCTGGCACCCGCCCCGTAACGGACTTCCGGAAAGGGTGGAGAACCATGAGCACGTTCTGGGCACCTGGCACCGATGCGCCACCGGCCGAGGCACCGGACTACCCCATGCCCCGTGCGGCCGGCTGCCCCTTCGACCCGCCGCCGGCCCTGCAAACCGTGCAGGGCCAGACTCCGATCAGCCGGGTGCGGCTGTGGGACGGCGGCACCCCGTGGCTGGTCACTCGCTACGAGGACGTGCGGGCGCTGCTGGCCGATCCGCGAATCAGCGCGGAGAGCACCCATCCGCACTACCCCCACATGAGCCCGGCCATGAAGGAGCGCCGGCGACAGTCGTGGACCTTCATCAACATGGACGATCCGGAGCACGCCCGGCTTCGCCGGATGGTCACCGCAGCCTTTTCCATCAAGCGGGTGGACGCGCTGCGGCCGGCCATTCAGAAGATCGTCGACGGCCTGATCGACGCCATGCTCGCCGGGCCCAAGCCGGTCGACCTGGTCCAGGCATTCGCGTTGCCGGTGCCGTCGCTGGTGATCTGCGAGCTGCTCGGCGTCCCCTATGCCGACCACGACTTCTTCCAGGCCAACAGCAGGGTCCTGATCAAGCGCACCACCAGCGCGGATCAGGCGCGGGTGGCCACACAACAGCTGCTGGACTACCTGGACCGGCTGATCGGCGACAAGCTGGCCCACCCGGCCGACGACCTGCTCTCCACACTGACGGAGCGGATCAGCGCCCGTGAGCTCTCCCGGAGCGAGGCAGCCGACATGGGAATGCTGCTGCTGATCGCCGGGCACGAGACGACCGCGAACATGATCGCGCTGGGCACCCTGGCCCTGCTGCAACACCCGGCCCAACTGACCCGGCTGCGCGAGAGCGACGACCCGAAGGTGGTCGCCTCGGCGGTCGAGGAACTCCTGCGCTACCTGAGCATCGTGCACAGCGGCCGGCGCCGGGTGGCCCTGGAGGACATCGAGGTCGGCGGCGTGACCATCCGCGCCGGCGAGGGCGTCGTGCTCGCCAACGATGTCGCCAACCGCGATCCCGACGCCTTCCCCGCCCCTGACCAACTGGACGTCGACCGCAACCCTCGCCACCACGTGGCCTTCGGTTTCGGTGTCCACCAGTGCCTGGGCCAACCACTGGCCCGGGTGGAGCTGCAGGTCGTCTACAGCACCCTCTACCGCCGCATCCCCACCCTCCGGTTGGCGGTGGACCTCGACGAGATCCCGTTCAAGCACGACGGGAACGTCTACGGCGTCTACGAGCTGCCCGTCACCTGGTGACGCGGCCCAAGTGCCGTAGGGAAGAGGAGGATTGTGATGAAGGTGATCGTCGATCAGAGCAAATGTGTCGCCGCCGGCCAGTGCGTGCTGAGCGCGCCGGACGTGTTCGACCAGCGAGAGGAGGACGGCATCGTCGTCCTGCTCGCCGAGAACCCGCCCGAGCACCTGGTGGAGGACGTCCGGCAGGCCGTCGTCCTGTGCCCGGCTCAGGCGATCTGGCTGGAAGAACAGGCGAAAGAGGAGAAGCAGGAGGACAAGGAGTGAAGGCGAAAGGAGGGAAGCGGATCGTCATCGTGGGAGCCTCGGCCGCGGGCCTGACCGCGGCCGAGACCCTCCGCCGCCGCGGCTGGGACGGTGAACTCGCCCTGATCGGCGATGAGTCCCGTCCGCCGTACGACCGGCCACCGCTGTCCAAGCAGATCCTGACCGGCGCGTGGGGCCCCGAGCGGGCCGCGCTGCGCTCCCCGCAGGACCTGGCGCGGCTGGAGGCCGGTCTGTGGCTCGGACGGCGCGCCGTCGCACTTGACGTGGCGGGCCGTCGGGTGCGGCTGAGCGGCGGCGAAGGCATGGACTTCGACGCTCTGATCATCGCCACCGGTGTGGTCCCGCGGCGCCTTCCCGACAGCGATCTGGACGGGGTCCACGTCCTGCGCACGCTCGACGACGCGCTGGCCCTGCGCGCCGCGCTGCTCGCCGGGCCGCGAGTGGTCGTGGTCGGCGCCGGATTCCTCGGCACCGAGGTCGCCGCGGCGGCCCGCACCATGGGCCTGGAGGTGAACCTGGTCGAGCCGGAACCCGTCCCGGTGCGCCGCCCGTTCGGCGACCGCATCGCGCGCTCGTCGCCGCACTGCACCGCGACCATGGGGCGCGCCTGCGCTGCGGGGTGCCGGTGCGGCAACTCCGGCGCGCGGGCGGGCGGGTGACCGGGGTGGACCTCGGCGACGGCACGACACTGCCGGCCGACGTCGTCGTCCTGGCCCTCGGCTCCACGCCCGCCACCGACTGGCTGACGGACTCGGGATTGAACCTGGGGAACGGGGTGGTGTGTGACGCGCGGTGCGAGGCCGCCCCCGGCATCTACGCCGCCGGCGACGTCGCGTCCTGGCACAACCCGCACTTCGGCACCCGGATGCGACTGGAGCACCGGATGAACGCCACCGAGCAGGCCATGGCCGCGGCCGGCAATCTGCTCGGCGACGCCACCCCGTTCGCTCCCGTGCCCTACTTCTGGACCGACCAATACGACGTCAAGATCCAGGCGTACGGCATCTTTCCGCCCGGTGCGGACCCGCTGATCGTCGACGGAGCCCCGTCGGACGGCCACTTCACCGCCGCCTACGGCCACCACGGGATCGTGGTCGGCGTGCTCGGCTGGAACAGCCCGCGCCAAACACGCACGCTGCGCCGCCTGGTCGTCGAACGCGCGCCGTGGACAGCCTTCACAGCCACACCCACACCCACACCCAGACACACACCCACACCCGCATTGCACTCGGCACCCTGAATTTCCCCCAGGTCTCCATAGGAAGCAATGAGAAGGAACGGCTGGTGACCACCGCCGGAACCTGCCCGGTCCATCGATCCGTTCCCTGAGCAGGGCGGGGCGCTGCGGCTGATCGGACGAGGGATGGTGCAGGCCGTCGGCGGATCGGTACTGCCAAGTGCACAGCGCGGCACTGGGGGTGACAGCCGCCAGACGTGTCACCACCGAACGGATCGCATGTCGCGACGCTGACGACCGTGTCGCACAGGATCCATGGCGCAGCAGGCCGAGTGGCTTCCCACGGTCCGGACCGGATCGTTCTTCGCCACGGCCAGCGGAGGGATCGGCTGGGGCACCCCGGCAGCGGTCGGAGTCGCACTCGGCGACCGGGACCGGGGAGTTGAGCGGCCGGTGGTCGGCCTGATCGGCGACGGCTCCTTCCAGTACTCGGTGCAGGCCATCTGGACCGCGGCCCAGCACAACCTCCCGATCGTCTACGTGGTCATGCGCAACCACGAGTACTCCATCCTGAAGTCGTTCGCCGTGTTGGAGGAGACTCCGGGTGTTCCGGGACTCGACCTGCCCGGGATCGACATCGCCTCCGTGTCCCCGCGGCTTCGGATGCCGCGCGGTCGACGTGGAAACCACTCAGGACCTGGAGCGGGAGTTCAGGTCGGCTCTGACCGCCGGCACCACGACAGTCATCGTGGTGCCCACGCAACCCCAGACGGCGATGCTGTAGGCCCTGCGGCCCCGGGAACGAGAGCTCGGCGTGCGGACCGCCGACGCCGACGCCGCAGCGCCCCATGGCCTGGCGGACGCGGTAGTCACCGGAGTTTGGCGTAGGTGTCGCCGTAGCGGATGCGGTCGAAGTACGCATCGGCGCGGACCATGTCGGCCTGGCGGGAAGTAGCACTGTCGTTCGTCCCAGACGGCACGTATGAGGAGGACGTGGCCGTCGTGGAGGATGACGGCTTTGGCGGAGGAGCGAATTGCGGGGTAGCGGGGCCTGATTCGGACGGGGGCTGCCCGCGCAGTTCACCGGTCGCGGAGTCGAGGATCGCCCGATTCAACACGGCCTGCTGCTTCCCCCGCCGCCCTTGATCGCTTCAGGCTGATTCCTGGTCTGATGCAATGTCAGTGCCCCTTGCCACACTGGTCTCCTCAGCGAGGAAACAGGAGAGCCAATGGCGTTCCGGGCCATGCACGCACAGTGGGGAACTGTCTTCGCGCACCTGCCCGATCTCGGCTGCGGACGTAGCTGGGCGCAGGTGTGGAAGACACGGCCACCGGCGCCGCTGGCCTGCGACGAATGCGGTCACGGAATGCACGCCAAGACCTCCCGCAACGGCTTACGCTTCTTCGCCCATGCCCCGGGCGCCCCTACCTGCGCACTGGGCCTGGAGTCCATCGCCCACCACCTGCTGAAGCTCGAACTGGCCAACGCCGCCCGCGACGCGGGCGCCTACGCCGAACTCGAAGCCCGCGGACCCGACGGCACATGGCGGGCGGACGTGCTGGCCAGCGACCCCACCGGGGCCTGGAAGGTGGCTCTGGAAGCTCAGCTCGCGCCGATCACCGACGCCGACATCACCGCCCGCACCGAGAAGATGCAGGCCGACGGCGTCACCTCGATCTGGTTCAGCGACCGGCCCCGCCCGCCCTGGCTGGGCTCTGTCCCCTCCATACGCCTGGAGCGGCCCGACGGTGCTGGGTACCTGTCCGTCGCCGAGGGCCTGGTGAAGTTCGAAGACCGCGGCTGGGAGCCGGTCCCGGCTTCCCTCACCGACTTCCTCGCCTGGGCATTCGCCCACCGCATCGTCCCGCACACCCCGCGGACCCCACTGCGGTACCCGCAGCGTGCCCTGGCCACGGCATGGACGGCGCCGCACTACATCAGGGCCGAGACCGCTCGCCTGGAGGAAGAGGAGCGGCGACGGCGTAGCAGGGAAGCCTGGCTGGCCGCGAGGGAACAGGAGAGGGAGAAGAAGCGGGAGAGGATTCGCGCCAGGAACGCCGTCACTCGGGCCAAGGCTCTGGCCGAGGCGACCGCCGCCGAGCAGGCCGCCCACACCCAGCCGCCCAGCAGACTCTGGCGGGTGGCCCGCGTCTTTCGCTATGGCGTCGCGCAGTCCCTTGCGAAGCTCGCCGACGAACACGGCATCACCGCGACCGTGGGCCTCAGCACCGGCGACCCCCGCTACGCCGGTGGCGTCCCCCTCGTCGACGAGCACGGCGTCCCGGTCGCGGTCTTCGACCCGGTCCCCGGGCGGGTACGCGGGGAGGCGTTCCTGCTGTTGGCCGGGCTGCTGCTGATCTTCCCCAGCAAGACCGACCAGCGCCGCTTCGAGAATGCGGCGAACATCAAGAAGAAGCATCGGCCCATCGACGGATACCGCACTGACTTCATCGAATCGTCGGCTGACGGGGCCGCCGGCACCCGCTCGTGCGCCTGCACCACTCCGCAGCTGGTCGCGAAGATCCACAACGCGGAGTACCCGGCCGAGCCGAGTGAGCAGGCAGGCCCCGCCACCGCGCTATTCCGTGCCGAGTGCCGCGCCTGCGGCTGCCGTTACGACAAGCCGTGGCACCGCACCGGCAACACACCCAATCCCCCGCAGCAGCGCCGCCCCGTCGATACCGGCGGGTTCACCTAACCGACCCTCGCCTGTTCCTCGTGGAGTCCAACCTGATGACCGTGTGGGATCGCCACGGGCCTAGCGGCTCCATGCCCCGCCGGTTTCGTCGAGGAGTCGGGTGATGGGCTTGTCTGGGCAGCCGAGGGTGTCTGCGACCAGGGCGTGTCTGGCGAATCAAGGTTCAGGCCAACGGCATGCCGTACCCGCTGCGCACTTCGTCCAAGATCCGGGCTGTGCGACAGTCGATGCCGTGATCGTGCGACTCCCCGCCCAGACGCGAAGATCGCCTCGTAGCCGGGAGCCGGGCTGACACATGCTCAGGGGGAGGAGACCCAGGCGCCAGGCGAGTATCCCCGCCCGATGTTCCTCGGCAGGTGCGGCTCCAGCGGAGCCGACTCCGCGTCCGAGAGATCACCTCGCCCCACATGGATCGGAACGACACAGACGCCGCCCAGTCACATGACCTTTCGGCCCCTTCCTGAGAACTCCTGACGAAGTGACCTTCAAGGTAGTTGGGTCGCTTCGAGGTTGATGACATCACGCCACCAGGACGGATGTTCTAGTCTGGTCGTCGGCTGAAGGAGGCGGCAGATGGCCGATGTCGTAGACCTGATCTGTTATCCCATCAAGGGGTGCGCGGGCACGTCCATGGGTGATGCGCTTCTCACGCCAGCGGGCCTCAAGCACGACCGCAGCTTCATGGTCATCAGTGAGGACGGTGTCTACCGCACCCAGCGCCGCCACCCCCGCCTCGCCCTGGTCCGGCCCACCGTCAGTGCCGATGGCAGCTGGCTCACGCTCGACTCGGCCGACACCACGAGCGGTTACGGCAAGGTGTGCCTCGATGTCACGACGTCCTCGCCACGACGCGACGTCGACCTGTTCGGCGCCACCTTTCAGGGAATCGACCAGGGTGACGAAGTCGCCGCCTGGCTCTCGGAGTTCCTCGGCACCCCCAGCCGCCTGGTCCGCGTGCCGCCGGAGCACGACAGGATCGCTGACGGCTTGACCCCCGGTCCCTCCGGCTACGCCGACAGCAGCGCCATACACCTGCTGTCCCGCTCGTCCCTCACCCTCCTCAACCGGCGGATCGCCGAGCGAGGCACCCCGCCCCTGCCCATGAATCGCTTCCGACCGAACATCGTCGTCGACAGCGGCTCCGGCCAAGACCATGGCAGTGACGGCGGAGACTGGGCGGCCGTACCGCACACCGAGGACCGCGCACGCCGCATCGGCATCGGCGGAGCCGAACTGGGCTATGCCAAGCTCGCGGTGCGCTGCGCGGTCACCCTGGTCGATCAGGAGGCCGGGGTACGGCAGGGGCGGGAACCGCTGCGTACGCTCGCAAGCTATCGGCGAGCGGCGAGTGGCGGCGTGGTGTTCGGCGCGAAGTTCTCCGTGGTGCGGCCGGGGAAGCTGTCTGTTGGCGATGAGGTGGTCGTCCACGAGTGGGGCGACGCCGAACTGTGAGAACTCCTCCTGCGACGAGTTCAGGCATCGCCAGCCGATGAGTGCGCATCCGAGGGTGAGGAACGCTTCGTGAATGTCGTCGCGTATCTCCCAGCGGATCCGCAGGCGGCGGAACCAGCTCACATGGGCGAACGCACGTTCCGCGACCCGGCGTTGGGTGCCCAGGCCGGAGCCGTGCCCCGTGCCACGGCGGGCGATCAGCGGCTTCACACCGAGGCCCCGGACCAGACGGCGGTACTTGTCGTGGTCGTAGCCGCGGTCGGCAAGCACGACGCATCGTCTCCCTCCGCCTGCGCGCAGGCAGCCGAGGCGGCGGTTGCCGTCCTGGCCGAGGGCAGTGGGGGAGTGCCGTGCCGGGTGGGGAAACCGGGTTTTGGCTGCCTGGTCACACACGAGGCCGGAGGCGAAGAGCTGCGACGGTCACGGCGTCGTGACAGGCCATGGCTGAGGCCGCCGAGCGGAGTCCGTAAACGGATAGCGACAACTCCATCCCCTCACCACCCGTGCTCCCCGCTGCCAGACGGCCACTCGCGCCCTCTCTGGATCCAGCGGCTCACCCACACCGAGCACGTCCACACAACGATCCGCTCGGTGCTCAACCACTACGAGAGAAGGCCCGGACTGGCGGCGCAGGGCCCTTCAGCGACCCGCTGAGAGCGACGTTGGCTGCTCTCGTCGACATCCTGCCGACCGCGACGGAATCGAGCAGCTGTGAGCACATCGAGGTGGGTCCGTCTGAACCGTGGCCACCGCGCGCCCGGCCGGACCATGTGCGTCGCGACAAAGCGTACTCATCACGCCGCAACCGCCGTTGCCTGCGACGTCGGCAGGTCAAGCGCACCAGCCCGGAACGCCGTGAGAAGCAGGCACACCGCCAACGCCGTGGCAGCGGCGGCGGGCCCACCGGCTTCGACCCGGCACGCTATGCCCGCCGGAACGAAGTCGAGCGGCTGATCAACCAGTTGAAGATCAGCCGGGCGCTGGCCACGCGCTTCGCGAGGAGGGCGTACGTCTTTCACGGCACCGTGCTCGTCGCAGCCCTCCGCCTCTGGCTTTGCACATGACTGGTCAGGTCTCTGTGGTACCGGTTCCGGCTGCCCCGGGCAGCCCGCCGAGAGCTTCATTCCTTGTGGGAGACGATGTACTGCGTGACAGCCGTGAACCCGGCCAGGATCACGGCGGCGATCGCGAGCATGCCGCCGGTGGGAGCCAGCAGCTTCGCCGAGTCGGGTGTCGTCGCCATCAGGTTGAAGAGCCGGTTGACCGGCGGCATGCCCTTGACGAAGAGCGTGACCATCACCAGTGCGAGGGCGGCCACCAGCGCGTACCCCTGTCGCCTGAAGACCAGCCGCGAGCAGAGTACTCCGATGGCGATGCCCACCAGTGCGCAGGTGAGCTGAGCTTCCAGGCCCAGGAGGAGGTCAACTGCGGTGACGACTTCGTAGTCCCCCACCCACAGCGGGAAGAACAGGCCGAAGACCATGAGGACCAGACAGCTCGTGAGTGCCGTGCCGATTGCCGCGAGCAGCACCTTGAGGGAACGGCCTGAACTGACGACGACGATGGCCCGCTGCGGCGCATCGTCCAAGCTCATCAGCGCGATGGTCAGCCACGTCGAGCCGACGAACAGGGCGCCGGCGGACGAGGCGTAGGCGGGGGGCAAGGGGCCACTGCCGTTGACGGTCAGCACGCCCATCAGCGCCGTGAACACAAGCACCGGTGCGAGGTACCGCTGGGTGTGCAGCGCGGTGGCGAACGTGTAGCGAATGAGCGCGATCACCGGATGCTTCCCTTCATGGTGGCCTTGGACAGGTGGTGGTCCTGCACCGATCTGCCCAACACCTGCATGACGGACCAACCGTGCCGCAGGGCGGTGAACAGCAGGGCGTCGGTCGCTTCGCGCTCCACTTGCACCGTGACGGCCGTCGCCGCGCGGCCTACCGCCAGGACGCCGGGCAGCCCCTCCCAGGCGAGGTCACGGGGCGCGGCACCGCTGTCAGGCACCGTGAAGGTGACGTCCACGGAGGGCCGGTGCGCGGTCGCCACCGTCTCCGGCTCGGACAGCGCGATCCTCCCCTTTGCGACGGTGTAGGTCCGGGAGGCGCGGGCCCGGGTGACCGACTCCCGGTGGTCGGTGAAGATCACCGTGCCTCCGGCGTCCGCCACCTCGGTCATGATCTCGGCCAGGACTCCGTGGGCATCGGCGTCCAACCCCGACCACGGCTCGTCCAGCACGAGCAACCCCGGCTCCACCAAGAGGGCTTGGGCGAGTGCGACCTTCTGGGCGTTGCCCTTCGACAGGCTGCGAGGCGGCGCGCTCTTGCCACCCACCAGGGTCAGCCGGTCCAGCAGTCGATGGGCCCGTGACACGGCGGCCGAGGTCGTCAGCCCGCGGACGCGCCCCATGTGCGTCAGGTACGCCAGTGCCGACATGCGTTCGTCGGGAGAGAAGCGGTCGGGGACGTATCCGACGACCGGCGGCCGATCGGTTACCGCGCCGCGAGTCGGCTTGGACAGGCCGACCGCTATCCGCAGCAGTGTCGACTTCCCGAACCGTTCCCGCCGGTGAACGCCACGACCTCGCCCTCAGGAGCCTCCACATCGACGTCTGTGAGGATCCAGTTCCCCCTGCCGTAGCGCTTACTCACTGCTTCAAGACGTAACAAGCCGACTCCTCAACGGGCATGGCGGTGTCCAGTCGTGTGCAGGCCCGCTGCTGCCACGATCCTCTCCAGGGCCGAGGCGTGCCGCTGAAGTGCCTGCCGCCCCTGTGCGGTGAGCTGAAGGTGGGTGTGGCGTCCGGTGTGGTTCCGTGTTTTGCGTACTTCCACATAGCCGGCGTCTGCCAGCGTCGCGACCTGTTTGGACAGGGTCGAGTCGTTAGTGCCGACGGCATCGCGCACGAAGCCGAACTCCACCCAGTCGGCCGGAGCCGGCAGCGCGACGACCGGCAACCGGGCCTGCACGTACAGGAATTCATCGACGTCCGGTCCAGCAGCCCTGGTCGTCCCTCCTGGCGACCCGCTCGACGACGGGGCGGGTCGCGTACGTGGCCACCCATGTCGCCACGGCGGCGACAGCTGCGGCGGGCACGGAAGGAATCGGCAGGTGGACCAGGCAGGCGACGATCAGTGACGCGACGAGGACCGCGATGACAACTGCCGCCACCGACAGGCTGAACAGCGCCCCCGCGACGGAGGTCTTCTTGTGCACGCGTGCCTGGCGGCACTGCACGACCAGCCCGCCCACGATCAGGCCGCCGCCCACCAGCCTGGCGACAAGGCTCCAGGGGCTCGGCAGATCGTTGGACGATCCCACGGCGAACACGACAAGTGCCGCGATGAGACCGTAGGCGCCGGAGGAGGCGTGGCGCACGTTCTCGGCACGGGACCGTTCCCGGCGTTGGTGTACGTGCGTCGAGTGCGGCCTGCGCATCGTAGGAGGTCATGAGCGTCCCTGGCCGAGTGGCCGTCCGGGTGTTCTCCCGTGGGGAAAGTACCACCTTCTTTCCTTGTGGGAAAGAAGGTGGCTGATGTGTGGGCCGCGCGGAACACCCGCTTGGTGACCTGAGTTGGGAAAATACTTCGGCAGGTCCAGCATCACTGCCCACCGGCATCGCGCCTGCCCTCCTGGACAGTCCCTGCCAGGGTCTGTCTCCAGTCGTGATCGATGGGCGTTCAGGAGGCTGCTGGAGTCGTAGCGGGGACGAGGGCCGTCACGCAGCGACACCCCACCACACCGCCCACGGTACGAACCCGACCGCGGCCAGTCCGACCGGGGCCAGACGCAGCCAGACCGCCCAGCTCGGCGCCGGCCGTCGGCGCCGGAGTGCGGCGGCCGAGACACAGGCGGACACCACCACGGCGACGGCGAGCCCCTGCACCACCAGCCACAAAGCCGGACGGCCCCACACCACGGGTGCCGCCGCACCGTTCCCCGCCACGAAGACGGCGAGCGGACAGGCCACCGTCGCCACGACGGCCAGCAGGCCGAGTCCGGCCAACCACCGCACCGGGCGCAGGACTGGGCCCCGGCGCAGGAGGGCACTCACCGGATAGGCGGCGAAGCCGAGGAGCAGCAGCGCCGGGGCCAGCCAGACGTACCAGGCGTGGCCCGGAACGGGTGTGGTGGCGAGTGCCTGCTCGGGTGCGAGGGCGGCGCTCGACGCCGGCGGGCGGCCGGCGGCCACGGCCTGCACCCATGAGGTCATGGTCTGCGCATAGCGCGGGGCCAACTCCCCAAGCCTCTTACCGTGGAAGAGCGGGCCGCCGATCCGGTCGAACCCGTCCGACGTGCGGTGCCCGTTGTGCGCACCGCCGGCGACGAAGCCGATGACGGCGTGCCGGTTGCCCGCCCGGGCCAGGGCCTCGCGGAAGATCCGCGCGCTCTCCCGGGGCGGTACCTGCATGTCGTGCTCGCCCCACAGCGCCAGCACCGGCGTTCGGTGGAGCCGCTCCAGCACCGGCAAGGGGTCGTAGCCGGCCGCGGGGAACAGACCGGTCGAGCCCATGAGTTGGGCGGCCGGGCCGGCCACGGTGCGGCGGAACGGTCCGCCCACCCCCTGGTGGTGCAGGTGCGTGATGAGGTTCCATGCCTGGCTGCGCAGCGTGTCGTAGCCGGACCCGCCGATGGTGACGACGAATGCGACGTCGGTCGAGCGCGACGCGGCCAGCGGCGCCACCCAGCCCCCCTCGCTGAACCCCCACAGCCCGACCTGGCGTGGGTTCACCCCGTTCCTGGACTGCAACAACCGCACTCCGGCAAGCGCGTCGTCGGCCAGTAGGCCGAAGTCTCGATGGAGCCGGGAGTAGCCGACGGTCCGCTTGTCGTAGACGAGCGTGGTGATCCCGGCCCGGGCGAACGCCTCGGCCTCCTGCCGGTACTCGTCCCGGGGCCCGGAGCCCGAGCCGCCGACGAGTACGATGCCAGGTTCCGCGCCGGGTGCTCCGTCCTTGCTGAGGACGGCGCCGTGCAGGACGAGCCCACCGCCGCCCCGGAAGGTGACCTCCTGGCGGACCGGCCCGTCCCCGCGGGCGTACGCCATTGGCGCGGCCAGCAGGAGGAGGGTGCCGGCCAACACCCCGGACAAGACGGCCAGTACGGCGCGTATCAGTGATGCGGACGGAGCCGAGAGCAGCACGGCGTGCATCCCCCTTCGTTGTCGGTCGGGCCGCGCGGTCAGTCGGTCTCGGGAATTCCGAGCAGCCGGACGAGCACGGTCCGCGCCTCGGGCGCATTCCCTCGTTCCGGGGCCGAGTACCGGTAGAGGAGCGCGATGTACTCCTCGAAGAACGCGCGGAGTTGGTCGGGGTCGACCCGGAGCGTGGCGCGCGAGAAGAGCGCCGCGTCGGCCCAGGGCCCCAGCGAGTCGCGCGCCTCCTCGAACCGCCGGGCGGAGTCGATCAGTTCGGCGAGGTTGAGCCGATGCATCTCGGTCAGTGCCTCACGCATCTCCGGCGTCTGTCGACTGTACGGCGGGAACCGCCGGTCCCCCCGCACCGCCCGCCACCACCGCTCCCGCCCCTTCGCCAGCTCCGGGACCTCCTCGACGAAGCCGTGCTTGGCCAGCTGCCGCAGGTGGTAGCTGACCAGCCCCGTGCTCTCGCCCAACTCGCGTGCGAGCGCAGCAGAGTTGGCCGGTCCCCGGCGCAGGCATTGCTCGATCTTCTGCCGCATCGGGTGCGCGAAGGCGCGCAGCGCCTCGACATCGGTGATCTCTTGGGCAGGCGGTTGTTCGGCCATGCCGGAAGGCTATGAGTTGCAAAGGGTAGTTGCAAGGGGTCCTTGCAACTCTTGAGTGCGGACCGAGCCGCCACCTCACCGCACATCGTCGACGAAGTCTCCCGTGGCGGCGTTTCGAACCACTCAGAAAGAGGCCGTCGCCCCCCGGAATCTAGGACAGCCGGTGTCCGCCATCGCGCCTAGCCTGGCGTCCAACACAGCAGGGCACGCACGAAATGAGAGTGGCCATGGCGGAGATCGTTCTGGTTCCCGGGTTCTGGCTCGGGGCGTGGGCATGGGAAGAAGTGACACCGGAGCTGAGGGCGGCGGGACACGAGGTCCACCCGCTCACGCTGACCGGCCTGGCCGACCGGGCAGCCGAGGCCACGCCCGATGTGGATGTCTACACACATAGAGATGACATCGTCCGCCTCATCGAAGACAACGGTCTGCGGGATGTGGTGTTGGTAGGGCACAGCGGAGCAAACCTGCCGGTCACCGGCGCCGCAGACCGGATCCCGGAGCGGATCGCACGCATCGTGTATGTGGACGCCGGACCGTTGCCCGGCGGCATGGCTCTGATCGACTTCAACAAGCCCCAGACGCAGGAGGAGTGGCGCAAGCAGGTCGCGGAAAAGGGGGACGGCTGGCAGCTGCCGGTACCGCCGTTCGACCCGGCAGCGGATCCGGACAACCTGGCAGATCTCACCAGCGAACAACTCGCGCGCATAGTCAAGTTGGCCACACCTCAGCCGTTCGCGACCGCCACTCGCCCCCTGAACCGGCCCACGGTGCTGCCGGACGTGCACTGCTCGGTGATCGCGTCAACGTTCACTCCCGAACAGGTGCGCATGCTGGCCGCCAGCGGCAACGCAGTCTTCGAGCCGATGGCCGGAATGGACCTGCGCCACCTGCCAACCGGGCACTGGCCGATGTTCTCCCGTCCGATCGAACTGGCATCGCTGCTGGACGAGATCGCTCGCTGACCAGGGCTACGCTCGTCACGAGCTCACCTGGAGCTTTCCTGGCAGCCGCGCGATTCGCGCCAGGACCATCAGGCCGTCCGTACGATCCGTCGGACACTGCCTGGTTCAGCGGAGGAGCCGCGAGCGATCGGCCCTGCTGGGGCCACGCAACGGGGTGCTGGTCGTCCACACTCTGCTCCGGCAAGACGAGATCCGTGAACCGGGTGACCTCGCTCCCGCGGCGCCGGTCACGGACCGGGAGCTGGAGCTCGCCTACGTGTGGTGTTGACTCCAGCAACGGCCATGTCGGTCTTACGAGGCCGCCCCGGCGGGCGCCAACGCGGCCTGCATGGCCACTCCGTCGACATAGGAGTGCTTCTCCTTCACCGCCCCGTTCTCGACCAGGACGAAGTCCGCGAGGTCGATGTCGACCGCGACCCCGGCCGCGGACGTCCCGCTCAGCTTCCACTGGACGACCCAGAAGTCCTCCCCGACGCGGAGCGAGACGAGGTCGAACGCCAGGTCGGGGACGAGCTTGAACAGTCCGGCCGCCGCCTCACGGATGGCAGCCGGCCCCCGCACGGGGTCCTGGCCCGAGTGCAGATGGAACACGGAGTCGGCTGTGTGGAGTCCGGCGATCCGGTCAGGGTCGAGGGACTCCCAGCACGCGTGGTAGCGCTCGAACAGATCGCGGGTGGCAGCGGTCATGGTCTGGCCTCCGGTCCATGGATGAACAGGCTTACTGCATACGGCACTTCGATCGGCCGTGGGCAAGATCTTCCGCGACGAGGGTCAATGCTGTCCATGGCCGGCCTCACAGGCCCGAAGGGGCAACGGCGGCGGCGGACGAATGGGCGTACCCGTCCCGTCGCCCCTGCTGGACCAGCCCTCTGCCGAGGCCACCTCGTTCGGGCAGCTCATCCCCGTCCCACCGACCGCACGCCGACCCGCAAGGCAGCAGCGTTTCCCCCTTCTTCTGCCCGCCCTCGAAACGTTCCACAGCCTGGAGTCGTCACCGCTCCCGCGCGACTCTCTCGGCGTCGGTCGGCCCGCCGCCCCGCGCGTAGCTCACGCATCGGCGCCACCCGCGCTGACAGCCCGCTGCCAGGCAACGACCCAGAGAACACCCGATCAAGTTCAGTACAAGAGGGAAGCTCGCCTCATAATGCCATCTGGAACATATCTGGCGGCCATGGTGCAGGCGTCAACGGCGGAACCGGGGACCAAGTCGTGAGCAATACAGAGCTCCCGAACGGTTATCTTCACGGCTCCTCGACCTCTCACAACACCGACTTGAACAACTTGTCCGTGAACTCGTCCGCCACGTTTGTGGTCTCCGCAAACGGGAACTATCAGTTGCTGCCGACGGCAGCAGCGATCAACGCGGGAAAGGTTGATCCGCCGATCACTGATGGATATGTGGGATCGGCGCCCGACCTGGGAGCGTACGAGTACCCTCAGAGCTGGACTGCGGGCTGGAATTCTGTAAGAGAGGGAATCGAGGCTGCAACGTCCACTCGCCAGACCGGTACCACGAGGATCAGCGGAAGAACGGGCACCGTGGTGGGCAATCCGGATTCCGGGAACTGGTTGAAGTACAGCGGTATTGACTTCAGCGTCGGTGGAAGTACCCCGCTGACGTTCAAGGCGAGCCTCTCCGTTGACCCGGCGCCCCACCCGGTGCCGATCCCCAACGCTTCCGGGCGGGGCAGGAGGTCGCAGGGGGGCGGCGAGCCGGATTGTTGGTTAGGCTGACAACCAGCGGCTGATCCCGATGCCTTGGCCAAGACGACGGCCAGGCTTGCGAGTTCGGGGCTGCACAGCTGACGGCTCCCGCGGCGTCGTACAGGCCGGGAGCGGGTGTCCGCGGGGCGGTCATGGTCGCTGGAGGGTGGGTCGGACACGACGGGGGGCTCGCGTTGGATCGCCTGGCCGGAGCGGACCTGGTAGTTGGCCCAGCCCAGTTCGTGCTTGACGGGTTCGTCATCTCGCTCGGTCCGGCCGCGCAGCCCGTACAGGCTGACGACCCCGGCCATGTCGGCGGGCGGCAGCGGGCAGTTCTTGCGGGGCTCGACCGTCGCCACGTAAGGCGTTGCGGCGCGGTCGGGTTCGGCAATGAAGTGCGGGCTTTCGTTGGGGCCGTAGAAGCAGTCGGCGACCGGCGCCCGAATCGCGATGCCCTTGGCGCGGGCCCGGGCGGTGGTGGCCGTGGCGATGCCGTTTCCGAGCTGCCCGCGGGAGCCGGGGTACTGACGGGACACCTAGGCCGTGGTGAGCCCGGACTCGCGGGCACCGGAGCCGTCCGAAGACAACGCCCCGCCGTCGTGGGGCGCGGTCACCGGCTCCGCCGACGCGGTCGGCTTGTTGTCGCGGTTCCGCGGCGCCAGCGGGGCGGCGACGCGATCCCGCAACGCCCGACGCTGCGCACGGCAGACAAGAAGGTCAGCACCGCAGGGCGACCGGACGCGGTGGGCGTGTGACCGGCCGGCCGGCGCCCGCGGTGCTGTCCCCCTCGCTGCGCGCGTGGCTCGGGCTGGTTGCGGCCCTCGCCGCGCTGGTGGTCGTCGTGCTCGGGGTCCTGTATGCCGACGACGGCAAGCCCGGCATGGTGGATGCGTGGATCTGGGCGGCGGTGGACGGTGTGGGGCCGTCATGGCGGTATGTCGCCCTGGCGATGGATTTCTTGGGGGAGCCCGTAGGAGCGGCGACGTTGGTCGTGGCCACCGTGACGGGCTGCCTGCTGCTTCGGCGTCCTCGCGCAGCGGTGTTCGTGGTGGCCGGGGCCGGCATGACCGTGGGGGCGGTGACGCTGCTCAAGTCCCTGGTGGGACGCACCATCCACGGCGACAATCTGTCCTACCCGAGCGGCCACACCGCCTTCTTCACCGCGCTCTGCCTCGTGGTGGCGCTGCTCGCGACCGGCCGGCTCGGCCTCGGCAGGGCGGCCGGCACACTGCTCGTGCTCGCCGCGGCGCTGGTTGCCGGAGCCGCCATGGGATGGGCGCAGGTCGCCCTGGGCGCGCACTACCCGACCGACGTCCTCGGCGGCTGGTGCACCGCGCTGGCGGTGATGCCGGCGACCGCGTGGCTGGTCGACCGGACAGCCGACTGGCTGGCCGACCGGATGGCCGACGCCGGTCGGTAGGAGCGTCGCTGACGTCACGTCACGTCACGCCAAGCGGCGGAATACGGGCTTCACCGGCCGCCCGGCCAGCCAGGGGGTGGGGTCAGCGGCGTCCAGTGCCTTCCGGTACACCGCACATGCCTGGGCCACCACATCGACGGTGCGGTCGATGTCGGCGTCGCCGAGCGCGCTGCTCACCACGAACGACGGGGCCAGCACCCCGCCCGCGAGGAGCCGGCGCAGGAACAGGGTGCGGTACTGCTGCGACGGCTGCCGGTTCTCGTCGAGGGTGGCGAAGACCAGGTTGCTGGCCCGACCCCGGACGACGAAGTGGTCGCCGACGCCCATGCTCGCCGCGGCGTCGCGCACACCGGCGGCCAACCGCTCGCCGAGGGCGTGCAGCCGCGCGGTGATCCCCTCCTCGGTGTAGATGGTCTGCACGGCCATCGCGGCTGCCAGGGAGTGCGTTTCCGCACCGTGCGTGGTGGACAGCAGGAACACCCGGTCGCGGGAGTGACGCAGCCCGCCCCGCTCCATCAGGTCGCGGCGCCCGGCCAGCGCGGAGACGGCGAACCCGTTGCCCAGCGCCTTGCCGAACGTGGAGAGGTCGGGGACGACGCCGTACAGGCCCTGGGCGCCCGCCTCGGACCAGCGGAAACCGGTGATCATCTCGTCGAAGATCAGTACGCAGCCGTGCCGGTCGGCCAGCTCGCGCAGGGCGGCGAGGTACCCGGGCGCCGGTTCGGTGTGGCCGGCAGGTTCGAGGATCAGGCAGGCGATCTCGTCCTGGTACCGGGTGAGCAGCTCCTGTGTGGCGGCCAGGTCCCCGTAAGGGAACGCCACGGTGAGCTCGGTGGTCGACGCCGGAATGCCGGCGGACATCGGAGTGGTGCCGATGAACCAGTCGTCGACGGAGAAGAACGGATGGTCGCCGCAGACGGCCACCCGCGGGCGCCCGGTGACGGCGCGGGCGAGGCGCACCGCGGCGGTGGTGGCGTCGGAGCCGTTCTTCGTGAACTTCACCATCTCGGCGGTGGGCACGGTGGCCAGGAAGCGTTCCGCGGCCTCGACCTCCACGATGGACGGCCGGACGAAGTTGCTGCCGCGGTCGAGTTCCCGCCGCACCGCCTCGATCACGCGCGGGTGGGCGTGGCCGAGGCTGACCGACCGCAGGCCGGAGCCGTACTCGATGTAGCGGTTGCCGTCGATGTCCCATACATGGGCACCGCGGCCGTGGCTGATGACCGGGGCGAGGTTCTCGGGGTACTGGTCGTCGCCCTTGGCGTAGGTGTGCGCGCCCCCGGGGACCAGGGCGTGCAGCCGCTCGTTCGCCTGCCGCGACCGGGGCAGGCTGAGCTCTTCGGTGTCTTCGGTGGCCACGCCGACCTCAACTCTCTCTGTGCTGAAGGACCTTGGCGAGGCTCGGCGCCTCCCGGTCCCGCTGGGACATCGATGTGACCGGCAGCGGCCAGGGAATGGCGAGCTCCGGGTCGTCGAAGGCGATCGTCACGTCCTCGGCCGGATCGTGCGGGCGGTCGATCCGGTACGAGGTGTCGGCGGTTTCGGTCAGCGCCTGGAAGCCGTGCGCGCACCCCGCCGGGATGTACAGGGTCACCTGCGTCTCGCCGGACAGCTCGAAGGAGGCCCGGTTGCGGTAGGTCGGCGAGTCCGTCCGCAGGTCCACGACGACGTCGAAGATCCTCCCGTACGAGCACCGCACCAGCTTGGCCTCGCCGGCGCCGGAGCGCAGGTGCAGGCCGCGCAGCACGCCCCGGACAGAGCGGGACACGCTGTCCTGGATGAAGGCGTCCGGGTCGAGGCCGACCGAGCGGACCACGTCCGCGTCGAAGGTGCGGCAGAAGAAGCCGCGTTCGTCGGCGTACGGCGTCGGTTCGAACAGGTACGCGCCGGCTATCGCCGGGACTTCGGTGGCTTTCATTCCGGTCGCATTCATGGAGCCTCCCGCAAGGCGTGGGCGTGGGCGTGAACGTGGTCGGTCGCCGGGAACAGGGCCGCGGTCAAGTCGGCGAACTGGTGCTTGAGTTGCCGGGCGGCGACCAGGTTCCGTTCGGTGAGGGTCCGCCGCAGCTCCGCCGATCGCTGCTCCAGCGCCCGGAACTGCTGGAGCAGCCGGCCGGCGTCGACCTCGCGGGCCGGGTGGCAGTACGCGCCAAGACCCATCTGCGCCATGAGCGCGTCGCTCTTCGCCGCGTAGCTGAGTGCGAGCGTCGGCGTGCCGACCTTCAGCGCGCAGATCAGGTTGTGGTACCGGGTCGCCACCACGGTGTCGGCAGCCGCCATCTCCTTCATCAGGTCGGCCAGCGAGCCCGCCTCGGCGGCGGTGACCAGCGGCGAGTCCACCGCGTCGAGGAGCGCGGCGACCACCGGCGCATCGCACTCGTCGCCGGTGAGCAGCCGGACCGGCCTGCCGTCCTCGACCAGCGCGCGGACGAAGCGAGTTGTCCCGTCGAGGTAGCGCCGGTGGATCTCCTCGGCCCGGGCGCGGTCGTCGTTGCCGCCGTGGAAGTCCATGACACCGACGCAGACCGGGCCCGGCGGGACGGAAGGCCTGTCGGGTCCGCTCGCCCGCGGCGTCGGCAGGGCGAAGGCGAGGTCCGGGTAGACCTCGTCGCGCGCGGTGTCCACGCCCATCTCCCGTATCGCGTCGCGGGATGGGGCGTCCCGGTACGAACGGTAGGTGGCCAGCCGCGCCGACCAGCGCACCAGGGCTCGGGTCGGCCGGTTGCCGATCGGGGCGGCGCCGACGCCGACCAGGGCGACCCGGGTGCCGAACAACCGGCCGGTCGCGCAGAGCAGGAACAGCGAGTACGGGAAGCCCCACGGCCGCAGCGGCAGCGTCGCCTCCAGGACGCCCATGCCCGGCACGATCACCACGTCGTGCCGCCGCACCCAGGCAGCGGTGCGGACGGCGTCGACGAGTTTGCCCAGCCCCTTCGCCGCGATCGCGCCCGCCCGCGACGCGGTGCGGTACTCCCCGCGGTACCAGTGCAGCCGCGTCGCGGGGATCCGGTACCGGGTCGCGACGACCTCGGGCCCGCCGCACAGCGCGTCCACGACTGCCGCCGGGTGCTCGGCGCTGAGGTACCCGAGCACGGCGTCGAGCGA
The DNA here is from genome assembly GCF_014648695.1 of Streptomyces albospinus. Classification (GTDB taxonomy): domain Bacteria; phylum Actinomycetota; class Actinomycetes; order Streptomycetales; family Streptomycetaceae; genus Streptomyces; species Streptomyces albospinus. Next base: position 90,594 of record NZ_BMRP01000022.1, read on the forward strand.
CCCGTCGTTGCCGAGGTTGCCGGAGCCGAGCAGGCCGAACACCCCGACGCGCACCGGAGTTTCGTCCGCGGACGTCATGCCTGCCTCCCCTCTCGGCCGGCGACGAGGGCGTCGACGGAGACGGTGAGCCGGCCCGGGGCGACCGGGGCGCGGTCCTCGACCCGCTCGCCGGCGCCCGGCCGGACCCGGCTGGTCATCCATGCGGCCAGGTGGCGGAAGCACGCGCGCCGGTCGGCCGGGGACAACGGCGCCCGCCGGACCGCCGAGACGAAGCCCCAGACGTACTCGGCGAGCAGCCGGGGCGTCGGGTGCAGCGGGCTCGCCCGGCGCGGGTCCAGGTTGACGCACCGGGAGCGCTTGGAAGGGTTCGCCCGCTCGGCGCGGGTGGGGTGGTCGCGGCGGAAGTACAGCAGCTCCGGTACCTGGTGGAAGGGCCCGTGCAGGACGATCTCGGCGACGAAGGTGCGGTCGGCGTGGTGGTAGCTGTCGTGCGGCTTCACCCGGCGCAGCACGTCGGCCCGCATCACCCCGTAGAAGTCGTCGCCACCGGGCTCGAACAGGAAGCTGCGGAAGCGCTCCGGCGCATGCGGTGAGTCGGTGGCGAGCCCGTACTCGTACGGGACCTTCACCTGGCCGTCGCCGTCGATGACCGCCTGGCCGGAGTGCGCGAGGATCACGTCCGGCCGCTCGTCCAGCGCCTGAACGCAGCGCCGCAGCAGGTCCCGGGCGTACAGGTCGTCGTGCGAGGCCCACTTGAACAGCTCGCCGCGGCACTCGGTGAATACATGGTTGTGGTTCGGCGCGGCGCCGATGTTCCGGGGCAGCCGGAGGTACCGGATGCGCGAGTCCTGTGCGGCGTACTTGCGGCAGATGTCCTGTGTCCCGTCGGTCGAGGCGTTGTCGGAGATGACCAGCTCGAAGTCCTCGTAGGTCTGGCCGAGCAGGGCGTCGAGCGACTCGGCGAGGTACTCCTCGCCGTTGTAGACGGGCAGGCCGATGCTCAACCGGGGATGGGCGGTCATGGTGTCCTCACTTCGGGGAGGGGGTTGTGGTGGTGCTCGCGCAGGGCGGACCGCAGTTGCAGCCACCACACGGCCGAGCCGCAGAAGGTCGCGGCGGCGACGCCCCGGGCCGAGCCGACCGTGCCGGCCACGGCCGCCCCGCCGAGCCCGCCGATCACGTAGCAGGCGGAGGCGAACAGCTGGCAGCGCAGGCTGCGCCGCGCCGCGGCGAGCGCGCGCAGCCCGGCCGCCGCGCCGGTGCCGAGGCCGGCGCCCGCGACGCCGAGCGTGACCGGCACGATGAGCTGCGAGGCGGAGTGCCAGACGTCGCCGAGCGCGAGCTCGCCGACCCGGTCCGGCATCAGCAGCAGCGCCCCGCCCCAGAGCAGCGCGGCGACGGCCTGCCCGCCGCCCAGCACGAGGCAGAACGGGCCGAGGCGGTGCGGGGCCCGCCGCAGCACCCGTGCCGCTTCCGCGACGGTGACCAGCGAAAGACCCATCAGCACCGCCATGAACGGGCCGAGCAGGAGCTCGGCGCCCCGGACCACACCCACCGCGCTGACCCCGACGATCGCGCCGAGCCCGTACGCCCGCAGCTGGCTCGCGCCGCTGACGCCGACGTTCTCGGCCAGGTACCGGTAGCCGAGGTCGCGGTGCTCGCGAAGCCACTCGCGCGCTCCGGTCGTCCGGGGCCGGATCCCGGACTGGAAGCAGCCGTACACCGCGGCCACCGCGGCGGACCCGCCCCAGGCGAGTACGAAAGCGGCCACGCTGCCCACGCGGGCCGCCAGCACCATGGCCGGGACGAGCGCGACGCCCCACACCAGGTCGTTGACGAACGCCTTCCGCCCGGTGCCGGCGGCGAAGAACGCGTACCGCCAGGCGTCCTGTACCAGCAGCCCCGGCAGCATGACGCCGAGGCAGGCGAACGCGGGCCCCACCCGGCCGCCGAGAGCAGGACCGGCCACCAGACACGCCGCGCCGATGGCGGCGCCGACGCCGAGCGCGGTGCCCGACGACCGGGCCACCGCCCCGCGCCAGGATGCGTCCGGCACGCCGCTGAAGCGCACCACGAGCGGGTCGGTGGCCAGCCCGCGGGAGACGCTGAGCACCACTCCGTAGGTCACCCAGGCCAGGCTGAACACGCCGAACGCGGTCAGCCCGAGCGAGCGGGCCACGTAGATCCCCACCGCGAAGTTGGACACGCTGGAGGCCGCCTGGTCGGCCAGTCCCCAGGACAGCCGGCCGACGACGGCCCGCTTGGCGGTCCGCCGGGCGTTACTGGCCGAGCCCGCCGATGCCGTCGTCTTCTCCCTCTCGGTGGTCATCGGCGTCATGCCTTGATCAGCCCGGCGCCGTGCAGGGCGCCGGCCGTGGCGGCGACGGTGTCGAACGGCAGCCCGGACCGCTCGGCGACGTCCAGCAGACTGTGCTCGCCGTCGGAGAGGTTGAGCACCCAGAGCATGGCCATCTCGGCCTGCTTCGCGTCGCTGCGGCCCCCGAGCGAGTCGTACAACCCGCGCCGGCCCAGCTGCGGTTCGCCGTAGGGGCTGAGATTGAGGTACCGCCGGTTGCGGTCGAGGACGGTGAATGCCTCGCGGCAGACGGCGAGCGTGTCCGCCATCGCCTCCGGGGAGACGAAGTCCGGGTTGTCCGCCGAGGTGTGGTACTCGGGGTAGCGGGCGTACGGGGTTCGGCTGAGCGAGCCCACGCCGAGATCGAACCCGGGCGAGCAGAACTGCCGCTCGTCGTAGCCGTACGGAGTGAACTCGGCGACATGGTGCGGGCGTTCGGAGGTGGCCAGCACGTGCCGCAGCACCCGGTCGATCTCCGCGTCGCCGCGTCTGCTCCGCTTGTAGGTGAGTTGGCCCCGGTCACCGGCGCAGGCCAGCACCAGTCCGTGCTTGACCCGGTCGATCCGCTCCGCGTTGCGGGCCAGCCAGGTGATCGCCCCGATGGTGCCGGGCGCGTAGATGAACCGATAGGTGTAGTAGGGCGTTTCCCGCGCGAGCGCGCGGGCCAGGAACGTCGCCACCGCGATGCCGGCCAGGTTGTCGTTGGCCAGCGAGGGGTGGCAGACGTGGCAGGAGACGATCACCTCGTCGGGGACCTGCCCGGGGACGACGTGCTCGGCATAGGTGAGGTGGCCGTCTGCGAGTGTGGAGTCGATGCGGACCTCGTACTCGCCGTCCGGCAGTGCGTCCAAGGTCTCCTGGGCCAGGCAGAACCCCCATTCCGGCTTGTAGTAGCTGGTGCGGTACGGCACCCAGCTCGGGTGGTCCGGCAGGGTGTGCAGGTGTTCGCGCAGCTCGGCCAGCGGCATGGTCGCCGACACCGGCACGCTGTAACCGAGCACGTGCAGGCTGGACTTGGCGAAGTCGACGACCCGCCTGCCCGTGGTGTCGGCGATGTACGCGTCCCGGATGTTCCACTCCTGCGGCACCGTCCAGTCGAGCACCTGGGTCCCGGTCGGCACCTCGTGCACCTGGAGCGGGATGTACTCGCCGACGATGTCCAGGGTGGCGCGCACACCGTCGCCGGTGATGCTCCGGCACAGCGGGTACAGCCGCTCCACCAGCGCGTGCATCTCTTCGCCGTCCTCGGTCATCGGCGCCACCGCAGGGTGTCGTCGACGGCGCCGGCGTCGGTCGCCGCGCGCAGCACGGCGAGGCGGGTGAAGCGTCGCTCGAAGTCCTCCCGGCTCAGGCCGAACTTTCGGTAGGCGTCGGCAAGTTCGAGAGCGCCCCGCTTCACCGTCCACTCGCAGTCGAAGCCGGGGATCGCGGTACGGAACCGGGAGAAGTCCACCCGGTACGAGCGCGGATCGGCGCCGTTCTCCCCGGTGATCCTGACCTTCGCGCCCGACACCGCCTCGGCGACCTGCTCGGCGATCTCGGCGACCGTGACGTTGTTGGTCTCGCTGCCGATGTTGAACGCCCGGTCGTGCACCGCTTCCCGCGGCGCGGTCAGCGCCGCCGCGAAGGCCCGGGCGATATCGGCGGCGTGCACCAGGGGGCGCCAGGGGGTGCCGTCGGAGAGCACCAACACCTCGCCGGACAGGAGCGCGTGGCCCACCAGGTTGTTCAGCACGATGTCGGCGCGCAGCCGGGGGGAGTAGCCGAAGGCGGTGGCGTTGCGCATGTACACCGGGGTGAAGTCGCCGTCGGCCAGCGCGTGCAGGTCGTCCTCCACCCGCACCTTGGACTCCGCGTACGGCGTCACCGGGCGGAGCGGGGCGTCCTCGGACACCAGGTCGTCGCCGCCGGCGGCGCCGTAGACCGAGCAGGTCGACGCATACAGGAAGCGTCGTACTCCGGCGTCGCGGGCCAGTTGGGCGAGGCGTACGGACGCGCGGTGGTTGATGTCGTAGGTGAGCTCCGGCGCCAGCGATCCCAACGGGTCGTTGGACAGCGCGGCCAGGTGGATCACGGCGTCCACCCCGGCCACGTGTTCGGCCGCGACGTCGCGCAGGTCCACCTGATGCCCGGACGGGTCCGCAGGTGTCGGGCCGAGGACGCAGTCGGCGAACAGCCCGGCGTCGAGGCCGACGACCTCGTGTCCGGCGGCCGTGAGAACCGGGGCCATGACGGTGCCCAGGTAGCCCTGGTGCCCGGTGAGCAGTACGCGCAAGGTTCAATCCCCCAGGTCGAGAGTGAGTTTGGTGACGGCGAACGCCTCGGCGTAGCGCGCGTGGCATTCGATTCCGCGGATGCGTGCAAGACCGAGGAAGGCCTCCCGGTCGTACCAGGGCCGGTGCCGCTGCGAGGGGTAGTGCTCCTGCAGCAGCCGCACCTTCCGTTCGGCGATCTCGGGCGACAGCGGCTGGTACGCCGCCGGACGGCCGAGGTCGCCGTCCCACTTGACGATCTCGTAGCCGAGCACGAGGTGGTCGCGGAACGCGGTGGGTACCAGCTGCGCCAGGCCGCGGTGGTCCTGGTGCGCGTCATCGGTGCGCGGGGCAAGGACGAGGTCCGGCTCGGTCGCCGTGCGCAGCTCCTCGACCGCGGCCTTGGCCTCGTCCCAGTGCATGGGCAGTCGGCCGTCCGGCAACTTGTGCACGATCAGGTGCAGTTCGGCGCCCGGGCAGAAGGCGGCGAGCGCGGCCTGCTCCTCCTGCTCCCGTTCGCTCCCACCGCCGGAGAGCACCAGCGCGTCGATGCGGATGCCCGGCCGCGCGAGGCACATCGTCAGCAGCGTGCCGCCGGCGCCGATGGCGATGTCGTCGCAGTGCGCGCCCACCGCGACGATCCGGTCCAGGCGCCCGGCGCTGAGCTGGATCATGCGGTCCTCACTCCGGTGTTCGCCCCCGCGCCGCCCTGTTCCCACACGGCCCACGGGCGGTCGCCGCGGGCGTAGGCGGCGTCGAGCGCGGCCCGCTCCTTCACGGTGTCGGTCGGCTTCCAGAAGCCGCGGTGCTGGTGCGCCACCAACCGTCCGCGCTTGGCCAGTTGGGCGCATCCGTCGGCGACCAGGTCCCCGTTCTCCGGTATGTGGTCGAAGACCTCCTGGCGGAGCACGAAGTAGCCGCCGTTCTCCCACAGCGGCAGTTCGCTCACCGCGGTGATGCCCCCCACCAGACCCTCCTCGCCCAGGTCGACGCAGTGGAACGAGGACTGCGGCGGCACCACCAGCATCGACGCACCGGCGTCGCGCCGGGCGAAGGAGTCGATCATCTCCGGCAGGGGAGCATCGGTGAGCACATCGGCGTAGTTGGCGAGGAACATCTCGTCGCCGTCCAGGTGGTGCCGCACCCGGCGCAGCCGCTCCCCGATCGGTGACTCCACACCGGTCTGCGCAAACGTGATCGTCCAGTCGGCGATGTCGGTGGACAGCAGCTCGGTCCGCCCGCCCCGCAGCACGAAGTCGTTGGACGTCGTCTCCTCGTAGTTGAGGAAGAAGTTCTTGATGTGGTGGGCCCCGTACCCGAGACACAGGATGAACTCCGTGTGCCCGAAGTACGCGTAGTAGCGCATGACGTGCCAGATCAGTGGCCGCGGGCCGACCATCGCCATCGGCTTGGGCATGTCGTCGGAGGCTCCGCTGCGCATACGCAGCCCGTAACCGCCGCAGAACAGAACGACCTTCATGACGTGACCTCGACAGTGCTCAGTTCCGGGATGGGGAAGACCAGCCGGCCGCCCCACTCGTGCACGAAGGACAGTTGCTCGACCAGCTCGGCCCGCAGGTTCCACGGGAGGACGAGGACGTAGTCCGGTTTGTCGGCGGCTATCCGCTCGGGCGGCAGGATCGGGATGCGGGTGCCCGGGGTGAACCTGCCGTGCTTGTAGGGGTTGCGGTCGACCGTGTACGGGAGCAGGTCGGGGCGGATGCCGCAGTGGTTGAGCAGGGTGTTGCCCTTGCCCGGGGCGCCGTAGCCGACGACCGTCTCGCCGCGCTCGGCCGCCTCGATGAGGAACCGCAGGAGGTCCCGGCGCACCTTGGCCACCCGGGCGGAGAACTCGGTGTACCCCGACAGTTCTTGCAGCCCGGCGGCCTTCTCCCGGGCGAGCACGTCGGCCACCCGCTGCGTCGGCTCGCCGGCCACCTCGACCGGCCGGGCCCACAGGCGGATGGAGCCGCCGTGCGTGGGCAGCAACTCGACGTCCACGAGCGCGAGTCCGCCGCTCGCCAGCGCCCGGGTCGCGGACGCGACCGTGTAGTACTGGAAGTGCTCGTGGTAGATCGTGTCGTACTGGTTCTCCTCGATCAGGGTCAGCAGGTGCTGCACCTCGATGGAGACCCAGCCGTCATCGGCGACCAGGGCGCGCAGCCCCTGGGTGAACCCGACCACGTCGGGGATGTGTGCGTACACGTTGTTGGCCACGACGAGGTCCGCCGGGCCGTGCTCGGCGCGGACGGCCGAGCCGGTGTCCGGGGCCAGGAACTCGGTGAGCGTGGGCACACCCGCGTCCCGCGCCGCCGCGCCGACGTTCACCGACGGCTCGATGCCGAGGCAGCGGATCCCGCGGTCCACCACGTGCCTCAGCAGGTACCCGTCGTTGCTCGCGACCTCGACCACGAAGCCGTCGGGGCCGAGACCCACCCGGTGCACGGCGTCGGCGACGAACGTGCGCGCGTGCTCCACCCAGGAGGTCGAGTAGGAGGAGAAGTACGCGTACTGCGTGAACGTCTCCTCCGGCGTGATCAACGGAGGGATCTGCGCCAGCCAGCAGTCGGTGCAGACCCGCAGGTGCAGCGGGAACGCCGGCTCCGGCTGGTCCAGTTGGTCCGCGGCGAGAAAGCTCTCACATGGTGGCGTCGCCCCAAGATCGACGACGCTCGCCATCGCTTCCGAGCCGCAGAGTCGGCATCGTGTCATCTACTGTCCCCATCCCCCCTGCTCGCGCGGGTGTCCCCGCCGCGAGCGAGTGCTGACCGACCCGCGATTGCGGTGCGGTACTCATCCACCAGGCGCTCAAGGCCGACGGCCGGGCTGAAACCCTGCTCGTAACGGCGCCGGGCCGCCTGGCCCATCTCCCGGTTGCGGGCCGGCTCGGCCGCGATCCGGCGTATACAGGACACCAGCGAGGCGGACTCGCCCGGCCGGTGCAGCAGCCCGGTCACCCCGTCCTCGACGAGTTCGACGAAGGCGCCGTGACCGGCGGCGACGACCGGGACCCCCGCCGCCATCGCCTCGACGACCACCAGGCCGAACGCCTCCAGCCACGTCGAGGGAGCCACCACGGCGACCGACCGCGCGACGGCCTGCCGGCACTGAGCCGTGTCGTACAGGCCGACATACCGCACGTCGTCCCGGCCCGCCGCCCAGGCGGTCACCTCTCGCTCCAGCGGCCCCGTGCCGGCGACCACGAGCGGCACGCCCACACCGCCGCTCGCTGCGATCTCGTCCCACGCGGCCATGAGCAGCCGCACGCCCTTGGCCTCCGCGAGCCGGCCGAGATAGAGCAGATGCCCGCCGGCGCCCGATCGGCGGGCGTCCGGGTCGGGCACGAAGTTGTGCTTCACCGCCAGCCGTTCGGCCGGCATGCCGGCCCGCACCAGGACGTCGCGCTGCGCCGCGGAGATGCAGAAGAACCGCTCCACGCCGGACCACCACCGTCGCCGGTTGACCGACAGGCTGACCGCGAGCGGCACCGTCGCAAGGCGCGAGCCCCGGTAGCAGCCGTGCCGGACGGCGGGCAGCGGCGTCGCCCCGACGCACTCGGTGCACGGCCGGCCGTCCCGTTGCAGCGTGCCGGGCGGGCAGACCTGGGTGTAGTTGTGCAGCGTGGCGACGGCGGGCACCCCGGCGTCGGCGCAGGCGGCCAGCACCGCGGGCGACAGGAGCGGGAAGACGTTGTGGACGTGCACCACGTCCGGCCGCTCGGTGCGCAGCCGGGCGGCCAGCTCCGCGCGGACCGCCGGGTTCCACGGCACCAGCAGCGGCACCGCGGCCTTGCCAGGCAGGGACCGGGCGGCGATGTCGTCGCTGCGCCGCTCGAACACCTCTACCCGGTGACCGGCCGCGCGCAGCAGCGCCACCTCCTGGTCGACGACCTTGTTCTCCCCGCTCGGCTGCGCCGAGGCGTAGCGGTTGTGCACCACGAGGACGTGCATGGTCAGGTCACCTCCGAACTCGGGGCCCAGCGCGGGATGCGTCGAGGAACTTCGGGCGTCGGGACGGGCGTGGCCGCGGCAGGTGCCGCCAGCAGCGAGGCGGCGACCGCCAGATGCAGCAGATACGGCGAGGCGTCGCCAAGCCCGGCCTCGGTGTACGACGCGATCGCGCAGTAGCCGATGAGGAAGATCGCGCAGGCCCTCTCCAGCGACGGTGGCCGCAGCAACGCGACACCGCCCAGCACGATGATGATCGCCGCCACGAGGGCGACGCCGATCAGACCCTGCTCGTTGTAGACGGCCAGCCAGCTGTTGTCGATCGGCAGCCCGCCGAACGACTTGTCGCCCAGGCCCACGCCGAACACCTGCTCCGTGGTCGTCCGGGGCGCCGCCAGCAGGGCGTCCCAGACCTTGGCCCGGCCGGTGAGGCTGGAGAAGTTCTCCTGGCTCTGTCCGCGCAGGAACCACGCCTGTAGCACGGAGCCGAGCGCCACCCCGGCCACCGCGGCGCACAGCACCGCCCAGGTGAAGAACCGGCGGGCGGCGGCGCTGGTCAGGATGAGCGAGCCGATCGCCAACCCCAGCCCGATGAACAGGCCGAGCGTGGCCGTCCGGGTATGGGTCAACGCGAGCAGGACGAGGGAGGGCACGATGACGACCGCCGCGCCGGCCCGGTCGGTCCGGCGGCCCAGTACGAGCAGCACGGTGAGCCCGATGATCACCGCGGCGTACTGTCCGATCTGCGGCGGGGTGAGCGGCCACAGCGCGCCGACAAGGCGCCCGCCGTAGAGGTCGGGCATGGCCGCACCCGGTGAGACGACCAGGCCGGCGGCCACCGACCCGAGCACGGCGAAGTACATCCGGATGTGGTGCCGGACGAACGTCAGGCCGCCGTCCCACCACCGGCTGAGCAGCCACAGCGTGCCGACGAAGAGAGCCAGCCGGGCGCAGCGGAACAGCGCGCCGAACCCGGACTCCAGGTGCGCACTGGAGATCACGCTCGACACCAGCAGCAGGGTGAGCAGGGACAAGAAGGCGCTGGGTCGGATGCGCAGCCGGGGATTGAGAGCGAGCGCCAGCGCGAACGCGGCGACCAGCGCGCCCATGGTGACCAACTGGATGAGGGAGCGGGGCAGCGGGATGATGGTCTGCGCCCCGGCGGAGCCGAGCGTGTTGAGGACCAGCAACCCCCAGACGATCCCGACGATCCTCGGAGCGCCGGCAGGACGCGGTGCGGCGCCGGGCTGCGTTCCCGCCGTATCCGGTCCGCCCGGCAGCCCACCGCGCGTCAGGTGCCCGCCCATCTCAACCACCGGCCTGTGGGTCAAGGGTGCTGCCCGCGTCCTGCTGGTACGGCGTCCCCTGCCACTGCCCGGAGTCGAGTATCCGGCTCGGGTCGTGGGCGACGAACTTCCATGGTCCGAGGTAGACGTTGTCGTGCCAGCGGTTGTGCTGCCTGCGGGTGATCGCCTCAGCCACCTGGTCGCCCTTGTAGGGCGACCAGTCCGGATAGGTGCCGTAGTTGGCCAGCAGCGCCATTCGGTCGCACTTCACCGTGCAGTCGACGACGGACTTGTCCAGCACGAAGCGGTTGCCGTGGATGTCCACCCGCTGGGTCTTCCACCGGCAGTCGGTGTAGAGCGGTGCGGTGGCGATCGCCGGCCGCGCGCAGCGGTCGGGGCGCCGCACCAGCAACGTGCAGTCATCGGACGAGGTGTTGGCCGGGCTGTTGCAGAACCGGTCGGCGTTCTCCCACAGGGTGATCCCGTTCCAGTTGTTCTCCAGCACGTTCCGGTAGATCTCGATCTTGTCCGTGCGGGCTCGGATCCGTGGTTCGCCGCCGGACTCGGACAGGTAGATGGTCGCGACCGGGAAGCTGTCGTCGCGGTCCGCGTACCTGCGGCCCTCGACCCAGTTGTTCCGCCGGATCGTGTTTCTCCGGATGACCGCGTTGTAGCTGGCCTCGTAGATCAGCGCGGCACCGTCGTTGGCATCGAGCACGTTGTCCTCGATGCGGAAGTCGTTGTTGTCGGTGTCCGCCCACAACCCGGATCCGCGGTTGTCGTGCACCCAGTTGCCGCGCACGTCGGCGCCGTCGACGGCCCAGAACTTCACGCCTCCGGTGCAGCCGCAGCCCGGCCGCCGCCGTTCCCAGTCGCCGGTGTTGTTGCCCGCGATCTCGTTGCCCTCGACCACCAGGTCGCTGATCCGGCCGCCGTTCTTGTACGCGTTCATTCCGTACTGTCCGTTGTCGCGCAGGCAGTTGGCGCGGACCCGCTGATGGGCACCGGCCATCAGCCCGGCCCCGGAGTTGTCCTGGATCGTCGCGTGCTCGATCACCCACCCGTCGGCCGAGTCATGGTTGACCACGCCCTCGTTCTGCGGCGCGACGAAACCCTGCACGGTCAGGTAGCGGATGGTGACGTTGCCGGCGGTACCGCCGAACGCGTACTGGTTCTTCTTCCGGCCGTCGAGCACCGCGCCCGGCGCACCGAGGTAGCGGTCCCCCTCCTTGGGGATGACCTGGGCGTAGCGGTCCGGGTCGAGCCTGTGCATGCCCGGGCGAAGCCAGAACGTGGTGTTCGGGGGGTTGCTCTTGGTCTGCGCCGCCAGGTCACCGACCACCGCGGGGTCGACCGTCACGGCGCCCGCCGGTGCCTTCGTCGGCCCGGCCGAGGGTTTGGCGCACACCCGAGCCACGGACGGGGACAGCGCCCCGGACGTGAACGGCGCAGCGGTCGGCGTTGCCCGGGTGCCCAGCGTGCTCTCACAGCCGGTCGCCGCCAGTAGGGCCAGCGCCAGCGGTGCCGCCGCCAACGCCCAGTGCCGCCTCTTGATCCCCACGCGCCCCCCTAGCCGCGGAACCTGAGCACGGTGGTGAACCCCTCCGCGCCGTCGGCGAAGCCGGTGCCGACCAACGTGGTCGCGGGTTCCTTGCGCCCGAAGCCGGCGGAGTACCAGCCCAGCGGCGGGTCGGTCTCGCCGCGATGCGCCCGCCAGTTCAGCTGCCCGGGCAGGTCGAGCACCGCGGAGCGCTCCTCGCCGTCCCGGACCCAGGTGAGCACTGCCCGGTTGCCCGCCAGGTCCGCGGCGATCGCGGGGCCGAGGTGGAACGCCAGGTGCACCTCGGCCCGGTGCGGGCCGCGCACCTCGTCGACCACCCTCAGCTCCTGGCTCGCGGCCGTCAGCTCCACCCGCCGGCGGTGCACGGAGCGCTGGTATCCGTCGTGCTCGGCGCACCAGCGGGCCGTCCCCCCGTCGAAGGCGCCGGAGGTGTCCGCGGCCAGGACGCGGCTCTTGGCATGCCGGGTCCACAGGAACGGGCCGCCGGAGACGGACTGGTCACTGCCGTCCAGCCGCAGGGTGTTGTGGCCGAGGGTCGAGCGAAAGTACTGCCGCCACTCGGGCTGCCCGTGGTAGCAGAACGTCCCCGGGTCGGCGAGCACGTCGACCCCGTCGTGCCGGACCTCCACGGACAGCGCGTCCGCGTGGGCATGCGCGGCGATGGACAGGAAGCCGTGCGGACCACCGTCGCAGCGGCACCAGATCTCTGCCGGACCGCGCAGGATGGTCATGCCCGCGTCGGCGAAATGGGCCGGTCGGCTCGCCGGGCGGGTCACGGCCGGTGCGGATCCCTTGTCCGAGTACGGCCGGATGAGCGCGGCCAGCAGCGGGGTGCGCACATCGGTGCCGGTCACCGCCGGCCACCAGGCGAGCCGACCGAACACGGCGTCCCCGGTCGCCAGCAGCGAGGCCCAGCGGTCGGTGCCCGCGCCGTCCACGACCAGACCGTGCCCGTCGTCCGCGTCCCCCTGGCGCGGCGGCCGTAACCGGCTGTCCACGACGGCCGCAAGCGCATCGGTCATCCGCAGCAGCACCAACCGGATCGACGCGGGGACCGGCCTGCCTGCGGCATCCGCCTCGGCCACCGCGGCCAGGCCGAGCTCCAGCACGAGTCCGTGATACTCCGTCGCCAGCTCGCGGTTGAGGCCGGAGTCGAAGGTGTTGCTGCGCAGGTGCCGCTCCAGCGACCGCAGAGCGCCGGCCCGCCAACGCGCCGAGGAGGGGAACCACCCGAACGCGCAGGCCGCGGCGAACTGCCCGGCGGCCTCGGCGATGACGTGGTTGTTCGCCGAAGACCCCCGGCTGGGGAAGGCGGCCAGCCAGCGTTGGTGGTGCCAGATCTGGTTCAGCGCCACCGGGTTGCCCTCGAACAGCCCGGCCGCGCCCGGCCAGCCGTCGAGCAGCCGGCGGATCCACACCCAGGACAGCAGCCGGATGCCCAGCTCGATGCCGCTGATCCAGTGCACGCCGCGCAGCGGCGCGTTGGCCGCCCACCACGACCGCAGGTGCTCGGCCACGCGCTCGGCGTACCGCTCGTTCCCGGTGATCGCGTAGGCGGCGGCGAGCACGGTGAGGTACTGATGCCGGGACAGCTCCCAGATCTGCTTGATGTCCCCGACCGCTTCCTCGTTCCGGTACGGCACGTCGAAGGCGTAGCCCCACGGCGCCCGGCGCCCGGTCTTCGGGTCGCACCACCAGTCCGGGTCGGCCAGGTCGTCGCGGACCACCCCGAAGTACTCGGCGTGCCCGTACATCAGCCGGTCCGCCTCGGCGATGAGACGTTTCGCGGCGTCCGGAGGTATGGCGGTGATCGTCCCGGCGGGCAGTACCGCGGTGAACCGGGCGCCGGTCACGCTCGGGCAGTGGGGCCGCGCCGACCGCCACAGCCGCCTGCGCACCGCGTCGCCCACCCGGCCGCCGACCTCCCGCGGTCCCATCCGGGACAGCCGCCGCAGGTACCAGCCCGCACTCCCCGAGCTCACAGTCATCGCGCCCTCGCCAACGTCACCGGCGCGCCGCCGGCCAGCCCGGCCTGCACGGCGAGGGTGGCCGCCGTGGTGGCGACCAGCGACTCCAGCGGCACCGGCATCGGCCCGCCGGTCCGCACGGCCTTGACGAACGCGGCCAGTTCGGCGGACTGGCCCTTGTCCCGGGCCTTGGGCAGCCGCGAACTGACCCACCGCTTGCGGCGGCCGTCGTACACCGCGGCACGGACGAAGTCGTCGAGCCGCAGCACCTTGCCGTCCGCGACCAGGTCCAGCGTCTCCTTGGGGAAGCCGGGCGAACCGGTGGTGACGTAGCTGACGGTGGCGGTGGATCCGTCCGGGTAGCGCAGCACGACCTGTAGGTCCTCGTTGCCGGGCGTGGTGATCGCATAGACCGAGACCGGGTCGGCCTTGAGCAGCCAGCTCGCCGTGTCGATGAAGTGCCCGCCCTCGCCGGCGAACCGCGAGCCCTCGGTGCCCTGTTGGAGGTACCAGCTGCCATGCTCCAGCCGGCCCGCGTTGACCAGGTAGCGCAGGCTCGCCGGACCGGAACGGGCGCCGAACCGCTTCCTGGCCTCATTCAGCAGCGGCGCGAACCGGCGGTTGAAGCCCACCTGCAACCGGTCGTTGCCGGACTCCTCCACCGCCGCGAGCACGCCGGCCAGCTCGTCCTCGTCGAGCGCCAACGGCTTCTCCACGAACACCGCCTTGCCGGCCAGCAGCGCCCTCCGGGTCAGTTCGGCGTGCGAGCTGTGCCGGGTGACCACGAACACCGCGTCGATCAACGGGTCGCCGAGCACGGCGTCGAGATCGGTGGTCGCCTCGGCGAAGCCGAACTTCCGCTGCGCATTGGCCGCGGACAGCGCCGTCGTGGTGACGACCGTCGACAACGCGACGCCGTCGCGCTGTGCCAGGTGCGGCAGCAGCATCGACGTCGCGTAGTTGCCCGCGCCGACGAACGCCAGCCGCACCGGCGCCTCGGCGGACCGCGCCGGGGTGGGCGCCGTGCCGCTGCGCCTGTTCACCGCGGGCACGGCCACCGCCGGGGCCTCCGCTTCCCCCGCGTGTTCGGGGTACCGGAACAGCACGGCCACGGCCTTCAGGTCGCCGTCCTTCAGGCGCTGGTACGTCTCGACGGCGTCATCGAAGTCGGCGATGTGGGAGACCAGGGGCTCCACGTCGACGCTGCCGCGGGCGACGAGATCGAGGAAGCACGCCAGGTTGCGGCGCTCGGTCCAGCGCACGTAGCCGATCGGGTAGTCCCGCCCTTCGAGCTCGTACTCCGGGTCGTAGCGCCCGGGGCCGTAACTGCGGGAGAACCGGACGTCGAGCTCCTTCTCGTAGTACGCGTTCCACGGCAGGTCCAGGCGGCACTTGCCGATGTCGACGACCCGGCCGCGGTCCCGGCAGAGCCGGGCGGCCAGCTCGACGGGTTGGTTGCTGCCGCCGCCGGCGGCCAGGTACACGTGGTCCACGCCGTGACCGCCGGTGAGTTCGGCGACGGCAGCTTCCACCGCCGTGGACGCGGGATCGCCGCAGGCCGCGGCGCCCAGGCGCTCCGCGAGCTCGCAGCGCACCGGGTCGGGGTCGACCCCGACGACGCGGACTCCCGAGGCGCCCAGCAGCTGCACCACCAGCTGCCCGATCAGCCCGAGGCCGATGACCAGCGCCACATCGCCCAGCTGTGGCTCGCCGCGGCGGACACCCTGCAACGCGATCGACCCGACGGTGCCGAAGGCCGCGTGCCGCGGCGCGAGGCCGTCCGGCACCCGGGCGTAGAGGTTCTTCGGCACCCAGTTCAGCTCGGCATGCAACGCGTGCTCGTTGCCGGCGCAGGCCACGAGGTCGCCGACCTTCACCTCGTCGATCCCGGCACCGACCTGCTCGACCACCCCGCACAGCGAGTAGCCCAGCGGCGTATAGGAGTCCAGCTTGCCCATCACCTTGCGGTAGGTGGCGGGCACCCCGTTGGTGGCCACGCTCTGCACGACCTTGGCCACCTGGTCCGGCCGGGAGCGGGCCTTGCCCAGCATCGACATGCCGGCCTCGGACACCTTCATGAGCTCGGTCCCGGTGGAGATCAACGAGTAGGCGCTGCGGACCAGCACACCGCCCGGCTTGCACCCCGGCACCGGCACGTCGAGCACCGTCAGCTCGCCGCTCTTGTAGTTCTGCACAACCTGTTTCACCCGAAGTCCCCTTGTTTCTCAGCCGTCTTCTACGCCGTCGAGCGAGCGCTCCGGCCGGACCCGGAGGTCGCGCCGCGATACCAGTACTCGAGGGTCAGCACATGCCACAGATGCTTGGAGAAGTCCCGCTGCCCGGCGGCGTCCTCGGCGACGAGCCGCGCCAGCGCGTCGCGGCGCAGGAACCCGGAATTGACCAGCACGCCGTCGTGCACCACCTCGCGCACCAGCGGTGCCAGATCCCGGCTCATCCAGGCGCGCAGCGGGGCGCTGAACAGGCCCTTGGGCCGGTAGACGATCTCCCGGGGCAGGATCGAGGTGGCCGCCTCCTTGAGGACGGCCTTGCCCTGCCGTCCGACGATCTTGCGATCGCCGGGCACGGCGAACGCCGCCTTGACCACCTCGACGTCCACGTACGGCACCCGCACCTCGGTCGACGCGGCCATGCTCGACCGGTCCGTGTACGTGAGGTTCAGGCCCGGCAGGAACATCCGGGCGTCGCCCAGGCACATCCGGTTGACGAAGTCGTCGAGGTCGTTGTCCTGATAGATGTCCGCGTGCTCGGTCAGCACGTCCTCGACCGTCCCGGCCAGGTCCGGATCGAGCAGGGCGAGCAGCTCGTCCTGGTCGTACATGGTGTAGCTGCGCCGGAACGCGGTCTCCTCCGGCAGATCGGCGAAGGAGAGGAACCGCTTCGCGAAGCGCACCGACCGGTACCCGCGGCGGGCCGTGGCGACCGGCAGCCGGTCCACGGCCCGGGACAGGCCGCGCCGCAGGGGCCGCGGGACGCGCTGGTAGCGCAGTGCGATCAGGTTGGCCAGGTGCTTGCGGTAGCCGGCGAACAGCTCGTCGGCGCCCATCCCCGAGAGCATCACCTTGACCCCGGCCTCCCGGGCGGCCGAGCAGATCAGGAACGTGTTGATCGCGGCGGGGTCGCCGATCGGCTCGTCCAGGTGGTACGTCATCTGCGGCAGCAGGTCGAGCACGTTCGGAGCGATCTCGATCTCGTGCAGATCGACGCCGAACCGCTCGGCCACCTGCCGGGCATAGCGCAGGTCGTCCGGCATCGCCTCGAATTTGGCGTCCTCGGCGCGGAACCCGATCGTGTAAGCGGAGATCCCGGGTCGGTCGCGGGCCGCCAGCGCGGTCAGGTAGCTGGAGTCCAGCCCGCCGGAGAGGAAGGTCGCCACGGGTACGTCGGAGAGCAGGTGGCGCCGAGTCGACTCCTCGACGATGGCAGCGACATCCGGCTGCTCGCCGCCCCGGGCCCGCTCCCGGGCCTCGGCGGCGACGTCCCGGAGGTGCCAGTACCGGCCGCGCTCCACCCGGCCGTCGGGCCGGCACCTCAGCCAGCTCCCCGGCGGCAGCTTCTCCGCCTCGCGGAACGCGCACCGTGAGTCCGGCACCCAGTAGTACAGCAGCGAGGCCACCAGCGCCGCCTGGTCCACCTCCAGCGACCCGCCGGTCACGGCGGCGAGTGCCTTGAGCTCGGAGGCGAACACCAGACCCTCGCCGCGCCGGAGCAGGAACAGCGGCTTGATGCCCAACTGGTCCCGGGCGAGCACCAGTTCACCGGTTCGCTCGTCGAAGATCCCGAACGCGAACATGCCGCGCAGCCGGGGCAGGCAGTCCGTGCCCCAGCGCCGCCAGGCCTCCAGCAGCACCTCGGTGTCGGAGGTACCGCGGAAGCGCACCCCGGCGGCTGCCAGCTCGGCACGCAGGTCGGGCGCGTTGTACAGCTCGCCGTTGTACGTCAGGACGAGGCCGCCCGAGACCATCGGCTGGGCGCCGGTCTCGGACAGGTCGATGATGGCCAGCCGGCGGTGCCCGAGGTGCACTTCGCCGTCACCGGCGGGGTGGCTGTACCGGCCCGCCCCGTCCGGACCTCGGTGGGCGAGGGTGTCGGTGAGCCGGTCGGTCACGACCTTCCCGTCCGGCCATCGGTAAGTGCCTGCGATGCCACACATGTCCTACCGCGCCTCCTGGTTGCTGTCCGGGACCCGTGCCGCCCACATCGGCAGCCGCTCCGTCCGCCGGCGGCCCGTCCGGTTCTGTCGGGCCAGCCGCTCGTCCTGGCCGCGCAGCGCGGTGTGCAACCCGTCCCACAGCGTGCCGTCGGTCCGGTCACGCGGATCGGGGTCGATCAGCACCACACCGATCACCGGTATGTGCTGGTCCGCGAGCTGCCGCGCCACGGTGTGCAGCCATGCGGCGCTGCCGTGCCCGGCACGCACGACGAGCACGGTCTGCGTGCCCAGGTACGAGAGGTCGGTCCACGCCGCGCCGGGCGCCACCGAGCCGACGCCGAGCCGGCGCTCCTGTTGCGACACGGCCGCACCACGCTCGCCGCTGACCACGGTCGGGTCTCCCGGCTTCGGCCGGCGGTGGGCGAGCGGCAGGCCGGGCAGACCATCGACGATGACCACCGGCCCCTCCGCCGCCAGTGCCCCGGCGAGGTCCAGGGCGATCACGCTCGCGCTGCGCGCACAGCCCAGTTCCAGCAGCGACACCGGTTCCGCGGAGCTGCGCACGGTGCGGGCCAGGGACGCGGTGAGCCGTTCGCGTGCCGCCCGGATCCGTCGGCGCTGCCACAGCCAGGCCGACCGGCGGGGCAGCTCCGCGATGACCGAGGCGCCGAGGTTCGCCGCGATCTCCCGGCGCAGCACGGGGCGGTCCGCCACCACCGTGCCGACCGCGGCCACCGCGAGTCCGAGGACGAGCCCGAGGACGAGCCCGATCGCGGCGTTGGTGGCAGCGGTCCTGGGCAGGGAGTGCCGCACCGTGTGCGGGGCGTCCACGATCTGTGTGCCCGCGATGAGGTGGGGCGTGCCGATGCTCGCCTCCGCGGCGCGCTGGCCGAAATCGGTGATCCGCGAGGTGAGTTCGGCCCGGCGGGCGAAGAGCGACTCCATGTTCGCCGACGCCTTCGGCCCGCTCTTCGGCGATCCGTCTCCGATCGCCTTGTTGACCTGGGCGAGTTCGTCCCGCGTTCGGTCACGCTGGTCGAGCAGGGTCTTGGACTCGGCGTTCGCGGCTTCCTGTATCCGCCTCACATGGTCCGCGACGAACGCATCGGCCAGCGCCTTGGCGCGGGCCACCGCCTCCGCGTCGCTGTCACCGGTCACGTTGATCTGGAGCAGGTTGTTGGTCAAGCCGGTACCCCCGTAGTCCTGCATGAAGTCCTCTGGTTTTTCCGGGGACTTGAGGGACCGCAGGGCCTTACCGGCGATCTGTGTGGTTTGCAGCAGCGCGACGTCGGTGCGGATCAGCGTTCCGGGGTCGTTCGGCTGGTCCTCCTTATGCGCGACCAGCACCTTGGTCACCGCGGTCGGCGGCGGAGGCAGCAGGACCGCCGCCGCCGCGCCGACGAGCAGCCCCAGCAGCGCCACGGAGCACCAGAGGCGGCGCCGCCTCCGCACCGCCACCACCAGCGCCTGAAGGTCGAGCAGCGGAGTGGCGGCCGACGACTCCGGCGTCGTACGCGTCGTCACCGTGCACCTCCCGTCGCGTCGGCGCCAACCGCGAGCGCCGGCGTGGCGGCATCCCGAGGACGGTCGGCGGACCGCGTCGGACGGGCCCGGACCGTGTCGGCGAGGACGATGCCAACGACCTCGTGCTCGGCGTCCGCACACGCCTCGGCGATGCCGGCGAGCTCCCCTGCGGTCCAACTGCCGGCGCTGAGCACGACCAGGGCACCGGACTCGTTGTCGCGGTCCGGCACCATCGGCTGGGACACCGAGACCCCCACCACCCGCAGCATGGGGTATCCCGTGCTCGAAGAGCTCGGGGAAGGATCGCTCTCGGCCTCGGCGACGAGCTGCCCGGCGGCCCGGAGGGCGATCTCGTCGCCGTCCGGGACGACAACCAGCAGCCGCCGGGGGTCCGGCAGTTGGTCGCGGAGGCGGGCGCACACCCGCCGGTAGCGGATCCGCCTGCCGGCCTCGTCGCCGGACGTCTGCGGGGTGGGTGTGTCCCACCGGATGTCGAGGCCCAGCAGCCGGCGGATCCGGGCCCGCGGGCCACGGCCCTCCGGCCGGTGCGCGAGCCGTTCGCCAGGTACGTCGACGGTACCCAGCAGCGCCGAGCGCAGCGCCGCGGCGATCTCCGGTTCGGTGCGCAGTCGGCGACTCGTCCGGGCGGCGGTGAGATGGCCGATGACCGCGAGCAGGAAGAACAGCAGGGCCCCGGCGACGATGAACTGCATTCTCGTCGGCGGTGCTTCGCCGGCCGGCCGGGCCGCCGGCCCCATGACGACCATGGTGGCCTTGTTGGTCGCCGGGTCGGCCTGGTCCAGCTTCCGCATGGCCTCCTCCAGCGAGGTGCGCAGCTTTTCGAGCGTGGTGCGGGCCTGCACGCCCTCCACGGTCCGGCCCGGATCGGCAGCATTGGCCAGGTCGGTGATGCGGCGGTTGGTCTCCGCCACCTTCTGCCGCAGCGCCTCGGGGTCCGTAGCCGCTCCGGCGTCGGTGCTGCCGCCTGCGATCTGCGCGGCGAATCTGACGAATTGCTGGGCCACCCGGTCGGAGAGCTGCTGCGCGCGCTCCGGGGTTTCGGCCGTACCCGAGATCGTGATGATGTTCCCGTCGGCGGCCGTGGCGCTCACTCGATCCCGCAGCTCGCCGCCGCTGACGCCCCTCCAGCCGAGCGTGGCGGCCGCGCGGTCGACCACTGACGAACTGGTCGCGATGTCCACCTGGGTCAGCAGCTCACGCTCTTCCCACTGCCCTGGCAGCAGTACCGATGCCGACGCCGTGTAACGCGGCGGAAACAGCACCGAGGTGCCGTAGCCGACGAGCGCGCCCACCACGGTGAGCACGGCGAGAAGCCGCCAGCGCCGGCGGAGTATCCGCCCGATCGTGACCAGGCGTATCGTGTCCTCGCTCAACGGCGGGACCTCCCGCCTGCCCGGTACGGGTCGCCCGCCGACACCGGAGTGTGGTCACGGCAGGCAGCGGCGTAGGCGGCGAGCAACTGCGCCTGCGAGTTCCGCCAGGAGAGCGGCCCGCTGATCCGCTCCTGGCCGATCTTGCCCATCCGGGCCCGCTTCTCCGGATCGTCCAGCAGCAGCGCGATGAGCTCGGCGAACTCGGCCTCGTCGTTGGCGGGCGCGTAGACGGCGGCGTCACCGGCGGAGACTCGCGCCTCCCGGAGGTCGAACGAGACGATGGGCCGGCCCATCGCCATGTACTCCAGGACCTTGTTCATGGTCGACACGTCGTTGAGCGGATTGCGCGGGTCGGGGGAGAGGCACACGTCCGCGGTGGACAGGTAGCGCACCAGGTCGGCGTCCGGAATGCGCCCGGTGAACTGCACCTGCTCCGAGAGCCCGAGCCGCCGGGACAGTTCCACCATCGCGTCGAAGGCGTCGCCGGCGCCGACGAACACCGCATGCCAGTCGGTCCGCCCGAGCTCGTCGCGCAGCTTCGCGAGGGCCCGCAAGGCGTAGTCGACGCCGTCCTGCGGGCCCATGACGCCGAGATAGCAGAGCAGATGAGGCTTGCCGCGCTTCAACTCCTGCTCGGGCGGCACCGGTTGGAACCGGTCGACGGCAGGCGCGCTGCGCACCACGAAGACGTCCGCCGGCCGCTTGCCGCCACGGCGCAGCGCGACGTCCCGGTAGCTCTCGTTCGTGGCCAGCACGACGTCCGCGGCCCGGTAGGTCCGCCGTTCCAGCGCGCACACGGCGCGGTAGAGCAGATCTTCGCCGCGGCCGAACCGGGAGAGGTACAGCTCGGGTACCAGGTCGTGCTGGTCGAAGACGAACCGCGCACCGCGCCGCTTCAGCCACAGCGCCGGCAGGAACAGCATGTCGGGCGGGTTGCAGGCGTGGACCACGTCGACCGGGCCGACCTTCCGGGCCAGCCGGACCGTATGCCACAACGCCGATCCGTACTCCCGCAGGTAGCCGGCCGGCCCTCCGGTGGCCGCGCGCAACGGGTAGCGGTGGATCCGCACCCCGTCGATCTCCGCCTCCGGCTCCGTGTCCCGCTTGCTCCCCCGGGGACAGACCACGTGCACCTGCCAGCCGTCGTCGCGCAGCGTCGTGCACTCCTGCCACACCCGCCGGTCGAACGGCACCGACAGGTTCTCCACCAGGATCAGCGCGCGCCGGTCCGGCCGGTCGCCGCTGACCGTGTCACCGAACGATGTGTCACCAAGCAAGGCCTATGTACCCCGGTTCGGCCCGGCGCACTTCGGCGTCGGGAAGGCGGATGAGGTCGACGATCACCGGGCCGTCGCCATGGGGCAGCGCCGACAGCACGGCCGGATCCCTGGTCCCGACCAGGCACACCTCGGCGTGCTCGAGCACCTCGTCGACGGAATCCGCGAGCAGCTGCGCGAGGTGCGGCAGCCGGTTCTCGATGTACTCGCGGTTCGCGCCGAGCAGCCGGGAGAGGCTCACGTTGGCGTCGTAGATCCGCAGGTCGTAACCCTTGCCGAAGAGCCTCTCCGCGAGCTCGACCAGCGGGCTCTCGCGGAGGTCGTCGGTGCCGGGTTTGAAGGACAGCCCGAACAGGCCCGCCCGGCGCTTGCCGGTGCGCTCGACCAGCTCCACCGCGCGCTGCAGATGGTCGGAGTTGGAGGGCAGCACGTGGGAGAGGATGGGCACCGAGACGTCGGCCCGCTGCGCCGCGTGGACCAGGCTGCGCAGGTCCTTGGGCAGGCAGGAGCCACCGAAGGCGAAGCCGGGCCGCAGGTAGGCGGGGCTGATGTTCAGCTTGCGGTCGGCCAGGAACACGTCCATCACCTGGTGCGAGTCCACCCCGAGCGCCTGGCACACCGCGCCCAGCTCGTTCGCGAAGCCGATCTTGAGGCCGTGGAACGCGTTGTCCGCGTATTTGATCGCCTCGGCCGTCGGGACCGGCACCCGGAACACCTCGCCGGGCAAGCCGTCGTACAGCGCCAACACCGCATCGCCGCTTACCGGGTCGAGCTCGCCGATGACGGTCTTGGGCGGGTCGAAGAAGTCCCGCACGCTCGTGCCCTCGCGCAGGAACTCCGGGTTGACCGCGACCCCGATGTCCACCCCGGCCGTGCCGCCGACGTACTTCTCCAGGATCGGTACCAGCAGGTTCAGGCAGGTGCCCGGGAGCATGGTGCTGCGGAACACGACGGTGTGCCGCCCACCCCGCTCGGCCAGCGCGGCGCCGATCTGCTCGGTGACCCGCTCCAAGTACGTGGTGCACAGGCTGCCGTTGGGCTCCGACGGCGTGCCCACGCAGACCAGCGACACCTCGCTGCCCATGATCGCCTCGCAGACGTCGCCGGTGGCGCGCAACGCTCCGGTCCGCACGACCTCGGTGATGAGCTCGCCGATCCGCTCCTCGACCACCGGGGCCCTGCCGTCGTTGACCAGGTCGACCTTCACCGGGTTCACGTCCACCCCGATGACCTCGTGACCCATGCTGGCCAAGCACGCGGCCGACACGCAGCCCACGTAGCCGAGCCCGAAAACGCTGACCCTCATGACCCGTTCCTCCCCCCAGGCAGGCCCCTTCGGCCTGCGGTCCGTGCGCCGGCCGGACGCCGACTCCCGCGCATCATCAGTAGGCCCCCTGCCCCTGGAGCACCGCACGCAGCGTCTTCCACAAGATCACTGTGTCCAGGGCGAGCGACCAGTCCTCCACGTACCGCAGGTCAAGGCGGACGGCCTCCTCCCACGGCAGATCGCTGCGTCCGCTTATCTGCCACAGGCCGGTGAGTCCGGGCTTGACCAGCAGCCGCCGCCGGATGTCCGGGCCGTACGCGGCGGACTCCTCCGGTAGCGGAGGCCGCGGACCGACGAGCGACATCGACCCGGTGAGCACGTTGAAAAGCTGCGGGAGTTCGTCGATCGAGTACCGGCGCAGCACCGTACCCACCCGGGTCACCCGCGGATCCCGGCGGACCTTGAACAGCAGCCCTGCGCCCTCGTTGCGGTCGGCCAGCTCGGCACGTGCCCCGTCAGCCCCGGCGACCATGGTGCGGAACTTGAGAATGGTGAACTCGCGGCCGTCCTTGCCGACCCTGCGCTGGCAGTAGAACGCCCCGCCCCGGCTGTCCATCAGCACGAGCAGCCCGACGCACACCATCAGTGGCGCGAACAGCATCAGCAGGATCGCCGCGCCCATCCGATCGACGACCTCTTTGACCGCCCGGCGGCCCCCGGTGAAGGTCGGCATGCTGACCCGCAGCAGCGGTATCCCGAGCACCGCGTCGACGTGCAGCCTTGGGCCGGCCACCTCCATCAGCACGGGGGCCACGACCATCTCGGCGTCGCTGCCTTCGAGGTTCCAGGCCAGCCGCTGGAGCCGGTCCGGTGACCAGTACGGGTCCGGTGTGACCGCGACGACACGGTAGCCGTCGCGGCGGACGTGGCCCGCGACGTCCGCCAGTCGGCCGACGACCGGCACTCCGTCCAGTTGGTCGCCGTCGAGCCCGAGACCGTCCGTCGTGCACACCGCATCCACCCGCCAGCCGAGGTGCGGGAACTTGCGGGTTCGGGTGATCAGGTCGTGCACGGTGGCCAGGCTCCCGGCAGCGAGCACCGGTCGCAGGCACCGTCCTTCCTTCCGCTGTTTGTGCAGCCAGAGGCGCAGCAGATACCGCGCGGTCATGGTGACGAGCGCGATCGCGGGGATCGCGACGAAGATCCAGAGCTTGATGTTGTGCGAGGCGAGGGCGATCCCGCCGAGTGCCAGTACGACGGTCCCCGTGAACAGCGAGCGTCCGAGCCGACGGAATTCCTCGGCGCCCTGGCCGAGGACGGCCGGAGCCCACGAACGGCTCACCGCAAGCGCCCCCAGCACCAGCAGCTCGGTGCAGAATGCGAGAATTCCCCACTTCTCGTGCCAGTTGGCCGCGTCCCGGGCCCCGAAGAAGTTGCCGATCGCCGCCACCACGAAGGCGGTGGCCACGGTATCGCTGGTGATCACGGTACGGCGGTACCGCTGCTCCCAGTCGATCGCGGGCTGGCTGATTGCCCCGTTCACCGGACGCCCGCGCGCCGACAGCAACGGGCTGACCCATTCCCCCTGCTGCACAGACCCCCCCAGGTCGTCAGTGGGCTCGACGTGTTCGCTCCACACGGTTCCTCCCCCCGGGAGGCCCGTGCCCCCCGCACTGTTCGTCCCCTCGGGAGGCCCCCGCCCCCCGCGCCGCGCTGTTCCTCCCCCGGGAAGCCCCCGCCCCCCGCGAATGACGTCCCGGCCATTGCAGCGCTGCTTGAACACCCCACCCAGGCGGCAGCGGACTCGCATGTACTGCCGGTCTTTCGAGGTGCGCGGGAGCCCGTCTACTGCCGGTCTTTCGAGGTGCGCGGGAGCCTGTCGAAACCTCGGGTGCTCCCCACACCCAAGGCCCCCTCTCGGGCTCCAGGAATTGATCACCCCCACGTCTGGCGCCGGGGACGCGACTGCTCGCAGCCCGTAGCGACGGACCTATAGATCACTATTTGTCGCCTCGTGTCATCCGAAGCAGGCTCAATGTAGAGCATCAGGGCCCTCCTGAAGAGGGGAATGTGTGCAACTTGTGCCCAAGCTTTGAAGCTGGATCCACCGAACGGTCACCGCCTCCAGGTGCCTTGACGACGAAGACGTACCGTGTGACCTGTGATGACGGGAGTTCTCCGGGCCGCCGACACCGGCAACCCTGAGGCGTCCCGGCGCTGTTAGTTGGCCGCGCTTAGAACTCCTGTCGGAATGAGTTCAGACCTTCTCCAACAGATCAGTGCGCATCCGAGGGTGAGGAAGGCGTCGTGGATGTCGCCACGTATCTCCCAGCGGATGCGCAGACGACGGAACCAGTGCAGGCGGGCGAACGCGCGTTCCACGACCCGGAGTTGGGCACCGAGTCCGGAGCCGTTCTCGGTGCCCCGGCGGACGATCGGCGGCTTTCGTGGGCAGCCTGCGGCAGATCCCCGGACGCCACCCCGAGGACGCACTCCTGGCGTCGCTGGTCGGGGAACTGCCCATGGCATCAACCGAGTTCGCGGCACTGTGGAGCGACCACCGGGTGCGGCCGTGCGAAGCGGATGCGTACCGACTGCGTCATCCACTGGTCGGCGAACTCACTGTCACCCAGCAGATCCTCGTACCCGCCCGTTGCCCCGAACAGTCTCTGGTCCTTGTCACCGCACAGGAGAACCCCAGCTCCCAGGACACACTCGTGCTCCTACGCGGCTACGCGTCCTGACCCGCCGCCCAGATACCGTCGGCGCAGACCGGTGTACTGCTCGGCGGCGTATCGCGCCAGGGCGTGGCGTAGGTCGGGGCGGCTGCGGGCACGTACCGTGGACGGATGCCACGGCTCAACAGGTACGTCTGCTCCCCGCGTCCGTGGGGAGCAGAGCCTCCGTTCGAGCACAATGGTGGTGTACGCGAGTCGCATCGTCACTTCGACGCGACTCCGGGAGTCACCTCGGTCCGGCGGCCTCAGCGGCCAGCGCTCTTTCCTCAGCTCGCCGCAGACACGGGGCCTCCGACGGCTGCTCCCCGGAGTCTGCGCCGCCTCCCGGGATAGACCACATTCGAGAAGTGCCGGCGATTGTGGTGCCGCCCGAACTGCTCTCGAAGCGCAGCTCCTTGCCGTGCACGAAGCCGGTGCTCCGACTCCACCAGCTCTCTCCGCCCTGGTCCCCAGGCATCCTGCACAAGCAGGGACGGTCCGGGACGTTCTCGACATCGCTTCCCGCACCCCATGAAGCTGGCCGCAAGGGAACTCTGGCGATCCTGAGGGCGACGACGTCCGAGCCGCCTCCATCGGACAGCTCAGCGTCATCTACTTCATCAACCGGCCCCTCCGGCACCTGTCCGTCCTGGACATCGTCCGGCTCGACTGACCAGGCCCTGCCCGACTCGTGCTGCTGGGTCCGTGCCCAGTACCGCGGCCGGCCTGCTCGTCGGCCCCTTGAGCGGGCACTGCTGCCGGCGGGCGGCGGGCGGCGGGCGCGGGACTGGGCGAGGTGCTCGCGGTGGCGGCGGCGGTCGCGCCACCACTCCAGCCGGTCCCTGGAGTTCTGCGGCAGGAGGGCCTGCAGGATGAGGACGGCGGTGCCGGGCAGTGATGCGATCACCAGGGCCCACCAGGGAGCGCCGGCGGCGCCGAGCGCGGCCGGCGGGGCGGAGGTGGCGGCGCAGGCGAGGTTCCAGGCCGATCTGCGCACCCCGGCGCCGGCGTAATGGATCTCGGATCGCGCATCCGTTACGCCGACGGACGGCAGAGACCTCGTCCCCGCGCTCAGGTCTTCGGCACCCCACCCCGCGGAGGTCTCGTAGCCGGGTGCGAAGGCTGCGTGGTCCGAGATCCAGATCGCCGGAGACGAGGGGTGCGTCGAGCAGGCGGCAAGGTCAGACGACTTCGATACCCGCTGCTCGCGTCCTGCGACTGCCTCGCCGAGCACTGGTCACCCTGATCGTGTCGTTGCTCGTCCCCCTCACGCCGGTCCGTGACCACAGTCGGTCACGGCGCGGAGCGGTCTGGCTCTTCGCCGGCTGTGTCGCCTCCCAGATGATGGCACTGCGTATTCATCTCTCGACGCTGTGTAGTTCACATATCGGACTGTGACGGAGGAAACAGCGCATTTGCCGTGACTGTGAGCATGCTCCCCGGAAGTCAGCGAGAGAGCGAGAACGGCGATGCCCATTCCCCATCAGTCCAAATCCTTGACGGCCGGTGTGCTGGCCGTCACCACCTTTGTGGTGACGGCGTGCGGTGTCGGTGGCGCCGCAGCGTCCCAGCCTGACGACGCCAAGGGCAGGAACACTTCCGTCCCGGCGCTGCCCGCGCACTTCGCGCAGCAGAAGGTCCGGTGGACGTCCTGTGGAGTGGACGTCACCCCGAAGGCCGTGCCCGGTGCGGAGTGCGGCTGGGTGAAGGTGCCGGTCGACTACGCAGACCCGGGCGGGAAGACCATCAAACTGCGGGTGTCGCGGGTGCGGGCCAAAGACCCCAGCCGTCGGCTGGGGTCGTTGATCTTCAACCCCGGTGGCCCCGGCGAGGGCGGTGCGGGCTTCGTGGCCGATGGAAACTGGCATGCCGGTGAAGAGGCTCGGGCCCGCTACGATCTGGTCGGCTTCGATCCGCGAGGCATAGCCGGTTCCGGGCAGATCAGCTGCCCCGACGGTGCGCCGGAGGAGCCCGAGAATCCGCCGCGTACCGAAGCGGAGGCCGAGAAGGCGTTCGCCGACGCGACCCAGCGGGCCCGAGCTTGCCAACGGGCGAGCGGTGCCGTTTTCGCGCACATGGACAGCGTGAGCGTGGCGCGCGACCTGGACGTGCTGCGTACGGTCCTCGGCGACGCCAAGTTGAACTACACCGGCGTTTCCTACGGCACCTTCCTCGGCCAGCAGTACATGAAGCTGTTTCCCGAGAAGGTGGGCCGGATGGTGCTGGACGGCGTGGTCAATCCCGCCGCCGATATGCAGCAGGTCACCCTGATCGACGTCAAGACTTCCGAAAACGCGTTGGGTCGATACGCCCGAAACCTCGTCGCGGGCGGCGATGACCGGCTGGGAGACACGGCCGGGGAGGTCGTGCGGAGGCTCACCCAGTTCGCCAAGAAGCTGGAGCGGAAGCCGCTGCGAGCGGCCGACGGTGAGGAATTCACCGACGCCACCTTGTCCAGGTTTCTGAGAACGGCCCTGAATGATGAAGAGAGCTGGAAGCGACTGACCAACGCGCTGGTGGCCGCCCTGGACGGGGACGTGAGCGCCTTCCAGCATTTTGAATCCGGTACTGGCGGCGAGAAGCCGACACCCCAGCAGGAGAAGGCCGAGAAGAACACGTCCTTGAGCATGCCGGCGGTGCTGTGCCTGGACTCCCCGTCAGCGCCGAAGTCCCCGAAGGAGATGCTCCACACCGCCGACGCGTTCGCCAGACAATCGCCGCTCTTCGGTCGCTCCTTCGCCTGGCAGATGATCGACTGCTCGACATGGCCGCTCGCCCCCACCGGTGTGGTCGGGCCGATCAAGGGATCCGGGGCCGCACCGGTGCTGCTGGTCTCGTACACCGACGATCCGCGAACTCCGCTCACGAACGCGCAGGCGGTGCACCGGCAGTTGGACAACAGCTCGCTGCTCGTACGCAAGGGCCGGGGGCACGGGGCGTACGCCTCGGAGAATCCGTCCACGTGCACCGACCGTGCCGTCGACACGTATCTGGTCCGGGGAAAGCTACCCGACAAGGTCGCCAACTGCTTGAGCTGACCCGTGGAGGCCGGCGAATGTTTCGGAGGCCCGGCGTGCGGTATCGCGCCGGGCCTCCGACGCCTTCACAGCTCAGCGCAGCCGATCACCGGGCATCGCTCGGCATTGACGGCCAAGGCTGAAACAGCCGAGCCGTAGATCTCCATGCTGCCCTGCTAGTAGTGCTTGGTCAGGTTGATCTTGGTGGTGCGTGTCCTTCTGTCGCTGTGTGCGT
>NZ_BMRP01000023.1:0-25196 GCF_014648695.1 Streptomyces albospinus
GCCGAGGACGCCCGGCGGAATCGCTCCGGCGGGGAAGCCGCCGCCCGGACCGGCCACCACACCGTGCCCGCCGCCCGGCGTGCCGGTGCCGAGGGGGCCGGTGCCGAGGGGGCCGGTGCCGCTCGGCGGCGGGGCGAGGGTGCCGCCCTGCACGCTGGCCAGCCCGGTGGTCACCGGCACCTCGGGCCGGCTCGCCTTGGGGCCGTCGAACCCGGCCGGGACCGCGCCGCCGCCCGCGCCGTTCGGCGTCTGCTTCGCCGGCGGGTGCGCCGCGCTGCCGCCGGTCACCTGCACGTTCACGGGCGCCGGCGACGGGCTCGACGAGGGGTGCCTGGGCCAGTCGCCGGCCACGCCCCGCGGGTCGTAGCTCTCCCTGAGGACCCTGGCGTGGCCGTGGTAGTTGGCGGCCAGCTCGTCCATCACGATGACCGCCTCGACCTGGCGCTCCTTGCTCAGGGACAGGCTGCCCCGGTTGAGCTCCAGCGCCATGCGGGTGTCCATCTTGGGGTTGGCCATGTCCCGCTGGAACTGGCTGTCGTCGCCGGCGTCCAGCGCACTGTCGGCCGTGCCCGGTTCGGGGATCCTCGCCATGGCCTGCTTGGCCTCGCGCAGGTTGTGGGCGACGCCGTGCTCGGGCCCGGTGCCGCGGGTACCGACCAGGGTGCGCTCCACGACCCTCGCGTGCGCATACGTCCGGTCGATCTTCGCCAGGACCTTGGCCGCTTCCCTGCGGAACGCCTGGGCCGCCGAGCCCTCCCAGTGCGCCGAGGCGTGGTCGACGGCGTCCAGGAAGGACTTGCGGATGCCGCCGTGCCCGTCCTCGCCGCCGATCCGGTCGGCCGCGGAGCGCCAGTGCTGGCCCGACGACTCGATGGTCGCCGGGTTGGCGCTCTCGATCATCCGCCGGAGCTCGCCGATGCCGTGGTGCTGGAAGTCGGACGGAGAGCGCCGGGTGGGGGCGTGCCCCTTGAACGACGCGAGCTGCTGCTCGCGCTCCGCCTCCGCACGCTGCCGCTCCGCCGCCCTGGCGTTGCCGTACTCCTTCCGGGCGTCAGCCACGCCCGCCCCCCTTCGTCGTCACCCTCGCCGCCGCAACGGTGCGGCGTCAGCCGTCCATGGACTTGGTGGTGTGCTCCAGGTCCTCGTACGCGCCCCGGCTGGCCTCGGCCTTCTCCCCGAACTTGTGGAGGAGCTCCTGGAGCGCCGCAATGACCTGCGACATGTACTCCTGCATGTTGTCGTGGGCGCCGGCGAGTTCCCCCGCCTCCAGGAAATTGATCCCGAAGGCCGACTTCGGGATCGTCGTGCTGTACTTCACCTGCTGGCCAGGGTCGTCCATATCGCGCTGAAGGCGCCTGAGCTGGCGTACGACGCTGTCCAGCTCTTCGAGGTCGACCTTGAACTGCTCAGCCATTTCTGCCGCTCTCCCCGTTCCCCGCGCGCCCTTCTCGCTCCTTCGCACCGCCTCGCGGAGCCACCACGGTCAGGACACCGTAAAGACAATCCAGACTAGGGAGTTGGCGGTCCGAATAGCAAGATCGTAAGTCGTGAACTGTCCGATACATGGTGATTTCCGAATGCCCTCGACAGGCAGGTCGCCACCAAGCGTCCGCACGGCCCCCGCTCACCCACAGTCCTCTTACCCATCGCGGCGCGATCCGTAGCGCCCGGCGACCCGGCCGCTTCACCCAACCGGGCTGCACGGCAGATCCACTGACGAACCATCAGATTGCTGTTCGGGGAGCCGGCGGCCCGCCGTTCCGGACGGGCTTCCGGATCAGTGGTCGGCGGACTCCTGCTGCGCCGCCTCGCGACGGAGGGCGCGGACGCCGCGGAACCCGATCACGCCGATCGCCGTCCCCAGGAGAAAGGACACCACGGCGAGCAGCAGGTGAACCCAGAAGTACGCCGTCGGGTCACCCGCGGCGTTGAACGCAAGGCCGCTGGCGTCCTTCCAGAGATTCTTGGCGAAAGTGAACCAGATGCACCAGCTCCACACCCCGAAGGCGAGCAGGAACCAGGACACGGGGCGAGAGAGCTTCATGGGTTCCAGTATGGACAGCGGCTCCATCCGGCCGTCGGGAGGGGCACTCTTCCGTGGCATGCGGTCGGTGAGGCGGCTCAGGGCGGGTACGTTCACGGACGTGCCGTCGACCTTCTCTGCTTCCGCTGCGGGTGCCGCCTCCGGTCCCGACTCCGATTTCCCCCCGTCCGGCCGCCGGCCGGCCTCGTCCGCCGCCCCGCGGGTGACCCCGTACACGGCGTCACCCGCGGGTTCTCCCGCGCGGGCGGTCGCCGCGCTGGCGACGTCCGCGCTGCTGGTGTCGCCGCTGCTGACCGGTACCGCGCAGGCCCTCGCCAAGGACGGCAGGCAGCCGCCCAAGGCCCCCGTGCCGCCCGCGAAGATGTCGCAGGTCGGCGGGGACCGGCTGGGCCAGCCCGGCGTACAGGTACAGCCGAAGGCCGGGGCGCCGAAGCTCCCGGGGGCGGACGAGATCACCGCCCGTTCGTGGATCGTGTCGGACGCCGAGTCCGGCCAGGTGCTGGCCGCCAAGAACCCGCACTGGCAGCTCGCCCCGGCCAGCACGCTGAAGATGCTGTTCGCGGACACCGTGCTGCCGAAATTCCCGAAGACCACGAAATACACGGTCAAGCCGGCCGACCTGGCGGGAATGGGCGCGGGCAGCAGCCTCGTCGGAATAAAGGAGAACCTCACCTATACCGTCCACGATTTGTGGCTGGGGGTATTCCTGCGGTCCGGGAACGACGCGGTGCACACACTCTCCGCAATGAATGGCGGAACCGCGGCCACGGTCAAGGAGATGCAGCAGCGCGCAAAAGAGCTGAATGCGACCGATACGCATGTCGTCACCCCGGACGGATACGACGCGCCGGGGCAGGTGTCCAGCGCGTACGACCTGAGCCTTTTCGCGCGGGCCGGACTCCAGAACGCCGACTTCCGGGAGTACTGCTCCACCGCCAGCGCGCAATTCCCGGGCGACGAGGGAAAGGACGGGAAGCGGGCGACATTCGGGATCCAGAACACCAACCGGCTGCTCAGCGGGGATTACGACATCAAGCCGTATCCGGGGATCGCCGGGGTGAAGAACGGGTCGACGACCAATGCCGGGTCGACGTTCACCGGCGTCGCCCAGCACGGCGACCGCAAGCTCCTGGTGACGGTCATGAACCCGGAGAAGAAGGTCCACAACGAGGCGTACAAGGAGGCCGCGAAGCTCTTCGACTGGGGCTTCGCCGCGGACGGCAAGGTGGACCCGGTCGGCAACCTGGTCGGCCCGAAGGGCGCGAACGGCGGCAACGGCAGCGCGGACGACGGCAATCAGCGGACGCAGGCCGAACTGGACGCCGGCGGTTCGAGCGGCGCCTGGACCGCGGTGGGGATCGGCGGCGGGGCGCTGGTGCTGCTCGGCGCGCTCGCGGTCGCGGTACGGCGGCGGTGGCCGCTGGCGGCGGGACGGCGCGGCGGTGCGGAGGGTCCCGCGGACTCCGGGGGTTCCGGAGGTTCCGGGGGACCGGGAGGTTCCCGGGGCCGTCGGCGGAAGTGATCCGGCGGCGGCCGGAGCCCGCCCCGTCCGTGGCGCCGCGGGCGCTACGCGCCGGGGACGGGCTCCGGCTCCGTCCGCTGGGTCGCCGTCCAGGACGCGCAGAAGACCAGCAGCTTCGCGGTGAAGTTGATCCACAGGAGGAGCGCGATCGGGCTGCCGAACGCGCCGTACATGCTGCGCGCCGCGACGCCCCGCAGATAGCCGCTGAGCAGCAGCTTCAGCACCTCGAAGCCGATCGCGCCGATGAGGCCGGCGGTGATCACGGCGCGGCGCGGCGGATGTGCGCCGGGGAGCTTGGTCAGCACGTACACCAGCAGTACGAAGTCGGCGAGCACCGCGATGCAGAAGCCGGCGGCCGTCAGCAGGCCCCTGGCCGCGCCGCTCTCCGGCAGCCCTATCGCCGCGGCCGTCCTGCCGACCGCCGCGGACGCGAACGCCGAGCAGCCGACAGAGACCAGGGCGACCGCGCCGAGGCCGAGCAGCAGCGCACCGTCCCGGAGCTTGTCGAGGAAGAAGTTGCCCTTCTCGTCGGGCGCCTCCCATACGGCGCGCAGGCAGTCGCGCAGCGACCGGACCCAGCCCATGCCGGTGAAGAGCAGGATCGCACCGGCGATCAGCCCGACCGTGCCGGCGTTGTCGACCAGTCCGGCGATGTCGAGCTGCCGGGAGATGCCGGGGATCTGCTCGGCGAGCTTGGCCTCCAGCTTGTGGAGCTGCCCGTCGCTGAGGGCGGCGGCGCCGATCGCGGCGGCGACGGTGAGCAGCGGGAAGAGCGCGATGAAGCTGGTGAAGGTGATGGCGGCGGCGAGCCGGGTCCAGTGGACGCGGAGCATCCGCGCGTAGGCGCGCCAGAGATGGGTGGCGAGCAGCCGGTCGACGGCCGGGGCCAGCGACGGGCCGACGACGGGGAGCCGCGTCAGCCAGGCGAACGGGTTGCCCCCCTCGCCGGCCACCCGGTCCGCGCCCGACTCCCCGCCCGCGCCCGGCTGTTGCCGCCCGCCGGACCCGCCGTCCCCCGCGCCGTCCCCTCCGGCCTCCCCGTTCCCCCGCACACCCCGTACGCCCTTCATGCCCGCGTGGCCCTCCCATGGCAGGCGTCCCGGCCGATCCGGAACACTAGCCTCCGGGTACCCCAGAAGCGCAGGCATGTACCCAGCGCCATGCCGACTCCCGCACCCGAGACCACATCGGCGCGCGGCGACGTCAGGCCGAGCAGGTAGTGCGAGACGCCCAGGCAGAGAAGTTGGACCAGGGCGCCCGCCAGGTTCACCAGGACGAAGACGCCGAGCTGCCGCGGGCGGCTGTGGCCCGTGGCGGCCCCGCGGTAGGTGCCGGCGGCGTTGCCCGCGTAGGCGACCAGGCAGCCCGCGAGGAACGACAGCGTCTTCGCACACACCGGGCCGACCCCGGCCGCACCGCGCAGCCACACGAACAGGGCCAGATCGACGGCGTACGCGCAGCCGCCGGCGAGCGCGAAGCCGAACACCTCCGCCCACAGCCCACGGCGCAGGGGGGCGGCGGGCGGGCGGGGGGTGGGGCCGTTGCTCATACGTGGGCGACGGCCATCGCGTACACCGCGAGCCAGCCGAGGCCGATGGCGGCCAGGGCGCGGTCGCGGAGGAGTACGTCCTCGGGGGCGCCGGCCGTGCCCCGGTCGGCGAAGACCGCGTAGCGCAGGACGGCGAGGAGGAACGGCCCGATCGACAGCTGGCGCCAGGGCAGCGCGCCGGCGCCCGAACGGCCGCTCTCCAGGGCCCACAGGCAGTACGCGAGCACCGCGCAGCCGGCCGCCAGCTGCCAGACGAAGCGGAGGTAGCCCTCGGTGTACTCGCGCAGCAGGGCCCGGGTCTCGCCCTTCGCGCCGGCCATCCGGACCGCCTCGGAGTAGCGCTTGGCGGCGACCATGAACAGTGCGCCGAATCCCGCGGTGATCAGGAACCAGCGGGAGAGCGGGATCCGGAGCGCCAGTCCGCCGGCCATCGCGCGCATGAGGAAGCCGCTGGTGACGACGACGAGATCGACGACGAGGACGTGCTTGAGGCGGACGCAGTAGGCGAGTTGGATCACGACGTAGACGGCGATCAGCACCGCCGTGGCGGTGTTGCAGAGGACGGCGGTGGCGGCCGGGGCGAGCAGTGCGAGCAGTCCGCCGAGGGCGTAGGCGAGCGGGACGGGGACCTCGCCGGCGGCGACCGGGCGGTGGCACTTGTCGGGGTGGGCGCGGTCGGCGGCGGCGTCCCGGGCGTCGTTGATCAGGTAGACGGCGGCTGCGGCAGCGGTGAACAGGACGAAGACCAGCGCCAGTTGGGAGAGGGTGTGGAGGCGGAAGAGGCGGCCCGCGGCGGCCGGGGCGGCGGCCACCAGGACGTTCTTGATCCACTGGTGGGGGCGCGCGGTCCGCAGCAGGGCGAGCGGCAGGCGCAGCAGCCGGTGCGGGCGGGGGGCCCACGCGTCTCCGGGGGCGGCCGACGGATCGGGCTGCCGCGGCTGGTCCTTGAGGAGGGCGGTGCGTTCAGCCATGGGGGCCGCCGTGCGCCGCTCCGGGCCCCGGCGCCCCCGCCCCGGCCGCGCGCATCCATCCCGCGCCCAGCCGCGCGGTGAGCGCGCCGAGGGCGACGCCGGCCGCGACGTCGGTCGGGTAGTGGACGCCGGCCACCACCCGGGAGACGCAGACCGCGCCGGCCAGGACGGGCAGCGCGGTCCGCAGCCCGGCGCCGGTACGCGTACCGGCGGGGCCGAGGCCGCCCAGCGCGACGACGGCCGCGGCGGCCGAGGTGGCGTGGGCGCTGGGGAAGGAGTGGTCGCCCACCGTGCCGACGAGGGGCGGTCGGTCCGGGAGGCGGGGGCGGGGGCGGCGTACGGCCTGTTTGACGGCGGCGCCGGCC
This sequence comes from Streptomyces albospinus, assembly GCF_014648695.1. GTDB lineage: Bacteria > Actinomycetota > Actinomycetes > Streptomycetales > Streptomycetaceae > Streptomyces > Streptomyces albospinus. The sequence goes on from NZ_BMRP01000023.1 coordinate 6,452, forward strand.
AGGTGGGCGGTGCCGATCAGGGCGGTGCCGCGCAACCAGGCGGCGCGCCGCGGCCGGTCGGCGGCGGCGCCCGCGAGTCCGGCGGCGAGCCAGAGCGCGCCGTGTTCGCCGATACGGGAGAGGGTGCGGGTGGCGGTCGCGATCCGCGGGTTCGTGCCGCAGTCGCGCAGGGCCAGGAGCAGGCGGTGGTCCATCCGGTCTCCATGAGGGCGTCGGCGGGTACGGGGCGTCGGCGGTATGGGGGCTCGGGCGGTACGGGTCTCGGCGGGACAGGCTCGGGCGGTACGGGTCTCGGAGGTACGGGTCTCGGCGGGCGGTGGTCTCTGGTCTCTTCCGACTGTCACTGCGCGGGGGCCGGGTTTCCCGGTGATTAGCCCATCCACGCCATTAATCACTCTTTTCGGAGCGAGTCGGAGAAACATGCGGATATCCGGGCGTATCCCTGAGGGTCCGCGGCACTACCGTCGCTGCCATGCCGCCACCCGACACCGCCTCCGTCCCCCTCACCGGCTGGGGCCGGACCGCCCCCACCGCGGCCCGGCTCGTGCGGCCCGGCTCGGCGGCCGAGGCGGTCGCCGCGGTGCGCGGCTGCGGCCCGCGCGGCGGCATCGCGCGCGGACTCGGCCGGGCGTACGGCGATGCCGCGCAGAACGCCGGCGGCACCGTCTGGGACATGACCGGCCTGGACCGCATCCGGTCCGTCGACGCGGAGGCGGGGGTGGTGGTCTGCGAGGCGGGGGTGAGCCTGCACCGGCTGATGCGGGTGCTGCTGCCGCTGGGATGGTTCGTGCCGGTCACGCCGGGGACCCGCTATGTGACCGTCGGCGGCGCCATCGGGGCCGACATCCACGGCAAGAACCATCACGTCGCGGGCTCCTTCTCGCGGCATGTGCGGTCCCTGGAGCTGCTCACCGCGGACGGCGAGGTCCGCACCGCGGCCCCGGGCTGCGACCTCTTCGCCGCCACCTGCGGCGGGATGGGCCTGACCGGCGTCATCCTCGCCGCGACCGTCCAACTCCTGCCCGTACAGACCTCGTTGATGACCGTGGACACCGAACGCGCCCGGGACCTGGACGATGTGATGGCCCGTCTGGACGCCGGGGACCACCGCTACCCCTACTCCGTCGCCTGGATCGACCTGCTGGCGCGCGGCCGGGCGCTGGGCCGGGCGGTCCTCACCCGCGGCGACCACGCACCGCCCGGCGCGCTGCCGCCGCGGGCCCGCCGCGATCCGCTCGCCTTCCGCCCGGTGCAGCTGCCGGCCGCCCCGCGGCATCTCCCGCGGGGGCTGGTCGGCCGACCGTCCGTCGCCCTCTTCAACGCGCTCTGGTACCGCACCGCCCCGCGCCGCCGCACCGGTGAGCTGCAAAAGCTCTCCGCCTTCTTCCACCCGCTGGACGGTCTGCCGCACTGGAACCGCGTCTACGGGCGCGGCGGCTTCGTCCAGTACCAGTTCGTCGTGCCGTACGGCCAGGAGGAGGCGCTGCGGCGGATCGTGCTGCGGATCGCGGGCCGGCGCTGCCCGTCCTTCCTCGCGGTCCTCAAGCGCTTCGGCGCCGCCGACCCGGGCTGGCTGTCGTTCCCGGCCCCGGGGTGGACGCTGGCGCTGGACGTCCCCGCCGGGCTGCCGGGCCTGGGCGGCTTCCTGGACGAGCTGGACGAGCGGGTCGCGGCGGCCGGCGGCCGGGTCTATCTGGCGAAGGACGCCCGGCTGCGGCCCGATCTGCTCGCCGCGATGTACCCCCGGCTCCCCGACTTCCGCGCGCTGCGCGCCGAGCTCGACCCGCGCGGGGTCTTCACCTCGGACCTCGCCCGCCGGCTCGGCATCGCCCACCGGCCGGGCTGTTAGCGGCAACGACGTCGGCACCCACCCGTGAGGACCCCTCCCATGAAAGACGCCTTCGGCAGCCCCCAGTCCCTCCTCGTCCTCGGCGGCACCTCCGAGATCGCGCTGGCCACCGCCGCCCGCCTCGCCGCCCGGCGCACCCGCACCGTCTGGCTGGCCGGGCGGCCCTCCCCCGCGCTGGAGGCGTCGGCCGGGCGGCTGCGCGCGCTGGGCGCACAGGTCCGTACGGTCCCGTTCGACGCGCTGGACACCGACCGCCACGAGGAGGTGCTCGGCAAGGTCTTCGCCGAGGGCGACCTCGACATGGTGCTGCTGGCGTTCGGTGTCCTCGGCGACCAGCCGCGCGACGAGCGGGAGCCGGCCGGCGCGGTCCGGGTCGCCGCCACCAACTACACCGGCGCGCTGTCCGCCGCGCTGATCTGCGGCCGGGCGCTGCGCCGGCAGGGCCATGGCTCTCTCGTGGTGCTGTCCTCGGTCGCCGGTGAGCGGGCCCGCCGCTCGAACTTCGTCTACGGCTCCAGCAAGGCGGGCCTGGACGCCCTCGCCCAGGGCCTCGGCGACTCGCTGCACGGCACCGGCGTCCACGTCCTGGTCGTGCGCCCCGGCTTCGTGCACACCAAGATGACGGCCGGGCTGCCCGCCGCGCCGCTGGCGACCACGCCGGAGGCGGTCGCCGAGGCGATCGAGCACGGGCTGCGGCGCCGGAGCGAGGTGGTGTGGGTGCCGGGGGTGCTGCGCTGTGTGATGTCGGTGCTGCGGCATGTGCCGCGGGCGGTGTTCCGCCGGCTGCCGCTGTGAGCCGGCCGGGGCGGGCGCCCGCTCAGCAGGAGGGCGCGGGCGGGCGCGAGAGGTCCGCCTCGCCGGCCTGCCGGGGCACCGCCACCGCGGGGCCGCCGGTGCTGCCGGCGCTGCCGAAGGGGTACTCGCGCTGGAGGCGCCAGACCTCGTCGGGGCCCTTCTCGTAGAGCGCGAAGCCGCCGACCGTCCAGGTGGCGGAGAAGTCGGCCAGCTCCGCCTGCGCGCGGTCCATGGCGTCCTCGGCGATGCCGTGGGCGACGGTGACGTGCGGGTGGTACGGGAACTGGAGCTCGCGGGCGCACGGCCCGGAGGCGGCGCGCACCCGGGCCTGGAGGGCGGTGCAACCGCTCACTCCCTCGGCCACCGTCACGAACACGACGGGCGAGAGCGGCCGGAAGGTGTCCGTGCCCTCCAGGCGCAGCGGGAAGGGGCGGCAGGCGGCGGCCACCTCGGCGAGGTGCTGCTCGATGCCGGGGAGGCCGGCGGCGTCGGCCTCGGTCGGCGGGAGGAGGGTGATGTGGGTGGGGATGCCGGAGGCGGCCGGGTCCCCGAAGCCCTCGCGCTTCCGCTGGAGGAAGCTGCCGTACGGCTCCGGGACCGCGAGCGAAACGCCGAGCGTGACGGTCCCCACTGCGTTCTCCCTCCTGACGTTCGCGGTGCGCCTCGTGTGCGGCGCCCACGCATTCTGCTCAGTGTGCCGGGGACGCACCTTACGCGGCGCGTCCCCGGCCCTGTCCTCTCGTCAGCGCTTGGCCGGCAGGAACCCGAGCCGGTCGTAGGCGGTGGCGAGGGTCTCGGCTGCCACCGCGCGGGCCTTCTCTGCGCCCTTGGCCAGGATCGTGTCCAGCGTCTCGGGGTCGTCCAGATATTCCCGCGTACGGTCCCGGAACGGTGTGACGAAGTCGACCATGACCTCTGCCAGGTCGGTCTTCAGCGCGCCGTACATCTTGCCCTCGTAGGAGCGCTCCAGCGACGGGATGTCCTGGCCGGTGAGGGTGGAGAGGATGGTGAGCAGGTTGCTGACGCCGGGCTTGGCCTCGCGGTCGAAGCGGATGACCGTGTCGGTGTCCGTGACGGCGCTCTTGATCTTCTTCGCGGTGACCTTGGGGTCGTCGAGGAGATCGACGATGCCCTTGGGCGAGGACGCCGACTTGCTCATCTTGATCGACGGGTCCTGGAGATCGAAGATCTTCGCCGTCTCCTTGACGATGTACGGGTTCGGCACCGTGAAGGTCGGGCCGAAGCGGGTGTTGAAGCGCTCCGCGAGGTCGCGGGTCAGCTCCAGGTGCTGGCGCTGGTCCTCGCCGACCGGGACCTGATCGGCCTGGTAGAGGAGGATGTCGGCGACCATCAGCACGGGGTAGGTGAACAGGCCGACCGTGGTGCGGTCCGCGCCCTGCTTGGCCGACTTGTCCTTGAACTGCGTCATCCGGGACGCCTCGCCGAAGCCGGTGACGCAGTTCATGACCCAGGCGAGCTGCGCGTGCTCGGGCACATGGCTCTGCACGAAGAGCGTGCAGCGCTCCGGGTCGAGGCCGGCGGCCAGCAACTGGGCAGCGGCGACGCGGGTGTTGCGGCGCAGCTCCGCCGGGTCCTGCGGCACGGTGATCGCATGCAGGTCGACGACCATGTAGAACGCGTCGTGGGACTCCTGCAACGCCACCCACTGGCGCACCGCACCGAGGTAGTTGCCGAGGTGGAAGGAGCCGGCCGTGGGCTGAATACCGGAGAGTACACGCGGGCGACGCTGCATGGCGGAGCCATTCCCCTGGGGGTGGTGGTGGGCGACGGGCGGGCGTTCGAGAGCCATGGCACCGATTGTCTCAGGTCCGCGGTACTCCCCGGCGTGCGGTGGCCGGGCCGCTCAGCCGGCGGTCACCGGGGTGCTCAGCCGGCGGTGGCCAGCCCGGGCGCCGGGTGGGCCGCCATCAGCTCCGCCACCTCCGTGCGGATCGCCGCCAGCGCCTCCTCGTCGCCCTTGGCGGCGGCTGAAACGCCCCGGTCGATCCACTCCGCGACCTGCGGCATCAGGTCGGTCCCCAGGCCGCGGGAGGTGAGCGAGGGGGTGCCGATCCGGATCCCGGACGGGTCGAAGGGCTTGCGGGGGTCGAACGGCACGGTGTTGTAGTTCACCACGATCCCGGCCCGGTCCAGCGCCTTGGCCGCGACCTTGCCCGGCACCTCCTTGGAGGTGAGGTCGATCAGCACCAGGTGGTTGTCGGTCCCGCCGGAGACCAGGTCGAAGCCGCGGGCCAGCAGCGCCTCGGCGAGCGCCTTGGCGTTGGCGACGACGGCGTGCGCGTAGTCCCGGAAGGAGGGGGCGGCGGCCTCGCGCAGGGCGACCGCGATGGCGGCGGTGGTGTGGTTGTGCGGGCCGCCCTGGAGGCCGGGGAAGACGGCCTTGTCGATGGCCTTGGCGTGCGAGGCGCGGGACATCAGCATGGCGCCGCGCGGGCCCCGCAGCGTCTTGTGGGTGGTGGTCGCGATCACGTCGGCGTGCGGGACGGGGGACGGGTGGGCGCCGCCCGCGACCAGGCCGGCGATATGGGCGATGTCGGCGACGAGCACCGCGTCGACCTCGCGGGCGATCTCGCCGAAGGCGGCGAAGTCGATGGTGCGCGGCACGGCCGTACCGCCACAGAAGATGATCTTCGGGCGTTCCGTGCGGGCCAGGTCGCGGACCTCGTCGAAGTCGATCCGCCCGGTGTCGGCGCGGACGCCGTACTGCACGCCGTTGAACCACGTCCCGGTCGCCGAGACGCCCCAGCCGTGCGTGAGGTGCCCGCCCATCGGCAGCGACATGCCGAGCACGGTGTCGCCGGGCGCGGCGAAGGCCAGGTAGGCGGCGAGGTTGGCGGGCGAGCCGGAGTACGGCTGGACGTTGGCGTGCTCGACGCCGAAGACGGCCTTGGCGCGCTCGACGGCCAGGGTCTCCACGAGGTCGATGTTCTGCTGGCCTTCGTAGTAGCGACGGCCGGCGTACCCCTCGCTGTACTTGTTCTGGAGGACGGTGCCGGTGGCCTCCAGCACGGCGGCCGAGACGTAGTTCTCGCTGGGGATCAGCCGCAGGGTGTCGGCCTGGAGCCGCTCCTCGGCGCCGATCAGCGCGGCGATTTCGGGATCGGCGGTGCACAGGGCGGGATGGGCGGGGGCAGGCAGCGCGGGATGGGCGGGGGCAGGCAGCGCGGGATGGGCGGGGGCAGGCAGCGCGGCGTGGGCAGGGGGATGTGCCGTCATGGCGTCCTCCGGGGCGATCGATCGGGTCGGTCGTGGTCCCGGGGTACCCAGGCGGGCGGCACCTCGTGTCTGTCGCCGCGCGCCGCTCCCTCGGGGTCGATTCCCCGTACGCCAGTCGCGGCGCGCACCGGGAAGTCTACGGGCTGCCCGCCCTGAGCGCTCGGGCCCGTACGGCCTGACCGGGCGCCCGGCCCGCCCGGCGGGAACAATGGGAAGGGGGCCGGAGCGCAGCTGCCCGTACCACCGCGCCGGCCCGCACGGCCTACCGAACGGAGTCCCCGTGACGTCCCCGGAAGAGATCATCGCCGCAGCCGAGGCCCACAGCGCACACAACTACCACCCGCTGCCCGTCGTCGTGGCCACGGCCGAGGGCGCCTGGATGACGGACGTGGCGGGCCGGCGCTATCTGGACCTGCTTGCCGGGTACTCCGCCCTGAACTTCGGGCACGGCAACCGCCGCCTGCTGGACGCCGCCCGCGCCCAGCTGGAGCGGGTCACCCTCACCTCCCGCGCCTTCCACCACGACCGCTTCGCCGACTTCTGCACCCAGCTCGCCGAGCTCTGCGGGATGGAACTCGTCCTGCCGATGAACACCGGCGCCGAGGCGGTGGAGACCGCGGTGAAGACGGCCCGCAAGTGGGGCTACCGGGTCAAGGGCGTCCCGGACGGCCGGGCGAAGATCATCGTCGCCGACAACAACTTCCACGGCCGCACCACGACCATCGTCTCCTTCTCCACCGACCCCGAGGCCCGCGCCGACTTCGGCCCGTACACCCCCGGCTTCGCGATCGTGCCGTACGGCGACCTGGCGGCGCTGGAGGCGGCGGTCGACGACGACACGGTGGCGGTGCTGCTGGAGCCCATCCAGGGCGAGGCGGGCGTTCTGGTCCCGCCGCCCGGCTATCTGGCGGGCGTGCGCGCGCTCACCCGGTCCCGGAACGTGCTCTTCGTCGCCGACGAGATCCAGTCCGGGCTGGGCCGCACTGGCAGGACCTTCGCCTGCGAGCACGAGGGCGTGGTGCCCGACATGTACGTGCTCGGGAAGGCGCTGGGCGGCGGGGTGTTGCCGGTGTCCGCGGTGGTGTCCTCCCGCGAGGTGCTCGGGGTGTTCCGGCCCGGCGAGCACGGCTCGACGTTCGGCGGCAACCCGCTCGCCTGCGCCGTGGCACTGGAGGTCATCGCGATCCTCCGCACCGGTGAATTCCAGCAGCGGGCAACGGAGTTGGGCGACCATCTGCACCGCGAACTGGCACCGCTGGTGGACAGCGGCGCGGTCGACGCGGTACGCGGGCGCGGCCTGTGGGCCGGGGTGGACATCAACCCGTCGCGCGGCGACGGCCGCACCGTCTCGGAACGGCTGCTGGCCCGCGGCGTCCTGGTCAAGGACACCCACGGCGCGACGATCCGGATCGCCCCGCCGCTGGTGATCAGCAAGGAGGACCTGGACTGGGGGCTGGGCCGGCTGCGGGAGGTGCTGGGGGTGTGACCGGGGCGGGCGGCCCCGGGAGCGGTGCCCTCACCGGCGTTCGGCGTGCCGGGGACTCGGACTGCCACGCCCCGGCCGACGACAGATCGAGCAGGGGAACGGGCATGGCGGAACCTCTCCGCCCGGCGGGAAGCAGGGGACCTGCGACCGGTCAACGGCCGCTGACCGGGGGGCTTCCTCACACTCCTGCGCTTCGGTCTCGTTGGTCATGCCCGCACCACCGACACCACGTCGTGGACCTCCCGCAGATGACGTCGCGCCAACACCCGGCAGTCGACTTCCTTGGTCCGGTCCCGGATCGATCGTGCCGTTGCCTCGGCAGACTTCAGCCGCTCGCAGTCTGCGCACTCATCCTGGTACGGCAGTGGCGGAGTAATCACCGCGCCACCTCCGCACCGTGCATCAGGCGAGGCCCGGCCTCGACGCCCACCACGAGCCACATCACGTCACGTTCGTCTTCAGTCGCCATGATCACCGCCTCCGATGTTCGCGCTCTCGGCGCTGGTAGTGCGAAGACCAAAGCGCGCTCGCTACCTGTTGAGCCAAACTTGATGCACACATCGCATACGCGTATGCACCGTGCGCATGTGGGCGCGGTTCAGCACAACGACGCACCTAGCGTCAGGAGGACCAGTCGGTGAATTGGTCGAAGCAGGCGACCAGGGACGCGTCACGAGAGGGCAACTATGGGCGAGTTATCCAGTTAGCCCGCAAGGAACTCGGCCTTACGCAACGCCAACTCGGGGAGGCATGCGGCATCACGCAGTCCGCAGTGTCGCGGCTCGAACAGCGGACAGCAGGCCCGTACAAGATGGACATCCTGGCGAGAGTCGCCGGACACCTGGGCATGCCCCCTCGTTTGGTCGGCCTGGCAGACGCTACAGCGGCACCCGCCGCACGATCAGATGGAAGAGATCCCGTGGAACGGCGCGAATTCCTGGCAGGAGCCGTTGCCGCAGCCGCAACTCCCGCCCTCGCCGCCATCCCGGCCACCGAGGGGGATTTCGGCCAAGCCGCCGCACTGAGCATGGCGACGACGGCCTTTCGCCGTATGGACGGATCGACTCCCTCCCGATATCTGGCCGAGGCGGTGCTCGCCCACCTTCGCCTTGTGCAAACAGTGGCAGCCGCGGTTGCTGATCACGAGCAACGCAGGCGATTGGCCGCGGTCGGCAGCGAAGCGGCGAGCTTGGCCGGGTGGCTCAGTTGGGACATGGATGACCATGGTTCGGCGCGCACCTGGTACGGCTCAGCGATCAAGGCAGCGCGGCGCGCCGGTAACGATCTGCTCACCGCCTACCAAGTGGGCAGCCTCGCGCAGCTGGAAGCCGACGTGGGCAACGCGGCCCCGGCACTGAACCTTACGAGGTCTGCACGTCGTCAACTCGGCGCCGACGCCCCCGCGATTGCCGAGGCATGGCTGGCCACGGTAGAGGCGTTGGCATACGCGGCAGCGGGAGAACAACGGTTGTGTGACCGAGCGCTGATGCGAAGCCGAGCGACGGCTGAGCAGATCGCAGTGGAGGAGCCCCCGCCGTGGCCATGGGTGTTCACCTTCAATGAGTCCAAGGTGGCAGCGTGCCGCCTGGCTTGTGGGGCGCGTCTGGGTCTACCGAAGTGGGTGTTCGGAACGTACGACGACACGGCGCCGCCTGGTTCGTCGGCACACGCCAAACAGCAAGCGCTCCGGCAATTGGATCTCGCTTCCGGGCATATGGCCGCCGGACGGCTGGAGGCCGGGTACGTCCTTGCGACCCAAGCCGTTGAAGCAGGACTGCGCTACCGTTCCGGTCGCGTGGTTGAACGCGCACGAGTCTTTCGGCGTGCGTACAGCTCCACGACACCGCCCAAGATCGTGCGGGACTTCGATGATCGGCTTCACGGCGTGTATCTGTGACGACGGAGAGGGACTGGCGTGCGCATCGGAATCACCGGCCATCGTGGCCTTCCAGTCGGGACCGCGGAACTGGTGAAGGGAGTCATCCGAGACATCGTGGCGAGGTACCCCACGGCTGACCTGGTGGGGGTGTCCTGCCTGGCTGACGGACCAGACGCATGGTTCGCGCAAGCGGTTCTCGACCACGGCGGCCGTGTGGAGATCGTCGTACCCGCGAAGAAGTACCGTGAGTCGCTACCGCAGTGGCACCACGCGCGCTACGACGACCTCATGCGCCGGGCGTCCGATGTGCACGAGACCGGACTGGCCGAGTCCGACGCCAACGCGCACATGGTCGGCAGTGAGATCCTCGTCGGCCTGATCGACGGGCTCATCGCGGTATGGGACGGTCAGCCGGCACGCGGCTACGGCGGTACCGCCGACGTGGTCGGCTACGCGGAGAGCGTCGGGGTGCCGGTCCAGATCATCTGGCCGGAGAGCGCGAGCCGAGACTGAGTCACCGCGGACCGGGCGTCGCGAGCGGCCCCCTACGGCCTCCCCCACGATCCCCCGTACAGTCTGTCCATGCTCCTCGGGATGATTTGCGCCCTCGCCTCCGCGGTGTGCTTCGGCACCGCCTCCGTGTTCCAGGCCGTGGCCGCGCGGGACACCTCCCCCGGCACCGGGTCGGGGGTGGACGCCCGGCTGCTGCTGCGGGTGCTGACCCAGTGGCGCTATCTGCTCGGGCTGACGCTGGACGGCCTGGGGTTCCTCCTGGAGCTGGTGGCGCTGCGGTCGCTGCCGATCTACACGGTCGGCGCGGCGCTGGCGGCCACCCTCGCGGTGACCGCGGTGGTCGCGGCGCCCCTCCTGGGCACGCGCCTGGCGCGCGCCGAGTGGCTCGCGGTGGCGGTGGTCTGCGGCGGCCTGGCGTTGCTGGCGCTGTCGTCCGGCGCCGAGGGTCATCTGCGGGGTACCTCCGGGCTGCGGATCGGGGTGCTGGTCTTCGCGGTCGCCGTACTGGCCTCCGGCGCGCTGGCCGGCCGCCTGCCGGACCGCGCCCGTGCGGCGGCGCTGGGCCTCGGCGCGGGCTTCGGCTTCGGCGTCGTCGAGGTCGCGGTACGCCTCATCGACGGCTTCGCGCCGCTCGACCTCCTCACCAACCCCGCGACCTACGCCCTGGTGGTCGGCGGCGGCGCCGCCTTCCTCCTGCTGACCACCGCCTTCCAGCGCGGCTCGGTCACCGCCGCGACCGCGGGCATGGTGATCGGCGAGACCCTCGGCCCGGCGCTGGTCGGCGTCGCCTGGCTCGGCGACCGCACCCGCGCGGGCCTGGCCCCGCTCGCCGTGGCCGGCTTCGCGCTGGCGGTGGCCGGCGCCCTGGCCCTGGCCCGCTTCGGCGAGGCCCCGGCGGCGGAGGAGACGGAGACCGAGGCCGAGGAGGCGGAGGCGGAGCAGCGCGGGTCCGGGGACGTGGCCAGGGGCACGGGCGAAGGCGAGCCGGGGCCGGTGGTGACGGAGACCCCGTAGCGGGACGCCCGAAGCGGCGCGCCTGTAGCCGCGCGCCCGTAGGGGGACGGCCCCGGAGAAGTACCCCGTGGGCCGTTCCGGCGGTGCGCCCCCTAGGCTGGCGCGCACCCAGGTACTTCGCTCGCCGACCGAAGGACGATGACGACACCGTGGACGACGCAGATGACGCCATATCCGAACTCAGCGCCGTACCAGGCAGGTTGACCGACGAGCTGACGGTGCGCCACCCCGTGCCGGCGGACCATGCGCGCCTCCAGGTGGCGCTGGCCGGCTGGTGGGGCGGGCTCGGCGGACAGGCCGGCGCGCCGCAACGGCAGCTGCTGGTACCGCGGTTGTTCCTCCAGCACTTCGCCGGCACGAGCTTCCTCGTCGAGCGGCCCGACGGGACGCTGCACGCGTTCCTGATCGGGTTCCTGTCGCAGACGGACCCGGACACCGCGTACATCCACTTCGCGGGGGTGTGCCCGGACGGGAAGCGCGGCGGCGTCGGCAGCGCCCTCTACCGGCGCTTCTTCGCCCTCGCCCGGGAGGCCGGACGGACCCGGGTCCGCTGCATCACCAGCCCCGACAACCGCGATTCGATCGCGTATCACACCCGGATGGGGTTCCGGCTGGAGCCGGGCGACCGGACCGGGGACGACGGGGTTCCGGTGCACGCGGACTACGACGGTCCGGGGCTCGACCGGGTGTCGTTCGTACGGGAGCTGTGAGCGGCGGGCGCGCCCGCACCAGGGGACCTGGGGACCTGAGCCGTCACCGGCGGGCCGCGGGCCGGGGGCCGGGGGTGTAGCGCGCCACCGCAGGTCGCCGGGGCCGGCTACTCCTCCGGCGGCAGCGCCCGCAGCAGCGCGTCCAGGACCTGGGCGAAGGAGTGGTCCGGCGGCCGTCCGTAGGAGATGACCAGCGCGTCGCGGGGGACGGCGGGCGCCGCCGGGTCCGCGAAGCCGGCCAGGCCCTGGACGGCCAGCCCCTGCCACTGGGCGGCCTGGACGATGGACTGCTCGGTGCCGGGCGGGAGTTCGAGCACCGCGTGCATCCCGGCGGCGATCCCCGAGACGTGCAGATGCGGGGCGTGTGCGGCCAGCGCGGCCACCAGCTGGTCGCGGCGCCGCCGGTAGCGCAGCCGCATCCCGCGCAGATGCCGGTCGTACGCCCCGGACGACAGGAAATCGGCGAGGGTGAGCTGGTCCAGCGAGCCGGACTGCCACTCGCCGGTCGCCTTGACGGCCAGCACCCGGTCGACGAGCCGGTCCGGCACGACCATCCAGGCCAGCCGCAGCGCCGGGGCCAGGCTCTTGCTCGCGGTGCCCAGGTAGACGACGTGGTCGGGGTCCAGGCCCTGGAGGGCGCCGACCGGCTGGCGGTCGTAGCGGAACTCGCCGTCGTAGTCGTCCTCCAGGATGTAACCCCCGGTGGCGCGCGCCCAGTTGACGGCGGCAGCCCGGCGGTCCGGGTGCAGCGGTACGCCGGTGGGGAACTGGTGGGCGGGGGTGAGCAGGGCCGCGCGGACGCCGTCGAGGGACGCCAACCGCCCGGTGTCCGCGCCGTGTTCGTCCACCGGGAGGGGGACGGTGCCGAGCCCGGCGCGGGTGATGACGTCGCGGTGGAAGGGGAGGCCGTAGGACTCGACGGCGACGCGGGCGTCGGCCTCGCCACCGTCGCCGGCGTCGGCGTCGGCGCCCATGCCCGCGCCGGCGTCGCCGCCGTCGTCGCGCAGCGCGCGGCTGAGCAGCCCCAGCCCCTGCATGAACCCCGCACAGACGATGATCCGCTCCGGGTCGGCCCGTACGCCGCGCGCGCGGGCCAGATAGTCGGCGAGCACCGTCCGCAGCTCCGGGCGGCCGGCCGCGGTGCCGTAGCCGAACGCCTCGCTGGGGGCGGCCGACAGCGCCCGGCGGGCGGCGGCCAGCCAGGCGGTGCGCGGGAAGGAGGCGACGTCCGGGGTGCCCGGGGTGAGGTCGAGGCGCGGCGCGGCGGCGGGGTGCCGCGGGCCGGCCGCCCGGACCGGAGCACGGCGGGCCGCCGGGGTGCCGGCGGCCGGCAGCGCCCTCCCCCGGGCCCCGTCCCGGTGCGGGTCCCCCCGGCGGTGGCTGGGGGAGCACCCCCAGGCGACCCGGGTGCCGGAGCCCTGGCGGGCGCTGAGCCAGCCCTCGGCGACCAGCTCGGCGTAGGCGTCGGCGACGGTGTTGCGGGCGATGCCGAGGTCGGCGGCGAGCGACCGGGAGGACGGCAGTCGGGTGCCGGGGACCAGCCGCCCGGACCGTACGGCGTCGCGCAGCGCGCCCATCAGGGAGGCCCGCAGCCCGCCCGGACCGCTGAGGTCCAGATGCAGATCCCGCCCGGAAGTGGCCCGCGAATTCTCCATGGAAGTGGACCATACCTCTGCGCCACTCGCGCCGTAGCGTCGTACCCATGACGAACCCGGACGCATCATCCGCATCACCGGCCACCGCCGGCACGAACCATGGGCACGGCCCCCGTATGCGGTGGGCCCAGCTCGCGCCCGAGGCGTTCAAGGCCATGATCGCGCTGGACGCCGCCGCCAAGAAGGGCCTGGACCCGGTCCTGGTCGAGCTGGTCAGGATCCGCGCCTCGCAGCTCAACAAGTGCGCCTTCTGCCTCGACATGCACATCACCGACGCCCGCAAGGCCGGGGAGACCGAGGAGCGCATCCACCTCCTCAACGCCTGGGAGGAGGCGGCCGGTTACTACTCCGAGCGGGAGCGGGCCGCCCTGGCGCTCACCGAGGCCGTCACGGTCCTCACCGACGGCTTCGTCCCCGACGCCGTCTACGACCGCGCCGCCACCCACTTCACCGAGCCCGAGCTCGCCCGGCTGATCGCCCTGATCACCACCATCAACGCCTGGAACCGCTTCGGCGTGACCACGCGCATGACCCCGGGGCAGGGGTGACCCGATGAGCCACCGCATGAAGGTCTGGGGCCTGCTGCCCGAGTTCGGCAGGGCCCAGCTCAAGCTCACCACGGCCGCGAAGAAGGGCCTGGGCGACCCGGTCCTGGTGGAGCTGGTCGTGCTGCGCGCCTCGCAGGTCAACCGGTGCGCGTTCTGCATCGACATGCATGTGAGGAACCTCCGCGAGGCCGGGGTGAGCCCGCGGCGGATCGACCTGCTGCCCGCATGGGAGGAGGCCGGCGACCTCTACTCCGAGCGGGAGCGGGCCGCCCTGGCGCTCACCGAGGCCGTCACGGTGCTCACCGACGGCCACGTGCCCGACGCCGTCTACGACCGCGCCGCCGCCCACTTCACCGAGTCCGAACTGGCCCATCTGATCGCGGTGATCGTCGCGATCAACAACTGGAACCGGGTCAATGTCACGGTGCGCCAGCCCCCCGGGGAGGAGCTGTGACCGCCGGCACCGGGCCCGCCGGGGCCGCGGCGCTGCGCGCCCTCCACCACGGCCGGCAGCCGGACGATCCGCTGGTCCTCCCCACCGTGTGGGACGCCGCGGCAGCCCGGGTCTTCGCCGACGCCGGGTTCCCCGCCCTCGCGACACCGAGCGCGGGCATCGCCGCGTCCCTCGGCTACGCGGACGGCGAGACTCCGGCCGACGAGATGTTCGCGGCGATCGCCCGGATCGTACGGGCCGTGGACGTGCCGGTGACGGCGGACGTGGAGGCCGGATTCGGGCTGTCCGCAAAGGAGTTGGTGGACCGCCTCGCGGAGGCCGGGGCGGTCGGCTGCAACCTGGAGGACTCCGACCACGCCTCGGGCGCCCTCCGCGACCCGCGGCGGCAGGCGGAGTGGCTGGCGGAGGTACGCGCCGTGGCCGGCGACGCCCTGGTCGTCAACGCGCGGGTCGACACCTTCCTGCGCGGCGACACCGGCACCGCGGCGGCCGTCGAGCGCGCCCGCCTGTACACCGAGGCCGGCGCCGACTGCATCTACCCCATCCTGGCGCCGCCCGCGCTGCTGCCCGAACTGTCCGCGGCCATCGCCCTGCCGCTCAACGCGATGGCCCGGTCCGACGGCCCCTCCCCCCGCGAACTGGGCGCCCTGGGCGCGGCCCGGATCACCTTCGGCGGCGGTCTCCAACGTCAGGCGACGGCGACGCTGGCGCTGGTGGCGAAGCGGCTGCGGGACGGCAACTGACGCCGGGAGCCCAGGGGTTGGCGGGCCGGGGAACCCTGATCCGTCTCGGGGTCACCCCCTCCGGAGGATGACGTCCGACGCGATCGCAGGATGACGTCCGAATCGACAAGAAGAACAGGGCACGCCAGGCTCTCTTCACCTGCCGGAACTGCGGCGTCGTTGCGCACGCGGACCGGAACGCTTCCCGCAACATCGCCCGGAAGGGGGAGGCTGCGTGGACTGCGGGGCGTGAGTCACGCGTCCCTGCCACCCCATAGGGGTGTCTGGACGGAGGAGCCCACCCAGCAGCCAGTTGGGCACTACCTCCAAGCCCGGTCCTTTAGGACCGGGTCAAGTTGACCTTCGCCGGGGAGACCGCGGGCAAGGTGTGCGGACAGGCCGCCGACGCGGCGTTCACCGACGTGCCCGGCACCCTCCGGGAGCTCGCCGACCCGGCCTGATGTCCGCGTCGGCGGGCGCGGCCGTCGCCCTTACGATGAGCCATGCTTTCCCTCGTCGTGGCCCCCTGGCGGTGCCCCCCGGTGGTCCTGCGCAACGCGGACGTCCCGCACGAAGCGGCCAGCACCATGAAGGTCGCCGTGCTGGCCGCCCTGCACCGCAGCGGGCAGGACCTGGACCGGCGGATCCCCGTGGTCAACCGCTTCGCCTCCGCCGCGGGCGGCACCTTCGCCAACTCCCGGTCCGGCGACAGCGATCCGGAGCCCTGGGAACTGCTGGGCGGTACCGCGTCGCTGCGCTGGCTCGCCGGGCGGATGGTCAGCCACTCCTCCAACCTGGCGACCAACCTCTGCCTGGCCCACGTGGGCCGGGAGGCGGTGGCCGAGGTGTGGCGGCGGGCCGGCGCGTCCGCCGCCACCGACACCCCGCGCGGCGTCGAGGACCAGCCGGCCCGCGCCGCCGGCATCTTCAACCGGGTCACCGCACACGACCTGGTCCGGCTGCTGGAGTCGCTGGAGCCGGAGGTGCTGGGCCTGCTGGAGGACAACGCCCACGGGGTGGACCTGGCCGCGGGCCTGCCGCCCGGCACCCGGCTGGCCAGCAAGAACGGCTGGATCACGGGCGTGCGGAACTGCGTCGCCGTCGTCCACCCGCCCGACGCCGCCCCGTACGCCCTCGCGGTCTGCTACACCGGCCCGCTCGCCAACGGGCAGGACACCGGTGACCCGGCCGCCCGGCTGCTGGCCCGCCTCTCGGCCCGCGTCTGGCGGGCGCGGCACGGGCTGACGACGTGAACCGGCCGGTGCACCGGGCCCCCGCGGGCCCGGTGCACCGGCCGCCTCCGGCCGCCTACTGCTGGCCGGCGAACTTCTGGCTCATGGTGGTGAAGACCTCCTGCGCCTCCGGGCCCAGGTGCGGGCCGGCCAGCCAGGTGTGCGGGCTGTTGCTGATGGAGGTGTTGGACACCAGGGTCAGCTTGCCGCCGCGGTTGACGAACCAGCCGCCGCCGGACGAACCGCCGGTCATCGTGCAGCCGATGCGGTCCATGGGGGGCATGTCCCGCTCCATGGTGAGGCGGTCGGGCCGGTCCAGGCAGCTCAGCATCCGCGCGCCGTCGTAGGGAGCCGCGGCCGGGTAGCCGAACGCCTTCAGCGAGCTGATGCCGTCCGCGTACGGGGAGTTGAACCAGATCTGGGCGGCGGCGCCGACGGTCTCCTCAAGGGACTTGCCGCTGCCGTTCTCCGGCTTGACGTGCATCACGGCGAAGTCGTAGACGGAGCCGCCGTTGCCGTGCTCACCGCCCATGCTGATCCACTGGTTGGACGTGTTGACCCAGTCGGCCCAGAACTTGCCGTACGGCGTGATCTGCGTGGACGGCGTGTTGCCGACCTGGTTCGCCGGCACGCCGTTGTCGTTGTACGAGGGGACGAAGACGATGTTGCGCATCCAGCCGCCCTGCTTGCCGGTGTGGACGCAGTGGCCGGCGGTCCAGACGAGGTTGGACTTCCCGGGGTGCGCCGGATCCTCGACGATCGTGCCGGAGCAGACCATCGGGCCCTTGGGGCTGTCGAAGAAGATCTTGCCGATCGGGGCCATGTTGCGGTGGTACGGGCGGCCGACCTCCTGGGCGGTGACAGCCGCCTTCGGCTCCGGGGCGGGGACATCGGACTGGCCGCCCAGAGCGGCGTCCTGTACGCCGACTTCCGGTGCGGCCTTGGCCTGGGCCAGCCGCTCCGGCTTCCACCGGTCCTTGATGATCGGGTTGGCGAAGTCCTGCGCCTTACGCGCCCACTTGTCCCAGTTCTTCCAGCCGCCGTCCTTCCACTTCTTCAGGTCGTCGATGCTGGTCGGCAGGCCGCCCGGGTGCCTCTGGCCGGCGGACGAACTGCCGGGTGCGGCCGAGGCGTTGTTGTCGGTGGGGCCGCAGGCGGTGGCGGTGAGCGCGAGCAGCGCGGCCGTCGCGGCGGCGGCTGCGGTGGAACGGCGGATACGGGACCGGGACGATATGGATCGCGTGGGTTGATCGGACGGCTTGGACAGCATGGAGCGTTCCCCCCTGGTACGGACCGGCGCCCGTGGTGCGCGCCGTTTCTGTCATGCCCCTGTAGGAGCTGCGCTCTACTATGCCGTCACGGCACGGCGGCGGGGCAGCGGGGGTGGCGGCCCGCCGGTCAGGCGCGGTGCACCCGCGGATCGCGGCGCGCGACGGCGTGCGCCGGCCCCCGCGGTCCCGCGCCGGCGCCCACCGCGACCCCGGCACCGGCACCGGCACCGGTGCTGACCGCGTGCCGGAACTCCTCGATCTGCTCGCGGGTCGGGTACCACTTCTTGTCGCAGCGGTGGCACCACCACCGCCAGTTGTCCCAGTGCAGTTCGGTGGTCGTGGTGTCTCTCCACAACGGGTCGTCGCAGTCGGGGGTGGGGCACTTCGGCAGCGGCAGCGGCATGGTCCCAGCCTGGGCCGCCCGCAGCTGCCCGGTGGTGCGCCACGTGGCGCACCATCCGATCGGGTGAGGCCCCTTCTGCCGGGGTGACGGACCGGCTCCGCAGGGGTGCAACCGGCCGAGTGCGGGCTGCGGAACGGCCCGCGGCGGCACCGGAAGATCGTCCGCCCCGTCCCGCACCCCCGGGCACCGCGTGCGGCGGCCCGGAGCGGAAATGCGATCACGGGTGATCGGCGCTGCGATGGAGGCATGGCCACGACCAGACAGGTCGCGATGCGACTGCACCGCGTCTTCGAATACACCTGTGACCGCATGCCCTCGGCGACCGCGCTGGAGTGCGGGCAGCACACCCTGACGTACGCCGAACTCGACGCGCGGGCCAACCGGATCGCGCACCGGCTCCGCGGTCTCGGCATCGGTCCGGGAGCGCGGGTGGCGATCCTGGTGCCGCGGTCGGTGGACATGTACGCGTCGCTGCTGGGGGTGGGCAAGGCGGACGCCGCGTTCGTACCGATCGATCCGTCGGCGCCGGCGGACCGGGTCGCCTTCATCGCGGCGGACGCCGGGGTGGACGCGGTGCTGGCGACCGCGCGGACGGCGGCGCGGTTGACCGGCCTCGGGGAGCACACGCGGGTGGTCCGCCTCGACGCGGACCGCGGCGCGGGCGGGGACGCGCTGGCCTTCCTGCCGACCACCCGGCCGGCCCCGGCCGCACCCCGGGAACCGGGCGCGCCGGCCGACCCGGCGATCCGGACCGCCCCCGGCGACCCGCTCGCCTACATCATGTACACCTCGGGATCGAGCGGGCGCCCCAAGGGCGTGGCGATCGCCCACTCCAGCATCTGCAACTTCCTCGGCCTCGTCCCGGACATCTACGACGTGCGGCCGGACGACCGGGTCTACCAGGGCATGACCATCTCCTTCGACTTCTCCATCGAGGAGATCTGGCCGACCTGGGCGGTGGGCGCCGCCCTCGTCGC
>NZ_BMRP01000023.1:25231-102599 GCF_014648695.1 Streptomyces albospinus
CGGTTCGGCGCCGAGCTCGCCGACGCCCTGGAGGAGCGCGCCGTCACCGTGCTGTACTGCGTGCCGACGCTGCTGGCGACCATCCCCCGGGAGCTGCCGCGGATCCGCAGCATCATGGTCGGCGGCGAGGCCTGCCCGGCCCAGCTCGTCGAGCGGTGGAGCCGGCCGGGGCGCCGCATCCTCAACACGTACGGGCCGACCGAGACCACCGTCACCGCGACCGTGGCCGAACTGCGGCCGGGCAGGCCGGTCACCATAGGCCGGCCGCTGCCCACGTACACGGTGGTGCTGCTCGACGAGCAGCGCCGGGCGGTCCCCGACGGGGCGGTCGGGGAGATCTGCGTCGGCGGCCCCGGCGTCGCCGCCGGTTACATCGGACGGCCGGAGCTGACCGCCGACCGCTTCATCGAGCATCCGCTGGCCCCTGAGGGCAGCCGGCTCTACCGCACCGGGGACCTCGGCCGGATCACCCCGGACGGCGAGATCGCGTACCTGGGGCGGGCCGACGACGAGGTGAAGGTCCGCGGCTACCGCATCGATCTCGGCGAGATCGACAACGTCCTGCTGGAGGACCCCGGCGTGGCCGAGGCCGCCACCGCACTGGTCGCGATGCCGCACGTGAGCGGCAACGGGAACGGCAACAGCAACGGGAACGGCACCGGGGACCACCGGGAGCTGTCCGCGTACATCGTCCGCACGGCGGGCGGCGGCGACGAGGACCTCGACGGGAACGCCCTCGTCGCCCGGCTCCACCAGCGCCTGAGGCACCGGCTGCCCGCCTATATGGTCCCGCCCTTTCTGGACTTCCTCCCCCAGCTGCCCGCCATGCCGAGCGGCAAGGTGGACCGCAAGCGGCTGCCCGCGCCGACCGGCCGCCGGCTGACCGGCGGCGGCCGGATCGTCGCTCCCGAAGGGGAGTGGGAGACCCGGGTACGGGACGTCTGGGCGGAGGTGTTCGGGATCCCGCCGGAGAGCCTGTCGGCCGAGGCGGACTTCTTCGCCGAACTCGGCGGGCACTCGCTGCTCGCCGCGCAGGTCGTCTCGCTGCTGCGCAGCCGCGGCATCGGGACCGGCACCGGCCCCGCGCTGCGCGACCTCTACGCGAACCCGACCGTACGGCGCCTCGCGGAGCGGCTGGCCACCGCGGCCGGCATCGCCGGCCCATCGGGCGTCAGCAGCCCGGAGCTCACCGGCAGTTCCGGCGGCACGGGCGGCATCGACGGCATCGGCAGCATCGGCAGCATCGGCGGCACCGCCAACGGGCACCCGCTGCACTCGGCCCCGCCGGTCCGCCCGCTTCCGCTCCGCCACGGCAGCGGCCGAATAGCCGCCGCCGGACTGGCCCAGGCCGGCGCCCTCTACGTACTCCTCTTCCTCTTCACCCTCCCCCTGGCCATCGTCTTCGCCTGGCGGGGCGGCGCGTTCACCTTCCGCTCGCCGGTGCCGGTCGCGCCCATGGCCGCCGTCCTGATCAGCTACGTCGCCGTCCGCTGGCTCGTACCGGTGGCCCTCGCCCGCCCCCTCGCCGCCGGCATCCGCCCCGGCCGCTACCCCCTCTGGGGCACCACCTACCTCCGCCTCTGGGCCCTGGGCCTGCTGCTGAGCGTCAGTCCCCTCCGCGAGCTGAGCGGCTCCCCTTTCATGAGCGGCTACCTGCGGCTGCTCGGCGCCCGCATCGGACCGCGGACGACCATCGCCACCAACACCGTCCCGCTGCCGGCCCTGCTCCACGTGGGCGCGGACGCCTCGATCGGCTACGGCGCCGCCCTGCGCGCCTGGCGCGTGGCGGACGGCTGGGTCACCGTCGCCCCGATAGAGATCGGCCCGGGGGCGTACGTCGGAGCGCATGCGGTCCTCGAACCGGGCGCCCGCATGGAGGCGGGGTCCGGGCTCGGCGAGCAGTCGGTGATCGGCCAGGGCGAGGTGGTGCCCGCCGGGACGCGCTGGGCCGGATCGCCGCCGTCGCCGGTCGCGATGCTGGCGCCCCAGGTGGAGGCGATGCTGCGCGCCGGCGACCGGCAGCCGGCGTGGCGACCGCGCCACCTCGCCGCCGCGCTGCTCGGGCTCGGCTTCCTCGAAGTCCTCTCCCTCGCCGTGGTGCTGCCGAGCACCGCCCTGTGCTGGGTCACCTGGCTGGCCTGGGGCACCCTGCCCGCCGCGCTGACCGTCTTCTTCCTCGGCGGCCCGCTGTACGTGCTCACCGCCTGCGCCGCGGTCGCCCTCGCCAAGCGCCTGATCCTGCCCCGGTCTCCGGTCGGCAGCCACCCCGTCCGCAGCGCCCTCGGCATCCGCAAATGGCTGGCCGACAAGCTGCTGGAATTCAGCCTGATCGCCACCAACTCCCTCTACGCGACGCTCTACACGGCCCCCTGGCTGCGGCTGCTCGGCGCACGGATCGGCCGCGGCGCCGAGGTCTCCACCGCCGCGCACCTCGACCCTGATCTGCTGACCCTCGGCGAGGGGAGTTTCGTCGCCGACATGGCGGGCGTCGGGACGGCCGCCTTCGCGGGCGGGCAGTTCGCCGCCCGGCCGACCGAGGTGGGGCGGCGCGCGTTCGTCGGCAACGCCGCCTGCCTGCCGGCCGGGACGCGAACCGAGCCCGGCTCCCTGATCGGCGTCGGCACCGTCCCGCCCCAGGACGACGTGCCGGCCGGCACCTCCTGGCTCGGCTCCCCCGCGATCCTCCTGCCGCACCGCCAGAGCAGCGGCGACTTCCCCGAGGAGCTGACCTTCCGCCCCACCCGCACGGCGGTCCGCCTGCGGCTGGCCATCGAGTACTTCCGCGCCACGATGCCCGCCTCCGTCCTGGGCGTCACCACCTTCCTCGCCCTCCTGGCCCTCTCCGGCGTCGCCCACCGCCCGACCCTGGCCCTGCCCGTGCTCCTCGCCCCGGTCCTCCTCATGGGCGCCGGCCTGACGGTCATCGCCTACTGCGCGGCGGTCAAGTGGCTCGTCGTCGGTACGTACCGGCCGCGCGTCGAACCCCTCTGGAGCCTGTTCGTCCGCCGTACCGAATTCGTCACCGGCCTCTACGAGGCAGCCGCCGTCCCGGCCGGCGCCGCCGCCCTCGCCGGAACCCCGTTCCTGCCGCCCGTCCTGCGCCTGTTCGGGGCCCGGATCGGCCGGCGCACCTGGATCGGCACCACGTTCCTCACCGAGTTCGACCTGGTCGACGTGGGCGACGACGCGGCGATCGGCGCGGGCGTAAGCTTGCAGACGCATCTGTTCGAAGACCGGGTCATGAAGATGTCGAAGGTCACCGTGCGGGCCGGCGCCACCGTCGGCACCCGGGCGATCGTGCTGTACGACGGCGTGGTCGGCGAGGGCGTCTGGCTCGACGCGCTCTCGCTGGTGATGAAGGGCGAGTACCTCACCCCCGGCACCGCATGGCGCGGCATCCCGGCCCAGGGCCTGGCCCTCCGGTCGGCAGACCCCTCGCCCCCGCCCCAGCTGACACCCCGCCCCGACAGCCACTCACGGTGAGAACCCATGCCACCAGCCACCGGTTTCCTCGACTCCGTCCGCCGCGCCTTCGGCGCCCGGGAAGAGCCCGGCGCCGCGCCGCTCCCCGAGCCCGGCGGACGCCCCCTGGCCCTCGTCTACCGGGGCCCGGCCGCCCGGCCCGCCGGCTGCTCCGAGGCGGTCGCCTCGCTCCTCAGCTCCGGCCCCTGGAACCTCGACGTCCGCTACACCGGCCCGCACGAGGAGATCCCGCTCTCCGCCGCGTCCCTGGCGCATGCTCACCTCTACGCCCAGCCCGGCGGCGGCTCCCTCGCCCCCGCCTACCGCCGCATGAAGAAGCACACCGACGAGATCCGCGCCTACGTCCACGGCGGCGGCCACTACCTCGGCTTCTGTCTTGGCGGCTACCTGGCCGGTGACGACCCCGGCTTCGACCTGCTCCCCGGCGACACCGACCAGTACATCGTCACGCCGGGCGCCACCGTCGACCACGACCGCGACACCGTAGTGGAGACCCGGTGGCGCGGCGTCCCCCGCACCGTCTTCTTCCAGGACGGCCCGCACTTCATCCTCGACCCCGGCGCCGACGCCACCGTGCTCGCCACCTACCCGAACGGCACCGTCGCCGCCCTCGTCGCCCCGTACGGCGCCGGCAAGGTAGGCGTGGTCGGCCCCCACCCCGAGGCCACCGACGACTGGTTCCTCGACGAGGGCCTCACGGTCCACCAGACCCGGGACCTGGGGGTGGACTTGGTGGACGAGCTGCTGTCCTGACCAAATACCGTGCCGTGCCGTCACGTTGAAGGTTTGTGTGCGACGCGGCGTACCCTCAGCAGTCGTCGAAGTAGTGGGGGTAGTACGTGTGCTTCGTCGAGACCTGCTCGGGCGTGAGGTCGGGCACGGTCATGCTTCCCGTGTTCAAGGCATCGTGGTTCGACCAGCCGCCGACGTCGATTCGGCGTCCGCCGCCATCCATATACCAGTCGGCGCCGAGCAGTTGCGCGACGAGGTCGGCGTGCATGACGAAGGCGCGAGTCGCCTGAGTGACGATCCACTGCGCGTGCTCCCGCTCCTGCGCCGACTCGCGACAGCATCGAGCCGCCATCTGCCAGAGCTTTGGCCACTGCACGCCGGGCGTCAGCGGGCCGATGTACGCAACCTGCTGGTCGTCCACGAGTCTCGACGCGTAGCCGAACACGGGGCCGAACATCGAGAACGCCGTGACCCTGCCTGTGCCCTTGTGGGCGGCTTCCGGCACGCGGATTCCTCCTGGGGACGGGCCGGCGTCCGGGCCGGTGGGCCCGGACGCCTGCGTGAACTACCTAGCAGCAGGGGCCGTCTCCACAGCAGGCCGGAGGGTTGCAGTCGGCCGCGGTACCCCACAGCCGCTCGTCCGCCTCGAAGCCCTGTGCCTTGAGGCGCCCGACCACATCGGTCATGAGGGCACGGGTGCGCACCTTGCTGTTCGGCCTGTGGTGGAGGAAATAGCCGAAGTTCTCCTGACACCAGTCGGCGTACTCCTCCGTGTGGAGCATGAAGATGTGCCAACCGGCGTCCACCTGCTTGCTCGGAGCCATCTCGTCACCGGCGTTGGTGCTGCCCATGACGTAGCACATGGCGATGGCCTCGCTCTGGACGCATTCGGCGACACAGCGCTCAAGGCCGTACTCCTCGGCGCAGAAGTCCACCAGGCGCTCAAACAGCTCCGGCGAGACGAGATGCCGACCTTGCCGGGGCTTGACCGACTGCTCTGAAGCGACTGTCATGGTTTCTCTTCCCTTCCACGGACTGTCCCGAAGGTAGGGAAGGCAGAGGGGGACGGTCCAAGAACTTGCGCGTACTTGCGCGCATTCACCCGAGCGCGTGGATGGCTTCTGCGATCAGGGCTCGGGCGTGCTTGCCGTACCTGGCAATCGAGACCAGCTCGGAAAACATACGCTCGTAGGTCTCGATTTCGCTCGGCTGCTTCACGGTTACTTGTGCAGTGGCAAGCTCGATGAGCACTTGCTCGTTGCCGAAGATCCAGAAGCCTTCCAGCGGCCACATGCGGCGGTTGACCGTGAACGGAACGATGCCGAGGCTCACTTGTTGCCGAGAGGTCACGGTCAACAGGTGTCCAAGCTGTGCGGCCATCACATCGGAGTTGCCGAACCGGGCACGCAATGCAGCTTCTTCCAGGATGATTCCGAAGCGCCGCCCCGCATCTCGTAGTATGTGCTGACGCCTCATGCGCACATCGACCGCTGCGTCCACGTCGTCAGGTAGGTGCCGGAAGGCAGAAATGGTGCCCATGATGGCTCGTGCATAGTTCCTGGTCTGCAAGATGCCGGGAATGACGCTCGGCTCGTAGATACGAAAGTGCTCGGTTCGTTCGTAAAGCGAAACGTGGGCTTGTTGGGCATGCCGCATGCCGTCACGCTGGAGCCTCCGCCACTCAACGTACATCCCTTCGATGCCGTGAGCGGCGGCAAGGAGATCCGGATACGCCTCGGGGGCGCCACACAATTCGGCGTAGGCGCGCAAGTCTGCGTCTGCCGGGAAGGTCTTGCCGTTCTCGATCCGGGACGCCTTGGACTCACTCCAGCCGGCACGGGCCGCAAAGGCCCGTGCCGTCATGCCGTTAGATTTCCGGATCTCTTTGAGCCGTTGCCCCAGGGCATGGCGGGCTGCCTGGGCGGCAGAATAGGGGGAGTTGGGCACCGGGGCGTCGTCCGGTCTCGTCAGACCGGGCGATACTCCGAGTGCGGGATGGCGCGTTCCCATACGGCTTCGAAGGCGCTGACGCACAGGTCACGAATCTTCGGATCGGTCGTCAGCTCCATCCAGTCTTCCGGGCTCTCTCCGTCTCCGGTGAAGTGCAGGACCAGGACAAGTTCGTTGTCAAAGACCCAGAAGTCGTTGCCAGGGAAAGCGATATCTGTCGCTCGGCGACGGGGAAGCCAGGCGATCTGCTCGCCCGCCCTTACGTTGGCGTCGGAGACATGGTGCTCGAACCGGAGGTAGTCCGACTCGGGTACCGAGAAGACCCGCGCTCTCCGGATCACAGCCCCGCGGTCTGTCGCCTGTCGGACCCACGTGAGCCATCGGCGCCGTTCGGGCTCGTTGTCCTCCGGAAGGTTGCGCTTTCCCGCCTTCCAGGCGATGAAGCTCGGGTCGGACTCCATGTACCCGTCGCGCATCTCCAGGTGAATGGCGGAACGCTGAGTCGAGGCCAACAGGTCCTCAAACGTTGGGGGCTTCGTCACCCTTTGCCTCCAGGAAGAACTGAACCATGCGCCGCGGGATCTCCACTACGTCTTCGTGCCCCGGGATGTCCATCTGGGACCGGCGTTTCGTGTCTGTGACCTTGAATCCCTGTACAAGGTAGCTGTTGCTCTCATCGTCCAGGTAGACCGTGGGGGAGCCCCCGTCCTTGCTCTCAGGGTCCTTGCCGAGCTTGTGCAGCGCCATGATGACCTCCTCGCTCGAAGAAGACGATCTCTGCGTGCGATTTTGCACCCGCCTCATCCTGGGGCGCACTCACCTTGCACGGACTTGCACGATCGTGAGGCAGCGATCGACCTGGCGCCACATCACTTGGGCCGCCGCTTCGTATCGTTGTTGATCTTCTTGACCTTCTCGCCGAGGTCCCCGGGGTCACCCGCCGGCTTCTTCTCGCTCACCGCCGGTCCGCCTCCAGGATCGTGCACAGCCTCTCGGCCTGGTGGAGCAGGAGGAGCGGGGGCACGATCTTGTCCACCATCACACCGCGAGTCGTACTGACGGTCGCGACAAGCGGCGGCTCGGCGTTGAATCCGGCACCGCGCAAGGCTTCGTGCAGCCGCCTGCACATGTCGTCCGCTTCCTGGTCTGCGGTCCGAACTCCCGTACCTGTCACCGTGGTTCTCCCCCAGGGCTCTTATCGCTACTGTCTGCGACCAGACTGCTGCGATGGGTCTATCGTCACCAGTAGCTGAGTGCCGGAGCGTGATCGAGGTGAAGGGCATATGCCACGAGTCAGGGAAGTGGACCCCGGGGAGGGGCTTGAGCAGTACATCGGCAGCAAGGTGAGAGATGCCCGTGTGGACAAGGCCAGGGCCAAGGCCGAGGGCTGTGAGTGGTCCCAGTCGTACCTGGCCAAGCGGGTGTTCGTGAGTCAGACGCGTATCTCCGAGGTGGAAACGGGAGACGTGCCGCCGGACAGGGACCTGGCGGGCAAGTTGGAGTCGGTGCTCGACCTGCCCAGGGACTGCCTGGTGGACCTGGTCAGGATCTTGGAGCAGGGCACGGTTCTGGACTACGCGAAGACGTATCTGAGGCGTCAGGACAAGGCCCGGATAATCCACACCGCAGGATCCATTGTTCCGGGCTTGCTCCAGACTCCTGACTACATTCGCGAGCTGCTGCTTACTGGACAGGCCGGAGACCCCACAGACCTCGATTCTTATGTTGAGCAGCGCATGGCGCGGCAGAAGCTGTGGGAGCAGGCTGACCCGCCCTGGATGTCGGCCGTCATCGACGAAGCCGCCCTCTACCGGGCAACGGCTCCTCAGCTGGAGCGACTGCTGGAAGCGCAGGGGTCGCCCAACATCACCATCCAAGTTCTGCCGTTCGGTGCTGGGCACATCACTGGGCACATCATTGGAACCATTGCAGTCCTGACTCTTCCCAACGGAGCCAGAGGGGCGTACACGGAGGGATTTCTCACTGGTAGCTACTCTGAAGATGCCGCAGAAGTCATCAAGTACCAGCGGATCTATGACCGGTTCGCCGCCAGCTCGTTGACTGCTGAGGCATCCACGGACAAGATCCACGAAGTAGTGAAGAGGTCCAAGTGAGCCAGACCCCTCCCCCTCCCAACTGGCACAAGTCCTCCTACAGCGGAGGCGTCGGCAATGACTGCGTCGAGGTCGCCGACAATCAGCCCCACGTCCTCATACGGGACAGCAAGCTGAGTGACGGTCCCGTGGTCGAGATGACACGCTCCGCCTGGTCCGCGTTCATCGGCACCGTGGCCAAGTAAGCGCTTGGGCGGGACCGTCCGCGACGGCCCCGCCCAAGCGCTCACAGCAACTCCCAACCAGTAGCTACTTCTTCGGCAGCCACCGCTTCCACACGTCCGGGTGCTCGTGCACCCAGCGCTTGGCCGCCTCGTCGGCGGAGAGGCCGTTCGAGGCGATCATTTCGGAGACCTCGTTCTGGTCCTTCTTGTCCCAGCTGAAGTTCTTCAGGAACGCCACCGCGGAGCTGCCGCTCTTGGCGAAGTCGGTGTTGAAGTACTTCTGGAGGGGCGTGGTCGGATACGCGCAGTCGATGGACTGCGGGTCCTTGGTGCCCTTCGCCGCGCAGGCGTCGGTGTACTTGGGGAGTTTGACCTCCACCATCGGCACCTGGTTGAAGAGCCACTGGGGCTCGTACCAGTACGTCAGGAAGGGCTTCTTCTGCTTGGCGAACTGCTGGATCTGGGTGATCTGCGCCGCTTCCGAACCGGCGAAGACCACCTGGTAGTTGAGGCCCAGGTTCTTCACCAGCGCCTTGTCGTTGGTGACATAGGACGGCGAGCCGTCCATCAGCTGGCCCTTGCTGCCGCTCTCCGAGGTGCGGAGCTGGTCGGCGTACTTGTTGAGGTTCTTCCAGTTGAGGACGTCGGGGTGGGCGTCGGCCCAGTACTTGGGGACCCACCAGCCGATGTGGCCGGTGACGCCGTTGCCGCCGCCCGCCGTGATCGTCTTCTTGTCCTGGACGTAGCGCTTCTCCTGGTCGGGGTGGCCCCAGTCCTCCAGGATCGCGTCGACGCGGCCCTGGCTGAGCGCGTCCCAGGCGGGGATCTCGTCCACCTGAACGGTGTCGACGTGATAGCCCAGTTGGTGCTCCAGGAGGTATTTGGCGACCGCGACGTTGGACTGGGCGCCGACCCACGTCTGCACGGAGAGCGTGACGGACTTGGAGCCCTTGGCCGCCGCGAACGGCGACGCCTGCTTGGTCATGTCGGCCTTGCCGCAGGCGGAGAGGGCCAGGAGCAGGGCTCCGGCCGTCGCCGCCGAGGTGGCCACGAGCTTGATGCGTGTACGGGTCATGGTCAGGCTCCCTTCCCCGTCGTCCGCCGTTCCGTCGGCTGGGTGACCCGGTCGAGCATCAGGCCCAGGCAGACGATGGCGACGCCCGAGACCAGGCCGAGGGCCAGGTTGCCGGTGGAGAGGCCGGTGACGACGTCGTAGCCGAGGGCGCCGCCGCCGACCAGGCCGCCGATGATGACGACGGCGAGGACGAGCACCACGCCCTGGTTCACGGCGAGCAGCAACGCGGGCCGGGCCAGCGGGAGTTGGACCTGCCGGAGGGTCTGCCAGCGGGTGGCGCCGAGGGAGCGGGCGGATTCCATGGCGGCGGGATCGACCTGCCGCAGGCCCTGGGTGGTGATGCGGATGACGGCCGGCAGGGCGTAGACCACGGCGGCGGCGACGGCGGGGGCGCGGCCCACGGCGAACAGCGCCACGACCGGGATGAGGTAGACGAACTGCGGCATCGTCTGCATCACGTCCAGGACCGGGCGCAGCAGCGCCTCGAAGCGCTTGCTGCCGGCGGCCAGGATGCCGATGCCGAAGCCCAGTGCCAGGGTCACCACCAGGGCGGCGAGGACCTGGGAGAGGGTGTCCATGGACGGGTTCCACACACCCAGTACGCCGATGGCGGCCATCGCGAGGACGGCGGTCAGGGCGGTGCGCCAGGTGCCGATGAGCCAGGCCAGGGCGGCGACGACGAGCAGCACGCCGTACCAGGGCAGCGCGGTCAGGCCGTTGCGCAGCGGGTTGAGCACCCAGTTGGTGAAGTGCGCGGCCCAGTCGGCGGTGCCCCCGACGACGGGGACGCCGGAGTAGAGGTGGCCGACCATCCACTCCTTGAAGTCGTTGACCGGGCGGGCGATGGCCACCGTCGCACCGGACGGCCAGACCGCCGAGCCGGCCAGCCGGCCGGCGAGCGCGAACGCGGCGGTGAGCACCGCGATCCCGGCCCAGGCGGGCCAGCCGCGCAGCCACGTGGGGCCGGTGGCACCGGTGTTGGCGCCCAGACGTTCGCCGGCCGCCGCGGTGGTGCGGTCCATGACGATGGCGAGCAGCACGATCGGGATGGCGGCGGCGAGCGCGGAGCCGACGTCCACGGAGGCCAGCGCCTGGTAGACGCGGTCGCCGAGGCCGGCCGCGCCGATCATCGAGGCGATCACGACCATGGACAGCGCCATCATGATCGTCTGGTTGACGCCGAGGAGGAGTTCCTTGCGGGCGAGCGGGAGCCGGGCGGTGAGCAGCCGCTGGCGTCCGGTGGCGCCGAGCGAGGAGGCGGCCTCCAGGACGCCGGCGTCCGCGCCGCGCAGTCCGAGCGCGGTCAGCCGCGCCATCGGCGGCGCCGCGTAGACGACGGTGGCCAGCAGCGCGGCCGGTACGCCGATGCCGAAGACCAGCACGACGGGGAGCAGGTAGGCGAAGGCGGGGAGCACCTGCATGGTGTCGAGGACCGGGCGCAGGATGCGGAAGAGGCGGTCGGAGAGGCCGGCGGCGAGGCCGAGCAGCGCACCGACGGCCACGGAGGCGGCGACCGCCACGACCATCAGGGCGAGCGTCTGCATCGTCGGGATCCACATCCCGAGCAGCCCGCTGACCAGGAAGGAGACCAGCGCGGTGGCGGCGATCCGGAGGCCGGCGACCCGCCAGGCCAGCAGCGTCAGACCGGCGGTCACGCCCGTCCAGCCCAGCGCGAGCAGCAGCAGGTAGACGGCGCGTACGGAGATCACCACGGCGTTGCTGAGGTGGCCGAGGAAGTACACGAACAGCCAGTGGCTGTCACGGTTGTTGATGATCCAGTCGCTGGTCTTGCCGAGCGGGCCGGAGACGTCGACGGTCAGTGCGCCGGGCCAGGCGGCGCCGGACCACTTCGCCTGGACGAGCGGGACCAGGACCGCCGCGGCGACGGCGAGCAGCAGGAGCTTGGCGAGGCCGCGGCGGCGCAGCAGGGCCGCCGCCGGACCGAGCCGGTCGGCGGAGCCCAGCGCGCCGGGCGTGGTGGTGGGTGCTGCGGTACTCATGCCCGACCCCGCTTCACGGTGCCCGTCGGCATGTTCATCGCGGCGGCGCGCTGGGCCTCGCGCCAGTGGCGCAGCAGGGCGGCGCGCAGCCGGGCGCGGCGGCCGGCGGCGGGGGCGCGGGGGGTGACGGCGCGGGCGGCGCCGCGGTGAGAGGCTACGGCGTACATCAGGCGGCCACCTCACCGTGCTCGTCGTGCTGCGGGCCCTGGAGGCGGGCGACCACGTTCAGCAGACAGGCGTGGTCGACGATGCCGAGGCAGCGGGTGCCGTCCACGACGCGGACCGGGCCGCCGGTGCGGGCGACCGTCTCGATGGCGTCGGAGATCAGCGTGTCGGGGGCGAGCGCCGGGCCGTCGCCGTCCTCGCCGTCCTCGGCGGGGCGCATCGCGCGGCGCACGGTCAGCACCTGCTCGCGCGGGACGTCCCGGACGAAGTCGCGGACGTAGTCGTCGGCCGGCGAGCCGACGATCTCCTCGGGGGTGCCGAGCTGGACGATCCGGCCGTCGCGCATCAGCGCGATCCGGTCGCCGACCCGCAGCGCCTCGGCGAGGTCGTGGGTGATGAAGACCATGGTCCGCCCCTCCTCGCGGTGCAGGCGGACGACCTCCTCCTGCATGTCGCGCCGGATGAGCGGGTCGAGCGCGCTGAACGGCTCGTCGAACAGCAGGACTTCGGGGTCCACGGCGAGCGCGCGGGCCAGGCCGACGCGCTGCTGCTGGCCGCCGGAGAGCTGGCCGGGGCGGCGCTTCTCCAGTCCGGCGAGGCCGACCTTGTCGACCATCTCGGCGGCCTTCTCGCGGCGCTTCGCCTTGCCCATGCCCTGGATCTCCAGGCCGTAGGCGACGTTGTCGACGACCGAGCGGTGCGGCAGCAGGCCGAAGTGCTGGAAGACCATGGCGGCCCGGCGGCGGCGCAGTTCGCGCAGCGCGCCGCGGTCCATGGCGCGGACGTCCTCGCCGTCCATCTCCAGTTTGCCGCTGGTCGGCTCGATCAGGCGGGTCAGGCACCGTACGAGGGTGGACTTGCCGGAGCCGGAGAGCCCCATGACGACGAAGACCTCGCCCTTGTGGACGTCGAAGGAGACATCGCGCACGGCGGCGGTGCAGCCGGTCTTCTCGCGCAGTTCCTGGGCGCTCAGCCCGGCGGCGTCGGCGTCGTCCGGAATGCGGTCGGCCTTCGGCCCGAAGACCTTCCACAGGTGCCGCACGGAGAACACCACGGGCCGCTCGTCCGGCCCGCCGTTCGCCGCGGTGTCGGTGTTGTTGCTGTTGCGGCTGTTTCCGTCGTTCTTACGGGGGTTGGGCACATCGGATGCGCCGACGGAGGTGGTGGCCATCACGCATCACCTCCTTGGGTCGGGGTCGCGTGAAGCATGTGGGCGCACTTCTCCCCCACCATGAGCACGCCAATCATCGGATTGACCGCCGGCATCGTCGGGAATACCGACGCGTCGGCGATCCGGATGCCGTCAAGTCCCCGGATCCTCAACTCCGGGTCAACAACGGCGAGTTCATCGTCGGCGGCGCCCATCTTGCAGGTGCCCGCCGGGTGGTAGACGGTGTGCGCGGCCTTGCGCACCAGCTCACCGATCTCCGCGTCGTCGGTGACCTCGGGCCCGGGGAAGACCTCCCGCTTGAGCCACTTGGCGAACGGCTCGGCCTGGGCGACCTTGCGGGCCAGCTTGATGCCGTCGACGAGGGTCTGCCCGTCGTAGTCGCCCTCGTCCTCGAAGTACCTGAAGTCCAGGGCGGGCTTGGCCTCGGGGTCCGCGGAGGTGAGGTAGAGCCGGCCGCGGGCGCGGGACTTGGGGATGTTGGGGGTCATCGACACACCGTGCTCGGGGCGCTCGTAGCCCAGCCGCTCGGGGTTGTCGGTGAACGGGATCTGGTAGAAGTGGAACATCAGGTCCGGGCCCTGGTGCTCCGGGTCCCGCTTGACGAACAGCCCGGCGTCCGAGTCCATCGCGGAGTTCCCCGGGATCGGCCCGTTGGTCTCCCACACGATCACCGACTCCGGGTGGTCGATCAGGTTCTCCCCGACGCCCGGCAGGTCCAGTACGCAGTCGATGCCCAGCGCCTCCAGGTCCTTCCGGGGCCCGATGCCGGAGTGCATCAGCAGCCGCGGGGTGTCCACCGCGCCCGCGCACACCAGCACCTCGCGCGCGGCCTCGACGTACACCTCCTCGCCGTCCTTGGTGCGGACGTGGACGCCCTTGGCGCGGGTGCCGTCCAGCTCCAGCCGGTGGGCCCAGGTCTCCAGCAGCAGCGTGAGGTTGGGCCGGTCGCCGGCCTCCATGTGCGGGTGGAGGTAGGCGACGGAGGCGGACGACCGCTTGTTGTTCTCCGGGTGGTACGAGAGGTCGAAGAAGCCGACGCCCTCGTCGAAGGGCCGGTCGTTGAAGCCCACGACCTCCGGCACGCCGAGCGCCGTCTGCGCCGCCTCGACCCAGTCGGTGGCGATCTGGTTCTGGTCCTTCTTCGCCACCCGCACGATGTTGTTGCGGAGCTTGCCGAAGAACGGGTCCATGTCGGCTGCGCCCCAGCCGGTGGCGCCGGCCGCCTCCCACTCGTCCCAGTCGGACGGCAGCGGCTTGAAGGAGATCAGCGTGTTGTGCGAGGAACAGCCGCCGAGCACCTTGGCGCGGCTGTGCAGGATGTGCGAGTTGCCGCGCGGCTGCTCGGTGGTGGTGTAGCCGTAGTCGAGGTCGCCGCCGAGCAGGCCGAGCCAGCGGCGCAGCGTCAGGACGTCCTCACGGTCGATGTCGGAGGGGCCTCCCTCGATCACCGCGACGGTGATGCCGGGGTCCTCTGTGAGGCGGGAGGCGATGACGGAACCGGCGGTGCCACCGCCGACAACGACATAGTCGTACACGGGCATGAGGGGTGTGCTCCTTACTGCAAAAGGTGCGCGGGGTCCGGGAGTCGAGGGGGCTGCCAGGGACGTGCGGGGGTCAGCCCGCGAACCAGCGCACCGGCTCCGGCCGGAGGTTCTCGTAGATGTGCTTGCTCTCGCGGTACTCGTCGAGCCCGGAGGGGCCCAGCTCCCTTCCGATGCCGGACTTGCCGAAGCCGCCCCACTCCGCCTGCGGCAGGTAGGGGTGGTAGTCGTTGATCCATACGGTGCCGTGCCGCAGCCGGGCGGCGACCCGGCGGGCGCGCGCGGTGTCGGCGGAGAAGACCGCGCCGGCCAGCCCGTATTCGGTGTCGTTGGCGAGCGCGACGGCCTCGTCCTCGGTGGTGAAGGTCTCCACGGTCAGGATCGGGCCGAACGTCTCCTCGCGGACCACCGTCATCTCGCGGTGGCAGCCGTCGAGCACGGTCGGCGCGTAGAAGTAGCCGCCGGCCGGCCGGACGTCGCTCGGCTCGGGGCGGGCGCCGCCGCAGCGCAGCTGCGCTCCTTCGGCCAGCGCCGAGACGACGTACGCCTCGACCTTCTCCAGCTGCTGCTGTGAGACGAGCGGGCCGCACTCGACGCCCTCGGCGGTGCCGCGGCCCAGCTTGATCTTCTCGGCGCGGCGGGCCAGTTCGGCGACGAAGCGGTCCCGTACGGACTCCTCGACGATCAGCCGGGCGCCGGCCGAGCAGACCTGCCCGCTGTGGATGAACGCCGCGTTCAGCGCCTGGTCGACGGCGGTGTCGAAGCCCTCGTCGGTCGCGCAGGCGTCGGCGAACACCACGTTCGGGTTCTTCCCGCCCAGCTCCAGGGCGATCTTCTTGGCGCCGGAGACCGCCGCCGCGCCCGCCTTCGTACCGCTGGCCAGCCCGCCGGTGAACGAGAACAGGTCCACGTCCGGGTGCTCCGCGAGCCGCTGCCCGACCGGCAGCCCGGCCCCGGTGACGATGTTGGCGACGCCGGCCGGGAGCCCCGCCTCGATCAGCAGCCCGATCAGGTGGACGGTCGACAGCGGGGTGACCTCACTGGGCTTGATCACAAAGGTGTTGCCGGCCGCCAGCGCCGGCGCGATCTTCCAACTGGCCTGGAGCAGCGGGTAGTTCCAGGGCGTGATCAGCGCGCACACGCCGACCGGCTCGTGCACCACGACGCTGTGCACATCCGCCGACCCGGCGTCGACGACCCGTCCGCCGCTCTCGTTCACCACGAGGTCGGCGAAGTAGCGGAAGGCGTTGGTCACGTCGTCGACGTCGACCCGCCCCTCCTCCAGCGTCTTGCCGGTGTCCCGGCTCTCGATCAGCGCGATCTCCTCGCGGTCGCGCTGGAGCAGGTCGGCGACCCGGCGCAGCAGCGCGGCACGCTCGGCCACCGCCGTACGCGGCCAGGCGCCGGCGCCGCCGTCGAAGGCCCGCCTGGCCGCCGCGACCGCCGCGTCGGCGTCCTCGGCACCGCCCTCGGCCACCAGCTGGAGCGTCGTCGCGTCGGCGGGGTCCAGGACCTCCCGCGTGGCGCCGGACGCGGCCGTCAGCCACTCCCCGCCTACGTGAATGGTCGCGCTTGTCTCGGTTGCCGACACGTCGATTTTCTGCCTTCCAGTTACCGATGCGTTCTCGCCGCTGACACCAGGGATTCAGTCAGCAACGGGAACCCCTCCCCGAAAGCCCTCCACCTATGCCCAAACATCCACGGAAAGTGACCCGAGTCACGCGAGCCGCTCCGCATGCGCCCGATTCGCCCGGAACGTACCCTGATTAGCCGTATGCCCTCACGGGATTCCCTCGGGACCGGAGGTAGCGAGATGACCGGCACCCGTCGCACCCTCACCGCCCTGACCTGCGGCGCAGCCCTCGTCGCCGCGACCGTCGGCGGCGGCGCCACGGCAGCGGCCGACGACTCCGGCAGCGAGGGCGACCTCGCGGACAAGACGGCCCAGCAGATCTCCGACGACGCCCTGCACGAGCTCCTCGCCGCGAAATCCCTGCGTCTGCGCAGCGCGACCAGCACCGACCCCACCCGGCTCGATCTCACGCTGGACCGCGACGGCAACTGCGCCGGCCACATCAGCCGGGGCCCGCTCGGCCGGGTCGACCTGATCAAGCGCGGCAAGGACGTCTGGCTGAAGCCCGACGCCGCCTTCTGGAAGAGCCAGCTCCCCGGCGGCGACGGCACCGCCGCCGCCAGGGTCTACCAGGACCGCTTCCTGCACGGCACCACCGACGACGCCTTCCTCCGGGGCCTGACCGCCGCCTGCAACCTCCGCGACTTCCAGCAGGAGGTCGTCGCCACCCCCGAGCCGTCCGCCCCTCCCCCCTCCCCGTCGTCGTCCCCCTCGTTCACCCTCACCAAGGGCAGGCCGACCACCGAGGAAGGGACCCCCGTCCTCCCCGTCACCGAGACGACCCGCGACGCCGCCCAGACCGTCTACGTCGCCATCGAAGGCAGGCACTACCCCCGGAAACTCGTCACCGAGATCGACCACCAGACCGGCACCATCCAGCTCAGCGACTACGGCCGGCCGGTCCCCTCCCACACCCCCGGTCCCGGCGCCACCGCCGACATCTCGGCTCTGGAGGGCCCCCTCCAGAGCGTCTGACCCGCCCGCCCCGCCCACAGGGCTGCTCGGGTAACGCCCGGCGAGCCGTCGGTGGCGGGGGTGCGAGGGGCGCGAGACACTGCGGGCATGGCGAGCAAGGCACCGAAGGCAGTACTTCAAGGCGGCCCCGAGGGCATCCCGGAGCGGATCGTCGAGGTGGATCCGGACGGGGGCGATCTGAAGGTTCCGTACCGCGGTGGCTACGAGCACTTCCGGATCACGAAGCGGGAGTGGGACACGGCCCAGGGGCGGCTGCCCGTCTACGAGTGGTGGGAGCGCACGGAGCTGCCGGGATAGCGCCGACAGCTCCGTGCCCGGCGGTCGGCCCGCGGGCCGGCCGCCGGATCAGCTCGTGGGGGCGAAGGACTCCAGGGCCGTGCGCTCGGTCTCCTGCTGCCGGGGCCAGTCCGTGGCCGGCCCCAGGACGAGGACCGCGAACTGCCGGCCGTCCGCGGCGGTGAACGCGGTGTCGACGGCCTGGACGCGGATGCCGAGCCGGTCGCTGTCGTAGGCGTAGACCAGCTGGGAGCCGCTGGGGCCGGGGGGCCCGGAGAGCGGGCCGAGGCTGATCTGCCGGTAGCCGGGGTTGCCGGCGAGCCCCTGGGACGCCTGCTCCAGGGCCTGCTGGGGGGTGAGGTTCGGTTCGGTGATCTGGAAGATCTGGAGCAGATAGCGGGAGTCCGCCGAGGTGTAGAAGACGCCGGTGGACCGCTCGTCGCGCTGCCAGCCGTCGGGGACGGCGAGGGTGAAGCCCTTGGTGTCGTGGACGAGGTGGTAGCCCGCCGGGGCGACGGAGGCCGTGGGCGAGGCGGTCGGCACACCGGGCGCGGTGCCGCCGGTGGCGGGCGCCGTGGGGGCGGTGACGGGGGCGGTGACGGAGACGGAGACGGACGAGGTGGGCGGGTGGGCGGCGGGCGGGCGGTCCGGGGCGCGGAAGAGGAGGTAGGCGCCGCCGGCACCGATGGCCAGGACCGCCACCACCGCCGCGGCGATGAGGGCTCTCGTACGGCGACCGGTGCCCGGGGCGGGCGGGAAGGGCGGGAAGGGAGCTTCGGGCGCGGGCGGGAACGGCGACTCGTGGGCAGGCGGGAACGGCGACTCGGGCGCGGGCGGGACAGCGGACCCGGCGGTCGGCGGGGCCGGGGTGCCGGACGAGGCGAACGGCGGCCAGGGCACGTCGGGCGGCGGGGCGCCGGCACCGGACGCCGCGCGGTCCGCGGACGGGGTGGTCGTCGGGCGGGGCGGCACGGGGCCCGTGTACGGGTGGACGGGGCGCGGGGGCCCGGTCTCCCAGGACTGGGTCTCGTCGTTCCAGCGCGGTGTGGATCCGTCGGGCATGGCCGGTCAGCCTCCCAGGAGGGCACTGACCGCCTGGACGACCGAGGCCCCGGAGGACAGCAGGCCGACGACGGAGCCGGCGTCGGTCAGCGCGGTGCGCAGCCGGGCCAGGCGGCCGGGGGCGGCGGCGCCGGTGTCGGTGATCTCGCCTTCGGTGTCGGCGAGTTGGGCGGTCAGGGCGGTGATCTCGGGGCTGCCCACGAGCCGTTCGAGGTCCTCGCGCAGGGCGCGGACGGCCTGGAGGAGTTCCTGCTGCGCCGGGTCGGGGGCGGGGGCGGAGCCCTGGTGGTGGGTGACGGTGTTGTGGTTGCCGATGGCGAAGGCGCCCTGGACGCTGCCGATGTGGATCCCGTGGATGCCCGTGCCGGACGTGTCGTTGCCGTCGTGTGCGCCGTTGCCGGGTGCGTCAGCCGTTGCCACGCTGGGGCCTGCCCTTCTTGGACGCGGAATCGCGCTGGATGGTGTTGTCGCCGTTGCTGACGAGGGTGTTGTGGTCGCCGATGCCCACGGCGCCCTGTGCGGACTCGACGTAGACACCGCCCTCGGCGACATTGACGATCCGCTGCTCGAATTCGTCGGTCCGATAGCCGGCGTCGTGCAGCGCGGTGGTGACCCCGGCCGCCACCCGGGCCTGAATGGTCTTCAGATAGCGGGCCACGTCCATGTCCTGGAACAGCGATGCCTCGCCGAAGGAGCCCAGCTCACGGACCGAGGCGGCGGGCCCCTCGGGGAGGGCGCCGCCGTTTCCGCCGGTGAGCAGCCGCCAGGTGGACCGCAGCCCGCGCAGCAGGGTGAGGACGGCCTCGCCGGCGGCGCGCGGGGTGTGGGTCAGCGCCCAGACCGCCGTGCCGAAGTGGTCGTGGTGGCGGTAGCGGTGGGCGATCCGGTCGGCGTCCTGGAAGAGCTGGCGCAGCGGCCACAGCACATGCGGGGCGACCTCCATCATCAGCATGCCGCCCTGGGAGTGGACCCGCACGAAGACGGTGGTGACCACGCCTTCGTTCCAGCCGCCGACCCTGATCCGCAGGAAGTGCCGGCGGGTCTCGCCGCCCTCCTCCAGCGCGGCGGCCCGGTGGGCCTCGAACGCCGCGGGGTCGTACGGTGCCGCCGCGCGGGTCGGCAGCCCCTCGGCGGGGAGGAAGACGCACTCGTCGATCTCCAGGGCGCGCAGCCGGTCGCGCACCGCCGGCGCCGTCTCCGGTGACCCGGACGGCACGCGCAGCGCCTCGACCAGCGGGACGATACGGGCCAGGATCGCGCCGTTGTCGAGCGGTTCGGGCGCGCGGTCGGTCCGGGGGACCAGCTCCACCGAGAGCGACCAGGGTTTGAACGCCTCGCCGGCACCGCAGAACGGGTCGGCGGCGCGGTACATCACCAGCGGTCCGTGCTGCTCGGCCCGGACACGGTGCCGCAGCCGCTGGAAGCGGATGCCCTCGGCCTGCTCGGCGGGGTCGGACAGCACGTCCGGGAAGCGCTCCCGGGACAGTTCACGGGCCAGCGCATGGGCGAACCGGCCGCGCTGCAACGCAACCAGCACGGCCAGCACCACCGGCAGCAGCAGCGCGACCCAGACCGGGAACAGCGCGGCGAAGCCGGACGAGCCGGAGGAACCAGTCACGGTCGCGGCGGAGCCGAGGCCGGCATAGGAGCCCGGCCCCAAGGCGCCGCCGAGGGCGCCGGACCCCGAGGAGCCGGAGAAGAGGTTCTCCAGCAGCCAGGAGAGCGGGGACGCGAAGCTCGTCACGGCATCGTCCCCGCTGAACGCCGCCACCGCCAGCCCCACCACGAGGAGGGTCAGCGAGAGGCGGCCGTACCAGCGGAAGAGGAAGGACAGGCCGCGGGCCAGCCACTCCGGGAGCGGCGCCCGGCGGACGAAGCGGCCGAGCCCCAGCAGGACGACCGGGACGAGATAGGCCGCCGCCAGCCACTGCGACAGCGGGAGGGCCACGATCCAGACGAGCAGCATCAGCGCCGCCCAGCCCAGTTCGAGGCGGCGGGCGCGCAGGGCGTGGGCGAGCACCCGGGCGGCGTCGATGCCCAGGGACGGCGCGGCGAACCGCTCCTCGTGGACGTACAGTTCGTCGATGACGGCGTCCCGGAACGCCTCGTCCATGTACGTGCCGGCGCACAGCAGGCGGGTGGCGTCGCTGGCGGCCGGCGGAACGGGCAGGACCGGTGGGAGGGACGCGGCGGCCGGCGCGGCGCCCGCGGATTTCCCGCCCGAACCCTCGGGCGGGCCCTTGCGCAGCCGTGGTGGACCGTCCGGCTCCTCCGGCTGCGCAGACACATCCATACCGCTCATCGGCCTCCCCCGTCACCGCTGTACCGACTGACCACCCGCCTCAACGCGCCGGTGTGCGGGCGCTGTTCCGGCAGCGCGCCGCTCTCACCCGTACGTGGCAAGGAAGCCGCAGCATAGAGGAGCGCGCCGCGCGGCGCACCGCGATTCGGGCCGTCAAACGGTTGAGCCCGCACGGCCGTTGGGACCGTGCGGGCTCGTCGGGGCCGCTGGGGTGGCTCAGATGAGGCCGAGACCGCGGACGGCCTCGCGCTCCTCGGCCAGCTCCTTGACCGAGGCGTCGATGCGCTCACGGGAGAAGTCGTTGATCTCCAGGCCCTGGACGATCTCGTACGCGCCGTCCTTGGTGGTGACGGGGAAGGAGGAGATCAGGCCCTCCGGGACGCCGTAGGAGCCGTCCGAGGGGATGCCCATGGAGGTCCAGTCGCCGTCGGCGGTGCCGTTGACCCAGGTGTGGACGTGGTCGATGGCGGCGTTGGCGGCCGAGGCGGCGGAGGACGCGCCGCGGGCCTCGATGATCGCCGCGCCGCGCTTGGCGACGGTCGGGATAAAGGTGTCGGCCAGCCACTTCTCGTCGTTGACGGTCTCCGCGGCGTTCTTGCCGGCGACCGTGGCGTGGAAGATGTCCGGGTACTGGGTGGCCGAGTGGTTGCCCCAGATGGTCAGGCGGTGGATCTCGGAGACCGGCGTGCCGGTCTTCTGCGCGAGCTGCGAGACGGCGCGGTTGTGGTCCAGGCGGGTCATCGCGGTGAAGCGCTCGCGCGGTACGTCCGGGGCGGCGGCCTGGGCGATCAGGGCGTTGGTGTTCGCCGGGTTGCCGACGACCAGGACCTTGATGTCGTCCGCGGCGTGGTCGTTGATGGCCTTGCCCTGCGGCTTGAAGATGCCGCCGTTGGCCTCCAGGAGGTCACCGCGCTCCATGCCCTTCGTACGGGGGCGGGCGCCGACCAGGAGCGCGACGTTGGCGCCGTCGAAGGCCACGTTCGGGTCGTCCGAGATGTCGATGCCCCGGAGCAGCGGGAAGGCGCAGTCGTCGAGCTCCATCGCGGTGCCCTCGGCGGCCTTCAGGCCCTGCGGGATCTCCAGGAGGCGCAGCTTGACCGGCACGTCCGCGCCGAGCAGATGACCGGAAGCGATGCGGAAGAGGAGTGCGTAACCGATCTGGCCGGCGGCGCCGGTGACGGTGACATTGACGGGAGTGCGGGTCATGGCGATCTCCTGCGCGGTGTT
Organism: Streptomyces albospinus; assembly: GCF_014648695.1. Lineage (GTDB taxonomy): Bacteria > Actinomycetota > Actinomycetes > Streptomycetales > Streptomycetaceae > Streptomyces > Streptomyces albospinus. Next base: position 47,102 of record NZ_BMRP01000023.1, read on the forward strand.
TTCCGGGGGCAAGCCCCTGGACCACCTTGGGTGGCGGTGGGTGTCCCTGCCCATCTATCGAGGTCTCTTGGTATCGAGAGACCCGGCCGTCAGGCTATCGGACCCCCGCCCGGCCCCGACGACGGGCCGGTGTGGGACACCTCACCGGCCACCTCACCGGCCCCGGAGCCGTCTCACCGGGGCGGCCACCGGCCCGGCGTACGCCCCGGCCGGTCCCCTGCGGCGGTGCGGTGGCCGCCCGCTGTGGAGGGAGCGCGAGCGGCCACCGGCCTGTGCCACACCCGTGGGGGGTATTCGAGCGCATGCCCGGTATCCGCAAGGGCAATCCCCCGGCCGCCGGCCCGGCCGCCGCGAACGGCGAATCCCGGCCAGCCGGCGGGCCTCCGGCGCGCCTCAGGCGGGCGCCATCGCCTTCTGGAGCCCGGCGTCCAGGGCGTCCAGGAACTGCTCGGTGGTCAGCCAGGGCTGCGCCGGGCCGATCAGGAGGGCCAGGTCCTTGGTCATCTGGCCGCCCTCGACGGTCTCCACGCAGACCCGCTCCAGCGCCCTGGCGAAGCGGATGACCTCGGGGGTGTCGTCGAGCCGGCCGCGGTGGGCGAGCCCGCGGGTCCAGGCGTAGACGGAGGCGATCGGGTTGGTGGAGGTGGGCTTGCCCTGCTGGTGCCGGCGGTAGTGGCGGGTGACGGTGCCGTGCGCCGCCTCCGCCTGGATGGTCCGCCCGTCCGGGGACATCAGGACCGACGTCGTCAGTCCGAGCGACCCGAAGCCCTGCGCGACGACGTCCGACTGGACGTCGCCGTCGTAGTTCTTGCAGGCCCAGACGTAGCCGCCGGACGACTTGAGCGCCATGGCGACCATGTCGTCGATCAGCCGGTGCTCGTACGTCAGCCCCTTGGCGTCGAACCCGGTCCGGAACTCGTTGTCGAAGACCTCCTGGAAGAGGTCCTTGAACCGGCCGTCGTACTTCTTCAGGACCGTGTTCTTCGTGGACAGGTAGACCGGGTAGCCGCGGTCCAGCCCGTAGCGGAACGAGGCCCGCGCGAAGTCGCGGATCGAGTCGTCGTGGTTGTACATGGCCAGCGCGACGCCGGGGCCCGGGAATTCATGGACCTCCAGCTCGATCGGCTCGCTGCCGTCCTTCGGGGCGAAGGCCAGGGTGAGGGTGCCGGCGCCGGGGACCTTGAGGTCGGTGGCGCGGTACTGGTCGCCGAAGGCATGGCGGCCGACGACGATGGGCTCGGTCCAGCCCGGGACCAGCCGCGGCACGTTCTCCATGATGATCGGCTCGCGGAAGATCACGCCGCCGAGGATGTTGCGGATGGTGCCGTTCGGCGAGCGGTACATCGCCTTGAGGTGGAACTCCTCGACCCGCGCCTCGTCCGGCGTGATCGTGGCGCACTTCACGCCGACGCCGTGCTCCTTGATGGCGTGCGCGGCGTCGACGGTCACCTGGTCGCTGGTGGCGTCCCGGTGCTCGATGCCCAGGTCGAAGTACTTCAGCTCGATGTCGAGGTACGGGAGGATCAGCCGGTCCTTGATCGACGACCAGATGATGCGGGTCATCTCGTCGCCGTCGAGCTCGACGACGGGGTTGGCAACCTTGATCTTGGCCATGAGGCGGACACATCCCTCTCGCGGTCGGTGCACCCCCCGGACGTCGCCAAGTTACCCGCGTCACACAGGCGCGGGCGGCTACGGCACGGGCGGCTCGCCGCGCCGCGCCCCGGCCACCGCGCCCCGGTGCCCGGCGCGCTCCGCCAGGGCCTACCGCACCGTGAAGTGCACGATGTCGTCCAGGAACGGCACGTGGATCCACGGCTTGGGCTGCACCATCAGCGCCAGGATCACGATGACGAAGCCGAGCACGCCGTACGTCACCATGTCGGTGAAGCGGGACCGCACGGCCAGCATCCCCACCGACGGCAGCGCCCACCGCAGCGCCGCGCCGGCCATCAGGGAGAGTCCGATCACGATCGAGCCGATGCGGAACGCGTCGACCGCGACCAGCAGCAGCCCGGCCGCGACGCCGCCCATGACGGCGAGCAGCGGCCACTGCCGGGCCGGCGCGGGGTAGCCGCCCGAGGCCGCCCGGCCGCCGCCCTCGGGGCGGGCGGTGTCGCGGGTGACCTGCGGAAAGCGGCGCGAGGTGCGCTGCGGCTCGGATGCGCCCTCTGAGTGCGCTTCGGCGGCCATGGGTGGCGGTCAGCCCCTTCCGTTTCCGGGTCGTGTCGTAGAACCAGGCTCTCAAACTCCCCCAGCCAACGCTGGGCGGTGCCCCCACCCCCGGCTAACGCTGGGCGGTGCCCCCGGCGGCGCGCTCGGCCGCCTCGACGACGTTGACCAGCAGCTGGGCCCGCGTCATCGGGCCGACGCCGCCCGGGTTGGGGGCGACCCAGCCGGCCACCTCGGCGACGCCGGGGTGCACATCGCCGACGATCTTGCCGTTCTCGTCCCGGCTCACGCCGACGTCCAGCACGGCCGCGCCGGGCTTGACGTCCTCCGGCTTGATGATGTGCGGCACACCGGCCGCGGCAACGATGATGTCGGCCTGCCGCAGGTGCGCGGACAGGTCGCGGGTGCCGGTGTGGCACTGGGTCACCGTGGCGTTCTCCGACTTGCGGGTCAGCACCAGCGGCATCGGGCGGCCGATGGTGATACCGCGGCCGACCACCACCACGTGCGCGCCCTTGATCTCGACCTCGTGCCGGCGCAGCAGCTGGACGATGCCGTACGGGGTGCACGGCAGCGGCCCCTCGATGCCGAGCACCAGCCGGCCCAGGCTCATCGGGTGCAGCCCGTCGGCGTCCTTGGCCGGATCCATCAGCTCCAGCACGCGGTTGGCGTCGATGCCCTTGGGGAGCGGGAGTTGGACGATGTAGCCGGTGCAGGCCGGGTCCTCGTTGAGCTCCCGGACGACGGCCTCGATCTCCTCCTGGGTGGCGGTCTCCGGCAGTTCGCGCTGGATCGACGCGATGCCGACCTGCGCGCAGTCCCGGTGCTTGCCGTTGACGTACCAGCGGCTCCCGGGGTCGTCGCCGACCAGCAGGGTGCCGAGGCCGGGCTGCACGCCCCTGGCCTTCAGCGCCGCGACGCGGTCGGTGAGCTCGGACTTGATCGCGGCGGCGGTGGCCTTGCCATCCAGAATCTGGGCAGTCATACCCCCATCCTCCCGGATGGAGGCACCCGCGTTCCAATCAGGCCGCGCGAACGGCAGTTGTCCGGAAATGATCATTGCAGTTGGACAAAGGCTGACCACCCTGACTGGACAGAGGGATTCCTCACCTAGAAGGATTGACGCGCAGTGCCGCAGGCATCGTCGGGGGCGGGCCAGTGAAACCACCTGTTTTTCCTCCGAGTCACGCCGCGTCGTCCCCCACTGACACCCAACGGAGGAAAGCAACAACATGAGCTTCGGCGACCCGAACAACCCATACGGCCAGCCGCCGCAGGCCCCCCAGGGCCCCTACGGCCAGCAGCCCCCGGTCCCCCCGCAGGGCGGAGCACCGGGCTACGGCTACCCGCAGCAGGGCGCCCCGCAGCAGCCGTACGGCTACCCGCAGCAGGGCCAGGTTCCGCCGCAGCAGGGTGCGCCGCAGTACGGCGGCTACCCGCAGCAGCCGCAGGCTCCGTACGGTCAGCCGGGCATGCCGGGGATGCCGATGGGGTACGCGAGCTGGGGCGCGCGACTCGGGGCGTTCCTGATCGACGGCCTGATCATCGGCGCGCTGCCGATCATCCTGTACATCATCGGCTTCGTCATGGCGGCCAGCTCGGCCAGCTCCGCCAGTTCGGCCAGTTCGGCCGCCTCCAGCTGCCCGCCGGGGGACTACAACTGCGTCTCGAACGCCTACCACTCGGCCGCGTCGGCCGGCACACCGGTCGGCGCCATGGTGGTCATGGTGATCGCGTGGCTGATCATCGTGGGCGGGAGCTTCTTCCTCATGGCCAAGGAAGGCAGCACAGGCCAGACCCCGGGCAAGAAGATGCTGGGCATCAAGGTGATCAAGGAGACCACCGGCCAGCCTCTCGGCTTCGGCATGACCTTCCTGCGCTACATCTGCCGCTACCTGAACGGTCTGCTGTGCGGCATCGGCTGGCTGTGGCCGCTGTGGGACGAGAAGTCCCAGACGTTCGCGGACAAGCTCGTCGGCAGCGTGGTCGTCCGCGCCCAGTAATGCCATACCGGGCCGCACGGACGCCCTGAACAGCCCGCCGAAGGCCCCCTCGCAGCAGCGACCGGGGGCCTTCGTGGCGCTCACCGATACCGCCTCAAGTCGCCTGAAGGACACCGCTCGTGAGCTATCCCAACCCGAACCCCTACGGCCCGCCGCCGGGCCAGCAGCCCGGATACGGCCACCCCCAGCAGCAGCCGATGCAGCCGCAGCAGCCCATGGCGCCGTACGGCGCGTACCCGGGCGGCCCGATGCCCGGTATGCAGCCGCAGCAGTACCCGACGGTGATGCCGGGCAGCGTCAAGGCGGCCCGGACGATGCTGTTCGTGCTCGCCGGACTCAACCTCATCGGCCTGGTCCTCGCGGTGCTGGGGCTGGGCGGCGTCAGCAAGGCGTCGCACGACGCCGCGTCCACGCCCTACTCGGACATGTCGGCGTTCAACGTCGGCAAGGGCCTGCTGATCGCGGCGATCGTGATCATCGTGGTGTTCACCGCCGCCGCGATCACGCTCGCCGCGCAGTTCGGCAACGGCGGCAAGGGCGTCCGCGTCGGCACCATCGTCTTCGGCGTCGGCACCATCCTGCTGAGCCTCGTGACCTTCCCGTTCGGCCTGGTGCACACCGTGCTGGGCATTCTGGTGCTGGTCTTCGTCAGCAAGGACGAGGGCAACGCCTGGTTCAGCAGGCCGCGTTACTGACCGCGGACGCACCACGCGGCGGAGGGCCGCACCCCGGGCAGGGGTGCGGCCCTCCGTTCTTGCGTGGACCTCAGTGGAAGAAGTGCCGGGTGCCGGTGAAGTACATCGTCACGTCGGCCTTCTTCGCGGCCTCGACGACCAGCTCGTCGCGGATCGAACCGCCCGGCTGGACAATGGCCTTGACCCCGGCGCCGATCAGGATCTCCGGGCCGTCGGGGAACGGGAAGAACGCGTCCGACGCCGCGTAGGCGCCGCGCGCCCGCTCCTCGCCGGCGCGCTCCACGGCGAGCTTGCAGGAGTCGACGCGGTTGACCTGCCCCATGCCGACGCCGACGGACGCGCCGTCCTTCGCCAGCAGGATCGCGTTGGACTTCACCGCGCGGCACGCCTTCCACGCGAACGCCAGCTCCGCCAACTCGTCCGCGCCCAGGGCCTCTCCGGTGGCGAGGGTCCAGGTGGCCGGGTCGTCGCCCTCGGCCTGGAAGACGTCGGTGTGCTGGAGCACCGCGCCGCCCGACAGCAGCTTGAGGTCACCGGGCTGGTGCGGGGTGCCGTCGACCTTCAGGACGCGGATGTTCTTCTTGCGGGCGAGGATCTCGACCGCGCCGTCCTCGTATGCCGGGGCCGCGATGACCTCGGTGAAGATCTCCGCGACCTGCTCGGCGAGCGCGACGGTCACCGGGCGGTTGACCGCGATCACGCCGCCGTACGCCGACACCGGGTCGCAGGCGTGCGCCTTGCGGTGCGCCTCGGCGACGTCCGCGCCGACGGCGATGCCGCAGGGGTTGGCGTGCTTGATGATCGCGACACAGGGCTGCTCGTGGTCGTAGGCGGCGCGGCGGGCGGCCTCGGTGTCCACGTAGTTGTTGAAGGACATCTCCTTGCCGTGCAGCTGCTCGGCATTGGCGATGCCGCCCGGCTGGCCGTCCACGTAGAGGGCGGCGCCCTGGTGCGGGTTCTCGCCGTAGCGCAGGGTGCTGCGGCGCTCCCACGTCCCGCCGAGGAACTCGGGCAGCCCGGCCCCGTCCGCCTCCGGCGCGTAGACGTTGGTCATCCAGGAGGCCACGGCCACGTCGTAGGCGGCGGTGTGCTGGAACGCCTCGGCGGCCAGCCGCTTGCGGGCGGCCAGGTCGAAGCCGCCGCCCTGCACGGCCGCGAGGACGTCGGCGTAGCGCTCGGGGCTGGTGACCACGGCGACCGAGGGGTGGTTCTTGGCGGCGGCGCGGACCATCGAGGGGCCGCCGATGTCGATCTGCTCCACGCACTCGTCGGGGGTGGCGCCGGAGGCGACGGTCTCCTTGAACGGGTAGAGGTTGACGACCACCAGGTCGAACGGCTCGACGCCGAGGTCGGCCAGCTGCCGCTGGTGGTCCGCAAGGCGCAGGTCGGCGAGGATGCCGGCGTGGACCTTGGGGTGCAGGGTCTTGACCCGGCCGTCGAGGCACTCGGGGAAGCCGGTGAGCTCCTCGACCTTGGTGACCGGCACCCCGGTGGCGGCGATCTTCGCGGCCGTCGACCCGGTGGAGACGAGCTGGACGCCCGCCGCGTGCAGCCCCTGGGCCAGCTCCTCCAGCCCGGACTTGTCGTAGACGCTGACCAGAGCGCGGCGGATGGGCCGCTGCGTACCTTCGGTGGCGGTCACGAGATACGTACCTTTCGTCCCTCTATGCGGTAGCCGTGACGGGCCAGGCGCCCCACGACCTCGACGAGCAGCGATCGCTCGACTTCCTTGATGCGCTCATGCAGCGCGGATTCATCGTCCTCGTCCCGGACCTCGACCACGCCCTGCGCGATGATCGGGCCGGTGTCGACACCGTCGTCGACGAAGTGGACGGTGCAGCCGGTGACCTTCGCGCCGTACGCGAGCGCGTCGCGCACGCCGTGGGCACCGGGAAAGCTGGGCAGCAGCGCCGGGTGGGTGTTGACCGTCCGGCCGCCGAACCGGGCCAGGAACTCCTTGCCGAGGATCTTCATGAAGCCGGCGGAGACCACCAGGTCGGGGGCGTGCGCGGCGGTCGCCTCGGCGAGCGCCGCATCCCACGCCGCCCGGTCCTCGTAGTCCTTGACCCGGCACACGAACGTCGGCAGACCGGCCCGCTCGGCGCGCTCCAGGCCGGCGATACCGGTCCGGTCGGCGCCCACGGCCACGATCTCGGCGCCGTACTCCGCCGCGCCCTCCGAGGCGACGGCGTCGAGCAGCGCCTGGAGATTGGTGCCCGAACCGGAGACGAGGACCACGATCCGGGCCGGGGCGGGGCGATCGGGAAGGGAGGAGGGGGCCACGATGGGGGTCTTTCTCGCGGTCGTAATGGCGGGTCTTCAGGTGCGATGTGGGAGTTGTACGGTCGCACAAAGCGAGGGGTTGCGTGAATACGGGGAACCCTACGAACGAGCCGACCGTCAGCAACGATACCGGCACACCGCGCGGCCCCCGCGGGACGGGGGCGGGCACGGGAGGTAGCGTCGGGCGGAAGAACGCATGCAGTTCATGGTGACCGTCCCGCCGGCCGACCCGCCGGACGGACGCCCAAGACAAGGGGAAGACACACTCCAGATGCCGGACCGACACCGCCGCGCGGCCCTCCTCCTCCCTCTCGCCGCCACCGCCCCCGGCGCGGTCCTGCTGCCGCGTGAGCGCAAGTCGTCGTCCTCCCCGGACTCACCGTCCCCCGGTACGCCGGACGCCGCCGGCACCCCCGCCCCCAAGGGAGCGCCCGCCGCCCCCGACCGGGACAACCCCTTCGCCCCGCCGCCCGCCGGCGCCCCCGACCAGGAGTGGCGCCCCCGCACCCCGGCCGGGCACGGCCAGGGCCAGGACGGCGGCGGCGACCACGAGCAGCAGGACGCGCCCCCGGCCTGGGGCAGCCAGTGGAGCAGCCGCCAGCCGGGCCGGCAGAGCGGCGAGTTCGGCAGCCGGCAGGGCCGCGGCGGCCCCCAGGGTGGCGGCGGCCAGGGCGGCCCCGGCAACCCGGGCGGTCTCCGCTGGGACCCCACCGACCCGGTCCAGCGCCGAGCCCGCTACGCCCTCCTCGCCGGCATGTGGTCGTTCTTCTTCGTGCTGTTCAGCCTGCCCGAGGTCGCGCTGCTGCTGGCCTCGCTGTCCCTCTACTGGGGCATCAGCTCGCTGCGCGGCAAGCCCGACCCGGCGAAGGCCCGCGCCGCGGCGGCCACCGCGGCCATAGAGGGCCGCCCGGCCCCCGCCGGCCTGCCGCCCGCACCGGGCGCCGCCCGGCCGCAGACCACCGCGGCGATCGCCGGCCTGGTGGCCGCCTCGCTGGCGCTGATGATGGTGGCCGCGACCTTCACCGTCCAGATCGTCTACCGCGACTACTTCACCTGCGTGAACGACGCCCTGACCCAGTCGGCGGGCAAGTCCTGCGAGAACCTCCTGCCGCCGCAGCTGCGACCGCTGCTCGGCCAGCAGCAGCAGTAGCTCCGGCCGGTCCGGCAGCGCCGGCCGCCGTCAGCTCTCCCGCCCGCCCTCGGAGACCGATACGGCGCCGGCGGCCGGGGGACGGCGGCGGCGGAGCGGGAGGCGGGGGACGGAAGGGCGGGGGGCGCGGCGGCGGGCTCTGGTGCGGCCGGCCGCCACACGGCGGTCCGTGTGCCGGTGCCAGGCGCGCAGCGCCAGCGCGCCCGGGACACCGAGGAGCGCCGTCCAGGCCGCCGCCGCCAGGCCCGTGAGCCACCAGCTCGGGCCGAAGGCGGCCAGCGCGCCGTTGCCCATCGCACCGCCGGCGAGCCCGGCCAGCACCGCCAGCACCGCGCCGCAGAGCGCCGCCGCCAGAGCCGCCACCTTCACGGTCGCCCAGCACGCCCGGTGCCCGTCCGGGGCCGCGTATCGGGCGAGCACCGCGCCGGCGGCCACCGGCGCCACCGCCGCCGCCCAGGTCAGCGGGGTTCCCGGGCCCGGGGCCGGCATGCCGCTGAGCAGCGGGAAGGGCGGCAGCAAGGGGTGCGCGGAAGTGCCCAGTGGGCCGACCGCGCTACCCGCGCCGAGCGTGAAACCGGGCCCCAGGCCGTATGCGGCGCCCCAGACGGCCGCGTTGGGGAGGAGCGTGAGGCAGAGCAGCAGCACCGTACAGCGCCCGGCCCAGTCCGGGGCGAGCCGGAGCAGGTCCTGGCAGAGCCGGCCGGGGTGCAGGGCGAGCCCGACGAGGGTGAGCAGGATCCCGCCGGCGAGCAGGGCGAGGGTGGCGGCCGACCCTGCCCGGAGGGCGGGAAGGACGGTCCGGGGCGCGGGGACGAGGGCCGGGAGCACCGTGGTCCGGAGGGCGGTGGCGACGGTCCGCGCGGCGGTGGCGAGCCGGGAACCGGAGGGCGGGGCGCCGGCATCGGGCGGCGGCGGGGCCAGGGCGCGCCGGATCCGGGGCGGCAGCAGGGTGGCGGCGCCCCGGCCGAGGGTGTGCCAGGCGGTGCCGGCGAAGGTGGCGACCGCGGTGCCGGGGACGTACAGCAGCGCACCGATCGGGTCGGCGGACAGCCGGCCGGTCGAGGTGTAGAGCAGTGCACCGGCCGCGACCAGCAGGTACCCGGCGAGCAGCGCGCCGAGCAGGGTCCCCGGCGGGACCGCCGGGGACGGCTCGGGCGCCGGGTCGGCACCGTCGTCGGACGCGGTGGCCAGAGTGTGCCGGGCGGACCGGTGGAGCAGCCAGACGGGGAGCGCCGCGAGCAGCAGCGGCGGCACCGCTACCGGCGCCGGGGCGCCGGACGGCGCCGCGGCGCGGAGGAGGCCGCCGCCGTGCGCCATGAACCACAGGTCGGCGGCCAGGTGCAGCGACCGGGACGGGCCGCTGTCGGGGTACGGGGAGACGACCCAGAGCAGCAGGACGGCGACCGCGAAGGCCCCGAGGCCGAGCCCGGCGGCGGTCACCCCGCCGACGAACGCGGCGCCGATCTCGGAGGAACGCTGCGCGGCGGTGCGGCCGTGCGAGGACAACGCAGGACCGCGATCGATCAGCTGACTCACACTGTCATGCTGCCAACAACACCCGTTTCAGCCATGTACTGGACGTCTGCCCGACGTGTCGCGCGGGATCCGCCGGTGCCCGTTTTCACACTTCTCCTATGACACAGCGCGACCGGCGGCACCCCTCCCCCGCCCTCGACACCCCGTCAGAAACCAGCGGAGAAACCAGGACTGATGGCCCGTCAGCAGCCTTCGAGGCGCTCTACGACGGGCATGCCGGGCCCCTGACCCAGCAGGTGTTCCTGCTCACCGGCCGGGCCCGGCTCGCCCGGCGGGCCGTCGAGCGGGCCTTCCAGACGGCCTGGCAGCGCTGGCCGGAAGTAGCGGTCGACGCGGATCCGGTGGGCTGGGTGCGGGCCGCCGCCCACGACTACGCGCTCGCCCCCTGGCGACGGCTGCGGCTGCGCGCCGCGGAGCGCCCGCGGCCCGAGACACCCGCGCCGCCGCCCGACGCCCCCGTGGACCGGGCGCTGCTGGAGGCGGTGCTGGCGCTGCCCGCTCCGTACCGCCGCACCCTGCTGCTGCACGACGGGCTCGGGCTCGGGCTGGCCGAGACCGCGGCGGAGGTGGAGGCCAGCACCCCGGCGGCGACCGGGCGGCTGACCCACGCCCGCGAGTGCATCGCCGAGCGGCTGCCGGAGCTCGGCCTCGACGGGCTGCCGCCGGGGCGCCAGGGCGAGGTGCTGCACGCCCGGCTGACCGCGCTGGCCGCGTCCCGGCCGGTGGCGCCGCCGGCCGCGCGGACCGTACGGGAGAGCAGCGAGCGTCGCACCCGGCGGACCACCCGTGCGGGCTTCGGGGTGACCGGGCTGCTGGCGCTGACCGCGGTGACGGTGGCCATCACCACACCGGGCGGCCACGCCCCGCCGCCGGAGCGCTCCGTGGCGGCCTCGCCGTCCCGGGAGGTCCGGCAGGCCGCGCCGGAGCGGCGGGCGGCACCACACCGGCGGACCGCGCCCCGCGCGCAGCACCGCGGCGCCCGCCTCACCCCGGACTTCCTCCGGTGAGCCGGCCGTCCCCCGCCCAACGGCCGTGGGCCCGTACCCCTGGGGGTACGGGCCCACGGCCGTGGAAACGGCGGTGCCGCCGGGGGACCGGTCCGGCGGCAGCCGGCAGGGTCCCCGAAGAGGGAGCCGTCAGCCGCCGAGGAGCTCGCGGGCCAGCAGCGCGGTCTCGGACGGGGTCTTGCCGACCTTCACGCCCGCGGCCTCCAGGGCCTCCTTCTTCGCCTGGGCGGTGCCGGACGAGCCGGACACGATGGCGCCGGCGTGGCCCATCGTCTTGCCCTCGGGCGCGGTGAAGCCGGCGACGTAGCCGACGACCGGCTTGGTGACGTTGGCCTTGATGTAGTCGGCCGCACGCTCCTCGGCGTCGCCGCCGATCTCGCCGATCATCACGATCAGGTCGGTGTCGGGGTCGGCCTGGAAGGCCTCCAGGGCGTCGATGTGCGTGGTGCCGATGACCGGGTCGCCACCGATGCCGACGGCCGAGGAGAAGCCGATGTCACGGAGCTCGTACATCATCTGGTAGGTCAGCGTGCCGGACTTCGACACCAGACCGATGCGGCCGGGCTTGGTGATGTCGCCCGGGATGATGCCGGCGTTGGACTGGCCGGGGGTGATCAGGCCGGGGCAGTTCGGGCCGATGATGCGGGTCTTGTTGCCCTTGGCCTTCGCGTACGCCCAGAAGGCGGCGGAGTCGTGCACCGCGATGCCCTCGGTGATGACGACGGCCAGCGGGATCTCGGCGTCGATCGCCTCGACGACGGCGGCCTTGGCGAAGGCCGGCGGGACGAAGAGGACGGAGACGTTGGCGCCCGTCTTCTCCATCGCCTCCTTGACGGAGCCGAAGACCGGGACCGCGTTGCCGTCGAAGTCGACCTCGGTGCCGGCCTTGCGCGGGTTGACACCGCCGACGATGTTGGTGCCGTCACCCAGCATCAGCTTGGTGTGCTTCATGCCGGTGGCACCGGTCATCCCCTGGACGATGACCTTGCTGTCCTTGGTGAGGAAGATAGCCATGGTGTTTGGAGTCCTCGTCCCTTACTTGGCCGCGGCCAGCTCGGCGGCCTTGTCGGCCGCACCGTCCATCGTGTCCACGCGCTGCACCAGCGGGTGGTTGGCGTCCGAGAGGATCTTGCGACCCAGCTCCGCGTTGTTGCCGTCGAGGCGGACGACCAGCGGCTTGGTGACGTTCTCGCCCTTGGACTTCAGGAGCTCCAGGGCCTGCACGATGCCGTTGGCGACCTCGTCGCACGCGGTGATACCGCCGAAGACATTGACGAACACGGACTTGACGTCCGGGTCGCCGAGGATGATCTCCAGGCCGTTCGCCATGACCTCGGCGGAGGCGCCGCCGCCGATGTCGAGGAAGTTGGCGGGCTTGACGCCGCCGTGGTTCTCGCCGGCGTAGGCGACGACGTCCAGGGTGCTCATGACGAGACCCGCGCCGTTGCCGATGATGCCGACCTCGCCGTCGAGCTTGACGTAGTTCAGACCCTTGGCCTTGGCGGCGGCCTCCAGCGGGTTGGCCGCGGCCTTGTCCTCCAGGGCCTCGTGCTCGGGCTGGCGGAACTCGGCGTTCTCGTCGAGGGAGACCTTGCCGTCGAGGGCGAGGACGTCGCCGCTCGCGACCTTGGCCAGCGGGTTGACCTCGACGAGGAGCGCGTCCTCGGCGACGAAGGTGCTCCACAGGGTCACCATGACCTCGGCGACCTTCTCGGCGACCTCGGCCGGGAACTTCGCCTGGGCGACGATCTCGCGGGCCTTCTCGATGGAGACGCCCTCGTTGGCGTCGACCGGCACCTTGGCGAGCTTCTCGGGGGTCGTCGCGGCGACCTCCTCGATGTCCATGCCGCCCGCGACCGAGGCCATGGCGAGGAAGGTGCGGTTGGTGCGGTCGAGGAGGTACGAGACGTAGTACTCCTCGATGATCTCCGGAGCGGTCTCGGCGATCATCACCTTGTGGACCGTGTGGCCCTTGATGTCCATGCCGAGGATGTCCGTCGCGCGGGCGACGGCCTCGTCCGGCGTGGCGGCCAGCTTCACGCCGCCGGCCTTGCCGCGGCCACCGACCTTGACCTGCGCCTTGACGACCGACTTGCCGCCGAGGCGCTCGGTCGCCGCGCGGGCCCCCTCAGGCGTGTCGATGACTTCACCGGCCAGCACCGGTACACCGTGCTTGGCGAAGAGGTCCCTCGCCTGGTACTCGAACAGGTCCACGCGCGTCCGTCCCTTGTCTTCTCAGAATCGCCGTAGTGATCGCGGTTCGTTGTCTGCGATGGGCGTGCCGCGAAGGGCAACGTGACGGCGCTGTCACAGGGGAGGCGTATACACGGAGTCCGGATACGCGGCATGTCCGTCCCGCAGGTTATCGCCGCAGGACGCGCGGCCCTAAATCGCAGATCACACTCCGGCGGTGATTACGGTCACAGATCTTTAAGCCAAGTTAGCTCTCCGTCGCATTTCCGCATGCCGCCGACGGGGTGCAGGACATATTCCGCGAGTCGCCGGGCACGGCGCGGCGGCTCCGTCGCCATCCGCCGTGCACTCCGATGCCGTGCGCCGTTCTTGCGCGGGGGCGGCGGCACCCGGGCGCCCCCGTCCGGTGCGGTTCCGGTTCCGGGAAAGCGGGAATCCGCTTGGGAAGAAGGTGCGCCAGGTCCGCACAACACCTCCGCACAGGGTGTCCGGAAAGACCTCTTGACCCTTCAACTCCCCCCAGCAGAAACTGCGTTGAGCACTTTCACATCAGGAGTCACAAGCTGGAGTCGCGCGCTTCGGGCTTGGTCCCGGGCAGGTCGGTCGGCAGACCGTTCTGCGCCGGGTGCAGACGGGGGAACTTGATGGGCAGTGGGGGGATGCACGACCGCGTCGGAGCTGAGACCGGTCGCGGCCGTGGACTCCTCCGCACCCGCACTCCCTCCCCCTTTCTCGATTTCTTGGTGTCCTCACACTCGGTGCCTAAGGGGATTGGAGGGGGAATGCCGACACATACGGCCTATCCCGGCGTCTATGTCGAAGAGCTTCCCAGCAGCATCCGCAGCATCACCACCGTTACGACATCCGTCACCGCGTTCGTGGGCCACACCCGGCGCGGCCCGCTGAACCACCCGGTACGGATCACCAGCTTCGCCGACTTCGAGCGCCGCTTCGGCGGGCTGACCTCGCGCAGCCCGGTCGCGTACGCCGTCCACCAGTTCTTCGGCAACGGCGGCACCGTCGCGGTGATCGTCCGGGTCGCCAGGGCCGGCACCGGCAAGGAGGCCCAGGTCACCCTGGAGTCCACCGAGGGCCACAGCGAGTGCCCCGTACTGGAGGTGCACGCCAAGGAGCCCGGCATCTGGGGCGACGGCCTGCGGGTCGCCGTCGACCACGACACCCCGTGCCCTGACGAGACCTTCGACCTCCAGGTCCTCGACGCGCACGGCTCCGCCCGGGAGTCCTTCTCCGGCCTCTCCATGGATCCCGGCGACGGCCGGTACGCCGAGACGGTGATCAACGCCGGCTCCGCGCTGATCCGGGTGGCGGTGGTCGGCGAGGGCCGCCCCGACCCGTCCGGCACCGTCTCCAAGGCCTTCCACCGCGAACTGCCCGATCTGAACGTCGAGTTGACGGTGAAGATCGGCGAGGTGGAGCGCGAGTTCACGCTCTACGACCCGGACTGCGACGGCCCGGCGCCGTGCGATGTCACCGAGCTGGCACTGCTGCTGGAGCACAAGCTGCGGTCCCTGCCCGACGCCCCGGGCAAGCACGCCTTCGCGGGCACCCAGGTCACCGCCTTCGGGCGCCGCATCCAGGTCGTCGCCGGCTCCACCGACCCCGACGACGTGGTCCGCTTCCTCGGCGAGTGCGCCAACGACCTGGGCCTGGAGGCGTCCGTCAACCCGCCGGTCTTCGCGCTGTGCGGCGGCGAGGACGGCGACCCGCCGGGGCCGCGCGACATCATCGGCAGCGAGGCCCGCAAGAGCGGCCTCCAGGCGCTGCGCGACGTCCCCGACGTCAATCTGCTCGCGCTGCCGGAGCTGGCGTCGTACGAGTCCACCGACGACATCGTCACGGTGCTCTCGGCGGCCGAGCGGCTGTGCACGGAGCGGCGGATGTTCCTGCTCGCCGACGCGCCCGCCGCCTGGGGCAGCGTGGACGCCGCCCGGGCCGGCATCGGCGCCTTCGACCCGGTCCGCGGCAACCACTCCGCACTGTATTTCCCGCACCTCCAGCTCACCGACCCGCTCACCGGCCGGCTGCGCTCCTTCCCGCCGTGCGGCGCCATCGCCGGCGTCATCGCCCGTACGGACGGCGAGCGCGGCGTGTGGAAGGCGCCGGCGGGCACCGAGGCGCGGCTGGCGGGGGTGCACGCCCTGACGGTGAAGCTGACGGACCGCGAGAACGGGCTGCTGAACCCGCTCGGCATCAACTGCCTGCGCACGTTCCCGATGGTCGGCCCGCTGGTCTGGGGCGCCCGCACGCTGGCGGGCGCGGACGCGCTGGACAGCGAGTGGAAGTACGTCCCGGTGCGCCGGCTGGCCCTCCACGTGGAGGAGAGCCTGCTGCGCGGCCTCCAATGGGTCGTCTTCGAACCCAACAACGAGCAGCTCTGGCAGCAGATCCGGCTCAACGCCTCGGCGTATCTGCACTCCCTCTTCGAGAAGGGCGCCTTCAAGGGCGGCACGCCGCGGCAGGCGTACTTCGTCAAGTGCGACAAGGACACGACGACGGAGGCGGACATCGAGAACGGGATCGTGAACGTCGTGGTCGGCATCGCGCCCGTCAAGCCGGCCGAGTTCGTGATCGTCAAGATCCAGCAGCTGGCCGGGCAGTTCGACCTCTAGCCCAGGGACGCGAAGGCACAGGACGTGCATGCACAGGACGTGCAGGCAAAGGACGTGAAGGATTCCGATGGCTGAGTTTCAGATCAACGCCCATCGCTTCGACCCGTACAAGAACTTCAAGTTCCTGGTGCTGTGGGACGGCCGTACGGTCGCGGGGGTCAGCAAGATCAGCCCGCTGAAGCGCACCACCGAGGTCGTCAAGCACCGCAACGGCGGCGACCCCAGCTCACCGCGCAAGTCCCCGGGCCGCTCCGAGTTCGAGGGCATCACCCTGGAGCGCGGGGTGACCCACGACCCGGAGTTCGACCGCTGGGCCAACAAGGTCTGGCAGGTCGGCGCCGGCCTCGGCTCCGAGGTCTCGCTCGCCGACTTCCGCAAGGACATCGTCATCCAGGTCCTCAACGAAGCCGGCCAGGTCGCCGTCTCGCACAAGATCTACCGGGCCTGGCCGAGCGAGTTCCAGGTCCTGGGCGAGATGGACGCCAACGCCAACGCCGTCGCCATCCAGAGCCTCAAGCTCGAATGCGAGGGCTGGGAGCGCGACTACGAGGTCCCCGAACCCCAGGAGCCGTCCTTCACCCATCCGGCGTGAACGGCAATCCGTCCGACGCGAGGGGCAGCCCTTCCGGCGTGAACGGCAACGCGTCCGGCGCGGGGAGGCAGCCCTTCCGGCGTGACGGGCAATCGTTCCAGCGTGAACGGCAACCCGTCCGGCACGACGAGTACCTACGGACGAGTACCTACGAACGACGACCAACGCATCCAGCACGACGACCGTCCACACGCTGTGACACCTCGCCGGGAACCGATTACTCTCCGTAATCGTTGCCGGAATGATGAGGAGGCGTCGCAAGGCAGGCAGGGGCAAGCGGTCGCAAGGCAAGCGCACGAGCCGGTCGGTCACAAGGCAACCGGTCTGCCACAAGGCAAGCGGTCGCGTGGCAGGCACACGAGCCGGTCGGTCGGCTGGTCGCAAGGCAAGCCGGTCGCAAGGCAAGCGCACGAGCCGGTCGGTCGGCCGGTCACAAGGCAAGCGCACAAAGCCAGTACCAAGGAGTCAGGAAGCCAGTACCAAGGCGCCAGCACCAAGGCCGTCGCCCGTACGCACCGGAACGATGCGTAGAGGCAACCGCAACGGCAACGGCAACGGCAACGGCCCAGGCAGCGGGACGAGGTGAGGAATGGCGGTCACGGGGCCCGCGGAACTGCTGGCCACCTGGGAGGCCGGGCTGGACCGGCAGAGCGGCGGCCGGGCTCTGCTGCTGCACCGCGCGGCCCGCCCCGGGGCGGACACCGACGCACTGCTGTCGGTGCCGCTCGGGGAGCGGGCGGCCGATCTCTTCGCGCTGCGCCGGGCGCTGTTCGGCGACCGGATGCAGGTGAAGATCGACTGCGCCGGGGCGGAGTGCGGGGCGGCGATGGAGTTCGAGCTGGACGCACGGGAGTTGGGCGCGACCCGCCCGCTGCTGCCCGCGGGCGTGCTGCGGGTGGCGGAGGGCGAGTGGGAGGTGGAGTTCCGGCTGCCCGGCGCCGCGGACCTCGCCGCCGTGGGCGCCGCCGCGGTGGACGGGGCCGACGCCCGGCGGCGGCTGGCCGCGCGCTGTGCGGTCTCGGCCGTGCGGGGCGGCCGGGAGGCGTCGGCGGACGAGGTCGGACGGCTGCCCGGACCGGTGCTCGACCGCTTCGCCGAGGCGGCCGAACAGGCCGACCCCGGCGCGGAGTTGACGCTGAACATCGCCTGCCCGGAGTGCGGCGCGGCCACACCGGCGGAGCTGGACATCGCCGCGTACCTGTGGACCGAGCTGGACGCCTGGGCCCGCGATGTGCTCCTCGACGTCCATCTGCTCGCCTCGGCCTACGGCTGGAGCGAGCCCGAGATCCTGGCGCTGAGCCCGCTGCGGCGCCGCTACTACCTGGAGCTGTGCGCGGATGTCTGAGCAGATGCCCGGTGAGTCCGGCGAGTCCGGCGAGTCCGGTGACTACTTCGGCCGGCTGCTGGCGCGGTATGCGCCGGTGGCGGCGGGCCCCGTCGATCCCTTCGGGGGGCCCGGCGGGGACGGCGGGGCGCCGGGCCATACGGGCGGGGTGCGGCGGGTGCTGGTGCAGCCGCGGCTGCCGGGGCCGTTCGAGCGGGTGGCGGCGCTGCGCGGGGCCGGGGCAGACGAGGAAGACGGGACCGACCCGCTGTATCCGCGGGCGGCGGCCGGGCCGACCGGGCCGTTCGCGGGCGAACAGCCGCGGTACGCGCGGGAGATCCGCACCACCAGCGAACGGGAGACCGTGCTGCGCACCGAGGCGGCGCGGGTGGCGGACCCGGCGCACGCCGGGCAGACGGTCGGTCCGGCCACGGGCCCGCTGCTGCGGCCGGCGGTCGCGCCGGATCCCGGGGTGCGGGCCGCTACCGCCGACGGTGTCCGGCCGCGCGGGCGGACCGGGGCGGCGGGCGCGGAGCGCGCCGTGCCGGGCCGGGCGGCGGCGTCCTCGGTGTCCGCGGCGGGGGCGGCGGGCGGGCCCGACGGGCCGGTCGCCGCGCTGCGACCGCGGGCGGACGTGCTGCCGCCGGCCCGTACACCCGCGCCGCGGGCCACGCCCGGCGGGCGGCGCGGGCAGCGCGGCCCCGCCGAGCGGGTGGTGCATGTGCAGATCGGCCGGCTGGAGGTCAGCGCGGCCGGTGCCGAACGGCCCGCGGCGGGCGGCCGGGCGGCGCGCGCGGAGCGCCGCGCGCCGTCGCTGACCCTCGCGGACTATCTGGCGCGCGGGGAGCGGGCGACGTGACGGGGAGAGCCGTGTCGGGCATACGCGGGACGCGGACAGGCGGGACGCGGATACGCGGTACGCGGACTGGCGGTACGCGGATACGCGGGACTCGGACAGGCCTGACGGGGACAGGCGTGACGGGGACAGGCGTGACGGGGACAGGCGTGACGGGGATTCGGGTGGGAGTGAGGGTGATGGGGGCGCCGATGGGCGGGGCGGGGATGCGCGGGGCGGGGATGCGCGGAGCGGGGATGCGCGGAGCGGGGATGCGCGGGAGGACGACGCGGTCGGGGCCGGTTTCGGGGGGACGGACGTCATGAGCAATGCACTCGCGGTCGCGACGGTCACGCAGGCGCTCGCACTGCTGATCGAGCACAACCTCCATCCCGAGATCGACATGGCCGTGTCGGTGGAGACGCGCAAGCCGCCGTCCGATCCGCCGACGGAACCGACGATCACCGTGTTCCTCTACCAGGTCACCCACAACTCCTCGATGCGCAACAACGACCTGGTCACCCGTGCCTCGGACGGAACGCTGCTGAAACGGCCCGCCGCGGCGATCGACCTCCACTTCCTGATCAGCGCGTACGGGGAGGAGCAGGAGCTGGTGGGGCAGCGGCTGATCGGGAGCGTGGTGCGGACGCTGCACGAAATCCCCGTGCTGCCGAGGGAGTTGATCGTGGAGGCGGCCGAACGGCCCTACCTGGCGGGGAGCGATCTGGCCGAGTCGCCGCAGAAGGTGCGCTTCACGCCGACCCAGATGGATGTGGACGAGACGTCCAAGCTCTGGGGGATGCTGAACAACACGCCGTACGCCCTGTCGGTGGCTTACCAGGCGTCGCTGGTGCTGCTGGACGGCCACCAGAAGCCGGCCCCGGCGCGTCCGGTGCGGCGCCCGGAAGTGACGGTGGTGCCGGAGGTGCCGGAGGTGCCGCCGGAAGAGTCGCTGCCGCCCGCGGTGCCGGAGCGGTCGGCGGGGACAGGCGGGGCGGCGGGGGCTGCCGGAGCTGCCGGATCCTCCGCCGCGGCTTCGGCGGGGACTGCGGCGGAGACTGCGGCCACGGATACCCGCACGGGCGGCACAGGGGACAAGGGCGACGCCGCTGCCGGGGCGACCGCCGCTCCCGCGAAGCGAAGCGCGAAGAAGGCGGCGGGTGCACGGTCCGCCAAGTCCGAGGCCACCGGCGGCAGTTCGGCCGGACGGCCGGCAGCTCGTACCCGTAACCGGCCGCGCAAGGCGACCGGCGGCGGCGCGGGCGGGGCAGGCGAGGCGGGCGGCGCGGGCCGTACCGACGGCGGGGGGAGCTGAGGCGCGGTGCGGGGAACGGGGGCGGGGAAGGATATGGCGGGCAGCGGTACGAGCGGTCCGGGGGCGGCGGCCGGCGGGACCGGCGGTGAGGCGGGCGGCGCGGTGCTGGCCGCGGCCGTACGGGCCGTACTCGCGCGCCTGGACGCCCATGCCGCGCGCGCCCGTCGGAGCGCGCCGGCGGAGGCGGACACACCGCACACCACGGCTGACGGCGCGCACCACACGGACCGCACGCACCACACGCACCACACGGACCATACGGACCATACGGACCATACGGACCGCACGGACGCCGGGAACACAGCGAACACCGGGAACACCCGGAACACCCGGAACACTGGGAACACCCGGAACACCCGGAACACTGGGAACACCCGGAACACCGGGAACACCGCGAACACCGCGAACACCGCGAACGTCATGGGCATCCCCGCCGCGCCCGCCCCCGCCCCTGCCCCCGCCCCTCCTCCCCCTTCCGATGCCTCCCCCCGGGCGCTCGATGCGCTCACGGCCTGTTTCGGGCTCACGCGGTTCGAGCGGGAGATCGTGCTGCTCACGGCTGCGGCGGAGCTGGATCCGACGACCGGTGCGCGCTGCGCCGCGGCGAGCGGCGATCCGGCCCGTGCGTATCCGACGTTCTCGCTCGCCCTGGCGGCGCTGGGCGAGCCGCACTGGAGTGCGCTCACGCCCGTTGCTCCACTGCGCCGCTGGCGGCTGGTGGACCTGGAGGACGAGACCCGGCTGACCACCACGCGGCTGCGGCTCGACGAGCGGATCCTGCACTTTCTCGTCGGTTCGCCGTATCTGGACGCCAGGTTGCACGGCCTGCTGCGCCGTACCGCCGCGCCCGAGGTGCTGCCGCCTTCGTACGAGGTGGCCGCGGACCGGGTCGCGGCGGGGTGGGCGGGGGCCGGTCCGGATGCCCCGTTGCGGGTCGAGCTGGTCGGCGGCGATCTCCGTTCCCGTGCCGATATCGCGGCGGTGGCGGCCCGCCGTTCGGGGCTGGGGCTCTATTCCATGGCCGCCGACGACGTACCGACCGATGCCGCGGAACGCGATCGGCTGGCGCGGCTGTGGCAGCGTGAGGCGATCCTGCTGCCGGCCGCCCTGCTCATCGAGGTCGGGGAGATGGACCGCGAGCAGCATGCGGCGGCGGATGCGTTCATCGCGGGTGCGGCGGTCCCGCTGGTGGTGTCGAGTCCGGATCCCCGGCAGACGGGGCAGCCGCGCGGTGAGCGGGTGACCGTGCCGAAGCTGTCCGATGACGAGCAGTTGGGGGTGTGGTCGGCCGCTTTCGCGGACCTGCCGGATATGACGGAGCGTCACTTAGCTGCTCTGGTGGCGCAGTTCCAGCTGCCACCGCATGTCGTGCGGTCCGCTGCCGCGTCCGTGCGGCGGGATCTGCCACGTTCGGCGGCCCTGGACGCCGCCGAGCTCGCGTGGCAGGCGGGGCTGGCCGAGGCGCGGATGGGGCTGGACGAGCTGGGGCGCCGGATCGAGCCGCGGGCGGGCTGGGACGATCTGGTGCTGGCGGAGCGGCAGTTGCGGATCCTGCAAGAGGTCGTCGCGCATGTGCGGCAGCGCAGCACGGTGTACCAGGACTGGGGGTTCGCGCAGGCGCTGCGCAGCGGTCTGGGGGTGACGGCGCTGTTCGCGGGCGGTTCCGGCACCGGGAAGACGCTGGCGGCCGAGGTCATGGCCAAGGAGCTGGGGCTGGATCTGTTCATCATCGATCTCTCCCAGGTGGTCAGCAAGTACATCGGTGAGACGGAGAAGAACCTGAGCCGGGTCTTCGACGCGGCGGAGCGGGGTGGCGCGCTGCTGCTCTTCGACGAGGCGGACGCGCTGTTCGGCAAGCGCAGCGAGGTCAAGGACAGCCATGACCGCTACGCGAACCTGGAGGTCAGCTATCTGCTGATGCGGATGGAGGCGTACCGGGGGCTGGCGGTCCTCACCACCAACATGAAGAAGGCGCTGGATTCGGCCTTCATGCGCCGTATCCGCTTCGTCGTCGACTTCCCGTTTCCGACCGAACGGGAGCGGGCGGAGATCTGGCGCCGGGTGCTGCCGTCCCGGGCGCCGATGAAGGGGATCGATCCGGGGCTGCTGGCGCAGTTGACCGTTGCGGGCGGGTCGATCCGCAATATCGCGCTGTCCGGGGCGTTCCTGGCCGCGGAGGAGGGCGACCGGCTCCAGATGCGGCACATGCTGGCCGCCGCGCGCACCGAGTACCTGAAGTTGGAGCGCTCCTTGACGCCGTCGGAGGTCCACGGATGGGTGTGAACGAGGCCGGGTACGGGGCCGGGTACGGGGGCGGGGAGGCGGTGGCGCGACCGTCGGGGGGCGGTGGCTCGGACGCCGTGCGCGGTGTCCGGATCGACATCGGGGAGCTGGTCCTGGACGGTTTCCCTTCCGGTGTGGACGCGGGGCGCGTATCGGCAGCGTTCCAGCGGGAGTTGGCTCGTCTCGTGCGGGAGCGCGGGGTGCCGTTGGCGGCGGACGGGGCGGGGGTCGCGGTGGACGGGCTGGCCGGGCTGCCGCAGCTGCCGGCGACGGCGTCTGCGGTGCGGATCGGGCAGGCGCTGGCCCGGGCCGTGCACGCGGGGCTCGCGGGACGGGGTGAGGTCCGGTGAGTACGGCGCAGTCGGCGGCGCAGGATGCCCGGGCGGCCCGTGACGAGAAGCGTCGTCAGCGGAAGGAGCGCGGCAGGTCGGCGGTTCCGGAGCCGAAGAGCATCGTGAGCGGGGCCGGGCAGCCGCTGGATCTGAGCGTGCGCCGGGAGCTGGAGGAGCAGCTCGGCCATGACTTCGGCCAGGTGCGGCTGCACACCGACCGGGATTCGGGGCAGTTGGCCGAGTTGATGGGCGCGGACGCGTTCGCGGTGGGCCGGGACATCTTCTTCCGGGAGGGCGCCTACCGGCCGGGGACGGCGGACGGGCAGCGGCTGCTGGCGCACGAGTTGCTGCACACGGTCCAGAATCCGCACGGCCTGGGGGCGCTGCGGGCGGGCCGCGACCTGGGTGCGGTGAGCGTGCCGCAGGAGTCCGCGGAGCGGGAGGCGGAGGCGGCGGCGCAGGAGTCCGTGCGGGCGGCGATGCTGGGCGCCGTACGGGACGGCGGGCCGGCGGCGGAGGTGGAGCCGGGGCAGGGGACGCCGGGGTGGCTGCGGTACGCGACGGTGGACGCGGACCGGCGGCGGATGGAGCTGGTGGACCCGGCGACGTTGGTGGACCGGCTGGCGAACGGGGTGCTGCGGTCGCTGCGCGGGGATCCGGAGGACCGGTCGGGGCGGGTGCGGCTGGAACTGGCGCGGATGGCACCGGAGTTGCAGGACTCGGTGCTGGACCGGCTGGAAGTGCGGCTGCTCAGTTCGGAGTTCGGTCGGCTGCTGGACCTGGTGGCGGAGGCCGAGGCGCTGCCGATGGGCTTCGCGCCGTCGCCCGCGCCGGAGCCCGTACCGGACGCCATCGCCCAGGTGCTGGACGAGCGGGCCGCCCGCGAGCAGCAGGCGCAGGGCGCCGCGCAGACGGAGAAGCAGCGCGCCGAGGACGCCGGCGAGGAGAGGCGGGACGCCAAGGGGCAGGCGGAGAAGAAGGACCAGGAGCAGAGCAGGGCGCAGCGCGACGCGGCGGCGGAGAAGCAGGAGGCGGGCGAGCGCACGGCGCAGGAGGACGTCCGCGCCGAGGAGAACGCGGACACCAGGCGGCAGGAGCAGCAGGCCGAGGAGAAGCAGGGGCAGGAGCGCCAGGAGGCCGATCAGGCCGATGCGGGCAGGGCCGACCGTGCCAAGGACGGCGCCGAGCGCACGAAGGAGGAGCGCAAGGCGCAGCGGGAGCGCGAGGAGGCGGACCCGGAGCAGGCGAACCGTCCCGGTGCCGACAAGCGCAAGCGCCGGGACGACGCGACCAGGCCCGCGGACGGGTCGAAGCAGGAAGAGCTCGAAAAGAAGAAGAAGGAGCAGCCGGGGCCGGTCCGCCCGGAGAAGGTCGATGAGCGGGCCGACGAGCGGGACAGTGCGCTGTCCGAGCACGGGCTGAACGAGAAGGACGAGGAGGACGGGCCGCCGCGCGAGGAGGAGCAGCCCATCGGGCTGGAGGCGGGTGCCGAGAAGGACAACGGTGCGGGCGGGGATGCCGGTGCGGTGCCCAAGGGCGGTCCGGGTGCGGGCGAGGCGGAGCTGAAGCCGGAGGACTTCCTTCCGGCCGCCGATCTGGACGTCTCGTCGGTACCGACCGCCGAGAACCCCGATGCCGCGCTGCCGTCGTTCCCGGCGCCGCCGCCCACCAAGGCCGAGCAGATCGAGCAGGAGCGGGAGAACGCGGCCGACGACGAGGAGCACGAGGACGAGCCGGAGGCCGAGACCAAGGCGCCGGGTGCGGAGCTGGGGCCGGTGGAGGGCGAGGCGCCGCAGCCGGAGCACGGCCCGGCGGCCGAGGCCGGGGACCGCAGCGAGAAGGATCTCCAGCCTTCGATGCCGGTCGAGCAGGAGGTGGGCCCGGATCCGGAGGCCGACGAGCGGCCGGCCCAGGAGCCGGAGGCCGAGGAGAAACGGGATCCGGAGCAGGCCCAGGACAAGGATGAGGACGGCGCGCGCCAGGCCGAGCAGGACGCCGACGACAAGGACGCGGACCGGGATGCGGAGGGCGGCAGCGGCGAGGAGGCGCCGGACGCCAAGGACGCGCAGGACGAGCAGGCGGAGAAGAAGGAGCAGGACGCCCAGGAGGAGAAGCGGGAGGCGCAGGGGCAGCCGGAGGGGGCGGCGGCCGGGAAGCCGGCCGGGGTTCCGGCCGACGGGGCGGCGGGTTCCGGCGCGGATGCGTCGGCGTCCTCCGGTGCGGGAGGGGCGACGGCGCCGCCGGCCGGTGCGCACACGGAGCGTACGCCGGGCGAGGACCGGCATCCGTCGCCCGCCGCGCGCCGGGGCGCCGAGCCCGTGCGGGCCGAGCGGGAGGCGCCGGCCGCGAAGAGCGCGGTGCCGAAGGAGGCCGGGCCGGGTGCGGCGCCCGGCGGGCCGGTGGGCGGGACCGAGCCGGCCGTGGCGCCGTCGGCCGCCGCCGGGCCCGGAGGTGCACCGTCCGTCGCCCAGGCTGCGGTGAGCCCGGCGGCCGAACAGGCGGACAATCCGGGGAAGATGGGCGCGCCGGCGCCCGAGGGGGCGAAGGCGCAGCCGGATGCCTCGCTGGAGAAGGACGGCGGGGGGTGTGCGCCGCCGGAGCCGGCTGCCGAGAAGCAGGAGGGCGGCGCGTGCGGCGGGGGCGGCGGCGGTGCGCAGGACGCCGAGGAGAAGAAGGAGCAGCCGCCGGACGTCTCGTCGCAGGATCCGCAGTCGGCACTGGACACGATGGGTCAACTCGCCCCGGACCAGGCGCAGGAAGCGCTGCCGGGGTTGGACGGTGCGGCGGACAAGAAGGTCAACGACGAGCAGCAGCGGCTGGACGCCGATCCGCCGAGGCGCGAGCGGCCTTCGGGGGCTCCGCAGACCCAGTCCGGGCCTCCGCAGGAGGAGGCTCCGGAGACTGCGGTCACCGGGCAGCTGGAGCGGCTGGGCCCCGAGGACCAGGGCGAGAAGCAGCAGGCCAAGGGGAGCGAGAAGGCCGAGGGCGCCAAACCGACCGACAACATCCCGACGCCGACCGTGCCGCCCAGCCAGGACGGCAAGCTGACGGCGGAGGACGCCAAGAGCGTGGCGGCGGCGGCCGATCAGGTCCCGACGACCGACCCCGAGCTGCGCAACAAGACCGTCGGGCCGGCCCCCAGGATCAAGCTGGAGGGGGAGAGCGATCCGCAGCGTACGGACAAGCAGGCGGAGAAGCTCAAGGAGAAGCAGGGCAAGATCCAGGACACCGGCCGGGCGGACGCGTCCAAGTCGCTGGGCGAGGACAAGATCTTCCCCGATGCGCCCAAGGAGGAGCTCCTGGGGAAGGCGCAGGGCGGCCGGGCCCAGGGCGGGGGCGGTGGTGGCGCGGCGGCCGGCGGGGCGCCGAAGCCGGGTGCCGGGGCGGTTGCCAAGCAGGAGCGTGGCGGGGAGATCAAGAGCGCCACGGGCCAGGCGCGGACCCAGGTGGCCGGCAAGGAGAAGGAGCAGCAGCAGGGCGAGCAGAAGGCCAAGCAGCAGAAGCAGCAGGAGATCGACAGCGAGGTCTCCCGCAACGCCGATCAGCAGACCGCCGAGCGCGGCCGGGTGGCCGACCAGGCCAAGACGGAGCGTCAGAACTGGCGCGACGAGCAGGACAAGAAGATCGATGACGCCGACAAGGACACCGACAAGGAGCACAAGGACGGCAACGACAAGATAACCAAGGAGCGCGACGGCAAGGACAAGGAGGTCGAGGACCGCAAGAACAGCGACAACAAGGACATCGGCGACAAGGCCGACCAGGCCGAGAAGGACGCCGAGAAGAAGAAGGAAGAGAAGAAGAAGGATTCCGACAGCCTCTTCGGCAGCCTCATCGATGCCATCGGCGACTTCTTCAAGGATCTGCTGGACGCGGTCACCAAGGTCTTCGACGAGGCCCGCAAGGCCATCAACAGCGTCATCGACACCTTCAAGGACTGGGCGAACAAGGCGATCGACGCGGTCCGCGACTTCGCCGTCAAGGCCATCAATGCGGTCGCCGACGCGCTCATCGCCATCGGCGATGTCCTGCTGGCCGCGTTCCCGGAGCTCCGCGACAAGTTCCGCAAGGCCATCAACGACCTGCGCGACAAGGCCATCGATACGGTCAACAAGCTGGCCGAGGGCCTCAAGAAGGCCGTCAACGACCTCCTCGACGCGCTCGCCGCCGGCCTCAACGCGCTCTTGAACGTCCTGGAGGCGGGCCTCAAGGCCGCCATCAAGATCTACCGCGATGCGATCGTCGGCGCCCTCAAGTTCGCCGAGGCCGCCATCCAGGCCCTCGGCCAGTTCGCGGCGCTCGTCGCGGACATCGCCCCCGACCCCGGCGGCTGGCTGTCGAAGGCCGGCAGCGCCGCCAAGACCGGCATCCAGGAACACCTCTGGGGCGCCATCAAGACCGCCGTCAAGCAGTGGTTCGACACCAAGGTCGACGGCATCCTCGGTCTCGGCAAGGCCGTGATCAACGTCCTGATCAAGGGCTGCATGTCCTTGAAGCAGATCGGCAAGATGGCGTGGGACGCGGTGATCGCCGCCCTCCCGATGATGATCGCCCAACTCGTCATCGAGAAGGTCGTCTCGATGATCATCCCCGCGGCGGGGGCGATCCTCACCATCGTCCAGGGTCTGATGGCCGCCTGGCAGTCCATCAGCGCGATCCTCTCCGCCTTCGGCAAGTTCTTCGCCTTCCTCAAGGCCGTGAAGTCCGGGCCCGCCGCCTGCCTCTTCGCCGAGGCGGTCGCCGCCGGCGTGGTCGCCCTCCTCGAACTGATCACCAACCTCCTCCTGGCCCGCCTCGGCCGCGCCGCCA
Source organism: Streptomyces albospinus (assembly GCF_014648695.1). Classification (GTDB taxonomy): domain Bacteria; phylum Actinomycetota; class Actinomycetes; order Streptomycetales; family Streptomycetaceae; genus Streptomyces; species Streptomyces albospinus. The sequence continues at coordinate 74,261 of NZ_BMRP01000023.1, forward strand.
AGGGCGTCGGCAGCCGCCTCAAGGGCATCGCCCAAAAGATCATGAAGGGCCTCAAGAAGACCGGCAAAGGCGCCCGCAAGGCCGCCGGCAACGCCGTCAACCGCGCCCGCGGCGCCGTCCGCAAGGCCACCCAGGCCCTCCGCAAACCCACCGGCCCCGCCAAGCCGAAGGGCCCCAAGGTCCCGGCCCGCCCCGGCGCCTCCACCGAACACCACCCCACCACCCACCCTCACGCCAAGGGCCCCGCCACCTCCCACGACCGCCCCAACAGCCGCACCCCCAACCGCGAACGCGACCACCGCCGCGACGAGGACGCCGCCAAGCGCCAACGCGACGCGGAGGACCCGAAGAAGCACCCGGAGCCCACGAAGCAACCCACCAGGGAAGAGCCGAACGCCAAGACCCCCAAGAAGGAACACGAGGAGAAGCCTCCGGAGCACAAGCCCGAGCACGAACCGGAGAAGAAACCCGAAACCCCCAAGAAGAAAAAGGAAACCGAAGCGCCCAAGCGCACCAGGCCCCGCAGGCCCAAGTCCCCCCTGGGCCGCGCCCTCAAAAAGATCAAGGGCAAGGTCAAGTCCGCCCTCAAGAAGGTCCGCAACGCCGGCAAGGCCCTGGGCAAGAAGCTCCGCAAGTCGAAGCTGGGCAAGGCCCTCAAGAACGGCGCCAAGAAGGCCCGCGACTTCTTCAGGAAGAAGCGGGACCACATGCGTGACCACAAGAAGCACCGTACGGAGCAGAAGAAGCGGCGCCGCGAGGAGCAGAAGAAGAAGGAGAAGTCCAAGGAGTCGAAGGACGCCCGGCTCCATAAAATCGCCGGCCGCATCAGGCCGAAGCTGGACACCGTTCTCGAAAAGGGCGTACCCCGCCCGATCATGATCGCAACCCTGTCCGGTATGCGCCTCTGGTACCGCCTCACAGGACTGTCCCTACGCGGTGGCGACACCGGGGTTGTCAACGCACGACTCAACCCTGACGAGAACACAAATAATTACGTCACCCAACAGCCGCTAACCGATCAACAGCAAGCGGCGGCCTCAGCGCCGGAGGACGGACGGGCACAGCAGCAGGATCAGCAAAGGGCCGTCCAGCGACAGCAGGAGCAAGCAGCAGCCCAGAGTTCCCCAGGAGGGCCCGCCAACCAGCGCGGGCAGAACGCACAGCAGCTGAACTCGAGCCTGGCCGCGATCCTCGCCTACCCATTTGAGCCGCACCCGACCTACCGAAAGACAGGTGAGGTGCAGTCCTACAAGGCAGCAGACAAACGCCGCGACAAGGAGCTGAAGCACAGGGAGGCGCATGGCCTCAAACCACGGAAGACACAGGTGACGGCAGATCACATACCGTCCGGTCGGGCTATCATCGCGTATCACCAGCGGCAGTTCATTGAGCAACAGGCGGCAGGGAACAGAAACCTTCGACGCATGCTGGATGATGAGGCAGCCGGGGTCATCACGCAGCGGGACAAGGAGAAACTCGACGCGGAGCGCTTGAAACTCCTCCGGAAGGAGAAATTGCTCGCGAAAGGCCAGGACGGCCTCAAGAGACACCAGAAGAAGGCCAAGGAGAAGTACGACCAAGCCCTTACCGTCATGCTTCCGGAAAAACCCGTGCACCAGAAGGGCCGTACCTGGGGGAGAAAGAACACACCGGAGCAGTACGAGCGTGACGCCCTGGACCTGACCCGTGCGGCCAAGTTCGACTTCCAGCGGTACTTGCAGTACCTCTCCACGCCACCCCAGGTGCTCACCAAAGCCTACGTGGCCCACTTTGTGCGACTTTACAAGCAGCTCGTGGACGACAGAGTTATCAACTACTCTCGTGGGATCGACATGATGTTCCTGCACTACTGGGGAAAGGCGAAATGAATTCCAGCGAAGAAATCCGGAGGATCAACGCCAGCTCCCGGCTCGCCGGCCCGAAGAAGAGGGAGCGGATCTTCGCTTACCTCTGCACCCTGGAGGATCACGGTGTGCCCGCCGCCGTCGAGGAGCTGACCGTGACCGACAGCCGGTATCTCGCCGAATACCTGGCGCAGCACCTCGAGTTGGTGGCAGGCCATCCGGCAGAGAAGACCCGGGCCGCTGAGGCACTCAGGGAGCACGGGGAACTCGTCAGCGCTGCCGCCCGCCTGGTCCCTTGGCTCCCCGAAAAGACCCTCCAGGGCTTCATCGAGGACTACCTCTCCACTGGCGACCCCGACGCCCCCGTGTCCAACGTCCTTTACACGATCGGCATTTATCGGCCCGAGCTACTCCGCCCTGTCGCCGACCGGATCCCCGATGACAGCATCCGGCAGTCGATGCTGTCCGGGGCGCCCGCCAGCGAGGTACAGCACCTGCTCGATCAATGGGAGGCCGGCAAGGACCCGTATCACCTGGTCCAACTGGCCTTCGCCCGCACCCCATTCGCGCAGGAGGCCCTGCGCGGTGTCCGGGACGAGTTCGGCGGCTCTCCGGAGTGGGAGACCCTGCTGGAGCTCTCGGGCGCCCTGCCGGACTCGCCCCTGCCAGCCGGCTGCGCCCCCGCATACATGGGGTTCGTCGCCGAACGCAGCGCCAGTCCGCACCAGGTGGCCCGTCCGGTATCGGGTGACGTTCCGCTGTGCCACCTGTGCGAGACACCGGCCGGGCACCTGTTGACCCTGTCGGCGGAGGAGCTTCCCTACGGGCTGACGGCAGACCCGACCTTCTACTGGTACGCCTGCGGTTGCGACGGCATCGAATCCACAACGGTACGGACCGAGCCGGGCCGGACCACGGTGTATTACGGTCCGCAGGGTCCCGCCGACCCGGACTTCAGCTTCGCGGGCGGCGAGCGATCACTCGTCCTCGAGACCCATCCCAACCAAGCGGGCGTGACCACCCGGGGAGTGACCGAGCAATCCCTGCATCAAGTGGGTGGGCTGCCGCGGTGGATCAGGCCGGATATCCATCCGCGCTGCCCCGAATGCTCGGGAGTCATGCGCTTCCTCGCCTTTATGGACAGCGCACGGACACCCTTCGGGCAGCTAAGTCTCGGCGGGATCGTCTACTGCTTCTGGTGTGACGACTGCCGCGTGTCGAGCACGAAGATTCAGTATTAGGAAGCAGAAGGGGGATTCCATGACCCGCTACGCCGACATACCCAAACCCATCCGTTCCGGAATAGTCGTAGTCGACCCCGAGCTCGGGATTCCGCAGCGCATCATCGTGTTGCAGTTCAATCCCGACACCCTGGAGCGGCAGGTGGCGCCGCAGGCCGCGGGCGGTGAGGCTGGCAGCGGGGGCGGCGGAGGCGGGAGTGGAGGGGACCGTAACGAAGCCCTCAGGCTCAAGGGCCCCGCGCAGGAGACGTGGAAGTTCACGGCGGAGATCGATGCCACCGATCAGCTGGATGTGGCGGCGCCGGATGGGATTCATCCGGAGTTGGCGGTGTTGGAGATGCTGGTGCAGCCGACGACCGCGCAGTTGTTGGCGGCGTCGAAGTTGACGAAGAAGGGGACTATCGAGATCAGTCCCATCGAGACGCCGTTGACGCTGTTCACGTGGGGGAGCAAGCGCGTGATGCCGGTGCGGCTGACCGAACTCTCCGTCAATGAGTCGGCGTTTGATGTGAATCTGTGTCCGATACGGGCTTCGCTCAGCATCGGAATGAAGGTGTTGACGGTGAGCGATTTACCGGCCGGGCATCCCGGGGCCGCGCTGTATCTCGCTCACCTGGCGCAGAAGGAGCAGTTGGCCAGGCGGGCGCGGGGCGGGTCGTTTGCGCAGTTGGGGCTGGGGAGGGGGATCTGAGGCATGGGCATCGAGCCGTATGAGAGTGCGTTGGACGACGTGCCGGGGGCGCATCCGTATCCGCGGAGCAGTCGGTATGCGGGGATCGGGATCGGGGTGCACACGATGCCCGATGGGAGTGAAGTGCGGTACGCCAAGCGGCGGTTGCTGCCGGCGTTGGAGGAGGCGCGCCACGATGCCGTGCCGCATGTGGTGGGCAGTGGTGAGCGGCCGGATCAGGTGGGGCAGCGGTATTTCGGGGATCCGGGGCAGTGGTGGCGGATCGCGGATGCCAATCCGGTGCTGGATCCACGGGAGTTGACGGATGAGCCGGGTAAGGAGATAGCCGTTCCGCTGCCGGGCGGGTTCCCGGGCGGGACGGGCGGGCCGGGGGTGCGGAATGGGTGATGATGCGCCGGTGGGGCGCGGGCCCATTCATGTGTCGCTGTATATGGGGCCCAAGTTGGCGCGGTTGGTGCCGCAGGAGGTCGTGGAGGCGCTGCTGTCGGCGCAGATCACGAGTACGGCGGGTGAGCGCAGTGGGTTTCAGCTGGCGTTCGATCTGACGAAGAAGGGCGCGATCGTCGAGCGGTTGCTGCCGGAGGGGTTCTTCGATCCGAAGACCAGGGTGATCGTGACCGTTGCCGTGCGGGGCACGCCGACCGTGCTGCTGGACGGGGTGATCGTGCGGCAGGAGGTGGGGAGCAGCAATCATCCCGGGCAGAGCACGCTGACGGTGACGGGGGAAGACCTGACGCTGCTGATGGACCTGGAGGAGCGGACGGATCGGTATCCGAATCTCGCCCCCTCGCAGCGCGTCGAGCGGATTCTGGGGAAGTACGCGGATTACGGGATCGATGCGCGGATCATTCGGGAGCAGATTCCGCAGCCGCCGCGGGAGCAGGTGCGGGTGGACTACCAGACGGGGACGGATCTCCAGTATGTGAATGATCTGGCGCGGGCGAACGGGTACACGTTCTATCTGGAGCCGGGGCCGGTGCCGGGGCGGTCGACGGCGTTCTGGGGGCCGGAGCAGCGGCTCGGACAGCGGCAGCATGCGCTGAACGTGAACATGGATGCCAACTCGACGGTGGATCAGCTGACTTTCGCGTATGACGGGACGGCGCGGGAGGAGCCGCAGGCCCGGGTGCAGGATCCGGTGACGCGGCAGGCGCCGCTGCTGTCCCAGCCCGATATCAGTCCGCTGCGGCCACCGTTGGGGCTGCGGGGGTCGCCGGCGCTCAAGCGGAAGACGCTGAGCGGGACGGCGAAGATGGATGAGGGGCTGGCGAAGGCGGAGGCACTGGGGCGGGCCGCCACGAGTGCGGATGCCATTTCCGGGTCGGGGTCGCTGGATGTGACGCGGCACGGATATGTGCTGCGGCCGAGGGAGTTGGTGGGGGTGCGGGGCGCCGGGGTCACCTATGACGGCGACTACTACGTGAAGTCCGTGACGCACAATGTGCGGCCCGGCTCGTATCTCCAGAATTTCACGCTGTCGCGGGAGGGGCTGATAGCCCGCAGCGGCACCGTCCGGCCGTAGACAAAGACACAGCCACATTCATCGCCATGGCCATAGCCAAGGCCATGGCCATGGGCCACCGTCCGGGCATGAACGCCCCCGGCCGCATCGCACCGTCCGCACGTAGAGGTTCGTAAGGAGAGAAGCCGCGCATGGCTGCTGCACAGAACAACCGCTTTCTCGGCAAGTTCCGTGGCCGGGTGGCGGCGAATGACGACCCGATGGGAATCGGGCGGTTGCGGGTCCAGGTCCCGGATGTGCTGGGGGACGAGACCTCCACCTGGGCGCTGCCGTGTTTTCCGTTCACGGGAGAGCGGGCCGGGCAGGTGGTGGTGCCGTCCGTCGGGGCGGGAGTGTGGGTGGAGTTCGAGCAGGGCGATCCGAGTTTCCCGGTGTGGACGGGGTGTTGGTACGGGCGCCGGGAGGAGCTGCCGGAGGATGCGCAGCCCGATCCGGCGACGGCGCATCCGGTGGTGATCCAGACGCCGGGGAAGCACAAGATCGTGATGTCGGACGTGCCCAGCAACGGAATTCTGCTGGAGGCTCCGGGCGGCGCGTACGTGAAGATCGACGCGACCGGGGTGCACATCAACAACGGCCACGGAGCGTCGATTTCCGTGGCCGGCGATCAAGTGGACATCAACGAGGGCCGGTTGACCGTGCCCAAAAAGCGATAGCCGGAGCGGGGGGAGTGAGGTCCACGTGGCCACCGGGAATGTCGGGAATGTTGTGCACGGGGGGACGCTGATCAGCTGCCCGCACGGAGGGCGCGCGTTATCGGCCGTCGCGGGCGGTGCCGGCGGTGCGGACGGGGCGCGGATCGATGGCGCGCCGGTGGCCACGACCGCGGATCCGTACACGGTCAGCGGGTGTGCGTATGTCGTCGGAGGCCGTCCGCAGCCGTGCACCAGCGTGCGCTGGATGCCGTCCGCCGCGGCGGACGCCGTGCGGGTCGACGGGGTGCCGGTGCTGCTGGACACCACCGCGGCGATGTGTTTCAGCGCCGGGCCGGTGCCGCAGGGCCCGCCGGTCGTGGCGTCCGTCCACCAGGGCCAGCAGGGGGTTTCCAGCCGATGAGCACCACACGGCATGTGCGTACCGAGATGGCTTTTCCGTTGCGGATCGACCGGCGCGGGCGGACCGCGCACGCCGGTCCCGACGAGCATGTACGCGATCTGATCGAGCAGTTGCTGTTCACGAGTCCGGGCGAGCGGGTGATGCGGCCGGATTTCGGATGCGGGCTGCTGGATCTGGTCTTCGCGCCGAACAGCCCGGAGTTGGCGTCGGCGGTCGAACTGTCCGTCCAGGCGTCGTTGCAGCGGTGGCTGGGCGATCTGATCGAGGTCGAGTCGCTGGATGTGGTGAGCGAGGAGAACGTCGTCCGGGTGTTTCTGCGCTATGTGGTGCGCGCCACCGCGAGCCGGCGTGACGACGTGTTCGAGGGGCGGGGCGAGGGATGAGGCGAGTGGCCGGTAATTCCGGGGCGTTCTCCGGTGGGTTGGTGTGCGGTACGGACAGCCGCCGGGGGCGTATCAGGGCGGCTCGGCTCAATGGCGTCGACGAGGTCGAGGTCGCGGACGACGGGGTGACCCTGACGGTCACCTTTCTGGGGAAGGCGCCGCACGGGCTGCGCCCGGAGAACGTCCGGATCGACGGGGGGCGGCGGGTGTCGGGGCTGGTGGCCCTGGAGATATCCGTCGAGCGGGAGGAGGATCCGGAGCTCGACGACCGGCTGTTCGTGACGCTGGACCGGACCGGCGACGTCTCCCGCTACCGGCTCTCCCTCGTGGAGACCGACCCGTACGGCCGGCCCGGCACCGCGCCGTACGAGGGCTTCGACCAGCGGTATTTCGGCCAGGAGTTCTTCTTCCGGGCCGACTGCCCGAGCCCCTTCGACTGCGCGGACGAGGACGCGGGCGGCTGCCCGGACACCTTCCGGCCGGCGCCGGTCATCGACTACACCGCGCGCGACTACGACACCCTGCGGCAGCTGCTCCTGGACCGGCTGCGGCTGACCACCCCCGACTGGGCCGAGCGCAATCCGGCCGACCTCGGCGTGACGCTGGTCGAGCTGCTCGCGTACACCGCGGACCGGATCAGCTACCAGCAGGACGCGGTGGCGACCGAGGCGTATCTGGACACCGCCCGGCGCCGGGTCTCGGTCCGGCGGCATGTGCGGCTGATCGACTACCCGATGCACGACGGCTGCAACGCCCGGGCGTTCGTGTCGCTGGAGGTCGTCGAGGAGCTGACGCTGCTCGCCGGCGGGTACCGCTTCGCCGCCGTCGACACCCGGACGTTCGGGCCGCACGACCGGCCGGAGATCGGGACGGTCATCGACGACCGGGACCTGGCCGTGCTGGACGAGCGCGGTGCGGTGGAGGTCTTCGAACCGGTCGCCGACGGGCCGCTCGTGCTGCGGCCGGAGCACAACACCGTCCGGCTGTGGACCTGGGGCGGGGAGGTCTGCACCCTGCGGAAGGGCGCCACCGCCGCGACGCTGCGGGACGCGTGGACGGACGAGGACTGCACCGGCCGCGCGCTGTGCCTCTCCCCCGGCGATCTGCTGCTCTTCGAGGAGGTGAAGGGGCCGCGTACGGGGACGCCGGGCGATCAGGACCCGGCGCACCGGCAGGCGGTCCGGCTCACCTCCGTCACCCCTGCCGTGGACCGGCTCGACGGGCAGCCGGTGCTGGAGGTGACCTGGGCGCCGGAGGACGCGCTGACGTTCCCGCTGTGCCTGTCGACCCGCGGCGGCCGGGACTGCGCCGCGGTCGAGGACGTGAGCGTGGCGCGCGGCAATGTCGTGCTGGTGGACCACGGGCGGTCGCTGGAGGGGGACGGGGGCGAGGTCCCGGAGACGGTGACCGTGCCGCCGGTCCCCGCCGTCCTGGGTTCCTGCGATCCGCCGGCGTTCGGCTGCTGGGCGGGCGGGCGCGGCGGGAACGAGGTGGCGCGGCTGGTCGACGACCTCATCGACCGGGCGGAAGGCGGACGGGCGCTCGTCCCGGACGATGTGCGGCAGCTGTTCACCGTGGTCGGCGAGGAGGCGGCCGAGCGGGCCGGGATCGGCCTGGAGCAGGCCGGGCGGCGCACCGAGAAGGTGGTGCCGGGGACCGCGTACGCGCAGGCCGCGGTGTTGCGGACGCTGCTCGCGCAGTCCGTCTACCCGGGGATCGCACCGCGGTTCCGGCCGCTGCTGCACCGCTCCCCCGTCGTCCAGGCGGTGCCGTTCCCGCAGCCGGCGTTCGTGGCCGCCGGGCAGGCGGCACGGCTGGCGGCGATCCCGGAGCGGGTGCGGGAGCGGCTGGTGGAGCTGTGGCGCGGCGCGCGGGAGCGGGACGGGCTGAGTGACGACGAGGTCGCCGAGCTGACCGTGCTGTTCGGGCTGAAGGTGCTGGAGCGCCTGGAGCTGGTGCGCCATCCGGTGCGTGCGCTGCGGGAGTTGCTGCACCGCAGTCCGCAGCTGCTGGGCGGGAAGCTGCGGCGGCTGGCGGTGCTGACGGCGCGGGCCCGCGCGGGCACGGTGCTGGACGCGCGGACGGCGTGGGAGATCGCGCACACGTGGGGGCCCGGGTACGCGTCCGGGCTGGACCCGGCGGAGCCGGTGCTGCACGGGCCGGCCGCGGCGGTCGTGCAGGACCCGCGGGAGGCGCTGCCGGCGGTACGCCTGACGGAGGCGGAGTGCGCGGGCGGGGACGGTGCGGCGGTCTGGCTGCCGCGGCGCGATCTGCTCGGCAGCGGAGCGCGCGAGCGGCACTTCGTCGGTGAGCTGGAGGACGACGGGCGGCTGGCGCTGCGGTTCGGTGACGGGCGGTACGGGGCCCGGCCGGCGCCCGGCGGGCGGCTGACGCTGCACTACCGGCTCGGCGGCGGCACGGCGGGCAATGTGGGCGCCGAGGCGATCGGCCACCTCGTGCTCCGGCGCGCTCCGCAGGAGTCGGAGGCCGCGGCGCCGCTGCCGGTGGCGGGGGTGCGCAATCCGCTGCCGGCGGTGGGCGGTACGGAGCCGGAGCCGGTCGAGCAGGTGCGGCAGCTCGCGCCGCTCGACCTCAGGCGGACCCGGCTGCGGGCCGTCACGGCGGAGGACTACGCGGCGCTGGCGTCCGGGCTCCCGGGCGTGCAGCGGGCGGCGGCGGAGATCCGCTGGACCGGCGGCGGGCAGGAGGCACAGGTCGCCGTCGACGCGTACGGGACGGAGGAGCCTCCGGCGGCGCTGCTGGACGCGGTGGCATACGCGCTGGAGGGCTACCGCCGGATCGGGCACGACCTGGTCGTGCAGCCGGCCCGGATGGTGCCGGTGGACATCGCGCTGGAGGTGTGCGCCGAGCCGGGCCACCAACACGGCCAGATCCTGGCCGAGTTGAGCCGGGTGCTGGGCAACCGTGCGCTGCCCGGCGGGCGGCTGGGGTTCTTCCATCCGGACGCGCTGACGTTCGGCGAGCCGGTCCGGCAAAGCCGCCTGGTCGCGGTGGCCGCGGCGGTGCCCGGGGTGCGGAGCGTGGCGGTGACCCGGCTGCGCAGGCTGTTCCATGAGGACCAAGGGGAACTGGAGGCGGGTGTGCTGCGGCTCGGACCGCTGGAGATCGCCCGGTGCGACAACGACCCGGACCGGCCCGAGAACGGCCGGCTGGTCATCGAGCTCGGGGGTGGGCGATGACGGAGACGGAGAACGGGACGGGGCGCGGGGGCTGCTGCGGGTGCGGCGGCGCAGGCGCAGGCGGGCACGACGAGCGGCGGGCCGACCCCGCGCTCCACAACCCGCCCGGCCGCACGGCCCTCGACTACCGCGTCGGCACGTACGGTTCGTTCCTCGCCGCGATGCTGGACCGGCTGGCGTCGCCCGCCTATCCGGCGCTGCGCGGCCTGACCGTACGCACCCCCGACGACCCGTCCATCGGGCTGCTGGACTCCTGGGCCGTACTGGGCGATCTGCTGACGTTCCACAGTGAGCGGATCGCCGACGAAGGCTATCTGCGGACGGCGAACGAGCACCGTTCGCTGGCGCTGCTGGGGCGGCTGGTGGGGCACCGGCCGCGGCCCGGGGTCGCCGCCGACACCCACCTCGCGTACACGCTCGACCGCGATCCGCGGGCCGCGGACCTGCCGGTGCTGATCCCGCGCGGGGCGCGCAGCCACAGTGTGCCGGCGGGGTCCGACGAGGAGTCGCAGACCTTCGAGACCGACGAGGACCTGACGGCCCGCTGGGCGTGGAACGAGCTGGCGATCCGGCACCGGCGGCCCGCCCTGCTCACCCCGGACGATCTCAGGACCCGGCCGGAGCTGCTGGTCGCGGGCACCACCACGGGGCTGACCGCCGGCGACCGGCTGCTCTTCGACTTCGGGGCGCAGCGGGTGCTGCTGCCGGTGGCGACGGTGCGGCCGGACCGTACCGAGGACGTGACCGCGCTGGGGCTGCCGCAGTCGGCGCCGGCGTCGCTGCCGGAGCTGATCGCGGAGCTGCGGGAGTGGATCACGGAGCCTCCCCCGCCGGCCACGGACCCGGACGATCCCGCCTACCCGCCGCCTCCCACCCCGCAGACCCCCAACCCGCGGCCGATCAGCAGGTTCATCGCCGACTTCGACGGGCAGGTGCTGGCGCCGCTGCGCGCGGACCTGGGCGGGATCGGCACACCGGACGCGCTGGTGGCGCGGCTGGCCGGGCCGCACGAGCGGCTGGCGGAGGCGCAGGCGGTGGCGGCCGGATACGAGGAGGTCGCCGCGTGGTTCGAGGAGCTCCAGGGCGTCATCGGTGAACTGGCGCGCCGAGCCGCGGAGTTGTCGGGCGAACCGGAACCGCAGCCGCAGCCCGCGGCCCCGGGAGCGGACGCAGGTACGGGCTCAGGCACCGACGCAGGTACGGACGCGATGGCCGGCGCGGCTCCCCGGCAGCACGGCGCCACCGGCGCACCCGCCACGCCCGCCGCGTTGACCGCCCTGGCCGCCGTGCTGCCCGCGCTGCGGACCCGGGTCGTCCGGCCGCCGTCCGGCGCGCGGGCGGTGGCCCGTGATCCTGAGCGGGTGTTCGACGGCAGCTCGGACCTGGGTGCCCAGCTGCTCGCCGCGCTGGATCCGCGGGTCGCCGACGGCCTCTACCCGGCCTGGCGGCAGGCGGTCACGCCCGGCAAGGCGCCTGATCTGCCGCTGCTGCGCGCCCTGTTGGCCATGCGGGTGACCGCCGCGCCGTTCGGCGCCACGGCTCCGCTCAAGCCCGTGCAGGACGAGCACGGCCGGGTCGTCAGGACGGCGGACTGGCCGCTCACCGGGGCGGCGCTGACCAGCATGCGGGTGGTGTACGACACCGCGGGCAAGGTCCCGGTGCGGGCGGAGTTCCAGCACATCGAGACCGGGACCTCCGCGCAGCGCGCGGAGAACCTGCCCGGCGAGACCACCTTCGAGCTGGGGCCCGGACGGGTCGAACTGCACACCCGTGCGGGGCAGAACCACGATCTGAGCTGGCTGGGCCGCCGCCCGGCCGATTCGCAGGAGCCGGGGGTCACCGCCCGTTTCCTGGCGGGGCTGCCGGAGCGGACGCTGTTCGTGTCGCGGCCCGGCGAGGACGGCAGGATCCATGTCTCGGTGGGCAACGGGACACCGCAGTCCTGGGAGCTGGGGCCCGGCGAGCACCGGCAGATCACGCACGGCGAGTACGAGATCGGCGTGCGGGTGGCGGCCGGTGGCGAGCCGCCGGCCGTGGAGATCGCCGTCGCGACGGTGCCGAAGCCGGCGGACCGGCTCTCGCTGCCGCTGGACGCGGTGTACGACGGGATCACGGTCGGCAGCTGGGTGGCGATCGAGCGGCCCCTCAAGGGCGCGGACGGCCCGGACGGCATCCCCGGCGACAAGAAGCTGGCGTTCGTCACCACCCGGGTCACGGCGGTCCGTACCGCCGTCCACACCCAGTACGGGATGACCGGCCGGGGCACCGTGCTGACCCTGGCCGACCCGTGGCTGGACGAGCACGATGTGGCGCTGTCCGCGATCCGGGACACCACCGTCCACGCCGCCGGGCAGGTGCTCCAGCAGGCGGACGAGCCGCTGGGCGAGGACGTGCACGGCGACCGGCTGGAACTCGCCGCGCTGTACGACGGGTTGCGGCCGGGGCGCTATCTGGTGGTGTCGGGTGAGCGGACCGACATCCCGGGGGTGACGGGGGTGCGGGGCACCGAGCTGGCGGTGATCGCGGAGGTCGCGCAGACCCTGGACCCGGAGCTGCCCGGCGACCGGGTGCACACCACGCTGACCCTCACCAGCAATCTGACGCACCGTTACAAGCGGGAGTCGGTCCGCATCCAGGGCAATGTCGTCCCGGCCACCCACGGCGAGAGCCGCGACGAGGCGATCGGCAGCGGCGACGCCGCGCGGATCAACCAGACCTTCGCGCTGTGGCAGTCGCCGCTGACATGGCTGCCGGCCGCCAACCCCCTCGGCGCCACCCCGCAGTTGGAGATCCGGGTCGACGGGCTGCTGTGGCACGCCGTCGACAGCCTGGCCGGGCGCGGCCCGCGCGAGCGGGTGTACGTCACCGGCACGACCGGGGACAACAGGACGACGGTGACGTTCGGCGACGGCGTGCACGGCGCCCGGCTGCCGACCGGCCATGACAACGTGCGGGCGCGCTACCGCTTCGGCACCGGCCGGGCCGCCAACGTAGGGGCCCGGCGGATCACCCAGGCGATCACCCGCCCGCTCGGCGTCACCGGCGTCACCAACCCGCAGCCGGCCACCGGCGGTGCGGACGCGGACGGCCCGGCGCTGACCCGGCGCACCGTCCCGCTGGCCGTCTCCGCGCTGGACCGGCTGGTGTCGCTCGCCGACTACGAGGACTTCGCCCGCTCCCGGGCCGGGATCGGCCGGGCCGCGGCCCGCGAGGTGTTCGACGGGCGGCGGCAGGTGCTGCACGTGACGGTGGCGGGGGTGGACGACATCCCGATCGCGCCGGACGCCGAGGTGCTGCGGGCGCTGCGGTCCTCGCTGGCGGAGTACGGCGACGCCCGGCTGCCGGTGCGGGTGGACGTCCGGGAGCCGGTGCTGCTGCTGCTCGTGGCGCGGGTGAAGGTCGCGCCGGACTACACGTGGCCGCTGGTCGAACCCCGGGTCCGGCAGGCACTGCTGGCACAACTGGGCTACGACGGCCGCGAGTTGGGGCAGTCGGCGCAGCCGTCCGAGGTGCTGGCCGCCGCCCAGTCCGTGCCCGGCGTGGACTACGTGGACGTGGACGCCTTCACCGGTGTGCCGGCGTCCGTCACCCCCGCCGAACTCGCCCGGCTCGCCGACCGGTTCACCGGCCCGCCGGCCACCCGTGTGCCGTCCCGGCTCGCCACGTACGACGAGCGGATCCACGAAGTGGCCGCGGACGGCGAGACGCTGACCGCCGTCGCCGCCCGGTACGGCATCTCGCTGGCCGAACTCCTGCGGCTCAACCCCGACATCACCGACACCCGCCCGCTGCACAAGGGCCGCGCGGTCTGCGTCTTCCGCGGCATCCGGCCGGCCCAGCTCGCGCTGTTCTCGCCGCGGGTCGCGGACACGCTGATCCTGACGGAGGTACCCCGATGAGTGAGCAGAGCACGGCCCGGGAGCCGGACGGGCTCGCGGAGCTGCTTCCGCAGTGGCACCGGCTCCGAGACTCCGAAGACTCCGCGCAGGGCGAGCCCCTGCGGGCGCTGCTGGCGGTGATCGCCGAGCAGGTGGACCGGGTCCGCGACGGGGTCGACCAGCAGTACGACGACTGGTTCGTGGAGAGCGCCGCCGAGTGGGTGCTGCCGTACCTCGGCGATCTGGTGGGGTACCGTCCGCTGCCCGGCTACGAGCGGGTGCTGGCCACCGGGCTGCGGGACGGCGGGCTGCCGGACTCCTCGCGGCGGCGGCTGGCGGAGGCGCTGGCGCCGCGCCGCGATGTGGCCGCCACGGTCGGCAACCGGCGGCGCAAGGGCACCCTGGCGCTGCTGGAGGAGCTGTCCGAGGGCGTGGCGGGCTGGCCGGCGCGGGCGGTGGAGCTGTCCCGGCTGGTGGCGCACCAGCAGCCGGTGAAGCTGTACGGGTCGGGCACCGAGGCGGTCAACGCCCGGCGGCACTCCCGCGGCCGGCTGGTGGACGTACGGGACGGCGCGGCGCTGGACCTGGCCGGCGGACCGTTCGGCACGGTGGCCCGCTCGGTGGACGTACGGCGCGTCGACTCCCGTCGCACGCAAGGGGGTTACACACCTGCCGGGGTCGGGCTGTTCGTCTGGCGGCTGAAGCCGTACTCGGTGACCCGGGCCCCCGCCTACTGCATCGACCGGGCCCGCAACCTCTACACCTTCTCGATCCTCGGCAACGACACCCCGCTGGTGACCCGCCCGGAGCCGGAGCCGTCCGCGACGCACATCGCGACCGTCGACAACGTGCCGGCCGCGATCCGCCGCCGGCAGCTGCACGACCGGCTCGCGGACTACTACGGGCCGGGGAAGAGCCTGGTGATCCGGCGGGACGGTGAGGACCGCCCGGTCCCGCTCGCCGATATCGTCGTCGCGGATCTGAGCGACTGGCGCTACCGGCCCAAGCGGGGTCAGGTCGCCGTCGACCCGGAGCTGGGCCGGATGGCCTTCGGGTCGCGTTCCGCGCCGCGCCAGGGCGTCTGGGTGGACTACCACTACGGGTTCGGGGACGACCTGGGCGGCGGGGAGTACGCCCGCGAGCGGAGCGGGACGGCGGCGGGCCGGGAGGAGGCCACCCCGCCGGACGCCGCCGTCTACCGGGTCGGCCCCGGCCGGACCTTCCACCGGATCATGGACGCCTACGCGGCGTGGCAGCACGACCGGCGGGCCGGCCGGTGCGGGCCCGACGGCATCATCGAGATCACCCACAGCGGCGCCTACCAGGAGCAGCTGGACTTCGACCTGGACCCCGGCGACCGGCTGGAGCTGCGCGCCGCCGAGGGCACCCGGCCGGTCATCCGGCTGCTCGACTGGTACAGCAACCGGCCGGACGCCCTCAACATCCGTGCCAGGGAGGCGGATTGCGCAGCCGGGGAGCGTCCCCGGATGGTGCTGGACGGGCTGCTGGTGACCGGCCGCGGCCTCAACGTCACCGGCCCGCTGGGGGCGCTGGTGCTGCGGCACTGCACCCTGGTGCCGGGCTGGTCCCTGGAGCCGGAGTGCCACCCGGCGTCCCCCGAGGAGCCGAGCCTGGTGCTGGACCGCACCACCGCATGCGTGGAGATCGACCGGAGCATCCTCGGCACGATCGAGGTGATCGGCGACGAGGTGGGCACCGACCCGCTGCCGATCCATCTGCGCGACAGCATCCTGGACGCCACCCGGTCCGACCGCGAGGCGCTGTCCGCGCCGGACTGCCGGCATGCGCACGCGGTGCTGTTCGCGCACCGGACCACGGTCATCGGCGAGGTCCACACGCACGCGGTGCAGCTCGCCGAGAACAGCCTGTTCACCGGGCGGCTGAACGTCGCCCGGCGCGGGGTCGGCTGCCTGCGGTTCAGCTATGTCCCGCCGGGGTCGCGGACCCCGCGCCGGTACCGCTGCCAGCCGGACCTGGCGGGGCCCGGGGGCGCCGCGCGGGTGCGCCCGCTGCTCCGCGGCGAGCGCTACGGGACGCCGTGGTACGGGCAGTTGGCGGCGGGCTGCGCCGAGGAGATCCGGCGGGGCGCGGAGGACGGCGCCGAGCTGGGCGCGTACCACGACCTCTACCAGCCGCAGCGCGAGGACAGCCTGCGGGCCCGGCTCGCGGAGTACACCCCGGCGGGGACCGACGCGGGGATCGTGTTCGTCACATGAGCCGCCCACCGTTCACCGCCACCGCCACCGCCACCGCCACCGCCACCGACGACCGTTCGAGCATCCCGTACGAGGGGGACCCTTTCCATGCACGCTGATCTCTCCCGCACCACCTACCGGCCGGACCGGCACTACTCCGCGGTGGTGGCGCAGCAGGGCCGCGTCCAACTGGACGCCGACGCCAACGAGCAGACCGCGAT
The DNA here is from genome assembly GCF_014648695.1 of Streptomyces albospinus. Taxonomy (GTDB): domain Bacteria; phylum Actinomycetota; class Actinomycetes; order Streptomycetales; family Streptomycetaceae; genus Streptomyces; species Streptomyces albospinus. The sequence continues at coordinate 90,513 of NZ_BMRP01000023.1, forward strand.
CCAGCTGTTCCAGGCCCGTACCCTCGCCACCGATCTGATCGGCCCGCACGGCGGACCGCGCGGCGCCACCGGGTTCAGGATCGAACTCCGCGGCGGCAGCCGGGAGCTGGACGACCTGGTCATCGGCGGCGGGCGCTACTACGTCGACGGCATCCTCTGCGACGCCACCCGCCCGCAGCCCGGCGTGCCGGTCCCGGCAGCGGGCGGCCACAAGGAGGGCGAGGAGGCCGCGGACGCCCCCGCCGAGCCCGCCGCACCGCCGGAGACCTGGACGTACTGGGACCAGCCCGACGGCTTCCGCGACCCGGAGCGCCCCGGCGACCGACTGCCGTCCCGATTCCCCTACCTGGTGTATCTGAAGGTGTGGGAGCGGCTGGTGACCGCGGCCGAGGACCCGGCGCTGCGCGAGGTCGCGCTGGGGGCCGCGATGCCGGACACCGCGGCTCGCGCCAAGGTGGTGTGGCAGGTGCTGCCGCTGCCCGGGTCCGCGCTGGGGCTGGACGGCGACAACCCGCCGATCGACGACATCCGCGCCGCGTTCACCCGCTGGGCGCAGAAGGAGGCCGCCCCCGCCTCCCGGCTGGCGGCGCGCAGCGAGCGCCCCGACCACACGGACGACGACCCCTGCCTGGTCGCCCCGGACGCCCGCTACCGGGGGCCGGAGAACCAGCTCTACCGCGTCGAGGTGCACGACGGCGGCAGCGCCGGGGACGCCACCTTCACGTGGTCCCGGGACAACGGCTCCGTCACCTTCCCGGTCGACGAACTCGACGGCACATGGGTGGAGTTGGCGTCCCTGGGCGGTGACGACAAGCTGTCGCTGAACGTCGGCGACCTGGTCGAGTTCGTGGACACCGCGTACATCAGCCGGGGCGAGGCGGCGCCGCTGCTGCGGGTGGAGGAACTGGACCTGCCGGGCCGCCGGGTGCGGCTGTCCGACGAGCCCGCCCCGGGCGTCGGACGGCGGCCCGAGCTGCATCCGTTCCTGCGCCGCTGGGACCACCAGGAGGGCAGCCGCCGGACCGTCCGGCGCGGCGAGCGGGCCGGCCGGCTCAAGCACGGCGCGGTGCCGGTCGAGGAAGGCGTCTGGCTGCCGCTGGAGGACGGCGTCGAGGTGTACTTCGCGGCCGGCGGCACCTACCGCACCGGCGACTTCTGGCTGATCCCGGCGCGCACCGCCACCGGCGCCGTCGAATGGCCGGCGGACGCGGCGCGCCGCCCGCTGCTCCGGCCCCCGCTCGGGATCGCCGTCCACTACGCGCCGCTTGCCTGGGTGCACGGCGAACAGGCCGTCCCCGACCTGCGGTTGGCGTTCCGGCCGCTGGCGGCGGGCATCCCGGCGGCGGACGACGCGGCGCTGACCGCCGAGGCGCAGGCGCAGGCCGAGGAGACCGGCGGCGCCGCGCCGCTGTCGGCCGGCGCGGGCGGTTCGACGCCCGGGACCCCGGGCGGCCCGGTGCGCAGCCGGTCGCAGACCACCGCGGAGGCCGAAGCGGCGGTCGACGAACAGGGGACGGGCTGATGGCCGCGCCGCTGACCGGCAGTCAGCTCCTGGCCGCGCTGCGCGGGGAGGGGCTGACCGTCCACGAGGTCCGCGACTGGCGCCGGCACAACCGCAACACCAAGGGCGCCTGGGGCCCGGTGAACGGCGTGGTCGTCCACCACACCGCCACCGAGGGCACCGACAGCTCGGTCGCCCTCTGCTACGACGGACGCCCGGACCTGCCGGGGCCGCTCTGCCACGGCGTGATCGACAAGAACGGCGAGGTCCATCTCGTCGGCAACGGCCGCGCCAACCACGCCGGGCTCGGCGACCGCGACGTCCTCCAGGCGGTGATCCACGAGGAGGAGCTCCCGAAGGACCGCACCGCGGACACCGACGGCAACCGCCACTTCTACGGCTTCGAGTGCATCAACCTCGGCGACGGCCAGGACCCGTGGCCCGAGGCACAGTTGCTGGCGGTCGAGAAGGCCGCGGCGGCGGTCTGCCGGGCGCACGGCTGGGGCGAGCGGTCGGTGATCGGCCACAAGGAGTGGCAGCCGGGGAAGATCGACCCGCGCGGCATCGTGATGGACGACCTGCGGCAGCGGATCAAGGGGCGGCTGGCGCAGCCGCCGGAGGGGGCGGCGGGGGCCGGCACGGACGACACCGGTTCCGGCACGGACCCCGGCACGGGCTCCGGCTCCGGCACGGACTCCGGCTCCGGCGCGGACTCCGGCTCCGGCTCCGGCTCCGGCTCCGGCTCCGGCTCCGCCGAAGGTGCCGTGGGCGGACGACCGGTGCCGCCGATGCCGCAGCATCCGCCGTACGAGCCGTTCCCCGGCGGGGAGTTCTTCCGCTCGGGGGCGCGCGGACCGGTGATCGAGGCGATGGGCCGGCGGCTGGTCGCCGAGGGCTGCGACCACTACCGGCACGGCCCCGGCCCGGAGTGGAACGAGGCGCACCGCAAGTCGTACGCGTCCTGGCAGCGCAGGCTCGGCTTCCACGGCAAGGACGCGGACGGGGTGCCCGGCCGGGTCAGCTGGGACCGCCTCCGCGTGCCCAACTCCCAAGTTCGGTAACCCCGTTCGGCATTCCGGAGAACGCCGAAGCCGGACGGCCCTCCCCCACAGAGGGCCGCCCGGCTGTTATGGGGTGCGCCGGAGTGACGCGCCGTCACGCAGCTTCAATCCGGCGACTTCCGATACCGGCCACCGCCGCGGCCGGTACCGGGGCTGATGCCCGGAGGGCCTCAGACGCCCTGGACCGGGAGGGCCGGGGCGGCGGGCAGCGCCGGGATGTTGGCGGCGTTGGTCAGGTCGGCCAGGTTGGCGGGCACGGCCGGCACGTTCCGCATCGGGGCCAGGCTCTTCGCACCGGCGACGGTGGTGGCCACGGTGCCCTTGGCGTCGGCGACGACCACGACGCTCAGGCTCTTCGCGAACGGCACGGCGTCGGCGTCCAGGCCCTGCGCGAGTGCGGTGGAGTTGCCGGTGACGGCCTGCGCGAACGGCGTGGTGTCAGCCGCGACGCGCTGGGCGAACGGGACGGCCTCGGTGCGCAGGCCCTGGACGAACAGCTGCGCGTGGCCCTCGACGACGGTCACGAACGGGGTCGCCTTGGCGGCCACGTCGCCGGCGAGCTTGCCGGCGCTGCCGACCTCGAGCTGGGCGACCGGGAGCACCTTGGTGACGGCGCGGCCGGCGACCGGCGGCAGCACGTCGGCCGCGACCTGGTCGACGACCGGACGCACGGTGGCCAGCGCGCCCTGCGCCTGCTTCGTCAGCTGCTCGGGGCGGATGCCCGCACCGGCGAGACCGGCCAGCAGGTTGTCGGCCGAGCCCGGGGCCTTGGGCAGCGCGGGGGCGTCGGGCAGCGCGGGGGTCTTGGGCAGCGCGGGGACGCCGGGCAGCGCCGGGACGCCGGGCAGACCGGCGGAGGGCAGACCGGCGGAGGGCAGGCCCGGGGTCGCGGGCAGCTTCGGCAGCTTGCCGAGCTTGCCCAGGTCAGCGCCCTTGCCGTGCTTCTTGCCCTTCTTGCCCTTCTTGCCCTTCTGGCCCTGCTCGTCGTCGCCCTTCGTCATGCCGTCGGCGTGCACGCCGGAGAGCCCGGCACCGCCGACGAGCTGCTGGACGCTGTCCACGGCGCCGCCGAGCTGCGACAGCCGGCCGGTGGGCAGCCCGCCGCCGAGGGCACCGGTCGCCTTGCCGGACACGCCGGACACGGTCTTGGTGACGGTGCCGGTCACGTCACCGGTGGGCAGGTGCTGGGTGGCGCCGGTCACCGAACCGACGGCGGGCAGGTTCGGGGTGGCGGGCAGCTCGGCCGCGTTGGCGGCGACGGAGCCCAGGGCCCACAGACCGGAAGCGGCGGCGGCAACGGCGATGGAACGGCGGATGTTGGAGCGCATGATGGAGAAGTCCTTCGAATTCAGGAGTGGTGTCGGGCAGACCTGTCCCGCCCCCGCGCGGCAGGTCCAGTTACAGACGCGGAACGGTCTGCCCTAGCCGGGGAATTCGAGGATTTCTTCGGCACGGCGGCGCGTCGGGGCGCCGTCAGCCGTGCGGACGCCACCGGGCAGCAGCCGGTAGCGCTGGGAGTCCGCCGGGAAGGCGGCGTGCTGGTCCCCGCCACGGGGGCCGTGGCCGTCGCCCGCGGAGTGCGGGGCGGGCGCCACGGGGCCCTGCGGGAACTGACCCGGCAGGCCGTTGCGGCCGGTGTCCCGCTGCTGGTGCACGACGGGACGGGGCTGCGCGGCGGACTGGTGCGGGCCGTCGGCGCAGTGCGCCGGACGGATCACGTGGAGCGCACCGGCGGCCTGGCCGGTCGCGACCGTGCCGGAACCGGCCGGCAGCGCGCCGCTCGGCGCCCCGCCCTGACCGGGCGTACCGCCGTCACCGGGGCCACCCGGCAGCTCGCCGAACGGGAGGTGGACGGGCAGCGCACCGCCGACCACGTTCCCGAGGCCGCCGAAATCCTTGACGGCGCCGGCCAGTCCGGCAACCGGCCGGGCGATCCGGTCGGTGACCGGTGCGGCGACCCGCCCAGCGGGGCGTACGGCATTCGCGACCGCGCCGGCGGCGGCGTCCGAACGCCGGGCGAACCGGGCGTCGGCCACCGCACCCTGCCGCGCCAACGCGGCTTCGGAGGACGGCAGTCCGGAGGAGCGGTACGCCGCCCCGGTCCGGGTGGCGGCCCGGTCCGGGGTGGTGGCTCCGGCCCCGGCCCCGCCCGGAGCCGGGGCTCCGGTGAGTGCCTGCGGACCCGAGCGGCCGTCGGTCTGCACCCGGTCGGCGGCGTGTGCGCCGGTGCCGAAGGCGAAGCCGAGAGCGAGGAAGCCGACCAGGAAGAGCCCCGCCAGCAGCGCACGCCGCACGGCCACGGTGCGCGGCAGGCGCACGGCGGCAGGCATGGCGAACACAGCGGACAAGGAGGGACCTTCCCATACGGACGGGGACACCCGGGCACAGTGCCTCGGTGTCGCGCGCATCACGGGTGATCGAGCGATGCGCAGATCCTTGCACGACCGACCAGGTGCCGTGCAAGTCCCCGCGGCACTCCTGTCACCGTTGCTCCGTCATGTCCGGTATGGGCAGCGGTCTTTTTTCGATGGCCGCCGCCATCACCTCCGGAAACAGATCAGGTGTACATGCGAACGCCGGTGCCCCCAGGGCCGCGAGCGCCGCGGCATGCTCCCGGTCGTAGGCGGGCGCCCCCTCGTCGGACAGCGCCAGCAACGTCACGAACTGCACCCCGGACGCCTTCATCGCCGCGACCCGTTTGAGCATCTCGTCCCGGATGCCGCCCTCGTAGAGGTCGCTGATGAGGACCACGACGGTCTCGGCGGGGCGGCTGATCCGCGACTGGCAGTAGGCCAGCGCCCGGTTGATGTCCGTACCGCCGCCGAGCTGCGTCCCGAACAGCACCTCCACCGGGTCGTCCAGCTGGTCCGTCAGATCGACCACCGAGGTGTCGAAGACCACCAGCCGGGTGTCGATGGCCCGCATCGACGCCAGCACCGCCCCGAACACCGAGGCGTACACCACCGATGCCGCCATCGACCCGGACTGGTCGATGCAGAGCACCACGTCCTTCTTCACCGACCGCGCGGCCCGGCCGTAGCCGATCAGCCGCTCGGGGACGACCGTCCCGTACTCCGGCAGGTAGTTCTTCAGGTTGGCGCGGATCGTCCGGTCCCAGTCGATATCGCGATGCCGCGGCCGGCTGATCCGCGCGGAGCGGTCCAGCGCCCCGGTGAGCGTGGCGCGCGTGCGGGTGGCGAGCCGCTTCTCCAGATCCTCGACGACCCTGCGGACGACCGCCCGCGCCGTCTCCCTGGTCGTCTCCGGCATCACCTTGTTCAACGACAGCAGCGTGCCGACCAGATGGACGTCCGCCTCCACCGCCTCCAGCATCTCCGGCTCCAGCAGCAGCGCGGACAGCCCCAGCCGGTCGATGGCGTCCCGCTGCATCACCCGCACCACGGAGGACGGGAAGTACGTCCGGATGTCGCCGAGCCAGCGCGCCACCCCGGGAGCCGACGCCCCGAGCCCGGCCGTGCGCCGCCCACCGCCTTCACCGCCCCGGCCACCCTCCCGGCCGCCCCCTCGGCCCTGCCCGTAGAGCGACTCCAGCGCCCCGTCCATGGCCGCGTCCCGCCCCCGCAGCTCGCATCCCGTACCGTCCGCCCCCGCGCCCCCGAGCACCAGCCGCCACCGCCGCAGCCGCTCGGCGGCGGAGCATGCGGGGGCGGGTGAGTGCAGGGGCGTGGTGGTGGTGTTCGTGTCCGCGGTCGCGTCCGTGCCCGTGCCCGCGCCCATGGTCGCGTCCGTGGTCGCGTCCGTGCCCGTGCCCGCATCCGCGCCCGTGTCCGGGTCCGTGGTGGTTTCCGTGGTGGTTTCCGTCCCTGTGGTCATCTCCCGGCCCCCGTGAGGATGTTGGCGCCGTGGATGCCGGCGCCGTTGGTGTCGGCGCCGTTGGTGTCGGCGCCGTTGGTGTCGGCGTTGGCGTTGATGCCGACGTTGCCCTTGTTGACCTTGTTGGTGCCGCTGCTGTCGTTGGTGCCACTTCTGTCGCTGGTGTCGCCGGCGTCGCCGGCGTCGTTGGCGTCGCCCCCGTCCCGGTCTGTCCCCAGGAGGAGCCGCAGCGTGGGCAGTACGGCGGCGGCGCGGTCGCGGTCCAGGCCGGGGCCGAAGCCGGGCGCCGCCGCGTCCAACCGGTCGCCCGCCGGCTGCCGGGCGGCGATGGGGGTACCGCCCGATCGAGCGGAGCCGAGAGTGGGGGAGGGGCCGCGGCGGACCAGCTCGCCGAGGGTGCGCCGCGCACCGGCCTCGTACTCCGCGAACGTCCGGCGCAGCAGCGGCAGGACGTCCGTGAACGCGGTGTCCGGCACGCTCGTCAGCCAGCCGTCCACGAGGGCCAGCAGGCGTTCGTCGTGCACCAGCAGCACCCCGCCGTCCGCGCCGCCGACGAAGCCCTCGATCCAGCCCGCGGCGTCGGCGGGCGGGGTACCCGGCGAGAGCGCCGACCGCATCAGCCGTTCCGCCCCGCCGTCCGCCAACTGCCCTTCGTCCAGCAGGAGTCGGGTGGCCCGCCCGCGGATCAGGCCCGGTACGGCATCCCGGCCGGTCACCGTCCGCAGCACTCCGGCCCAGCGCTGCCGCAGCGGCGCCGAGGGCTCCCCGGCCGCCCCGGCCACCTGGCCGAGCAGGCCGACGGCCTGATGGGTGGCGTCGAGATGACTCCGCATCTCCGCCGCTCCGTCCGCGTCCAGCCCGGCGCAGGCCGGTGGCAGCCCGACGAAAACCCGTTCGGCCAGCCCGAGCGCGACCTCCCGGAGCGCCGCGCCGTCCGTGCCCCGGACGTCCCCGTACCGCACCGACCGGACGAGTGCGGGCAGTGCCTGGGCGAGATGTCCCACGTCCGCGTCCAGGGCCGCGCGGTCCGCCAGCACCCGCATCACCACCGGCAGGGCGTCGGGGAGCCCGGCGAGCAGACAGCGCTCGGCGAGCGCGGTCACCTCGGCGAGGGCGGCGGCCCCCGTCGCGTCCGCCGCGGCCCTGGCGGTGGCCGCCGCGAGCACGGTGGTGCCCCAGATACCGGCCTCGGCGACCCGTACCGTCAGCTCCGGCTCCCAGCGCAGCCGCCAGGTCTCCCGGAAGGTGCCCCTCCCGGCCCGGGAGCGGACGCGCTCGCCCCAGGGGATGCCGAGCAGCCGCAGCCGGTGCAGCAGCCGGCTGCGCCCGGCGTCGGTCTCCTTGCGCAGATCCAGCTCCAGCTCGCGCTCCGCGGCCTCGGGCTTGAGCCGCAACGCCCGCTGGCTGCGGGCGATATCACGCTGCAACGGGACGGCGGGGGCGTCCTCGGGCACCTCGCCCAGCACCTCGCCGACCACCAGCCGGTCGTGGATCAGCGCGGACGGGGCGTCGGAGCCCCCGCCCATGACGGCCCGGACCGCGTCGTCCAGCTCGGCGAGACCGGGCAGCGGGCGCCCGCGCACCGCGGCCAGCCCTTCGGCGAGCCGCACCGCCTCGATGACATGCGCCGACGAGACCGGGTAGTCCTCCTCGCGGAGCAGTCGGGCGACCTTGGTGAGCCAGCGCTCCACGGGGCGGTCGGGGGCGCCGAAGAGATGGCCGTACCAGCCGGGGGAGGCGATTCCGGCGCCGTACCCGCTGCGCCGGGCCAGCCGCCGGTGCGTCCAGGGCACCCAGGTCACCGCCGTCTTCTCCTTCGGCAGGCCCTTGAGCAGCTGCCGGTCGGCGGCCGCGGTGGTGCGCCGGGCCAGCGCGGGCACGTGCCAGGCCCCGCAGACCACGGCGATACGGTCCCCGAACTCCCGTCGCGCGGCCCGCAGTCGAAGCCGCATATGGGCCTCGCGCACCGGGTCGCGGTCGTGCCCGCCGTCGCCGTACGCCGTGCGCAGCGCCGCCATCGCCTCGGCCAGCGCCGCGAACGGGGCCAGCGCATCCGCCCCGGCCCCGCGGTGCTCGACGACGTCCTCCCACCAGCGCTCGGGATCGTCGTAACCGGCGGTCTCGGCCAGTACGCGAACAGGGTCGACCCGCACCGCAGGCCCCGGCGCCTCCGCCCGTGCCCCTGACGCCGCTTCCGCCTCCTCTTCCGGCTCTGCTCGTGGCTCGGCTCCCGGCTCGGTCTCCGGCTCCGCCGCCATCGCCAGCGAGTGTGCCGCCGGAAGATCGATGAAGCGCACCGGAACGCCGCGCTCCAGCGCCCAGCGCAGCGCCACCCACTCCGGGGAGAACTCGGCCAGCGGCCAGAACGCCGCGCGGCCGGGGTCGTCGGCCACGTGGGCGAGCAGTGCGACGGGCGGTCGCATGTCCTCCCGCGCGGCCAGCGGGACCAGGTCGTCCGCCTCCGGTGGGCCCTCGATCAGCACCGCGCGGGGCGCGCAGTGCTCCAATGCGGCCCGCACCGCCCGGGCCGACCCGGGGCCGTGGTGCCGCACCCCGAGCAGCACCGGGCCCGCCGCGCTCCCGCCGGTCATGCGCTCACCTCGCGGCAGGCGCGGTAGAAGTCCTTCCAGCCGTCGCGCTCGCGCACCACTGCCTCCAGATACTCCTGCCAGACCACCCGGTCCGCGGCCGGGTCGCGGACGACCGCGCCCAGAATCCCGGCGGCCACGTCCCCGGGGCGCAGCACCCCGTCCCCGAAGTGGGTGGCCAGCGCCAGCCCGTTGGTCACCACCGAGATGGCCTCGGCGGTGGAGAGCGTCCCGGAGGGCGACTTGAGCCTGGTGCGGCCGTCCGCGGTGCCGCCGTCCCGGAGCTCGCGGAAGACGGTGACCACCCGGCGGATCTCGTCCAGCCCCTCGGGCGCGGGCGGGAGTTGGAGCGAGCGGCCGATCTGTGCGACCCGCCGGGCGACGATGTCGACCTCCTCGTCCGGTGTGGCGGGCAGCGGCAGCACGACGGTGTTGAAGCGGCGGCGCAGCGCGCTGGAGAGTTCGTTGACGCCGCGGTCGCGGTCGTTGGCCGTGGCGATCAGGTTGAACCCGCGGACGGCCTGCACCTCCTGGCCCAACTCCGGTATCGGCAGGGTCTTTTCGGACAGGATGGTGATGAGCGTGTCCTGGACGTCGGCCGGGATGCGGGTCAGCTCCTCGACGCGCGCGGTCATCCCCTGTGCCATGGCGCGCATCACCGGGCTGGGCACCAGTGCCTCCCGACCGGGCCCGTCGGCGAGCAGCCGGGCGTAGTTCCAGCCGTAGCGGATCGACTCTTCGGGCGTGCCGGCGGTGCCCTGCACCAGCAGGGTGGAGTCGCCGCTGACGGCCGCCGCCAGATGCTCCGACACCCAGGTCTTGGCCGTCCCCGGCACTCCGAGCAGCAGGAGCGCGCGGTCCGTCGCCAGGGTCGTCACCGCGACCTCGACGATGCGGCGCGGGCCGACGTATTTCGGTGTGATGACCGTGCCGTCCGCGAGCGTGCCGCCGAGCAGATACGTCGCGACCGCCCACGGCGAGAGCCGCCAGCGCTCCGGGCGCGGCCGGTCGTCGGCCGCCGCGAGGGCCGTCAGCTCGGCCGCGAAGGTGTCCTCCGCATGCGGCCGGAGCGCCTCGCCGGCCGCACTCCCCTCGCCGGCCGCCGTCATGTTGGTGCTCTCGGCGCTCTCGGAGTTCTCAGAGTTCTCGGTGCTCTCGGACATCGTTCCCCCTCGTCGCGATGCGCGGCCGGCACCCCGCGAAAACCCCGCCGGCCGCTTGCGTTCCCCAGCCTGCACCACGCCACTGACATTCCTCCGAAAACCGCCTCTGAGCTGCGAAGACACTGCGACCGGCGGCGATTGTCAGTGCCGCGTCGTAGCGTCGGGGACATGAATCCGCAGGGGGAACGCTGGACGACGGATCAGGTGCTCGCACTGGCACCTGACGCGGCATCACGCAGGGCGGGCGGCACGCTCGCGGCGCCGGGCCCGTGGTCGGAGACGGGCGCGGACGGCGGCGCGGTGTGGGGGGAGTGCAAGGGCAGCGGCAGGAAGCTCTACCAGACGGTCGTGGACGTCAAGGGCCCGGCCTTCCGGTGCAGTTGCCCGAGCCGCAAGTTCCCGTGCAAGCACGCGCTGGGGCTGCTGCTGCTCTGGGCCGGGGCGGCGGGGGCCGACGGGGATGTGGGAGCGGTGGCGGCCGGGGAGCCGCCCCCGTGGGCCGCCGAGTGGCTGGCCGCGCGCGGGGAGCGCGCCGGGCAGTCGCCGGCCGGCGCGGTGTCCGGTGGCGGCGCCTCCTCCCGTGCGCCCGCGGCCCCGGAGGCCGCCGAGCGGCGGGCGGAGCGCCGGATGCGGCGGATCGCGGCCGGTGCGGCGGAACTTGAGCAGCGTCTGGAGGACCTGCTGCACTCCGGCCTGGCCTCGGCGGGCCGCGCCGGCAGCGCCTCCCCCTCGGCGGGAGCCGGGGGCGGCGGGGGCTCCTGGGGCGAGACCGCCGCCCGGATGGTCGACGCCCAGGCTCCTGGACTCGCCGCGCGGGTGCGGGAGTTGGGCGCGCTCAGCGCCTCCGGCGCCGACTGGCCGTCCCGCCTCCTGGAGGAGTGCGCCCTGCTGCACCTCCTCGACCAGGGGTTCCTCGGCATCGAGCGGCTGCCGGCCCCGCTCGCGGCGACGGTCCGCTCGCGGGTCGGGCTGACCACGGAGGCCGCCGACCTGCTGACCGGCCCGGATGCCGCGCCGGTCCGGGACCGCTGGCTGGTGCTCGCCCAACAGGACCGCGAGGACGGCGCGTTGACCACGCGGCGGATCTTCCTGCGCGGTGAGCGGACCGGCCGGATGGCGCTGCATCTCTCCTTCGGGGGCGGCCACCGCCCCCTGGACCTGGCCCTGCCCCCCGGTCTGCTGCTGGACGCGGACCTCGCGTACTACCCGGCCGCCCGCCCGCTGCGCGCCGCCCTCGGCGAGCGGCACGCGCCGGCGGTGCCGGGCCCGGTCCCGCCCGGTTGCGGCATCGATGCCGCCCTGGCCGCGTACGGCGACGCGCTGCGCGACGATCCGTGGCTGGACGCCTGGCCGGTGGTCCTCACCGACGTCACGCCCATACCGGGCCGGGGCGGCGCGGGGTGGCAACTGGCCGACGCGGACGGCGAGTCGGCGCTGCCGCTCGACCCGCGCTGCCCGGGCCGTACGGCCGTGTGGCAGCTGGCGGCGATATCCGGCGGCGCCCCGCTCACGGTCTTCGGCGAATGCGGCCACCGCGGCTTCCTGCCCCTGACGGCGTGGGACCCCGCGCCGGTGCCGCTGGCCCGCTGACCGCCCGGCCCGGCGCCCCCGCACCCCGGCCCGCCGGCCGGCCCACACCCCGGGCGACACCCCGCACCCGTGCACCACCCTCACCTGGAGGAAGGACATGACGACCCCACCGAACCCCACAACTGCCACGCCCCCCGTCCCCCGGCATCCCTCCGCCTCCCCCGTCCCCTGGCCCGAGCTGGTGAGCGCCGCCCTGCTCGGAGCCGAGCGGCGGACGCCGCCGGTATCCGTGCGCCCAGGGCAGAGCGCCGCGGCGGCACTGCTGGACGCGGCGGCGGTGAGCACGGTGCGCCGGCGCGCCGCGCTGCGCCCCGCCCCGGCCGGTGGGCGGCCCGCCCCTGCGCCGGCCG
>NZ_BMRP01000023.1:102604-113755 GCF_014648695.1 Streptomyces albospinus
GGCGCCGGCGCCGGCAGCCGCCGCGGTGCCGCCCCCGATCTCACCGAACTGCTGCCCCAGTGGCTGACCGCCGCCGTAGAGCAGGGCTACCGCGCCCCCGAGGCGCTGCTCCCCGCGCTCCTCGATGCGGCCAGGGCCCGTACGGACCTGCGGCCCGCCGCGCTCGCCCTGGCGGGCCCGCGCGCCCAGTGGCTGGCGCGGCTCAACGGCGACTGGAAGTTCGCGCTGCGCGGCCTCGGCGGCCCGGCCGCGCTGCGGGGCGCCGGCGACCCCGAGGCCGTACGGCGCCTCTGGGAGGAGGGCCTGTTCGCCGAACGCGTCACCCTGCTGACCGCGCTGCGCCGCCGCGACCCGCAGGCCGGCCTGGGCCTGCTCGCCACCACCTGGGCGACCGAGCGCGCCGAGGACCGCCTGATGTTCCTGGATTCCCTGGGCGAGGGCCTGTCGGCGGGCGATGAGCCCTTCCTGGAGCAGGCGCTGTCCGACCGCAGCCGCAACGTCCGCGGCACCGCCGCCGAGCTGCTGTCCGCGCTCCCCGGCTCCGCGCTCGCGGCCCGGATGGCCGAGCGCACGCTCCGCTGCGTCGCCCTGGACCACCCGGCCGCCGGCGAGCCCGTGATCACCATCGAGCCGCCCCGCGCCTGCGACGCCGGGATGCAGCGGGACGGCGTCCTCCCCAAGCCCCCTTCCGGGCGGGGCGAACGCGCCTGGTGGCTGGCCCAGTTGGTGGAAGCGACCCCTCTGGACAGCTGGCCGGGACACCTCGGGGACCGCGGCCCGGCGGAGATCGTCGCGCTCCCGGTGGCCGGCGACCGGCGGACCGAGCTGCACGACGCATGGTGCCGCGCCGCGGTGCGCCAGCGGAACGCCGGCTGGGCGCGGGCGCTGCTGGGCGCGCCCGGCACCCCCGCCCGGGCCGCCGCCGAGGTGACGCCGGGCGGCTCGTCGCGGGACGTGACGAAGCTGCTGACCATCCTCCCCGACGGCGAACGGGCCCTGTGGGTGGCCGAGTTCATCGCCGGGCACGGCCTCGCGGACGCCTTCCGGATGCTCGGCGTGTGCGCGGTCCCCTGGTCCGAGCCACTCGGCCGCGCGGTGGTCGACGCGCTGGACATCGCCCGCGACGCGGGCAGCTACCCCTGGAGCTTCAGCGGGGTGATGGGGCTGGCCGAGCGCTGCCTGGACCCGGCCGCGGCGGACCGCCTCGACATGCTGACGGCGCTCACGGACGAGCCCGAGGGCGCCTCGCCGGGCTCCGGCGGCTACTGGTCCGAGGCGTTCCAGCGCCTGGTCGGCACCCTGCGGCTGCGCGCCACCATGCACGCCGAACTGGCCGGGGCCGGCTCATGACCGCCCCCAGGTCCTGTCGTCACACTCCCGTCGTCCGCCCGGAGGGCGGGCCGGGCGGCGTCCGCTGCGCGCTCTCGGCGGGCCGGGCGAGGGCCCCTGTACGGAGACGGCCCCTGTACTTGGAGTACTGGGGTCGTCGTCCGGTGCGACGAGTGGGCGTGCCGGGCGTCGGCAGGCAGGCGGGAGTCGGACGACAGGGCCCGGCAGGTTCACACGGCCAGCGGGCGTACGTTCGCGTTGACCCACTCCACGATCGAGGCGGTCGTCGCCCCCGGAGTGAAGATCTCCGCGACGCCCTGCGCCTTGAGCGGCGCGATGTCGTCCTCGGGGATGATGCCGCCGCCGAAGACCTTGATGTCCGCCGCGTCGCGCTCCTGGAGGAGGGAGATCACCTTCGCGAAGAGGGTGTTGTGCGCGCCGGAGAGGATGGACAGCCCGATCGCGTCGGCGTCCTCCTGGATGGCGGTGTCGACGATCTGCTCCGGCGTCTGGTGCAGCCCGGTGTAGATCACCTCCATACCGGCGTCCCGCAGCGCCCGCGCGATGACCTTGGCGCCCCGGTCGTGCCCGTCGAGCCCCGGCTTGGCGACGACGACGCGGATCGGCCCGGACCGGCCCGCCGCGCCCTGGCTCCCCGTCTGCGCTCCGTCTTGTCGCGCCACACTCATCACTGCCTCCAAGCCATGCACGGCATCCGCAGGGCGGTGCCGCCGAGCCGACAATCGATCGCGCGACCGCGAAGCGGCGGCCACGAGCGTGAACGAACGTTATCTCCAGCATCCCGTACCCAGCCGTTTCGTGACATGCGGCGAGGGGGAAATCACACATGGGACATGTTCGCTACGCGCCGTGTTCCGCGTGTCGCGTCGCCACCAGGGACGGCCGGCGACGGTCACGCGGTCCGGGCGCCCGGGGAGCCGCAGCCGGGCCGTCGCGCGGGCCGCCGCACTGCCGACGCCGCTGCTCATGGCTTCCCACGAGGGCATACGGGGGTCATCGCGGCCTTCCGCATGCCGTTCGGGAGGTCGGCCATGGGGGCCCTGCCTGTTCTCACCGCACCGCTTCTCCTCCGCAGCACGCTCGTGGAGCTGGCGATCCTGGCCGGCCACCTCCTCCTCTATCCGACCGGCATCGCGCAGGAACAGCCCCTCCACCGGGCGCCGGGACGGTCCGAGTCGGGCGCCACCGCTCCCGGCGTTCCCGCCCTCCTCCCCACCGAGGGCCGCGCCCATCCGCCCGTCCTCCTGCTCCACGGCTTCATCGACAACCGCTCGGTCTTCGTGCTGCTCCGCCGCTCCCTCCACCGCCACGGCTGGCGCCATGTCCAGGCCCTCAACTACTCCCCGCTGACCTGCGATCTGCGCAAGGCCGCCGAGCTGCTGAGCCGCCATGTGGACGAGGTGTGCGCGCGGACCGGTCACCGACGGGTGGACATCGTGAGCCACAGCCTCGGCGGCCTGATAGCCCGCTATTACGTCCAGCGCCTCGGCGGCGACACCCGCGTCCGTACGCTGATCACGCTCGGCACCCCGCACTCCGGCACCCGGATCGCACCTCTGATGTCGGCGCATCCCATCGTCCGGCAGATGCGCCCGGATTCCGATGTGATCGCGGAGTTGGGGCGTCCGGCGCCGCTTTGCCGGACGCGGTTCGTCGCGTTCTGGAGCGAAGCGGATCAGGTGATGGTGCCGGCGGAGACCGCCAGAATCGATCACCCCGATTTGTGCGCGGAGAACATCCGGGTCGCCGGGGTCGGACATCTCGCGCTGCCGGTCAGCGGCACCGTCGCGGCCGGCATACGGGAGGCCCTGACCTCGGCGGAGACCGCACAGACCGCGGGCGAGGCCATTTCGGTGGCCTGAAGACGGGCGCTCTTCGGTGAAGTCCGACCGAGAAGTCCGGCTGACGTCCGGCGCCTCTTGCCGGCGCTTTGTCGAACGATCTTCGAACGACGCGCCAAGAGCGCGCGTGCGCGCTGCCGAAAGGCGACCACGTACCCCATCCCGCCGAGCCCGAAAGTCCTGGAAGATTGTCGCCGTCGCGTACCGCCGGGTACAGTCGCCGCTAATTCTCCTGCAGCCGAGGCGAAAGAGAAGTTGGTGGACGACCGTCACCCATCAGGGGCTCAGCTTCACACCGCCCCTGCTTCCGATGCCTCCTATGCGCAGCCCCCGGCATACGGCGACGGTGACGCCCTCTTCGGCTCGCTCCCCGGCTCGTACGACCAGGGCGCCTACGGCACCGGAAGCCATCCGGCGGACGGCTATGCCACCGCCGCGTACGGAACGGGCAGTTACGCCACCACCACGTACGAGACCGGCAGCCACGGCACCGTCGGCTACGACCCGTACGCCCACACCGCCTACGACTCCCCCGCCTACGACACCGGCGCCTACGACACCGGCGCCTACGACGCCACCTCCTACGGGCACACCGGCAGTTACGACAGCGCGGCCTATACCGGCGGGGCGTACGACACCGGGAGCTACCCCACCGGCCCGTACGACACCGGTAGTTACGCCACCACCGCGTACGAAACGGGCGCCTACGCCACCACCGGCTACGAGACCGCCACCGCCCTCCAGGAGCCCGGCGGCTACGAGGCCACCGCGGTCTGGTCCACCTCGGACTACGCTCCCGGCATCCCGGCACAGGCCGGCCCGCCGGCGGCCGACACCGTCCAGTGGGACGCCACGACCTGGAGCGGCACCGGCACGTACGACACCGCCGGGAGCGCCCAACACACCTCCGAGGCGTACGAGTACGACGCTCCGGAGGAGGCCGCGCCGCCGCAGGCCGCCCCGGACACCGACCCTGCCGCCGCCCCCGAAGCCCCCGGCGATCCCGCGTCCATCGCGGATGCGATGACCCAGGCCATGCCCATCGCCGCCACCCCGGCCCCTGCCCCGGCCGCCGCCTCCCGGCGCGTCAAGGGCCCCGAGGCGGGCAAGGCGGTCCGCGGCAGCGGCCGTGGGCGGCGGCGCCCGGCGAAGCGTTCGGCGCTGCTGACCGTCGCGGTCCCCTCGGTCGCCGCGATGGGTGTCTGCGCGGCTGCCGCCGCCTCCGTCGGTCACTTCGGCGGGAACGCCAAGGACAGCTCGACCACGCAGGCCGCGGCCGACGCCGGATCCGTGAAGAACTCCCCGGCCAACAAGAAGCTGGACAGCCAGCTCGCCGGACTCAGCGCCAGCGCCCAGGACTTCCGCGAGCGGGCCAGCCGCACGCAGGAGCGCCTCGACCTCAAGGAACGACAGGCGCAGGAGCGCAAGCGCAAGGCGGAGGAGGCCGCCGCCAAGGAGGCCGCGCGCCCCAAGTTCGTCCTGCCGGTCACCCAGCACGGGTTGAGCGCGCTCTTCGGCCAGGCCGGCGTCAACTGGATGTCCGTGCACACCGGTATCGACTTCCCGGTCAGCTACGGCACCCCGGTCATGTCCGCCACCGACGGCACCGTCCGCACCCAGTGGAACTCCGCCTACGGCAACATGGCGATCGTGACCGCGCCCGACGGGACCGAGACGTGGTACTGCCATCTGAGCAGCACCAAGATCCGCGCCGGATCGGTCAAGGCCGGTGACCAGATTGCCTATTCCGGCAACTCCGGCAATTCCACCGGCCCGCATCTGCACTTCGAGGTGCGCCCCGGCGGCGGCTCGGCCGTCGACCCGATCCCGTGGCTGCGGAGCCACGACCTCAATCCGTACTGAGACCGCGGCTCCCGAACTCCCCTGCCGGCGCTACAACTTCTCCACCGGCGCGTACCGCAGCAGCAGCCGCTTCGGCTTCTCGCCGCCGAAGTCGATCGTCGCCTCGGCGTTCTCGCCGCTGCCCTTGACGCCGACGACCGTGCCGAGTCCGAAGCTGTCGTGGGTGACGCGGTCGCCGACGGCCAGCGAGACCACCTGGCGGTCCTTGGCGCGCCGGGTCGCGAAGCCGCTCGGCCCCTTGGACCGCGCGGACGACAGCGAGGAGCCGACGCCCCCGCCGAAGCCACCACCGCCGCCGCCCGAGAAGCCCCCGGACGAGAGGCCGCCCATCGAGGCGGACGGTGTCGCGGGGCCGGTCCGCTTCCAGTCCACGTAGTCGTCCGGGATCTCCTCCAGGAAGCGCGAGGCCGGGTTGTACGAGGGCTGGCCCCAGGCGCTGCGCATCGTCGATCGGGTGACGTAGAGCCGCTCGCGGGCGCGCGTGATGCCGACGTACGCCAGTCGGCGCTCCTCCTCCAGCTCCTTGGTCTGGCCGAGCGAGCGCATGTGCGGGAAGACGCCGTCTTCCATGCCGGTCAGGAAGACGACCGGGAATTCCAGGCCCTTGGCGGTGTGCAGCGTCATGAGGGTGATGACTCCGGCGCCTTCTTCGTCCTCGTCCGGGATCTGGTCGGAGTCGGCGACCAGTGCGACCTGCTCCAGGAAGTCGGAGAGCGTGCCACCCGGGGCGGCGGTGCCCGGATCCGCCGCCTCCGCGCCGCGGTCCTGCTCGAACTCCAGGGCCACGGAGGCCAGTTCCTGGAGGTTCTCGATCCGGGTCTCGTCCTGGGGGTCGGTGGACGCCTGGAGCTCGGCCAGATAGCCCGTGCGCTCCAGGACGGCCTCCAGGATCGTGGCGGGGCCGGCCCCGGACTCCACGATCGTGCGCAGCTCCTCCATCAGGACGTTGAACCGCTTGACGGCGTTGGCGGAGCGGGCGGCCATCCCGTACGCCTCGTCGACGCGGCGCAGCGCCTGCGGGAAGGTGATCTTCTCGCGCGCCGACAGGGCGTCGATCATGGCCTCGGCGCGCTCGCCGATGCCGCGCTTGGGGACGTTGAGGATCCGGCGCAGCGGGACGGTGTCCTCGGGGTTGGCGAGCACCCGGAGGTAGGCGAGGATGTCGCGGACCTCTTTGCGCTCGTAGAAGCGCACGCCGCCGACGACCTTGTAGGGCAGCCCGACCCGGATGAAGATCTCCTCGAAGACCCGGGACTGGGCGTTGGTGCGGTAGAAGACCGCGACGTCGCCGGCCTTGGCGTCGCCGGCGTCGGTGAGCCGGTCGATCTCGTCGGCGACGAACTGGGCCTCGTCGTGCTCGGTGTCGGCGACATAGCCGGTGATCTTGGGGCCGGCGCCGGCGTCCGTCCAGAGGTTCTTGGGGCGGCGGTTCTCGTTGCGCTCGATCACGGCGTTGGCGGCCGAGAGGATCGTCTGCGAGGAGCGGTAGTTCTGCTCCAGCAGGATCGTGGTCGCGTCGGGATAGTCCTCCTCGAACTGGAGGATGTTGCGGATCGTGGCGCCGCGGAACGCGTAGATCGACTGGTCGGCGTCACCGACCACGCACAGCTCGGCGGCGGGCGTCTCGGCCGTGCCCGGACCGACCAGCTCGCGGACGAGGGTGTACTGGGCGTGGTTGGTGTCCTGGTACTCGTCGACGAGGACGTGGCGGAAGCGGCGGCGGTAGTGCTCGGCGACGTCCGGGAACGCCTGGAGCAGATTGACCGTCGTCATGATGATGTCGTCGAAATCCAGGGCGTTGGCCTCGCGGAGCCGCGCCTGGTACATCGCATACGCCTGGGCCAGGGTCTTCTCGAACCCGTCGGCCGCCGTCCCCGCGAAGCTCTCCTCGTCGATGAGCTCGTTCTTGAGGTTGGAGATCTTCGCGCTGAAGGACTTGGGCGGGAAGCGCTTGGGGTCCAGGTCCAGATCGCGGCAGACCAGGGCCATCAGGCGCTTGGAGTCGGCCGCGTCGTAGATCGAGAAGGACGACGTGAAGCCGAGCTTCTTGGACTCGCGGCGCAGGATCCGGACGCAGGCACTGTGGAAGGTGGAGACCCACATGGCGTTGGCCCGCGGGCCGACCAGCTCCTCCACGCGCTCCTTCATCTCACCGGCGGCCTTGTTGGTGAAGGTGATCGCGAGGATCTGGCCGGGGTGGACATGCCGCTCGGCGAGCAGATGCGCGATGCGGTGGGTCAGCACCCGGGTCTTGCCGGAACCGGCACCGGCGACGATCAGCAGCGGGCTGCCGGTGTGCACCACGGCCGCCTTCTGCTGGTCGTTGAGCCCCTCCAGGAGCGCCGCCGGGTCGATCGCCGGGCGGGCGGCGCCGTCGCGGTAGTACGCCTCCCTGGGCGCGGGCGCGTCGAACCTGCCGCCGAAGAGGTCAGCGGGCATCTCCTCCGGGGCCGGGCCGTGCTCGTCCTCGGGGGGCGGCGGGGGCTCCTCGTCCGAGGGCCCGAGGTCCGCCAGGAAGCTGTCGTCAAAGAGGCTGCTCATCGCCCACCGAGTCTAGGCCGCCGCACTGACAACCGGTTGCGCAGTGGCCGATTGCGGCGGGAAAGCGGGGCGCGGAGGTCCGGGCGGCGGCGCTCCGGGGCTCACGCGGGGCACACGGTCCCGGGCCTTCCGTGCGCGGCGCGACCGGGCACCGTATCAGCCGTGCGCGGGGTCGGCCGCCGCGCATACGACTTCCACCGCAAGGAATCCGGCGCCGCGTTGAGGTCACGAAAAGGTTTCGGGCATATCGAACATCAGCCTTCACAGGAGCCACACGAGTTGGCTACCGTCTCGGTCGGGCAGCCCGCCCTCCCCGCGGACGACAGCGTCCGCACGGGCCGCCCCCGCCGAGTCCGGCCCTGCCACCAGGCACCCGGAGCCGGGGACCCACCAGCACCACCGGGGTGAATCGATCGGTACGGCCGTCGCCAGGCGGACGCACCGACCGTAGGGCAAGCCTTCCGTCAGCGCCACCGCCCGAACCCGACAGCTAACCCGGTAGGCGGTCCACGGAAGGAGTCGCCGGCCTTGGCGTCGCACCGCAAGCCGCGAACCCACATACTCACCTCGCCCGGCAGCCGCCGTACGGCCGCCGGGCTGACCACCGCCGCCCTCGCCTCGGTGACCCTGCTCTCGCAGACCGCCAACGCAGCCCCCACGGCGCCCAAGCCGTCCATCGAGGACGTCAAGCAGAAGGTCGACGGCCTCTACCAGCAGGCCGAGGTCGCCACCCAGAAGTACAACGCCGCCAAGGAGAAGGCGGACAGCCAGCAGCGGACCGTGAACCGCCTGCTCGACGACGCCGCCAAGCGCGCGGAGAAGATGAACCAGTCCCGGCGCGAGCTGGGCACCTTCGCGTCGGCCCAGTACCAGACGGGCGGCATGAGCCCGACGGCGCAGCTGATGCTCGCCAAGGACCCGCAGCAGTTCGTCGACCGCAACCACCTCATGGAGCGGCTGACCGGCCGGCAGAAGCAGGCGGTCACCGACTACGAGCAGGAGGCCGCGGCGGCGGCGCGCCAGCGGGACGAGGCGACCCGCAGCCTGGAGAGCCTCCAGCAGTCCCAGGCGTCCCTCAAGGAGAGCAAGCAGTCCGTGCAGGCCAAACTGGCCGAGGCCCAGCAGCTGCTGTCCCGGCTGACCGCCCAGGAGAAGGCGCGGCTGGCCGAACTGGAGCGCCAGAAGGAGCTGGAGGCCCAGCGCAAGGCCGCGGAACTGGCGCGCCAGCAGGCCGAGAAGCAGCGCCAGCAGCCCAGCGGCGGTTCGAGCACCGGCTCGGGCTCGGGCTCGGGCTCGTCCGGCAGCAGCTCGTCCAGCAAGGCCCAGGAGGCTCTCGCTTTCGCCCGCGCCCAGATAGGCAAGCCGTACGTGTGGGGCGCCACCGGGCCGAGCTCCTACGACTGCTCGGGCCTGACGCAGGCCGCGTACCGAGCCGCCGGAATCGATCTGCCGCGGACGACCTGGGACCAGGTCAACGCCGGCACCCGGGTCTCCACCAGCGATCTCCAGCCCGGTGACCTGGTGTTCTTCTTCAGCGACATCAGCCACGTCGGGATGTACATCGGCGGCGGCAAGATGATCCACGCCCCGCACCCGGGCGCCAGCGTCCGCGTGGAGTCGATCTACTACATGCCGATCTACGGGAGCGTCCGGCTGGGCTAGCGGGCCGGGGCAGCTCCGGCAAACGCCGGGGCGCCGCCTCCCGCAAAGCCGGAGCGCCGCTTCCGCTCGGCTCAGCCACTTCCCGCTCGGACTCAGAAGCCGGCTCCTGGAAGCCGGGGGCCGGCTCTTCACCGCGGAGGGCTGCTCCTCTCAAGCCCCACCCTCCGCACTCCCCCCACACGCCACCGCGCGGTCACCGTCCGCCTCCGGATACGGAGCGGGATGACCGCGCGGTGTGTCGTCTCTGCGGCGGGCGTCGCAGCCGAGGGTTGGCCGGGGCTCGGGCCCGGAGCACCGGGACAGCTCAGGTCCAGAGCACCGCGATGAAGATGTTGAGCATCGTGAGCCCGCCGACCGCGCCGAAGAGCGGCTTGGCGATCGTCTCCTCGTCCCGCTTGACGTAGACCAGCGCCAGGATCACCACCAGGACGGCCATCTTGATGCCGATCTTGATGTTGTTGACCGGGTGGTCCTGCATCTGGTTCAGGCCGACCAGCGCGATGCCGGTGACCAGCATCGTCAGCGCGCCGTGCAGCATGCCCGGCACAAAGCGGGCGGCGCCCGCGCCCATCGCCTTCATCTGGGTCAGGAATCCGCCCAGCAGGGCGGCGATACCGATGATGTGCAGGGCGACGAAGATATTGATTACTACGTCCATAGTGGTGGATCGTATCCGCCCCATAGCACGGCCTTTCCGGCAGGGCGCCCGCAATCACCGCATCGGTCACGCCAGGCCGCTCCCGGCCACCCGCGGCCGGAACACCGGTCACCCGCGCACGTACCGCGGTCGGAAACGAACAATGCCGGGCAACCGGGCGCCCACCCGTGACGCCCCCGCCTAGCGTCCTCCTCCAGGCGACCACCGGCACACCGTCCGTCATCGGTGACGGACGGCCGCGGTCGCCGTCGCGGTCGCGTCCGCCCTGACGCGCCCGCTCCTCCAGGGAAGGAAGTGACGGCCCCGTGGCGTCGCACCGCACAAGCCGAATCCGCACCGCCGCCCCGCCGGCCCTCGCGGACGCCACGGCCGTCACCGCCCTCGACGGCATCGGCGGCGCCGCACGACGGCCCGCCCCCGCCCGCGCCGAACTCGGCGCCCCGGCCACCACCCGGCACCGCACAGGAGGCACCGACCCGACCGTACGGCCGCCGACCGCACGGCTGGCGGTGCCCGCGGACCCGCAGCGCTGCCTGGACGGCGCCACGGTCCTGGAACGTACCGGCAGCCACCAGGCGACCGCGGTCGGCGGCTACGCACGCCGCCTCGGCAGCGTCCGCCGGCTCCACCACCAGTCCGAGGCCACCCCGGAAGGCCTGGCGGAGGCCGGGACCGCCGCGGAGCACCTGGCAGAGGCCGGGACCACGGACGAACACCTGGCAGCGGCCGGGCCCGCCCTCGTAGCCCAACCGGCCACGGCCGTACGAGCGTTGGGCACCGCCGAGGCCGTGCGCGACCGCCCGGGTGCGGAACAGCGGCGGCCGGCGGCCCCCGACCCCCGCGCCGCCCGGGCCGTCTCCTTCGCCTACGCCGCGCTCGGCAAGCCCTACGCATGGGGCGCGACCGGCCCGTCCGCCTACGACTGCTCGGGGCTGGCCCAGGCCGCCTGGAAGTCCGCCGGTGTCACCCTGCCCCGCACCACCTACACCCAGATCAACGCGGGCACCCGCATCGACAGATCCCAACTCGCCCCCGGCGACCTGGTGTTCTTCTACTCCGGCATCAGCCACGTCGGGATCTGCATCGGCGACGGCAGGATGATCCACGCCCCGCACCCGGGCGCACCGGTCCGTATCGCGCCGATCGACCAGTTGCCGTTCGCCGGAGCGACCCGCCCGGCCTAGGTGTGTTGTTCGGACAGGTTGGTGACGCGGCTGGCTGGGGTGTGGCCGCCGA
>NZ_BMRP01000024.1:0-22233 GCF_014648695.1 Streptomyces albospinus
CAGACCGGCAAGAACCTCTCCGACCCGGACCGCTTCAGGTTCGACGGCACCGGCTACTACCTCAAGTCCACGGACGAGATGTACGCCATCGACTCCTCGGACGCCTGGCAGGAGGGCTGCCGCAACACCCTCCTGGTCGCCGAGCAGGTCGACACCACCGGCATGTTCGAGAAGCGCGACCTGATGCCGAAGTTCGACATCCCGGACGGCTTCACCGAGGTCACCTGGTTCCAGGAGGAGGTCCGGGTCGGCATGAACCGCCGCTACCCGGCCGGCGTCCCCGAGGACCGCCAGAAGCAGGCCGAGTACGAGATGGACGTCATCATCCAGATGGGGTTCCCGGGCTACTTCCTCGTCGTCGCCGACTTCATCATGTGGGCCAAGAACAACGGCATCGCGGTGGGCCCCGGCCGTGGCTCCGCGGCCGGCTCGATCGTCGCCTACGCCATGGGCATCACCGACCTCGACCCGATCGAGCACGGCCTGATCTTCGAGCGGTTCCTCAACCCCGAGCGCGTCTCGATGCCCGACGTCGACATCGACTTCGACGAGCGCAGGCGCGTCGAGGTCATCAGGTACGTCACCGAGAAGTACGGCGCCGACAAGGTCGCCATGATCGGCACCTACGGCAAGATCAAGGCCAAGAACGCCATCAAGGACTCCGCCCGCGTCCTCGGCTATCCGTACGCCATGGGCGACCGCCTCACCAAGGCGATGCCCGCCGACGTCCTCGGCAAGGGCATCGACCTCGACGGCATCACCAACCCCTCGCACCCGCGCTACAGCGAAGCCGGCGAGATCCGGGGGATGTACGAGAGCGAGCCGGACGTCAAGAAGGTCATCGACACCGCCAAGGGCGTCGAGGGCCTGGTGCGCCAGATGGGCGTGCACGCCGCCGGCGTGATCATGTCCAGCGAGCCCATCGTCGACCACGCCCCGGTCTGGGTGCGGCACACGGACGGCGTGACCATCACGCAGTGGGACTACCCCCAGTGCGAGT
Organism: Streptomyces albospinus; assembly: GCF_014648695.1. Taxonomy (GTDB): domain Bacteria; phylum Actinomycetota; class Actinomycetes; order Streptomycetales; family Streptomycetaceae; genus Streptomyces; species Streptomyces albospinus. The sequence continues at coordinate 1,001 of NZ_BMRP01000024.1, forward strand.
CGCTCGGCCTGCTCAAGATGGACTTCCTGGGCCTGCGCAACCTCACGATCATGGACGACGCCGTCAAGATGGTGAAGGCCAACAAGGGCATCGAGCTGGAGCTGCTCTCCGTACCGCTCGACGACCCCAAGACCTTCGAACTCCTCTGCCGCGGCGACACCCTTGGTGTCTTCCAGTTCGACGGCGGCCCGATGCGTTCGCTGCTGCGCCAGATGCAGCCCGACAACTTCGAGGACATTTCCGCCGTCTCGGCCCTCTACCGGCCGGGCCCGATGGGCATGAACTCGCACATCAACTACGCGGAGCGCAAGAACGGCCGCCAGGAGATCACCCCGATCCACAAGGAGCTCGAAGAGCCCCTGAAGGAGACACTGGGCCTGACCTACGGCCTGATCGTCTACCAGGAGCAGGTGCAGAAGGCCGCCCAGATCATCGCCGGGTACTCCCTCGGCGAGGCCGACATCCTCCGCCGCGTCATGGGCAAGAAGAAGCCCGAGGAGCTGGCGAAGAACTTCGTGCTCTTCCAGGAGGGCGCGAAGAAGAAGGGCTTCTCCGACGAGGCCATCCAGGCCCTGTGGGACGTCCTGGTCCCGTTCGCCGGCTACGCCTTCAACAAGGCGCACTCCTCCGCGTACGGCCTGGTCACGTACTGGACCGCCTACCTCAAGGCCAACTACCCGGCCGAGTACATGTCCGCACTGCTCACCTCGGTGCGCGACGACAAGGACAAGTCCGCGGTCTATCTGAACGAGTGCCGCCGCATGGGCATCAAGGTGCTGCCGCCGAACGTCAACGAGTCCGAGGCGAACTTCGCCGCCCAGGGCGACGACGTCATCCTCTTCGGCCTCACCGCGGTGCGGAACGTCGGCCAGAACGTGGTCGACTCGATCATCCGCTGCCGCAAGGCCAAGGGGAAGTACGCCTCGTTCCCCGACTACCTCGACAAGGTCGACGCGGTCGTCTGCAACAAGCGCACCACCGAATCGCTGATCAAGGCGGGCGCGTTCGACGAGATGGGCCACACCCGCAAGGGGCTGACGGCGCACTACGAGTCGATGATCGACAACGTCGTCCAGGTCAAGCGCAAGGAAGCCGAAGGGCAGTTCGACCTCTTCGGCGGGATGGGCGACTCCGGCGACAGCGCTTCCGACGGACCCGGGTTCGGGCTGGACGTGGAGTTCTCCGACATCGAGTGGGACAAGACCTACCTCCTCGCGCAGGAGCGCGAGATGCTCGGTCTCTACGTCTCCGACCACCCGCTGTTCGGCCTGGAGCACGTGCTGAGCGACAAGGCCGACGCCGCCATCGCCCAACTGACCGGCGGTGACTATTCGGACGGCTCGATCGTCACCATCGGCGGCATCATCTCCGGCCTCCAGCGCAAGATGACCAAGCAGGGCAACGCCTGGGCGATCGCCACCGTCGAGGACCTGGCCGGCTCCATCGACTGCATGTTCTTCCCGGCGACGTACCAGCTGGTGTCCACCCAACTCGTCGAGGACACCGTGGTGTTCGTCAAGGGCCGGCTCGACAAGCGGGAGGACGTGCCGCGGCTGGTCGCCATGGAGATGATGGTCCCCGACCTCTCCGAGGCGGGCGCCAACGCCCCGGTGACGATCACCATTCCGACGGTGAAGGTCACCCCGCCGATGGTGGAGAAGCTGGGCGAGGTGCTCAGCAGCCACCGCGGTTCGACGGAGGTGCGCATCAAGCTGCTGGGAGCCCGCAAGACCACGGTGCTCCGCCTGGACCGCCATCGGGTCACGCCCGATCCGTCGCTGTTCGGCGATCTGAAGGTGCTGCTCGGCCCGTCCTGCCTGGCGGGTTGATCCGCGGCGGGCCGCCATCGGCCCGATCGGTGCACTGAGGGGCGCGCCCGCGCGATGCGGGCGCGCCCCTCACGTCATGTGCGGCATATGCCAGTTGGGGCGCCGGCGTGCGCCGCGGTGTCAGTTGTGACCGAAGCGCCGCTGGTGCTTGCGCGCGACGTCCGCCGGGCTGCCCTGGCCCGTCGACTGGGAGATGGCCTCGATGGTCGACTTCTCCGCCTGCTGCTGGCCGCGTTCGGGCTCGCTCGCCTTGGGCTGCTTCCGGTCCTTCTTGTTTTTGGCCATGATCGTGCCTCCTGAGGGGGATCCTGGGATCGGCCGGAATCAGACTTACACGCCGGACACATCCCTGCATTTCGGGCAATTACCCTGTGTAATAACGACAGTTACGCGCCGTACGCGAAATCACCGCCGAATCCGCCACGCCGAAGATCGAGTTCGCGCAGTTAACCCCCGTTTGGTCGGGCAGACTCGAAGGAAGCCGAAGAGAACTCGTGCCACGGGCCGAGCCGGGGGGCGACCGGACTTCAGCACCTCAGGGAAGAGGGTGGAACGTGGACCGCTGCGTCGTCCTGGTGGACGCCGGGTATTTGCTCGGTGCCGCCGCCAGCCTGCTCGCCGGAGAACCCGCCCGTTCCCGGATCACCGTCGACCACGCCGCCCTCATCCAGGGCCTGCGCCAGCGCGCCGAGGCGGACACCGAACGGCCGCTGCTGCGGATCTACTGGTTCGACGGCGCCCCCGACCGCGTCCCGCAGCCCGAGCACCGCCGGCTGCGGGTGATGCCCCGGGTCACCGTCCGGCTGGGCGCTCTGACCCGCAGCGACGGGCGCTGGGCGCAGAAGGGCGTGGACGCCGCCATGCACGCCGAGCTGACCGAGCTCGCCCGCAACCGCGCCTGCTCCGACATCGTGCTGGTCACCGGCGACGGCGATCTGCTGCCCGGACTGATGTCCGCCAAGGAGCACGGCGTCGCCGTCCACCTCTGGGCCGTGCAGGCCGCCGACGGCGACTACAACCAGTCGGAGGACCTGGTCGCCGAGGCCGACGAGCGGCGCGTGCTGGACCGGACCTGGATCACCCGCGCGGTCCGCCCCAAGGAACTCGGCGGTCCGTGCGCCCCGCCGCCCGCCCCGCGCCCCGAGATCGCCGCGATCCTCTCCGCGCCGCTGCCCGAGTCCGCGGTGGCCGCGGCAGCCGCCGCCGCAGCCGCGGCCGGGTCCGGTCGGGCCCCCGACGCCGACGGCCACGGCGGCGCCAACGGCACCGCCCGCCCCGAGCCCGGCACCGGACCCGAGGAACCGGCAGACGAGCCGGGCTCCGCCGCCTCCCGGGGCGTGCCCACCCCCAAGGACCTGGCCGGACTCGGCCGGGCACACGCCGCGGGCCCCGGCCCCGCCGGCAACGGCGGCCAGCCCGCCGCCACCCCCGCCGCGACCCTCCGCTGGTCCTCCGACAAGGGCTGGGTCGAGCGCGGCGGCCCGCTCGGCGAGCCCTCCGAGACCGCCTCGCTGCCCACCCTCGCCCAGCTGACCAGCGCCGAGCAGCGCTGGGCCGACCGCGAGGAGGACATCACGGCGGTCAGCGGCGACCCCTTCGAGGTCGGCCAGGTCTTCGCCCGCCGCTGGACCGAGCGGCTCTCCGAGACCGCCCACCTCCAGCAGCTCTCGACGGAGTACCCGCGCATCCCGCACCGCATCGACGGCGAACTGCTCCGCTACGCCGCCCGGTTCGGGCTGCTCGCCCACAAGGACGACCAGATCGACGAGCACGACCGGTACGCGATCCGGGCCGGCTTCTGGCGCGAGGTCGACCTCCGCACGGCCGCGGGACGCGCCCCGGCCGCGGAGTGACCGGTGCGCCCGGCGACCCGCGCCGGTCAGCCCCGCGGGCCGGGCGCCGGGCGGGGACGCGTACCCTCATAGCTCGTGAAGACGGGCGCAAAACAGGTGGAGCGCGGGGTGCCGGTGTGCGCCGTGCGGGACCTGGTCAAGACCTACCCCGCGCTGCGCGGGCGGCGCGGGGCGGCACAGGCGCCGGCGGTGCGCGCCAGTGACGGCATCACCCTCGACGTACGGCGCGGCGAGATCTTCGGGCTGCTCGGGCCCAACGGCGCCGGCAAGTCCACCCTGGTCCGCCAGCTGACCGGACTGCTGCGGCCGGACTCCGGGAGCATCTCCGTACTGGGCCACGACCTGGTCCGCCACCCCGAGCGGGCCGCCCGGCTGCTCGGCTACCTGGGGCAGGAGTCCACCGCGCTCGACGAGCTGACCGTCGCCCTGGCCGTGGAGACCACCGGCCGGCTGCGCGGCCTGGGCACCCGCGAGGCGCGCGCCGAACGGGACGCGGTGATCGATGAACTGGGCCTCGCGGACCTCGCCGGGCGGGCGCTGAAGAAGCTGTCCGGCGGGCAGCGGCGGCTGGCCTGCTTCGCCACCGCGCTGATCGGCGAACGGCCGCTGCTGGTGCTGGACGAGCCGACCACCGGGATGGACCCGGTCGCCCGGCGCGCCGTCTGGGCCGCGGTGGACCGCCGCCGCGCCGAGCGCGGCGCCACCGTCCTCCTGGTCACCCACAACGTCCTGGAGGCCGAGAGCGTGCTCGACCGGGTCGCGGTGATCGACCGGGGCCGGGTCATCGCCTGCGACACGCCCGGCGGCCTGAAGGAGATGGTGGGGGAGGAGGTCCGCCTGGAACTGGTCTGGCGGGACCGCCCCCCGCTCGACGTCCCCGAGGTCGCCGCCCTCGGCGCCGCCGCCCGCACCTCCGGCCGCCGCTGGACCCTCCGCCTCCCCGCCGACGAGGCCCGCTCCGCGGTCGCCGCGGTCACCGCGGGTCCCGCCTTCGCGGCCCTCGACGACTTCACCCTGGCCACGCCGAGCCTGGAGGACGTGTATCTGGCGCTGGGCGGGCGTGCCGAGGGTTTGGTGAAGGCGTGAGCGGCGCGGGGCGGACCGGCGCGCGGCGCGGCGGAGCGAGCCGGGCCCCCGGTGCGGCGCCGTCGGGACGACGGCATGACGACGAAAGCTGGGTGACGACGTGAGTGTGGTTCCCGCGCAGGCGGTGGCCGGGGCCGGGCCGCGGCCGGACGACGGCCGGGCCGCCCCGCTGGCGCCGCGGGCCCGGCTGCTGCCCGCGCTCGCCGCCGTCTACCGCGCCCAGCTCTCCCGGGCCCGGGTCGCCCGGATACCGCTGCTGTTCGTCGCCACCTTCCAGTCCGTCGGGATCATGGTGCTGCTGCGCGGCGTGGTCAGCGGCGGCGACCCGGCCCGGTCGGTGGTCTCCGGCTCCGCCGTGCTGGTCGTCGCCTTCGTGGCGCTCAACCTGCTGGCGCAGTACTTCGGCCAGCTGCGGGCCGGCGGCGGGCTCGACCACTACGCGACGCTGCCGGTGCCGCCGGCCGCCGTGGTGCTCGGGGCGGCCGGGGCGTACGCCTCGTTCACGGTGCCCGGGACGGTGGTCACCGCGGTCGTCGGCTGTCTGCTCTTCCAGCTGCCGATGGCGCATCTGTGGGTGCTGGCGGCCGTGGTCCCGCTGTCCGGCGCGGCGCTGTCCGGTCTCGGCGCGGCCCTCGGGCTGCTCGCGCCGCGCCAGGAACTGGCCACCCTCTGCGGCCAGTTGGGCATGTCGGCGGCGCTGCTGCTGGGCGTGCTGCCGGCCGGCCGGATGCCCGAGGCGATCGGCTGGGCGCGCGATCTGCTGCCCTCGACCTACGGGGTGGAGGCGCTGGCGCACAGCTTCGCACCGCGTCCCGACTGGTTCGCGGTCTGCGCCGACCTGGGCGTCTGTGCCGCCGTCGGGGTGCTCTCGCTGGCCGTCGCGACCTGGGCGTACCGACGGGCGGCGGCCCGGTGACCGGGGCGACGGGCCCGAGCGGGCGTCCTGCTGCCGGGGCCACGGTGCCGACCTGGCACGATGACGGGGTGACCGCACCGCAGACGCCCCCCGACGGCCAACCGTCCGAAGAAGCGCACCCGCACCAGGCCGTTCCGGCCCCCGACACCGCACCCGACGGCGGCGGCCCCGAGTTCGCCCGCGAGCTGCGCGAGGGCGTGCTGATCGCGCTGCTGGTGGCGCTGAGCGGGGCGCTGCTGGGGGTGTTGTGGGCCTGGCTGGCGCCGCGTATCCCGCTGGTCGCGGACACCCACAACGTCTACCTCAAGAACACCGAGGGCGAGGAGGCGATCGGCGCCGACGGCACCTTCGCCCTGCTGGGCCTGGCCTTCGGCGTGGTGACCGCCGCCGCGGTCTTCTACTTCCGGCGGCGCGGCGGGGTCCCGCTGGTGGTCTCGCTGGTCGTCGGCGGGCTGCTGGGCGCCGCGCTCGGCTGGCTGGTCGGGATGTGGCTGGGGCCCACCCCGGACGTGGTCGCGCACGCCCGGCAGGTCGGGCCCGGAGTGGTCTTCGACGGCCCGCTGCGGCTCCAGGCGAAGGGCGCGCTGCTGGCCTGGCCGATCGCGTCGATGCTCGCGCTGCTGGCATTGGTCGGGCTGTTCGGCCCGCGCGACCCGGAGCCGGAGTGGCCGGACTGGTCCGGCCGGCCGCAGCAGGAGCCGCAGCAGGAGTCGCCGCAGGAGCCACCGGCCGGCGGCTGACGCCCGGCCGGTGGGTCGTCCCTCCTTCAGGACGTGCCTGCCGTGCTTCAGGACGGCCGGCGCCCGTGGTTGGCCCGGCCCTTCCTGATGCGCCACTTCCGCTTGCGGGTCCGCTTCGACATGGCTGTACCTCCTCCCCGGTCGTAGCCGAGGGAGGCGGCATCGTAAAGGGCGTGCGCCGGCCGAACCGGACGGAGTTCAGCCGCGGGCGATCGGCGCGATCCGTGCGTCCGTCAGCGCGACCAGGTCGTCCGGCGCCAGCTCGACCTCCAGGCCGCGCCGCCCCGCCGAGACGCACACCGTGGGCCGGCCCTGCGCCGAGGCGTCCACGACGGTGCGCAGCCGCTTGCGCTGGCCGAGCGGGGAGATCCCGCCCAGGACGTAGCCGGTGCTGCGCTCGGCCGCCGCCGGATCGGCCATCGCGGCCCGCTTGCCGCCCACCGCGGCGGCCAGCGCCTTCAGGTCGAGCGAGCCGGAGACCGGCACCACGGCGACCGTGAGCGTGCCGTCGACATCCGCGAGCAGCGTCTTGAACACCTGGTCGGGGGAGACCCCCAGCGCCTCGGCGGCCTCCTCGCCGTACGACGGAGCGGCCGGGTCGTGCTCGTAGGCATGGACCGTGAACGGGACCCCGGACGCGGCCAGCGCCACCGTCGCGGGGGTGCCGCCGGACTGCTGGCCGCCCTTCTTGCCCTGCTTCGCCTTTTTCGCCACCGCGATGTCGCCTCACTCGTACGGAACCCGGACCCGGGAGCGCGCGGCCGGCACCGCTCCGCCGTGCGGCCGTCCGGACTCCCGGCCGCCGCGCGTCAGTTGGGGCTGGTCGGCTGCCGGGTCAGGTCCACGGCCGGCAGCGACGGGAGCTTACCGAGCAGCGCCGTCTCGTGGCGAAGCAGTTTCAGCTCCTGCCCGAGCCGGGCCGCGGTGTCCGGCGCCTCCAGCAGCTGCTGCTTGGCGGGCACGTCCAGGACGGCTGCCGCGGCGACGAGGTACGACAGCACCGACGGGTCGGCGGGCAGGTCCTGGCCGCTGGACAGGGTCCGCTCGTGCGCCCAGGCCAGCCGCTTCTGGTACGTGCGAAAGGCCCGGACGACCCCCGACGCCAGCGCCCCGGCGCCCTCGCCCTGGTCCTCCGCCAGCTCCGTCACCTCGGCCGTCAGATACGGCCCGGAGGCGTCCACCGAGTGCAGCCGGAAGCGGGTGGTGCCGGTGGCCAGGACCTCGTAGCCGGAGCCGGAGCCGGAGCCGGAGGGCTTCTCCCGGATGGTCGCCGCGTCCGCGACGCAGCCGACGGCGTGGAACGCCCGGATCGGCTCGTCGCCGAAGCCCGCGGCCGGGCCGTCGCCGGCCGGGAGGGTGGCGTCCGGCAGTCCGGGCGCGGTGGGCGCGACCTCGCGGCCGTCCCGGATGGCGATCACGGCGAACCGGCGGTCGTCCTCGGGCGCAGCCAGGAGATCGCGCATCATCGCCCGGTACCGCGCCTCGAAGACGTTCAGCGGGAGCACCAGTCCCGGGAACAGCACCGAGTTGAGGGGGAAGAGCGGCAGACGAACGGAGGTCACAGCCCGTAAGCCTAGAGCCTACGGCGGCGCGGGCCACCACCCCGTCCCCGTACCGGTGCTATTGCCGTTGCAGCAGCCGGGACGCACCGGTCGCCATGGTCGTCGCCAGCACCCACCCCGCCAGGATCATCACCGCCGCCACCCACTGGGAGATGCCGGCCGGCGCCCAGACTTCGCCCTGATGGAGATCCACCAGCGGCAGCAGCAGGTCCAGCGAGTAGAGGTACGGGTTCCAGTGCGGCATCTCGTCGTGCTTGAGGAGCGGCGGAGGATAGGTGGAGAAGTACGCGGTGCCGATCGCCCACAGGACCGCCATCCACAGCGCGGCCCGCCCCGGCCGGTAGCCGTACGCCACCGTCCAGTCCTGGAGGAACCCCCATGCCTTCGCCGCCAGCGGCAGCGTCTCACGGCGCCGCCGCTGCTTGGCCAGCTGCACCTCCCGGGCGTCCGCGTCCTCGCCCATCGCGCGCAGCGAGGCGGCCAGCATCTCGTACGGCTCGGGCGCGTACTCGGGGGTCGCGGCGGCCACCCACTGGAGCCGCAGCGCGAGTGGGAAGTGGCCGCGCGGGATCAGCGTCTCGTAGGAGAAGCCGGCCATCATCAGCCCGCCCAGCCCCGGCCAGCTGGCCGACTTGTCGACGAGGTTGACGACCCGGGCGCCGGAGAGGATCACCCGGCCGCGCTGCGGGCGCTCGCCCAGGAACCGCAGCTCCGGCGTGTGGATGCGGCGCAGCGACAGCTCCTGGTCGGACTCCATGATGAACCGGGCGTGCTCCAGGTCCACCGCGTCCCCGAACCGCCCGTCGTCCAGCCGCACCCCGCCCTCGCACTCGAAGCGCTGCATCCGCGTGCCGCGGGCCGGGGTGTGGGTGATGCCGTACGGGGGCGTGGCCCCGCTGGAGAACGGGGAGTTGGCCAGCCCCGCGGCGGTCAGGTACAGGGTGCGCCCGACGGTCAGCTGGGGGGCGTTCAGCGCCCGGCGGCCGAAGGGATTGCTCAGGTGGCTGCCGCGCAGGCTCAGCGACACACCTATCGTGGCGCCGCGCAGCGACAGCTCGCCGTACGACTCCAGCATCTCGGCCTGGAGGTCCTGGCCGACGGTCAGCCCGTCCGCCACGATCGAGCGGCCCTGCCGGTCCTTGTGGACCACGACCTGATTGAGCATCAGGTCGGTGCCTATGTGCGCATCGGTCAGCCGGACACCGGAGTGCACCACGCAGCGGGGCAGGTGCAGATCGCCCTCGGTGTGCAGCCGGGCCGCCTCCAGCCGGGGTATCGCGCAGTTCACCATCCGCAGCGTGGTGAACCGGCTCTCCGGCAGCACCACCTCGGTCTCGAAGCGGCAGTCCCGCAGTTCCACGAATGGCTTGATCGTGCCGCCCGCAAGGTCGAGAGTGTCCGTGATGTACGCACCGGTGAGCTTGAGCGCGGAGACCCGGCCGGGCTGCGCCGGCGGCCCGTCGAGCAGCAGCAGCGCCAGGATCCGGGCCCGCACCCGGCGCTCCGGGCCCCACAGGTGCTGCCCGTTCGGATCGTCGCGGGACGCCTCGCCGGTGTGCAGATCGCAGGTGCTGCCGTTGCGGAACGCCTGCCACATGCTCCATTCCGCGGAGGTAAGTCGCAGGTCGGCGGGCGCGTCGCCGTCCCTGGCTCCGGTCACGGTGGATCCCCCTTGCTGTACGTGCCTGTGTGTCGTGCGATGCCGGTGCGTGCCGTGCCGCGTACCGCGACGTGGCCGTACGGCGCCGCGCTACCTGTTCGGACGCATCCCGGCGGGCCTTCTTCCCGCCCGCCCCACGGATGTCCCCTTACGCCCGCACCGTCCCCTTGCCCGTCCCGTGACCGCTTGAACACGCGTGGTCAGGGCCAACTCCGGTCAACTTCGCGGGGCCGGGCCGCGGTGGTCCGGGCCGTGTGTCACTACGTATCACTCAGTGATACGGCCGCTCGGCTCCGAGAGCGGGTCTGAGACACTGGTGGGGTGATCTCCCGAATCGACCTGCGCGGTGACGCCCTCCCCGAGGGCGGCGCCCTGCGCGACCTGCTGCCCCGTGCCGAGTTCGACGTGGAAGCCGCCCTGGAGAAAGTGCGGCCCATCTGCGAGGACGTACGCCATCGCGGCACCGCGGCGCTGATCGATTACGCGCGGCGGTTCGACGGGGTCGAGATCGAGCGGGTCAAGGTCCCGACCGAGGCGCTGCGCGACGCCCTCGCCGCGCTGGACCCGGCCGTGCGGGCCGCCCTGGAGGAGTCGATCCGGCGCGCCCGGATCGTCCACCGCGAGCAGCGCCGCAGCGACGTCACGACGCGGGTCGTCCCCGGCGGCACGGTCACCGAGCGCTGGGTCCCGGTCGAGCGGGTCGGGCTGTACGTGCCCGGCGGCCGGTCGGTCTACCCCTCCTCCGTCGTCATGAACGTGGTCCCGGCGCAGGAGGCCGGCGTCGAGTCGCTGGCCGTGGCCTCCCCGCCGCAGGTGGAGTTCGGCGGCCTGCCGCACCCGACGATCCTGGCCGCCTGCGCCCTCCTCGGCGTGGACGAGGTCTACGCCGCCGGCGGCGCCCAGGCCATCGCGATGTTCGCGTACGGCACCGACGAGTGCGCCCCGGCCAACCTCGTCACCGGCCCCGGCAACATCTACGTGGCCGCCGCCAAGCGCCTCCTCAAGGGCCGGATCGGCATCGACTCCGAGGCCGGGCCCACCGAGATCGCGATCCTCGCGGACGAGACCGCCGACCCGGTGCACGTCGCCGCCGACCTGATCAGCCAGGCCGAGCACGACCCGATGGCCGCCGCCGTGCTGGTCACCGACTCGGTGGAGCTGGCCGAGCGGACCGAGAAGGAGCTGGAGCCGCAGATCGCGGCCACCAAGCACGTCGAGGACCGGATCGTCCCGGCGCTCGCCGGCCGGCAGTCGGCGATCGTCCTCGTCGACGGCCTGGACGCGGGCCTGAAGGTCGTCGACGCGTACGGCGCCGAGCACCTGGAGATCCAGACCGCCGACGCCGCCGCCGTCGCCGCCCGGGTCCGCAACGCCGGCGCGGTCTTCGTCGGCCCGTACGCCCCGGTGTCGCTCGGCGACTACTGCGCCGGCTCCAACCACGTCCTGCCCACCGGCGGCTGCGCCTGCCACTCCTCCGGGCTGTCGGTCCAGTCGTTCCTGCGCGGCATCCACGTCGTGGACTACTCCCGCGAGGCGCTGGCCGAGGTCGCCCACCATGTGGTGACCCTCGCCGAGGCCGAGGACCTCCCGGCCCACGGCGCGGCGCTCAAGGCAAGGTTCGGCTGGACGGTCCCCCAGAGCAAGTGAGCACGTACGTGACGAAGATCGACGATCTCCCCATCAGGGACGAGCTGCGCGGCAAGTCCCCTTACGGCGCGCCGCAGTTGGACGTCCCGGTGCGCCTCAACACCAACGAGAACCCCTACCCGCTCCCCGAGCCGCTGGTCCGGCGGATCGCCGAGCGGGTCACCGAGGCCGCCCGGCAGCTGAACCGCTACCCCGACCGGGACGCGGTCGAGCTGCGCACCGCGCTGGCCGGCTACCTCACCCGCACCGCCGGCCATGAGGTCACCGCCGCCCAGGTCTGGGCCGCCAACGGCTCCAACGAGATCATCCAGCAGCTGCTCCAGACCTTCGGCGGCCCCGGCCGCACCGCCATCGGGTTCGAGCCCTCGTACTCCATGCACGGGCTGATCTCGCGCGGCACCGGCACCGGCTGGATCTCCGGCCCGCGCAACGACGACTTCACCATCGACGTCGCGGCGGCGAAGGCGGCCATCGCCGAGCGGAAGCCCGACGTGGTCTTCGTCTGCTCGCCGAACAACCCGACCGGCACCGCCGTCGAGGCCGACACCGTCCTGGCGCTCTACGAGGCCGCGCAGGCCGCCAGGGCGGACTCCGCCGGGGCGCTGGTCGTCGTCGACGAGGCGTACGGCGAGTTCAGCCACCGCGCCTCCCTGCTGCCGTTGATCGAGGGCCGGCCGAACCTGGTGCTCTCCCGGACGATGTCCAAGGCGTTCGGCGCCGCCGGGCTGCGGCTGGGCTATCTCGCCGCCGACCCCGCCGTGGTCGACGCCGTCCAGCTGGTCCGGCTGCCGTACCACCTCTCGTCCGTCACCCAGGCCACCGCGCTCGCCGCCCTGGAGCACACCGATACGCTCCTGAAGTACGTCGAGCAGCTCAAGAGCGAGCGGGACCGCCTGGTCGACGAACTGCGGGCGATCGGCTGCCGGGTCGTCGCCTCGGACGCCAACTTCGTCCAGTTCGGCCTCTTCGACGACGCGCACGCCGTCTGGCAGGCGATCCTCGACCGCGGCGTACTTGTCCGTGACAACGGCGTACCGGGCTGGCTGCGGGTCACCGCCGGCACCCCGGCCGAGAACGACGCGTTCCTCGACGCGGTTCGCACGGTGTGGAAAGAACGCATCCTGAAGGAGAACAAGCGATGAGCGGGGCCACCGCCCGCGTGGGGCGCGTGGAGCGCACCACCAAGGAGACGACGGTTCTGGTCGAGATCGACCTCGACGGGACGGGCCAGGTCGACGTGTCGACCGGCGTCGGCTTCTACGACCACATGCTCGACCAGCTCGGCCGGCACGGCCTCTTCGACCTCAAGGTCAAGACCGACGGCGATCTGCACATCGACACCCACCACACCATCGAGGACACCGCCCTCGCGCTGGGTGCCGCCTTCAAGCAGGCCCTCGGCGACAAGGTCGGCATCTACCGCTTCGGCAACTGCACCGTCCCGCTGGACGAGTCGCTGGCCCAGGTGACCGTCGACCTCTCCGGCCGCCCGTACCTGGTGCACACCGAGCCGGAGAACATGGCGCCGATGATCGGCACCTACGACACGACGATGACCCGGCACATCTTCGAGTCCTTCGTCGCCCAGGCGCAGATAGCGCTGCACATCCACGTCCCGTACGGGCGCAACGCCCACCACATCGTGGAGTGCCAGTTCAAGGCGCTGGCCCGCGCCCTGCGCTACGCCAGCGAGCGCGACCCGCGCGCCGCCGGGATCCTGCCCTCCACGAAGGGCGCCCTCTGATGAACGGCTTGTCCACCGTCTTCATCCTCGTGGGTCTCTTCCTCCTCGGCGGTGTCTACTCCTTCTGGAAGCAGAAGCTGCCCAAGAGCGTGATCACCCTCATGGCCATCGCCTCCGCGATGTGCCTGGTCGCCGGTGTGATGCGGCTGGGGGTGTGGAGTTGACCGCCGCCAAGAAGGTCGTCGTCTTCGACTACGGCTTCGGCAACATCCGGTCCGCCGAGCGCGCCCTGGCCCACGTCGGCGCGGAGGTGGAGATCACCCGCGACTACGACACGGCCATGAAGGCCGACGGGCTGCTGGTCCCCGGCGTCGGCGCGTTCGCCGCCTGCATGCGCGGCCTCAAGGAGGTCCGCGGTGACTGGATCGTGGGCCGCCGGCTGTCCGGCGGCCGTCCGGTGATGGGCATCTGCGTCGGGATGCAGATCCTCTTCGGCCGCGGCATCGAGCACGGCGTGGAGACCGAGGGCCTGGACGAGTGGCCCGGCACGGTCGGCCCGCTCAAGGCCGAGGTCGTCCCGCACATGGGCTGGAACACCGTCCGCGCCGCCGAGGGCTCGCAGCTCTTCGCCGGGCTGCCCGCCGACACCCGCTACTACTTCGTGCACTCCTACGCGGTCCACGACTGGGAGCTGGAGACCGGCAGCACCAGCATCGCCCCGCCGAAGGTCACCTGGGCCACCCACGGCGAGCCGTTCGTGGCCGCGGTCGAGAACGGCCCGCTGTGGGCGACCCAGTTCCACCCCGAGAAGTCCGGCGACGCCGGTGCCCAGCTCCTGACCAATTGGATCGAGACTCTGTGATGTCCCCCTCCGCGAAGCAGCTCGAACTCCTCCCCGCCGTGGACGTCCGCGACGGCCAGGCGGTCCGCCTGGTGCACGGCGAGTCCGGCTCCGAGACCTCCTACGGCGACCCGCTCCAGGCGGCTCTCACCTGGCAGCGGGCCGGCGCCGAATGGCTGCACCTGGTCGACCTGGACGCCGCCTTCGGCACCGGCGACAACCGCGCGCAGATCGCCGAGGTCGCCCGCTCCATGGACATCAAGGTGGAGCTGTCCGGCGGTATCCGCGACGACGACTCGCTGGCCGCCGCCCTGGCGACCGGCTGCACCCGCGTCAACATCGGCACCGCGGCGCTGGAGAACCCCGACTGGGTCGCCGAGATCATCGCCCGGTACGGCGACCGGATCGCGGTCGGCCTGGACGTGCGCGGCACGACCCTGCGCGGACGCGGCTGGACCCGCGACGGCGGTGACCTGTACGAGACGCTGGCCCGCCTGGACTCCGAGGGCTGCGCCCGCTACGTCGTCACCGACATCAACAAGGACGGCACCCTCCAGGGCCCCAACCTGGAACTGCTCAAGAACGTCTGCGCGGCCACCGACCGCCCGGTCGTCGCCTCCGGCGGCGTCTCCTCCCTGGACGACCTGCGGGCGATCGCGACCCTGGTGCCGGAGGGCGTCGAGGGCGCCATCGTCGGCAAGGCGCTCTACGCGAAGGCGTTCACCCTGGAAGAGGCACTGGCAGCAGTGTCGTAACGGTCAACGGGAAGGCGGCGTCATGACCATCGAGCGCGTACGGACCGACAGTCCTTGGGAAGAGACCATTGGCTTCGCGCGCGCCGTGGCGGCCGGCGACCGCGTCCTGGTCGCCGGCACCCTGCCGCTGGTCGGCGGCGTCCTCCAGGGCGAGGGCGACCCCTACGTCCAGACCAGGGTCGCCTTCGGCAACGCGCTGGCGGCGCTCAAACCCTTCGGCCTGGGCGCCGCCGACGTGCTGCGCACCCGTGTGTACCTGACCCACCTGCGCGATGTGGACGCGGCCGGCCGCGCCCACCGCGAGCTCTTCGAGGCCGCGCCGCCCGCCGCGACCGTGGTCGTGGTCTCCGGCTTCGTCGACTCCCGCGTACTCGTCGAAGTAGAACTAGAAGCCTTCCGGGACCCGTCCCGGGAAACTGTCAGAGAGGGCTGAACCGACATGACCCTGGCGGTCCGCGTCATCCCCTGCCTGGACGTCGACAACGGCCGCGTCGTCAAGGGTGTCAACTTCCAGAACCTGCGCGATGCGGGCGACCCCGTCGAGATGGCGAAGGTCTACGGCCAGGAGGGCGCCGACGAGCTGACCTTCCTCGACATCACCGCCTCCTCCGGCAACCGCGAGACGACCTACGACGTCGTCCGGCGCACCGCCGAGCAGGTCTTCATCCCGCTCACCGTCGGCGGCGGCGTCCGCACCACCGAGGACGTCGACAAGCTGCTGCGCGCCGGCGCGGACAAGGTCGGCGTCAACACCGCCGCGATCGCCCGCCCCGACCTGATCAGGGAGATCGCCGAACGCTTCGGCAGCCAGGTGCTGGTGCTCTCCGTCGACGCCCGCCGTACCGCCGCCGGCACCTTCGAGGTCACCACCCACGGCGGTCGCCGCTCGGCCGGTATCGACGCCGTCGAGTGGGCGCACCGCGCCGCCGAGCTGGGCGCCGGCGAGATCCTGCTCAACTCCATGGACGCCGACGGCACCAAGGACGGCTACGACGTGGAGATGATCGAGGCGGTCCGCAAGCACGTGTCCGTGCCGGTCATCGCCTCCGGTGGCGCCGGCAGGCTCGGCGACTTCGCCCCGGCGGTCGCCGCCGGCGCCGACGCGGTGCTCGCCGCCTCGGTCTTCCACTTCGGCGACCTGCGCATCGGCCAGGTCAAGGAGGCCCTGCGCGAGGCGGGGCACCCGGTCCGCTGAGGACCGCCGGGCCGGGCCCGTCCGGCCCGGCCCCGCCGGTCAGCGCTTCCGCGCCGCCCGGACGAACTCCCGGTTCATCGTCGCGATGCTGAAGAGCGGTATGCCCTTCGGGCAGGCTGTGGCGCACTCGCCGGTGTTGGTGCAGCCGCCGAAGCCCTCGGCGTCCATCGTGCCGACCATGTTCAGGACCCGGGTCTCCCGCTCCGGGGCGCCCTGCGGCAGCGAGTTGAGGTGGACGACCTTGGCGGAGGTGAAGAGCATCGCCGAGCCGTTGGGACAGGCCGCCACGCACGCGCCGCAGCCGATGCACTCGGCGTGCTCGAAGGCGGTGTCGGCGGCCGGCTTGGGGACGGCGGTGGCGTGCGCCTCGGGGGCGGAGCCGGTGGGCGCGGTGATGTAGCCGCCGGACTGGATGATCCGGTCGAAGGCGGAGCGGTCGACGACCAGGTCCTTGACGACCGGGAAGGCCGCGGCGCGCCAGGGCTCGATGTCGATGGTGTCGCCGTCGGAGAACGACCGCATGTGCAGCTGGCAGGTGGTGGTCCGCTCGGGCCCGTGGGCGTCGCCGTTGATGACCAGGCTGCACGCGCCGCAGATCCCCTCGCGGCAGTCGTGGTCGAAGGCGACCGGATCGTCACCGTCCAGGATCAGCTGCTCGTTGAGGGTGTCGAGCATTTCGAGGAACGACATGTCGGGCGAGATGCCGTCGACCTCGTAGGGGGTCATGGTGCCGGGGGCGTCGGCGTTCTTCTGGCGCCAGACGCGCAGGGTGAGCCTCATGCGTAGCTCCGCTGAGTGGGGTGGACGTACTCGAAGACCAGGTCTTCCTTGTGGAGGGTGGGGGCCGCGCCGGTCCCGGTGAACTCCCAGGCGGCGGCGTAGGAGAACGCCTCGTCGTCGCGGGCGGCCTCGCCGTCCGGGGTCTGGGACTCCGCGCGGAAGTGGCCGCCGCAGGACTCCGCGCGGTGCAGGGCGTCGAGGCACATCAGCTCGGCGAGCTCCAGGTAGTCGACGATGCGGTTCGCCTTCTCCAGCGACTGGTTGAACTCTTCGCCGGTGCCGGGCACCTTGATGCGGCGCCAGAACTCCTCGCGGATCTGCGGGATCCGGTCGAGGGCCTTGCGCAGCCCCTCGTCCGTGCGGGCCATCCCGCAGTACTCCCACATGAGTTCGCCGATCTCGCGGTGGAAGGAGTCGGGGGTGCGGTCGCCGTCGACGGCGAGCAGCAGGTTCAGCCGGTCCCCGGTCTCGGCCAGCACCTCCTGGACCACCGGGTGGTCGGCGGTGACATGGTCGTCGACGGCCCGATGCGGGTGGCGCGCCAGGTAGTCGTTGATCGTGGACGGGAGGACGAAGTAGCCGTCCGCCAGGCCCTGCATCAGCGCGCTCGCGCCCAGCCGGTTGGCGCCGTGGTCGGAGAAGTTGGCCTCGCCGACCGCGAACAGGCCCGGGATCGTGGTCTGGAGGTCGTAGTCGACCCACAGCCCGCCCATGGTGTAGTGCACGGCCGGGTAGATCCGCATCGGGACCGTGTACGGGTCCTCGGCGGTGATCCGCGCGTACATGTCGAAGAGGTTGCCGTACTTGGCCGCCACGGCCTCGCGGCCCATCCGCGCGATGGCGTCCGCGAAGTCCAGGTAGACGCCCTGGCCGCCGGGGCCGACGCCGCGGCCCTCGTCGCAGACGTTCTTCGCCGCGCGGGAGGCGATGTCGCGCGGGACGAGGTTGCCGAAGGACGGGTAGATCCGCTCCAGGTAGTAGTCGCGCTCGTCCTCGGGGATCGCGGCCGGCGGGCGGCTGTCGCCCTTGGCCTTCGGCACCCAGATCCGGCCGTCGTTGCGCAGCGACTCGCTCATCAGCGTCAGCTTGGACTGGTGGTCGCCGGTGCGCGGGATGCAGGTCGGATGGATCTGGGTGAAGCAGGGGTTGGCGAAGTACGCGCCGCGGCGGTGCGCCCGCCAGACGGCGGTGGCGTTGGAGTTCATGGCGTTCGTCGACAGGTAGAAGACGTTGCCGTAGCCGCCGGACGCCAGCACCACCGCGTCCGCGAAGTACGCGGAGATCCCGCCGGTGACCAGGTCGCGGGCGACGATGCCGCGGGCCCGGCCGTCGACGACGATCAGGTCGAGCATCTCGGTGCGGGCGTGCAGCCGGACGGTGCCGGCCGCGATCTGCCGGGAGAGCGCCTGGTAGGCGCCGAGCAGCAGCTGCTGCCCCGTCTGGCCGCGGGCGTAGAACGTGCGGGAGACCTGGACGCCGCCGAACGAGCGGGTGTCCAGCAGCCCGCCGTACTCGCGGGCGAACGGCACGCCCTGGGCCACGCACTGGTCGATGATCTCGACGGAGATCTGGGCGAGCCGGTGCACGTTGGACTCGCGGGCGCGGAAGTCGCCGCCCTTGACGGTGTCGTAGAACAGCCGGTGGACGGAGTCGCCGTCGTTGCGGTAGTTCTTCGCGGCGTTGATGCCGCCCTGCGCGGCGATGGAGTGCGCCCGGCGCGGCGAGTCCTGGTAGCAGAACTGCTCGACGTGGTAGCCCTGTTCGGCGAGCGTGGCGCCGGCCGCGCCGCCCGCCAGGCCGGTGCCGACGACGATCACCGTGTGCTTGCGGCGGTTGGCCGGGTTGACCAGCTTCGCCTCGAAGCGCCGGGTGTCCCAGCGCTCGTGGACCGGCCCGCCCGGCGCCTTGGTGTCGGCGACCGGATCGCCGGTCGCGTAGTGCGTGTACGAACTCATGTCAGCTCACTACTCCGGTCATCACGGAGACGGGGACGGCGATGAAGCCGACGGTCAGGACGGCGGCGAGGACGTTCGCCAGGCCCTTGAACAGCCGGTCGCGGCCGGGCCGGTTGGCGCCCAGGGTCTGCGCGGCGCTCCAGAAGCCGTGCCGGATGTGCAGGCCGAGCGCGAGCATCGCCACGATGTAGATCACGTCGCCGTACCAGGTGGAGAAGGTCGCCACCACGTTCTGGTACGGGTGGCCGGCCTCGGCGCGCGGGTTCACCGTCAGCGTCGTCAGGTCCAGGACGTGCCAGACGATGAACAGGCCGAGGATGACGCCTCCCCAGCGCATGGTGCGGGTGGCGTAGCTCGCACGGCGGCGCAGAAGGAGGCGCGGCGCGATGGGGGTCCCCCCGGACGAAGTCTGGGGGAGCCTCGGCCAGGGGCGGCGGCCGGGCGACGGGCGGGCATATTTCGTGGGGCGGGCGGCGATGTCCCGGCGGCTGAGCTGGTAGGCGGCCACCGCGTGCGTGACGACCGCGGCGACCAGCACCACCCTGGCGATCCACAGGAACCACTCGTGGTGCAGGAAGGGCTCGCCGATGGTGCGCAGCCAGGCGGCGTAGGAGTTGAAGTCCGGGGCCCCGAAGAAGATCTTGAGGTTGCCCATCATGTGGACGACCAGATACAGCAGCATCACGATGCCGCTGACGGCCATCGCCGTCTTCTTGCCGACGGTCGAGCGCCACAGAACGCCCGTGAAGGACGGCCGTCGATCCGTCCTTGTGTCCAGTGCCATGGGTCCCGACGGTAGGGACGGTGCCGCCGATCAGTCCAAGACATGGTGCGGCTCATCTCCATAGGCGCAAACTATCGCTGCTTTATATTCCCCTTATGCAGTTGCAGCAGCTCCGCTACTTCACCGCCGTCGCCGACACCCGCCACTTCACCCGGGCCGCCGAGCGCGAACACGTCGCCCAGCCGTCCCTGTCCCAGCAGATCCGGTCCCTGGAACGGGAGTTGGGCGCCGAGCTGTTCCACCGCGCGCGCGGCCACATCACCCTCACCGACGCCGGCGAGACCCTGCTGCCGCTGGCCCGGCGGATCCTCGCCGACACCGAGACCGCCCGCCGCGAGGTCCAGGAGGTCGCCCAGCTGCGCCGCGGCCGGCTCCGCCTCGGGGCCCCGCCCAGCCTCTGCGCCAGCCTCGTCCCCGACGTCCTGAGCGCCTTCCACGCCACCTACCCGGGCGTCGAACTGATCGTCACCGAGGACGGCTCGCAGGACCTCGTACGGGCGCTGGCCGACGGCGAGCTGGACCTGGCGCTGATCATCACGCCGCTGCCCGTACAGGCCCCGGCGCTGGCCACCTCCGAACTGCTGCGCGAGGAGCTGGTGGTGGTCTCCGCCCCGGACCGCCCGGCCCCGGTGGGCGGCCGGCGCACCCGGATCCGCGTCGAGGACCTGCGCGGCCGGCCGCTGGCCATGTTCCGCCGCGGCTACGACCTGCGGGAATTCACCACCGCGGCGTGCCGGGCGGCCGGCTTCGAACCCACCTTCACCGTCGAGGGCGGCGAGATGGACGCGGTCCTCGGCTTCGTCCGCGCCGGGCTCGGCATCGCCGTCGTCCCCAGCATGGTGGCCGAACGCTCCGGACTGCGCGTCACCCGCTTCGCCACCCCCGGCATGCACCGGGTGGTCTCCGTCGCGCACCGCGGCGACGTCTCCCCGCCGCGGGCCGCCCGCGAGCTGGAGCGCATCCTGATGGCGCACCTGGGCCTGGAGACGTCCTGACCCGGCGGACCGGCCGGCGCGTCTCAGACGCCCAGCCTCGCCTCCAGCACCTTGGCGACCGCGTCCTCGTCCCCGTCCAGTTCCACGTCCGCCGCGCTCTGCCGCCCGAACGCGAACAGCGTCAGCTCGCCCGGCTCGCCGGTGACCGTCACCACCGGGGTGCCCCGGTGCGCCACCGCCGTCTGCCCGTCCGGCCGCCGCAGCACCAGCCCGACCGGCGCCTTCCGGCCCAGCACACGGGCCGCCCGCTCCAACCGGACCCACAGCGCGTCCGAGAAGACCGGGTCCAGCTCGCGCGGCGCCCAGTCCGGCTGGGCGCGCCGTACGTCCTCGGCGTGCACGAAGAACTCGACCGTGTTGGACGCCTCGTCGATCTGCTTCAGCGCGAACGGCGACATCTTCGGCGGCCCGGTCCTGATCAGCTGGATCAGCTCCTCGTACGGCTTCGCCGCGAACTCCGCCTGCACCCGCTCCAGCCGCGCCGCCAGCGGCTTGACGAGGATCCCCGCGGACGCGTCGGCGCGCCGCTCGCGCACCACCACGTGCGCGGCCAGATCCCGCGCCGTCCAGTTCTCGCACAGGGTCGCGGCCTCGGGGCCGGCGCTCTCCAACAGGTCGGCCAGAAGGAGCCGTTCACGCTTCGCATGGGTCGACATACGGCCAGCCTACGACCGCCCGGCATCCCCTGCCACGGCGCGCCCCGGCCGCAGCACCCGCCGCCCGTCAGCCCCGCAGCACCCACGTCACCACCAGCACGGCCGCCACCGCCGACGCCACGAACACCGCCGCCAGCACCCGCATCGCCACCTTCGCGACACGGTGCGGGTCCGGCGGTGGCGGCGGCTCGGCCGGCGGCTGCTCATGCATACCGGCAGCATGCCGCACGGCACAATGGACGCATGACCGGTTCTCCCACCTCGCCGCCCCCCTCTTCTCCCGCCACACCCGCCC
>NZ_BMRP01000024.1:22258-37197 GCF_014648695.1 Streptomyces albospinus
CACCCTCCCCCTCTTCTCCCGCCACACCCGCCCTGGATCCCGCCATCGCCGCCCGCCTCAAGCGCGGTGCCGACGGCCTGGTCCCCGCCATCGCCCAGCAGTACGACACCGGCGAGGTGCTGATGCTCGGCTGGATGGACGACGAGGCGCTGCACCGCACGCTCACCACCGGCCGCTGCACGTACTGGTCCCGCAGCCGCCGGGAGTACTGGGTCAAGGGCGACACCTCCGGTCACGTCCAGTACGTCAAGTCCGTGGCCCTGGACTGCGATGCCGACACCGTGCTGGTCAAGGTCGACCAGGTCGGCGCGGCCTGCCACACCGGCGACCGCACCTGCTTCGACGCCGACGTACTGGCGAGCGAGCCGGCCGGCGACCAGTAGGCTCCGCTCCCATGACCACGGGAACCACCGGCACCGCCAATCCGGACCTCGACACCTTCCGCACCCTCGCCAAGGACCGGCGGGTCATCCCCGTCACCCGGCGCCTGCTGGCGGACGGCGACACCCCGGTCGGGCTCTACCGCAAGCTCGCCGCCGAGCGCCCCGGCACCTTCCTCCTCGAATCCGCCGAGAACGGCCGTACGTGGTCGCGGTACTCGTTCATCGGCGTCCGCAGCGCCGCGACGCTGACCGCCCGCAACGGGCAGGCGCACTGGCTGGGCGCCCCGCCGGTCGGCGTGCCCACCGGCGGCGACCCGCTCGCCGCGCTGCGCGCCACCGTCGAGGCCCTGCACACCCCGCGGGACCTCATCGAGGACGCGGGGCTGCCCCCGTTCACCGGCGGCATGGTCGGCTACCTCGGCTACGACGTGGTGCGCCACCTGGAGCGGATCGGCGACTCCACCACCGACGACCTCCGGCTGCCCGAGCTGACCATGCTCCTCACCTCCGACCTCGCGGTCTTCGACCACTGGAGCGGCACGGTCCTGTTGATCGCCAACGCGATCAACCACAACGACCGGGAGACCGGCGTCGACGAGGCGTACGCGGACGCGGTGGCCCGCCTGGACACCATGGCCGACGACCTCGCCCGCCCCGCCCCCGCGAGCGCCGCCGCGCTGCCGCCGTCCGCGGTGCCCCCGTACACCGCCAAGTGGGGCGGCGAGGCGTTCATGGCCGCCGTCGAGGACGTCAAGGAGCGCATCCGGGCCGGCGAGGCCTTCCAGGTGGTGCCCTCCCAGCGCTTCGAAACCCCGTGCACGGCAAGCGCGTTGGACGTCTACCGGGTGCTGCGGGCGACCAACCCCAGCCCGTACATGTACCTCTTCCGCTTCGAGGACGGCAACGGCCCGGACGGCAGTTCCTTCGACGTGGTCGGCTCCAGCCCGGAGGCGCTGGTGAAGGTCGAGGACGGCCGGGCGATGGTGCACCCGATCGCCGGCACCCGCCCGCGCGGCGCCACCGTCCAGGAGGACCAGGCGCTGGCCGACGAGCTGATGGCCGACCCCAAGGAGCGGGCCGAGCACCTGATGCTGGTCGACCTGGGCCGCAACGACCTGGGCCGGGTCTGCGAGCCGGGCAGCGTCGAGGTCGTCGACTTCATGTCCGTCGAGCGCTACAGCCACGTCATGCACATCGTCTCGACGGTGACCGGCACGGTCGCCGAGGGCCGCACGGCCTTCGATGTGCTCACCGCCTGCTTCCCCGCCGGCACCCTCTCCGGCGCCCCCAAGCCGCGCGCCATGCAGATCATCGAGGAGCTGGAGCCGACCCGGCGCGGGCTCTACGGCGGCTGCGTCGGCTACCTCGACTTCGCCGGCGACTCCGACACCGCCATCGCGATCCGCACCGCCCTGCTGCGGGACGGCACCGCCTACGTCCAGGCCGGCGCCGGCATCGTCGCCGACTCCGACCCGGTCGCCGAGGACACCGAGTGCCGCAACAAGGCCGCGGCCGTGCTGCGCGCCGTGCACACCGCCAACCACCTGGGCACCTGACCCGCCGCACCCCCGCGCGACGGGCCGCACAGGCCGGTAGGCGATAGTGGTACGCGTGAGTGCCGCACCCCAGTCCCGTACCGACGCCGAGCCCGACGCCCAGCCCGAAGGCGAGCCCGAAGGCCGGCCCGAAGGCGATTCCGGCGCCGGGCCCGCGACCGCGCCCGCCCGGCCCGCGCGCAGCGCGATGCGCAGCCTCGCCCTCGCGCTGCTCCTCGGGGCCTCCGGCGCGGGCCTGGCGCTGCTGGCGTCCGGCCGCACCTGGGCGCAGGGCAACGCGGTGCTGGCCCAGGGCGAGCTGCCGCGCACCGTCACCGGCGCCGATGTCACCGGCGTGCCCGGCGCGCTGGCGGTGGTCGGGCTGGCCGCCCTGGTCGCCGTCTTCGCGGTCCGCCGGGCCGGCCGGATCGCGGTCGCCGCGCTGCTGGCGCTCAGCGGCCTGGGCGTC
Source organism: Streptomyces albospinus (assembly GCF_014648695.1). Lineage (GTDB taxonomy): Bacteria > Actinomycetota > Actinomycetes > Streptomycetales > Streptomycetaceae > Streptomyces > Streptomyces albospinus. The sequence goes on from NZ_BMRP01000024.1 coordinate 24,646, forward strand.
GCCGTCGCCGCGGCACTCGGCAACTCCGACACCTCCGCGCTCCGCGAGAAGGCGTCCGACGCGGTCGGGATGGCCGGCGCCGATGTGCATCACGTCACGCACACCGTCTGGCCGTGGGTGGGCGCCTGTGGCGGTCTGCTGCTGCTGCTCGCCGGCGTACTGGCCCTGGTCTTCGGGCGCTACTGGCCCGCGATGTCGGGCCGTTACGAGCGCACCCCCGGCGGCGCCCGCGGTCCGCGGCGCGCCCCCGCGCCGCCGGACCTGGACCGCCCGGAGGAGATCTGGAAGTCCCTGGACCGCGGCGAGGACCCCACCCGGTAAAAGTGGTCCGCGCGCCATCGGTGACAATGGACGACGAGATTCCCGCGCCCGTACCCCGGCGCGACCGAGTAACGAGGAGCACTCAATGTCGAGCAGTGGCCACGGACACACCCCCGCCGCCTGGACCGGCGTCATCATCTCGTTCATCGGCTTCTGCGTCGCGGGAGCCTTCATCGTGATGGCGAACGTGCCCGGCTTCTGGGCCGGCATGGTGCTCATCGGCGCCGGTGCCGTGGTGGGTGGCCTGATGCGCGCGGCCGGCCTCGGCCAGGAGCCCAAGCGCGCGGCGAAGCCGCTGGCCAAGGCGCAGCCGCAGGAAGGCTGAGCCTCCCGCTCGACACACCCCGAAGGCGCCGCTTCCCGGCCCGTACGCCCGCACGTGGCGTACCGGCCGTCCGTGCCCGCCCCGTTTGGCGGCCCAGAAGCTGCGCCTTCGCGCGTTCGGTAGCAGCATCGGCACCGTGAGCGATCCCGTGGTCCCGGCGCGGTCGGACGGATTCCGTGGCCCGCTGCGCCGTCTTGCCGCGCCGGCGGCCACCCTCACGGCGGTCTGTGCCGCCTTCGCCCTGGTCGGCGCCGTCGACCCCAACGAGCCCGGTCACTACCCGGTCTGCCCGCTGCTCCACCTCACCGGCATCTACTGCCCGGCCTGCGGGGGCCTGCGCAGCGCCTACGCCGTCGCGCACGGCGACCTCACCGCGGCCCTGGGGGCCAATGCCCTCGCGGTGGCCGGCTACGCCGCCTTCGCACTCTTCTGGCTGGTCTGGCTCACCCGCGCCGCACGCGGACGCCGGACGGCCGGGCCGCGCCCGCGCCCCGTCCACTGGTGGGCGCTGGGCGGGCTGCTGCTGGCCTTCACCGCGGTCCGCAATCTGCCCTTCGGCGCCGGGCTGCACCCATGAACCGGACATCCGGACAAACCCCCGCGAATCCTGGAGATGTCCAGGTAGTGGGACCACGGTCCACCGGATGCGGGACCTGCCCCCCGCGGCGGATACCATCAGAGAACCGGCTGGGACAGTGGTCCGTCCCACAGGTCACTGTCCACCTCCACCGTTCAAGAAGGAGGCCGCTCGCGTGAGCGTGCTCGATGAGATCATCGACGGAGTCCGCGCCGACCTCGCAGAGCGGCAGGCGCGCGTCAGCCTCGACGAGCTCAAGGAGCGGGCCCGCAAGGCGCGCCCGGCCAAGGACGGTGTCGCCGCCCTCAAGGGCGAGAGCGTCACGGTGATCTGCGAGGTCAAGCGCTCCAGCCCGTCCAAGGGCGCGCTCGCCGCGATCGCCGACCCCGCGGGCCTGGCCGCCGACTACGAAGCGGGCGGTGCCGCGGTCATCTCCGTCCTCACCGAGCAGCGCCGGTTCGGAGGCTCGCTGGCCGACCTGGAGGCGGTCCGCGCCAAGGTCGACATCCCGGTCCTGCGCAAGGACTTCATCGTCACCGCCTACCAGCTGTGGGAGGCCCGCGCCTACGGTGCCGACCTGGTGCTGCTGATCGTCGCCGCGCTGGAGCAGGAGGCGCTGGTCTCGCTCATCGAGCGGGCCGAGTCGATCGGGCTGACGCCGCTGGTCGAGGTGCACGACGAGGAAGAGGTCGCCCGCGCGGTGGACGCCGGCGCCCGGATCATCGGGGTCAACGCCCGCAACCTGAAGACGCTTGAGGTCGACCGCAACACCTTCGCCCGGGTCGCCCCCGAGATCCCCGACCACATCGTCAAGGTCGCCGAGTCCGGGGTGCGCGGGCCGCACGACCTGATCGCGTACGCCAACGAGGGCGCCGACGCCGTCCTGGTGGGCGAGTCGCTGGTCACCGGCAAGGACCCCAGGACCGCGGTCGCCGACCTGGTGGCGGCGGGCTCCCACCCGGCGATCCGGCACGGCCGGGACTGACCGGCCGGCCCGGCCGCACCGAAGAGACAGGGAACACCGACATGCCCGCCGTCCGCCGCCGTCCCGAGGCCAAGCTCCCCCACTCTCGGCGGCGTTCGAGCGGGGGGTCCCCCATCGCGCTGCCCTCGTGGCACCGCGGCTGCCGGGCCCCCGCACGGCGGGTCCGCGGACGCCGGGTCAGATATCACATCGGCTCCGAACCGGGTCAGATCAACGGGATGCGATGGCGACCGGGGTCCGCGCGCTGACGCGTCGCCCCCACCCGCGGCGTACGCATCGGCGCGTGCCATGAGCCGTGATGCTGCTATCCCGACATAACCGGACTTCCGGGGCGGTTGCCCCGGTCTAGGAGTGCGTCTGATGTCCTCCGACAGTTCTCGTTTCTTCCTTCCCGACACCGAGGGCCAAGTCCCCGGCCCCGATGGCTACTTCGGCGCCTTCGGCGGCAAGTTCATCCCCGAGGCGCTGGTCGCCGCGGTCGACGAGGTCGCCGCCGAGTACGAGAAGGCCAAGGCGGACCCCGCCTTCGCCGCCGAGCTCGACGACCTGATGGTCAACTACACCGGGCGCCCCAGCGCGCTCACCGAGGTGCCGCGGTTCGGCGAACACGCCGGCGGGGCCCGGGTGTTCCTCAAGCGCGAGGACCTCAACCACACCGGCTCACACAAGATCAACAACGTGCTGGGCCAGGCGCTGCTCACCAAGCGGATGGGCAAGACCCGGGTCATCGCCGAGACCGGCGCCGGCCAGCACGGCGTCGCCACCGCCACCGCCTGCGCGCTCTTCGGCCTCGAATGCACCATCTACATGGGCGAGATCGACACCAAGCGGCAGGCGCTCAACGTCGCCCGGATGCGGATGCTCGGCGCCGAGGTCATCTCCGTGAAGTCCGGCAGCCGCACCCTCAAGGACGCCATCAACGAGGCGTTCCGCGACTGGGTCGCCAACGTCGACCGCACCCACTACCTCTTCGGCACGGTCGCCGGACCGCACCCCTTCCCGGCCCTGGTCCGTGACTTCCACCGGGTCATCGGCGTCGAGGCCCGCCGCCAGATCCTGGAGCGCGCCGGCCGGCTCCCGGACGCCGCCGTGGCCTGCGTCGGCGGCGGCTCCAACGCCATCGGCCTGTTCCACGCCTTCCTGTCCGACCGGGACGTCCGGCTGATCGGCTGCGAGCCGGGCGGCCACGGCATCGAGACCGGCGAGCACGCCGCCACCCTCACCGAGGGCACCCCCGGCATCCTGCACGGCTCGCGCTCGTACGTCCTCCAGGACGAGGACGGCCAGATCACCGAGCCGTACTCGATCTCCGCCGGCCTGGACTACCCGGGCATCGGCCCCGAGCACGCCTACCTCAAGGACTCCGGCCGCGCCGAGTACCGCGCGGTCACCGACGACGCGGCGATGCAGGCACTGCGGCTGCTGTCGCGGACCGAGGGCATCATCCCGGCCATCGAGAGTGCCCACGCGCTGGCCGGCGCCCTGGACATCGGCCGCGAACTGGGCCCCGACGGGCTGCTGCTGGTGAACCTCTCCGGCCGCGGCGACAAGGACATGGACACCGCCGCCCGCTACTTCGGGCTGTACGACAACGAGCACGAGGCTGCCGAGGCCGCCCGGGCCGGTCAGGGGGAGAAGTGATGGCAGGCAACATCGAACTGCTGACGTCCGTGCTGGCCCAGGCCCGCAAGGAGGACCGGGCGGCCCTCGTCGGCTACCTCCCGGCCGGCTTCCCCACCGTCGACGGCGGTATCCGGGCGATGACCGAGATGCTGGACGGCGGCTGCGACATCGTCGAGGTCGGCCTCCCGCACAGCGACCCGGTCCTGGACGGCCCGGTCATCCAGACCGCCGACGACATCGCGCTGCGCGGCGGCATCAGGATCGTCGACGTGATCCGCACGGTCCGCGAGGTGCACGCCGCCACCGGAGCGCCGGTGCTCTGCATGACGTACTGGAACCCCGTCGACCGCTACGGCGTCGAGCGGTTCGCCGCCGATCTCGCCGAGGCCGGCGGCGCCGGCTGCATCCTGCCGGACCTGCCGGTCGAGGAGTCCGAGGTGTGGCGCAAGGCCGCCGAGCAGCACGGGCTGGCCACCGTCTTCGTGGTCGCCCCGAGCAGCCGGGACGAGCGGCTCGCCAAGATCACCGCGGCCGGCAGCGGCTTCGTCTACGCCGCCTCCCTCATGGGCGTCACCGGCACCCGCGAGTCCGTCGGCCGCGAGGCCGAGGACCTGGTGGCCCGCACCCGCGCCACCCCTGCTGCCCGTAGCGGCCTCCCCGTCTGCGTGGGGCTGGGCGTCTCCAACGCCGAACAGGCCGCCGAGGTGGCCCGGTTCGCGGACGGGGTGATCGTCGGCTCGGCCTTCGTCAAGTGCCTGCTGGCCGCGGACGGCGACCTCGACGCCGGACTCGCGGCGGTCCGCACCCTGGCGGGACGGCTGGGCGAGGGCGTCCGCCGGAGCGGCTAGGACCGGCTCGCCCGAGGGGGAAGGTCCCCCGATGGGGCGAACATCGGGGCGGAGGGGTGCGGCTGCACCCCTCCGTTTCGTTGTCCAGGGGCGTGAGCCAGAACCATGACAAAACGAGCAGCGCCCGCGAGCGGCTACAGGCCCAGCGTGCCAAGGAGAAGTCCCGCACCCGGCGGATCCGCCAGGCGATCGTCGCCGGATCGGTGGTCGCGGTGCTGGCGGTGGCCGGCGGCATCGCGGTCTGGGTCTCCTCCGGCGGCGGGTCCGGCAGCGTCGCCGACAACGAGATCGTGCTCCCGAAGCAGGCCAGCGACGGCGACAAACCCGCGATCCCCGTGGGCGCGGCCAAGGCCCGCTCCACCCTCGTCGTCTGGGAGGACTTCCGCTGCCCCGCCTGCCAGCAGTTCGAGACCGGCTTCCGCCCGGTGATCCATGAACTGGAGGACTCCGGCCAGCTCAGGACCGAGTACCACCTCGCCACCCTCATCGACGGCAACGCCGGCGGCAAGGGCTCGCTGACCGCCGCCAACGCCGCCCTCTGCGCCCAGGACGCGGCCAAGTTCCGCGACTTCCACGACGTGCTCTACTCCCACCAGCCGCCGGAGCAGCAGGACCGGTTCAGCGACAAGAAGTACCTGATCCAGCTGGCCGGCAAGGTCCAGGGACTGGTCACCCCCCGGTTCACCAAGTGCGTGAACGACGGCACGTACAACGGCTTCGTGAAGAAGTCCCACGCCGCCTTCACCGAGGCCGGATTCCGCGGCACCCCGACCGTCCTGCTCAACGGCAAGGACCTCGCCGACGAGAAGAACGGCCAGGTCACCCCCGCGCACCTGAAGCAGATGGTCCAGGAAGCGAACAAGGGCAAGCAGCCCGGCACGAGCTAGGGCGGAGCCCGGGCGGGGCGGCGCGTACGGGCCGCTGCCCCGGCGGGGCCGTTACGCAGCCGTAGCCGGGCAGGTTGCCGTCAACCCTGTCCGGCGCGGTAGCGTCGACCCTGCCATGGACCTCGCATTCATTCCCAGCCCGTCGACCGGTGTCGTCCACCTCGGCCCGATCCCGCTGCGCGGCTACGCGTTCTGCATCATCATCGGCGTGTTCGTCGGCGTCTGGCTCGGCAACAAGCGCTGGGTGCAGCGCGGTGGCCGCTCCGGCACCGTCGCCGACATCGCCGTATGGGCCGTGCCCTTCGGACTTGTGGGTGGCCGTCTCTACCACGTCATCACGACGTACGAGCCGTACTTCGGCAAGAACGGCCATCCCCTCGACGCCTTCAAGGTGTGGCAGGGCGGCCTCGGCATCTGGGGCGCCGTCGCCCTCGGCGCGGTCGGCGCCTGGATCGGCTGCCGCCGCCGCGGCATCCCGATGCCCGCGTACGCCGACGCGCTGGCGCCGGGCCTCGCCCTGGGCCAGGCGATCGGCCGCTGGGGCAACTGGTTCAACCAGGAGCTGTACGGCAAGCCGACCGATGTCCCCTGGGCGCTGGAGATCAGCTCCGACCCGGCCATCGGACGCGTCGGCGGCACCTACCACCCGACGTTCCTCTACGAGTCCCTGTGGTGCATCGGCGTCGCGGCGCTGGTGATCTGGGCGGACAAGCGCTTCCGGCTCGGTCACGGCCGTGTCTTCGCGCTGTACGTCGCCGCCTACTGCGTGGGCCGCGCCTGGATCGAGTACCTGCGCGTCGACGAGGCGCACCACATCCTGGGCCTGCGGCTGAACGACTGGACCTCGGGGATCGTCTTCCTGCTGGCCGTCGCCTACCTGGTGATCTCGGCCAGGAAGGCCCCGGGCCGCGAGGAGGTCGTCGAGCCGGGCGCACAGCTCGCGGAGGGCGAGGAGGCCACCGCGGGCGAGGGGTCGGCGGAGGCCGGCGCGGAGCGCAGCAAGGAGTCCGAGAACGCTGAGGGCGCTGACGACTCGAAGAGTGCTGACGGCTCGAAGAGCGCCGACGACTCCAAGAGTGCTGGCGACGCCGAGAGTGCCGGCGACGCCGACGGCGCCGGGCCCGGCACGGGTGGCACGGAGGCGGGCGACGGCGCGGACGACGGCGTCGAGGGGGCGGCGGGGGACTCCGCCAAGCCTGCCGGGAGCGGCAGCGGTACCAAGAAGTCCTGACGTGTGACGTGATGCCGCCGGTCGGACCCGCCAGCAGGTCGGGCCCACCGGCAAGGCGGGACGGTCGGACGGTCGCAGCGCCGGGCGGACTCGGTCACACCGGGTCGGCCCGGCGCTGTGCAGTCTGCCCGGCCAGTGCCAGCACCCGCCGCGCGCCGGCCACCACGGCCGGGTCCACGAACCGGCCGTCCGTGAGCGCCAGCGCCCCCGGCTGGGCCGCGGCGGCCCGGACGATCTCCGCCGCCGCCTCGGTCTCCTCCGGCGTCGGGCGGTAGGCCGCCTCGATGACCGGCAGCTGGCGGGGGTGGATCGCGGCCCGGCCCAGGAACCCCAGCGCCCGGCCCCGTGCGCAGGAGCGCGCCAGCCCGTCGAGATCACGGACGTCCGGATGCACCGACTGCGGCGGCGGCACCAGACCCGCCGCGCGGGCCGCGACCACCGCCCGGCCGCGCGGCCAGGCCAGCCCCGCCTCGTCCCGCAGCCCCAGTTCGGCGCGGAGATCGGCCTCGCCGAGCGCGATCCCGCGCACCGCCGGGTGCGCGGTGGCGATGGCGTAGGCGTGCTCGACGCCGCGCGCGGATTCGAGCAGGGGGTACAGCGCGGGGACGCGCGGCGCGGCGGTGGCCGGCGGGGTGAGGGTGGCGGTGGCGCCGGGCGGGGCGGCCCGCCCGGATGCCGCCGCGGCCGGTTTCACGGACCGCGCCGGGCCCCTCGCCCAGGCCGCCGCCCGCCGGACATCCGCCGGACCGTGCACCTTGGGCAGCCGCAGCCCGGCGAGCCCCGGCAGCCCGGACAGGGTGCGGATCTCGGCCGCGGCCCGCGGGCCGTCCAGGCCGTTGACCCGGACGTGCACCGGGGCCGGGCCGGGCGCGGGGTCGCTCAGCAGCTCGGCCGTGGCGCCCAGCGCGTAGTCCTTGCGGTCCGGGGCGACCGCGTCCTCCAGGTCGACGATGATCACGCCGGCCCCGGAACCGAGCGCCCCGGCGACCAGGTCCGGGCGGTCACCGGGCGCGTACAGCCAGGTCAGGGGAGGGACACCGGGGTCCGGCGGCCTCACAGCGCGCCCGCCGCGCGCAGTTCGGCGATCTCCGGCGCGGTCATGCCGAGGCCGGTCAGCACCTCGTCGGTGTCCGCGCCGTGCGGGCGGCCCGCCCAGCGGATGGCGCCTGGCGTCCCGGACAGCCGGAAGAGGACGTTCTGCATCCGCACGGTGCCGAGTTCGTCGTCGGGGATCTCGGTGAGCGTGCCGAGTGCCCGGTACTGCGGGTCCGCCAGCACATCGCGGATGTCGTAGACGGGGGCGACGGCCGCCTCCGCCTTCTCGAAGGCGGCCAGCACCTCGGCCCGGTCGTGCCGGGCGATCCAGCCGCCGACCGCGGCGTCCAGCTCGTCGGCGTGCCGGGCCCGCCCGGCACCGGTCGCGAACCAGGGCTCGTCGGTGAGTTCGGGCCGGCCGACCAGCCGCAGCACCCGCTCGGCGACGGACTGGGCGGAGGTGGAGACCGCGACCCAGGAGCCGTCGGCGGTGCGGTAGGTGTTGCGCGGCGCGTTGTTGGCGGAGCGGTTGCCGGTGCGCGGCTGGACGTGGCCGAGCTGGTCGTACCAGAGGGGCTGCGGGCCGAGGACGGTCAGCATCGGCTCGATGATCGCCAGGTCGACGACCTGGCCGCGGCCGGTGGCGTCCCGTCCGCGCAGCGCGGCCATCACGGCGTACGACGTGGTCAGCGCGGCGATCGCGTCGGCGAGGCCGAACGGCGGCAGGGTCGGCGGGCCGTCCGGCTCGCCGGTGAGCGCGGCGAATCCGCTCATCGCCTCGGCGAGGGTGCCGAATCCGGGGCGGTGGGCGTACGGCCCGAACTGGCCGAAGCCGGTGACCCGGGCGAGCACCAGCCGCGGGTTGGCGGCGGACAGCTCCGCCCAGCCCAGGCCCCATTTCTCCAGCGTGCCGGGGCGGAAGTTCTCGATGACGACATCGGCGCCGGCGGCGAGCCGGAGCAGCACGTCGCGCCCGCCGGGCCGGGACAGGTCGAGCGTCATGGTGCGCTTGTTGCGGCCGAGCAGCTTCCACCACAGTCCGACGCCGTCCTTGGCGGGGCCGTGGCCGCGCGACGGGTCGGGCCGGCGCGGATGCTCGATCTTGATCACCTCGGCACCGAAGTCCCCGAGCAGGGTGGCGGCGAGCGGACCGGCGAACAGGGTGGCGAGGTCGAGCACCCGCAGCCCGGCCAGCGGGCCGGGGCCGGGCGCGGCGGTGGCCGGGGCGGGCCCGGACGCGCCGTCGGCGAGGAACGGGTCGGTCATGCTGCGGGGGCCTTTGGTAGGTGGGACTGACGGGGGGAGTGCGGGTGCGCGGGGCCGCGGGAGTGCCGCGGGGAGCGGTGGCGTACGGCGAGCGCGGCGGTGCGGCGCGCGAGGGTGTCGAAGCCGATGCCGTCCAGCCCGCCGACGTGGGTGGCGAGCCGGTTGCGCAGCGGCGCGGTCCAGCGGGCGGGCAGCGCGGCGGGGGAGCCGGCGAGCAGTCCGGCGAGCGAACCGGCCGTGGCCCCGTTCGAGTCGGTGTCCCAACCGCCGGACACCGCACGGCAGATGGTGCCGGTGAAGTCCCCGTCGGCGTGGGTGAGCGCGGCGGCCAGCAGCGCGGCGTTCGGCACCGCGTGCACCCAGTGGTGGTGCCCGTAGGTGCCGTGCAGCCGGTCCACGACGGTCGCGAACCCGGCGGCCGTGCCGGTCGGCTCGTCGTGTGCCGCGGCGATCCCGCAGCGCACCGCCCCGGCGAGCCGGGACCGCGGGGGGATCACCGCGAGCCCGGCCCGCAGCGCGCCGTGGACGTCGCTGCCGCCGCCCGCCGCGGCCAGCGCCGCGGCCACGAACATCGCGTCGTAGACCCCGTTCGCGGTGTGGCTGAGCGTGGCGTCCCGCCAGACCTGGGCGGCGGCGCCCGCCGGGTCGCCGGGCCGGGTCCAGCCGTGGATGTCCGCCCGGATCCGGGCGCCGATCCACTCCCGGAAGGGGTTGCGGTGGCAGGCGGTCGCGGGCGGCTCGATGCCGTCCAGGAGGTTGCGGTAGGCGATGCGCTCGGCGGTGAAGGTACGGCCCGCGGGCAGTTCGTCCAGCCACAGCCGCGCGACATCGGCGGTGGTGAAGCCGGGGCCGTGGCGTTCGAGGAGGAGCAGGCCGAGCAGCGGGTGGTCGAGGTCGTCGTCCTCGGGCATGCCGTCGATGGTCTCGGCGAGCGAGGTGGCCCGGCTGCGGCGGTTCCACGGGTGCCGGGCGGCCACCGCCGGATCGAGTCCCTTCCCGGTGAACCACGAGGCCAGCGGCCAGTTCCCGGTCGACCGGGCGATCTCCCGGATGCCGGTGAGCGGCAGTTTCTCCACGGGCTTGCCGAGCAGGCAGCCGGCCGCGCGGCCGAGCCAGGCGGCTTCCAGCCGGTCCGTCAGTTCCGGCGGTTCCGGCGGCAACTCGTCAACTGAACAGGGCAGTTGGGGGCACAGTTCCGCGATCGCGTCCCGGTCGGTGGGCTCGTCGGCGGCCGACGGGCAGGGCAGCAGCGCGAGTTCGTCGAGCAGCCGGCCGGCGAGGGCGCGCAGCGCGGGGTCCGCCGGGCCCAGGGAGGCGCCCGCCCGTACGGGGGCCGGCGCGCCGCCCGCCGCCCGCCAGCGGCGGGCGATCCCGGCCGCGTCCCGCCCGTCCTCGGCCGCCTGCCGCAGCTCGTGCCCGAGCAGGTCCTCGGGCTGCACCCAGGTGATCCGCAGCCCCGGCCCGGATCCGGGCGGGCGGGCCGCGCCCGCGCCGCCGTCGGTCACCGGCCGCTCACCTCCGTCCGCAACGCGCGAGCCGAGATCGCGCCGAACGCCTGCTCGTGCCGGAGGCTGCGGGCCTGGTCGCGGGCGAAGACCTCGCGGGCGACGGTGGCCAGCGCGGTCGCCGGTGCGTGCAGATCGAGCCGGCTGGCGCGGGCGACCTCGGTGCTCCACTCGTCCGGCACCGCGGACGCGCCGGACAGCGCACCGGCCAGCGCACCGCTCATCGTGGCGATCGAGTCGCAGTCGCGGCCGTAGTTGACCGAGCCGAGGACGGTGGCCCGGAAGTCGCCGTCGGCGACCAGCAACATGCCCAGGGCGATGGGGAGTTCCTCGATGGCGTGCAGCCGGGAGGGGCGGCGGGCGCCCAGCGACGGGTTGCGGTAGTCGGGGCCGACGGTGTCGAACGGCGCGACCGCCGCCCGCAGCGGCACCAGCGCGGACTCGTAGTCGGTGTGCGGCGCGGCGACGTCGCAGACGGCCTCGATCGCCGCGCGGGTACCGTCCTTCGCCAGCCGCAGCGCATGCCCGACGACCGAGGCGGGGGTGGCGTCCGGCAGGAACGCGGCGGCCACCGCGGCGGCGAAGACCCCCGCCGCCTCCCGCCCGTAGGAGGCCTGGTGGGCACCGGAGACGTCGATCGCCTCGGCGTAGGCCCGGTCGGGGTTGCCGGCGTTGACGATGCCGACCGGCGCCATGTACATCGCCGCACCGCAGTTGACGATGTTGCCGACGCCGGCCTCCCGCGGATCGGCGTGCCCGTAGTGCAGCCGCGCCACGATCCACTTCTCGGCGAGGAAGATCCGCTGCAACGGCAGTGCCTCGGCCTCCAGTTCGGGGATCCAGCGGGGGATGCTGATCAGGTCCGTGACGAGGTGGTCGGCGATGTCGTAGGCGTCGAGGTGGTCGCGCACCGTCTCGTAGACGCGGACCAGGGCATGGGTCATCAGGGTGTCGTCGGTGACGTGGCCGTCGCCCTTGTGGTACGGCGCGATCGGCCGTGCGGTGCGCCAGTCCTCGTGGAACGGCCCGACGATCCCCTCGACCCGGCCGCCGTGCCGGGCCACGATCTGCTCCGGCGTCCAGCCCTCGACCGGCCCGCCCAGCGCATCGCCGACCGCGGCCCCCACCAGGGCACCGGTCGCCCGGTCCTCCAGGGGCGCGACCTCGGGCGCGGCGTCCGCGGCCCGGGGGCCCGGGGGCTCCGGGGGGCCCGGCGCGGCGGCCGGATCCGCGGTCTGCCGGGCGGCGGGCGCCGGGGCCGTGGCGGGCGTGGTGTCCGTCGTATCCGTCATGGGCGGGTGAGTCCTTCCACGGTGGGGGTGGGCGGTGCGGCGGGGTGGGTGTCCGGGACGGCCGCCGGTACGGGGTCCGGTACGGCCGGTGCGGCACTCGCGGCGAGCCGGCCGGCCAGCGCCACCAGATCCGTTCCGGCCAGCCGCGGCAGCGCGCAGCCGGCGAGCACCCGGCAGGAGTCGCGCCAGGTGCGGGGGAGGGCGCCGGCACCGCCGAGCGCCCCGGTCAGCGCCCCGGCCAGCGCGGGCGCGGAGTCGGCGACCCGGGAGAGGCAGGCGGCGGCCGGTACCGCCTCGGCGATCCGCCCGTCCGCCGCCAGGGCGAGCGCCAGCGCCACGGGGACGGTGTCGGCGGCGGCGATCCCGTAGCTGTAGACGTGGTCGACGATCTCGTGCTCCAGCGCCGGCACCAGCGCGAACGCCGCACCGGGGCGGCCGGGCGGCCCGTCGGCGAGCCGCGCGAGCCGGATCGCGCGGCGGGCGGCGCGCCCGATCTCGGTGTCCGCCGACAGCTGTTCGAGCGCCGCGGCGACACAGCCGGCGGCCGGCGCGCCGGCCAGCGCGGCGGCGTACGCGGCGGCCAGCGCCCGCGCGCCGTGCACCCCGTCGCCGTCCTGGGTGTGGCGCGCGTCGTACTCGGCCAGCGCGGCGGCGGCG
>NZ_BMRP01000024.1:37202-73598 GCF_014648695.1 Streptomyces albospinus
GGCCGGCCGGGGTGGACGGTGGCCAGCACGGCGGCCCGTACGCAGGCCGCGTCGTCGAAGAAGTGCGGGTTGTCGTGCCCGGCCGCGGGCGGGCGCAGCCCGGCGGCGAGGTTGGCGAGCCCTGCCCGTACGGAGATCCGGGCGCGCAGCGGGGGCGCCGCACCGGCCTCCGCCGCCGCCTCCGCGGCCAGCGTGTGCCAGGCGCGGTCGAGGGCGGCCCGGACCCGGCCGGACCGCCCGGGGCCGCGGCCCGCGGCGAGCACCGACTCCGCGGTGAACGCGGCCCATTCGGCGTCGTCGGAGGGGCCCAGCAGCAGCGGCGCGGGCCGCTGGTTGAGCGCGATCGGCACCGGGAGCGCGGTGGTCGCGGTCCGCTCGGCGAAGTCGTCCAGCTCGCGGGCCAGCCGCCGGGTCCAGGCCGGCATCCGGGCCGACCGGTGCCGGGCCGCGGGCCACCCGGCGGCGTCCCCGGCGGCCAGACCGAGCAGCAGCCCTTCGACGCGCGAGCGGAGGTGCACGGCGTCCCCGGCACCGGCACCCGGCCACGGAACCGGAACCGGAACCGGAACCCTGGTTTCACCGACGGCCGTCATCCGGCGCTCACCGCGGCCCCGGCGTCGACCGCGGCTCCGGCGCCCACCGCGGCCCCGCCCGCAACCACCAGCAACTCCGCGACGTTCAGCACGTGGTAGCCCGCCACCGACGGCAGACAGCTGCCGCGCGCCGGGCCGATCGCGGCGGCCCACACGGCGGGGATCGCCGCGGCCCCGCGCAACGCCCCCGCCAGCGCGCCGGCGACCGCCCCGGTGGTGTCGGCGTCGCGCCCCATGTTGACCGCGGTCAGCACCGATCCGGCGGGATCGCCGCCGGCCGCGGCGAACGCGCCGAACGCCAGCCCGACCGCCTCGGGCGCCAGATCCGTCCAGGGATACCCGTCGATCACCACGGCGTCCCGCACCGCGTCCTCGACGGCGCGCCCCGCGGCACCGGCCCGGCGGGCCGCCGCCACCGCCCGCCGCAGCGACCGCCCGGTCCAGGAGTCCTCCGGTACGGCGGCGAGTGCGGCGGCGAGCACCGCGTCGGGGGAGTCGGCCGTCATCGCGGCGGCGACCCCGGCGGCCACCGCCCGGCCGCCTAGGATGCCCTCGCCGTCGTGGCTGACCGCGCCGTCCACGGCGGCCAGCCGGGCGGCCTCGGCGGGCCGGCCGGCCGCGAACACCCCGAACGGCGCGGCCCGCATGGCCAGTCCGTCGCTCCAGGCGTGCCGGTGCTGGGCGGAGCGGGGCGCGGCCAGGCCGCGGCGCAGGTTCTCCAGGGTGCCGCGTTCGCTGAAGCCGGCGCCGCGGAACGGCCCTTCGTCGCGGTCGGCGAGGCACCGGCGCCAGGCGGCCTCGACGTGAGCGGTGGTCAGCGCCGCACCGTGCTCGGCGAGCAGCAGGCCGGAGAAGAGCGCGTACTCGGTGTCGTCGGTGCCGGCCGGGTCGGCCGTGACGAACCCCTCGATCCGCCCCCAGCGGCAACGGATCTGATCTGGTGTCAGATTCTCTGCGGGGGCGCCCAGCGCGTCCCCGGCGGCCAGTCCGAGCATCGCTCCGCGCGCCCGGTCCGCCACGTTTCCGCCCACGCTGCCCGCCCTTCGGTCGTACGGCTCGACACCGCGGCCCGGGACGCCGCGGGCCGCTGCCCCGTATCCGTGCCACGCGGCGGCCCGGCTCTCCTGCCCCGGGCGGCAGGGTCACCCGGTCGACGTCCTCGGGGCCCCGTGCGCGACGGCAGGTCCCCGGGTCGGTGTGGCCCGCGACGGGCCCCGAAAACGCCGTGTGACCCGGATCTCAGGCCAGCGCTTTCGGAAAAACCGCAGGTCAGCGGGGTAAGTACGGCCTTCCTTGCTAGCGGTGGAGGCTAATTCGCGCATAACTTCGAGGTGTTGGAGGGGAAAGTGCCGCCATCGGCCCACACCTCGCTGAAGGGAGTAGGTCCCGATATGTCCGTCATGGAGATCATGGATGCCGCTGCGCCGACGCATGTGGCGCACCGCGACAATCACACCCACCGCGATGTGAACGGCGGCTGGCTGCGCCCCGCCGTCTTCGGCGCGATGGACGGCCTGGTGTCCAATCTCGCGCTGATGACGGGTGTCGCCGGCGGCGCGGTGTCGCAGCAGACGATCATCATCACCGGCCTCGCGGGGCTCGCGGCCGGCGCGTTCTCGATGGCCGCGGGGGAGTACACCTCGGTCGCCTCGCAGCGCGAGCTGGTGATGGCCGAGCTGGACGTCGAGCGGACCCAGCTGAGCCGGCACCCGAAGGACGAGCAGGCGGAGCTGGCGGCGCTCTACGAGTCCCGCGGGGTGGAGCCGGAACTCGCCCGGCAGGTCGCCGAGCAGTTGTCGCGCGACCCCGAGCAGGCGCTGGAGATCCACGCCCGCGAGGAATTGGGCATCGACCCGTCGGACCTTCCTTCTCCGGCCGTCGCCGCCGTTTCCTCCTTCGGATCCTTTGCGTTGGGCGCTCTTCTGCCTGTCCTTCCTTATCTGTTGGGGGCTTCCGCGCTCTGGCCCGCGGTGCTGCTGGCCCTGGCCGGGCTCTTCGGCTGCGGTGCGGTCGTGGCGCGTGTGACGGCCCGCTCGTGGTGGTTCAGCGGACTGCGCCAACTGGCCCTGGGTGGCGCCGCGGCGGGCGTGACCTACGCCCTGGGAGCGCTGTTCGGCACCGTCGTGAGCTGAGGCCCCGGAACGGCGAAGGGTTGACGTCCCCTACGGGTGACCGCATCATTACCGCGTTACTCAGCGGTTTCGGTTTGTTGACAGCCGGGCATAAGGCCTTGGCGTCGCGGGCAACGTCGCTCGCCGGACGCCGCAGTACGGGGCGGCCCCGTTTCCGTCCGCGTCCCACTTGAGACTCACCGCATGCGCGGTGTCCGCATGCTGGAAGGCACTATCCGCTTTTCGAGAAGCGGGCCATCCTGTAACCTGCACGAAATTTCGCGGAGGGCCAACGTCGTCCCTCGGCAATGCCTATGCCACGACGACGTTGGGAGAGCCGATGCGTTCCGCGTCCACGCACTCCGCGACCACCAGCAGCGCCAGCGCCGCCGCATGGTCGCCCATGGACGGGCGCCCCGCCCAGCAGGGGATGTACGACCCGCGCAACGAGCACGACGCCTGCGGCGTCGGCTTCGTGGCCACCCTCACCGGTGAGGCCAGCCACGCCCTGGTCGAACAGGCCCTGACCGTCCTGACGAACCTGGAGCACCGCGGTGCCACCGGCTCGGAGCCCGACTCGGGCGACGGCGCGGGCATCCTGCTCCAGGTGCCGGACGCGTTTCTGCGTGAGAACGTGACCTTCGAGCTCCCCGATGCCGGCAGCTACGCCGTCGGCATCGCCTTCCTGCCGTCCGACGCCCACGAAGCCGCCGAGGCCGTCTCACGGATCGAGACGATCGCCGCGGAAGAGGGCCTGGACGTCCTCGGCTGGCGGGTCGTCCCGGTCGCCCCCCAGCTGCTGGGCAACGGCGCCCGCGCCACCATGCCGGCCTTCTCCCAGCTCTTCGTGGCTGGGGGCACCTCCCGGACGGAGTCCGGGGGAGGGGAGAACACCGGCCTGGCCCTGGACCGCAAGGCGTTCGCGCTCCGCAAGCGCGCCGAGCGCGAGGCGGGCGTCTACTTCCCGTCGCTGTCCGCCCGCACCATCGTCTACAAGGGCATGCTGACCACCGGCCAGCTGGAGCCCTTCTTCCCGGACCTGTCCGACCGCCGGTTCGCCACCGCGATCGCACTGGTCCACTCGCGGTTCTCCACCAACACCTTCCCGAGCTGGCCGCTCGCCCACCCGTACCGCTTCGTCGCCCACAACGGCGAGATCAACACGGTCAAGGGCAACCGCAACTGGATGCGCGCCCGCGAGTCCCAGCTGGCCTCGCAGCTCTTCGGGGGCGCGGACGCCGCACACGCCGAGAACCTTGAGCGGCTGTTCCCGGTCTGCACCCCGGACGCCTCCGACTCCGCCTCCTTCGACGAGGTCCTGGAACTGCTCCACCTGGGCGGTCGCTCGCTGCCGCACTCGGTCCTGATGATGGTCCCCGAGGCGTGGGAGAACTCCACCGCCATGGACCCGGCCCGGCGGGCGTTCTACCAGTACCACTCCACGATGATGGAGCCCTGGGACGGTCCGGCCTGCGTCACCTTCACCGACGGCACCCAGGTCGGCGCGGTCCTCGACCGCAACGGTCTGCGCCCCGGCCGCTACTGGGTCACCGACGACGGCCTGGTCGTGCTCTCCTCCGAGGTCGGCGTCCTCGACATCGACCCGTCCAAGGTCGTCCGCAAGGGCCGTCTCCAGCCCGGCCGGATGTTCCTCGTCGACACCGCCGAGCACCGGATCATCGAGGACGACGAGATCAAGGCGCAGCTCGCGGCCGAGCACCCCTACCAGGAGTGGCTGGACGCCGGCCTGATCGGCCTGGCCGACCTCCCCGAGCGCGAGCACATCGTGCACACCCACGCCTCGGTCACCCGCCGCCAGCAGACCTTCGGCTACACCGAGGAAGAGCTCCGGGTCATCCTCGCCCCGATGGCCAAGACCGGCGCCGAGCCGATCGGCTCCATGGGCACCGACTCGCCGATCGCCGCGCTCTCCGAGCGCCCCCGGCTGCTCTTCGACTACTTCACCCAGCTGTTCGCGCAGGTCACCAACCCGCCGCTGGACGCCATCCGGGAGGAGCTGGTCACGTCCCTGATCTCCTCCCTCGGCCCCCAGGGCAACCTGCTGGAGCCCACCGCGGCCTCCTGCCGCAGCGTGACCCTGCCGTTCCCGGTGATCGACAACGACGAGCTGGCCAAGCTCGTCCACATCAACGCCGACGGCGACATGCCCGGCATGAAGGCCGTGACCCTCGCCGGCCTCTACCGGGTCTCCGGCGGCGGCGAGTCGCTGGCCGCCCGGATCGAGGAGATCTGCGCCGAGGCCGACGCCGCCATCGCCGACGGCGCCCGGCTGATCGTGCTCTCCGACCGCCACTCGGACGCCGAGCACGCGCCGATCCCGTCGCTGCTGCTGACCGCCGCGGTCCACCACCACCTCATCGGCACCAAGACCCGCACCGAGGTCGGGCTGCTGGTCGAGGCCGGCGACGTCCGCGAGGTGCACCACGTCGCGCTGCTGATCGGCTTCGGCGCGGCGGCGGTCAACCCGTACCTGGCCATGGAGTCCGTCGAGGACCTGGTCCGGGCCGGTACGTTCCTGCCCGGCGTGGAGACCGGCACCGCCATCAAGAACCTCATCAAGGCGCTCGGCAAGGGCGTCCTGAAGGTCATGTCCAAGATGGGCATCTCGACCGTCGCCTCCTACCGCGGCGCGCAGGTCTTCGAGGCCATCGGCCTGGACGAGGAATTCGTCGCGAAGTACTTCCACGGCACCGCCACCAAGATCGGCGGCGCCGGCCTGGACGTCATCGCCCAGGAGGTCGCGGCCCGGCACGCCAAGGCGTACCCGGCCTCCGGCATCGCCGCCACCCACCGCGCGCTGGAGATCGGCGGCGAGTACCAGTGGCGTCGCGAGGGCGAGCCGCACCTCTTCGACCCGGACACCGTCTTCCGGCTCCAGCACTCCACCCGGTCGCGCCGCTACGACATCTTCAAGCAGTACACCGAACGGGTGAATGAGCAGTCCGAGCGCCTGATGACGCTGCGCGGCCTGTTCTCCTTCGCCTCCGGGCGGACCGCCGTCACTCTGGACGAGGTCGAGCCGGCGTCCGAGATCGTCAAGCGCTTCTCCACCGGCGCGATGTCCTACGGGTCGATCTCCCGCGAGGCCCACGAGACCCTCGCGATCGCCATGAACCAGCTCGGCGGCAAGTCCAACACCGGCGAGGGCGGCGAGGACCCCGACCGCCTCTACGACCCGGCCCGCCGCTCCGCGATCAAGCAGGTCGCCTCCGGCCGCTTCGGCGTCACCAGCGAGTACCTGGTCAACGCCGACGACATCCAGATCAAGATGGCCCAGGGCGCCAAGCCCGGCGAGGGCGGCCAGCTGCCCGGCCACAAGGTCTACCCCTGGGTCGCCAAGACCCGGCACTCCACCCCGGGCGTCGGCCTGATCTCGCCGCCCCCGCACCACGACATCTACTCCATCGAGGACCTGGCTCAGCTGATCCACGACCTCAAGAACGCCAACCCGGCCGCCCGCATCCACGTGAAGCTGGTCTCCGAGGTCGGCGTCGGCACCGTCGCCGCGGGTGTCTCCAAGGCCCACGCCGACGTGGTCCTCATCTCCGGCCACGACGGCGGTACCGGCGCCTCGCCGCTCACCTCCCTCAAGCACGCCGGCGGCCCCTGGGAGCTGGGCCTGGCCGAGACGCAGCAGACGCTGCTGCTCAACGGCCTGCGCGACCGGATCGTGGTGCAGACCGACGGCCAGCTCAAGACCGGCCGCGACGTCGTGATCGCCGCCCTGCTGGGCGCCGAGGAGTTCGGCTTCGCCACCGCCCCGCTGGTCGTCTCCGGCTGCGTCATGATGCGCGTCTGCCACCTGGACACCTGCCCGGTCGGTATCGCCACCCAGAACCCGACGCTGCGCGAGCGGTTCAACGGCAAGGCCGAGTACGTCGTCAACTTCTTCCAGTTCATCGCCGAGGAGGTCCGCGAGCTCCTCGCCGAGCTGGGCTTCCGCAGCCTGGACGAGGCCATCGGCCACGCCGAGATCCTCGACGTCGCCAGGGCCGTGGACCACTGGAAGGCGCAGGGCCTGGACCTGGCCCCGCTGCTGCACGTCCCCGAGCTGGCCGACGGCGCCGTCCGCCACCAGGTCACCGTCCAGGACCACGGCCTGGCGAAGGCGCTGGACAACGAGCTGATCAAGCTCGCCGCGGACGCGCTGTCCGCGGACACCGCGGAGGACGCCCAGCCGGTCCGCGCCCAGGTCGCGATCCGGAACATCAACCGGACCGTCGGCACCATGCTCGGCCACGAGGTCACCAAGAAGTTCGGCGGTGCGG
The DNA here is from genome assembly GCF_014648695.1 of Streptomyces albospinus. Taxonomy (GTDB): domain Bacteria; phylum Actinomycetota; class Actinomycetes; order Streptomycetales; family Streptomycetaceae; genus Streptomyces; species Streptomyces albospinus. The sequence goes on from NZ_BMRP01000024.1 coordinate 44,196, forward strand.
GCCTGCCCGACGACACCGTCGACATCACCTTCACCGGCTCGGCCGGCCAGTCCTTCGGCGCGTTCCTGCCACGCGGGGTCACCCTCCGCCTGGAGGGCGACGCCAACGACTACGTCGGCAAGGGCCTCTCCGGCGGCCGGGTCGTGGTCCGCCCGGACCGCGGCGCCGACCACCTCGCCGAGTACTCCACCATCGCGGGCAACACCCTCGCCTACGGCGCCACCGGCGGCGAACTGTTCCTGCGCGGCCGGGTCGGCGAGCGGTTCTGCGTCCGCAACTCCGGTGCCACGGTGGTCTCCGAGGGCGTCGGCGACCACGGCTGCGAGTACATGACCGGCGGCCACGCGGTCGTCCTGGGCGAGACCGGGCGCAACTTCGCGGCCGGTATGTCCGGCGGCACCGCCTACGTCATCGACCTCGACCCGGACAACGTCAACAAGGAACTCGTCGACGCGGTCCGCCCGCTGGACGACACCGACAAGCAGTGGCTGCACGACGTCGTGCGCCGCCACCAGGAGGAGACCGGCTCCACTGTCGCCGCGAAGCTCCTCGCCGACTGGGACGCGGCGGCTGCCCGCTTCCGCAAGGTCCTCCCGGCCACCTACCAGGCAGTGCTCGCCGCCAAGGACGCCGCCGAGCGAGCCGGGCTCTCCGAGTCCGAGACCCACGAGAAGATGATGGAGGCGGCGACCAATGGCTGACCCCAAGGGCTTCCTGAACCACGGGCGCGAGATCGCCAGGACCCGCCCCGTCGAGGAGCGCGTCAAGGACTGGAACGAGGTCTACCAGCCCGGCTCCCTGCTGCCGATCATCAGCAAGCAGGCGTCGCGCTGCATGGACTGCGGCATCCCCTTCTGCCACAACGGCTGTCCGCTCGGCAACCTCATCCCCGAGTGGAACGACTACGCCTACCGCGAGGACTGGACCGAGGCCAGCGAGCGGCTGCACGCGACCAACAACTTCCCGGAGTTCACCGGCCGGCTGTGCCCCGCGCCCTGCGAGGCGGCCTGTGTGCTGGGCATCAACCAGCAGCCGGTCACCATCAAGAACGTCGAGGTCTCCATCATCGACAAGGCGTGGGATGCCGGTGACGTCACCCCGCAGCCGCCCGACCGCCTCTCCGGCAAGACCGTCGCCGTCATCGGCTCCGGCCCGGCCGGACTGGCCGCCGCCCAGCAGCTGACCCGGGCCGGCCACACGGTGGCGGTGTACGAGCGCGCGGACCGCATCGGCGGCCTGCTCCGCTACGGCATCCCCGAGTTCAAGATGGAGAAGCGGCACATCAACCGCCGTATCGAGCAGATGCGCGCGGAGGGCACCAAGTTCCGTACGGAGGTGGAGATCGGCCGCGACATCGACGCCGCGAAGCTGCGCAAGCGCTACGACGCCGTGGTCATCGCCGCCGGCGCCACCACCTCCCGCGATCTGCCGGTGCCCGGCCGCGAGCTGAACGGCGTCCACTTCGCGATGGAGTACCTGCCGCTCGCCAACAAGGTGCAGGAGGGCGACCTGACCGTCGCCCCCATCACCGCCGAGGGCAAGCACGTGGTCGTCATCGGCGGCGGCGACACCGGCGCGGACTGCGTCGGCACCGCCCACCGCCAGGGCGCCCTCTCGGTGACCCAGCTGGAGATCATGCCCAAGCCGGGCGAGGAGCGGAACCCGGGCCAGCCCTGGCCGACCTTCCCGATGCTCTACAAGGTCACCTCCGCGCACGAGGAGGGCGGCGAGCGGGTCTACTCCGTCTCCACCACCCACTTCGAGGGCGACGAGGACGGCAACGTCCAGTGGCTGCACCTGGTCGAGGTGGGGTTCAAGGACGGCAAGCTGGAGCAGAAGCCCGGCACCGAGCGGAAGATCCCGGCCCAGCTGGTCACCCTCGCGATGGGCTTCACCGGCACGGACCAGGAGAACGGCCTGGTCGAGCAGTTCGGCCTGGAGCTGGACGCCCGCGGCAACGTCGCCCGCGACGCGGACTTCGCCACCAACGTCCCCGGCGTCTACGTCGCCGGTGACGCCGGGCGCGGTCAGTCGTTGATCGTGTGGGCCATCGCCGAGGGCCGCTCCGCCGCCCGCGGCGTGGACCGCTTCCTCACCGGAGCCAGCGCCCTGCCGGCTCCGATCAAGCCGACGGACCGCGCACTGACCGTGTGAGCGGCCGTCACCTGATGTCCCGTACAACGTCGTACGGAGGCATGGGGACCGGGTGAATCCCGGGACCCGTGTGCGGCGCCTGTCCCCTCCCCCGACCGGAGGGCAGGCGCCGCGCTCTTGTCCGGGCGCCGGCGCTGCCCCTAGGCGTCCCGCTGGGCCGGGAAGCGCCGCCCCAACTGCCGCGCCAGCTCCCGTGCGGGCGCCGGTACGGCGGGCGGCGGGGGCGTGACCGGCGGCCGGAAATCGTGCACCGGCGGGCGCCAGGCCGAGACGTCGACGGTGCCGTCGCCCAGCGGCAGCACCCAGCGCGGGTCCGCGTGCACCCGCAGCACCTGCGCCTCGATCTGCGTCCAGGCGCCGTCGGTCACCGTTCGCTCACCGACCCTGCGCGCCTCCAACTGCACGGGGCAGTACGCCAGTCGGGGCGGCCGTACCAGCTCGGACGGTTCCGTCCAGGGTGCCTGGTCCGCGTCGGTCCCGACGCCCGCCCCCTCCTCGGCCGCTGCCTCCTTCGGTGGGAGGTTGAAGACGACGTCCGGCCGTACGGCGAGATTCTGCGCGGTCCGTCCTCGGGCCGGCAGCCAGACGCTCACCACCGGGCCGAGATCCCACCGGATCCGCAGCGTGACCAGCACGAACGTGCCGTCGTCGTTCTCCGTGGACAGCAGCGCCGGCACGACCGAACTGCTTTTCTCCAGCGCGGTTTCCATGCCCTTGAGGATAGGAGCCGGACGATTCGGTTCTCACCGAAGTGTTATATGTGATTACGCTCTGCACATGAACCGATGGGACGCCGATCACGAAAGCACCGCGGAGACCCCCGATCTGGCCGCTCTCGCGGCGCTGCTCGCGGACCGTACCCGCGCCGCCATCTGCATCGCCCTGCTCGACGGAGGCACCTGGACCGCCGGCGAACTGGCCGAATACGCCGGGGTCGCACCGTCCACCGCGACCGAGCACCTCAACCTCCTGGTCTCCGGCGGGCTGCTGGCCGAGGAGCGGCAGGGCCGGCGGCGCTATGTCCGGCTGGCCGGGCCGCACACCGCCGAGACCCTGGAGAACCTCGCCGGGCTGGCCCCGTACCGCCAGGTCAGGATCCGCTCGCTGGCCGAGGCCAACCACCGGAGGGCGCTGCACCACGCGCGGACCTGCTACGACCACATCGCCGGGGCGCTCGGTGTGGCCATCGCCGAAACGATGACCGAACGCGGGCTGCTGGCACGGGAGTACGGCCTGGTGCTCACCACGGCCGGTGCCGACTGGCTGGCCGCCCTCGGCATCCCCGAGGCCGGCTACTCGCCGACCCACCGGGCGCACGTCCGCACCTGTCTCGACTGGACCTCGCGCCGCCAGCACCTCTCCGGTGCGGTCGGCGCGGCCCTCTACCGGCACGCGCTGGAGCACCGCTGGATCGTCAAGGCCCCGGCCAGCCGCATCCTCGCGGTCACCGAGTCCGGGCGGGCCGCCTTCCGCTCCCAACTGGGGCTGCCCACCGAGGTGTTGACGCCCACCCCGGCGGTGCTGCCACCGCGCGGCCCGTAGGGCCGTCCGTCCGCCGCCGGGCGGGCGCCCCTACGGACATCACAGGGGCGGTGGCCTTCCCGGCGTCACCGGCGGCCCGGCACCTCACCGGGCAGGCGCCGAACGTCAACGGGGGCGCGCCCGCAGCGCCCGTCGAGGCGCCGCGCGTCAGGCGTCCGGTTCGACGAGGCGGGCCGGGAAGCCGCCGGTCGCGATCGGGCCCCAGCGGCGCGGCGTCACCCGGATCAGGGACTTGCCCTGCTTGCGCATCGCCGCGCGGTACTCGTCCCAGTCCGGGTGCTCGCCGGCGATGTTGCGGTAGTACTCGACCAGCGGCTCGACGGAGTCCGGGGCGTCGATCACCTCGGCCTCCCCGTCGACCTGCACCCACGGGCCGTTCCACTCGTCGGACAGCACCAGCACGCTGACCGAGGACACCCGGCGGGCGTTGCGGGCCTTGGCGCGCTCCGGATACGTCGACATCACCAGCCGCCCGGAGTCGTCCACCCCGCAGGTCAGCGGCGAGCACTGCGGGGTGCCGTCGGAGCGGCGGGTGAGCAGGATCGCACGGTGCCGGGGGCGGACGAACTCCAGCAGGGCGGGCAGTTCTACGCGTGTGCTGGTGGCGATGGAAGGGCTCATGGGCGCGAGCCTAGGCCGTGGAGTGCACTCCAACGTGGGTGGCCGGGCCCGGCGAGCCGCCTGTCAGCCCTTCAGCAGCTGCCTGCCGGTGGCCGCGTCCACGATCTTGCGGCCCGCCAGCGGGCTCTTCAGCTGCACCTTCACCTTGTCGGTGGCCAGTTGCTCGGTGCACATCCCCTTCGCGCTCTTCTTCTTGCCCCAGCCGGTGACCACCACCAGGTCCTTCGACTCCAGGCTGCGGGCGCCGAAACGGACGTCGCAGGCGCTGTGGCCGACGGTCACCGTGATCTCCCGCACGCCGGTGCTCTGCGGGCGGTCGGCGCCGGCCAGCGGGAGCAGCGCCTCCTGGCGGCCGGCCACGGGCGAGACCTTCGGCCAGTCCTGCACTATCTGGGCGGCCCGCCGGCCGAAGGCGTCCTGCGGCGTGGCCGGCGCCGCGGCGCCCACCCGCTGCTCTCCCTTGGCGCAGCCGGAGAGCGCGACGGCGCCGGCCGCCGCCACGGACAGGGCGAGGGCGACCATACGAATGCGGGAACGGGAGCGGTGAGCGGCGTACTGCATGACATGCCTCCTTGGGTCGCCGATGGGACGCGGCAGGGGCGCGACGGGTTCCGCCGGGATCCGCGCCGGGCGCTTTCGCCGTCCGCTCAATCCGCCCACGGCACAAAGCGGAGACCGGCCGTGGGTGCGGCGGCTAGCGTCCCGGACATGGACGCAGCACTCCCGCAGATCGGCCGGCACGTCTGGCAACTCCCGTTCCCCGTAGGGCATGTGTACCTCGTCGCCCTGCCCGGCGACGGCTACGCCGCGATCGACACCGGCATCCCCGGATCGGCCCCCGCCGTCCTCGGCGCCCTGGCCCGGCTCGGCGCACCGCCCGCCGCGCTGCGGCAGATCGTGCTCACCCACTGCCACGTGGACCACATGGGCTCGGCCGCCGAACTCGTCGACGCCTCCGGCGCCCGCGTACTGGCCGGCGCCCTCGACGCCCCGTACATCCGCGGCACCGCCCCCGAACCGCCGCCGGTCCTCGGCCCGTCCGAACGGCAGCTGCACGAAGGCATCATGGCGGGGCTCGCGGCCGGCGGGATGCCGCCGCCGCGCCACACCGAGGTCGACCGCGAGCTGCACGACGGCGACACCCTCGACGACTGGCACGAACCCGTACGTGTGCTGCACGTTCCCGGCCACACGCCGGGCGGCATCGCGCTGCACCTTCCGGAGAGCCGGCTGCTCTTCCCCGGCGACATCATCGGCGCCGACCCGGACGGCGGGCACGCGGTCCTCGGCCCGTTCAACGTCGAACGCGCCGCGGCCATCGCGTCGTTCCGGCGGCTGGCCGCCCTGGACGACGTCGACACGGTCTGCGTACCGCACGGCGGCCCGATCCGCTCCGGCGCCCGCGAGGTGCTGGCGGCGGCCACGCCGGAGCAGGACTGGCGCTGACCGGCGGGCGGCCGGAGCGGCGGGCGGCCGTCAGGAGGAATCGCGCGCCATGAGGCGGAAGGTGCCGAGCCGGTGGACGGCGGGCGCGGCGGCCGGGTCGCGGACGAGCCCGTCGACCAGCCCGGCGATCCGGTCCGGCGCGGCGATCTCGGTGCGGACGCTGGTCAGCCGCGGGCGCAGCAGCCGGGCCGGCAGCAGATCGTCCGCGCCGACCACCGCGATCTGCTCCGGGTCGCCGCCGACGGTGCGGCCGGCGTCCTGGAGGGCGCGCATCAGCAGCATCGCGTACTCGTCGTTGTAGGCGAACACCGCGTCGAGGCCGAGCGCGGGCCAGGCGGCGGCGAGCCGGGCCGCACTCTCCTCGGTCAGCGCGAGGTCCAGCGGGCGCACCTCGGCACCGGGGCAGCCGGCGGCTGCGGCCCGTACGCCGGCGAGCCGGGACCCGGCGAAGGCGGCCAGGCCCGGCTCGGCCGGCAGCACCACGCCGATCCGCCGGCGGCCCCGGGCCAGCAGGTGCTCGCCCGCGAGGACGCCGGCCTCGCGATGGTCCAGGAAGAGGGCATGGGCGCCGGGCGGTGCCTGCGGGCCGTGGGTGAGCACCGCCGCGGTGCCGGCGCGCCGCAGCAGCTCGACGGCGGGGGCGTCCAACGGCGGTCCGTGCAGGGCCAGTACGGCGGCGGGCCGCAGCTCGGCCCAGGCGCGGGCGGCGGCCACGGGGGAGGCGGCGGGCGCGCCGTGCAGTACGCCGGTGTAGCCGAGGTGGTGCAGTGCGCTCTGGAATCCGGCCAGGAAGTGCGAGAAGAGGGGCCCGAAGGCGGGTACGGCGTCCGCCGGGGCGGCCATCAGGACGATGCTGCCCCGACCGGCCCGCAGACTGCGCGCCGCCGCGTGCGGGACGTACCCCAGCTCCTCGGCGGCGGCCCGGACCCGGGCCTGGGTGTGCGCGGCGACGCGCCCGGCGGCCCGTCCGTTCAGCACGTACGAGACCGTGGCGCGGGACACCCCGGCGCGGCGGGCAACGGCCGCGCTGGTCGGGGGAGTTGGGGTGGCCGGCGGTCCGGCGGGATCGGTCATCCTGCCGGGCATCTTCGCACAGGGGTTTGCCACGGGGGTTCGCGGGCTCCGCGTACGGCCTCCGCGTCATGACACGTGTAACGTTCGGGCGTGGCCGCGCCGGACACCCGCAACGCCCGGCGTACGGCGGATCGTCGCGCGCAGGGCGCGAACCCGGCGAGAGGGGCACGGTATGCAGCTGCACACCCAGGAATGGGGGACCGGCGACCGGATCGCGGTGCTGGTCCACGGGATCATGTCCGACCACCGCACCTGGCACCGGGTCGGCCCGGCCCTCGCCGGGCGGGGCTATCGCGTCATCGGTGTCGATCTGCGCGGCCACGGCCGCAGTCCGCGCGGCGACTACAGCCCGGAGCTGTTCGCCGACGACCTCGTGGACACCCTGCCGATCGGCGCCGAGGTCGTCATCGGGCACTCGCTGGGCGGGCTGGCGCTGTCCCTGGCGGCCGAGCGGCTGCGGCCGGCGCGCGCGGTCTACAGCGATCCGGCGTGGTCGCTGACCGGGGCGGCGCAGCCGGTCGATCCCGCGGTGTTCGTGACGTTCAAGCGGGCCGGGCGCACGCTGGTGCGGAACTTCAACCCGCGCTGGGACGACGCCGATGTCGATGTCGAACTGGCCACGCTCGCCGACTGGGACACCGGGACGGCCCTCGCCCTGTCCGGGCACCATCTGCGCGACCGGACGCCGGAGCGGCCGGTGGTGCCGTCGCTGGTGCAGATCGCGGGGGAGGGGTTCCTCTTCACCGAGGAGGCGGCGAAGGAGCTGGCCGCCCGCGGTTTCGAGGTCCGTACGGTGCAGGGCGCGGGGCACACCATCCATCGGGACGACCTCCCGGGGTTCCTGGCCGGGCTGGAGGGGTGGGTCTAGGACCGGCCCGCAGACACTGACATAGCGTCAGGTGTCGCAGTCCAGAAGGGTTTTGCACAGGCCGCAGCGGGCCTGGATCCGGCCGCGGACCGGGACGCGGATGCGCTGCCAGCAGGCGGGGCAGGGGAAGGACACCCGCGGCGGGGAGCCGGTTCCCGCCGCGGGTTCGAAGGTGTAGCCGTCGCCGGTGGCGGCGGGCCGGGCGGTGCGCCCGGAGTCCTGGGCCAGCCGGCGGTCCTTGGCGTAGCGGAGCCGGGCGGCCCAGCCGGCGGCGGCCAGCGGCGGGCGCCGGGCGTCCTGGCGGGCCCGCGCCCGCCCCGCGAGGTACGCCTCGTACGCCTGCGGGCTGGTGAACCACGGCGCCGGGTCCTCGCCGAAGAACTCGGCGCGCTTGGCGAGGACATAGCCGAACTCCTCCGGTGTGAGATAGCCGAGTTTCTGCGAGAACGGGCCGTGCTCGCGGTAGGCGTCCAGCAGCAGCCAGCCGGCGCCGAGGTAGGTGGTGGCGGTGTCGGTGAGGATCTCGTTGTCGCGGGTGCCGGGGAACGACAGGTCGAGCCGGTGCAGGTAGACGTGCGTCACCTCGTGGGCCAGGGCGGCGCCGATGTCCTTGCGGTGCTTCTTGAACCGCTCGTTGAGCTCGACGAAGTACTCGGGGCCCGCGGTCAGTTCGACGTGGGCGGCGTGCTCCATCTCGCGGAAGGTGACCACGATCCGGGCGTCCGGCAGCCGCAGCTGGTGGACCATGGCATGGGCGATCCGCTGCGCGCCCAGGTGGATGTCCTCGGTGTCGTCGAAGGCGACGTCGACCGGCAGCACGCTGGTGTCGAACGTGCTGACGGTGTCGTGGGAGAGGCGTCTGAAGAGGGCCGTGAGGGCCGCGCGGACCGTGTCGAGATGGGGGTATCCGTGCTGGATGTCGCTGCCGCCGGTCGCCATCCGGACACTGTACGGCCGGGCGGGTGCGATCGGCCGTGTTGCGCACGGGGCGGGCGCGGTGCGGGAGTTGGCCTGATGTTGACCCTTGTCACTCCGTTCCCGCACTCCACATAATCGCAGGGCGCTTTACGGGTTCATTGCCAACGGGCCCGGATGCTTTGCGGTGCACTGCCGTTTTTCCCGCTCGCTTTGCGGTGCGCATGCCCGGCTCTGGGGTTGGCATGGACTCGTCATTACGCGTTCAACCCCCCACGAAAGGACATCCGTTGCGCAACTCCCTGAAGCACCTCAAGAGAACCACCGCCGCCGGCGCGATCGCCCTGGCGGCCTTCAGTCTCCAGCCGGGCGCCGCCTCGGCCGCGCCCGCGCCGGACCCCGGCGGCTCCGTGCACACCGACGTCGTCGGCGGCACCAGGGCGGCCCAGGGCGAATTCCCCTTCATGGTCCGGCTGTCGATGGGCTGCGGAGGCGCCCTCTACACCAAGGACATCGTGCTCACCGCCGCCCACTGCGTCGACCGCAGCGGCCCGGACACCTCCATCACCGCCACCGCCGGCGTCGTCGACCTCCAGGACTCCGCCGCCGTCAAGGTCAACTCCACCCAGGTCCTCCAGGCCCCCGGCTACAGCGGCAAGGGCAAGGACTGGGCGCTCATCAAGCTCGCCAAGCCGATAGACCGGCCCACCCTGAAGATCGCCGAGGACGACCGGCTCACCAACGGCGACTTCACCATCGCCGGCTGGGGCGCCGACAAGGAAGGCGGCGACCAGCAGCGCTACCTGCTCAAGGCGACCGTGCCGTTCATCGACGACGCCACCTGCCGGAAGGCCTACGGCGACGCCCTCACTCCCGGTGAGGAGATCTGCGCCGGCAAGCTGGACACCGGCGGCACCGACACCTGCCAGGGCGACTCCGGCGGCCCGATGTTCCGCAAGGACGACGCCGGCCAGTGGCTCCAGGTCGGCATCGTCTCCTGGGGCGAGGGCTGCGCCCGGCCCGGCAAGCCCGGCGTCTACAGCGAGGTGAGCGCCTTCGCCGCGAACATCAAGAAGGCCGCCGCCGAACTCGGCGGCTGAGCCGGCCACCGGCCGGCGCCCGCCGGGGCCCGGGACGCGCTCCCCGGGCCCCGCGCGGTGCCGCTGCGCCGTGCGCCGCTGCGCGAGGGCGGGGCCCGCACCCAGCCGGTCGCCGGGACCACCGAGGCACGCGCCCCGACCGAGGCGTTCGCCCGGACCGGCCCGCCCGTCGTGCTGTCCGTCGAGCCGCGGCCGACGACGCCGCGCCGCACCCCGTCCTTCCGCGACATCTGTCCAACACCTGCCGCCCCTTTGTCCATGGGCGCCCGCCCCACCCGCCCCGCACGCTGTCCGCCGGCAGGCAGTGCAGGGACGAAGGAGGAGCGCGCGTATGAACGGACAGCCAGGGCCCAGCCGCAGACAGATCGTCGCCGCCACCGCGCTCGCCGGGGTCGCCGGTGCCGTCCCCCTCGGTACGCACCCCGCCGCCGCGGCCCCGCGGCCCGCCGAGGCGGTCCTGCGCTCCGCCGCGCTGGCCGTCCGCGTCGACACCGCCTTCCCGCGCATCGTCTCCTACACCGACCGCGCCACCGGCGCCGTCCTGCACGCCCAGGAGAACCCCGTCACCCAGGTCCTGATCGACGGCACCGCCCGCACCCCGCAGGTCACCCACCGCGCCCGCGCCGGCCGCCCCGACCGGGCCGCCTACACCCTGGCCTTCGACGGCGGCACCACCGTCGACGTCGAGATCGCCGTCACCGGCCCACAGGTCACCTGGCGGGTCACCGGCATCACCGACACCCCCGCACTGCGCATCGGCACCCTGGAGATCCCCGGCCTCGCCCTGCTCGCCGTCCGCAGCGACCAGCCCGGCGCCACCCTGCTCGCCGCCCGCCTCCAGCTCGACAAGGCCAAGAGCGGCGACACCCTCGTGCGGATCACCCCCACCACCCCCGTCGAGGCCGCGCCCACCGGCTGCGCCTACGCCGTCGTCGCCACCGACCACCTCGCCGCCGCCATCGAGACCAACACCGTCCAGGACCATCCGACCGGGGACACCGCCTGGGAGAACGGCCGGCTGTGGCACCGGACCCGGCAGGGCGACGGCTTCGTCGCGGCCGAACTCGTCCCCGGCCAGTGGACCCACCGGGCCACCGGCCAGCCGCTCGACGCCACCGAACCGCTCCCGTACGCCACCGTCATCGTCACCGGCGACCGCAACGGCGACGGCCGCACCGACTGGCAGGACGCCGCCATCGCCCTGCGCGACATCATGGTCGTCCCGCTCGGCGCCGACACCCAGCACCTGCGGGTCGTCCCGCACATCCCCTTCAACTTCGCCAGCCAGGCCACCAATCCGTTCCTCGCCACCCTCGACCACGTCAAACGGATCGCGCTGGCCACCGACGGGCTGCGCCAGTTCACCCTCCTCAAGGGCTACCAGTCCGAGGGCCACGACTCCGCACACCCCGACTACGGCGGCAACTACAACCGGCGCGCCGGCGGCCTGGCCGACCTCAACACCCTGCTCCGCGCCGGGAGGAAATGGCACAGCGACTTCGCGGTGCACGTCAACGCCACCGAGTCCTACCCCGTCGCGCACGCCTTCTCCGAAAAACTCGTCGACAAGAACGACAAGCAGTGGGACTGGCTCGACCAGTCCTACCGCATCGACGCCCGCCGCGACCTGGTGTCCGGCGACATCGCCGCCCGCTTCGCGCAACTCCGCAAGGAGACCGACCCCGCCCTGACCACCGTCTACCTCGACGTGTTCCGCGAATCCGGCTGGAACTCCGACCGCCTCCAGCGGCACCTTCGCGACCAGGGCTGGCAGGTCGCCACCGAATGGGGCCACGGCCTGGAGCGTTCCGCACTCTGGTCGCACTGGGCCAACGAGACCGACTACGGCCCCGACACCTCACGCGGCATCAACTCGCGGCTGATCCGCTTCGTGCGCAACCACCACAAGGACGTCTTCGCCGACAAATGGCCGACGCTGCTCGGCGCGCCCCGGATGGGCAACTTCGAGGGCTGGACCGGGAAGACCGACTGGCACGCGTTCCACACCATCGTGTGGACCGACGCACTGCCCGCCAAGTACCTCCAGGCGTACCCGATCCGGACCTGGAGCGACCACGAGATCACCTTCGAAGGCCCCACCCGCACCTCCGTCAGCGACGCCGACGGCACCCGGAAGATCACCACCGACGGCCGCCTCGTCTACGACGGCGGCAGCTACCTGCTGCCCTGGGAACCCCGCTCCGCCACCGACCCCGCCAAGCTCTACCACTACAACCCCCGCGGCGGGCAGAGCAGTTGGCAGCTGCCGCGCGGCTGGTCGGGCGCCCCCGCGGTCTACGTCTACCGGCTCACCGACCAGGGCCGCACCGAGCAGACCCGGGTCCCCGCCGGCGGCGGCCGGATCACCCTCGACGCCCGGCCCGGCGTCGCCTACGTCGTCTACCGGAGCAAGGCCCCCGCCCAGCCCGACCCCGACTGGGGCGAGGGCACCCCGCTGGCCGACCCCGGGTTCCACGCCGGCAACCTGGACCGGTGGCAGGTCACCGGACCCGCCACCGTACAGATCAGTAGAAGCGGCGACTACGAACTCGTCATCGGCCCCGGCGCCGCCGCCACCGTCGGCCAGCAAATCGCCCGGCTCGCCCCCGGCGACTACGCCGCCTCCGTCCAGGTCGAGGTCGGCGCGAGCGCGGGGGAGCGGCGGCGGGCCGGCCTCGCGATCCGCACCGCCGACGGCATCACCGCCGACAACTGGACCGAGACCTCCACCGCCGGCAACTACGTCGCCGCCGACCGCAAGTCCGGCACCCGCTTCCAGCGGCTGTCCACCCGCTTCACCGTCCCCGAGGGCGGCGGCCCGGTCACCCTCGCCCTGACCGCCGCGGCCGGCCGGGCCCGGGTCCGCTTCGACAACGTGCGCATCACCCCGGCACCGCGCACCGGCCGCCCCGGCACCCTCGTGCACGAGGACTTCGAGCACGTCCCGCAGGGCTGGGGCCCCTTCGTCAAGGGCGACGCCGGCGGCAGCACCGACCCCCGCACCCATATCGCCCAGCGGCACGCACCGTTCACCCGGCGCGGCTGGAACGGCAAGGCGATCGACGACGTCATCGACGGCGGCCAGTCCCTGAAGTCCCGCGGCGAGAACACCGGCCTGGTCTACCGGACCCTCCCGCACACCGTCCGCTTCACCCCCGGCCGCCGCTACCGGGTCGCCTTCCGCTACGAGAACGAGCAGGCCGGCCAGTACGCCTGGGTCACCGCCGTCGACGAGCCCGCGGCCCGCGAGCTGAGCCGCACCCCGCTGCCGGTGGCGACCCAACCGGCCACCTGGACCTACGAGTTCACCGCGCCGGACCGGGGCGAGGCATGGGTGGGGCTGCGCAAGACGGGCGGCGACGGGACCGCGGAGTTCGTACTGGACGCGTTCGAGGTCACCGCACTGTGAAACGGCCGGGCCGGACCCGGGGCACACCCCCGCGGCCCGGCCCGCCGTCCCTCAGCACCTCGTTAGGCCCCTCCCACAGCACCGGACCCGGTGCGTACAGCCCACGCCGCGGCCCCGCCGACGGGCAGCGCCCCGGCGGAAAACCGCTCCACCACGCGAACCCCCGTAGCCGTCCCGGCAGTTCCGGCACGGCCTCACCGGCACCGCCGGCCGGCGCCGCACCGCCCCGCCCCCTCCAGTCGCAGCCCGCGCGCCCGTACGCCGGACGGACACCGCCGCCCGTGCAGCACCCCGCCGCCGATCCCCCCGGCCCGCCCTCTGGCGGCCCGCCGGTCCGTGGACAAAGATCTCTGCTGTTCGGACGCAGCGGCGGCGCACGGCGCACCCGCCGACGGGAGGCGCGCGGCATGTACCACACCTGGATGCGCTACTTCACCCCGAGCCCGGTCCACCACCGGCTCGGGCTGGTCTGCCTGGGCGTCGGCCTCCAGCACGGCACGCTGCCCGCGGTCGGGCCGCGCACCCTCGACCACCACGTCGCGCTCGTCATCAGCGCCGGCCGCGGCTGGTACGCCGGCCCCGACGGCAGGCGCCGGGCGGTCACCGCGCCCGCCCTGCTCTGGCTCGTCCCCGGCGTCCCGCACCACTACGGGGCCGACCCCGAGACCGGCTGGGACGAGAGCTTCGCCGACTTCACCGGACCCGCCACCGACACCTACACCGAACTGGGCTACATCGAGCCCGACCGCCCGCTCGTCCCGCTCGCCGACGCGGCGGCGGCGCGCGCCGCCATCGGCCGCATCGCCCGCGCCGCCCGCCGCGGCAACCCCCTCCTGGAGGTCGAGACCTCGGCCGCCGTCCACGAACTCCTCGTCGTCCTCCGGCGCGCCCGCGCCGACACGGACGCCGACGGCGAACCCGTCCTCCAGGCCCTGGCCCGCGACGCGTTCCTCCCCCTCTCGGTCGCCGAGCACGCCGCCCGGCGCGGCATGACCCCCGCCGAACTCCGCACCGCCGTACGGCGCGGCGCGGGATGCAGCCCCAAGGACTACCTCCTCGGCATCCGCCTGGGCCGCGCCAAGGAACTCCTGACCGCCACCGAACTCCCGGTCGCCGCCGTCGCCCGCCGCGTCGGCTACGACGATCCCGCCTACTTCAGCCGCCTGTTCACCCGCCGCGTCGGCACCGCCCCGATCCGCTTCCGCGACCGCCAGTCCCGCACGGTGCCCGGCGGCTGGTCGACACAGATCCCCGACCCGGACAAGCCCCCGCGGGTCGGCGGCAGCGGCCCCTGACGGGACCGGGAGCCAGGGCGGGACCCCGACCGCCGGGCCGCTCCCCCCGACACCCTCCCGGCCTGCCCAAACTCCTGTGCGGCCCCCACCGGCCGTACGGCAGCATGACCCCATGCCCGTACTCCAGCGCGCCGACGCGCAAGCCCGAGCCCGGCTCATCGACGTCCAGCGATACGACATCGCCCTCGACCTCACCCACGGCGACGAGCGGTTCGCCTCCCGCACCACCATCCACTTCACCGCCCGCGAACCCGGCGACACCTTCGTCGAGATCCGCCCCGCCGCGCTGCACAGCGCCACCCTCGACGGCCACCCCCTCGACCCCGCCACCCTTGAGGACAACCGCCTCCCCCTCACCGGCCTCACCCCCGGCCCCCACGAACTCCGTCTCGACGCCACCATGGGCTACTCCCGCACCGGCGAAGGCATGCACCGCTTCACCGACCCCGCCGACGGCGAGAGCTACGTCTACACCCAGCTCTTCATGGACGACATCCAGCGCGTCTTCGGCGCCTTCGACCAGCCCGACCTGAAGGCCGTCTTCGCGCTCACCGTCACCGCCCCGCCCACCTGGACCGTCCTGGCCAACGCCCGCACCGAACAGCAGGCCGACGGCACCTGGCAGGCCGCCCCCACCCCCCGCATCAGCACCTACCTCGTCGCCGTCGCCGCCGGTCCCTGGCACTCCGTCCGCACCGAACACGCCGGCCTACCCTTCGGCATCCACTGCCGCCGCTCCCTCGCCCCCCACCTCGACGCCGACGCCGACGAGATCCTCGACCTCACCCGCCGCTGCTTCGACCGCTACCACCAGATCTTCGAAGAGCCCTACCCCTTCGACTCCTACGACCAGGCATTCGTCCCCGAGTTCAACGCCGGCGCCATGGAGAACCCCGGCCTGGTCACCTTCCGCGACGAATTCATCTACCGCTCCGCCGTCACCGACACCGAACGCCAGACCCGCGGCATGGTCATCGCCCACGAGATGGCCCACATGTGGTTCGGCGACCTGGTCACCCTCCAGTGGTGGGACGACATCTGGCTGAACGAGTCCTTCGCCGAATACATGGGATACCAGGTCCTGTCCGAGGCCACCCGCTTCACCGACACCTGGACCGACTTCGCCATCGCCCGCAAGGGCTGGGGCTACGACGCCGACCAGCGGCCCTCCACCCACCCCGTCGCGCCCACCCCCGAAGACGTCCCCGACACCGCCTCCGCCCTCCTCAACTTCGACGGCATCTCCTACGCCAAGGGCGCCTCCGCACTCCGCCAACTCGTCGCCTGGATGGGCGAGAAGGACTTCCTCGCCGGCATCAACGACCACTTCGCCCGGCACCGCTTCGGCAACGCCACCCTCGCCGACTTCCTCGACTCCCTGGCCCGCGCCACCGACCGCGACGTCCACGCCTGGGCCGCACGCTGGCTGCGCACCACCGGCGTCGACACCCTCACCCCCGCCACCACCGCGGACGGCGACTCCTGGCACCTGGACATCACCCACACCGGCAGTCGCCCGCACCGCATCGCCGTCGGAGCCTACGACCCGGACCCCGCCGACACAGCCCGGCTCACCCCGCGCGACCGCGCCGAGGTGGACATCCCGCAGGAGGAAGGGCAGACCCGGCACACCTTCCCCCGGCCCGCCCCGGCCCTCGTCGTCCTCAACGACGGCGACCTCACCTACGCCAAGGTGCGCTTCGACGCCGCGTCCTGGCAGACCGCCGCCCGCGCCCTCTCCGGACTGCCCGACCCGCTCACCCGCGCCGTCGTCTGGAACGCCGCCCGCGACATGGTCCGCGACGGCGAACTCCCGCCCGCCGCCTACCTGGACGCGGCCCGCGACCACCTCCCGCACGAGACCGACCTCGCCATCGTCCAGGGCGTCCTCGCCTTCGCCCGCACCCAGATCGCCGACCGCTACCTCCCCCTCCCCGAACGCCACACCGCCCTCGCCACCCTCACCGGCATCAGCCGCGCCCTCCTCCGCCGCACCGAGGGCCCCGGAAACGGCACCGGAGCGGGCCTGCGGCTCACCGCCGTACGCGCCTTCATCGACAGCGCCACCAGCCACGAAGGCATCCAGGACTGGCTCGACGGAGGCAGCATCCCCGGCGGCCCCGACCTCGACCACGAACTGCGCTGGCGCATCCTCGCCCGGCTCGCCGCACTGGGCGCCACCACCCCGGAAGCCATCGACGCGGAACTCGCCCGCGACCAGAGCGCCACCGGCCACGAAGGTGCCGCCCGCTGCCACGCGGCCCTCCCCGACCCCGCCGCCAAGCAGGCCGCCTGGAACGCCCTGTTCACCACCCCCGGCGAACGGACCGACAACGGCGAGCCCGGCGAGCCTGCCGAACTCACCGAACCGACCGAACTCACCGAACTCACCGAACTCACCGAACTCTCCAATTACCTCTTCACCGCAACCGCCGCCGGCTTCTGGGCCCCCGAACAACACGACCTGCTCCGCCCCTACGTCGCCCGCTACTTCGCCGCGGTCCCCGCCCTCGCCGCCCGCCGCGGCCCCGCCCTCGCCAAGGCCGCCGGCCGGTCCGCCTTCCCCGCGACGTTCGTCGAGGACGAGACCCTCCGGCTCGGCGAGAGCTGCCTCGCCGACGCCGAGCCCATCCCCGCCCTGCGCCGCACCCTCGCCGATCAACTGGACGATCTGCGCCGGGCGTTGCACGTACGGGCCACCGCACAGGGATAGCCGCACAGGGGCAGTCGCACGAGGACGGCAGCGGCGGGACGGCCACACAGGACAGGAACAGCCACACAGGAACACGGAGCCGCCATAACAGGGGGTGCCGCCGGACCGCCAGCCGGCGGCACCCGAACATCTGCGGGACATCCATCCCACGAACGGGTGATCCTGGGGCAACCGGTGGATACCCGCCGTACCGGGACAGTAACTTAGGTCGGCCTAAGGCCTGTGCCCCGTCGCGCCCAACTCCCGCTGAAGAAGAGCACCTTGATGTCAGTTGCCCCTGCCGGCACCGCCCTCGCAGGCGGCACCGACGGCCCCCGCGCGCTCCGCTCCTTCCTTGACACCGTCCTCGACGCCCTCACCACCGGCGCCCAGGACCGCTCAGGCCCCCTCCCGCCCGGCGGCCCCGACGCCGTCGCCCGCGCCGTACGCGACACCTGCCTGCCCCTCCTCCCCGAACACGGCACCGGCCCGCACGCCGCCCTGCGCACCCTCGTCCACACCCTCGCCGCCGGCGCCGCCGACCCCGCCGACCCGCACTGCGCCGCCCACCTGCACTGCCCGCCCCTCGCCGTGGCCACCGCCGCCGACCTCGCCGCCGGCGCCCTCAACCCCTCGATGGACTCCTGGGACCAGGCCCCCGCCGCCTCCGAACTCGAAACCCTCACCAGCCGCGAACTCGCCGCCCTCGTCTACCCCCGGGCCACCGACCCCGACGCCCTGATCACCACCGGCGGCACCGAATCCAACCAACTCGGCATCCTCCTCGCCCGCGAAGCCACCCACTCCCCGCGCACCACCGGCCCCCTCCAGATCGTCTGCGGCGCCAACGCCCACCACAGCATCCACCGCGCCGCCTGGCTCCTCGGCCTCCCCGAACCCGTCACCCTCCCCACCCCCGACGGCACCCTCGACCCCGCCACCGTCCACACCTGCCTCGCCGCACTCACCGGACGCACCGGCGGCACCAGCCGCACCGGCCCCGTGCTGCTCACCGCAACCGCCGGCACCACCGACTCCGGCGCCATCGACCCCCTCCCGGCCCTCGCCGACCTCGCCGACCACCACGGCGCCCGCTTCCACATCGACGCCTCCTACGGCGGCCCGCTCCTCTTCAGCGACACCCACCGCACCGCCCTGACCGGCCTCGCCCGCGCCCACACCGTCACCCTCGACCTGCACAAACTCGGCTGGCAGCCGGTGGCCGCCGGCCTCCTCGCCGTCCCCGGCCCCGCCACCCTCACCCCGCTCGGCCACCAAGCCGACTACCTCAACGCCGACGACGACACCGAAGCCGGCCTCCCCGACCTCCTCGGCCGCTCCCTGCGCACCACCCGCCGCCCCGACATCCTCAAGATCGCCGTCACCCTCAAGGCCCTCGGCCGCCAGGGCCTCGGCGACCTCATCGACCGCACCCTCGCAGCCGCCCGCACCCTCGCCGACCTCATCGACGCCCACCCCCGCTACGAACTCCACTCCCGCCCCACCCTCACCACCGTCCTCTTCCGCCCCACCGACGCCGACGACACCACCCTCGCCGCCATCCGCCGCTCCCTCCTCTCCGAAGGACACGCCGTCCTCGGCCGAGCCACCACCCCCACCGGCCTCTGGCTCAAGGCCACCCTCCTCAATCCCCACACCCAACCCGGAGACCTCACCACCCTCCTCAAACTCGTGGAAGGCCACACCCCCCGATGAACACCCCACCGCACACCGAGCCCGAACCCGGCACCGTCACCCCCGGCCCCGACGAGCCCCTCGACCTCGCCGGCATCGGCATCGGCCCCTTCAACCTCTCCCTCGCCGCCCTCGCCCACCCCCTCACCCACCTGCGCACCGCCTTCTACGACCTGCACCCCACCTTCCGCTGGCACCCCGGCCTCCTCATCGACGGCACCACCCTCCAAGTCCCCTTCCTCGCCGACCTCGTCACCCTCGCCGACCCCGCCAGCCCCTGGAGCTTCCTCAACTACCTCAGGACCCGGGAACGCCTCTTCCCCTTCTATTTCGCCGAGCGCTTCCACATCCACCGCGCCGAATACGACGCCTACTGCCGCTGGGTCAGCGAAAACCTCCCCACCCTCCACTTCGGCCACCAGATCGACGCCGTCCGCTGGAACCACGAACGCAGCCTCTTCGAAGTCGACTTCACCCAACTCGGCGCCGAAGGAGAAGCCGAAGCCCTCGGCCGCAGCTACGCCCGCAACCTCGTCCTCGGCATCGGCACCGCCCCCCACATCCCCATCCCCCTCCGCCCCCTCGCCGAGGCCCCCGCCGTCCCCGTCGTCCACGCCGCCGACTACCTCGACCACCGCGAACGGCTGCTCGCCGCCGAACACCTCACCGTCATCGGCGCCGGCCAGTCAGGCGCGGAAGTCTTCCTCGACCAGCTCCGCGCCCGCCCCGCCGGCCGCGAAAACCTCCACTGGCTCGCCCGCACCCCCGCGTTCGCGCCCATGGAATACAGCAAACTCGGCCTCGAACACTTCACCCCCGACTACACCCGCTACTTCCACGCCCTCCCCGAACGCGTCCGCGACGAGCTCCTCCCCGCCCAATGGCAGCTCTACAAGGGCATCGACCACGACACCCTCGCCGCCATCCACGACGAGCTCTACCGCCGCACCCTCGACGGCGGCTGGCCCACCACCACCCTCACCCCCGGCGTCCGCGTCCGCACCGCGGGACGCGTCGGCACCACCAAGGTCGAACTCCACCTCGAACACGCCCAGCAAGGCAGCCGCTCCCGCCTCACCACCGACGCCGTCGTCCTCGCCACCGGCTACCGCGAACGCCGCCTCGACACCCTCCTCGCCGCCCTCGACCCCTACCTCCGCCGCGACGCTTCCGAACGCCCCCGCATCGACGAACACCACCGCCTCGTCCTCGACCCCTCCATCACCGCCACCGGCTGCCACATCTACGTCCAGAACGCCGAACGCCACACCCACGGCGTCGGCACCCCCGACCTCGGCCTCGCCGCCTGGCGCAGCGCCACCATCCTCAACTCCCTCACCAACAGCACCGCCTACCCCCTCCCGACGCGCACCGCCTTCACCACCTTCGGCCTCGCCCACCCCGCACCCCAGCGCACCACCCCCACCGTCCCCCGCCAGGGCTCCACACTCGTCCCCCGCCACTGAACGCCACCGCCCCTCCCACCCCGACCACCATCGGACCGGGGGAGAGGGGCGGCACACCTACGAGCGACAAGAACAACCCGCCTCAGAACACCGGCTTTCCGGCCCGCGTCAGCCGCCAGTCCACCGAGGCGAACACCGCCGGATCGATGACCTTCTTCGCCTTCACCCACGCGATGATCGTGTTCCGGATCTCCTCCGAGTTCGACCACACCGACGTCGCCTTCGCCACATGCGGGAAGCCACCACCGCCGTTCGCCCGGTAGTTGTTCACCGCCAGCACGAACTGCGCCTTGTCGTCCAACGGCTTGCCCTGGTACCGGAGATTCGTGATCCGCGAACCCGCCGGCTTCGCGATGTCGATGTCGTACGCGAGCCCACCGATCACGTCGTAGTTGAAGTCAGGCGTGTTGTCCGCGTTCGTCAGCTTCTTCGGATCCACCGGCGCACCCGGCGCCGTCTGCACGAAATACCGCGCCGAGAACTCCAGGTAGTCCCGCAGCTGCGCACCCGTCATCAGCCGTGCATCCAGCGTGTTCTCGTACACATACAGCCCCGCCACATCACGCAGCGACACCTGACCCGCCGGAATCGCCGCCGACCGCGAGAAACACGCCGCCTGCGACAGCACCGGCAGCGAAGCGTACTTCGTCCCGGCCAGCGCCGACTTCACCGTGTCCACCTGCACGAAATTGATGAAGTCGATGATCGGCGTGTCCTTGTACGGAGCCTGGGCCGCCGACATCGCCGTCTTGCAGGTCCCGACCACCTGGTTCACATACTTGACGACCGCCTGGTGCTCACGCCGCACCAGCCGCGCGACCTCCGGGTCCTCCGCCGCCGTATTGGCATTACGCACCTCGGCCTTGACCGACACCACCTCCCAGCGGCCCCGGTGGAACTCCACCTCGAAGTCGAAGACGCTCAGCCGCATGCCCCACATCAGCGGCTCGGACAGCACCACACTCCGCCCCGTCTCCTTGTTCACCACCGTCCGGGACGCCACCTCCTTGTGCGTGTGACCCACCAGAATCGCATCGATACCCGGCACCTGCTCGGCCACCAACGACGACGCATTCTCCGGATACGGCAGCGCATCCCCGTACGACGTGGCACCGTCCAGACCCGAATGATCCGTACACACCACCACATCGCAACCGAGCGAGCGCAGCTTCGGCACATAGATCTTCGCCTGCTCGACCAGCCCCGGGAACGTCATCTTCCCCTGCACATGGGCCTTGTCCCAGACCGCGATACCAGGATTCGTCAGCCCCAGAATGCCCACCCGGATATCCCGGTGACCCGGCACCTTGATCCGCTTCACCACATACGGCGGAAAAGCCGGCTTCAACGTCCGCGCATCCAGCGCGTTCGCCGCCAGGAGCGGGAAGTCACACTGCTCCTGGAACTTCCGCAGCACCGGAATACCGTAATTGAACTCGTGATTGCCGAGCGCCGCCGCGTCGTACCCCATTTTGTTCATCGCCAGCGCCATCGGATGCTTCGGACCGTGCGGCGCGGTGATCGGATCGACTCGCGCGTAGTAATACGACAGCTGAGTGCCCTGAATGATGTCACCCGCGTCGATCAGCAGCGTGCGATGCCGCCCCGCCTCCTTACGGGCCTGCTCCACCAACGTCGAGATCTTCGCCAGACCGACATCGTTGTGCGCGGCGTCGTCATACTCCTTGTCGGTGAAATAGTCCCAGTTGAAGACGTGCCCGTGCACATCCGTCGTGCCCAGCACCCGGAACGGGACCCGCTTGCCCCGCTTCCGCTGCGGCCCCTGCCCCTGCCCCTGCGCCTGCGCGGCCTGCGGCAGCGCCCCCGTGAGCGCCACCCCCGCACCCGCCGCGGCCGAACGTCCAAGGAACTTCCTGCGGTTGTACGGCATGTCGATTCCCCCAAGAGGTCAAATGGTCCCAATACGCCCAATGGCGCGCCACATCAGAACAACGCGCGTAGATTCGCGCGTAGATTGTGGCTCAACCGCCCCCACAGCAACAGCCCCACGACGTTGCGAACAGGTGACTCCCCGGTGACCAGTCGGCTGGAAAACCGACACCGGCTGGCAAGCTGACACCATGACCCAACCCACCCAGCCGCTGCCCTACGGCACCCCCGACGCCCCCCGCCTCGCCGTCCGCGGCGAAGCCCGCCTCGAAGTCGACCCCGAAATCGCCCGCATCACCGTCACCGTCAGCGCCCGCGGCACCGACCGCAAAACCGCCCTCGCCGACCTCACCCGCCGCAACGAACACGCCCTCACCCTCATCAAGAGCTACGGCGACGCCGTCGAAAAACTCGAAACCGGCAGCTTCACCCTCACCCCCCAACTCACCGACAAAGGCCGCCACGAACGCATCCGCGCCTACCACGGACGCGTCACCCTCACCGCCACCCTCAACGACTTCACCGCCCTCGGCGAACTCACCACCCGCCTCGCCGACCTCGAACTCACCCGCGTCGACGGCCCCTGGTGGGCACTGCGCCCCGACTCACCCGCCCACCGCGCCGCCCGCACCCAGGCCGTCCACGAAGCCGTCCAGCGCGCCCGCGAATACGCCGAGGCCCTCGGCGCCCGGCTCGACGCCGTCCTGGAGATCGCCGACGTCGGCGCCGAGAACACCGCCCCCATGCCGGCCCCCGGCATGCGCGCCTTCGCCGGCTACGGCGGCGCCGCCGTCCAGGAATCAGCCCCCGCCCTCGACCTGGAACCCCAGCGCCAAACCGTCTACGCCAACGTCAACGCGCGCTTCACGATGACGCGTCCCGCACTCTGAGACCACACCGCACACGGGTGAAATTCCGCTCATCGGAGCGGTGTCGCGCGCATTCCATTACTTGTCAACAGCCTTTCACCAAGCGGTCGTTGAGCAGTCACTTCCCCACAGTTCCCTACCGCCGGGTAAGTCATAGAGTCGAAACATGCGCCGAGCAAAGATCGTCTGCACACTGGGACCCGCCACCGACTCGTACGAGCAGATCAAAGCCCTCGTCGACGCCGGAATGGACATCGCCCGCTTCAACCTCAGCCATGGCACCCACGCCGACCACGAAGCGCGATTCGACCGGGTCCGCAAAGCATCCGAAGAAACCCGTCGCAGCGTCGGCATCCTCGCCGACCTTCAAGGCCCGAAGATCCGCCTCGGCCGATTCCGCGAAGGTCCCGTACTTCTCGAACGCGACGACGAGTTCACCATCACCGTCGAACCCGACGTCGAAGGCGACCGCCGACTCTGCGGCACCACCTACAACGGCCTCGCCGCCGACGTCACCACCGGCGAACGCATCCTCGTCGACGACGGCAAGGTCACCCTCGAAGTCACCGCCGTCGAAGGACCCCGCGTCCACACCAAGGTCATCGAAGGCGGCATGGTCTCCGACCACAAGGGACTCAACCTCCCCGGCGTCGCCGTCTCCGTCCCCGCCCTCTCCGAAAAGGACCAGGACGACCTCCGCTGGGCCCTGCGCTACGGCGCCGACATCATCGCCCTCTCCTTCGTCCGCAGCGGCCGCGACATCGAAGACGTCCACCGCATCATGCGCGAGGAAGGCCAGTTCCGCCCCGTCATCGCCAAAGTCGAAAAGCCCCAGGCCGTCGAGAACATCGACGACATCGTCGCCGCATTCGACGGCATCATGGTCGCCCGCGGCGACCTCGGCGTCGAAATGCCCCTGGAAACCGTCCCGATCGTCCAGAAGCGCGCCATCAAACTCGCCAAACGCAACGCCAAGCCGGTCATCGTCGCCACCCAGATGCTCGACTCGATGATCGACAACTCCCGCCCCACCCGCGCCGAAGCCTCCGACGTCGCCAACGCCGTCATCGACGGCACCGACGCCGTGATGCTCTCCGGCGAGACCAGCGTCGGCAAATACCCCACCGAGACCGTCCGCACCATGAGCCGCATCGTCGAAGCCGCCGAGGAAGACATCCTCGCCAAGGGGCTCCCGCCGCTCACCGAACACAGCAAGCCCCGCACCCAGGGCGGCGCCGTCGCCCGCGCCGCCGCCGACATGGGCGACTTCCTCGGCGCGAAGTTCCTCGTCGCCTTCACACAGTCCGGCGACACCGTCCGCCGCCTCTCCCGCTACCGCTCGCCCATCCCGCTCCTCGCCTTCACTCCCGACCCCGCCACCCGCTCCCAGCTCAACGTCAGCTGGGGCGTGGAGACCTTCCTCGGCCCGACCGTCAACTCCACCGACGAGATGGTCGCCCAGGTCGACGAGCAGCTCCTCAAGATCGGCCGCTGCCAGAAGGGCGACACCGTCATCATCACCGCCGGCTCGCCCCCCGGAGTCCCCGGCTCCACCAACCTCGTCCGCGTCCACCACATCGGCGAGGACGACTCGCCCAAGTAACACCCCTCCCGCACCTGAATAAGCTGGGCCGAGGTACCTGACTGCCGTCCCTGTCAGTACTTCGGCCCGATGTGTGCGTCCATGAGGGCCACGGAGGCTTTGCGGGCGACGGAGATGTTCTCCGCCCTGCGCGACTGTCGCGCCGGCTTCCACGCGACGCCGACCCTGTCGAGGGTGTCCGTGTAGAGCCGCAGGATGTCGGTGGACATGTTGGTGAAGAAATACCGCGGGTACTCGTAGCGCTTGCGCTCCCCGCCGACCATCCGCGTCGCCCAGTTGGTGATCCGGCACCCGTCGGAGTGGACGAGCCCGCGAAGGAACTCCCAGGGATGCTCGTCCACGATCTCCTGCTGCCAGGCTTCGAGGACGATCGGCCGCTCGTGTTTCTTGCCGGGGCCGTGCTGAGGGAAGTAACAGGGCCAGTGGTGGCTGTAGCTCGTCACCATGACGCATCCTTCGCGCTGGACGACGCAGACGCTGTTCATGGGCCGGACCGCCGTGATCGCCTCCCGGCACGCAACGATGAGTCCGGGCCAGGCATCCGCGCACGCGATGCGCAGCACGTAGCCGCCTCGGGCGGCCTGCCGGCTGATGCAGCCGTCACCGAGGTAGAGGCCGAGCAGGTAGGAGTAGGAGTCGACGGCATCGGGCGGGCGCGGTACCCGCTCGCAGCGCGGGCACGCCGTCGTGCGGGATCTCGCTTCGATACGGGTCTGCCATGAACGGATCGCGTAGCGCGATATACCGGTCTGCTTGCTCACGGAGTTGAGGCTGCGGCCCTGGGCCACGAGGGCGAGAACGTGTCTGCGCGTGGCGATGTCGTACATGACGCGAGCGTGAGTGAAATTCTGCACCACCCGGCAGATTCGAAGAAATGTTCACCGCTATGAGTGAAGATCCCCAACGATCGAGTGGCCTTGGAAATGAAGGTAAAGTGCCCTGGGTGGGATTCGAACCCACGCTGTCGGTGGTTTGAGCACCGTGCCTCTTCCGCTGGGCTACCAGGGCTTACCTTAGAAACTAAGGTACGCGGAGACCCGCCGTGCATCAAACATACAGGAGATAGGTAGGCTCGTGGGGCACCACCTGCCAGGAACGAGGAGTCCCGTGAGCGCCGCCGAGCCCGAGCAGCCCGTCGTCGATGACGATCAGTCGCACGTCCCGCCGCTGACCACGCGCGTCGTGATCGCCGAGGACGAGGCCCTCATCCGCCTCGATCTCAAAGAGATGCTGGAGGAGGAGGGCTACACCGTCGTCGGCGAGGCCGGAGACGGGCAGACCGCGGTGGAGCTGGCCCGGGAGCACCGTCCCGACCTGGTGATCCTGGACGTGAAGATGCCCGTTCTGGACGGGATCTCGGCGGCCGAGAAGATCGCCGAGGAGAGCATCGCGCCGGTGCTGATGCTGACCGCGTTCTCCCAGCGGGAGCTGGTGGAGCGGGCGCGGGACGCGGGTGCGATGGCGTATCTCGTCAAGCCGTTCTCGAAGAGCGATGTCGTGCCGGCGATCGAGATGGCGGTGAGCCGGTTCACCGAGCTGAAGGCGCTGGAGAAGGAGGTCGCGGACCTCACCCAGCGGTTGGAGACGCGGAAGCTGGTGGACCGTGCGAAGAGCGTGCTTCAGACGCAGTACGGGCTGACGGAGCCGGCGGCGTTCCGGTGGATCCAGAAGACGTCGATGGACCGGCGGCTGTCGATGCAGCAGGTCGCGGAGGCGGTCATCGAGGACGCCGAGGAGAAGAAGCAGCAGAAGCAGCAGCAGAAGAAGGACTAGCGGCTGCGTGGAGTTGGGTGGGCGGCCCCGTACCGGTGATCGGTGCGGGGCCGTTCGCATGGGTGGGGGCGGCGGGGTTCAGTCCTCGCCGAGGTAGGCCTTGCGGACGGATGCGTCGTGGAGGAGGTGGGCGCCGGTTCCGGAGAGGACGATGCGGCCGGTTTCCATGACGTGGCCTTCGTCGGCGAGGGAGAGGGCGGCCTGGGCGTTCTGTTCGACGAGGAGGATGGTGGTGCCCTGGGTGCGGAGTTCGCGGATGGTGTCCATGATCTTCTGCATCATGATCGGGGAGAGGCCCATGGAGGGCTCGTCGAGCATGAGGAGTTTGGGGCGGGACATCAACGCGCGGCCCATGGCGAGCATTTGCTGTTCGCCGCCGGAGAGGGTGCCGGAGGGTTGTCTGCGGCGTTCGCCGAGGATGGGGAAGAGGTCGTAGACGCGCTGGATGTCGCGGGTGATGCCGGCGGTGTCCTTGCGGAGGAAGGCGCCGAGCTGGAGGTTTTCGGCGATGGTCAGGCGGGGGAAGAGGCGGCGGCCTTCGGGGGAGTGGGCGAGGCCGCGTTCGACGATTTTGTGGGCGGGGACGCCGTTGAGGGGGTGGCCGTCGAAGGTGATCTTTCCGGTGCGGGGGGTGAGGAGGCCGGAGAGGGTGCGCAGGGTGGTGGTTTTGCCGGCGCCGTTGGTGCCGATGAGGGTGACGACCTGGCCTGCCGGGACGGTGAAGGAGATGCCTTTGACGGCTTCGATCTTGCCGTAGGCGACGCGGAGGTCCTCGACTTCGAGCAGTGGGGTCATGGGGTGGCTCCGGTGTCGTCGGTGGTCGCCGGGGTTTCTCCTGGTGGGGTGGTGGGGTCGGTGGGGGTGCCGAGGTAGGCGGCGATGACGCGTTCGTCGGCCTGGACGGTGTCGGCGGTGCCTTCGACGAGTTTCTGTCCTTGGACGAGGACGGCGACGCGGTCGCAGAGGTTGAAGATGAAGCGCATGTCGTGCTCGATGACGAGGACGGCGGTGCCCTGTGTGCGGATGGCGCGGACGAGGTCCTGGGTGGCGCGGGTTTCCTGGGGGTTCATGCCGGCGGTGGGTTCGTCGAGGAGGAGGAGTCCGGGTTCGCTGGCGAGGGCGCGGGCGATTTCCAGCTTGCGTTGTTCGCCGTAGGGGAGGTTGCGGGCGAGGTGGTCGCGTTGGGTGGCCAGGCCGGTGAAGTCGAGGAGTTCCATGGCGCGTTGTTCGCTGTCGCGTTCGGCTTTCCTGAAGCCGGGGCTGCGGAGGAGCGCTGACCAGAGGCCTTCTTTGGT
Organism: Streptomyces albospinus; assembly: GCF_014648695.1. GTDB lineage: Bacteria > Actinomycetota > Actinomycetes > Streptomycetales > Streptomycetaceae > Streptomyces > Streptomyces albospinus. Next base: position 71,903 of record NZ_BMRP01000024.1, read on the forward strand.
GCGGGTGTGGCGTCCTACGAGGACGTTTTCGAGGACGGTCATGTTGGCGAAGAGGCGGATGTTCTGGAAGGTGCGGGCGATGCCGGCCTGGGTGACGAGGTGGGGTTTGCGGGAGAGGCGGGTGCCTCGGTAGCTGATGGTGCCTTCGGCGGGGGTGTAGAGGCCGGTGAGGCAGTTGAAGAAGGTGGTTTTGCCGGCGCCGTTGGGGCCGATGAGGCCCACGATTTCGCCGGTGTCGACGGTGAGGTCGACGTCGCGTACGGCGGTGAGTCCGCCGAAGCGCATGGTGACGCCGGTGGCTTCGAGGACGGTGCGGGTGGTGGTTGCGGGTGTGGTCATGGTGGGGTCACGCCTTTGCCTGGGTGGCGCCGAGGGTGGCGGCGGGGTCGGTGGGGCGCCGGTCGGGGGCGTCGGGCGCTGGGGTGTTGTGGAATTCGAGTTGTTTGCGGCGGTCGGGGATGAGTCCTTCGGGGCGGAAGTGCATGAGGAGGACGAGGGCGATGCCGAAGAGGAGGAGTTGGTAGTCCTGGAGGAAGTCGAGTTTGGCGGGGATGAGGAAGAGGAGGGCGGCGCCGACGAGGGGGCCGCTGAGGGTGCCCATGCCGCCGAGGATGACGGCGGCGAGGAGGAAGGCGGAGTTGGGGGGTTGGGGGCCGGCGAACTGGAATTGCTCGGGGGTGGCGGTCGTTACTACGTGTGCATGGACGGTTCCGGCGAGTCCGGCGAGGGCGGCGCCGAGGGCGAAGGCGAGGAGGCGTAGCCGGAAGCTGTTGATGCCCATGGCGACGGCGGCGGTTTCGTCTTCGCGGATGGCGATCCAGGCGCGGCCGATGCGGGAGGCGGCGGCGCGGCGGAAGACGAGGACGACGAGGGCGGTGACCAGGATCATCAGCAGGTAGTAGTTGCCGTAGGGGGCGATGGGGGTGCCGAGGATGGTGTGGGGCCGGCCGAAGTTGAAGCCGAGGATTTCGAGGTTGGGGATGTTGGGGATGCCCATGGCGCCGTTGGTGATGTCGGGGCCGGTGGTGCCGTTGAGGTTGAGCATGGCGATGCGGAAGATTTCGCCGAAGCCGAGGGTGACGATGGCGAGGTAGTCGCCGCGGAGGCGGAGGGTGGGGGCGCCGATGAGGACGCCGAAGGCGAGGGAGGCGGCGGCTCCGGTGAGGAGGGCTGCCCAGAAGGGGAAGTGGAGGCCGAGGGCGGATTCGGGGGAGCCGGAGACGAGGGCGGCGGCGTAGGCGCCGACGCCGAGGAAGGCGACGTAGCCGAGGTCGAGGAGGCCGGCGAGGCCGACGACGACGTTGAGGCCGAGGGCGACGGTGGCGAAGATCAGGATGTTGGCGCCGATGATGGTGTATTGGTCGGTGTCCTGGGTGAAGGGGAAGGCCGCGGCGGCGAGGAGGGCTGCGGTGAGGGCGGCTGCGCGGTGGCGGTGGGTGAGTTCGGTGAGGCGGGCGATGAGTCCGGCGCGGTTCAGGGCGGGGACGGCGAGGGCGATGAGGATGAGGTAGCCGATGAAGGGGGCGCCGTCGTCGGTGTCGATGCCGTAGGTGAAGGCGAGGAGTGCGGCGGCGTAGGTGGCGGCGATGGTCAGGATTTCGGCCCAGGGCGGGAGTTGGCGGGTGGGTGGCCGCAGGGGGGTGGCGGCGAGGGTGGCGGTGAGGCGCTGCCGGGGGCCGGTGGGGGGTGGTGCGGT
>NZ_BMRP01000024.1:73680-96756 GCF_014648695.1 Streptomyces albospinus
AGTCCGCCGGGTTCGAGGTTGACGAGGCCGCCGAGGTGGAGGGCGATGGCGCCGAGGGTGAACCACGTTGCGGTGAAGGTGGCGAGGGCGGCGAGGAGGGTGGGGGCGTTGCGGCCGGCGGGGGTGAGCCAGCGCAGTCCGCGGAGGCCGAGTGCGGAGGTGGTGAGGAGGAGGGTGAGGAGGGCGCCGGTGAGGGTGACGAGTTGGAGGCCGGCGGGGGAGCCGTAGTAGGTGAGGTCGCCGGGGAAGTCGCTGCTCCAGGTCCAGGCGAGGGCGGTGGTGGCGGCGGTGGCGAGGGCGCCGGCGGCGGTGGTGATGCGGGCGGTCTTCTCGGGGAGGGGGAGGAGGCCGGTGGTGGTTGCAGGGGTGGTGGTCATCGGTATCACGCCCGATCCGCGACGCGTTCGCCCAGGAGGCCCTGTGGCCTGAGGAGGAGTACGAGGATGAGGAGGACGAAGGCCCAGACGTCCTTCCAGGCTCCGCCGCCGAATTGCTGCATGCCGGGGATGTGTTCGATGTAGGCGGTGGCGAGGGATTCGGCGACGCCGAGGACGAGGCCGCCGAGCATGGCGCCGTAGATGTTGCCGATGCCGCCGAGGACGGCTGCGGTGAAGGCTTTGAGGCCCATGATGAAGCCCATCCGGAACTGGACCTCGCCGGTGCGCAGCCCGTAGGCGACGGCGGCGATGCCGGCGAAGGCGGCGCCGATGGCGAAGGCGAGGACGATGATGCGGTCGGTGTCGATGCCCATGAGCCGGGCGGTGTCGGGGTCCTGGGCGGTGGCCTGCATGGCGCGTCCGCTGCGGGTGCGGGCGACGAAGAGGCCGAGGGCGGTCATGCAGAGGGGGGCGGCGAGGAGGACGAAGAGGTCGCCGCGCTGGACGGTGGCGCCGAGGAGGGTGAGGGCGTGGCCTTTGAACTGGGGGAAGACGCGGGCTTGTTTGCCGTCGGGGTACCACTTCCAGATGGCTTGCTGGAGGGCGATGGACAGGCCGATGGCGGTGATGAGGGGGGCGAGGCGGGGGGCGCCGCGCAGGGGGCGGTAGGCGAAGCGTTCCGCTGCGACGCCGATGAGGACGGAGACGGTGATGCCGCCGAGGAGCATGGCGGGCAGGGCGAGGGCGAGGGTGGTGCCGGTGGGGAGGGCGAGGTAGACGGTGAGTGCGCCGAAGCCGCCGACCATGAAGATCTCGCCGTGGGCGAAGTTGATGAGCTGGACGATGCCGTAGACCATCGTGTAGCCGATCGCGATGAGTCCGTACATCGCGCCGAGGATGAGTCCGTTGGCCAGCTGTTGCGGCAGTTCGGTCACCGCAGGGCCTCCGTCGGGTGGGAAGGTGTGCGTGCCGGGGTGCTGCGGGCCGCGCCGGGGTGTGGGTGCGGGGGCCTGGCGCGGCCCGGGGTGCGGGCGGGGTGGTGCCGGCCGGTCAGCTCTTGTCGAACTTCTTGAATTCGGCGCTGAAGCGGGAGGTCCAGGCGCCCTTGTCGACCTGGTAGGCGGTGATCATGGTGTTGGTGGTGTCGCCGTATTTGTCGAAGGCGACGTGGCCGGTGACGCCGTCGAAGGTGACGTGGTTCATGGCGTCGGCGACTTTTTTGCGGGCGTCGTCGGGGAGTTTGCCGCTGTTGCCGGTGACGACGTTCTTGACGGCCTGGATGAGTGCCCAGGTGGCGTCGTAGGTGGAGCCGCCGTATGCCTCGTACGGCTCTTTGAAGCCGGCTGCTTTGTAGTCGGCGATGAACTTCTTTGCGGAGGGGAGTTGTTCGACGGGTTTGCCGACGGAGGATGCGTAGTCGCCCTGAGCTTTTTTGTTGAGTTTGATGTAGTCGGCGCTGTACATGCCGTCGCCGCCCATGAAGGGGACGGTGACGCCGCCGTCCTTGAGTTGCTGGCTGAGGGGGCCGGAGGCGGGGTATTCGCCGCCGTAGAAGACGAGGTCGGGGGCGGCGGCCTTGACCTTGGCGACGACGGCTTTGAAGTCGCGGTCGTCGGGGCTGATGTGTTCGGTGCCGGCGACGGTGCCGCCGAGTTTGCCGAACTGGTCCTTGAAGGAGGAGGCGAGGCCGACGCCGTAGGTCTTCTGGTCGTCGATGACGTATGCCTTTTTTGCCTTCACTTTTTCCCAGGCGTACTGGCCGTCGAAGGCGCCTTGTACTTCGTCGGTGGTGGCGGTGCGGAAGTAGGTGGGGAACTGGCGGACGCGGTTGTTCTTCTTCCAGTCCTTGCCCTGGGTGAGGTCGGGTGTGGTGTTGGCCGGGGATATGAGGGTGAGGTTGTTCTGCTGGGAGACCTGCTGCATGGACTGGGCGACGCCGGAGTTGAGCGGGCCGACGATGCCGAGGACTTTTTTGTCGGCGGCGAGTTTGGTGGCGTTCTGCTGGCCGACGTTGGGCAGGGCCTTGTCGTCGAGGGCTTCGAGTGTGAAGGTGACGCCCTTGACCTCGCCGGTTTTGTTGGCGGTGTCGACGGCGAGTTGGGCGGAGTTGCGGATGCCCAGTCCGAGGGCGGAGAGTTCGCCGGTGGTGGGGGCGTCGAGGCCGATGACCACGGTGGTTTTGCCGCCGTCGCCGCTCTTGTTGTCGCCGCGGGATCCGCAGGCGGTGAGGGTGAGGGCGCCGGTGGTGAGTGCGGTGGTGATGAGGAGCAAGGAACGGTGACGCACGATCAGTCCTTTCCCTGGCCGCGGCCACGGCTGTCGCCTGGCCGAATCGCGCGCCGGGCCCGTGAGGGCGGTGGGGGCGTCCGTGCTTGCAGCGCGCCCGGCGGCGCGGTGACTGGCGGTGAACTCTAGAGCGGTGTCCGGTGGGCCGGTACTGGCGCCGTCGAGGATGTGACGCTCTTGTTATGACCTTCGATGAGCGTTTTGCGGTTATGGTCCTTACCGCGGCGTGCTCGCTGTGCGGAGGACGAACTCGCACTTCCATGGGGAAATCTGGTCCACCGGGCCGGTATTGCGTCCGGTATGCGGAGGGTGCGGCCGGGCGCGGGTGGCCCGCGGAGCCGCCGCAGGGCGCGCATGTCACGCAGCGTCAGCAGAATGCGGACGGCCCCGCCCCGGAGAGCCGGGTTGCGGGGCCGTACCGGCGGGTGCCGTGCCTGCCGTGGTGGCGTGATCGCGGTGTCAGGAGCGGTAGGCGTCCTGGTCGACGTCGCGCAGCAGACAGGTCAGCCGGGCGGTGCACACCCGCTTGCCCTGCTCGTCGGTGATGACGATTTCGTAGGTGGCGGTGGACCGGCCGCGGTGCACGGGGGTGGCGACGCCGGTGACCAGTCCGGAGCGGACGCCGCGGTGGTGGGTGCAGTTGAGGTCGACGCCGACCGCGGCCTTGGTGGGGCCGCCGTGCAGCATGGACCCGACGGAGCCGAGCGTTTCGGCCAGTACGGCGGAGGCGCCGCCGTGCAGCAGCCCGTAGGGCTGGGTGTTGCCCTCGACGGGCATGGTGCCGACGACCCGGTCCGGGGCGGCCTCGGTGACCCGTACGCTCATCCGCTCACCGAGGTGCCCGGCGGAGAACAGCGACGGCAGGTCGACGCCGACGTCGGACCACTGGTCGAGGATCTCCTGCGGGAACTCGGTCGTGCTCTGCTCACCCATGGACTGCTCCGTTTCGCTCGCCCTTGAACGCGCCCTTGGTCGTCGCGATCCGCGCCTGTTCCTATCAGGCCGCGGAGCCCGCGATCGGCGCGGGGTTGCCGTTCCCGGCCTGCCGGGACGGTGTGCGGCACCTCAGCCGCGCTGTGCCGGCTCCAGCCGCACCACCACGGACTTGGCGGCCGGGGTGTTGCTGATGTCGGCGGTGTGGTCCAGCGGGACCAGGACATTGGTCTCGGGGTAGTACGCGGCGGCGCAGCCGCGGGCGGTGGGGTAGTGCACCACCCGGAAGCCGGGGGCGCGCCGCTCGCTGCCGTCGGTCCACTCGCTGACCAGATCCGCGTACGCGCCGTCCGCGAAGCCCAGCCGGCGGGCGTCGTCGGGGTTCACCAGCACCACGCGGCGGCCGTTCCTGATGCCGCGGTAGCGGTCGTCGAGGCCGTAGATGGTGGTGTTGTACTGGTCGTGGGAGCGCAGTGTCTGGAGCAGCAGCCGCCCTTCGGGGGCGGTGGGGTACTCCACGGGGGCGGCGGTGAAGTTGGCCTTGCCGGTTGCGGTGGGGAAGCTGCGGCTGTCCCGGGGGGCGTGCGGCAGGGCGAAGCCCCCGGGGCGGGCGACCCTGGCGTTGAAGTCCTCGAAGCCCGGCACCACACGGGAGATCCGGTCGCGGATCACCGCGTAGTCCTTCTCGAACTCCTCCCAGGGGGTGCGGCTTTGCGGTCCGAGGACGCGCCGCGCGAGGCGGGCGACGATCGCGGGCTCGGACAGCAGGTGCGCGCCGGCGGGCTCCAGCCGGCCGCGCGAGGCGTGCACCATGCCCATGGAGTCCTCGACGGTCACGAACTGCTCGCCGCTGCTCTGGAGGTCGCGTTCGGTACGGCCCAGGGTCGGCAGGATCAGGGCGTGGGCGCCGGTGATCGTGTGCGAGCGGTTGAGTTTGGTGGAGACGTGCACGGTGAGGCGGGCGCGGCGCATCGCGGCCTCGGTGACCTCGGTGTCGGGCGTGGCGGAGACGAAGTTGCCGCCCATCGCGAAGAAGACCTTCGCCTGCCCGTCGCGCAGTGCGCGGATGGCGCGGACCACGTCGAGGCCGTGTTCCCGGGGCGGCGCGAAGCCGAACTCCTTCTCCAGGGCGTCGAGGAAGGCCGGCGCGGGCCGCTCGAAGATGCCCATGGTGCGGTCGCCCTGGACGTTGCTGTGGCCGCGTACGGGGCAGACGCCGGCGCCGGGGCGGCCGATGTTGCCGCGCAGCAGCAGGAAGTTGACGACTTCCCGGATGGTGGGGACGGAGTGCTTGTGCTGGGTCAGGCCCATCGCCCAGCACACGATCGTGCGCCGCGACGCGAGGACCATGGCGAGCGCGCGCTCGATCTCCTCACGCGTCAGTCCGGTGGCGCGCAGGGTTTCCGCCCAGTCGTCGTCGGCACGCGCCAGTGCCGCGAACTCCTCGAACCCGTGGGTGTGTTCGCGGATGAACTCCTCGTCGATGGCGCCCGAGCCCGCGCCGGAGGCGCTCGACGAAGCTTCCAGGACGAGGCGGTTGAGGGCGCGGAAGAGGGCCTGGTCGCCGCCGAGGCGCACCTGGAGGAAGAGGTCGGTCAGGGCGGTGCCGCCGCCGGCCAGGCCGCGCGGGGTCTGCGGGTTCTTGAAGCGCTCCAGGCCGGCCTCGGGCAGCGGATTGATCGAGATGATCTTCGTGCCGCCGGCCTTCGCCTTCTCCAGGGCCGGCAGCATCCGGGGGTGGTTGGTGCCCGGGTTCTGGCCGGCGACGATGATCAGGTCGGCCTTGTAGAGGTCCTCCAGCAGCACGCTGCCCTTGCCGATGCCGATGGTCTCGGTGAGTGCGGAGCCCGAGGACTCGTGGCACATGTTGGAGCAGTCGGGGAGGTTGTTGGTGCCGAACTCGCGGGCGAAGAGCTGGTAGAGGAACGCGGCCTCGTTGCTCGTACGGCCGGAGGTGTAGAAGACGGCCTCGTCGGGGGAGCCGAGGGCGGTCAGCTCGTCGCCGATGATGTCGAAGGCCCGCTCCCAGGAGACCGGTGCGTAGTGGTCGGCGCCCTCGGCGAGGTACATGGGGTGGGTCAGCCGGCCCTGCTGGCCGAGCCAGTAGCCGCTGCGGGAGGCGAGGTCCGCCACGGGGTGGGCGGCGAAGAAGTCCGGGGTGACCCGGCGGAGGGTGGCCTCTTCGGCGACGGCCTTGGCGCCGTTCTCGCAGAACTCGGCGGTGTGCCGCTTGTCGCCCTCGGGCCAGGCGCAGCCGGGGCAGTCGAACCCGGTCTTCTGGTTGACCCGCAGCAGGGTGAGGGCGGTGCGGCGGACGCCCATCTGCTGCTGGGTGGCGCGCAGGGTGTGCGCGAGGGCCGGCAGGCCGGCGGCGGAGTGCTGGGGTTCGCTGACCGTCGGCGCGTCCTGGACGGGGTCCGACGCGGGCGGCTTGCCTGCCATGGCGCTCTCCCTTGAGCCGTGTGCCGTGCCCGGCCACCGGATCGCGGTGGATCCCGGCGGATCGTTGCCGTACACATCTGATCCGTGAGCCTCAGATCCTGTCATGGACGGGAGTGGGGGAGTAAGAGGGATCTCGGCGGGCGGCCGGGCTGCGGCTCCGGCCGCCCGGAAGGCCGCGGCGGCGGGTCCCGGCGCGGCCCGCGGCCTACCGGACGGCCCGCGGGCGCCACCCGCCGCCGGCCGTCGCGGCGGGGATTGTCGGTGGGGCGTGGCAGGATCGGGGGCGTGGCAGCAAAGGCAGCGAAGAAGAGCGAAGCGACCGGCACCGAGGCGGCGGCGGGCGGCCGTCCGCGCCTGCTCCTGATGGACGGGCATTCCATGGCATACCGGGCGTTTTTCGCCCTGCCCGTGGAGAATTTCACGACCGCGACGGGGCAACCGACCAATGCGATCTACGGCTTCGCGTCGATGCTCGCGAACACCTTGCGCGACGAGGCGCCCACGCACTTCGCGGTGGCGTTCGACGTCTCCCGCAAGACCTGGCGGTCCGAGGAGTTCCCCGAGTACAAGGCGAACCGCTCCAAGACCCCCGACGAGTTCAAGGGGCAGGTCGAGCTGATCGGCGAACTCCTCGACGCCATGCACGTCCAGCGCTTCGCGGTGGAGGGGTTCGAGGCCGACGACGTCATCGCCACCCTGACCACCCAGGCCACGGCCCAGGGCTTCGAGGTCGCGATCGTCACCGGCGACCGCGACTCCTTCCAGCTGGTCTCCGACGACGTCACGGTCCTCTACCCCACCAAGGGCGTCTCCGAGCTGACCCGCTTCACCCCGGAGAAGGTCGCCGAGAAGTACGGCCTGACCCCCGCCCAGTACCCGGACTTCGCTGCCCTGCGCGGCGACCCGTCCGACAACCTCCCCGGCATCCCCGGCGTCGGCGAGAAGACCGCCACCAAGTGGATCAACCAGTTCGGTTCGTTCGCGGAGCTGGTGGAGCGCGCCGACGAGGTCAAGGGCAAGGCGGGACAGAACCTCCGCGACCACCTGGAGTCGGTGAAGCTCAACCGCCGGCTGACCGAGATGGTGCGCGACGTCGAGCTGCCCTGCGGCCCCGCCGACCTCACCCGCCAGGCGTACGACCGCGAGGCCCTGAAGGTCTTCCTCAACGCCCTGGAGATCCGCAACCAGGGGCTGCGCGACCGGCTGCACGCCGTGGACCCGGGCGCCGAGGAGACCGCCGAAGAGGCCGCGCCGGCCGCCGGCGTCGCGGTGGACGGCACCGTCCTCGGCACCGGCGAGCTCGCCCCGTGGCTGGCCGAGCACGGCACCGGCCCGCTGGGCGTGGCCACGGTGGACGTCTGGACGCTGGGCAGCGGCAGCGTCGCCGAGGTGGCGCTGGCCGCCGCCGACGGCCCCGCCGCCTGGTTCGACCCGGCCCAGCTGGACGAGGCCGACGAGCGGGCCTTCGCTGCCTGGAGCGCGGACGCCGCCCGCCCCAAGGTGATGCACAACGCCAAGGGCCTGATGCGGGTCTTCGGCGAGCACGGCTGGCGCATCGACGGCGTCACCATGGACACCGCACTCGCCGCCTATCTGGTCAAGCCCGGCCGCCGCTCCTTCGCGCTGGACGCGCTCTCCCTCGAATACCTGGGGCGCGACCTCGCCCCCGCCGCGGCCGGCGACGGCCAGCTGGCGTTCGGCGCCGACGAGGAGGCCGAGGCCGAGGCCCTGATGGGGCAGGCCCGCACCGTCCTCGACCTGGGGACGGCGTTCGGGACGAAGCTCGCGGAGGTCGGCGCCACCGAGCTGCTGCGCGATGTGGAGCTGCCGACCAGCGAGCTGCTGGCCCGTATGGAGCGGGCCGGAATCGCCGCCGACCGCGGCTGGCTGGAGCGGATGGAGCAGCAGTTCGCCGGCGCCGTGCAGCAGGCCGTGAAGGAGGCGCACGCCGTCGCGGGCCACGAGTTCAACCTCGGCTCGCCCAAGCAGCTCCAGGAGGTCCTCTTCGGCGAGCTGGGCCTGCCCAAGACCAAGAAGACCAAGACCGGCTACACCACCGACGCGGACGCGCTGGCCTGGCTGGCGTCGCAGACCGACAACGAACTCCCGGTGATCATGCTCCGCCACCGGGAGCAGGCCAAGCTCCGCACGACCGTCGAGGGCCTGATCAAGACCATCGCCGCGGACGGCCGGATCCACACCACCTTCAACCAGACCGTGGCGGCCACCGGCCGGCTGTCCTCCACCGACCCGAATCTCCAGAACATCCCGGTGCGGACGGACGAGGGCCGGGCGATCCGCCGCGGCTTCGTCGTCGGCGAGGGCTTCGAATCGCTGCTGACGGCCGACTACAGCCAGATCGAACTGCGGGTGATGGCCCACCTCTCCGAGGACGAGGGCCTGATCGAGGCGTTCACCTCCGGCGAGGACCTGCACACCACCGTCGCCTCCCATGTCTTCTCGGTCGCCAAGGACCAGGTCGACCCGGAGATGCGCCGCAAGATCAAGGCGATGTCGTACGGCCTGGCCTACGGCCTGTCGGCGTTCGGCCTCTCCCAGCAGCTGGGCATCCAGCCCGACGAGGCCCGCAAGCTGATGGACAACTTCTTCGAGCGGTTCGGCGGCGTCCGCGACTACCTCCAGCGCGTCGTCGAGGAGGCCCGCGCCACCGGCTACACGGAGACGATGCTCGGCCGCCGCCGCTATCTCCCCGACCTCAACAGCGACAACCGCCAGCGTCGCGAAATGGCCGAGCGGATGGCGCTGAACGCCCCGATCCAGGGCACCGCCGCCGACATCGTCAAGATCGCGATGCTGCGGGTCGACGCGGCCCTGCGCGCCGCGAAGCTGACCTCGCGGATGCTGCTCCAGGTCCACGACGAAATCGTGGTCGAGGTGGCCCCCGGCGAGCGCAAGAAGGTCGAGGAGCTGGTCCGCCGCGAGATGGCCGACGCGGTCGAGCTGAGCGCCCCGCTGGATGTCTCGGTCGGCTCCGGCAAGGACTGGGAGTCCGCGGCGCACTAGGGTCCGACCCATCGGGCAGACCCTGGCGGTCCCGCCCCGAGGCGCAACAGGACGGCGCGGCCCGTGCGGTGAGCACGGGCCGCGCCGCGCATGTGGACGGATCCGGAGGTCAGGCCGCCGGCTCCGGGCCCGCTCCCGCCGGCTGCCCCGGCGCGCCCTCGTCCGCCGCCCGGCCCCGGTGGACGCGCCGCTGGAGGAGCCGTACGGCCACCGCGTACCCCAGCAGCCCCGCCATCAGCCCCGCACCCGCGCCGAAGAGCAGGTCCGGGACGTAGTCGAACCAGCCCACCGTCGCGCCGTGGACGGCATACGCCCGTGCGGTGCGTTAGGCGCCGCCGAGCAGGGTGCACAGCACGACCGGCGCGGTCAGCAACAGCCGCAGCCGCAGCGCCAGTTCGGGCACCCTGGGCGGAGTGGGCACGGCGGCCCCGGCCGCCCCGGCGGCAAAGGCCCGTCCGCCGCCGGCCGTACCGCCCCTCCTGCCGCGGAGCACCGCCCACAGGAACCCTCCGATCCCCGCCAGCGCCAGCGCCGACGTCCCGTACTGGAGATACATGGCGATCGCCCGGCCGCCCACCACGGTGTTCAGGGCGGGCACCAGCCGGGTGCCCCAGCGGCCGGGGTGGGTGAAGGCGTCCCAGACGACATGCGTGGTGGATCCCAGTACGGACGACAGAAGGAACCAGCCGGCCCGTGCGGCGAGTTCGCGGGTCCCGCGCGGAGTCCGGGGACGGCCGCGGGCGAAGGCGTGCAGCCGTTCCCGCCGGGACCGCGGCAGCAGGGCCAGCAGCGGTTCCCGCAGCAGCAGCCAGCCGCCGACCAGCGCCGCGGTGATCAGGACATCCACGGTCAGCACGCCGGGCAGGGAGTGGGTGACCGTGCCGAACTCCATGCCGCCCGGAACGACGGTGTCCGTGTAGAACGTCAGGTCCGGCGCGAAGGAGCCCGCGACCAGTGCGGAGGCGAGCAACGGGCCGCGGGCCGTGCCGGTTTGCCGGATGAACGGGAGAACAGCGGCGGCATGACTGAGCGTGAACGGCATGTACGTCTCCTCGATCGATTCGGAACATTATGTGGCCGATGTGAGTGGTATATGTGGCCGAGCGGAGCGGTGGCTGTGCGGCCCGAGTTGTCGTAGTGTCACCGGAGTTGGGCGCCGGGGGCGCAGTGACGGCGTCCTGCACGCGAGCGACGCACACCCGGCAGTCAGGCACCGCGACAGGTAGGCGCGCGGCAGGTCAACGCGGAGGGACAGCACTGATGGCAGCCACATTCCGGCGGCGGCTCCAAAGGGGAGCGGCCTCGACGGCCGTGGCGGCGCTGGCGCTGGCCGCCCTGACCGCCTCCCAGACACCGGGCGCCGCCGCACGCGCCGCCCACCGAGAACAAGCCACCCCCGGGCCGCCCGCGGACACCCCCGTCGACGGCGGCTCGCCGTACTACACCGACCTGCCGCCCCTCAACAGCCCCGTACCGCCCAAGAGTTCCGGCCACCCTGGTGACGGCAAGGCCGTCACCGGCCCCTCCCAGGCGGGCATCCCGGCCACCGTCCTCGCCGCCTACAAGAGGGCCGAAGCGCGCGTCCGCGCCTCCGACCCGGGCTGCCGGCTGCACTGGCAACTGCTCGCCGCGATCGGCGAGGTGGAATCCGGCCAGGCCCGCGGCGGAGCGGTCGACGCCCAGGGCACCACCCTCCAGCCCATCCTCGGCCCGGTGCTCGACGGCCACGGCTTCGCGCTGATACCCGACACCGACGGCGGTCGCTACGACGGCGACACCCTCCACGACCGCGCCGTCGGCCCGATGCAGTTCATCCCGTCCACCTGGTCCAAGGGCGGCCCCGACGGCACCGGTTGGGGCGCCGACGGCAACGGCGACGGCATCAAGGACCCCAACAACATCTTCGACGCCGCGCTCGCCGCCGGCCACTACCTCTGCGCCGGTGGCCGCGACCTGACCGTACCGGCCGACCTGGACCGGGCCGTCCTCGGCTACAACGACTCCACCGACTACCTCCGCACGGTGCTGTCCTGGTACGCGTTCTACCGCAAGGGGACGCACGAGGTCCCGGACGGCAAGGGCACGCTCCCCATACGGCGCGGCGGAGCCGAACGGCACAGGCAGGGCAGCGGCGCGACGCACCAGGACCGCGGTCCCGGTGCCACGCAGGGCCGGCCCCCGGCCCCCGGAGGAGACACCTCCGGCACCCGCACCCCGGCCGGCCCCGGCGGCTCCACCGGCCCGTCCCACGGCGGCGGCACCCCGGCCCCCACCCCGAAGCCCACTCCCACCCCGAAGCCCGCCCCCACGCCGACGCCCACCCCGAAGCCCCCGGCCGACCCCGCCCCGCTCACCGCCCTCGAACGAGTCGGCGGCAAGGACGGGCCGGACGGCAGCGACGGCAAGGAGCTCACGGCCACCGTGGGCGGCTCCTTCGCCACCTCCCCGCAGGTCCGCGCCGTGGACGCGGCGGGCAAGCCGGTCGCCGGCGCCCCCGTCCGCTTCACCCTCAGCGGCGACACCGGCGCCCGCTTCCCCGGCAACGCGACCGCCGCCACCGTCACCACCGGCAAGGACGGCCTGGCCACCGCCCCCCGGCTGCGCGCGGGCGACAAGGCCGGCGCGTTCACCGTCCGCGCCACCGCCGTCGGCCGCAGCGCGCCCGCCGTCGACTTCGCCGCCACCGTCACGGCCGAGCCGGCACCGAAGGCCGACACGCTCGCCCGCACCTCCGCCAAGAAGCTCCGGACCACCGCCGGCACGCCGTACGCGGACGACGCCGTCGCGATCAGGGCGACCTACCAGGGCAAGCCCGCGGCCGGGGTCGTCGTCACCGCGACCATGGTCACCGGCGACCCGAAGAAGCCGGTGCAGAACGACAAGGGCCCGTACTTCAAGGACCCCAAGGCCACCGGCGCCGACAAGGACAAGCCGGTCCGCACCCTGACCACCCTCACCACGGACGCCAACGGCCTGCTCACCCTCCCGAAGATCTACACCGACGCCCACCCCGGCACGTTCCAGCTGCGGCTGACCACCGCCGACGGCGCCGTCCTCACCGTCGAACTCACCGTCACCGCACCGGCCGGCGCCTGACCGCACCCGGCCCCGGACCCACCGCACCGCCGTCCCGCCCCGCCCCGGGGCAGGGCGGCGGTGCAACGTGTTCTCATCTCCGCCCGCCGTTGCTACGGTGCCCCCGCCCTGACGCTGCATCAGCTCAGTTCTCCGGGAGGACCGCCATGCGCGCCCTGACAGCAGCCGCGGTCGGACTGGCCGCGGCACTCGCCCTCGTCCTCACCGCCACCGCCCTCGGCGCCCCCCAAGGCCGCACCTCCCCCAAGCCGTTGCTGACCACCGTCCCCAAGCACCCCTGAGGGAGGGACGCCACCGCCATGCCCCGAACCCCGCCCACCCAGCGCCCCGCACCGCCCAAAGGGATGCGCCGCCCGGCGAGCCTGGCGCTGCTCGCCTGCGCCGTCTTCTTCACCGCCCTGTCCCCACTGATGCGGTGGTACGCCTTCCCCCGCCTGGCCAAGATCCCGCCGGGCCAGTACCAGGACATGGTCCTGGAGGCCACCCCCGCCACCCTCATCGACTACGGCACCATGAAGGCCGAACAGGTCCCCAAGGTCACCATCGTCCAGACCCTCAAGGGCAACGTCGCCGAAGCCCGGCGGATCGAGCAGACCGCCGGCCGCGACGTCGTCGTCTGGGACACCCTCTCCTACGTGGCCGGCCCCGACGGCAAGATGGTCTCCGAGATCCCCGAGCGCTACATCTTCGACGCCCACTCCCAGGAACCCGTCCACGCCACCGGCGAGATGGTCGACGGCGACCCCGTACGCCGCGCCGGCATCGAGTACAAATGGCCGTTCCTCACCGAGAAGCGCGACTACACCTACTTCGACGCCCAGACCCGCACCTCCGCCCCCATCCACTACAAGGGCACCCGCACCTTCCACGGCCTGGAGGTCTACTACTTCGAGCAGACCATCCCCTGGACCAAGGTCCCGCTCCCCAAGAAGATGCCCGTCAAGGGCATCACCCCCCAGGCCGTCGAGAAGACGGGAACCACCCGCTGGTACACCACCACGCGGATGTTCTGGGTCGACCCGGTCACCGGCGCCCCCGTCAACGGCGAGGAAATCCACAAGGAAGAGCTCCGCGGCGGCCAACTGCTGCCCGGCGGCGGCACCGTGACCGCCTTCGCCGGCCATGTCAGAATGCGCGACGACTACGTCAAGTCCACCGTCGCCCTGGTCTCCTCCCAGCGCACCCTCGTCCTGCTGCTCACCAGCTACCTCCCCTGGGGCTTCCTGACCCTCGGCGCCGCCCTGCTCGCCCTCAGCCTGCTCCTCGAAGCCCGCGGCCGGCGCCCGCGAAAGGCGCCGGAATCGGAAACGGTGCAGGCCGAGGGCGTTGTCAGTGGCGGAACGTAACGTGGAGACATGACACCGACACGCTACGCGACCATCCATCAGGCGCACCGCCCGCACCGGCAACGCACCGCCCGGAGCGCGCAGTTGACCCACCCTGCCGGCCGCGCCCGCGGCGCTACCGCCAGCGCGCCGGACGGGCCCTCACCCCCGCCGCAGCCGCGCCGTCGTATGCCGGGTCGGCTCCGCCGTCGAAGGGTCCTCCGGCCAGGGATGCCTGGGGTAGCGCCCCCGCAACTCCGCACGCACCGACCGGTAGCCGTCCCGCCAGAAAGACGCCAGATCCGCCGTCACCGCCGCCGGCCGCCCCGCCGGAGACAGCAGATGCACCAGCACGGGCACCCGCCCGCCCGCCACCCGCGGCGACTCCCGCAGCCCGAACAACTCCTGCAACTTGACGGCCAGTACAGGCTGCTCACCCCCGTAATCCACCCGCACCCGCGAACCGCTCGGCACCTCCAGGCGCTCCGGCGCCAGCTCCTCGAACCGCACCGCCTCACCCGTCGCCCACGGCAGCAGCCGCACCAGTGCCCGCCCCGCGTCAACACGCTCCAGATCGGCCCGCCGCCGCGCCCGCCCGAGCTCCGGCCCCAGCCAGTCCTCGACCCGCTCCAGCAGCGCCGCATCCGACACATCCGGCCACGGAGCCCCCAACTCCCGGTGCAGAAAAGCCATCCGCTCCCGCACCCCCGCCGCGGCGGCCGTCCACCGCAGCAGACCGAGCCCCTCCCGCCGCAGGCCGTCGACGACCGCATCCCGCAGCAGCCCCGGATCCGGCGTACCCAGCGGCCGGGCCGCCAGCTCGATCGCGCCCAGCCGGGTCACCTGCCGCGCCACGACATCCCCGTCCGCCCAGTGCACCTCCTCGCCCGCAGAATGCAGCGCCCCGGCCGCGGCGCGGGCGGTCTCCTCGTCGATCACCGCCGCGAGCCGGATGCGTGCGGACGCCGCCGCCACCGGCCGGTCCGCCACCGCCACCGCCAGCCACCGCGCATCCCGCAACCGCGACCCGCCACCGGCCCCCACCGGCTCCGCCCCCGTCCCGGACGCCATCAGATAACCCCCCACCCCACGCGCCCGCGCCACCCGCTCCGGAAACGCCAACGCCGCAACGAGCCCCGCAACGGCATCATCCGAACCCGCCCTGGACCCGGACCCGGCCCCGGCGCCCGGCAGCGGATCCCCGGCCCCGGCCCCCGGCTCCCCGACGGCCGACGCCAGCCGCCGCGCCTCCTGCCGCCACCGCGCCGCGTACGCATCGCCACCCCGGCGGGCCGTCCGCCACGCCGCCGCCAGATCGTCCCCGTAGGACCGCGGCGGCTCCTCGCTCAGCAGCGCCACGACCTCCGCCGCCCGCCGCACCCCGACCTCCCGCGCACCGTCCAGCAGCGCGCGGGCCAGCCGCGGATGCACTCCGAGCCGCGCCATCCGCACGCCCCGCTCCGTCGCCCGCCCGGCCCCGTCCACCGCACCGATCGCCACCAGCACCTCCCGGGCCGCCGCCAGCGCCCCGCCCGGCGGCGTATCGAGCAGCGCCAGCCCGTCCGCCGACGGATCGCCCCAGCACGCCGCCTGAAGCGCGAACGCCGTCAGATCGGCCACCTTGATCTCCGGATCCGGGAACCGCGGCAGCCGCCCGTCCTCCCCCTCCGACCAGCACCGGTAGACCGCCCCCGGCGCCTCCCGCCCGGCCCGGCCCGCCCGCTGCCGGGCCGCCGCCCGCGAGGCCCGCACGGTCGCCAGCGCGCCGAGCCCCCGCGCATGATCCTGCCGCGGCACCCGCGCCAGCCCGCTGTCCACCACCACCCGCACCCCCGGCACCGTCAGACTCGACTCCGCCACAGAGGTCGCCAGCACCACCCGCCGCACACCGCCCCCGCCGGCCAGCACCGCGTCCTGTACCTCCGCCGGCGCCCGCCCGTGCACCTGCAACACCTCCGCGTCCACGTCGGCCAGCTGCCCCGCGACGCGCCCGATCTCGCCGACCCCCGGAAGGAAACACAGCACATCACCGGACCGCTCGCGCAACGCCCGCCGCACCACCCCCGCGACATGCGCCAGCAGCGCCGGATCCACCCGCATCCCGTGCGCCGGCGCGACCGGCCGCTCCGGAGGCGCCCACAGCACCTCCACCGGATGCGACACCCCCGCCGCCTCCACCACCGGAACCGGCCCCCCGGCACCGCCCAGCAGCCGCGCCCACCCCTCCGCGTCCGTCGTCGCCGACGCCGCCACGAGCCGCAGCTCCGGCCGCAGCGTCTCCCGCACATCCAGCAGGAACGCCGCACAGGTATCCGCGTCCAGATGCCGCTCATGGCACTCGTCCAGCACCACCACATCCACCCCGGCCAGCTCCGGATCCCGCTGCAACCGCTGCAACAGCACCCCGGTGGTCACCACCTCCACCGCCGTACGAGCCCCCGCCCGCCGCTCCCCGCGCACCGTGAAGCCCACCGAGCCGCCGACCTGCTCGCCCAGCAGCCAGGCCATCCGCCGCGCCGCGGCACGCGCCGCGATCCGCCGCGGCTCGGCCACCACCACCCGCCGCCGCGGCCCGTCGCCCGTCAGCCCCGCGAGCTCCAGCGGCACCAAGGTCGTCTTGCCGGTGCCCGGCGGAGCACACAGCACCGCCGCACCGGCCCCGTC
Source organism: Streptomyces albospinus (assembly GCF_014648695.1). Taxonomy (GTDB): domain Bacteria; phylum Actinomycetota; class Actinomycetes; order Streptomycetales; family Streptomycetaceae; genus Streptomyces; species Streptomyces albospinus. Next base: position 89,828 of record NZ_BMRP01000024.1, read on the forward strand.
GAGGGCAGCACGCAGCGCGGGCAGCGCACTGCGCACGGGCAACTGGGCAAGGGCGGCGGCACCGGAGGTACCCCCGGCATCAGGGTGGGGGAGCATCACGGCCCCAGTCTGCCGCCCCGAAGCCCGGCACCCGCCCGCCGCCCCGGCCACCCCCGGCCCGGAGCCGCTACGCCGCCGCCGTGCACACGAAGATCGCCGTCCCCGGGATCAGATGCCCGCGCAGCGGCGACCAGCCGCCCCACTCCTGGGTGTTCCAGTCGGGCCACTCCGGTTCCACGACGTCCTCCAGCCGGAAACCGGCCGCCACTACATCCCGCACCCGGTCACCCAGCGTCCGGTGATGCTCCACGTACACCGCCCGCCCGACCTCGTCCTGCTCGACGTAGGGAGTCCGGTCGAAGTACGACGCCGCCACGGACAGCCCCTCCGGCCCCGGCTCGTCGGGAAACGCCCAGCGGATCGGATGCGTCACCGAGAAGACGAACCGGCCGCCCGGCCGCAGCACCCGCCGCACCTCCCGCAGCACCCGCACCGGATCCGCGACGAACGGCAGTGCCCCGTAGGCGGAAGCGGCCAGATCGAAACAGCCGTCGCGGAACGGCAGCGCCCCCGCGTCCGCCTCCACCAGCGCGACGGCGTCCCCCGCCGCCCCGTCCGCGATCCGCAGCGCGTGCTGCAACTGCCGGTGCGAGAGATCAAGCGCCACGGGCAGCGCCCCCTGCGCCGCCAGCCAGCGGGAACACTGCGCCGCCCCCGCCCCGATCTCCAGTACGCGCCGCCCCTTGAGCTCCGCGGCCGGCCCCAGCAGCGCCGCGTCCGCCTCGTCCAGTCCCTCCGGCCCCCACACGAACCGGTCGTCCCCTAGGAACGCGCCGTGTTCGCTCTGGTACTCGTCCGCGTTGCGGTCCCACCAGCCCCGGCTGGCCCGGCTGCTCTCGGCGTCCGAGGCGTCACGGCGGGTCGCCTCCGGCTCGTGCTCTTGGTTCATCGCGCCCGTCGTCGTAGTCTTCGCTGTGCTTGTCGCAGCGGGGGCCGCGAGATCGTACGACCTCGCGGAACATCGCGTGTGCCGGTTATGGGGCGATCTGCCCCGGGTATGCGCCTTCGCGCATTGACCGTCTCCGGCTGCCCCCGTATGCTACAAGTTGCGCTGCGGGCCTGCGCGCCTCAGACGGAGCAGGCCGCGCTCGCATCTGTATGAATGTCCCCTCGGTTTTCGAGGCGTTTCGGTTCGCTCCGGCTTTGCGGGGCTTCCGGAGGGTGCGCCTCTGACGCTGTCCGGCTTATGCAGAGGCGATACCGGCTCTCGGCGTAGCAGTACCTACGACTTCAATGTCCGTACCGGAGCCCTTTCCCACATGACGAGCAGCACCGAGACCACCGCCACCACCCCGCAGGTTGCGGTCAACGACATCGGTAACGAGGAAGCCTTCCTCGCCGCGATCGACGAGACGATCAAGTACTTCAACGACGGCGACATCGTCGACGGCGTCATCGTGAAGGTCGACCGGGACGAGGTCCTGCTCGACATCGGTTACAAGACCGAAGGCGTCATCCCGAGCCGTGAGCTCTCGATCAAGCACGACGTCGACCCCAACGAGGTCGTCGCCGTCGGTGACGAGATCGAAGCCCTTGTTCTCCAGAAGGAGGACAAGGAAGGCCGCCTGATCCTCTCGAAGAAGCGCGCCCAGTACGAGCGTGCCTGGGGCACCATCGAGAAGATCAAGGAAGAGGACGGCATCGTCACCGGTACCGTCATCGAGGTCGTCAAGGGTGGTCTCATCCTCGACATCGGCCTCCGTGGCTTCCTCCCGGCCTCCCTGGTCGAGATGCGCCGCGTCCGCGACCTCCAGCCCTACGTGGGCAAGGAGCTCGAGGCCAAGATCATCGAGCTGGACAAGAACCGCAACAACGTGGTCCTGTCCCGCCGCGCCTGGCTGGAGCAGACCCAGAGCGAGGTCCGTCAGACCTTCCTCACCACCCTCCAGAAGGGTCAGGTGCGCTCCGGCGTCGTCTCCTCCATCGTCAACTTCGGTGCCTTCGTGGACCTGGGTGGCGTGGACGGCCTGGTGCACGTCTCCGAGCTGTCCTGGAAGCACATCGACCACCCCTCCGAGGTCGTCGAGGTCGGCCAGGAGGTCACCGTCGAGGTCCTCGACGTCGACATGGACCGCGAGCGCGTCTCCCTGTCGCTCAAGGCCACCCAGGAAGACCCGTGGCAGCAGTTCGCCCGGACCCACCAGATCGGTCAGGTCGTCCCGGGTAAGGTCACCAAGCTCGTTCCGTTCGGTGCGTTCGTCCGCGTCGACGAGGGCATCGAGGGCCTGGTCCACATCTCCGAGCTGGCCGAGCGCCACGTGGAGATCCCGGAGCAGGTCGTCCAGGTCAACGACGAGATCTTCGTCAAGGTCATCGACATCGACCTGGAGCGCCGCCGCATCAGCCTCTCGCTGAAGCAGGCCAACGAGTCCTTCGGCGCCGACCCGTCGGCGGTCGAGTTCGACCCGACCCTGTACGGCATGGCCGCGTCCTACGACGACCAGGGCAACTACATCTACCCCGAGGGCTTCGACCCGGAGACCAACGACTGGCTGGAGGGCTACGAGGCCCAGCGCGAGGCGTGGGAGCAGCAGTACGCCGAGGCGCAGCAGCGCTTCGAGCAGCACCAGGCCCAGGTCATCAAGTCCCGCGAGGCCGACGAGCAGGCCGCGGCCGAGGGTGCTGCGGCTCCCGCGGCGGCCGGTGGCGGCCAGGCCGGCGGCGGCAACGTCTCCGGTGGCTCGTACTCCTCGGAGTCGGCGGACAACTCCGGCGCCCTGGCGTCGGACGAGGCCCTCGCCGCGCTCCGCGAGAAGCTGGCCGGCGGCCAGAGCTGACGCTCTGCCCCGCTGAGCACTAGCTAGCTGATGGGCGAAGGCCCGCTCCCTCCGGGGAGCGGGCCTTCGTCGCATCCGGCGCAGCGGGGGCGTTCTTCCGGCCGACCGGAACCGCCCGGACTGGCGACTCCGTGGCCACCCGTACCGGTGTCGTCGCCGGCGATGGCCACCAGGTAGCCGCCCGCGCTCTGGTCGGCGATGGCGAAGCCAGTAGCGGCCCGGCCCGCCGGCACCGCACGGAACCAGGCATGGTGCCGCAGAAGACCGCACCGCAGCCCCACCCCGGTTGCTGCGCATGGGCCGATCCGACAGCCGCTGTACGTGCGCCGTGTGCACCCCGTGCGCCTGTTGTGCTCGGGTCCACCTTGTTGCTCTTGTGCCGCAGCTGCTCCGCCCGTGCCGCCGACACAGACCCCCCGCCCATCCCGCGACCGTCCTCGCCCGTATCGCGGACGGCGGAGTTGCGGACGCCGCCCTGCTGGGAATTCGGCGAGTCACCACCGGCAACGGAGGCCGTGACGGTGAGGACGGTGCCCGCTGCCAGGAACGCGGCGGCGTAGGCCGTGACGGAGGCGGTGACGCGGCGGCGGAGGCACCGGTGGAGACGGGGGCACCGGTGGAGACGGGGTGAGCGGGCCGGTGCGCGTTCAGTCCCTGTTCCCCGTATGCACGTTGGGCGGGAGCGTGAATCACGAGGGCCGCGGCGAAGTGAGAGGTACGGACCAATGGCGTCAAGGTCGGGGTGATGGGGTTCGAGGAGTTGTGGCGGCAACTCGCCGCACTTCATGGGTAGTTGAGGACGTTCGATGATGTGGCCGGGGAGGTCGGGGAAGAGGGCGTGAGGCGGTTCGGGAGGTGTGCGGGGCTTTGGGCGGGCACGCGGCGCGCACGTGCGGGCGTGGGAGCGTACATCTTCGGACAAGCCGCGCTTGCGCGACGGGTCCGGGAATGCCGGGCCGGCCCCGGGCGTTCTTGCTCACGGACACGAGGAGGAGCGGTCACTGTGTTGGATCCCCAGGGGTTGTACGAATGGGAGCCGAGCGGGCTCGCGGCGGTCGAGGCGATAACCGCCAGGGACTCCGCCGGTCTCGTGCTGCTGTACCACTTCGACGGCTACATCGACGCCGGCGAAACCGGCGACCAGATCGTGGACCGGCTGCTGAACGGCCTGTCCCACCGGGTCGTCGCCCGTTTCGACCACGACCGGCTGATCGACTACCGCGCCCGGCGCCCACTGCTCACCTTCGAGAGCCACCGCTGGACCGCATACGAGACCCCCGGCATCGAGCTGCGGCTGGTCGAGGACGCGACCGGCGCCCCCTTCCTGCTGCTGTCCGGGCTCGAACCGGACGTGGAATGGGAGCGCTTCGCGGCGGCCGTCCGGCAGATAGTGGAGCGGCTCGGCGTTCGGCTTTCGGTCAACTTCCACGGCATCCCGATGGGCGTCCCGCACACCCGCCCCGTGGGCCTCACCCCGCATGGCAACCGCACGGACCTGATGCCGGGGCACGGCAGCTTCTTCGACGAGGCGCAGGTGCCCGGCAGTGCCGAAGCGCTGATCGAGTTCCGGCTCGCCGAGGCGGGACACGACGTACTGGGCGTGGCGGCACATGTGCCGCACTACATCGCCCGGTCCGCGTATCCGGACGCCGCGCTCACGGCCCTCGAAGCAGTGACGGCCGCGACGGGTCTGGTGCTGCCGAACGCGGCGCATGCGCTGCGCACGGAGGCGCTGCGGACACAGGAGGAGATCGAACGGCAGATCTCCGAGGGCGACGAGGAACTGGTCGCCCTGGTGAGCGGCCTGGAGCACCAGTACGACGCGGTGGCAGGCGCGGAAACCCGGGGCAATCTCGTCGCCGAGCCGGTGGAGCTGCCCACGGCCGACGAGATCGGCCGGGAATTCGAACGCTTCCTGGCGGAGCGCGAATCCGACGGGGGCGGCGGAATCTGAGACCGGTGGACCGTCGTGCGCCGCCGACTTCGCGGCTCTGCCGCGCCGTCCCATCGGTGTCATCGGTTTCTGTCGGTGTCATCAGTTCATGGCCGTGAGCCGGCCGGTGCCCGAGTTTCATCAGCCGGCTTCCGGGACGTCAGCCCGCTCAGCAGGCCCCACGCGGAGCCCTGCCCCAGCGCCGCGCGGCCCCGCGGGCCGTATAGCGTGGGGCCATGGTGAAGGTGGGGCTGACCGGCGGGATCGGTTCGGGCAAGAGTGAGGTTTCGCGGCTGCTGGCGTCGTACGGCGCGGTGATCGTGGACGCGGACAAGATCGCACGCGAGGTCGTCGAGCCGGGTACGCCCGGACTCGCGGCGGTCGTCGAGGAGTTCGGGAGCGACGTACTCGCCCCGGACGGAACCCTGGACCGGCCGAAGCTGGGCGCGATCGTGTTCTCCGACCCGGAGAAACTGAAGGTGCTGAACGCAATCGTGCACCCGCTGGTGGGTGCACGATCCGCCGAGCTCGAAGCATCGGCCGGACCGGACGCGGTGGTGATCCACGACGTGCCGCTGCTGACCGAGAACGGCCTGGCGCCGCTCTACGACAAGGTCGTCGTCATCGACGCAGCGCCGCAGACCCAGCTGGACCGACTGCTGCGACTGCGCGGCATGTCGGAAGACGAGGCGAAGTCGCGGATGGCGGCGCAGGCCACCCGTGAACAGCGACTGGCGATCGCGGACCTCGTGATCGACAACGACGGTCCGCTGGAAGCCCTGGAACCCCAGGTCCGCGAGGTGTGGGAGCGCCTAAGGGACGCCTGAGGCCGGGCGATAGCCTCACCGCCATGACAACTGCCGATCTTGATTCCACGACCGCCGACACCGAACCCGGCTCCACCGGCGACGGCACCGGAAGGGCCCCGGTCGGAGACGCGTCTCCCGCGCCGTCCACATCCTCCGAATCCGTTGCGTCCCGTGAACCCGTGGCATCTTTCACATCCGATGCGCCGTCCGCGTCTCCCGAGCATCCGGCGTCTTCTGCATCTCCCGCGTCGTTCGTGGTCAACGTCCCGGGCATTGCGGACGCCGATCTGGAGCCTGAGCCCCTCGACCCCGAACAGGTCGTCTCCGGCGAGCCGATGGTGACGGGCAAGGTGCTGTGGGAGTCCCCGGACGGCCGCCAGATCCGGGGAATCTGGCAGATCACACCGGGTGTGGTCACCGACACCGAGGCGAATGAGCTGTTCGTGGTCGTCAGCGGCCGAGCCACGATCGAGGTCGAAGGCGGCCAGGTCCTCGAAGTGGGACCGGGCGACGCCTGCATCCTGCGCGAGGGCGACCGCACGCAGTGGACTGTGCACGAGACGTTGCGCAAGGCGTACCACATCAGCCTCTGACGGCGAGTGCATCGACGTCGGCGTGAGGGGCTGACGTCGGTGCGGGCGCGCGGGGATAGGACCGCCTCTGCCGGGGAATGCGGCGACAGACGTGATTGTTGTGCCGCACGTACCGCCGTACGGTGCATGGCCGCCTACGGCCGTGCCCCGACGACAACGGAGAGGAGAAGGCCGTGCCCGAGCGCAGTCCCGAGACGCACGTCATCGACTACCGCGCCGCGGAGCAACTGCTCGCAGCCCGAGACCCGCGCGGTGCGATCCGGCTGCTGGATTCGGTCATCACCGCACATCCAGAGAACACCGCAGCCCGCTTGCTGCGCGCTCGCGCTTTCTTTCTCTCCGCCCAACTACGGCCCGCAGAGCTGGAATTCCAGATCGTTCTGGAACGCGAGCCGGACAACGCCTTCGCGCACTTCGCCCTCGGCCGCACGCTGGAACGCGCCAGCCGCCCCGAGGAAGCGCTTCGCCACTTCCGCCTCGCAGCGGCTTTGGAGCCCCGCCCCGAATTCATTGAAGCCGCCCGCTTCGCCGCCAATGGGGAGAATGGCGAAAATGGTGGAAATGGTGGGTAGTTGGGTGGGGTGAGGGGTGAGGGGTGAGGGGTGAGGGGTGAGAGGTGAGGGGTGATGGAGGCGGGAGTGGGTGGCTGTTGCTGTCGGTTAGGAGCCCTTCCGTGTGTCTCCCCCCCCGGGGGGCCCACCCCCCACCCCCCCCCACC
>NZ_BMRP01000025.1 GCF_014648695.1 Streptomyces albospinus
AGCAGCAGAAAAAGAAGTCACACAACAACTAACGATCAACTACTGGCGCAGGACACTAGCGGACCCTGTTCTCGTCAAGCGACGGCGAACGGGCACGGAGTGCTGAGGTGCAGATCTCGACCAAGCGTTTGAGGCAGCCCATCCCTCCGGTCGGAACCAGCTCCCGCAGTGGGAGTTGGCGACGCACCCCCTCGGTGTCGCCGGCCGGACGGGCATGGAGATCACGGCGTTACGGCGGAGCGGTGAAGCACTCGACTGCCCATCCGTCCGCAGCGGCCTCCTCAACTCGCCCTCCCCCGCAACCACCGGCAGCCCGGCAAGTGGACCTCGGCACCGGCGTGGATACGCCCTTCGTCCACGCCCTTCGTCATCGGCTACGTCGCCTCGCGGACCGCGCAGGCGTGTTCTTCACGTTCCGTAGGTCTGATGAGACATACGTTAAGGGCCCTGGCGTGTGCTGAACACCGGCGAGTCGCCCACGCGACTTCGAGGGACGACCCGCCCCGAACCGCTCCATCCATTACGGGGAGCTGTCGAGCCGACGGAGGACTGACTAGATGGACCGCGGCAACGGTGCCATGCACACCGTCACCCTGAGCGGTGTCCCCGAAATGCTGATGTGGAATCTGTATCAGCGGGCATGGGAGGCACGCCGACCCCGGCCGGTGCTCCACGACCCCAAAGCCACGGAACTGGTCGACACACTCGACTACCCCTTCGAAAAGCACTTCGGGCGCCCCATCGGTCTCGTCGCCCAAGGCCACGCCCTGCGCGTCCGTACCTTCGACACCGCAGTACGGGACTTCCTCACCACCCACCCCGACGGCACCATCGTTCACCTGGCCGAGGGGTTGGAAACCCAATTCTGGCGCTGCGACAACGGCCGAGCCCGATGGCTCGGCGTCGAACTGCCCGAAACCGCCGCGCTGCGCCGGTCCTTGCTGCCGGATGGCGACCGCCGGCGCACCCTCGCGTGTTCGGCACTCGACCTGTCCTGGCGCGACGAGGTCGACAGCTCGCGTGGTGTGCTCATCACTGCGCAGGGTCTGCTGATGTACCTGCGCCCCCACCAGGTACGTGACCTGATCGCCGGCTGCGCCGAAGCCTTTCCCGGCGGCTCCCTCGTCTTCGACACCGTGCCACGCTGGTTCAGCGCCCGTTCGCTGACCGGCGCCGTGCGTACCTCACGAGGATTTCCGTCACCGCCCATGCCATGGGGACTCAACCGCAGCGAACTGCCACGCGTCCGCACCGCCCATCCGGCCATTACGTCGGTCCGTCAACTCCTGCCGCCCTCAGGGCGAGGCCTGTACCACGGCACGGTGGCTCCCCTCCTCACGCATATCGGTGTCCGTAACGCGCTGGTACTGGTCACGGCAGTAGCGCAATTCGCCCATCAATAGCCAGCGGCACATTCACACCGCTCGCCCCCCGAACCTGCACCCAGGCGCTCGGGAAATTTTCGCGACGAACGTCAGGCACCTTGGTCGGCCCATGTGGCATTCGCGAGAGTGCCCCCCCACAGCGTCAATGTGCAATTCACTGACGGCGTCGGCAGTGAAGCCGACGGCTGCGGCCCCGCCCGGAAGAGGAAAGGCCGTGTCGAGGTCCTGTGGATCGACCACGTTGATGGGGCCCAACAGGCCCACGGAAGAGGATACGGCCTGCTCCAAAGCGAGCAACGGGAGCGTCACATATTGAACGGGACGTCGTTGACCGATTGACACCCAGTCTCGGCTCGAAAGAGCTCGTACGGTCTTGCACAGCTCGTCGTGGTGCGGCGGTCGCGATGTCTCTTGCCGTCGAGTTGTAGGCGGTTGAACCGGTGGAGCTCATCGGCCGAGCGACCGGCTTCTGGAAGGAATGCTGTAGTGAACGTCTTGCTGGTGACCCATGGCTCGCGGGGTGATGTCCAGCCGTATCTGGCGCTGGCGTGCGGTGTGAAGGCAGCCGGGCACGAAGTGACACTGATCGGGCCGTCAGTCTTCGCGGAGTTGGCCGGCTCGGCTGGGGTGCCCTACGTTCCGATCGTCGATGGGCCCCTGGAGCTCCTGGCCGATCCTGTGGTTCGGAGAGCCAATGAGGATCGTCGCGGGCTACGAGGCATGGTGCGGGGAGTGCGGTGGTTCCATCGGAGCAGGCCGCACTACGTGAAGGTCCTCGAAGATCTGATTGCCAAGGTCAAAGGGCTGCCTCGCCCCGATGTCGTGGTGTTCGTGCCCTGGGTGCCGGCGCATCACCTTGCCGAGTGGCTGAAGGTGCCTGCTGTGCCGGTGTGCTTTCAGCCGGGTTGGGTGCCCACCCCCGACTTCGTCAATCCGTTGGTACCCAGGCGGCTGCCCACTTCACTGAGCCGGGCCTCCTATGCCTACGCCGAGTGGCCGGTTCGCCGTCTGTACGGCTCGGCAGTGGCGCGTCTGCGGCGCGAATCGCTGGGGCTGTCGGGGCGCGGGAGCAAGCTCAGTGTTCTGTCCCGGCCCGACGGAAAGCCGGCCACCGTGTTGCAGGCATTCGATCCCGGTGTGCTGCCCGGAACACCTCGGTATCCCCCCACCACGCACACCACGGGCTTTTGGCATCTGCCGGCGACCGGCGAGTGGCGCATGCCTGCGGACCTTCGCTCGTTTCTCGATGCGGGGAAACGGCCCGTGTACATCGGATTCGGCAGTATGGCCGGGAGCCGTTCTGCCGAGAAGAGCAGAGCCGTTCTCGCGGCCGTCCGTCAGGCCGGGGTGCGTGCTGTGATCGCCACCGGATGGGGTGGAGTGATGGCTCCCGACGACAAGCAGGGCCGAGGCGTCGACGACGTCTTCTTCGTGAACGAGATGCCGCATGAGCAGGTTTTTCCCCTCATGGCCGCGATCGTTCATCACGGTGGCGCCGGAACCACCGCATCGGCCCTGCGATCGGGCCGTCCGCAGGTCGTGTGCCCTTTCACTTTCGACCAGCCGTTCTGGGCTCGGCGGATGCACGCCCTCGGTCTGGCGCCGGCACCTCTGCCGCAGTACGACCTCACTGCGGGGCGTCTGGCCGAAGCACTGTCCCGCGTCGTGAGAGATCGCGAACTGGCCCAAGGCGCGGAGCAGTTCGGACTCCGCGCTGCCGCCCAGGACGGGGTGGGCAAGGCCGTCGAGGTGCTCGAAACCGTGGTGGAGTCCTATTAGTGCCGCATCAGACGACCGTTGACGTGCCGGGAACGTGATACGCCGCTCGGATGCTGGTCCGGGGACTCGTACCAACGGTTCGCTCACCCGGCGTCCCTCCGGTTCCCGAGCCGTGCGCGAGCGTCAGGAGGGGTCTTCGCCTTCCGGGCGTCGATCTTCGGTGGTTGTTCAGGTGCAGGCACGTCGAGGATCGGGCTGCTCACGGCGGCAGCACGGCTGCGGCTGTCACACCGCTTCAGTGGGGGCCGAACGTGAGGATGTCTCCGGGCTGGCAGTGGAGTTCGCGGCAGATCGCGCTCAGGGTGCTGAAGCGGATTGCCTTGGCACGGTCGTTCTTCAGGATCGACAGGTTCGCCACCGTCACGCCGACGCGTTCGGCGAGCTCGGCCAGGGTCATCTGGTGATCGGCCAGCAGCCGGTCGAGGTGGCAGTGGATCTCGTGTGGCTCCTCCGGCGGCATCAGACCAGGCCTTCCGTGTCCGCGCGCAGTCGTGCACCCTGGCGGAACGCTGCGGCGGCGGCTGCGCTCAGCACGGCCCCGAAGACTGCCGCGTTGTCGATGGCATAGGGCGTGTGGACGGCCTGCGCCACGGGCGTGCCATCGACCAGGAGGTTCGTCGTCAGGACGTCCAGGGCCGGAGGGAGCGTGCCGATCAGGAGGATGACCACGGCGATGACGAGCAGACGGCGCGCGTTCTTCAGTGCTTGGCCCGTCAACAACTCCTCGGTCCGAGCACGCAGTCACCGCACAGTGCTCCTGCCGCATCGGGTGCGGCGCGGTAGATCAAGCAACAACTGCGGCGCCGGAACGGTCCGTCGCCAGCCGTCCGGGTGTGGGTGTCACGGAGCGACTGGTGCTTGAGGAGCACTTCGGCGACCTCGTGTGCTCGTGGTCCCCAGGAGGGGGCGGAGGTGGTGATGGCCGTTGCTGCTCCGTTGATCGCGGAGGCGACGTTGCCCCACAGGATGCGGGGGGACACAGACAGCGGCTCAACTGCCCTGACAAGCTCCCGTATTGGTCCTTCGAGCAGATCGCCCGCCATCTGGCTGGTCGCTTCCAGGACCGTTCGACTGCCGGGTGTCAGTGCGTCTTGCGGAATCGACAGGGGGAACGCTCCGCCGAGCGAGGGCTGCCAGCGCACGCGAACAAGAGGGAGAGATGGCGGCAAGCTGTGCAGAGTTGCAGCCATGACTGGAGAGATGAGGCGCGCGACCAGTCCCAGGTGGGTCACGGAGGCTGCGACCCGTAGCTCGACCGCCTCGGGTGGCCGTCCACTGCCCGCGGCCAGGAACGCGCGGACGGACGTCACGCGGTCCAGCAGGACCTCGCGATCCTGCACCAGTTCGCTCATGGGCCGCCAGGGATCGGTGGCCGCCGATCCTTCGTCGTGGGTCTCGAAGGCGAAGAACGGGCCGAGGGCCGCGATCTGTTCCCGGATCGCGGCCCTCGGTTCTGTGTCTGTCATGCCACGCCGGCTGGTCGGGGCTGCGCGGACGCCGGATTCTTCGACGTCTGCCTGGCCGGGTTGAGCAGGCGCTCGGCCATGGGTCCGAAGACCAGGGCCAGGGTCGCCCACAGCAGGACCTGGGTGGCGACGGAGTAGAAGCGGAAGGAGAACAGCACGTCGGCCGGGAAGCCCGGGTAGACGATGGTGCCCTTGGGGTCGGTCAGGGGCAGTGGTGTCTCGGTGGCGTGGTGGCCGTACTCCTGCACGTTGACCGAGAGTTCGCCGAGTGAGGGCAGCAGGGCCATCACGATGCCGATCGCCACGACGTAGGCGGCACCGGCCAGCAGCGTGGCGTTCCAGTTCCCGAAGCGGGGCTGGAGCCGTTTGCCGAGCCAGACCGCCGCGATCAGGAAGACCACCGAGCAGACCACCATGGCCAGATACAGGTTGCCGCGGTCCTTGATGGTGTCGGGGTGGCCGATGGAGGGCGGGTTGGCCGGGTACTTCACGAACGGCACGAAGTAGATGCCGAGGAAGCCGCCGAGTGCCACCAGCAGGGCCAGGTTGCGGGCGCGCAGCTTGCCGACCCGGCCGAGGCAGACGGCGTAGGCGACGGCGAACAGGGCGCCCATGGCGATGCCGAAGAGGATCATGCCCACGCCGATGCCGACGTTGGCCTGGATGGTGCGGCTGAAGATGTCGGGGCCGGCCGCCTCGGGCGTTGTTCCGGCGGCCTTGTCCAGGGCTTCCTGGGCGGCGTCGCGCCCGCTTTCGTAGGTGATCGCCGCTGCGATCTGGGGCTCGGCGAAGATCCTCGCGAAGAGGAAGGCGAGCAGACCGGCGACTGCGCCGGCGATGCCGCCGCGCAGGATGAGTTTCTTCTCCATGTTCAGGTGTCCGGGCTCGCGACCATCAGTGGCAGGGGAAGCCGAGGAAGTGCCGGGCGTCGTGCACGAACTCGTGGACGTGCATGTCGTTGCCGAACACGGAGTAGGCGCCCTGGTCGACGCCGATGAAGTAGTAGACGGCCAGCGCGATCAACGCGGTGCCGACCAGCCAGAGCGCGGCCTTCGCGGCAGGCAGAACGACCGGGGTGGACAGGGAAGCGGGTGCGGACATGCTGCTCATGGGTGTGAGCCTCCTTCGGGGATCGTGCGTCCCTCAGCCAATGGGGCGTGTCATGACGGCCAAGTGTCTGACTTCAGGCCCCTGGAGAGGGGACTGTTCACAGTGGCGCGACCGTGCTGGACTCTCACCAGCTTCCTTATGCCGTCACTACACCAGGAGCGTACGGACACCCAACGTGGTCCGTCAATCACACAATTGCTCGATGTGGGCCAGCCCTCACCCCACCCCGACGTCGCCTGGCCGGCGAGTCCGTCAGGGGACGGGCCGTGTGTCGTCACGGATGGCGGCCAGCAGGCGACAGCCACGGCATGTGACGTCGGTGTGCGACACCGCCTGGTCCGCCTCGGGGCACGAATGCACCTCTGCCGAGGCCAGGACCAGCGCGGCATCGGCGAGGAGCACGTCCCGGCGGTCCAGTCGCTGACGCATCGCCCGCAGTCGTTTGTGCTGGGCGCCGACCTGCCTGCGGCTGGCTTCGAGCCGGTCGTACTCGTGCCGGGTGAGAACGACAACCTGCTCCCCGCCGGGGTCGATCCGCTGGAGCCGGCGGCTGTGGGACGACACCTGGTCCGGTCTTCCTCTGGCGCCCACCGGGAGAAGTCGGGTCGTCGCATGCGCACATCCGGCGGGGATGACAGACGGCTTACAGACTCTCTGTGGCGGCTCGTCCCCATGTCAACGCGCTTTCACGACAGTCGCAGTGGGGGGATCGGCTGCCGTGCTGCTCGTATCGGCGGCTCGATCCGGTACCCACGCCGCGTCCCCGCACTCCGAACAGAGACACGGCTGGAGACTGACGGAAACGCCGGCGGGCTGCGCGCCGGCAGTGACACATGGCGCCGCGGCCTCCGCCAGATCTGAGTCGCCCTGGGTCACTCGGTAGACATTTCGATCCCGCTCCACTGCGATGAGTGGCTTCGGAGGTGTCACGGTCCTGGCCGGTACGCGAGGAGTGCAGGGTGTCCGCCGGGGCCGTGCGGGACGGGGTAGTAGCTGAGGTGGGTGGTGGGGTCGACGGCGACCACATGAGCGTCGGCGGCGAGGTGGGCGCGGCCGGTGATGGTGAGGTGCCGGTCGTGGTTGTCGGCGGTGGTGACCCACCCGGACTCGGAGGCCACGAAGAGGTGCCCGGCGGCGGGGTCGTAGGCGAGTACGTCGGGATCGTCACCGACCTGGTCGGTTCCGGTGATGTGCCAGGTGGTCAGGTCGACGGTGAGCAGGCGGGCGTTGCCGTCGCAGGCGATGAAGGCCATCCGGTCGGTCGGGGCGAGGATCAGTCCGTGGTCGTGGTCGCAGCCGGGCAGGGGGAGGCGGCGGGTGATGCGGAGGGTGGTCGGGTCGATGACGGCGAGCTCGTTGCGGGTCTGGACGTCGACGAGCATCTGCCGGGTGGTGGGGTCGTAGGCGACGTTGCCGGCTTCGCCGCCCAGGGGGACGGTGCCGCGGGCCGCTCCGGTGGCGGCGTCGACGACGGTCTCCGAGCCGCCGGATTCGTTGGTGGTCCACACCGTGCCGTGCACGGGGTCGTAGGCCAGCCCGTCGGGGTAGTCGCCGGTGGGGCTGCGGTGCAGGACGGTGCCCGTGGCCTCGTCGATGGCGACCACCTGGTTGGCGTCGGTGGCGGTGGCGTACACCCGGTGCAGAGCGGGGACGACCAGCACGCCGTGGACGCCGGACAGGCCGTCGATGGTCCGTACGACGCGGCCCGCGTGCACGTCCACCTCGATGACCCGGCTCGCGCCGAGGTGGGCGATGAACAGCAGCCCGCGGTCGGGGTCGAGGCTCGCGTAGTCGAAGCGGGAGCTGTCCCCCGGCAGGGAGATCTCCTTCGCCGCATGGAGCGGCAGCGCCACCCTGGGCGGCCGGCTGCCGCCGCGGGTGAGCAGTACGCCGGCCACGACGGCAACGGCGGCGAGGACCAGGCCCACGATCAGGGCCAGCGGAGCGCGGAGGCTGAGACGACGGATCATGTGCGGGCTTTCCCGGGGGGGGAGGAGGAGAGGCGAGGGTGGCTTGCCGCTGCGTGTGGGGGCGGGCGGCGGGACGGCCGGGTCGTCGAGTACCGCGACGACGAGGGATACGGCGAGGGATACGCGGCCAGCAACGCCGACAGCGTCGCACCGCACGGCGACCGATCCGGCCTGTGCCGATCAGGGCGCGCCGGTCATGACGCGGGCGCCGGAGCGGTCGCGTCCAGGGCCGGGCGCAGTGCCTTGGCCAGGGTGACTCCGTCGGCGGTGGCCCAGAAGTGCAGGTAGAACAGGTGTGGGTGCTCGTCCAGGGAGTGGTTGTGGAGCTCGACGATGTCGATGTTGCCCTTGCGGAGCGCCTGGATGACCTTCTGTACCTCGGGGGCGGTCATGACGAAGTCGCCGTTGATGGCGGCCTTGTTGCCGCCGAGGGGCTGGAAGTTGATGCCGGTGGTCAGGCCGAGGGCGGGCGGGAGCACGTGCTCCCCGTCGTCGATGGTGTTCTTGCGGGCGACGGTGAACTTGTAGATGCCGCCGTCGGCAGTGCCCTTGCGGCCGAGTGCCTTGTCGATGCCGGCGGTGTCCAGGGCAATGGGCGGCTGGGTCGACGGGGGCGGCGAGGCGGGCGGGAGGGAGGTCGCGGCGAGGGCGGACTTGAGGCCCCTGGCGAGCTTCACCGGATCGCCCATGGCGTGGACGTGCGTCCACCAGATCGCCGGGGACTGCTGGAGCAGGTGCTTGTGCAGGGCGGTCTGCTCGATGCCGGCGGCCTGCAACGCATCGGTGGCCTTGGGCAGTTCGTCCTCGGTGACGACCAGATCGCCCATGAGCATGGTCGTGTGCCGGTACTTGGCGAACGTCGCGTAACCGCCCAGGGACAGGCCCGGCTTGACGGTGACGCCCTCGGTGGTGACCTTGAGGTCCTTGCGGGGCAGCGGGACGCGGTAGACGGTGCCCTTCATCAGCGTTCCGGTGCGGCCGAGGGCGTCGGCGACCGGCTTCCAGTCCGCCTCCTTGGTCTGCACTGGCTGCTGAGGGTGGGGGTTCCGGGAGGCGGCCTGCGCCGCGACCACGCTCGTACCGCCGGCGGCGTCGCTTCTCGTCTGGGTGCCGCAGCCGGTCAGCAGGCCGGCACCCGTCACCAGGAGGAGCGCGGCCGTGGTCCCTGCGGCCGGCTTGGTGAACGAACGGGGTGACATGACCGCTCCTCGTCGAGATCGTCGTCGAAGCCGAAGGTGTCTGTGTGGCCAGAGAAGCCGCCCCGGATGAAGCTGGCATGAAGATCGACCCGCTCGGGTGACGTCATGCCACCTTCATCAGCGGCGGGGATCCTGAAAGGCGCGACGATGTGCGCGGCAGCGGCGGACAAGGGATGGTGCGATGCGGATCCTGGTGGTCGAGGACGAGCCCAAGATGCGGGACCTGCTGCGCCGGGCCCTGACCGAGGAGGGCTATGCCGTCGATGTGGCCGCCGACGGCTCGCAGGCCCTCGCCCTCACCGATGTGGCCGGCTACGACGCGATGGTGCTGGACGTGATGCTGCCGGGCCTGGACGGCTTCGAGGTCTGCGCGACCCTCCGGCGACGCGGTATCTGGCTGCCCGTGCTGATGCTCACGGCGAAGGACGCGGTCGCCGACCGGGTGCACGGTCTGGACGGCGGTGCCGACGACTACCTCACCAAACCGTTCAGCCTGGACGAACTGATGGCCCGGCTGCGGGCCCTGATCCGCCGCGGCCCCGTCGAACGCCCCACCGTGCTGACGGCCGGCGACCTGTCACTGGACCCGGCCACCCGGACGGTGCGGCGCGGCAACGAGGAGATTCCGCTGACCGGCAAGGAGTACGCCCTCCTGGAGGCACTGATGCACCGGCCCGGCACGGTGCTGACCCGTGCCATGCTCGTCGAGCGCTGCTGGGACCTGGGCACCTGCCCCGGCTCCAACGTGGTCGACGCCCACATCAAGGCCCTGCGCGACAAGATCGACCGCCCCTACGGCACCCGGGCCGTCGAGACCGTACGCGGCGCCGGATACCGGATCCGCCGCGACGGCGGACGCACCCCCACCCGCACGTCATGAACCGCATCCCGCTCCGCATCCGCCTCACCGCGATCTTCGCCGCCGTGATGGCCCTGGTCCTGGCCGGCGCCGGCTACCTCACCCTCAGCCGCTTCCGCGAGTCCCAGAGCGAATACGGCCCTGTCACCGGCATCGCCCGCCAGGCCCAGCAGGAAGCCCTCGACGACCTGGTGCGCGAACTGCTCACCGCCCTGCCCCTCGTCTTCGTGCTCGCCACCATCGGCGCCTACCTGCTGGCCGCCGCGGCCCTCCGCCCCGTGGAACGCATGCGCACCCAAGCCGCCGCCGTCACCGAGGACACCCCCGGCTACCGCCTCGACGTACCGCCCAGCCGCGACGAGATCGCCCGCCTCGCCACCACCCTCAACGACATGCTCACCCGCCTCCAGACCGCCCTCGACCACGAACGGCTCTTCGTCGCCGACGCCAGCCACGAACTGCGCACCCCGCTCAGCCTGCTGCGCACCGAGATCGAACTCGCCCTACGCCACCCCCGCGACGCCGCCGAGCTGCGCGCCGCCCTCGTCTCCGCCCATGAGGAGACCGAACGGCTCGTCCAGCTCTCCGAGGACCTGCTGCTCCTGGCCCGCACCGATCGCTGCGACACCACGCCCGCCGGGTCGGCGGTGCCCGACCTGGCCCGGCTCCTGCACCGCGTGGCCGCCCGCCTGCGCAACGGCTCCCCCGCCACGGCCGTCACCGTCGGCTGCCCCGCCGAACTGACCGCCGCCGTCCCGCACGATCGCCTGGAACGAGCGGTGACGAACCTGATCCACAACGCGCAGCAGCACGGCCGCGGCCCCGTGGAAGTCACCGCTCGCCCCTACGAGAAGCCGGCCCACGAAATGGCGGCCCATGAGGGACAGGTCCGCGTCGAGGTCCGCGACCACGGCCCCGGCTTCCCGCCCGACTTCCTCCCGCACGCTTTCGACCGCTTCACCCAGGCCGACCGCTCCCGCGCCACCACCGGCACCGGCCTCGGACTGGCCATCACCGCCGCCATCGCCCGCGCCGCAGGCGGCGACTACGGCGCCTACAACCACCCCGACGGCGGCGCCGTCGTATGGATCACCCTCCCCGCCCTCCCTCATCCGCCCCGTGCCGCTTGATGCACCCCGCACTGGACGCAACCCTGGTTGCCTCCAGTGCGGGGTGACTGTGGGGAGGGCCGACACCCATCTGCCGTCGGTGTTCGACCTCGGCGGCCACTCCCTGTTCCGGACAAAGGCTCAGCAGACGACGGCAGCGACCATGTTCGCGTACCGGAGCAGCGATCGCCGCCCTCACCGCAGTCTCTCGTGGCGCACAGCCAGGTGGTCGGCCAGGCCGCCTGGCTGGCGCCTCGGGCCGGAGGTCGAGTGCGTTTGTTGCGCCACAACTCGTTCTCGCCTGCGCAGCCGGAATGCGGAAGGTTACGTCCGACGACGGCTGGCGCGTAGCGCGATCCGCGGCTTCAGCAGCGTTTCGGGACGGCGGTTGAGCGATAGCACGGCGAAAAACGCTTCGGATACCACTGGGTCGGTATTGGCCGCGGAGAGCACACGGGACATGTAGTCCTGCTGCATCTTGCCGAGCCGGCCCGGTTTCGGCCCGTCCGTGCCCGGATACCGCGAGTCCTCTCCCGTGGCGATCATCCAGGCGGCCTGTGGGCACTTCGCCACGGCTTTCTGCATCTCCCGCGCCCGAGCCGCGATTTCCACCGGCTCACGTGCCGAGATCTGGTCGGCGATCACCTGAGCTTGCAGCGACGCGACCGTCATGCCATGCCCATAGACCGGGTTGAACCGGCACAGCGCATCCCCGACCACGAGAAACCCGCGCGGCCACCGTTTCGCGCGCTCGAAGTGCGTCCACTCGTTCGCCGTCGCCCGGAAGGCGACCGCGTCCGACAGCGGCTCCGCGTCCGTGAGCGCCTCCGAGAGCTCGTCGGAACGCAAGGATGAGGCGAAGGCCAGCCAGTCCTTCTCCTCGATCGGCGGCTGATGTTCGCCTTGTCCAATGAGCGTGACCAACCATCGCCCGCCCTCGATCGGAACGATCACCCCGCCGCGCGGCAGGTCCGGGTTGCCCTGCACGTACATCGCCTTCCAGCCGCCCTCGGCGGCCGGGCGTCGGTAGTAGCGGGAGGAGTAGCCGAGATGCGCATCGAACCGGTCCGTGGTCGGCGTGGCATATCCGAGCCGGTGCAGCCAGTCCGCGGTGCGGGAACTGCGACCGGCGGCGACGACCACCAGCCCTGCATGCAGCGTGAACTCCTCTTCGTCCGTGCCTCGCTCACGCAGCCGTACGCCGGCCACCGCCCCCGCGTCCCGCGCCGGTACGAGTCCGGTCACCTCATGGCGGGCCATGATGGTGATCGTGGACCGGTCGGCGATCCTGCGTCGCAGAGTCGACTCCAGCAGCTCGCGTGAGGCGGACAGGTAGTGCGATCCCGGCACGCCGGTGAACCACTGCGCAGGAGAGAGCCAGCGCATCTGTTCAGGGGCCTCGATGACGACGGCACCGGCCGCTTCGAGGTCTGTGACGACACCTGGCAGCAGCGCATTCAGCGCCGCCACGCCGCGCGACCACAGCACGTGCACATGCCTCGACTGCGGTACCCCGGCCCGGAATGCGGCCTCCCCGTCGGTGAACTCGTCCCGCTCGATCACCGTTACGCGGTCGAAGCGCCTCGCCAGCGCATGAGCGGCGAGCAATCCGGAAACCCCGGCTCCCACCACCACCGCATTGCCCATTGCATCGGCCGTCAATGCACACCCCTCCTCTGTTGATCGCGTTCCGCATCCTCCCGCACACCGTGAGTGAGCGCCAGGGCGCACTCGCCAGCGCTCAATGCGCCTCGCCGCGCGTGGGATCCACGACGTCCCGCACTGACAGAACGCGACCGTTGCGAGCCGCATCACGGATCTCCACGTTCAGCGCGCATTCTCCGCTGACGCTGCGCAGGGAGTGGTGGAACTACCACGGCATCCGGGGCCGATCCGCCTCACTGCGTTGGCCGTTGCTGCCCAGCGGACCCAGTCGTCCGGCCCTTGAGGTGACGCAGGCACCAGGATCTTGATGGAGTGACGGCATGACGACCCTGCCGCACCGCGTCCTCCGGGCTCTCGACCGGTTCAATGCCGCGCACCCTTGGGACCACAACGCCCACTACCATCCCTGGCTCCTGCGACAGCTCCCCCGACGCTTCGACAGTGCCCTGGACGTCGGCTCCGGCAGTGGCGACCTGGCCAGGCTCCTGGCCGAGCGCGCCGGCACGGTGCACGGCATCGACTCCGACCCGAGGATCACCGCCCAGGCACAAGAACTGACCCCTCCGGCAACTCCCGTCACCTTCACGACCGCAGACGCGCTGACCGAGATCCCCTCGGACTCCTACGACGTCATCACGTGCGTCGCTGCGATCCATCATCTGCCGTTCACCGATGCGCTCAACGTCTTCCGCAAGCACCTGGCGCCCGGCGGAACCCTCGTGATTCTCGGGCTGTCGCGCCCGACGACGCCAGGCGACCATCTGCTTGGAGCCATGGCCAGTCCACTCAACGCCACCTTGGGCTGGCTCAAGAACAGGGGCCGCGCAGCACCCCGTCCGCTGTCGATGACGGCCATGACCCGACCAGCGGACATGGCCTTCCCCGACATCGTCCGAGAGACCCAGGCAGTCCTGCCCGGCGCACGACTGCGCCGTCGGCTGTTCTGGCGCTACACACTGGTATGGCATCGCCGTTGAGCGGCCTCTCCGTCTCACGTCATCCCGGCTTCACGGGCTCGTGCGCACGGGCACGGTTCTCACCACGTGCCGCCAACTCCGCCATTTCATGGGTATGGAGAGGGCGTTCGCGGGATCCGCCAGGGCTTGTTCCACTAGGGCGGTCACGACCGGGGCCGGCCACGGGTCGTGATGTCGTCTTTCAGTTGGAGTTGGCCGCCTCAGTCCTTGGTCGGCCCGCGGCTTCGCTCCCGTGGTCACGGCCTACGGACGGAGCTTGGTCGGGTGACGAGGCGCTCATGGCGCTCCCTGGAAAACGGCCAGCCGGCACTCGCTCGGGGCCCCCGAACCCGCTCGTCCTGATTCCGCACGCGGTGGTCAGCTCCGGCATCCCGCGTGAGGCGATGTCGGTGAGGCGGATGAGCGGGGAGCGGGCCCAGCGGCCCGGAAGGCCGCAGCGGATGACGCCCTCGCGCACCGCGCGGGCCATGAAGGCGTCGAGGCGGGTTTCTGAGCCGGGTCAGGGCTGAGCGCCGGGTAAATCCCTTGCGCCTGTGTGGTGGGCGAAGAGAATCGGCGCGTGCAGATCCTTTCGTTTCCTGAAGAAGCCACTCCGTCCGAGCTGCGTGTGCAGGTGCGGGAGATCCAGGAGCAGGCGTGGCCGTCCCCGCCTGGGTCGGTTGTTCCGCCCGACGCTCCGGCCCACGATCCTGTGCTGCGACCGCTGTCGATGCTGCTCGTCGACGACGGGACGGTGCTGGCTGCCCTGGACATCCTGACCAAGGAGATCGTCCACGCAGGTGGACGCTTTGCCGTCGGCGGGCTGAGCACGGTGGTGACGCGGCGGGAGACCCGTGGCCGCGGGCATGGCCGGCGCCTGGTGGCAGCGGCCCGGGAGACGATGATCGCGCGGAAGCTGGACCTGGGGTTGTACACCTGCGACGGCCCGCTCCAGGCGTTCTACGAGAGTGCGGGCTGGCGGCTTCTTCCCGGGGCCGTCCTGGTCGGCGGGACGCCGCAAAATCCGTTCCCCAGCGACCAGCCCGGCTTCGACAAGGTCACGATGGCCGACTTCTTCTCGTCCGTTGCCCGGCAGGCCGAGGCATCGTTCCGCGACAGCCGCATCGAGCTGTATCCCGGGGAGATCGACAAGTTGTGGTGAGCCGCCGGTTGTCCGGAATCCGAGACCCGGGCCCTGACCATGCCGTGGCCATACCCGCACTCCCCCGCCGGCCGCGCTGAACCCGCCGTCGACCGTCCGTTTCTTCCAGGAAACCGAGTAAGTAGCCAGCGAGGGAAGACAGTTACGTTCCGAGTGCGTGAACGCGTTGAAAATGCGTTCCGCGGCGCGGCACCGTTCCACGCAGAAGGGTCCGAGCCCAGCGACACCCGCCGAGGTCACGCCATCCGAGCACGTCTGCCAGACCATGAACTGCTCCGCCCGACCCGGCAGGAGCCGTCAGAAGAACGCTCCAGTGTGAGGCACCCGCCCCACGTCCATCCACGGGCCAGCAGCCGCAACGGATCCTCCTGGTGACGGTGCGGTTCATCTCGCCGTCGCCCTCAGGCTTGTTGGAGGTCTCGTCCGGGAGGCAACCGTTCATTTTCGGGTAGATCGGCTGTATGTCACGACGACGTCCGAACGGTGCGACAGGGCTCGACAACGTCAACGCCGTTGCCGTGCTCCGAAAACAGCGCGGGCGCTCGGGTTCCGGCAAGAGGTCCGGGGCGGGCGAATGCCCCCGGGGGCGGCATGCCCTCGCCGCCCCCGGCCCACGCAGGTAAACGACAAACCGACTCCGACCGTCACACACCATGCGGTAGTCACCGATTTCCCTTGATCGGTCGCTCGCCAGCTCACTTTCGCTCGCGGCCACAGATAAAGAAAAGCCCAAGCCCGTCGGCCATGCGTTGACGAACCCTCTGGGCACCCTTACGTTGCATCTCAAACGGAACTGGATTTCCACATTACGGAAAAAGTCCTCACGGGTGCCACGCGCCCCACCGCGCGGACGTCCCCGCACCCGCAGAAGGAGCGCCTCCATGAATCTCGCTCCACTGGAGATCGACAGGCTCTGCGACCACGTGGTCGCCGATCCGGCCCACCGGCGCCGTGCTCGCGGCGTGACGCGGAACTACAGCGAGGCCGTCGCACCGATCAGCGAAGGAATCCTCGAAGCGGTCAGGGACGGCAGGACCATCGCCGCCGAGTACAGGGAGCTCGGGAAGAAGATCGTCGCCGCTGAGGACGTCATGCCCGGCACCTGCGACAAGCGCCCGCCGCTCCAGATCGAGGCCGCCTTCATGGACGGCACCAAGCTCATCCTCTGTCATGTTCCGATCGGTGCCTGAGAGATGAGACCGGCTCCGCGATC
The DNA here is from genome assembly GCF_014648695.1 of Streptomyces albospinus. Taxonomy (GTDB): domain Bacteria; phylum Actinomycetota; class Actinomycetes; order Streptomycetales; family Streptomycetaceae; genus Streptomyces; species Streptomyces albospinus. The sequence continues at coordinate 15,874 of NZ_BMRP01000025.1, forward strand.
CGGCCCGGGGCATCCAGAGCCCGCCGCTCTCGTCCTGTTCGAAGGGAACGAGAGTGCCAGGGCCCGCAGGCCGAGGCCACTGACCAGCGATGGGCCCGCGTTCCGCACCGTCGCCGTGGGCCGGGATCTCACGCACGCGGTCACCGACGCGCCCATGCTGTCGGATCTGCCGGTCTGCGCAGTGCCCATCCCCCTACCGCCGGGCCGGGGGCCACGAATTGCCGCCACCGCAGCACGGGCACTGCGCCGGCTGACCGGGCTGTCCGCTCAGAGCCGGATCGCCCTGGCCGAGTCCTTCGGTAACACGGGCCACCGCCGAGGACAGCCACGTCGAGTACCTCCCCGAGGCGACCATCCCCTACCGCGCAACTCACGGTGCTCCCGGCGCACCGCGGTCGACGCCGCTCCCTCGGTCAACGTCCTGTCCGGGGAGACCGTGCTGTCCCAGGACTCCGGGACCTGGTCCCGTGTCCTGGCACCGACTCCCCCACGGTTACCCCGGCCGTCCACCGGCGCCTGATGCCGTACGCCGGCGCCTGATGCCGTACGCCGGCTCCTGATCGACGTAACGGCCCTGGTGATGCGCACGTCCTGACCCGCACGCCCATCCCCCCTTGCCCGACCGCCACCGTGCCGATCAAGCACGGCGACCCTACCCGGAAAGACTCGGATGCCTACCACTCTCGATACGGGCAACACCGCATGGCTCATGGCGAGTACCGCCATGGTGCTGCTGATGACGCCCGGCCTTGCCTTCTTCTACGGCGGCATGGTCAAGACCAAGCATGTGCTGGTCATGCTCAAGATGAGCTTCGTCTGTCTGGCCCTGGTCACCCTGCTGTGGCTGGCCATCGGTTACAGCCTGGCCTTCGGCAAGGACGTCGGCGGCTGGGGCCTGATCGGCTCCCCTGCGCACTGGATGATGCACGACATCGGGATGACCAGCCTGAACGGCTCCATCCCCACCGTCATCTTCTCCGCCTTCCAGATGGCCTTCGCCATCATCACCGTGGCCCTGATCAGCGGCTCCATCGCCGGTCGCGCGACCATGCGCGGCTGGCTGTGGTTCGTCGTGGCGTGGACCCTCTTCGTCTATGTGCCGATGGCGCACTGGGTGTTCGCGCCCGACGGCTGGGTCACCGCCCACCTCGGCGCTCTGGACTTCGCCGGTGGTATGCCGGTGGAGATCAACTCCGGTGCGGCCGGCCTCGCGGTGGCGATCGTGGTCCGCAAGCGCAAGGACTTCGAACGCGAGACCATCCGGCCGCACAACCTGCCGCTGGTCGTGGTCGGTCTCGCACTGCTGTGGTTCGGCTGGTTCGGCTTCAACGCCGGCTCCGCGCTGCAATCCGGTGGCAGTGCGCCGATGGCCTTCCTCAACACCCAGCTCGCAGCGTGCGGCGCGATGGTCGGCTGGCCGCTGATCGAGAAGTGGCGGCTCGGACACGTCGAGATGCTCGGTGTGGCTTCGGCGGCCGTGGCGGGCATGGTCGCCATCACCCCGGCCTGTGGTGAGGTCTCCCCGATCGGTGCCCTGGTGATCGGGTTTGTCGCGGGCGTGGTCTGCGCCTTCGCGATCAACCTCAAGTACAAGCTGCGCTACGACGACACCCTGGACGTGGTGGGCGTGCACGGCTGGGGCGGCATCGTCGGTGTCCTGGGTATCGGCCTGTTCGCCACCTTCCAGATGAGCGGCAAGAAGGGCCTGTTCTACGGCGGCGGCATCGACCTGCTGTGGCGCCAGGCCGTCGGCGTGGTGGTGTGCGCGGCCTTCTCCTTCGGCGTGACCTGGCTCATCGCCCAGGCCGTCGAGAGAACGGTGGGCTTCCGGGCTGCCGAGGACTACGAGCATGTCCCCGGCGCGGAGGAGGAGCAGGCGTACGACGACGAGACCATCGCCGAGATCCGCCGGCGGCTGGTGCAGGCACGGGTCCCCGTCGCCGTGGGCACGGGTGGCGCGAAGGCCGGTTCCGGCAGCGCCGACACCGAGCTGCTGGCCGAGCTCCGGGAGGTCCTCCAGCGACGGGAGCAGGAGAAGTGACGACTGCTCACCCCCAGTCCGTCGAATCGAGGAACTGACATGTCCCACATCTTCGACACGGGCAACGCCTCCTGGCTGATCATGGCCGCGGCCATGGTGCTGCTGATGGCCCCGGGACTGGCCTTCTTCTACGGCGGCATGGTGAAGACCGGTCAGGTCATCACCATGCTCAAGATGTGCTTCGGCTGTGTGGTGCTGGTCAGCATCGTCTGGTTCGCGCTCGGCTACACCCTCGCCTTCGGCAAGGACGCGGGCGGGCTCGGGCTGATCGGCGGGCTCGACCATGTCTTCATGTCCGGCATGGGCTTGGAAAGCCGTACCGGCGACATACCCACCGTGACCTTCTCGGTCTTCCACATGTCCTTCGCCATCGTGACGGTCGCGCTGATCAGCGGCTCGGTGGCGGGACGGGCCAAGATGAACGGCTGGCTGGTCTTCGTCTGCGCCTGGACCCTGCTCGTCTACGTCCCGATGGCGCACTGGGTTTTCGCGCCGGACGGATGGGTGTCCAGGCAGCTCGGCGCCGTCGACTTCTCCGGCGGTACGGTGGTCGAACTCGCCTCCGGCGCGGCCGGCCTGGCACTGGCCGCGGTCGCCGGGCGGCGTGCGGACTTCGAGCGCCAGCCGATCCGCCCGCACAACCTTCCGCTGGTGGTCATCGGCCTGTCCCTGCTGTGGTTCGGCTGGTTCGGGTTCAACACCGGCTCCTCCCTCGGCGTGCCGGGCGCGGCGGCGATGGGCTTCGTCAACACCCAGTTCGCCGCCGGTGCCGCCATGGCGGGCTGGGCGGTGACCAGCTACTGGCGCACCCGACAGGTCGGTCTGCTCGACATCAGCATGGGTGCCGTCACCGGCATGGTCGCGATGACCCCGGCTGCCGGCGACGTCACCCCGTTCTGGGCTGTCGCGATCGGTTTCCTGGCCGGTCTGACCTGTGCCTTCGCGATCAGCTGGAAGTACCGCTTCGGAGTCGACGACACCTTGGACGTGGTCGGCATCCACGGCTGGGGCGGGCTGTTCGGCATGGTGATGGTCGGCCTCGCGGCGACCGGAACGATGACCGGCAAGAAGGGCCTGTTCTACGGCGGCGGCTGGGACCTGCTCGGCAAGCAGCTGGTAGCCGTGCTGGTCATCGGGCTGTTCTCGTTCGCCATGACCGCCCTGATCGGGAAGGTGGTTGACCTCACCATCGGCCTCCGCCAGTCGCACGGGGCCGAGGAACACGAGCAGGTCTACCAGAACGACTGGGACGTCCAGTTCAAGGAGATCGCCGACGCCCTCCGCGGCAGCGGTGTCGACGAGGGCGCGTCCGAGCCGGATGCGAGCGCACTGCTCGACCAGGTCCGCCGCATCCTGGCGGCCGACCCGGAGCAGCTGCGGGACTGATCGCCTGAAGGTCAGCCCCCACCATGGGCTGCCGCCTGAGCCACGGCTCTTGCGGCAGCCCATTGCTGTTGCGCCTGATCGTTCGTGCGGCCTCTCGTCCGGTGCGATCGTCGGTGCCGCTACAGCATGAGAGGGTTTCCGGCTCGGAGTGACGGCGCTCTGTGTGGTGAGTGTGTTCCTGTTCCCGCGTATCCGGATGGGGGCGGTCTGACGGCGAAGTAGTCGGCTTGGAGGTAGCAAGTACGGTTCACGGATGTCGAGTTACTGGTCGTCACCTGGCCGGGGAGGTCACTCCGACGACTCCTACCAGGGCACGGGCTGATCCTGGTAGTTCAGGAATTTCAGGCCCGGTTCGCCGCCGTGGCGGTCGATCGTGTCCGCCACGCCGGGGATGGACTGCTCGATGGTCAACGGCGCGTCGGGTCCGCCGAGTTCGGTGCGGACATGGCCGGGGCACATGAGCAGCAGCGTGTGTGCGGCGTCGGCGTACCGGGCGGCGTAGCTGCGCATCAGCTGGTTCAGGGCGGACTTGCTGGCGCGGTAGACGTCCTGACCGCCGTTGGTGTTCAGGCTGAGGCTGCCTTGGCGCGAGGACATGACGCCGATGGTCCCGGTCGGCGCGACCAGCGAACGGAAGGACTCGATCACGCGCATCGGGCTGAGCGCATTGGTGACCATGACCTCGATGAACATCTCCGTCGGGACCTCGCCGACGGGGATGTCGCCCCGTGTGATGGCGGCGTTGACGAACAGCAGGTCGAGGGTGCGCTCCGCCAGGCGTTCGCGTAACGCATCGATCTCCTCCGGCTTCGTCATGTCCAGCGACTCGACGGTGACTCGACCACCGGATGCCTCGGCCAGGTCGTGGAGGCCGGTGTGCCGATCGCCCCGGACGGTCCCGATGACGTCCCAACCTCGGCGCGCGTACTCGGCGGCCAGGCCGAGCCCGAGGGCCCGGGACGCCCCGACGATGAGAGCGGTCCCGGCGCTCATGCCTGGACCGCCGGCTTGAGGACCTGCTCACACCACTCGCGGAAGGTCGTCGGGCTCGCGGTCTGCGGGGTGCGCCGCACCCCGTCATCGAGGCCGTCGTCCTTGGCGCGCATCATGTCGAGGTAACCCTGCACGAGCGCGTCCCCGATGCCGTGTCCGGCGAATGCGGTGCGGAATTCGTCGAGCGTCTGCCGTTCGTAGCGGATCGGGCGGCCGAGTGCGTCGGACATGATGCGCGCCAGGTCGTTCGGCGAAAGGTCCTCCGGGCCCAGCACCGGGACCTCGCCCGTCCCCGTCCACGAGCGGTCGAGCAGCAGGCCGGCCGCGGCCACGGCGATGTCCCGGGTGGCGGCTGTCGGTGCCTTGCGGTCGGCGGCGACGGTGCCGGTGAACACGCCATCGTCGCGGATCGAAGCCACCTGCCACAGCAGGTTGTCGATGAATGTCGGGTTGGCGAGCGCGCGGTAGGCCACGCCCGTACCCGCGATGAGGTCGTCCATGGCCAGCGACGCGGTCACGTGCCCGGCGCGGCCGGCGACGGGGGTTCCGCGGCCGAGCGCCGAGACGCCGACGACGTGTCCGACCCCATGGGTCGTGAACGCCTTCGCGGCGGCGCGAGTGAACCCGGAGTACATGGCGTCCAGGCTCGGCGCCTGTGGGTTTGACGGAACCAGCCAGAAGACGGCGTCCGCGCCGGCGAAGGCCCGGTCGACGACCTCGGCGTCGCCGTGCGATCCGGTGACGACGTCGACATGGGCGCGGACCGCGTCGGGGAGTTTCCCGGGGTCACGCACGATGACGCGCAGCTCTTCGCCGCGCGTGCGGGTCTCGTCGAGGAGGATCTCCAGGAGCCGGCTGCCGATCTGGCCGGTGGGAGTGGTAATGACGATCATGCGTCGAGTCTCGGGGCGGCCGTCCGCGGCGTCCAATACCCTTCCCGACAATTGATACCTTCAGGGCATGGATCTCGATCTGCGCAAGCTTCGCTACTTCGCCACGGTGGCCGAGCACCGGCACTTCGGCCGGGCGGCGGAGCAGCTCTATATCGCCCAGCCGGTGCTCAGCCGTCAGATCAGGTCCTTCGAGGAGGAGTTGGGGTGCACGCTGCTCGTGCGGACCACCCGCAGCGTGGAGCTGACCGCCGCCGGAAAACAGCTCTACGACGAAGCGCAGCAGATCCTCCCGTCGGTCGCCGCGGCGGTCCAGCGCGTCCGCGACGTCGACCAGGGCGCCCAACGGCTCGTGGTCGCCTTCTCCCCCGGGCTGCACGTGTCGGATGCGATCCGGGCGTTCACGTCGCGCCACCCGGGCGTCGAGACCGACGTCGTCCCGGCACGCTGGTGGGAGCCGGACCGGCCGCTTCGCGACGGTCGCGCCCAAGTCGGTTACCTGCGGCGGTCGTTCGACGAGTCGGGCTTGCGCATCGTTCCCATCGGCCACGAGCCCAAGGTCGCCTGCATGCCCGCGGCACACCCCCTGGCGTGCCGTCAGGAGCTCACCTCCGCAGACCTCGACGGCGAGCGGATGCTCGACGTACCGAAGCGGCGGACGTCGTCGCTTGAAGAGAAGTTCGAGCTCATCGCCTCCGGACACGGCATCGCGCTCGTCCCGCTGAGCGTCGCGCGGTCCTACTCCCGCCCCGACCTCGCCCACCTCCCCGTCACAGACGCCCCAGGGATCGAGACCTGCCTGGCCGTTGCCGCGGACCGGCGCGAGAAGCTACTGCGCGACTTCGTGGACATCGCCACCGCGACACTGCGGAACACCTGAGCGGTTACGGCAGACCTTCCTGACCCGGGGGTTCATTCGCAGCCTCGGCCAGCTACCGCTCGAAGTCACCGCCCCGCTCCACCGCAACCCCCCTTGTGACCGTCGCCACACTCCTCCGATGTCACAATCGTCGCGCCTCCGGTGTCCTGAAGGTGTGATGTCGATCGGATCGGAGGTGGTTGTGTTGGCGCGGGTGGTAGTGGTCGGCGCAGGCTACGCAGGTGTGATGGCCGCGAATCGGCTGGCGGCCGTAAACCGGTCGGACGTGAGGGTGACGGTGGTCAATCCTCGGCCGGAGTTCGTGGAACGTGTCCGGTTGCACGAGCACGCAGCGGGTGTGGCGAACGCGGTGCGACCCCTGAGCGGTCTGCTGCACCGGGATGTGCGACTGCGGGTGGCGACGGTGGATGCGATTGCGGAGCGATCGGTGCTCCTCGATGACGGTGGCGCACTCGACTTCGACCATCTGCTGTACGCGGTGGGCAGCACGGCTGCCAGCGGCCTGGCCGGGTCCGAGAACGCGTGGAGTATCGCCGACCTCGATGGCGCCGCGTCATTGCGCACACGACTGCGGCAACTGCCCGCCAGGGCGCATGTCGTGGTGATCGGTGGTGGTCTGACAGGGATCGAGAGTGCGGCTGAAATCGCGTACCGGTACCCCTCTTTGAGGGTCGAGTTGGTCTCGCAGTCGGTCGCCTCAGGGCTCCCCGAGTCGAGCCGGACGATCATTGAACGCAAGCTCGCGAACGCTGGGGTTGTCCTGCGCACCGGACTGCGGGTCACCGCAGTCCGCGCGGATGGCGTCGAGACCGACGCCGGCCGGCTGCCCAGCGATTGCACGGTCTGGGCAGGCTCGTTCGACGTGCCGGACCTGGCACTGCGCAGTGGTCTGCCGGTGGCTCCCGACGGCCGCCTGCGCACCGACGATGCCTTGGTGTGCGCGGGACATCCGCGGATCGTCGGTGCCGGTGACGCTGTCGCACCGCCCGGGCATGTCGGGGATCAGCTGCGGATGAGTTGTCAGGCAGCGATTCCCATGGGTGCCCACGGCGCCGACACGGTGCTCGCGTTGATACGGGGTGAACGACCGGCACCGGTGTCGATCGGCATGACCGGACAGGCCATGAGCCTCGGTCGGCGTGACGGGTTCATCCAGGCCACACACCGCGATGACACCCCTCGAGAGTTCGTACTGTCCGGACGGGTGGCGGCCGTGGTCAAAGAACGCGTCTGCCGCTACACCATCACCTTGATGCGGTTCCCGCGCGCCTACCGGTGGCTTCCCGGCCCGACCCCGACGGCGCCCGCGCCGCCCCCGGTCGCAGCCCGATGAGCGAGGTGCGTTTCGATGGGAAGGCGAGCCCGTCGCCCGAACCGACCAGCACCACACCGAAATCGTGGAAGTGAAAGTGGAAGGGAGAGGAGCAACATCATGAAGGCCATCATCGTGTGCACCTCCGTGTCGCACGGCAACACGCAGCGGATCGCCGACGTCATGGGCCAGGTCCTGGAGGCCCCTGTCGTCGCCCCTGAACAGGTCGATACCGCAGAGCTCTCCACGTACGACCTCGTGGGTTTCGGCTCGGGGATCTACCTCCAGAACTTCCACCCACGACTGCGCCGGTTCGTCCGGTCACTCCCGAAGGGGGAACGGCGCAGGGCGTTCGTGTTCGCCACCAGTGGCCTGCCCGCACCGCGGATCCGGCCCTTCACCCGCCCCGTTGTGCGGACTCTCGAACAGAAGGGCTTCGAGGTGGCCGACACCTTCTCGTGCCGCGGGTTCGACACCTGGCTTGCGTTCAAGCTCGTCGGCGGCATCAACAAGGAACGGCCGAACGCCACCGATCTGGAGGCGGCCCGCGCGTATGCCGAAAACCTACGGCCTCGGATCGGTTCGGTGTCCTGACCGGTCTGGCAGTACACCGCGTGATCGAGGGGCGTCGTACGCCTGGACGCTGCCTTGCCGTTTCGGTTGCGGTGCGGACGGTCGCACCGTGCCAGGCGATGCGCCGGATCAGGCCGGGCTGATCCGGCGCATCGCCTGGAACAGTCCCTACGCCTCGGGCAGCGGCTGGACGGTCAGGTGGTAGTCCTGGAGGATCCGGCCGTCGTCGTCCAGCACGAGGAAGACCCGGGCGGCCCAGGCCAACTCGTCGGCGTGCGGGCCGTTGGCGTACGTCAGTTGGATGGTGAACACGACGACGTCGTCATGAACGGTGACGTGGTTGTCGCCCGTGATGTGGTACTCGCCGGAGGCGACGAACAGCCCGTACGCCTCCGCGACCCGGTCCGCCAGCCCGTCGTGGCCGCGGAACCGGGTGCCTTCGACGAACTCGACGCCGTCCGGGGCCCACAGCTCGGCGACGGCACGCCTGCGTTCGGTGGTGTCCGGCTCGCTCCAGACGGCGACATAGCGCTGCACGATCTGGTCGACATCCGTGACGATGGTCTGCGGCATGGTTGGTCAACTCCCTTGCTCGATAGGTGATCTGCCGGGTTCCGGCCGTGCCCATCAGGCTCCGGGCGGCCGTCGCGGGAGGGTCAAGGGGGACGGCGCCGTCGGACTCTCCCCCTGGGGGAGGGGCACAATCGACGGGTGACCAGCTATCTGTCGATCGGCGACTTCTCGCGCGCCACCCACATGACCATCAAGACCCTGCGCCACTACCACGAGATCGGCCTGCTGGAACCGGTCGAGGTCGATCCGCAGACCGGCTACCGGCGCTACACAGCCGAGCAGATCCCCACAGCCCAGGTGGTGCGCCGCTTCCGGGACCTCGGGATGCCCCTGGAGGAGATCAGGACCGTCCTGGCCGCGGCGGATGTGGAGACCCGCAACCGGCACATCGGCGCGCACCTGCGCCGTCTGGAGGAAGAACTGGGCCGCACCCAGCGCGCGGTCGCGGCGTTGCACGATCTGCTGACGCCACCGGCATCCGGGGACGCGCCCAGGATCGAACTGCGCAGCGTCGGCGCGGTAGAGGCCGCGGCGGTCACGGCGACGGTCGAGGCCCAGGACGTCGCGGCCTGGTTCCAGGGCGCCCTCGGCGAACTGTACGCAACCGTGGCGAGCCAGGGGCTGCGGGAGACCGGCCATGCCGGTGGGGTGTACGCGGACGAGTTGTTCACCCTGCACCGGGGACAGGCCACCGTCTTCGTGCCCTGCAACGGCCCCATCCGGCCGCTCGGCCGGGTCGAACCGCTACACGTGCCGCCGGCGGAGCTCGCCGTGATCGAACACAGCGGCCCGCCTTCCGAGGTCGATCGCGCCTACGGCGCACTGGCCGCGTACGTCTCGCGCCACGCGCTCGCCGTCGACGGCCCGATCCGCGAGTACTACCTGGTCGGCCGGCGCCAGACCCCGGATAGCGAGCTCTGGCGGACCGAAGTCTGCTGGCCGGTCTTCCGCACCGGCGTCACCGACCACGGCACCGCAGCCCAGTCGTCCGCAACGGTGTAGGGCACATCACGCCTGTTGCCACACCAGTGCTGCCCACTCTCGCAGGAACACTGAGCCTTTCCACCCTTTGCTGAGCTGTCTTCCATCGCAACGGAGGACGTAGCCAGGCACTGGACGAGGAGCCATAAGAGACGGGTTTAGAAGTGGTCCCTACCGTCGGTCACCGACGTCGCATAGCCCTGGCCGACCACACCGCCCCGTATGGAGCTGCTCGTGAGAACGTCCGATACCCCCGTGCCTGCTCGGTTGCGCACGCTGCGCCCTCGGCTGCGTCTGCCCATGGAGCGGCCGTCGCCTGGTACGCCACGCCGCCCCCGGCAGAGGCGAGGCGTGCTCGCCGCCTCGGCGCTGATCGCAATGAGTGCGATGGCCCTGTCCGCGTGTGGCGGGGGCGGCGCGGCAGGCAGCGACGAAGGGGCCAAGGGCGCGTCCGGCATCAGGATCAAGGTCTCGGCACAGGACGGCGCCACCGATGCCGGCCTCAGCACCGGTGTCAGGGTCAGTGGGGGCAAGCTGACCGAAGTGCGGCTGATCCGGGTGGACAACGGCGCCTCGGTCAAGGGCGCGATAGCCGCCGACGGCTCCTCCTGGAAACCCTCGGTCCAGCTGGAGCGCGGCACCACATACAAGCTGGTCGCCAACGCCAAGGCCGACAACGGCCGGACGGCCACCGAGAACGCCACTTTCACCACGGTCTCCTCGAAGAACAGCTTCCTCGCCTCCTACACCCCTGACGGCGGCAAGACCGTCGGCGTCGGCATGCCGGTGTCCTTCACCTTCGACAAGTCGATCGCCAACAAGAAGGACGTCCAGTCCCACATCACGGTGACCTCCAGCAGCGGCCAGCAGGTCGTCGGCCACTGGTTCGGCTCCCAGCGCCTGGACTTCCGGCCGCAGGAGTACTGGAAGGCCGGCTCCAAGGTCACGTTGAAAATCGACCTGGACGGCGTGAAGGGCGGAGGCGGCATCACCGGCGTGCAGTCCAAGACGCTGGCCTTCACCATCGGCCGGTCCCAGGTCTCCACCGTCGACATGAACACCCAGACCATGACGGTGGTCCGGGACGGCAAGACCATCAAGTCCGTGCCGATCTCCGGCGGCAGCCCGAAGAACCCGACCTACAACGGCCAGATGGTGATCTCGGAAAAGCTGGTGCAGACCCGGATGGACGGCTCGACCGTCGGCTTCAGCAACCCCACGGAGACCTACGACATTCCTGACGTGCCGCACGCGATGCGGCTGTCGGCCTCGGGCACCTTCGTCCACGGCAACTACTGGGGCAGTCCATCGGTCTTCGGCCGCAGCGGCACCAGCCACGGTTGCATCGGCCTACAGGACAACAAGGGCGGCGGAGGCGAAACCCCGGGCAAGTGGTTCTTCGACCAGTCACTCCTCGGCGACGTCGTGGTCGTCAAGAACTCGCACGAGCAGACCGTCAAACCGGACAACGGCCTCAACGGCTGGAACCTGTCCTGGTCCGACTGGCAGGCGGGCAGCGCGCTGTGACCGGCCTCCACCCTCTTCGGGACGTCGGCGGTGCAGCCCCGCCCAAGGCCGAACCGACGACAACCGGCCCTCCGCCCCGAGGGTTTGAGGCTCGCTGCGCGTACGGCAGCGAAGCGCGTTCTCCGCACAGGGGTGGACAACGGGTTGGGCAACCCGGGGTTCGCCGTGCCGTACCCCGGTGAGGCGCGAAGGTTCCCTGGTCGTACGGGTGACTCCTCCACCCCGTAGACGAGGTGGCTTCCCGCCAAGCCGGTTGGGCTTCGCGACGGACCAGCCCGACCTGTAGAACGTTCAGGGCGCCCACCGTGTCCGCGTGCGCCTGGTGGCCACGGCCAACGCAGTGGAAGGTCTCCTGTGTGGGCCGGTTCTCCTTGGCGGTGTGCCCGCATGCGGGCACACCGCCGGGAGGTGTTGCGGGGGTCCACCGCCATCACCTCCCGTCCGGCACCTTCCGCCCTGGCGGCCAGGATCGCGAGGAACGCCCCCCGTCCGGCATCAGCTATCGAGCGGTTCAGACCGGGCTCCACCAGCGGGAAGTCCATGTCACCCTCCGGGAGGGAGAGCTCCCCGCCCTGCTCGCCGCGCTCCGCTCCCGGAGGTTGCACCTCGCCCTGGTCTTCTCCAGCCTGCTGACCGCCTCGACCTGGAGGAGGACTTCATCGTCCCCCCTGCTAGCTTGACTCTGTCGGGGATCTTGGAGTTTCCCGGTCCGCCAGCTTGATCAACAGGCATGCTCGGGGCTGTTTCGAAGACCGATGCAGTTGTCGAGGTGCCTGTTGTCGCTCCGTCCCCGTTCCGGTGAGCAAGTCCCGTCTCTGACCGCGCAGATCGCATGGGCGAGCAACCCGGGCGGTACGACGGCGATGTGGGTGAGAGACCGGCTGGACGGGCTGTGGTGCGACGAGGACTTCGCGGGCTGGTACCCGCGCGACGGACGCCCCGGCATCTCGCCCGCCCAATTGGCCACCGTCTGCGTGCTGCAGTTCCTGCTCGGCCTGTCGGACCGGCAGGCAGCGGAAGCGGTCCGCTGCCGCATCGATTTCAAGTACGCCATGGCCCTGGAGCTGGACGATCCCGGCTTCCACCACAGCGTGCTGGCAGACTTCCGCGAGCGCCTCGCCCAGGACGACCGCGCAGACCGTCTTCTCGATCTGGCGCTCGCGCGCCTGAAGGAGGCCGGACTCGTGCGCGAGCGCACCACGCAGCGCACCGACTCCACCCACGTCCTGGCCGCGGTGCGCGACTTGACCCGGCTGGAACTTGTCACGGAGGCGGTCCGTGCCGTGCTGGAAGAAGTGGCCCGCACGGCCGGGCATCTGCTGGTCGGCCTGGTCGACGAGGACTGGGGGCGCCGCTACGGCCGTCCGGTCCGTCTGGGCAAGAACCCCACCCGGCCCAAGACCAGGATCCTCGCCGCCGGCGAGGACGCCTGCCGGCTGTTGGAACGCCTCCACCGGCAGGGGGCGTGTTACCGGCCCGGTCCGCAGGCCGAGGCGTTGCGGCAGATCGTCGTGCAGAACTACTACCGCGACGAGGCGGGCCGCCTGCGCTGGCGCACCGCCGACGACGGCGGCCTGCCGCCCTCCTCCTCGGCAATCGTCTCGCCCTACGACACCACGGCGCGTTACGTCCGTCATGGGCACATCATCAGCTGGAAGGGGTTCGCCGCGCATGTCACCGAGACGTGCGCCTCCGGCAGCGTCAACGTGATCACGGATGTGGCTACCACCTCGGCCGCTACGAACGACGGCCAGGCCCTGCCCGGCATCCACACCCGCCTGGCGCGTCGCGGGCTACTGCCCGCAGAGCACCTGGTCGACGGCGGCTACACCTCCCTGGTCCACCTGGAACGAGCCGAGCGCGAACATCAGGTCACCGTCAGCGGGCCGCTGCCGGGCAACCCCACCCGCCAGCACCGCCAGAACGAAGGCTTCGACCGGGACGACTTCCACATCGACTTCGACCGCCGACAAGTCACCTGTCCCCAGGGCCAGGTCAGCAAGGGCTGGCACGGTCCCTACCCGACCTCCTCGCCCACCGCGGCACCCCTGATCGTGGCGCGGTTCACCAAGAGCCAGTGCCAGCCGTGTCCAGACCGCCCCCGGCGCACCAACTCCCGCGAGAGCGCCCGGAATGTGGGCTTCCCTCCACGAGAACTCCGCGACCTGCAAGTCCGTGTCCGCAGCGAGCAGCAGACACCCGACTGGAAGGCCCGCTACGCGGTCCGCTCCGGAGTGGAGGGCACCATCAACGAGTTCGCCCACGGACACGGCATGCGCCACTGCCGCTACCGAGGACAGCCGAAAGCCCACCTGCAACACGTACTCACGGCCATCGCCGTGAACATCGAACGCCTCAGCAGCCGGTCAGTGACCGAGGAAACCTCTTCACCGAGACCGCCGACCGCCTTCCAGACCTTCCTGGACCAGCGGGAGATTCCCCGGCCGAAGTCCTGGCGAACCCTCGGCAGCTGAGCCCGACCATCCAAGATCCCCGACAGAGTCAAGCTAGCCCCGATCCCTGGCCCTGGCCCTGGCCCTGGCCCTGGCCCTGGCCCTGGCCCTGGCCCTGGCCCTGGCCCTGGCCCTGGCCCGCCGGATGATCCCACGGCAGGCGCCCTACCCGTGCCGTCAGCCGACCCGGCGAGCCAGCACCTGCCCGGGCCAAGTCCCGGACAGGAAACGGTCGGTGGGAGTGAAACCGTTGCGCTCGTAGAACGCAACCAGCTCGCCCCCGCCACCCGCCCAACAGTCGACCCGCAGCAGCGCCACGCCGGCCCGTCGGGTCTCCTCGACGGCATGGGCCAGCAGCGACGCCCCGATGCCCAGACCGGCGTGGCGTCGGTCGGATACCAGCAGTCGGACGTACCGCTCGGGCTCCCCGGCCGACGCAATCGGCATCTGCGGGCTGGGCCCGGAATCCAACACCAGGGCACCAACAGGCGTTCCGTTCAACTCGGCAATGTACGGGGCGTTCTCGGTCGTGTACCGCTCGACCCGCGCCACCCCGCCAGGCTTCTGCGAATACGGTGTCGTGCCCCACTGCTCGGTGTTGCCACGCTCGTTCATCCAGGCCACCGCGGAGTCGAGCATGTCCAAAATGGCCGGTGCGTCGGCCGGGCTGCCTGGTCTGATGCGTATGCCATAACTGGTGTCGTTCACGGCAGCAGCGTAGACACTGTCGGGCGGATCACGGGCGCGAAGCCAGTATCTGAGCGCAACCGGCAGCATCGGCGGACTCCGCATGGGGCGGAGCCAGAGGGACCGCCCCAGGACGTTCCCGCCGTGACCAACGGCGGGCGTCTGAGCCGTCCGGGACGGTGACGCGGGCCTGGGGGGACGTCTCGCCCGGGACGGAGTGGGGTCGGCGGGGCCGGCGCTAACGTCCGGCCCGGCTCTCGCCGGCATCTCAGCGGGCTGCCATTAGTGAGGCGTTACCGGTGCGCTAGCGATCTCCATCAGAGTCGTACCCGTCCAGGGCGTTGATGGAGGCCGTTGCGGCCCTCAGCTACCTGCCCACTCATCGAACGGGGGAGCACGACATGCAGAACATGGACAACAATGGCTGCGCCGAGAAGGCCGCGAAGAAGGGGCAGGGGCGGGGGCTGCAGGGTCCGCTCCTGAAGGGTGGGGTGCCGCGCGCCGTCATGCCGTAGCCGTCCTCGACGTCGGGCTCGGCCGCAGGCAGGCATGGCAGACCATGCCGCGGCATGCTCTCGACGTCTGCGGTTCGGAGCACTCGGTGATCTTGACAAAGGACACGCTCAGCCGCGCTGGGGAGGCGCGAGGGTCTGCCAAGAGCTCCCGGAGACCATTTCAAGGGGCTTCAGAGCGCAATCCTCCATCGACCCTCCGCTGAGGATCCTCCTTCGCGGGAACGCAGCGGCAACTCAGCACCCGCCTCCCCATCCTTCCGGGCGTCCCACTTCTCCGGGTGCCCCACACACCAGAACTACGAACGAATGCGATGGGGACCGCTATGCGTGAATACAGCCGCCGGGGCGTACTCGGACTCGGGATAGGAGCGGCGGCCTCACTCTCCGTGGCAGGCTGCTCATCCTCCGGGTCGACGGCCTCCGACAGGGTCGGAACCCAGCCCGGGAACGCGGCGCAGGGCAAGCCGATAGGCGACGGCTCAACCGCGTACACCGGAAGGCAGCCCAACCAACCGCCCGCACCGGAGAAGCTGGAGCCTGGCCAGAAGCCGCCGCAGTTCGTCGTCTTCTCCTGGGACGGGGCGGGCGAGGTGGGCAACGGCCTCTTCCCGCGGTTCCGCAAGCTCGCCCGCGACCACAACGCCTCGATGACCTTCTTCCTCTCCGGGCTGTATCTGCTGCCCGAGTCGAAGAAGCGCATGTACCGGCCGCCGAACAACCGCGTCGGCGCATCCGACATCGGATACCTCAGCGATGACCACATCAAGGATACGCTGAAGAACGTGCGCGCCGCCTGGCTGGAGGGCCACGAGATAGGCACGCACTTCAACGGCCACTTCTGCGGCACCAGTTCGGGGTCGGTCGCGCACTGGACCCCCGCCCAGTGGGACGACGAGATCAAGCAGGCCATGGACTTCGTCACCAAGTGGCGGACCAACACCGGCTTCACCGACCTCGAACCGCTGCCCTTCGACTACAGCAAGGAACTGGTCGGCGGCCGTACACCATGCCTGCTCGGCCAGGACAACCTGCTTCCCACGGCACGCAAGCGCGGCTGGCGATACGACGCCAGCTCACCAGGCGGCCTCCAGGTCTGGCCCGTCAAGAAGCAGGGCGTGTGGAACTTCCCGCTCCAGCAGATGCCGTTCCCAGGCCACTCCTTCGAGGTTCTCTCGATGGACTACAACATCCTCGCCAACCAGTCGAAGAACTCCACCAAGGCCCCGCCGGCCAACTACCCCGGCTGGCGCAAGCAGGCCACGGAGGCGTACATCGCCGGTTTCCAGCGGGCCTACGAGACCAACCGTGCGCCGTTCTTCATCGGCAACCACTTCGAGCAGTGGAACGGCGGCATCTACATGGACGCCGTCGAAGAGGCCTTCAAGCACATCGCCGACGACAAGCGCAAGGACGTCCGGCTGGTCTCCTTCCGCCAGCTCTGCGACTGGCTGGACGCCCAAGACCCGCAGGTCCTCGCCGGCCTACACCGGCTCGGAGTGGGTCAGCAGCTCACCGGACGCGGCTGACGGCCCCGGGAGGGGACGCCACCGCGACCGTCACCCTCGCCAACGTCCATGCGGCCCCGCTCCCACGGTTGCCAGGCTGTCCCCATCCGCTGCGACCCGTAGAGTCAACGTAGGCGGACTGCGAGCGGTCGTCAACGGCTTCGGCGGCGAGATGTGCGGCAGTCGACCACGCCTCACCGCGGCGAGTTCACCACCGGTGGTTGCCGGCAGGTCCGGCGCATTGCCGAACCTGTGCGCAAGGCAATCGCACGGCGACGCACGGGAGTTGGATGTGACGGGCGTGGACACGCAAGACTGTGACAACGGGGCCCCTGGCGCTCGGGGGCGTCGTCACCCCGAGCCACCGAGGGGCCCTGCCTTCATGCGCCGACGCCATCGCTGATCAGCCGATCCAGAACCGACCGATCAGGCCCACTGGGAGGTGAGCGGAAGTCTTCTCAGAGGACGGCACCGGCTTTGACCACGTGCCGCAGGTGCCGCTCGGGGCGGGTGAGGACAGCCAGGTCCGCCAGCGGGTCGCCGTCCACGACGAGCAGGTCGGCGTGCGCGCCCGGCGCGAGGGTGCCGATCTCGCCCTCCATCCGCAGCAGGCGGGCCGCCGTGCTCGTGGCGGAACGGATCACATCCGCAGCGGGCTGGACCTCGGCGCGCAGGGTGAACTCCTCCAACTGGGCTGGGTGCAGCGGCCCGAGCAGGTCACTGCCGTAGACGAGGTTGACGCCCGCGCGATGGGCCTTCTCCAGAGCGGCAAGCCCATGGTCGCGGACCTCGGTGAGCTTGCGGTAGGACGACTCCGGAAGGCCGGACTGCCGGCTGAGCTTCGCTGTCTGCTCGTAGGCAATCAGGGTGGGTACCAGGAAGGCGTCCCGCTCCAGCAGCAGGTTGATGGTCGTGTCGTCGATCAGGTTGCCGTGTTCGACGCAGCGTACGCCGGCCCGCAGGGCCCGATCGATGGCGCGCGGGTGGTAGGCGTGCGCGGTGACGTACCGGTTGTGGTTCTCCGCCTCCTGCACGGCGGCGCGTATCTCGTCCTCGCTGTACTGGACGGCCGCGATCTCGTCGTGCGGCGAGGCCACCCCGCCGGAGAGCAGCACCTTCAGATGGGCGGCGCCCTTGCGGAACTCGTCCCGGGCCGCCGCGCGGACGGCGTCGACGCCGTCCGCGATCCGGGCGAAGTGGGGACGGCTCTCGCAGCAGGGCACCGAGTCGTCCCCGAGCGGGCGCAGGTCGCCGTGGCCGCCGGTCTGGGAGAGTGCCTTGCCGCCGTGGATGAGCCGCGGGCCGAGTGCCAGCCCTTCGGCCAGGGCCCGGGCCATGCCGTGGTCGGCGCCGCCGACGTCGCGGACGGTGGTGAAGCCGCGGCGCAGCATCCGTTCGGCCTCCGCGAGAGCCCGGACGGTCAGGTATCCGGGGGTCCAGGAGGCGACGGCGGACAGGTCGAGGGAGGTGACCAGCAGGTGGACGTGGGCGTCGATCAGGCCGGGCAGCACGGTGGCGCCGGCCGCGTTGAGCACCCGCACGTCCTGCCCGGCGCCGGGCGGGCGGCCGGTGCCGGTGGCGGCGATCCGGCCGTCGGCGACCTCGATCCAGGCCGGGTCGGTACGGGTGCCTGTCTCGGGGTGGAGCAGGCGGGCGTCGGTGATCAGCAGTCGGCTCATGGCGGTGGTCCTCTCGCAAACTCGTTTCAATACGACCCGTATTGAATACACCATGTATCGTGATTGCCGTGAATCCCTCCCCGGCCGAACCCCTCACGCCCCGGCCCCCGCGGCGCCGCGTCCACACCAGAGCCCGCATCCTGTCGGCGGCGGGCGAGCTGTTCCTGTCCGCGGGATACGCGCGCACGAGCATCGAGGACATCTGCGCCGCCGCCGGCTACACCCGCGGGGCCTTCTACTCGAACTTCGCCACCAAGGAGGACCTGCTGCTGGCGCTTTTCGACGAACAGGCAGCGGAACGGATGACCGAGCTGGAGCACCTCGCCGCCGCGGCCGAACAGTTGGGGCCCGAGGAACGGGCGCAGCGGCTGGTCGAGGCGCTGTTGCGGGTCGAAGCCGCCGAAACCGGGTGGATTCTGCTCTTCCTGGAGTTCCGCCTACTGGCTGCCCGTACACCCGAACTCGCCGAGCGGGTCGCCGTGCACGACCGCGCGGTGACGGCGGCGCTGGCCGCCGTGCTGGAGCGGGTCCTGCCGGAGCTGGTACCCCCCGGGGCCTCCGCCGAGCAGACCGCCGAGGTGATCCTGGCTGCACGCGAGGGCCTGCTCGCCCGCACCGCCGCGGGCGGCCCGACCGCCGAGCCGCTGCTGAACGCGACGACGGCAGTGCTGGCCGGGCTGCTGGGCTGACACAGCGAAAGGGGGCGCTGCCGTCCATCCAGGCGGACCTCGGCTTCTGCCCATCGGGCCTGGCCTGAGTGGTCAATGCCCATCCGGTCCCTTTCGGTGGCCTACCGCTGCTCTCCGGACAGTTCGGTGACCTGATCGGGGGGGCAAGCGTGTCTTCGACACCGGCCTGATCGTCTTCACCGCCGCCTCCCTCCTGTGCGGCGTATCCCAGAACCCGGAGATGCTCCTCGCCTCCCGGTTCGTCCAGGACGTCGGCGGCGCGGTGACCTCCGCTGTCACTCCCGGCATGGCCGAGACCATCAACTACGGCTGGGCTTCCTCACACACGCCGGGCTTCGGCACCGGAGCGCTCGTTCCGCTCCTCGCCTTCGTCGTCCGCCAGGCGAAGGCGGCCAACCCGCTCCTGCCACTACGCGTGTTCCGCTCGCGCAATGCCTCAGGGGCGACGGGTGTCCAGGCCCTCATGACGGCCGGGACGTTCAGCTTCCCATCCCTGTGCGTGCTCCACTGGCAAAAGGTGCTCGGCTTCGGCGAGTTCCACACGCCCGGGTCTGGCCCCAGGCCCGGATGACGGTTGAGGACCTGCCGGCGACGCAAGCGCGGCGGAGTAGAAATTTGAAATGGACTGAAAGTTTGCCATGCAGTTAGACTTTCGCTCATGACGCAGCCCCGGCCAGTCCACCGCCCAGGCCCGGACGGCACACCTGCGCGACGAAGTCCGCAGCCGCAACCGCCGACTCGGCCTGACCGAAGGGTCCGGCTCCGCCCACGCCATGACGCGAACCGCCCCCACGTTGACTGCACGACGAACTCGGCCGGTTGATGCCCGAAGTCCTCGAAGCCGCGCTGATCGAGGAAACCGGCGCCGAGCCGGACGCCCCACTGCCCCGCGCGCTCGCAGCCCAACTCAGCTCCGTCCAGGCCCTGGTCTTCACAGAGATGGCAGGCGCAAGCGCACCACGGCGGGCCAGAGCGCGGGAACGATCGCCAGGGCGAACCTCGACCTGCTCGACACCGCTGAACGACTGCCCGGCGATCGCCTCCTCACCTACGCCACACGAGAGGACCAACCATGTTCAGGGTGACCATCCGCGGAACGTTCGACGCACTGAGCGACACCGACCGCGCGGGCCTCCTCGCCGAAGTCGACGCCTTTCGGACCGCCTTCACCGAAACTGGCACCTTCACCTACGACCACAGCCTGTCCGCGTTCACCTTCCGCTGCCAGCTTCCCGCCGCCCCTGACGACGGCGAACCCGAAGCCACCCAGCGCGCCATCGCGGCACTGCGGGCACACGGATACCCGCACCGGATCCTCCGCATCGCGGTGACCGACATGCGCGACATCAAGATCCGCCGCAAACGCCGCCGACCGTAACGCAGCGCAGCCAGAACCGGGTGGGGTGGCCTCGGGCTCCCCCCATGCAACGGAACCTGCACCAAGCGACGTGATCGAGGGCTGCACGTTCGACCGCGACACGTTCGATCGGCGAGCACGGCGGAGAGCAAGCGGTGGCACCGCAGTGCCGCCGCTCCACGCATGGGGATCGGCCCGTCCAGCGCGGAGACGGAGGTGACTGCCGCGGTCGCAGAACGACCGAGACGTCCGCCGGGCAAGGCACGGTCGTCCCGGCCGTTGCCGCCTGGCCGGCCAGCCGACCCGTCGGCCAGGTCAACGTGGTGTCATCGCCATTTCATCGGCCGCCGATAGCGTCGACGTTGTCCGATGCAGGCACGCTGCCCAGCGTCGATCGCCTTGTACCGAAGGTCTCACGCACGGCAGACGCAAGGAAGGTGACGTATGCGAAAGATCAATTACCTGCTTGCCACAGGCGCCGCAGTGCTCGCTCTCACGTTGACGGGCGGAGTGGCCGCGGCTGCCGAGAACACCGCCGGGCAGGTGACCGCTCCGGCGACGACCGCCGGGGGCCCGCCAGGCTGGGGATACATCGCCAGCTACCCGTCCCCCCAGGACTGCCAGAACGCCGGCGACTCGGGGAAGGCGGCCGGGCAATGGCCCGACTTCGTCTGTGTGCAGTCGGACAGTCTCACCCAGTGGGAACTCTGGGTGCCGTAACTCTTCCGTCTGCCGGGCCGCACTGGGTGCGGCAGGTCAACTACCCGTCATACGCACCGGTGTTCACTCGGCTCGCAGGCGAACATCGGTCGTGGTCCTGAGGTTTCTGCGCGGAGGTCTACCAGACCTGGCTGCCGGCCCGGTGCACCGCGGTGGACCTCCGCGCGCAACGCGTCCGGAGTGACGGCGGAGAGCGGCATGCCCACACCGTCGGCATCGACGGCGACCACGACCAGCAGCGTGCCGGGCGGCAGGGCGCACGGTGTCTCGGCTGCACACCCGTTCACGTAGGAGTTGTTCCTGTCCCACGGCCCTCGCCGAGGACAGCGGCACCAAGGCACCTCATGCACTACCGAGTCGACTCTGAAAGGCATCAGCAGAATGACACGTCCATCGGACGAGCAGGACCCGTCGACCGGCGGGTACTCCCGCCGTAAGCTCCTCAAGATCGGCGTGGGCCTGGGCATCGCCGTGGGAACGGGGGTCGTCGCTTCGGGTAGTGAGGTGGCGATGGCCGGCGGGCCGAACGACCCGCCCAGCCCGACGCTCGCGACCAAGATCAAGAACCTGAGCGGCCCGGCGGAGACCGGCTCGTTCGCCTCGCCGTGGACCGATCTCGGCATCCCCGTGCTGTGCCCCAACGGCACCATGCTGTTCGTCGGCGGCGATACCTTCAACGGCGACCACGTGCCGCAGCCGGGCGAGGCCCCCGATGACTGGCGCGCACCGGTCGGCCTGCGCTCCAGCAGTGCGGACCTGAACAACCTGCGTATCGACGGCAGCGTCGGCGGCGACCACGCCATCAGCCTGGTCGGCGAGCCGCACAACCCGGTCGGCGACAAGGCCACGACGGCGATCCCGTCCGACGTGTTCGTCGTCGACGGCGTCATGTACATGCATCTCATGCGCGGCGTCATCTACGACACCCATCACACGGACTTCTGGCGCTCGACCGACAACGGTGAGACCTGGGAGTACCTGTGCCAGTGGCCGGGTGACTTGCACGGCGGCCAGTTCCAGCAGAAGACCTACGCGGTGGCCGAGGGTGACTACTGCTACGTCCTGTCCACGGTCTTCAACCGTGACGTGGAATCGGGGATGCTGCTGCACCGGGTGCGCAAGGACAGCCTCGGCAATGCGGACGCCTACGAGCCGTGGGGCTACGCCGACGGTGACTGGCGCTGGAACGCGCCCGCCCCGACGACGGTCTTCGGTACCCGCAAGTGGGGCGAGATCTGCTTCCGTACCATGGACGGCAAGTACGTCCTCACGTGGCTGAACATGGATCCGCTGTCGATCCGAGCGATGGTCTTCCCGCTGCCGACCTCGGATCTGACCAAGACGCTGGAGCAGGCGATGATCCTGCCCTGCAACCCGGGCCAGGAGGTGGCCAACCTGGTCGCCAGCCCGTATGGCGGGTTCGTCGTCCCCGGCTCGACGTTCGGCAACTTCCACATCGTCGTCAGCCAGTGGTTCGACTCAAGGAACTACCGGTTCATGCAGTACAAGATCAACATGCTGTCCTGAGGCCCCGCTACGTGCCGAGCACGTACAACACGCCGAACGCACCGAGAACGCAGAAGAGTTGAGGTTTCCGGTCCGCGCCGGGCTCTTCAGGCCGAGTCCTCCGCCGCCGCATGACGGGCCGTCGTAGCGGCGAGCGGGCGACTCGTAAGGGCAGCGCTGCACCGGGCCGCCCCGTGCCGTCCCACAGCGTACGCGCCCGGCACCTCATGACGCATCACGCCCACGTCCCCTCTCCCCCACCCGCCGCCTCCCGACCGCCGTCGCGGCGAAGAACGACCTGTCCACGAGCACCCCGAGCCCGCTGGTCGAAGAAATCGACCGCGATACCGGCCGCCATGACAACCCCTCCCGACGAGCCGGCGGTCCCCTTCTCCCGAATCAAGGTCCGCGCCGGGGCCCTCGTCTTCTGCGGCGACGATGTCGCCCTCATCCGCCGCGACCGTGCCGACTCCACCCACTACACCCCGCCCGGCGGCAACGTCGAGGACGGCGAGGACTTCCGCCAGGCGCGCGCTCGGTCCGGGAGTGACCGTGACGGTGACGTCCGGGCGTCACCAGGTGTCGACGGCGTCGATCTGCACCAGGTGGTGACCCACCTCTTGCAGCGTCAGCCAGCACTCCCACAGTTTGCGGGTCGCGATGTCGCCCCACGGGTTGCCCAGGCAGATCCGACCGCCGGCCGGGTCCACGTCCTTGACGAAGTAGGCGTGGTTCTGGACCAGCCGGCCGCCCGCGATCTCCGCGGGATCGCCCGGGTCGGCGTTGGGCGCGGCGACGGTGGTGGCGACGAGTGCCTGGCCGCGCGACTTCCGGTCGGCGATCTCCTGGATGATCCATGGCGAGTTGAGGTCGAGCTTCTGCCCCACGCGGCCGGTGATCAGGGTGAGCGCGTCGCTCGGGGGACCACCATGGACGATGTCGTGGTAGGTGCCGTGGAACCGGGCGGCAGCCTTCTCGAAGAAGCCCGGCCAGGTCTCCGCGTAACGGGCGTCCTCGCTGTGGCCCTTGGCACCCCAGAGCTTGCCATGGCCGTACGGCAGGTCGGGCACCAGGGTGAGGGCGACCGGGCTGCCCTCGTCGTAAAGGGTGACGGTGACGGTGCCGTTGGCCTCCTGCCGGAAGTGTCGCGGGGCGTGCTGCGGATTGGCCTGGAGCACGGCCTGCATGCTGGTCAGCAGCCAGCAGTCCCCGAAACTGCCCTGTTCCATGTCCTGCCAGGACATCGCCTCGGTCGAGCCCGGGACCCACTGCCAGTTCTCGGTGACGTACGCCCCGTCCACCTGGGCAAACGGCCCCTCGGGCAGTACCCAGCCGTGGTCGCCGCATTGGCACCCGCTGCATGCGGCGTCGTAGTCGGGCTGACTGCACGACATCCCGGTACCGATCAGCATCGCCCCGTACGGGCTGACCGTGCGCAGCAGCCAGCCGAAGAGCTCCTGCTGCCGCCGCCAGTCGTACGCAGGCTCACCGTGCTCGTCCTCGACGTGGGTGAGGGATTCCCAGCGCTCCAGGCCCTGTGTCCCGAACCGGCGGACCACCATGTCGAGTTCGGTGGGTGGCAGCGGCGTCAGCAGGTTGCCGACCTGGTCGAGCAGCGACCGCGCGCCGTACTGCCGCTCGTCGGCGAACAGCACATCCCATGTCTGGCGGACGACCGCTTCGACCCGCTGCGGGTCCGGTGGCGGACCGGGCGGCTGCCAGGGCAGTTCGACCACCGGGTGACCGCCCTGCACGTACTGGAGCCGGCCGAGGCCGACGCTGTCGCTGATCCCCTGCACCACGTTCACGGCGTCCACCAGCATGTCGCCGCCGGGAATGAACGGCGCGGCCTTGTTGACGACCTGACGCCAGTTATTGCGGTGGTAAGCCACGTATTGTCCCCCGTCCGTCTCCCACCTCGGCCAACGAGGGTACGCGGGTGGCTCGGCGCCCCGGTCGCCGCCCTTGCCCAGGGCTCAGCTCGACTCAAACCGATCCGGTCGGCAGTGGGCGGCTCGGTGACCCCTATCGAGCCCAGCCGGGGAAGCCGAGCGGCGAGTGAGCGATCGCGTGGGTGACCGGCTCGGCGTCGGTGAGATTCGGGGGCCTGCCCACCCGCCGGTTGTCTCCCATTCGTCATCGATCTGCACGCACCGTACGGTCAGCAGGGTGTCCAGTGCGTCGTTCACGCCACGCTCTCGAACGTCCTGTTGATGTTCCCCGATACATCGTCAGATCACGCCGCTGCCCGGGCGCTCCGCTCTGCCGAAATCCCGTGCAGCCAGGCCGAAGACGAGACCGCCGACCAGGAACCAGGGATTCCACAGCACCAGCGTCCACAGCCGCTGTGCCGCGCTTACGTTTATCTCCTGGCCCGCCGCGCCGGTCAGCAGCAGCACCTCGACGGCGATACCGCGCACCAGCAGCACTGCGCAGGCACACCAGCCCAGGGACACGACCACCCGTCCTCCTGCGCCACGAGGCCACCGCTGGGCGAGAAGCCATCCCAGCACACCGCCGACAAGGCACAGCGTCCCCACGCCCCACAATCCCACCACCACGAACCACCCGGGGCGTTCCTCGGCCAGGGGCCCCGCCGAGACGCTCAGCCCCCAGCTGCCACCCAGCGCCCAGTAGAAATGCAGCACGGCGAAGGCGACTGCCCAAGTAGCCGCAATACGCCCCCACAACCCCGGCGTTGCCTTGTCCTGCGAATCTTCCTGCATGGCGAGGAGCATGCCACGGTCGTGGCACGCAGCCGCCGGCAATGCCGAGAACCCAGCGCGCCTGCCATGGAGTCGGCGACCACAGCGACCACGGCGACCGACGTTCCGCCAGGCATCACCAGGCCGTCCGCAGGCCCCGTCGGGTACTGCCTGGTGCCGCATCAGGCAACGTTCGGCCCGTTGACCACCTCGCGCAGGCGCTCGTCCTGTGCGTGCTTTTCCGCCAGATGTAGCGGCGCATCATGCTGCCGTGGTCCTTGTGGTCGGCGTGGTCGGTGCCGTCGACGGGGAAGTAGCGCAAGGCCGTGAACCGGGCCTCGATGCGGTTCGGCCAGGGGGAGTTGGTCGAGGTGGAGGCGATCTCGACGTTATCGGCCTCGGCCCGGTCCGCCGCCCTGTGGCATCGCCGGGTGGTCAGGTGCGGGGAGTAGTTGTCGTACACCATCGCGATGCGTATGGGCTCCACCGACCCAGTGCCCCGGCGGATGATCCGCAGGAGCCGTCTGCCCTCATCGTCGTCGATCTCCCGCACCCACACGGGTTCCGCCGTCCCGTCCGTGTGGCGGCCGATCGGGGCAGATCACCCCAGACCGGCCGACTCACGGTCCGGCGGAACGATCACACCCTCAGCTCCACAAGCCGGGCAGGAGCGGAGCCGAAACCCACTCTCCGGTACAGCCGGGCCGAGTTCCTGTTCGCGTTGAGTTGAGCCCGATCCGCCAACCAGCGTCGGCCCCACGGGTACTCGCCCCATGACAGTTCCCGTCCAAAGTCTCGGACCATCGCCCGCATGAGCACGTGCCTGGCGAGGTGGGGAACCACGGGGAGTCACTTTGTGCCTGCCGTCGGCCGCAGCATCCCGGCCCCCGCACGAGACGGGCGCCGGGAGGGAACAGCAGCGAGAGCCTCACAGGCCGCCGACACCGACGCCTTCGTCGCCGTTGCGGCCGAGGCCGCCGACACCGACGGTGGCGCAGGCATCGACGCCGCCGACACCGACGCCGACGTCAGGCGCGCCGACGCCGCCGACACCGACGCCGCCGCCGTGACCGTGGCCGCAGCCGTGGCCGCCGCCGTGGCCGCCGCCTCGCGCTTGCTGGGTGACGGCCGCAGGGGCCTTGGCCTGGACGGGCGCGGCACTGGCTATGCCGGCGCCCAGGAGGCCGGTGAGGGCGGTACCGGCCAGTACCGTGGTAATCGAGCGGAACATGATCAGATCCTTTCGCTTCCCCCCGTCCTGTCCCGCTCATCCTCACCGCGGTCGGACGGTTCCGCCGGTCGGCGCGGGCCATCACGGTGACGTCGCCCGGTGTCGGTTCCCGCCCGAAGCCCCTCCGCACTGCCCTGCGTGGGGCACGCTCAGCCAACGCACCTGGCCATATGTCGTCGTGCCGGACCCTCACGGAAGTGCGACTGCGACCGTACGTGGCCCGGACCGCCGCGACAGCCTGCCGGACGGCAGGCACACCAGTGAGGCAGGGTGGAAGACGGCCCTGACGACGCCCCGATCCCCGGCCGGGCGCGACTCGTCCGCAGCAGTACGCGCGACCCTGTCGTCGCGCGCGAGAGACGCACCAGGCTCCTGACGCGCAACAGCTACAGCATCGACAGCCTCAGCTGCGCGCACTCTGATGGTGTCGATCGATACATCAACCTGTCGATCTACGTGGCACCCGGAGTCCGAGAAGGCGAACGTTGCCTGAAGGGGCACTAATAGTCGCGCCCGTTGAGGCCGCGATAGACGAAGCGGGTGAGGGCTTCGGTGGCTTCCTCGTCGGTGAACGGGCTGGGCTGCCGCTGCCAGGTCTGCAAGAACGTGTGGACCAGGGCGAACGCCATGCGCAGCGAGGTCTCCGGCGAGGCGGGTAGTTGCCGCCCGGCATCGGACACGGAGGTGACGTGGTCCAAGATGTCGGCCATCTCGCCGGCCGCGAACCCGTCCAGCGTGGCGGCGAAGGTCTCGCTGACCAGTGCCGCCTCCTGGGCGGCGCGCATCGTCGTGGCGTGCTCCCGGTAGAGGCGGACGTAGACCGCGACGTGCTCGCGTACTGCCTCCGGATCGGTGAAGTCCGACAGATGCCCGGGAGTGGCGGCCAACGTATCGCTCTCGGCAAGCTCGACGCACTCGGTGCGGACGTCCAACTGACCCGACTGGCCTGGTCGACCGGTCTGGCGGCCCAACATCCGCCTCGCCGAGCGCTTCCGCACAGGCCGGGTCTTCATCGCCGGCGACGCCGCCCACGTCCATCCACCTACCGGCGGGCAAGGACTCAACACCGGCGTGCAGGACGCCTACAACCTCGGTTGGAAACTGGCCGACGGCTCACCCGAACTGCTCGACAGCTACGAATCCGAACGTCGCACCACAGCCGACCGGGTCCTCGGCACCAGCTCCCAACTCCTGCGAAAGTACCGGGAAGGAGCCGAGGACACCCACGAACGAGGGGCCAACACCCGCCAGCTGGACGTGACCTACCGGACGACCGAGGGCCGCATAGTGGCAGGCGACCGCGCACCGGACGCCCCCGTCACCGACGCCAACGGCAAAACAGTCCGACTCTTCGACCTCTACCGCGGCCCCCACGCCACCCACCTGACGTTCGGCGCCCTTGCCCCCGACCGACCGCACGCCTACGCGGTCCTGCGCCCCGCCCACACCTCGCCCGGCCCCCACGTCATCGACACACAAGGCCACGCCTACGGCGCATACGACGCCTCGGACGGCACTTCCCTCCTCATCCGCCCCGACCGCTACATCGGCCGCCGACACTCACACCTGTCCCCCACTCTTCGGCACCAACGGATCAGCCGGCACACCGCCGTCCCCGACACCGCCGACACCACCACCGCAATCCGTCGGCGATGGCCAGGGTCGACGACCGGGCAACAGGCGGCCACCCGAACTCCGCTGAACGCGGCGGCTGAACGCGATCAAGTTCGCTCGCGCAGACGCGTCTTGCCGCGGCCCCGGCTCGTCCGGCGGTCCGGTTCGGGTCGGGCGCCGACGCATCTGCGCACCGCAGCAACGTTCGCGTCAGAGGGCGTCGAGGGCTTCCTGGTCCCTGATGAGGCAGGCGAAGCCCTGGGCGCGACAACGCAGTTTCAAGCGAGTTGACGCAGTCGTCCGTCCGGTCGTGGCTGAGGTCGATCTCGTCCCCAGCCATGTCCGCGGGTCCGACGGAGTGCCTGGCCGGCGCGCGCCGTTTCTGCCGGCGTCGTGGGTGAGCCGGCTGAAGGCTCCTCGCCGGCCTCCACTCCATTCCCGAAAACCGGCGACATCTACCCTGGAGAGATTGCCGTCGCTACGTGCGCTTCGTGCCCGGCGGGCACCGTACGCCCCCTGGACAGGAGCCGCACCGATCGGGCACGTCCGCCGGGCCGGCCAGGTGGCCGACCTTCCCCACGATCCCGTTACGCGTCATGCGGCCGTCAGGCACGGTCGCCCCACCAGGATCGCGGCTGAAGCCGACTGAGCAACGACTGAGCAACTCCCTTTCGGCAATCCAGCAGTTCAACGGCCGCGCATCAGCCGGGGCGGTCGACGCACCGCGAAAGATCACCGCTGATGGCAGACCCCGTTCCACATCTGACGAATGATCAGGTCGGTGTGCGAGTCGTCGGAGTCGGTGTTGCGCGGAACCGGCGGCATGCACCCGGGCAGTTGCACGTCACGCTGCGGCGGGCTGCGGGAGCCTGGTCCTCATACGGGCGGTGATGGCCAGGCCGAGCAGGCAGCCCGCCAGCAGGCCGGCACCGTGGTTGTTGTGCACGAGGCACAGGAACAGACCGGCTGCGGGGACGATCAGCGCGTACCAGCTGTCCTTGAAGGTCAGGCCAAGGGCGTTCCCGCGCAACAGGCAGGTGACGGCCAGGGCACCGAGCAGACCGCAGATGGCCACGGAGTCGCCGCCGCCTCGCGGCGACCAATCCGCCAGGCTGACCACGTGGGCGAGGACACCGCTGGTGAGGAAGACGGCCAGGGTCCGCCACCGGCCGAGCGCCGACTCGGCGACGGCGCCGACCACGAGCAGGGCCGGTAGGTTCAACGCGATCTGCGTGATTCCCGAGGACTGCACCAGCAGTGCGGTTCCGGCACGCCACCACTGCCCGTTGGACAGCGCACCTGGCTGGCGCATCAGGTCGTTGACAGCGGCGGGCACCGCGTACTGGACCACGGCCATCACCGCCATCACGGCGAACAGCGTGATGGTGCCCCAGGGCCGCCGTGCCAAGGCGGCACGGACAACCGCGAGCACCTCACCCGGCCCGGCACCACCACCCGCCGAACCTCCGCCTCCGGAACCGGTCGTAGGGCTGACCAGAACCAACGTCCGCATTCCCACGCCGACCACCACGGCAGCGCTCGCGTACAACCCGATCTCATGCGGCGACATCGCCGACCCCCGTTCGAACAACCTCGGGCGGCCCTGCCCGCCCACGTGACCATCATCCCGATCGGGCAAGACCCCACGCCAGAGCGGATGATCACGGATTGGGTACGACAATTGTCACTGCCGGCAGCCGCATCCCGGCCCTGACGAGGAGCTCTGGCCTCCCCCATCGGCACTCAGCCCGTTTTTCCGCCCCTGTTCTTGCTCCCTTGCTCCCTTGCTCCCTTGCTCCCTTGCTCCCTTGCTCCCTTGCTCCCTTGCTCCCGACCGAGCATCCGCTTCCGGCGGCAGCGTTGGGTCATCGCCCCTTGGCCTGGGGTGTGGTGAGGGCGTCGAGCAGACCGGGGCACCTCGTCCATCGCGGTGCGGCGGTGTATGTTCCCTGCGCTCCACGCAGCCGCCGACGGGGCACTGTGCTTGTGGGGCACCCAGAGCGGAGCGCCCACCCCCTATCCCGGATTCGACCTGAGCATCCCCGCACTGAACATGCGGACGTACACGATGCTCGAAATCGCCAAGGACGCGCAGCGACTCCCCCCGGCGGCGGCCTTCGTCCAGTTCGGCAAGATCGTCGTCACCGTGGAGCATTGACCGCGGCAGGGACACGACCGCCTTCCGCATACGGAAGCCTTCGAGGCCGGCAGGACGGGCCCGCCTCCGTACGCGGCTTCAGCGGGTGAAAAGCTCGAAGGACACGGCGGGGCGTCCGCCGAACCGGGCGGACGCGGCCTTCATGCTGCCTTTCAGAAACGACCGGCAGTACTGTTCGGGGTCCTGGTCGGTGAGCGCATCGATGTAGGTGCGGTGTGCCAGCAGCGATCGGACGGCTCGCTCGTATCCGGCGGTTGCGTCGACGGCGTGCGTGGGCTGCGGCGAGCCGGCCACGGCCACGTATCGCACTCCGTTCCACGATGCGAGGCCGTCCTCGACGAGCTCTGGGAAGATCCAGCGGTTGCCGGCGTCGGCGACGGCATCGAGGACGGCACGGCCGACGGCCCGGTGGTCAGGCGTGTTCCAGGTGACACCGCCCCAGGTGTCGTGGTGATTGAGGGTCAGCACCAGCTCGGGGCGGTGGCGCCGGATAGCGGTCGCGAAGTCGCGGCGCAGCGCGGTGCCGTACTCGATGACGCCGTCGCGATGGCGGAGGAACTCGACCGTGGACACGCCCACGGCGGCAGCGCCGGCCCGCTGCTCCTGCTCGCGCAGGGGGCCGGCCGTGGCGGGTTCGATGCCGTCGATGCCGGCTTCGCCAAGGGTGGCGAGCACGTAGACGACGTCACGGCCCTCGTCGGTCCAGGTGGCGACGGCAGCCGACGCCCCGTACTCGAGGTCGTCGGGGTGAGCGACGATCGCGAGGGCACGCTGCCAGTCGGTGGGCATCTCGGCCAGTTGCGCGGGTGCGCCGGCGGTCTCGGCCATCTCGGTCTCCTTCGTCCGCGATACGGGGGCAGCGTAGGACCTGTCCGGCAGATCTTCGTGGATCGGGCCGCAGCGTTCGGCGATGCTCGCCGGCGCCCGCGCTGTCTCCGCCCGCGGCCTCGCAGGGATCGGCCGCCCCGAAGGTCCGCGAGCTCATCATCCGCCGCGCGCAGGACGCGGCCTGACCTTGTCCGTCCTCGTCCGCCGCCTCACTCCCGGCAGATGGATCTCCCCGCTCGCACAACGGGCCGCCACCACGGCAGTGACCGCGGTCCACCGGTCCCTCGACGAGTTCCTCGACACGCGGGAACAGCCCGACGTCCTCGGAGGACCTGCTCAGCCCACTGCCCAAGTGGTCCGGCGCCGCCGTCAGCTGAGGGCGTACTGCGGCTGGAGACCCCACCGGGCCTGCCGCCGGACGGAGCGGGTATGCACAGCCGGCAATCGTGAGGGGACGCTGTACCCGCTCTGGGACACTGACCAGTACGGACGTGGATCTGTCGCCCGCCCTCGTCCCGGGGCGCTCACCTGGCCATGCAGGCGACTCCGACGTCCGCCGCCAGGGCTGGACCTCCATACGTACCGCCAGAAAGGATGCAATTCGTGATCTCACCTGTTCCCGCCGACCCGACCGTGGTGCACCCGATGCCCGAGCAGCCGCGGGTGGTGCTGCTGAAACCGCTGATCACCTCGCCGCTGATCGAGGTCGGAGAGTTCTCCTACTACGACGATCCCGATGACCCGACCGCCTTCGCGACTCGCAACGTGCTGTACCACTACGGGCCGGAGAAGCTGGTCATCGGGAAGTTCTGCGCGCTGGGCGAGGGTGTGCGGTTCATCATGAACGGCGCCAACCACCGTATGGACGGCCCCTCGACGTTCCCCTTCCCCATCATGGGCGGTTCCTGGTCCGAGCACTTCGACCTCATCACCGGCCTGGCCGGACGGGGCGACACCGTGGTGGGCCATGACGTCTGGTTCGGATACCGGTCCATGGTGATGCCCGGCGTCCGCATCGGCCACGGAGCGATCATCGCTTCCGGATCCGTGGTCGTCGACGACGTCCCCGACTACGGCATAGTCGGCGGCAACCCCGCCCGCCTCATCCGCCGCCGCTACAGCGACGCCGACATCGACCGCCTCCTCGAACTGGCCTGGTGGGACTGGCCGCTCCCACACATCACCGAACACATCCGCACGATCATGTCCGGCAGCATCGACGACCTGGAGAACGCGGCGCCCAGGCACACGGGAAAGTCACCTCAAGACCCACCGCCCAGCAGCGCGACGGACCGTTGAACGACCCCGGCACGCGACGACCGGCTCTGCGGCGGCCGACCGGCGACCGGCGAAGATTCACGCCGGTCGCAGACTCCCCCTCCAGCCGCACCCGACTCGCCTCGGTCCCCGACCGCATCCGGATCCCAAGTGCCTACCTTCACACTCCCGTCTTCGAGGCGTTCGACGCCGTCCTCCACACCGCGACCTCCACCGTCGCCGGCAACCTGGAAATCACCTGAGACAGGTCAATGGCCAGGGCGGTGAGGCAGAGCAAACAGAGCTTCGGCCTGCCACTGATTGACATCGCAAGTCTGTCAATCGGTCAGACTCCGGTGTTGGTGCTGGACTCTGCCTCCCTGGCAGGCTGGGAGCCGTATTCGATGGGATGCTCGATGCGTTGATGTTGCTCCGGGCAGCCGACTACGTCTTGTGGTGGAGGAAGCCCGTGGATGTCCGCACAACGAAAGACGGATTGGTTCGGGGCCGTCGGCCGGCCCCCGATATCGTGGCGTTCCTCGGTATTCCCTATGCTGCCGCGCCCTTTGGGATCAACCGCTTCAGAGAGCCGCGTCCGGTTCAGGCGTGGGAGGGTGTCCGTGAGTGCCAGGACTTCGGTCCGGTAGCCCCGCAGTCGGCGCGGCTTCCAGGGGCGCCGTCCTGGTCGCCGGGCGACGAGGACATCCTCACGCTCAACGTCTGGGCTCCGGCATCCGACAGTGACCCGGTGCCTGTTCTGGTCTGGATCCACGGTGGTGCCTACACCTTCGGTTCTTCCGCACAGCCTGACTTCGACGGCACCGCGCTGGCCGGTGCAGGGCTGGTGGTGGTGACCTTCAACTACCGACTCGGCTTTGAAGGCTTCGGTCACATTCCGCCCGGTGCCGAGCCGCCGTACCCGGAGAACCGGGGCTTGCTCGACCAGATCGCCGCGTTGCGGTGGGTACGCGAGAACATCGCCGCCTTCGGTGGCGATCCGGCCAATGTCACGGTAGCGGGGCAGTCCTCCGGGGCGGCCTCGGCTGCCTGCCTGATGGTGATGGACCGGGCACGCGGGCTGTTCCGCCGCGTCATCGCCCACAGCGTCGTCGGCCCTTGCTACTCCATGGAACTCGCAGTCGAGACCACCCGGAGGGTTGCCGCGGCGGCCGGTATCCCCGCGACCTCCACGCACCTGACGTCCGCGCCCCCGCACGCACTGGTCGCAGCCTCCGATCGTGTCGTCGGCAGCTACCGGCGAGATCCGGGTTCCGGGCGCCGCCACTACAACCCTGTGATCTACGGTCCGGTCGTCGACGGAGACATCCTGCCCAGCGACCCGCTGTCCGCGACGGCAGCCGGAGCCTCGGAGGCGGTGGACCTTCTGGTGTCCCACACCACTGAGGAGTACTGGCTGATGGACGCCGTCGGCAGCGGTGCGAAAGTCACCACGGACAAGCAACTGGCCACATTCGCCCAGGACTTCCACCTCCCCGTTGATCTGGTGCCGGGCTACCGGAAGCTGATGCCCGATGCCCCTGTCCGCGACATCCACCTTGCGATCTTCGGTGACCTGCTGTTCAGCGAGTACACCAACCGACTGGCAGAGCGGCACGCTCAGGCCGGTGGCCGAGCGTTCACGTCCTGCTTCGCCCGCCACCGCAAGGGCCTTGAGGGAGTGGTACGCGCCTGGCACTGCGCCGACATCCCCTTTGCCTTCGGCAACCTCACTCTCGAAAGTGTCGAGTTCCTCATCGGAGGTCCACCCCATACCGCGGACCATGAGCTGTCCCAGCGCATGAGGGGAGCGTGGGTCAGCTTCGCCACCACTGGTGACCCCGGTTGGTCCCCCCTCAACGGCCCGACGACAACGCCCCATGTCTGGGACACCGGAGACAGCCCTGCTGGGGCACAGAACACCGCGGCCCGTGCCCTGTGGCGGCACGCAGACTTCTCACCCCTGCGGCCCTGAACCGGAAATCGGGGCCGCAGGCGCCGAGGCCCCCGGCAGAGTGATGCCGGGGCCCTTGTCCTGCTGGGCCGAGTCGGCGTCGTGTGTCGGAGAGGTCGACGGTGCGGCCCGGCGGTGGCGCGAGTGGGCGGGGGCCGTGCGTTACGTGTCTGCGACGGCCGCCAGCGGGCTCAGGGCGGCTGCCCGGCGGGCGGGGACGGCTGCCGCGACCACGCTGATCGCGAGGGACACCAGGCACACGAGCAGCAGCGTCCCCCAGGGAAGCACCAGGGCGTACTGCTCCATCGCGCCGTTGGCCAGCGCGCCGACCGCCCAGGCGCCGAACAGCCCGCCCGCCAGGCCCAGCAGTGTGCCGAAGGCTGCGACGGTCACCGACTCCAGGCGGATCATCCGCCGGATGCCGGAGCGGTCCATGCCGATGGCGCGCAACACCCCGATCTCGCGGGTGCGTTCCGAGACCGACATGGCCAGGGTGTTCACGATGCCGAGCGCGGCGATCACGGCGCCGATGGCGAGCAGTCCGTGCATCAGGGTGAGCAGGTTGCTCATGGTGCCCGCGGCCTCGTGGACGAGTTCCGCCCGGTCCTGCACCTTCAGCAGCGGGTTGTTGCCCACCGCCGTGCGCAGCCGGGTCTCGGTGGTCCGGGAGGCGGTGCCGTTGTCGGTGCGGACGAGGATCCGTTGGACGGAGTGGGGTGTGGTGCTGTTCCTCTGTACTTCGGTTCGGGTGCCCAGCGCGTCGTGGGCGACGGGGTTGTCCTTGTAGATGCCGACGACGGTGTACTGCTTGACGTCCTGGCTACTGCCCATGCCGGCGTTGAGGTGGCTGCCCGTGCTGAGGCCGTGTTGCCGGGCGATGGTGGTGGAGACGGCGATGCGGCCCGGTCCGAGGTCCTTTGCGGAGCCGCTGACGAAGTCGAGCTTCATGACGGCGTTGACGGTGTCGGGGTCGATGCCGGAGATCTGCCGGACCTGGCCGCCGGTGAACAGGGTGGAGTCGGCTACGGCGGTCGCGATCCGCACTCCGGAGGCGTCGGCCACCCGCTGTACGGCGGCGGGGTCGATGCGGGTGGTGGGGGTGCGGGTGCTGATGACGTGGTCGGCGCCGAGGCCGGCGGCGGCCTGGTGGTCGAGGGCCTGCCCGGTGGAGTTGCCGATGACGGCGAGTCCGGCGACCAGTGCCGTGCTGACCATCAGGGCGGAGGCGGTGGCCGCGGTGCGCCGCGGGTCGCGCAGCGCGTTCTCGCGGGCGAGATGGCCGGTGATTCCGAGGCGGCCGGTCAGCCTGCCGGTCAGCCTGATGATGGGGGCGGCGAGCAGCGGCGCCAGCACGATCATGGCGATGGCCAGGAGGGCGCAACCGAACATCGCGCTCTGGAGGTTCTCCACCGAGGCGTCCTTGACTCCCGTGAGCGAGATCAGCAGCCCGGCGCCGAGGGCGAGCAGGACCAGGCCCACCACGCCGCGGATCCGGGATCGGGTGGTGGAGGGTGGCTGTTCGGCCGAGCGCATCGCTTCGATGGGCGCGACCTTCGCTGCCCGGCGGGAGGGCAGCCACGCGGCGAGCACGGTGACGCCCACGCCGACGCCGAGCGCTGCCACGACGGGGCGCGGGCCGATCACCAGAGGTCCGTGGGGCAGGGTGTCCTGTGCGGTGCTCAGGATGTCGGGCAGTACGGAGGCGATGGCCAGGCCGAGCAGGAATCCGGTCGCCGATGCGGCGAGGCCGAGCAGGACGGCCTCCCAGAGCACGCTGCGGACCACCTGGCGGCGCGTTGCGCCGATCGCCCGCAGCAGCGCGATCTCACGGGTGCGCCGGGATACGAGCATGGTGAAGGTGTTGATGATGAGGAACGAGCCGATGAACAGCGAGACCCCGGCGAAGACCAGTGGCAGCTTCTCGTAGCCGCGGGTGAGGGTGTCGACGTAGGTGGCTTGCCGGGTGGCCTGGGCGGCGCCACTGGTGGCCTGGGCCCGGCCGGCGGGGAGCACGGCGGTGACCCGGTCGGCGAGGGTGAACTGGTCGGTGCCGGGTGCGGCGGACAGGTCGATGCCGGTGTAGTTGCCCGGGGACGCGAACAGCCGCTGGGCGGTTGCCTTGTCGAACAGGGCGAGGGTGCCGCCGGCGGTGACGCGGGTGTCTTTGGTGGTGACGATGCCGACGAGCCGTTTGGTCATGACCGGGCCGTCGGTGGCCAGCGTGACCTCGTCGCCGATGCCGAAGTGGCCGGCGGCGGCGGTTGCGCTGTCCACGGCGAGCTCGTCGCCGTTGCGGGGGGCGTGGCCCTTGGCCAGCGGGTAGCGGCTGTCCCTGCCGTCCTTGCCCGGTACGTAGGCGCCGGCCAGATTCGCCCACGCTCTGCCGGCCCGGAGGGGAGTGCCATCGGCGGCGTTCAGGGTGGCCGAGCCGTCGGCCGACGGCCGGACGAGGGCAACTCCGGGGACGTCGGTGAGTTTTCGCGCGAGAGCATCGTCGAGCACGTCGGTGCCCTGGTTCGCGGTGGCCCCGGGCGGGGGGTCCTTCGGGGTCACGGTGACCGCGATGTCCGCGAAGTTCTTCGACGCGGCGGCGCGGTAGGCCGCGGCGGAGGAGTCCGCGAAGACGAGGGTGCCGCAGACGAACGCGACACCAAGGCTGACCGCCAGGACGGTCATGGCGAGACGGGCCTTGTGTGCCAGGACGTTGCGCAGGGCTGTTCTCAGCATGGAGGAGCTTTCGGGAGTCCGGAGGGTACGGGAGTGGTGCGGCGCCTGAGCGTCGGGAGGATCCGCGGGGGTTTCGGGCAGGGCGAGGAGCGCCGGGTGCGGTCCGGGACGGGGAGGGGTCAGCGCGTGTGGTCCTGGGCCTCGAACCGGTGCATCCGGTCGGGGACGCGGTCGGCGGTCGGTTCGTGCAGTTCGTCGACGACGCGGCCGTCGGCGAGGAAGACCACCCGGTCCGCGTATGCGGCGGCCACCGGGTCGTGCGTGACCATCACCACCGTCTGTCCCAGCTCCCGTACCGAGTCGCGCAGGAAGCCGAGGATCTCGGCGCCGGACCGTGAGTCGAGGTTGCCGGTCGGCTCGTCGGCGAAGATGATCTCGGGCCGGGAGATGAGGGCGCGTGCCACGGCGACCCGTTGTTGCTGGCCGCCGGACAGTTCCGCGGGCCGGTGACCGAGCCGGCCGGCCAGCCCGACGGTGGCGATGACGGTCTCCAGCCAAGCGGTGTCGGGCTGCTGTCCGGCGAGTCGCAGCGGCAGCGTGATGTTCTCCAGCGCCGTGAGTGTCGGCAGCAGGTTGAAGCCCTGGAAGACGAACCCGACCTTGTCCCGGCGCAGTTGGGTCAGCTCGCGCTCCTTGAGCAACGACAGTTCGATGCCGCCGATGCGGGCCGAACCGGAGGTCACCGGGACCAACCCGGCCAAGCAGTGCATCAGGGTGGACTTGCCGGAGCCGGACGGGCCCATGACGGCGGTGAACCGGCTCCGCGCGAATTCGACGAACACCTCGTCCAGGGCGGTGACTTGGGTCGATCCGTTGCCGTACGCCTTGGTCAGGCCCGTGGCGCGGGCGGCTGGTTCGGTGGCGGGAAGGCCGGGGGAAGGGAACGTCTGCGACATGGGTACTCCACCTGGGGTGCGACGGCCCGCAAGGAGGTGCGGCGGGCCTGGGGTCACACCCATCCTCACGGCGCTCATCTGCGGAAACATCGCTCCGCGGGCTGGACTTGGTGTCTGTCCGAGGTAAGTGCCCGCCGGGGGCTTCTCCGTCTTGGGGCAGAGCCGCGGCCGGTGGTGCTCTGCCTTTGGGGAGAGGCACGCTCTGGAGAGAGGCGAGCCGGACCAGGGAAACGGCGAGGGACCGTTGTGCACAGCCGCCGCTATCGCCGGCCGGGGAACGGATCGACTCCGACCGCGGCCTCCGACTGCTCACGCGCAAGGAGCTGGCCGGGCAGGGACCCGGGCCGGCGCCCATGGCGGTGCCCGTCACCTGCCGGTTCCTGTCAGGAGGTCAGGCCCGCCTGATGGGCGAGGAGCGCCGCCTGGACCCGGCTCGCCGAACCGGTCTTGTCGAGGATCGCACCGACATGGCTCTTCACCGTGCCGATCCCGATGCCGAGCCGACCGGCGATGTCCTGGTTGGACAGCCCCTCGCCGAGCATCGCGAGAACCTCTCGCTCCCGGGCGGTGAGCCGGACCATGCGGTCCTCTCCGACTGCGGTATCGGCTTCGCTGCCGCGGAGCATCCGGGCGATCACCGTCCCGGTCACACCCGGGGAGAGCACGGCGTCGCCGGCCGCAGCCGCCCTGACCGCGCTGATCAGCTCCTGCGGCCCTTCATCCTTCAAAAGGAAGCCCGTAGCGCCTTCCCGTAGCGCGCGGACGACGTTGTCCTCCTCGCCGAACGTGGTCAGCATCACGATCCGCGGCGCGGGATCGAGGGCGAGCAGCGGTGCGATCGCGGCCAGGCCGTCGCACACCGGCATCCGGATGTCCACCAGCGCCACGTCAGGGCGGTGGGCGGCGGCCATGTCGGCGGCCTGCCGCCCGTCCGATGCCTCGGCGACGACGTCGATGCCGTCGGCGTGCCGGAGGATCAGGCGGACACCGTGCCGGACCATCGTTTCGTCGTCGGCGAGCAGGACGCGGATCGGCTGGGTGGGCTCGGTCACGGGGTCTCCCAGGGTACGGCGTCCCGGACCGACGGGACGGTGAAACGGTCGATGGCGATCAGACGCTGCGAGGCGTCGAAGCAGTAGCGGGCCACCGTCAGGCCGCCGGGGCGGCTCTCGGTGGCGCCGTTGAAGGGATAGATGCAACCGGCTGAGCCGAGGGGGCGGGGCGGCTCGTGGCCGGTGGCCGCGGCCCGGACCGCCGCGTTGTCCAGTACGCCCGTGCCCGCTACTTCCTGGTAGGTCATACCGACGCGGGGCAGCGGCGGCGGCCCGTTCTTGTGGGGATGAGCGGCGTACACGAAGCCGACCTCGAGGACCATCAGCACGCACAGCGCCACCAGCCCGAAGGCGAGCGTCAGCGCCTCGATGGTCCGACGACCGGCCGGTAGTGGGCCTTCACCGTCCCTGCTGCCCGCCGTCCCTGACGGGGCATCGCCTTCCGCCGTCCCGGACACCGCAGGCAGCGGGCCGGACCGCTCCATGACGACGGCGTCACCGGGATCGGCCGGCACGAGTGCATCCACCTGAAACCCACCGGAGGGCAGCGGGGCGGCATGGAACGTCCCACCGAGCAGTTCCACCCGCTCCCGCAGACCCGTCAGACCGCGACCGGTGCCCCTGCCCTCGGCGGCGACCGGCGGCCTCGGCGGAGCACCGTTGCGGACGGTGACCCGCACGTCCTCGTCACCGTGCACGACCGTCACGGCGACGTGCGCCGCGCTCGCGTACCGGTGCACGTTGGTCAGGGCCTCCCGCACCACCCGCTGCACCGCGCGCCGTACCCGCGCCGGGCGGGCATCGAGATCCGGCCCCGTCCAGTCGAGCCGTACGGCGATCCCTCCGTCGCGGGACTGCGCCACCAGTGTCTCGATGTCGGCGCGTGAGCCGGTCGCATCCGTGAGCACATCCGGCCCGGTGTCCCGGCCGAGCGGCCCGAGCACCCCGAGCGCCTGCCGCAGTTCACGCATCGCGTCCCGGGTGGCCTGCCGCACCAGCACCGCCTCCTCGCGCAGTTCAGGAGCGGCTCGGGCCAAGGCCAGTTCCAGTCCGCCGGTGTGCAGCGAGACGAGACTGAGCCGGTGGCCCACCAGATCGTGCATCTCGGCGGCGATACGGGACCGCTCGTGCATGCGCGCCTCGCTGTCCGCAAGCCGGCGGGCCCGTTCCGCCGCGTCGCCGCGCTCCCGCAGCGCCCGCAGCAGACGGCCTTGCTGCCCGTACGCGGTACCGACCAGGCCCGGGACGATCACAGCGGTCGGCGTGAGCACCAAGCCGAGCGCCAGCCCGTAGAGCATCGGGCCTAGACCCAGCCAGGGCGCGGCCACCGTCGCGGATGCCACGACAAGGGCACCGGCCGCGCCCAGCAGCCCGCTCAGCCGCCGGGCCGGGACCGTCCGGCGGGCGACCGCGTACGCCGTCGCCGCCGTGATCGGTCCCAGACACGGAGCGGGGCCGATCAGCACCGCGAGCGTCAGGAGCACGGGACCGGGAAAGCGGCGGCGCAGCGGGAAGAGTGCGGCACCGAGCGCGATCGCCGGCAACTGGAACCCGGGGTGCGGCAGGTACTCAAACCGCGTGACCGCCCCATACACGGCCAGGGATGCCAGGACCACGCCGACCGTCTCCGCCCCCGCCCGCCCGGCCCTTCCCCGCATCGCTCCCGCAGGGAGGCGATATCGGGCGAGATGGCTGAAGAGGCTGGCGAGAGGCACAGTGACCAGTATCGATGTCCAGAAGCTACGGAGGCGTGCGCCTCACGGGGGATCCACCGCTCTACCGAAAGGCAGACGGCCAGGCGCACGCGCCGGCTCACGGTGCCACGCGGCTGCGGTGACATTTCGTCGTTGTGGAGGTGGCATTCGGCGTCGTTCAGCTCTTGCCCGTGGTGCGGGCTCGCACCACATCACCGGCGACCCCGCCGGCCGGCCGCCGGACCTCTGCTCGGCGCCGAGGCTCGGCGATGCCGGGATCGGTACGGAGGCCGCACGCGAGCCGACCCCGTCATCACCCTTCGTCACACTCAACATGAGGTGGGAAAACGCTCACCCGGTTCGGACTTGAGCCGGAGTATCACGCCAACCAGCGGGACGTTGCGAGCACGTGAAGCCGACTTCCGGTGGCCGGTCGCCTGTCACAAGGAACGGAGCGCGCCTCCGTCGATGTGGATCATGCTGCCGGCCGTGTAAGAGGCCCCGGGCGACAGGACGACGGCTGCCAAGCGCCCGAATTCCTCGGGCGTGCCATACCGGCGAAGTGGTGTGTCGGCCGTCCGCTGGATGCGCGTTTGCCGGGGATCGCCCGTTGCCTGTTCGAGCTGGGTCAGGCGGTCGGTGGCGATGGAGCCGACCGCGAAGCCGTTGACCCTGATGCCGCGTGGGCCCAGTCCGTCGGCCAACGTCTTGGCGGCCATGGCGAGTCCTGGACGGAGCCCGTTGGACACGCTCATGTTCGGCCACGGGGACTTCACGGACAGGGATAGGACGAAGCCGATAGAGCCTCCGGCCGGCCTGGCGTATAGCGGATGACGGTCAGGGCAGCGTTGCCGTGGTTGAGGCCGAGCCAGCGCCACTTCGGGGCGTCCGTGGCGTGCCGGACCAGCCAGCCGATCAGGAAGCTGTGGGTGACGACCAACTCGTGGCGTTCCCCGTTGTCTGCCACCGGGCCAGTGAACTGCTCCAGGGCCTGACGTGCCAACACTGGACCGCGTTCGTGGTCCTCGGCCGTCGACCAGGAGAGGAAGCGCAAGAGGAAGTCGGCGCAGTCGGACGGCAGTTCATCTCGGTCCGGGAAGTATGGGACACAGTCACCGGCACTCTCCGAGGCTGTGACCGCAGCACCGTCCAGGCGCTCGCCGATCAGGCGCGCCGTCTCCGCGGCCCGGGACAGCGGCCCGTGATGCACCACCGAGATGGGGCGGTTCCCCAACCGACGGCCGAGCAGGACAGCCTGCCGACGGCCGTTGTCGGACAGTCCGCTCTCGTCCGGCAGCGCCTCGCCATGGCGCGCCAGGTACAGGTAGCGGGTGGCCAAAGGCGGCGCCCCGGGCTTCGGCGATCGGAGCCCCAGCCGGCGGCGACCGTTTTCCCCATCGCCCATTCGAGTCGAGCCACCAGTCTCCCTCTGATGCACCTCACAGTGCCGTCACCGCGACGGAGTAACGGAGCGTGACCATTTTGTTACTGGCCCGTTATCGCGGTGATCCCGGCACAACGCCGGGATCAGGACAGAAAGGAAGTTCCGCCATGGGCAAGGCAATGCGTGTGGTCGCGGGCGCCCTTGGGGCCGGTGCGCTGCTTCTGTCAGCGGCAGGCACGGCCAGCGCCGGAGGGGGCGACGAGGTCTTCGATCAGCACGTTCGGTGTTCGCCGTCGTTCAGCCTCCTGTTCCCCTCCACGGAGGGCTGCCGCACGAACATCTTTATCGACAACCAAAAGACGATCTTCAACCTCAGGCAGACCGCCGGGGGCGACATCAGCGGCATCGTCGTGAGCGGCGAGAGAGGCCTCGGCCGGGGAGTCCTCAACGGGAGAGGCCTCGGCCGCTGACACAAGCGCCGCACCCCGGGAGTGCGATCTTCCGGCGGTCCGGCGTCGCG
The DNA here is from genome assembly GCF_014648695.1 of Streptomyces albospinus. Classification (GTDB taxonomy): domain Bacteria; phylum Actinomycetota; class Actinomycetes; order Streptomycetales; family Streptomycetaceae; genus Streptomyces; species Streptomyces albospinus. The sequence goes on from NZ_BMRP01000025.1 coordinate 58,158, forward strand.
CCTCATTTACCTGCCCGCCGGATCCACCGGCGGGCAGTGCGCGCTCTCGTGGGTGACATCCGGAAGGATCTCTGCCGACGAACACGCCGAACGACAAGGACGCCGACTTCCTCAGACCACAGCCGTCCTGACCGTCCTTGGGAACCACACCGGTGGTCTTACGACTCTCCTGTTCCCCCGACGTCCCGCCGGCTCGACACCGCAGCACGCGCGATCGGCGACAAGCTCAGTGCCCGCTCCTCTTCGACGACCAGCCAGCCCTTCTCGAGGAGTGACTGCAAGAGCGGGCGGACCTCTTCTCCCAGTTCGTCCGCCATGTCGTCATCTGTGGGAAAGTGGCCGGCCCGGACGAAAGCGGCGACGCGGAGGACAAGAGCTTCCTCCTCCGCCGTGATGTTGAAGTCCATGCCGTTGAAGGTATCCGCACCACTGTGCTGCGGCACCCTTACGTCAGGGCCAGAGGCGGCGGGCCGACTCAGATCTTGACCTTGTCGAGGCATCGGCGCACAGCGGCGATGCTCGTGTCGGTACCGTGTTCATCAGCGCTGTCATCAGCATCAGCACTTCCCGCCTCAGCGCAGGCATGAAGCTGGTCCGGATCGCCTTCGCGTTTGTGGCACCGTTCCTCGGAAGCGTGCTCTGGTTCTCCATCGGACGCCCAGACGCCCGACGCATACCCGCCACCCATTGATGCCCGGCCCCGCGCTTGGGCGCAGTCCGACGGGTCATGGCCGGGCTCGCACCGTACAGGCCATGACCCGCTCGAACCGGATGCAGTCATGGACGTTCCCAACGGTGATCCTGAAGGCCGGCGGTCGAACCGGCCCATCACAGGCTGGACGGATCTTCGCCGTCGCCCCGCCGCGGGGCGTCCTTGAGGCGGCCGGTCACCACCAAGTTGCCCTCCGGGGTGCGTCGCGCGAGGTAACCGGTGCGGAAGTAGCCGTCGGTGGTGAAGGAGCGTGCGTCCCGGTCAGGCGCCCGATAGTAGCCCCGCACGGTATACGGACCGCGGGCGAGGAGTACCCCGGGCTCCCGGTCGGGCACGTCCTTGCCGTCGACGTCGACAATGCGGATCTCATCGTCGGGCGAGAGCGGGCGGCCCTGCGTGGTGAGCACGGTCTCGTCCGGATCAGCGAGCCGGGTGAGCGTGACCAACCCCTCGGCCATGCCGAAGACCCGTTGTAGACGACAGCCCAATTCGGGGCGTATCCGTTCGGCGGTCGCCCGGTGCAAGGGCGCGCCACCGATCTGCACGAGACGCAAACTGCTCAAGTCGGTCTGGACCGTGGGAAGTGCGTCGAGCCAGAGTTGGGCGGCGGCGGGCGCCACGGACGTGATGGTGATCCGCTCTCGTCCGATGACCGGAAGGCATTCGGCGGGATCCGGGTTCTCGACCAGGACGACGGTACCGCCGACGGAGAGGGTGCCGACGATGCCGGGGCAGCCGAAGGTGAAGTTGAACTCAGCGGGCAGCGCGGCGAGATACACGTCGTTCTCGCTGAGCGACACCAGCTCGGCGGCGGCCCGCGCCTGGTAGGCGTAGTCGTTGTGGGTGCGCGGAATGATCTCGGGCGCCGCGGTGGTACCACCGGAGAGCAGGAAGAACGCCACCTGGTCGGCGCTCTGCGCAGGCGCCCGCGTGGACGGGGCGTCGATGGAGGCCAGCGGGAAGTAGTGGCACCCCGACCGGTCGGTCGAAAGGCCGCCGTACGGGGACGAGGTCCCCGGTGCCTGGTGGGTGAACACCCGCCGCAGAAAGGGCCCTTGGGCCGCGATGTCCGCGGCCATCGCCGTGTGGTCGAAGCCCTGGTACGTCGAGGGACCGACGTAGCCGGTCGCCTCGGTGACCCGCACGAGGTGGGACACCTCGGGCGCACGGTGCGGGACTGGGCAGAACACGGGGACCGCGCCGACGCGCATCAGCGCGAAGACGGTGATGACGAACTCGGGAACGTTCGGTAGCTGGACGACGACCCGTTGCCCGGGCCGCAGGCCGCGCAGCCGGAATCCGGCGGCCATGCGGTCCGCGCGCCGGTTCAGGTTCGCGTACGTGATGCGGGTGCCGCCGTGCACGAGCGCGGTCCGCGGTCCGTATTGCAAGGCCCAGCCGCGCAGCAGGTTGTCCAGCGTAGTGCCATGCCAGTGCCCGGCCGCCCAGTAGCGGTCGACGAACTCCTCGGGCCAGGGAGTGCAACCGTCGAGCATGGATGTCATTCGCTTTCTTCTGTACGGGTTGTCAACCGGAAGCCGTGCGGGTCGTGTGTCGTTGTGACCGGGCGCGGCAGCGGTGATCTCGACGGCGCGGCCCCGGCCTCCCTCCCCATCGCCCTCCTCTCAACGCCTGGGGGGCAACCCCTCCACCTTGACCTTGACAACCCAAGCTCTCAACACCCCTATACGCAATGGGCTTTCCCGACCATGGACCCGGAGATCCCTCAGCAGAAAGTCCAATGAGCGCAGCTGACCAGGAGGCGTCCTCGGAGTTCGATCACCGCCCACGACGCATCGACTCGGAGCGCCTCCGCCCGGCCGGGGCCCGCTGACCAGGCCGCGGCCACCCAACGACGGCCGGCTGAGCTCATTCACCAAGCCACTTGTCGCCCCGTATGCGGGCATGCAGATGTTCGTCGTGCCAGCCGTCCGCGTGCAGCAGGGCACTACGCATAGTGCCCTCCAGGGCGAAGCCGGCCTTCGTCGCAACCCGACAGGATGCCGGGTTGGCTACAGAATGGGTCAAGCGCAGCCGGTGCAGGCCCAGGTCATCGATCGCCCACCGGCTGAGGCGCACCGCGGCGTCGGCCATCAGGCCACCGCCACGACCAGCCGGCAGCAGCCAATAAAGGATCTCCGCGCTCCCGCCCTTGAGGTCCATGTCCGCCCAACCGATCAAACCCATGGGGCGCTCACCGAGCCGCGCGATGGCCCAGATCGCTGCCTGCTCGGATGTCCAGCGCTCATGCCAGCTCGCGATCTTCGCTCGGGCGTCCTCCAGGGAGACGTCACTCCCTGGACGGTTCCACTGCTGAACGTCCGGGTCGAGACTGGCATCCACGAGGGTCTGGGCATCATCTTGTCGCCACGGACGCAGTTCCACGTCCCCCGTGAGCCGGAACACGGGTTGTTCGATCCGGCTCATCCGGCCCGCAGGCACTACGGCAGGTGTCGAAGGGATCATCGCTGCATCATGCCACTCGGGCGCTGTCGCTCAACGGCCAACTCCAGGGTCAGCAGCAGGTACTGGCGCCGCACTCGGCGCTGTTTTGAATACTCCCATTGGTCATAGAATCGGCATGTGACTACTGAAGATTCCGCATACGCGGTACTGGGTGCGTTGGCTGATCCCGTGCGCCGTCGGCTCTATCGGCACGTCGCCGCCGCCCCGGGTGAGGTAGGGCGCGATGCGGCCGCGGAAGCGGTCGGGGTTTCCCGATCACTGGCCGCCTTCCACCTGGACAAGCTGGTCGAGGCAGGACTGCTGGCCGTGTCCTTCCGACGACTGTCCGGGCGCACCGGCCCCGGGGCGGGGCGGCCGGCGAAGGTGTACCGGCGTGCCGAGGGTGAGCACGCCGCGTCCGTCCCGCCCCGGTCCTACGACGCCGCCAGTCGGCTGCTCGCCGAGGTGGTGGAGAAGGCCGGCTTGGACCGGGAGCTTCAGGCCGCGGCGAAGGCGGCGGGTGCGGCACATCCGGATGCGGCTGCCGGTGACATGGTCGAGGTGCTGCGGGCCCGCGGCTACCAGCCCTTCTGGGATGGGGAGACGCTGCGGCTGCACAACTGCCCCTTCCACGCGCTGGCCGAGGAGTTCCCCGCCTTGGTCTGCGGGATGAATCTGGCGCTGCTCGAGGGCCTGGCACCCGAGCAGTGGTCGCCGACGATGGATCCGTGTCGCGGCGGGTGTTGCGTGGCACTTTCTAAAAACCAGAGTCATTGACTATAGAAGCAAGGCCGGGCCATGCTGGGCCCATGACTAGCTTTCACCTTGCGCAGGTCAACATCGGCCGCACCGTCGCCCCGCTGGACGGCCCCGAGTTGGCCGACTTCGTCGCCCAACTGCCCGAGATCAACGCGCTTGCCGAGCGCAGCCCCGGGTTCGTGTGGCGCATGGTCGACGACGAGGGCGAGGACGCGACCGGATTCCGCCCCGACGAGAACGACGACATGCTCCTGATCAACTGCTCGGTCTGGGAGTCGGTTGAAGCCCTGCGGAACTTCACCTACCACACTGATCACCTGCGCGTACTGAGCCGCCGCCGCGAGTGGTTCCACCGCATGGTCGAGGCACACCAGGCCCTGTGGTGGATCCCAGCCGGCCACCGCCCGAGCATCGCTGAGGCGATGGAGCGGGTCGCGATGGTACGCGAACACGGCCCCGGACCACTCGCGTTCACCTTCCGTGACCCCTACCCGGCACCAGCCACGGCCGCGCAGGTCTAGGGTCTGTCGCGAGGGTCGATCAAGGTCGTAGACGATCGGATCTCCTCTGGGTGACCGTGACCGCGGTGCACTCCTTGCTTCTTCGGTACCGGAGTTTCGCCGACGCCGACAAGTCCGGAGTGCGCACGGTCGGATGCGGCGGCGCCCCGATCGCTCCCCCGCTCGTGCGATCGCTGAAGGCTGCGTTCCCGCAGGCAAGGCCGACGAACAGCCACCGCACGACCTCGGACGGGGCGCAGAGCGGGACGCAATGCCGCCCGGCCTCCCTGCCGTGCGGCATTGCGTGTGCCCCGGTCGACGTTACGAGGCCTCGCCGGCCACCCTGGCGAGTACTGCCTCACGCAGGCCGGCGGGGTCCACCTCCAGAGCCGCAAGCACCTCAAGGCCGCGCCCCTGCCCCGCTGCCAGCAGGCCGAGCAGGACGTGCTCGGTGCCGAACTTCTCGTGGCCCAGTGCGCGTGCCTCGCGCAGGGTTTGCTCCAGGGCCTTCTTGGCGTGCGGGGTGTATGCGGGCCTCGGGTACTGGAACGCACCGGGGCCGAAGGCCTGGTCGGCCCGGCGCTGGATCTCCGCGACGTCGATGCCGATGGAGGACAGGGCGTCCTTCACGGGCTGTCCCCCGGCGGCGGCGATCCCGGCGGCCTCCAGGATCCGAACGGTCTCCTCCCTGGCGCGCGTCAACTCGACGCCCTGCTCGCGCAGTACGTCGCCGGCCGTGCTCCGGTCGGTGCCGACCAGGCCGAGCAGGATGTGCTCCGTACCGATGAAGTCATGTCCGAGGGCGATCGCCTCGTCCTGGGACAGCACCACGGCGCGCCTTGCGCGGTCGGTGAAAAACTCGAACACCTCTACTCCTCTTTGCCGGTGGCTTTGCGCCTGCTCGCGTGCTTTTCATGCACCGACTGCCTGCTGACGTTCAGCGACGTGGCGATGCTCTGCCACGACCAGCCCTGGTCGCGGGCGTTGTCGACGTGGACCCGCTCAAGCTCCTCCAGGAGACGGCGCAGTGCGACGACGGCCTGCAGTCCCACAGCGGGGTCCTTGTTGGTGACCTGTCCGGCCAGTGAGGCCGGTGTGTCCTCAGCTCCCATACATGTCAGGTTGCCCTGACGGATTGCGAGTGTCAAGGAATCCTGACGGCGGGTGGCTGGATCGCTTCACCCGTTGCCTCGCACCAACGGTGAAGGCCCCTGATACCGGCCAACCTCAGCGTCAGCTACGACCAATGGCCGCCTACCCCCGTACGCGGCAGTCCTCGTCAGGTTGATCTCTCAAGCCGGCCATCACCAGCCCGCCTCCCACCCCCCTTGAGTGGCACCCCCTCCTATGCCCGAGTGGACCGACCGGGCCGCGTCGACCGGGTCGCCGCCCCGCACCTGCGGTCGCGGGCCGCCTGACGACGAGTCCGGCGCACCGGCGAACCGGGCCAGACCCGCGGCTTACGCCGACCCCGCGGCCGGCAGTTCACCACCACAGCCGACCTGTCAGCCGGTGCGCGAGCACACGAACCGCCCCATCGCTCCCGCCCACGACCGGAGTTCATGCCCGGCCATCAGAAACCCGGCAATCACATTCGGAAAGCGGGCGACTTCCGAGACAAGCCACCCATACCGGGAGAACAGGCACGCCAAAGCGGGAAACAATCTCATCTAAACCCACACCAACCCCTACAAAGCAAGTCCCGTAAACACTTCTGCGCGACGAACCACGCTTCCCCGAGACGGGACTCCGGGGCGTCCGGCACGTCGGACCGGCCGGGGCTCAGCGGCAGATGCCCGGGATTGACGGAGGGCGCGACCAGCCTCCCCACAAAGGCCGTGTCCACCTCGGTTTCACAGAGACCGGATGCATGACATACGTCACGCTGGCGCACACTCACAACTACGCGACTTAGTAGATCTTCCGGAGGGGACATATGAGACTTTGTCGGCCTTGAACCGGCAATGACGCCCGCGATACGGGTCGATTGTTGATTTCCCTGATCCTTTTGCCCGCCCACAGCCGCTGCACTCAATCCTGACGGTGGGCCAGGTGCGTACGGCATTCGCAGTGAGCGAGCAGCACGACCACCCGCCCATCGCAAGAGGCCCAGTGCCTACTAGGGCGGCTAGTAGCAATGCGCGTTGCCTCGACCATGCGGCACTTCTCAGAATGGCGGCCAGCGAGGCACCTGCCCTGCTCAGGCGTGGGGATGGAGCAGAAGCGACTGTCCGATGGCGATCCGCAATGAGCGAGTGAGGTCACGCATGAGAAAGCACCGCAGGAAGAGGAACCGCAGGCGCATCACCCTCGCCGCCCTCGCCGTAGCCGCCGTGGGCGTCCCCTCCGTGGCCATGGCCTGCTGGGGCGGGCATTCCGACGGCGCGGGCCACTCCCGCCACCAGTCGGAGAGCGCAGCGGCGCTTGAGCAACAGCCGACGACGGGCGCGTGGAGCGCGGAACCCACCGCGACCCCCACAACGGCATCAGCCACACCGCGGCGCTCGGAGGCGCCGGAGACGGCGAAGGCATCAGCGGCGCCGAAGAAGACGACGGCGCCGGAGGCACCGAAGGCGTCCAGGACACCTGCCATGGCGAAGGTCTTTACGGCGCCCGTCGCGTCTCCGAGTCCTTTCGTATCCGCGCCCACGGCTTCCGGCACCGCGGCCCGCGTGGTGGAACTCGTCAACGAGGAGCGCGCCAAGGTCGGCTGTTCCCCGCTCACTCTCAACGCAAAGCTGGCAAAGGCCGCTCAAGCCCACAGTCAGGACATGGCAGACCACCGCAATATGTCGCATACCGGATCAGACGGGTCGGACCCGGGCGCCCGGATCAACAGCGCCGGCTACGCCTGGAGCAGTTACGGGGAGAACGTCGCCTACGGGTACGACACCTCGGAGAGCGTGATGGCGGGCTGGATGTCCAGCCCCGGGCACAAGCGCAACATTCTCGACTGCTCGTTCAAGGAGATCGGTGTCGGCCTCGCACAGCCCGGCAGCTACTGGACGCAGGACTTCGGCAGCGCCCAATAGCCGCACAACGAAAAGGGCGGGCACTGCCGATTCGCGCATGCTGCGGATAGCGGGTCGCCAGGTCCCCGCGCCCGGCGCGGGGACCGCGGGACACTGCGTGTGCGGTGGGCGTTTCCCCTGACGGTGGTGGCCTCCGCCACTCGGTTGCGTTCGCTGACCAGGCGGAGCGGGGGGAGCGGGGGGAGCGCGCGTACCGGGGTTGCGTCGTATCACCCTGCGCGCAAGCCGCTGCGCCGATCTCCTGGGGGTGTCCAGGTCCTTGCGCCGCCGAGGGTTCGGGGGAAGCCGGCCGCCTGAACGACTTCGTGCGGTACTGAGGCCGCCGCGGCGTGCTGAAAGGAGACGGCGTTCAGCACGCAGTGCGGCGCTTCCGTCCCGTCGGCCGGAGCCTCCCCTGTGCGTGGCGGACGGTCAGTGTTTCTGCGGGGGCAGCACCTGGATGGTGTCGCCGACCGCGCGTTCCCCGGTGGCGTCCGAGGGGTTGTTGACGAGTCGTCCGTTGACGGCCATGGCCGTCGAACCGCCGCCGTCCAGGTTGAGTGCCTGCACGGCGCCGAGCGAGCGCATGAACGCTGCGCCTTCGGCGAGGGTGAAGCCTTCGCTGCCGCCCTTCTGCCGGCCGTCCACGGTGACCAGGAGGAGTCGCCCTCGGGCGTCGATCCCGGCCATGGTGCGTGGCTGGCGGACGTTCGCCCAGGCGTAGCCGAAGGACAGGTCAGCGGGGTCGACGACGCCCTCGGTGGCCGCGTCGATGCTGATCCGGCCGCCCTTCACCAGGGTCGGAGCGGCGCTGACGATGCTGTCGTGCGGGCCGAGCGCGATCCGTCGGCCGGTGGTGTCGCGGACGTCCTTTGTGATGCCGATCGGGTGTCCCGGCTTGGCGTGGGTCGTCAGCCAGTCCCCTGCCGTACCGATGCCTTGCAGGACCGTGCCGTGCGCCGGGATGCTGCCGCCGCGCGGGCCGACCGATATCACCTGGCCTGCGGCACCGATGACTGCCTGGGTACCGGTGCCGGTCGGCAGCGCGGCGCCGAACTCGGGCGTGAACAGGACCAAGTCATCGGACTCGTGACAAGTGACGTCCTGCCAGGGAAGGTTGCTGGGAGACGCGCCGGGGCGCCCGCAGTCCCGGACCGTGCCGGGCACGCGGTCGACACCCTGCACCTGGTACGTGGCCCTACCCGAGCGGGCAGTGACGGTCGTGCTGACGTTGGCCACCCGGTTGTGCCGTCCGCCGTCTTGGAGGATGAGTGCGGCCCGTGCACCGGCGGACAGCGATTCCAGCCTGCCGCTGTAGGCGCCCAGCCCGGACTGCGTTCCCGGCACGCCATCGGCGTCGGCGGTGACGAAGAACCCACCGTTGATCCCGGCCAGGGACCCCAGTTTCGCGGCGACCGACGAGGTCGTCTCGCGCTGCGTGACCTTGCCGTCGTGGGTCGCCTGGACGCTGCCGGTGAAGGAACGCGGGTCGATGAGGGCGACGTGCGCGACCTCGCCGTCGGCCGGCTTGTCGGCGTCGTAGCCGGTCCATGTGACGGTGGTGTGGAATCCGGCCGAGGCGATCGCTCCGGCTGCGTGCTGCGCCGCCGCCTGGGTGGGATACGAGCCCACCCGCACCCGCAGGCCCATCACGCCGTGCGGGGTGTCGCTGTAGTCCGGCCAACGGACGGAATCGACGCGGGGCGGGTGACCGTACGCGGTCAGCCGCCGGGCGGTGGTGTCGGCCCAGGACTTCGACCCCACCTCGGCCCAGGCCGCGGCGCCGGTCAGCCGGCTGGTGACCGGCGCCTGGACGGTGACCGTCCAGTACGGTGCGGCGGCCGAGTCCTGGAGAGTCATGGTGCGAACCCGCACACCCGGGGCCAGCTGCTGCGTCGACGTGGTCGACCACTTCGTACCGGTCGGTGTGCCGGCCTGAGCCGTCCCGTTCGCCCCGGAGACGGCGACCGCGGCCACCACGACCGCGGCGCTCACGCCTGCCCAGGCACGCCTGGCCTTCTTGCTGTCCAAGGGGATCCACACTCCTGCGGGCGAAAGTGTCCAACCGGTAGGGCTTTCGTACCGGGTTTGCGAGTTGATCGAAACGTGTGGACGGGATATTTCCGGTTCCGTGGCACGACGGCCCGGCAACGCAGAAGTGAACGCTCGGCCAGACCGCCGGCCTGCCCGATACCCATGGCGAGGACCCGGGCCTTCACCGATACCCACACGCGGCGGGCGAAGCTCGTGCGCAGGCCCGGAGCGCCGAGCCGGTCGCGATCCGGCGGTGGGCGGTGCGTGAACTGGCTGACCGGGCCGAGGCCGAGCCGGTGCCGTCCGGCGGGTTCGATCCAGCGCCGGCGGAGGTCGGTCGGACGGCGGGTCGGCTGCCCCGGGTCCGGGCGGCGGCCGGGCGGGTGCTGCGGCGGGCGGTGACGGTGCGGGTAGGGATCGGCGCCGATGCACAGGGCACACTGCGCTACCCCTGGGAGGCGCCGCGGCGCGCCCAGAGGGCGCTGCGGCTGGCCTGCCACCGGCGTGTGGACGTCATCGCTCCCCGCCCCCGTGCCGCCGGGCCGAGGGGCATCCGGTTCGCCGATGCAACTCAGCTGCCCAGTAAGCCGAAAGGTCCTCAAACGTCGCCAACGAGATCCACCGGACGTTCCCTTCGGAGGGCAGCCCTGGCTCCCTTGCCGGAGCTGACCAGGGCTGCTAAAGAGGCGGCGGCGGTTAAGGCGGCGATAACGGAGGGCGTGTTCAGCCCGTCGGACGCGTCACCGGAATCCATGATCAACGCTGTGGCGGCGGCGACACTGGCAACGCCTGTCGCGGTCACGGCGAACGCCATCGCAACCCCGAGCGGGGCAAGTAGTCGCAAGATCTTGGCGGACGGTCGGCACCGGGTGACGACGGCGGGGGGCGCCACCGCCACGGCAATGAGGAACACTGCCAGACCGAGCCACCCCAAGTCCCAGAGCCGCGAGGAGGGCTCGTCGAACAGGTAGCGGAGTGCCAGGGCGCACATCCCGAGCGTCCCCACGGGCAGCAGCGCAGCGGCAGCCGCCAGGGGGCGCCACACGGCCCAGTTGCCGGATCTGGAGGTTTCCGCGACGAGCAGGAGGGCGCCGAGCAGCGGGATGAGCCCACTGCTGTACACGGCGTACTGCGCAACGTAGAGCAGAGGCCGCACCCAGTTCGCCGAAGCCGGCCTCAGATGATCGGTCAAGACAATGTGCAGCAACGGCAGGGCATAGAGGGCGGCGCACCAACTGGCCCAGGTGGTGGCAACACTTGCCTGCATGCGGCGCCGGCGCTGTTCGGCGGACTCATCAGGCATCACCGGGCGAAGCCACGCCCGAAGCGCGCTGAAGAGGAGGTCTGCGACGACGCGTGGGCCGGCGCCGGTGTCCTCGACCAGTGCTTCGAGTTCAGGGCCGTAGCGCTCCCGGAACGAGGGAGGATACGCCCGCAAGGCCAACCTGCCAGGCATGTTGGTCATGCGCCTGCCACCCCCAGCCGGCTCAGCCCGACACGTGCGAAGCGAGCCATCGCCCGGAGTCTGTCGTCGAGCACGGTCTCCCCTTCTGTTGTGAGGCGGTAGGGCCGGCGGCGCTCGTCCCCCTCCAACGCCGCGACCAGACCGCTTTCCTCCAGCCGCGAGATGGCGGCGTACAACGTGCCCGGCCCCAGCCTGATGGATGTGTCTTCCTCGACGTCCTTGATGATCGCGTAACCGTGCTTGGGGCCATCGGCCAAGCTGGCCAGGATCAGGAGCGCGGGTTCAGCCCATCCGACGCGGTCGCGTTGGCGCGGCATCGGGCACCTCCTTCGATCACCTGCGACTAGTACGTTACACGATATAGCGTCGTACGAAGTAGTCATCAGGTGCGGCAGACCCCCGATCCGCGATGGCGCTCGTGCGTGGAGCCATGCAGCCACCGTGCGCCACGCAACGCCGCCGCCGACCAGGGGCGCCGCCCACCGGCCGCACCTTGTCACCGTCGTCGAGCGGGCGGAGCAGCAGCTGCTCGACCGGCCGGGGCACACACCTGCGCGAGGACCACCGATCAGGCCCCTGTTCGACCGCCAACTGCGCTGACAGGCAAGGGAATGGCTTCAGAGTGAAGCCAGCGTGGTGGGCTGCACGGCGCGGGCTGCGGCCGAGCCGCGCAGCAGGTCGGTCAGGTCATGTGGCTGAGCCTGCTCAGTGGTTGGCGCCGCTGCTGTGATGCGGTCCAGCCGGAAGCCCCGGCCGGCCTGTCGCATGCGGCACCAGGCGATGAGGTACCACCGGCCGTCGGCGGTGAGCAGTCCGGCCGGTTCCACCGCGCGGTCGCTTTGACGACCTGCCGCGTCGATGTAGGACAGCCGCAGGACCGTGTTTGCGGTGAGTGCCTGTTCCACCGCGGCGCGGACCGTGGAGTCGGTCGGCGAGGGCAGCGCGACGATCCGTGCGGCGAGTTTCTGTGCCGCCGCCGAGGCGGGGCCGGTCATCGAGGCCGCGATCTTCTGGGCTGCCGTGCGGGCCGCACCGGCGTACGGAGTTGAGGTGTCGGCCGCGGCGAGCGCGGCGGCCAGTGCCGAGGCCTCATCGGCGGTGAAGTGGATCGGGGGCAGGGTCATCTGCGGGTCGATCGACCAACCCCCGCCTCGCCCGGGTGTGGTGCGTACCGGGACACCGGTCTCCATCAGTGCCTGGAGGTCGCGCTGCACCGTACGCGCGCTCACCTCGAATCGCGCGGCGAGCGCCGCGACCGTCACCGGTCGCGGCGCCGCCGCGCGCAGCTCTTCCACCAGTCCATAGAGCCGGGCAGTGCGGTTCATGCCGGCGACGCTACCGTCCCGTAGTGGACAGGAACTCCTGCGCGCGCCGCTGTTCCCGCTCGGTGACGGCCAGTGGGAACAGCGTGAAACCGTGCATGGCGCCGGCGACGACACCGAGCTGCACAGGCGCGCCTGCCGCTTGCCACCGTTGGGCCAGGAACAGCGAGTCGTCCAGCAGCGGGTCCTCGGTGCCGACGACGATCCGGGCCGGCGGCAAGCCGGCAAGGTCGGCGAACAGCGGTGAGACCTCGGGGTCACGGCGCTGCTCCACCCCCATGCCCGGCGTGAACAGCTCATAGGTCCGCCGCAGTGTGTCGGTATTGCTCAGCAGCCGCTTGGAGCCGAACGATCGCTGGCTTGGTGTCATCGACAGGTCGTAGGGGCCGAAGAGCAGGTTGGCCGCCCGGAACGCGCCGGTGATGCCGTGCCGGTCGCGAAGCCGCAGCAGGGTCACGACGCTGAGGTGGGCACCGGCCGATTCACCCCCGATCAGCAGCCGTTCGGTACCGAACTCGGCGGCGGCGTGCTTCACCAGCCATCGGGCAGCCGTTTCACAGTCGTCGGGCCCGGCAGGGAAGGGGTGTTCCGGCGCAAGCCGGTACTCCACGCTGACCACGGCCAGCCGTGCCCGCTCGGCGAGCCGCCACAGCCTCTCGTCCTGCCCATCCGCGGAACCGAACGTCCAGCCGCCTCCGTGGATGTGCAGGTACACGCCGTCGAAGCGGTCCGGCACGAAGACCCGTACCTTCACCCCGCCCTCTACGACGCGGTCTTGGCCGTGCGGCAGTCTTACCGGTGGCGTGTCGCCACCGAGGCGGTTACGCCGCAGGGTGGCCAACAGGGCTGCGTCCGGGGCCTCTTCGCGCACCGGTCGGCTCACGGCAGCGGCCTCGAACTTCTCGTTGAACGCCAGGGTCTCGGCGAGGCAGTCGTCATCTGTGATCGTCATGCCGCCAACATTCGCAGCGCTCCGCGACAACATCCTGTCACCGTTTCCTGGAGAGCTACGTCACATTCCTGACGTCTCGCGCCCGCTTCGCTGCATCCGGCCGGCCAGTCCTTCGCTCACTGACCGCCTACCAGCACCACCCTCAGATCCCTCAGATCCCTCAGAATGGATCATCTAGGATCCCGGGATGAGCAACGAGCCCCTGCGCCTGACGGTCCTCGGGTGCGCGACGCCGTACCCGAGCGTGGACAACCCGTGCTCCGGCTATCTGGTGTCGCACGGCGACACCCGTATCTGGGTGGATGCGGGTAGTGGGACGCTCGGCCCACTCCAGCGCCATGTGCGGTTGGACGAGCTCGACGCGATCTGGATCTCACACATGCACGCCGATCACAGCGCGGACTTGCTCACCGCCTATTACGGCGTCCTCTTCGCGGACATCCGTCTGGCAGCGCCGATTCCCCTCTACGGCCCGGAGGGAATCGCCGACCGGTTGGCCGGCTTCCTCACCAACGGACCGGCTCGTAGTCCGATCGAATCCGCCTTCGCCATCACCGAGTTGCACGACGGGCACGCGGCCAGCGTCGGCTCGCTCCGACTGACCAGCCGGGCAGTGGCGCACGGCATGCCGGCCTTCGCCGTGCGTATCGAGGCGGCCGGAACGTCGCTGGTGTATTCCGGGGACACGGCGCCGTGCCCGAGCCTCACAGAGCTGGCCGAGGAATGCGACGTGCTGCTGTGCGAGGCCGAGAGCGCGCAGCCATCAGTCGAGAGCGAACAGGTACACCACACCCCCGAGGACACCGGCGACACGGCCCGTGCGGCCCGGGCAGGCCGGTTGCTCGTCACGCACGTGGGCCGCTTTCTCACACCGGAGCGAGCGGTGGCACGTGCCTCGGCCCGGTTCGACGGTCCCGTCGAGTACGCCGCTCCCGGGGCCACCTTCTCGATCGGGTAGGGGCACCCCGGCGACCGTGTCGGGTGAACGGGGAGCGCTGCTGGGTGCGGTGGACGATCACGGGGTCCCGGGGCGGAGCCGTGCAGAACTGGCGTATGGGCTCCGGCGCGGAGCGGCGCTCGCCCGGAGCGCATCGTGTGCGCTGGGCGCGTCCCTGGCGACGCTGGTCACCGCAGGATCGAGCGGCGCGGCCCTGGACACCGCAAGGCCACGCGGCGTACTGGCTGCCGCCAGCTGGGCTTCGCCCTCGGCCGGGCTCTGGCCACCGCCATCTGTGGACTGGCGGGCCAGACCCACGCCGTACGAGCCGGACTCGCGTTCGCCGTGGCAGCCGCCGGCCTGGCCGTCCCCTTGCTCGCCCTGCGACACCAGCGGTTCGCGACAACCGGCTGAACCGCCGCTTCTCCCACGAAGGACACTTCCATGACCTCGCACCAGCCCATACGCCCGCGCGTGCGGTGGAAGCCGATACCGAGCCGCTGCCCGACCCCGTCCCACTGACCGGATACCCCTACAAACGCGACCCGTGCCCGCTCTACGAGCGGATGACCCGCTTCCCCTTCCAGGTGCTCGCCGAGAGCATAGGCCTGCCGCCGCAACTCGCCCGCCGCTTCGACCGCGACTGTGGCAAGGTCGTCCAGCCCTTCCAGCTCGTGGTCGCCGGGCAGGAGCCGGTCACCGACCAATCACCACTGCCCTGATCACCCTGCTGCACCACCCTCAGCAGCGAGCGGCTGCGCGACGAATCCGCAGCAGCGAGCCCGACGCCCCCGGGCACGCCGGCGCCTTCCCCCACCAACTACACCGGATCGCCTACTACATCGGCCGCAGAGAACCCATCGCTCTCACGCTGCCCGGATTCCCCGGCAAGTCCCCCGACCTCGCCAAGGTCCTCGACCAGCTCCCCGACCAGGGCGAGCGCCTGGCCCTGACCTTCCTCGACGATCTGTGCGACCGGTTCGCGCAGGTATACACCCCGGGGGCGCACATCGTCATCCGCGCCGACGGACACGACTTCGGCGACCTCATCCACGTCCCGGACCACCACATCGACGCATACTCCGACGAGTTGCAAGTCGTGATCCGCCGCGAATGCCTCGGCCAGCTCGATGCCTTCGGCTTACGCGACGTCATCTGACCGGCTGCCATATCCTCTTCCCCCGTTGCCGTGCGTTGATCGCACACACGAGTCCGGTGGAGGCCGAGGCAGCGAGCCGCTGAGCTGAGGAGGTTCACACGCCTTCCGAACAACGCGCCGGAAAACCTGGACGCATTGCCGGACCGAGACGCCCGTTGCGCCGCGGAGTTCCGGCTCCCAGCCCCGCCTGGGGGTTGTTGCGACAGTGCCAATGGCTGGTCCTGTAAGTGCTGGTGCGGCTGGCTGCTACCTTCAGGAGCCATGACTGGCAGCGTGTATGTGGGCAATGCGGGCAGGGACGCGGCACTGGACCGGGGGTGGATCCTGGGGCATTTCAAGGACGCCTCCGATCCTCGACACAGCGAGGCCGTGGAGATCAAATGGGGCGTCCACCCGCAGGGCGATGAGCGGGCTCAGTGGGTAACCGGCGAAGAGCGCACCGCCCTACTGGTTCTCATCAGCGGGCGCTTCCGGGTGGAATTGCCCGGGCGCAGTGTTCTCCTGGCCCGGCAGGGGGACTACATCGTGTGGGGCCGAGGCGTCGACCACTCCTGGTTCGCGGAGGAAGAGTCCGTGGTACTGACGGTCCGCTGGCCCTCCGTCCCCGGCTACAAGGTCGATGAGGACGCTTCCGCTGCTGGTCACAGCCATTCGCTCAGGACCGCGACCAGCACGGTGGGCTCCTAGCGGACGGCCGCCTTGTCATGGCGAGTAGCCACCGCACGGTGGCGCCCGTGACGATTGATCTCGCGCGGCTTCTGTGACGCGTGCACGTTGAGTGGCAGGCGAGTTGTCGAGCGTTCGAGAAGCAGGTCATGCACGATGGAGCCGCGACACCCCGCGGTAAGTTCCCGCGACATCCGCTCCTGGCAGCTCTCTTCCGACGTCGGCGACGCCGGTGCTCCCACGACCCCCGGCAACGGCTCCGGTCGGGCCCGAAGGTTCCTCACCCCCGCCGGTCGCCACGGCGGCGGGCGGACGGGGCCTACGCCGACTCGACCGACAGGGTGGTGGATGCGGCGGCTGAAGCCGCGCACCCCAGGAATGACGGTCGCGGCTGCTAACTTCGCGAACTGTCCGAGGGGCTCTGGGAACTGCCGTCGCGGCGGAGCCATGGTGGTGAGTGGAGGCAACGGTGACTGACGCGAGGGAAGTTCCGGACGCACTGCCCAGCACCCACTTCAGACGCCGCAGCTTCCTGGCATCGGCTGCCTTTGCAGCCGCCACACCTGTCTCGGCCGCCGGTACCGCACAGGCAACCGAACTGCCGGCGGAGGGACCTCCTCCCATCACGCCCGACCGCGGCTCCGTGGGACGCCTCCTGGCCGTTCCGGAGGACGCGCGCGGAGTGGACTGGATCAGGTCGGCCCTCCAAGTGGCCGTGGCACTAGAACTCGCCACCATCCCGGCGTACTTGTGCGGCTGGTGGTCCATCAAGGACCGCGGAAGCGAGGCCGCCCGGCTGATCCGGCGCATCATCGGCGATGAGATGTACCACTTGGGTGTGGTGTCCAACTTGCTTGTTGCGGTGGGCGGGCGTCCGAGAATCAGAGACGCGGCACCTACCTTCCCCGGCCCACTACCCGGGGGCGTGCGCGCCGGAGTGACCGTATATCTGTCAGGTCTCACCAAGTCGCTCGTGCACGACGTGATGATGGCGATCGAAGCACCCGACACCCCGCTCGCCCAGGGTCTGGACAACTCACTCAGCATCGGCGTCTTCTACGGCGAACTACAGAAGGCGTTCCGGACCACGGCACCCGCACTGTCCACTCAAGGACAACTGTCCAAGTACATCGGCTCGGACGTACTGAAGCCGATCGAGAATCTCGACGACGTCGAGCACTCCATGGAGATCGTCAAGGAGCAGGGCGAGGGCACCGCCAGTTCCCCGTCCGACATCTTCGACGATGACTATCCGGCCCATTACTACGCTTTCGGCGAGATCTACCACGAGCGACGGCTGGCCAAGGTGAACGGCAGATGGGAGTTCACCGGCGCGCCCGTGCCCTTCCCGGACGTCCGCCCCATGGCCCGGGTTCCGGCCGGTGGCTGGCCCCACCCGCCGTCGGACGTTGAGCGGCTGCTGCAACGTTTCGACGACACTTACCACGACGTGCTCGACTCCCTTGACCGAGCCTGGGACGGGGGCGGCGACCGTGCCTTGAGCGCGGCGGTCCACGCCATGTGGGGGCTGGAGGCTCCTGCCGTGGATCTGATGGAGATCGCGATCCCCGACGCCCCGGGCACCTATGGTCCCCTGTTCCGTCCGTTCCCGCCGCCTCGGGCCACCTGACGGGCATGCCCCGCCAGCCCTGCCTCCCGGACGTGGGTGAGACGGCATACCCTGTGCCGTCCCACCCAGGCCCGGGTAGGTGGCCCTGGCCCTGTGAATTGCCTTGCGGGAGTCGGGTATCCGGGCGATTGGTTCGACTGCCCGGGCCATGTCCAGTCAGGTTCGGGCGGGCCGATGGGTCATCTCATAAGGGTGCGGATCGCGTCGTCCGGCTGGCCCGGCTCGGCGCATGTGCTGCCGTCGGCCGGCAGCGACCCGAAGGGTGAACACCGCCCTTGAGCTTGTTCCGCTTTGACGGACACCGTCGGTGTGGTGGTCAGGCCGCGAGGACGGTTTCGTACTCGGCGGGACTGCGGTAGCCGAGGCTGCTGTGCAGCCTCCGCAAGTTGTACCAGCTCTCGATCCACTCAAAGGTCGCGGTATGGGCGGCTGCCCGGCTGGGCCACGGCCGATCACTGAGCGCCTCCCGCTTCAGTGTGGCGAAGAAGGATTCGGCGAGCGCGTTGTCCCAGCACCGGCCGGTGCGGCCGACCGACAGCCGGACGCCGAACTCACGGGCCACGTCGGCGAATTCGCGGCTGGTGTACTGGCAGCCGCGATCGGAGTGGAACACCACCGAACCGGCCGGGCGGCGGTTGCAGCAGGCGGCCCGCAGCGCGTCGGCGACCAGCTCGGTCCGCAGGTGGTCGGCGGTGGCCCAGCCGACCACGCGGCGGGAGGCGATGTCGATGACTGTGGCCAGATAGAGCCAGCCCTCCTCGGTCGGGACGTAGGTGATGTCACCGCACCAGCGCCTGTCGACTGCGGCCGGGTCGGGCTGGAAGTCCCGCAGGACCAGGTCAGGCCGCGCGACGGCCTGCGGGTCCGGGATCGTGGTGCGGTGGCGACGTCTGCGGTGCCGGCCGACCAGCCCGGCCTGACGCATCAACCGCGCGACACGACGCCGGACGCACCGGTCACCATCACCTTGGAGTACGGCGTGAATACGCGGGGCCCCGTAACTACCGCGCGAGGTCTCGTGGACCTCGGTGATCTTCTCGGTGAGCTCCGCGTCGCGCAGTGCGCGCGGGCCGGGGACAGCGGTGCGGCGAGCGTAGAAGGCGGCACGGGAGACCTTCAGCAGCTCACACGCCCGTTTGACGCTGTGGCCGCCCCTCTTCTCCGCCTCGATGAACGGGTGCACGCTCACCGGGTCTCCGTCGCGAAGAAAGCCGTCGCACGCTTGAGGACCTCCACGTCCTCCCGCAGCCGGCGGTTCTCCCGCCGCAGCGCGGCCAGCTCCTCACGCTCCCTACTGGTCAGGCCCTCCCGCTCGCCCGCGTCAACCTCGTCCTGCTTCAACCAGGCCCGCACCGCCGTCTCGGTCAGCTCGAAGTCCCTGGCGACCTGACCGATCGAGCGGTCACCACGGCGACACAGCCCGACGATCTCGGCCTTGAACTCCGGTGTGAACGAGCGGCGAGGACGCGACTTCTTCTTCCCCAGGCTCTCCATGATGGACATCATCCTTCCGAGGCCGAAGCCCCTGATCTCTGGTGTCCGTCAAAGCGGATCAAGCCCACCTTCAGATTCCGTTCGACTGAGCCGAATTAGCCCTCGCTTGCTGACGGGGCAACTTTGTAGGCACCGATCCCGGCTGCCTTCGTACGGCGACAGGCCATGGCTGCCAGCACGATGGCTTCTGATGGTGAGCACTGAACTCACGCGACCGACGGCTTCGGTAAGGATTTCATCCAGTGGATCGCGGGTCCGCCCGGAAATCTCGTGGGCCTCGATCCGAAACCTGCCTACACAGCGGGTAGCAGCGAGATCACGAACTCTGCCGAAGTCGCACTCCGCAGCCAAGTCACCACACTCATGGCCGGCTTGGAGGACACCGCGTCCACGGTAACGACTACTTCGCGTTCCTCGAGAACACGACGTGGACCGACCGATCCTATGACTTCCACCGCGCCGACTTCTTCCACCGGAACGAGGGCACGGTCAAAGGAATCGCCTATGTGAGCGCGCAGGCAGCGGCCCATGACGACCGCGACACGCTGTTTCTGCTCTCCCACATCCGCAACGAGGCGACCGGCAACGGCGAGGCCGCGCACTGCCACGAGTTGTTGAGGGAGAACGCCCACAACCTCTACGCCGGACCGAGTTCGGCCTGCCGCCGCTGCTCGTACGGGCGGCGCGCAACAGCGACCTGGTAACCCCCGAGACGGTGGCCTACCGCGAGCGCACTCTGGTGCTGCTGAGCAGCAACTACCACCGCATGCTGGGCGTGGCGATGGCCCTGGACCCGCACGCCGACAAGATGCAGGGCGCTCCGCGCCAACCCTCCGACGCCTGGCGTGGAATGGCGTGATCCGCCGCCGGTGCGAGTACCGCGTCTGCAGAGGTGAAGTCCCTCCCGAGTGTCATGGCTGATCACGCCAGCGGTTCTCCGCATGGGCCGCGGTAGGCCAGGTTCACGGCCGGGGCTGCCACCGCAAAGCGCAAGAACACGGTTCACGGGCCCAACTGGCGGGTGTGGACCCGCAGGTGGGCACAGAACGCATCGAGGAAGTACAGCACGAGACCGGCGGCGGCGAGCGTGCCCGGCACCGGCGCGGCGAGCCCCGCCAGCAGCCGCAGCGCGCCAGCCGCAAGGCTGAGCCCTTTGAACAGCAGTGCCGGGGGCCACAGCGGCGCGCCGTTGTCCGATGGCCGGCCCCTGGGCAGCTTCTGATCCAGAGTGGTTCTCCACTGGGTATCGACCACTCCGCACGACGGAGAAGCCGGCACCGACCTCACGGCCGGCCCGGAACCGAGGCGGTTACCGTGACCTCGGCGTGGCCACAAGCCCTCGGTGTGGCGCACGGACTCGAAGCGGAGCGCGGGTGAACAGCATTGCGCTCTGGCGTTGCTGTGACGTGGGCCCCATTCTGGGACGGCTGCGCCCGATCGGTGGAAGGGACCTCGTCGCATGAGTGCATCCCTGGTGCTGCGGAGCCTGCGGGCTGCCGTGTTCGCCGCGGTGTGCGTCACTCTGGGCGCGGCCGGGCACAGCCTCGCGTGTCATCGGACGCCCTCCCTGTGGGCCGAAGGCGCCGGATGTGCGGTCGCTTTCGGTCTGGGGTGCATGCTGGGTGGCCGGGAGCGGTCACTGGCGGGCATCTGCGGTGTCATGGCTGTGATGCAAGTCGGTCTGCACATGCTCTTCGATACCGCACCGATGGACGTGGGAGCCGAGCCGTCGGGATCCCATCTGCCGGGAATGGCGATGGTCGGCATGCACGCCGTGCACCATCCGGTGATGGGGATGGCGGCGCAGCACGGCGAGAGCGGTCGGGCGGTGGCCGCACACGCCGTGGCCTCACTGGTGGCGTCATGGTGGCTGCGGCGAGGCGAGGCGGCCGTGTGGTCGCTGCTGCGTCAAGTGGCGTCGCTGGTCCCGGGGTTCGTGGCATGGTGGCGCGCCGTCGTGGCACCGGCGCCCCCGTCGCCCGGGCGGGCACGACGGAGTGATGCGGAGGTGCGGTGGACGCGGCAGCTTCTTCTGCGGCATGCGGTGGTTCGGCGGGGACCGCCGGCGGTGGGGACCGCTTCGGCCCTGTCCGAGTGAGCCGTCTTCGCACGCTTCCGTACGCCGCCCGCTGATCTGCTGGGCGGCGGTCCCCCTCACCGCTTCGCCGGCAGGCTGTCACGGCCGCCGGTCGACCTGTACGGAGTCATCGCATGGCCGCGACATCCCTACCCTCTTCCTTCCTGCGTCCTTCCTCCCGGCGTGGGCTGCGCCGCGCCGCCGTCGTCGGCGCACTGGCCACCGCCGGTGTGCTGGCCGGCGCCGGTGCCGCGTTCGCCCATGTCACCGTCCACCCCGACAGCTATCCGCAGGGCGCCTCGGACGGCACCTTGACCTTCCGGGTGCCGGACGAGGAGGACACCGCGAGCACCACCAAGGTGGACATCACGCTTCCCACGGACCATCCGATCCCGTCCGTCCTGGTCACGCCCGTCGGGGGCTGGACGGCGCAGGTGAAGACCACCAAGCTCAAGACCCCGATCAAGACCGACGACGGAAACATCACCGAGGCCGTCTCGGAGATCATCTGGACCGGCGGCAAGATCGATCCCGGCAACTACCAGGACTTCACCATCGCCTTCGGGCAACTGCCCAACGGAGCCGACCAGTTGGTCTTCAAGGCCCTCCAGACCTACTCCGACGGCAAGATCACCCGCTGGATCGAGGCGAAGCGACCAGGCCAGCCAGAGCCGGAGAACCCCGCCCCGACCCTGAAGCTGACCGCCGCGGCCTCCTCCGACACACCGAGCACGGCACCGAAGGCCTCCCCGACCGCATCGGCAAAGACCAATGACCCAACCGCCCGCAGCCTCGGCATCGCGGGCTTGGTAGCCGGCGTTCTCGGCCTGGTCGCGGGCGGCCTCGGCCTGGCCCGCAGCCGCTCCGGCAAGCGCTAGTCGCCGGGCACTGCCCCCGCACTGCCCCGGTGAGCGCCCGGCGGATCCGGACGCCCGCCGGGGAGTCGGTCACCCCGAGCTTCCCACGGGATGGAGGACAACACGCCATTGAGGGATCAGCGCAGTGCCTCCAGCCTGTGGGCCGTGGTGGCCGGCACATGTCTCCCGAAGGCCCTGACCGGCTGCGTCACGCGAAGCGCCGCGCCCCGTTTCGCCTGCGGTGAGTGCTTCTCCGTACGGGCTCGACGAGGGCCTGGTCCTGGCCGCCAGACCGCCATCGGCTACCGGCGCGGGCATCGTTCCCCATGGATGGCAGTCCGCGAGCGTGAGCCTCTTCGTACAACCCAATGCCCCAAGATCCGCCCCGATCGACGCTGCGCAGGGGTAGCCCTGACGCTGACGATGTGAGCGAGGCGGATGAGCCGGCGATCACGGGAAGGGTCACTGTGCGACGGACAATCCAGCCAACGGGGTGGCCTCCGTACTCCGTGGCATGGGGCAGTCGCCATGCGGCCTTTCCTCGCGGTCGTCGACGCGCCCGCCCCGTGGCCCGTCCGACATGGTCCGGATCCCGTGGGGGGAAGAAGGCCGGTCGGACGGCGCCGTCCTCACGCGCTCAGAGAGAGCCGTAGCACTCAACGTATACAGCCACCACAGAAGCTGATTCCGAAAGCTGATTCCGAGCCCTCAAAACGGCCGGAGTTGCTCTTCTCCCCCAGATATTCCGAGTTTTGACGGTCTGAGGAGGAATGGGAATCAAGAGCAATGCCGCAGGGGCATCGGCTGCCTGCTGATCACTGTGCTACTCAGGGGCAATGACCGCTCTCAGCGCATCCGACAGGCCGTCTGACGCGGTGTTGTGCGACCTCGACAACGTGATCCACTTCTATGACTTGACCCACTTGGCCAGGCTGGAACGGTTGGCTGGACTGGCCGAGGGGGCAACCGCGCGGGTGGCCTATGCACCAGAGGTGGACCTGCCACTGCTGCTGGGCAAGATCAGCAAGGAAGAGTGGGTTGACTCCACCGTGCGGAGACTCGCAGGTGAGGTCTCGCAGTTGCAGACCCGTGAGCTTGGAACAGCACTCGCCGAGGCACCCTTCTGGGCCGACGAGGTGGTCGTCACCATGCTTCGCCGGGCCCGGAACACATGTGTACACCAAGAATTTCCGGGGCCCGGCCGCAGCATCGTCACCTCGCGCAGGAAGATCGAGAACGTCGACGATCCCGTCCCGCCAAACGTGCCCTCACTCGAATCATCCACGGCGCGCCACGCGCTGGGTGCACGCACATGCGCTAACTCATGTCGCATGGACCCCACCACAGCCCCGGCAGCGAACACCTACGACATCAACCGCAAGCGCCCCGTTTCGGGAGGTTCCATGTGCAGCCGCCGCGTTCTTCGGCTCGTCACCATTCCTCTGATGGCTGCCCTGTTCTCGCTGGGAGCAGCTTCGGCCGCCTCAGCGGATGGCGGAGCCGACCAAGGCACGGGCTACGAAACAAACCTCGGCGCCCTCGTCGGACTCGGCATCTGAAGTAGTGCCCTCAACATGGCAGACAGCATTGCCACATTCCTCGAAGCCCGCCGCACCCGGTCGGGGGTCGACCTCTCCCGAGTCTGGACGGGCGAAAGCGCGACGCCCGATCGGCCCGCCCATCGTTGGTGAGCCCCTCCCGGAAATTGGACCCGGCGGCTACTACGGGCCTGCCCACCACCGTTCCTCCGGCTTCAGTTGGTGCGCCGCCGGCCGCTCGGATCCGTCTGTGTTCGGACTCGTTGATGTCAGCCGTGGATGTCACCCCGATCGGCCTGGGCGGCCACCCAATCCAGAAGCGCGTCCGCCAGATCGGAAAGGGATCTTCCCGCGCCGAGCAGGACGAAGCGGCAGTCGAGATGGTCTCCCGGATTGTGCGGGTTCAGGGTGCCACAGCGCAGACCTGTACGGTCGATCTGTCCGCCCAGGCAGGTACCCACGAGTCCCGTCCACACCAGAAGGCCGTCTGTCCATAGGACGTCGACGGGGAAGTCCACACAAAAGTCTTCAGGTCCTGGCGCTCCACTGGGCCAGCTCGTGACGCGGGCCGCCAACCGTTCGACCACTGGCCGCCAGTCTTCGCCGAACTCCCAGTCCGCGAGATAGTCATCGAACGTGCTCATCTGGCCAGTGAATCACCCCGGTGCATCACCGCTTGAGGAGGGTGGGGCCCCTTCGTGTGTATCCCCGTCCCCTCCCGCGTCTCCCGAACCGCCGCCCGGCCCACAATCTCGCCGGCCTCTATCGTGCCCGCCGGGGGCTGCCAGCGCAGATCGCCTTCTTCGACTGCTCGGCGCACCAGCAGCACAGGGCCATCCCGCACGATCACTGCCGACGCTACTGGCCTCTCCCCCGTGTCTCCTCCCGCCACCTTGGGAACCACACCAGCCAGTCCGACAGCGGCTTGCCGTCGCTGCTGTAGTGCAGCGACGCGTACGTGTAGCCCAGCAAGTCGACCGACCGCGCCGAATCGGGACCCTTCAAAACGGTCGGTTCAAGTTCGGGACGCTGTTCGGTGCCGGACACCGCAGGACGCGTTCCGGGGTCGGCACCGTATTCCTGATCGGGCATGTGGGACTACGTGAAGTCCGAATACGCAAGGTGGGTCGCGCAGACCCAGCACCGGAAACACATCGCTCACGACCAGTGACCGTAACAGTCACTGCCGAGATGACATTGATCGGGGCGTCATTGTCTGAGTCATACTTCAACGATCAAGCTGAGACGGTCATCCCGCAGGTGTTGGCGACTACAGGCGCACTGGAAGGTAGTGGGTCGATTCAGCATCAAGGTGTCACCCACAGCGCCCACGGCGGGCCCCGCACTCAGCGACAAAGCCGCAGGTAAGGCGTCTATGCGGTCCTTTCGAGGATTGCCATGCACCCCACACGGTGCGCCATGGGAACGACGTGGAAAAGTGGCGCCGGCCGTGATAGAGAGACCGGGATCGGACTCCCCTCTTCCATGGAATTCCGGACCGCTCGAACCTTCACTGACAGTCGCCGCTCTGGTGACATCGCCTCGACTCGATATCGGAATTTTTGAGCGGGAATCGACATCTCCTCCGGCACGCGCACGGTTGCTCTGGCCTGCGGACAGCGCGCGAAAGAAAAACCCGTGTGGCGACAGCGCCGCATATTCAGGGAATCGGTGTTCCACGGAATAGGCACGCGACCAGGCTGACACGGATGGTTCTCGGCGGTCTACGCCGCGCACATGTAGTGCACACGGTGGTACGCGGGGTCTAGCTTGAAGAGGGAGGAGGCGATCACACCCGACCGTAGGCGCCAGGCGCCGACACCGCATGACGTGTCCGGTCATTCGTGAGCCCGTCGCCTTCCGAGGCGAGGGAGGCAGCCATGTCAGACTTGATCATCATCGGGTACGACAACGCGCAGAAGGCCAGGCAGGCAGAAAGGCTCATCCAGGACCTCGAACGCAAGCACGTCGTCGCCCTCACCGGCTTGGCGGTGGTCGCCGCCGACGCCAACGGACACACATACGTCGACACGCACGACGACATCCCGCGTCGAACCGTCGCCACCTCGGCTACTGCGGGAGCGCTGTGGGGACTCGTCATCGGCATGCTGTTCCTCATGCCGGCCCTCGGGCTGCTGGGCGCCGCTCTGGGCGGACTGGCAGGCAAGCTCAGCCAGTCCGGTCTGGACAAGCGGTTCCGCGACCGTGCCCACGAGTTGCTCGAACCGGGCAAGGCCGCCGTCGTCGTCATGACCACACAACTCAGCGAGGACCGGTTCGCCGCCGCCCTGGAACCCTTGGGCGGAACGGTACTGAAGACGTCACTGTCGCAATCCGACGAACACGAACTGGCGCAGCAACTCGTAGGGACCCCGCAGGCGGCCTGACAGGCGCTCCGCTCTCCGAGCAGGGAGCAGGATCCCCACGGCCGCACGCGGCTCGCCCCGGTCGCCTCTGCGATCGACGCCCGCCTCGAACCAGTCGGGGATGACATCGTCCGGCCGGGGGCGCCGCGACACGCGGAGCCGCCGAGCCGGCTACGGCATGAAGGCAGGGGCCTACTCGGCGCCCCTGACGGGCGGGCTGGTCCAACGCCAGGACGTGGGCTCTCTGTAGCTGCATGGGGTGCCTTGTCCGCCGCGACGATGTCCGGCTTGGTCGGCCTCCTCCGGTGCGGCCAGGACGGCCGTGCTCACCCGCATGCCCACCGCGTCGTGGTGGGCACGGGCCACCACGGAAACGACACCGACCAGGGACAGCTCTGCCTGTCCGCGGCGGGCAGCCTGGGCGGCGACCACCCCTCCCTCGTGGTGTGGAAAACATCGGCACCGCACCACTGGGCGAAGCAGTCGTAGACCGTGTACCAGGCTCCGATTTCGGGTGCCATCTCCCGCCATTGGCTGCCGGTGCGAAACCGCCAGATCACCCCCCTCGAACTGCTCACCCAGCTGCTCTGGGCAGGAACCGCAGCGCCTGTTAGGCAGAAACGGCTCAATCAACTCCCTCTTGTCATCGTTGAGTTCACGTCGCGCGACATGAGTGTTGTACCAACCCGAAGCCCACCATGGGCCCAGAACGCGACAGCGTTGGTCACGACTCCGAACAGGCCCCAGGAGGAGTCGGTACGGCGAGGAGGTGTGGGCGTTTTGCCGTGTGGCCGTCGCCGCTTGAACGGCCGCGCAGGCGTCTTCCCAGCCAGGGTCCCAGGAAGGCCGCGGCCCAGCGCAGTTCGGCGACGGTGGCGTTCCATCCGGTGGGTGAGGGTGTTGCCGGTGAGGGCAGGGGGTGTGTCCAGGTGTCGTCGCTGCCGGGCAGCGCGAGAGCGTGGGCGACGGCGGCGGCGATCCGCTGGTGGCCGAGTGGGCTGGCGTGGAGGCGGTCCGGGCTCCACAGGCGGGGGTCGGTGACCACCGGATGGTGGCTGGTCTCGGCGACGGTGACCCCGTGACGTCGAGCTGCCTGGCGGATGCGGTCGTTGAGGGCGGTGACGCGGGGGCTGAGCGGCCGGGCGAGCGGGGTGATGCGTGCGATGTCGGGGAAGGTGAGGGTGGCGACGCGAGCGCCCTGGGCGGTGAGCGCGGCGAACATCGCCTCCAGGTGGCCGGCGACTTCGTCGGCGTCGAACCGCGGTCGCAGCAGGTCGTTGACCCCGGCGACCACGGTGGCCAGGTCGGGGCGCAGAGCGAGGGCGGCGGCGAGTTGTTCGGTGCGGACGTGGCGGGCCAGGCGTCCTCGCACGGCCAGGTTGGCGTACTCCAGACCGGGGTTGTGCTGTGCGAGGTGTTCGGCGAGCCGGTCGGCCCAGCCACGCAGCCCCGTGGTGTCGTCGCCGTCGCCGAGTCCCTCGGTCTGGCTGTCGCCGAGAGCAACGTAACGCACGTATCGCGGATCAGCGCCGGGCACGGGCCGCCTGCCTTTCCAGCAGGATCGTGATGGTGCGTTCGCACCAGTCGCGGTTGCCCTGTTCGAAGGCGAGCCCACGCAGGCAGGTCAGGTAGGGGCCGATGCGCTCGCTGTGGCGCAGGAACTCCTCCTCGGTGCGGTCGCCGCGCATGGTGTGCAGCAGCTTGCCGAACAGCTCGATCTTGGCCTGGGCGAAGGCCACGCGCTCGGTGAGCCGCGCCATCAGGATCCCGATGTCGACGTGGTCGGCGGCCTGGACCTTGACGAGCAGGTCGTCGCGGATGAAGGAGGGCTTTGTGGTGGTGGCGGTGAAGTGTTCCAGTTCGGCCAGGCCGGCGTCGGTGACCTGGAACAGGCGCTTGTTGGGCCGGGTGTCCTGGACCACTTCCCGACCCGCGACGAGCCCGTCCTTCTCCAGCCGGGTCAGCTCGGCGTACAGCTGCTGCGGCTGAGCGTGCCAGAAGTTCGCGACCCCGAGGTCGAACGCCTTGGCCAGCTGGTATCCGCTCAGTTCCTCGTCGAGCAGCGCCGCCAGCACGGCATGACGCAATGCCATCGGATCCCCTCCCCTCCTTCGTCCTGCTTGGCCCTGTCCATGGGCCCATCCTGCATGATACTCATGAATCTGATTACTCTTATTCGTGAGCATGAGGGGAAGTCATGAACGCAGCAGAGCGCTTCCGCGCCGCCGTCGACCGCCGCGACCTCGCAGCCCTGGACGACCTGTTCACCGACGACGTCCGCCTGTACAGCCCCGTGAAGTTCCAGCCCTTCGAGGGCAAGCCCATGGTGCTGGGCCTCTTCGGGGTCCTGCTCCGTACCTTCGAGAACTTCCGCTACATCGGCCAGTACGCCGGCACCGCCGAGACGAGCACCGACGGCACCACCTCTCCCTCGGAGGTCCTGCTCTTCCGCACCACCGTGGGCGGCAAGCAGATCCACGGCATCGACCTGCTGCACTTCGACGACGACGGCCGGATCAAGGAGTTCACAGTCATGGTCCGACCACAGTCCGCCGTCCACACCCTGGGCGAGGCGGTCCTCGCCGGGCTGATCGCCGACGGTCTGGTACCGGCGCCCGCCGATCAGTCGTGAGGGCGGCGCCCTGGTTCGCCAGCCGACGCCCCGATGTGGTCCTCGCGGGCCACAGATACGACCACGACACGTACGCGCGACCGGTTCGCGCAGTCGGCACCCGGCCACTGTTCGCCCGCCGCAACGCCGAACACGGCTCTGGTCTGGGCACGCAGAGGTGGGTTCTCGCGCATGCCCTCCCGCTCCTGCACCACCTCCGCCGTCCGCGGATCCGCCAGGAGATCCGCTACGACACGCTCGAAGCTCTCCTCAGCGTCGGATGCGCGCTCATCTGCTGGAAGCAGCCGGCGTCACCGCGTCACTCCTTGCCGCCAATGGGGTCTTCATCAGCGAATCGGTCCGCACGGGGGCCTGCATCCGAACGAGGGCCTGGGGCCTCTGAATCGGCGAACTCCCAACGTCAAAGAGAAGGAGTCCGGAGTGCACGACGAGAGCAGGTTGACCATTCCTGGAACCGTCACCGGCGGATTCACGAAGAAGGCACGGAAGGCGCGGGCTTTCGAGACTACTGCGGTAGCGAAACCCTGATGACGAGTCCGCCGCCTTCGCGTGGCTCGGCGGTGATGGTGCCGTCGTGGGCGCGCACCACGGACCGCACGATGGACAGGCCGAGGCCGACGCCCTTGTCGCTGCCGGTGCGCTCGGCGCGCAGCCGTCGGAAGGGTTCGAAGAGGTTCTCGATCTCGTAGGCGGGGACCACGGGGCCGGTGTTGGCGACCACCAGGACCGCATGGCCAGGCTGGTGCTCGGTGGTGACATCGACCCAGCCTTCCTCGGGGACGTTGTAACGCACCGCGTTCTGAACGAGATTGAGCCCGATCCGCTCCAGGAGTACGCCGTTGCCCAGGGCGAAGACCTGCTGGCGGGCCCCACGGAACTCCACGCCGTTGCTGCGCGCCTCCCCGCGGGTCTGCTCGACGGCCTGCGAGGCGACCTCGGACAGATCGACCGGCTTCTTGTCGACGACCTTGTTCTCGCTGCGGGCGAGCAGCAGCAGGCCCTCCACCAGCTGCTCGCTGCGCTCGTTGGTCGCCAGCAGCGTCTTGCCCAGCTGGGTCAGCTCGGGTGACGCGTCCGGGTCGGCGAGCTGGACCTCCAACAGCGTGCGGTTGATCGCCAGAGGGGTACGCAACTCGTGGGAGGCATTGGAGACGAAGCGCCGCTGCGACTCGAAGGCCCGGTCCAGGCGGTCCAGCATCTCGTCGAACGTGTCGGCCAGCTCCTTGAGTTCATCATCCGGACCGCGCAGCTCGATCCGGCGATGCAGGTCGGAGCCTGCCACCCGCTGCGCGGTACGCGTGATCCGCCCCAGCGGCGACAGCACCCGCCCTGCCATTGTGTAGCCGAAGGCGAAGGCAACAACGGTCAGGCCCATCAACGCCACCAGGGAACGATTCCAGAGGGTTTGCAGAGCAGCAGCGCGCTGCTGCTCGAAGCAGCCGTTCAGGGCGACGTTGATCTCGTGGAGGGAAGCAGACGACGACAGCGGTGAGCATCTGCCGACGTCCACCGTGATGCCTCTGCCCGAGACGCTGAGAGACGGAATACTGTCGTCGAAGGCGCTCGCAGCCGACAGGTAGATGATCAATAGCAGCACGATGCCGGCCATCAGGAACATGCCGCCGTAGAGCACCGTAAGCCGGATCCGGATGGTCGGGCGCAGCCAGAGGGCGGCCTGGTTCGACGGTTTGTGGTTCGACGGAGGTTTCGCAGGCACAGCCAGCGGTGCCGAAGGTTCGGAGGATGCAGCCATCGCCGGTCAGCCTCGGCCATCCGAATCGGGCGTATCGACCAAATCCGGGATGATGACTGAACGCACTGTTGATCCTCTCTCATACATCGTGCAGCAGGATGGAGTGTTTGCCCTCCATCCTGGCCAGATCAGCCGTAAACCGACGGTAAGAAGTGGTGTCGCAAGACACCGTTCAGCAATGCGCGGTCATGGATGTCCGACAGGCGTCCGGAGCTGCTCGCGGCGAACAGAGGGGCAGCCACCGGTACTTCACCGGCCACCAGGTCGTCATTGACGCCGGTTTCCCAGCTCGTCGTTGCCGTGGGCCGGTCCCTGCCAGGCAATCACAACGACTGCACGGCGTGGGAGCTGCCTGGCGTGAAGGACCCCGTCGGCAGCGCCACGGCCATCGCGGACGGAGGCTACCGGGGCACCAATGGCTCGGCGGTGCACCGTGCCGGGCGGATGGGAGTGCTGTCCGCGTCCGCTGCCTCTCCACTTTCAGCCGTCGCCGAGACAATCCAACTGCCCACCGACAGAGGGGGCGTGAGGGAGGCTGTTTGGAAGGCTACGGACTGGAGGCCAGCGGCCTGCCCGCCGCTGTCGTGGTGAGCGGCCGACGGCTACAGACCCAGAACGCCTCCGTCTACACCGGCCTGACACACAACCCGGTGTCCGTACCGCCGTCGATCTACTTCGCGGTCACCTACGGCGCGTCGTTGCACGACCACGAGAAGGTGCTCGGAACACCCGGCCTTCCGGCGGCGTTCCCACTGGACCACAACTGACAGTGGCCGTTCGACGCCACGCAACTGGCGCTGGACAACCACTCGTCGATCAGCATGGTGGACCGCGCCGGCCGGCTGTCGCACCCACGCGGCTCCGACCTGAACTACCTCCGATAACAGCGTGATGCGGAGGAGCGGTCGGAAGACCCTTCGGCCTTCCGACCGCTCCCGCCGTGACGGCGTTGGCCCGTCTCACGCCACGGTGAACTGAACTGCCCCACAGGCGCCACAGGGCTGCGAATTCGCTCTCCAGAAGCCGCGGTTGGTCACGCTCTCCGGCCCCGTAGGCCGGACGCAGCACCGTATGCCCTGTCGAGGAGGCGCCGTAGGCGGAGGCCGTCCTGTGCCACGGCAGTGATGAGGACTGCGGGGCCGGCGAGCGGGGCCAGCACGGCCTGGCCCGATTCCGACGGGTCGGCCAGGAGTAGAGATACGGCTGGGTTGTTGACGAAAGTGGGGTCGACGACGAGGAGTTGGCCGGTGGCTCGGTAGTGGGAAAGGACGGCCGGGCCGTCCCAGCCGGCCGCTCCCGGTCCGTACTCGGCCTGCTGGTTCAGCAGTGTGCGCCCCCCGCGGCGGACGGTGAGGCGGGTGGTCAGGCGGCCCGGCGGTTCTCCGGCGCGTCCCAGGGCCTGTTCCTCGCGTAGTACGAGCCGGGCAGTGGAGGCAAGGTCGACGGTGAGGGTCTGCCGCAGGTCGCTACCGGCGGCACTGATCAATGGCTCGGGGGACCAGTGCAGTTGGGCCCCCTCTCCGGCGGTCAGGGCCACGTCATAGGTGGCCGGTTCGGTTGTGGCGCCCTTGAGGGCGAGGGTCGCGGTGGCGGAGGAGATGTGCAGTGCCGCGCCATGGCCCGCGGTGGCCTCGATCCGAAGCCGGTCGCCGCCAAGGGGTGCACTCATGGCGCCGACGATGATTACCCGGGCCTCGCCTCCTCGGGGGCGCAGTCGGCGGAGTTCGAAGGGGCCATCGCCATCGAGCGTGGTCAGCCTGGTGGCCCCGTCTCTTGCGGTGGCCGCGATGCGGGCGGTGGCGCGTACGCCCACGGTGTCCGGCTCGGGCAGAGGCGCGGCTTCGTGGATGGTGAGAGTCATACGGCGCTCGCGGTCCAGTCGGCGAGGCGGTCGCGAACCCATTCGGCGACCGGCTTGACGCCGTCGGGTTGCTTCAGGGCGGTGAAGGCGACGGGCAGTTCGCCGCGCTGTGCCTTGGCGTCGCGGGCCATGCCGT
>NZ_BMRP01000026.1:0-4858 GCF_014648695.1 Streptomyces albospinus
CAGAGACCAACAGTCCCAAGCCGCTTAACGAAACCGTCCACGCTGCGAGGGGATGGACATCGTGACTGCTGCCATCGCTGCGTGCCACGATGCGTATCACGCAAGGGGGGACGGCGTTTCCATGAGGTTCAATCAGAGCCTGGCGGACAAGCTCGATGCGACGATGCTCGTGCAGCTGCTGCCGGACGACGCAGTGAATTCACTGGGCAGATGGCTGACCGACCCGGAGAGAGGTCGGCGGTACAGGAAGGGAAGCGGGACTCACACCGTTCCGTACTCGCCTTCCACTTGGATGGCCGTAGATCCCTGGCCCAACGCCCTCGCCGACCGTACAGCAGTTGCTCTGGCCTCCGTAAGCCGGGCCGACGTGGTGGCCACAGTCCAAGTCGCGGATCAGTCAGAGAGTTGGGCAGAGGCATTCGTGGCCACCCAAGTGTGGGGTTACGGCCTCACGGGCTACGGTCCGTACCGCACGTGCCAGGTACTCGCCCAGCCAGGTGCTGAGGAAGCCTTCGCAGAAGCCGTGTCCCTGCTCACTGACGAAGGTGCGTCCGCGGCCTACGAGAGGTTGCAGGCGTTGGACGGTCTTGGGCCGGCGTTTCTTACCAAGTTCCTTTACTTTGCTGGCCAGGCGTTGCCAGTGGTGAAGGGGCCGCGTCCACTGATCCTCGACAGCGTGCTCGCTGGGGTTCTCCGTCGGCATGCCACGAAGGTCGGGACCGTGGCTGATTACGAATGGGCTGCGGCGATCGCCAATCGGATCTGGCGTGACAGCAACTGGACCTCCCACCGCTACCGCATCTACCTGCAGTGGATGTACGCGGCCAGCGAGCAACTGACAGCCGCATTGATCGACTGGCCCGCGGCGCCGGATGTCCTCGAACTGGCCCTCTTCAGCGCCGCCTGGGACCCCGCATGACCGGACGACCGGGGTTGTCGACAGAGCAGGCCGCGCCAGACGCGTGCCAGATCGTGAGGACAACCACGGGGAACACCGGGCAATCGGGTGCGAGCAGGTCGGAAAGTTGCCTGACTCCGTCGCAGCTCAGCACGCTACTGGTCCTCTGGCCACCTGAGCTTCCCAAGCTGAGACACCAGATCCGCCGACCACAGATGAAACCCGTAGGATCCCGCCCATGGTGACTGCGACCGTCCGCGAGTGGCGCGATGAAGAAGGGTGGGGCGTGCTCGACTCGCCCGAGACTCCCGGCGGTTGCTTCGGCCACTACTCCGACATCCAGACGACCGGCTTCCGCACGCTGTCGCCCGGACAGCAAGTCGACCTCACGTGGGAAGCCCCCGGCTTCAAGCAGGACGGGTACGACTACCGCGCGGTGAGCATCGTGCCTCGGACTGCCTGACATCCACACCTGACATCAACGACAGTGCACGACCACGGTCCCCGGCGGTCCGCTGTGCGACCGCGTCCTCTACTGCGGCATGCAGTGGCGCCCGGTTGATCGAACTTGTAAAGCGGTGGTCATGCCGCGCGCTTCATGGCCGAGGGCGGGTTCAAGTGCGTGCCGAGCCTGAGTCAGCTGCCGTCTGCTGGGTCTCCCCAGTGCCAGGGCAACTCGGGCGGGAGCAGGGGGCCTCTCGCTGCACTGAGCTGCGGAGGCCGTGCTCCCCAGGAGCCAGATCGGCGTTCTGGGGAGCCAAAGAGGGAGCCACCCGAGGCGAATCGGGTTGGACTTCCATGGACGGACACGGACCTCCGGCGCCTCAACTACGGGCTCCCACAGGCTCTTTCCTGTGCCCCTGCTTAGTCCCGTCTTAACGCGACCATAAGGATCGCCGGGATCGGCCTTCGGGCCCCGAATCCGCTGCTCAGCGCGGCTAGCGTGCTGCTCGCAAAGGCGGGTTCGGGTGCCCGCCGGTGCCGTTCACCGGGGGCGGCACCGCGGCACCCGTATCCCGGCCCCCCACCACCGCCTTCGCTCCCCCCACCTGACGTACCTCATGAAGGAGACCCCCACGATGACCGCTCGTCGCAAGGCCACCGGGATCGCCGTGGCCGGCACCGCCTCCCTGGCGCTCACCGTGCTCGCCGCGGCCCCGGCCGCCGCGCACGGGACGATGTCGGACCCGGTCAGCCGGGTCGCGGCCTGCTACGCGGAGGGCCCCGAGCACCCCACGTCGGCGGCGTGCAAGGCGGCCGTGCAGGCCGGCGGCACCCAGGCGCTCTACGACTGGAACGCGGTCCGGGACGGCAACGCGGGCGGCAGGTCCAAGGAGAAGATCCCGGACGGACAGCTGTGCAGCGCCGGCAACCCCGAGTACAAGGGCCTGGACCTGCCGCGCGCCGACTGGCCGTCCACGAAGATGCAGGCGGGCAACCACACCTTCCACTACAAGGCCACCGCCCCGCACAAGGGCTCCTTCGAGCTGTACCTCACCAAGGACGGCTACGACCCGACCAAGCCGCTGAAGTGGTCGGACCTGGAGTCCCAGCCGTTCGCGAAGGTGACCGACCCGAAGCTGACCAACGGGGAGTACGTCTTCGACGGCAAGGTGCCCGCCCGCTCGGGCCGCCACCTCGTCTACAGCATCTGGCAGCGCTCGGACAGCCCCGAGGCGTTCTACACCTGCTCCGACGTGGTCTTCGGCAAGGACAGCGGCGGTGCCGGTTCGGCGACGCCGGCGCCCACCGCCTCCGCGCCGACCGACCGCCAGATCGCGGCGGGCGCCGCCAAGTCGTCGATGGACATGAGCGGGCACGGGCACATGGACGGCGGCGCGGACCACCCGGCGGCGTCCGCGGGTGCGGACGCCGCATCGGTGGAGGGCGGTGCGCACCCCGACGGCGCGGCGCGTCCCGTCGGCGGCCACCGGCTGGCGGAGACCGGTGGCAACGCCGCCACCGCCCCGCTCGCCATCGGCGGCGCCGCGGTGCTCGCCATCGGCGCCGCGGTGCTGTTCACCACCGCCCGCCGCAGGGCCGTCCGCAACCACGGCTGAGCCGCTCCGGCACCGCGGCCGATCGCCCCGGGCCGCTGCCCCCGTCAGGCCCTCAGGCCCGTTCGGGCGGCAGCGGCTCGATGATGTCGTTGGCGACGTGCTGGTAGACGACCGAGCTGCGGCAGTCGACGACCTCCCGGCGCTTGAAGACCTGGTCCATGAGCAGGGCGTGCAGCCGGTCGACGTCCGGGACCGCGACATGGACCAGGAAGTCGTCGCCGCCCGCGACGACATAGACGTTCAGCACCTCGGGAAGCGAGGTCAGAAACGCCTTGAAGCGCTCGATGACCTCGCGGTTCATGGGCCGGATGCGGACCGTGAGCAGCGCCTGTACGGGGCGGTTGAGGGCGCGCAGGTCCACCGTCGCGCGGTAGCCGGTGATCACGCCGCGGGCGCGCAGCGCACGGACCCGCTCCAGGCAGGTGGAGGGGGCGATGTTCAGCAGGCGGGCCAGTTCGCGGTTGGTCTGCCGTGCATCGCGCTGGAGTTCGCGGACAATCGCCGAATCAATGTCGTCCATGGGCCCCATGGTGCCGCACAGACCGAATTTTGTTCGGTGGCAGCTCAATATGATCAATCTTCCGTTTACCGTCAGCGCCTGTGACCGTACAAGAAACATCCCTTTCCGCTTCCGTGCAGCCGGATGTACGGCGGCTGGGCATCGGCAGTGGCACCGCGCTGTGCGCCGGCGCCGTCCTGGGCCCCGGTGTCCTGTCGCTGCCGTCGCTGGCCGCCGCCGCGGCCGGCCCGGCCTCGATCCTGGCCTGGGTCGTCCTGCTGGCCATGTGCGTCCCGGTGGCCGCCGCCTTCGCGGCGCTCGGCGGACGGTACCCCGACGGCGGGGGCGTCGCCACGTACGTGCACCGGGCGATCGGCCCGCGGGCCGCGGCGGTGGTCGGATGGTGGTTCTACGGGGCGGTGCCGATCGGGGTGGTCTCGGCCGCGTGGATCGGCGGGAAGTACGTGGCCGACGCGGCCGGCTGGGGCGACACCGGCGCCGCCGCGGTCGGCGGGGCGGTGCTGGCGGGGTCGCTGGTGTCCAACGCGGTCGGGCTGCGGATGTCCGGGCGGGTGCAGCTGCTGCTCGGCGGGCTGCTGGCCGCGGTGCTGCTGTGCACCGTCCTGGCCGCCGCCCCGCAGGTGTCCGCCGCGCACTTCACCCCGTTCATGCCGGGCGGCTGGGCGTCGGTCGGCTCGGCGGCCTCGGTGCTGTTCTTCGCGTTCGCCGGGTGGGAGGCGGCCAGCCACCTGTCCGGTGAATTCGCCGATCCGGCGCGGGACTTGCCGCGGGTGACCCGCCGCACCCTGGCTGTCATCACGGTGCTCTACCTGGGGCTCGCGGTGGCCACCGTCGGTGTGCTGGGGCCGGCCGCCGCGGACACCGACACCCCGCTGACCGCGCTGCTCACCCGGAGCGTGGGCGGTGCCGCCCGCCCGGTGGCCGCCGTGGCGGCGCTGTTCCTCACCTTCGGGACGGCCAACGCGTATCTGGCCGGGGCCTCCCGGCTCGGCGCGGCGCTCGGCCGGGACGGGGCGGCGCCCCGCTGGCTGGCCAAGGGCGGGGCGCCGGGCGAGGTGCCGCGCCGCTCGCTGGCGGTGCTGGGCGCGGCGGCGGTCGTCCTGGCCCTGGCCGCCGGGTCCGGGGGCACCGATCTCGATCTGCTGATGCGGGCCACCGCCACCTGCCTGGCCGCGGTGACCCTGGCCGGGCTGGCCGCCGCGCTGGTGCTGCTGCCGCGCCGCACCGCCCTGTGGTACGGCGTGCTGGCCAGTTCCGCGCTGACGGCGGGGGTGCTCGCCTTCGCGGGGTGGCTGCTGCTGATCCCGGCGGCGCTGGCGGTCGCGTCCTGCTGCTTCCTGACGCTGCGCCGGCCGGGGCGCGGCAGCCGCTGAGGTGTCG
>NZ_BMRP01000026.1:4878-12111 GCF_014648695.1 Streptomyces albospinus
GTCCACCGGCCGGGCCGGCCGCCGATCAGGCGGCGGAGGCGCAGGTGGTGGGGGTGGCGTGTGCCGGGTCCAGCGCGTTGGCCGTCTCGTGGAAGGCGACCCGGTCGACCGTCCCGATGGCGACGTGCTCGGAGAGGTCCACCGGGCACAGGTCCTGGAGCAGCACGTTGTGGACGTCGGGGCCGTTGAGGTACCCCGACGTGTAGGGCGTCACGACCTCGTCGTACTTGGTCGCGATGACGGTGTAGTGGATGCCGGGGAGGGTGTCGCCGTCGGCGTTGAGGCGGTTGAGGATGTCGGAGCCGACGGCCTGGTCGGTCAGCCCCGGGGTGAACGTGTCGATGTACTGCTTGGCGCCGGGGAAGAGGTTCAGGAGCCGGGTCAGTCCGTCCAGGGTGGTGCCGTGGTTGTCGGGAGCCAGCCCGACCAGCGTGTTCACCTTGTCCGCACCGCCGTGGAACTTCAGGTAGACCCGCGACATCATGCCGCCCTGCGAGTGGCCGACGAGATCGACCTTGGGCGCGCCGGTGGCGGCCAGCACCTGGTCCACGTAGGTGGCGAGTTGCCGGGCGGAGGCGTCGACCGGGCCGAGCCCGTAGAAGGCCGGGACGCCGGGCAGCTGGCCGTAGTCCAGGGAGAAGACGCAGTAGCCGCGGTCGACCAAGTAGGGCGCGAGGCCGAGCCAGTTGTCGGTGGCGTTGCCGAAGGTGCCGTGCACCAGGACCACCGGACGGGGGTGAGCGGCGGAGGGCTTGCAGGAGAAGTTGTTCCAGCCGCTGGTGACGGTGGGGGCGTCGGCGGCGGCGGGGGCGGCGGCGGTGATGCCCATGGCCAGGGCGGCGACCGGGAGGAGGGCGAGCCTTCTCGGCCGACGCATACGTGACCAGCGCAGCTTCATACGATGCTCCTTGCGGGGTGAGGGGACTCCGAAGTGCTCGGTGAGCCGTTTCACCTGCGATCCGGATCGCAAGGGCCAACTTGGTAACTGGCAAGTAAGTTACGGCCGGGTAAGCACGACTTACCAGCGGTATGACGGTGAAGGAAACTGCACACAACCCCTACCGGACGCCCGGGTGCGAAACGCCGGTTGCGTGCAGTTGGGCAGGCTTCGGGCGCCGTATGCCGATACGCCGCGCCCGAGAGGGTACTTCCCTCTCGGGCGGGATGGACGGAGCGGGGGCCGGGACAGGGGCTAACTGCCGGTCGGCCCCAGGGGGTTGCCTGCCGGCCACGGGGTCCGGCGGCCGGCGGTGCGGGCCGGGCCGGGAGGCCCGGGCGGCGGGACGGCGCCGGTTCCGGGGGGCGGGCCCGGGGTCTGTCCCACCCCGACCCGCCGGACAGGCCCGAGCGTTGCCGCGGGGCCTACGGAGCCGGTGCCGAAGCGGGCCCTGGCGCGGTCCACGGCCGCCTCGATGCGGTGCGCCTTGTCGTCGGCGGGGTCGAAGGTCAGCTGCCGCGCGGCGAGTTCGGCGCGGCAGAGGTCCTCCGCGCGCAGCGCCAGGGACCGCACCCGCGCCCGCTGGAGGCCGAGCGCGGCGTGGAGGGCGTAGGCCGCTTCGGTCAGCGCGGGGCCGTGTGCGGTCGGCTCCTCCAGCCGCCGGGTGCGGGTCGTCGTGGAGCGGTCGGCGTAGCGGACGGTGAGGGTGAGCGCCCGGGCCACCTGCCCGCTCGCGCGCATCCGGGCGCCGAGCCCGTCGGCGAGCGAGAGCAGCGCCCGGCGGCGCCGGACGGGGTCCAACTCGTCGTGGGCGAAGCGGTGTTCGGCGCCCATCGAGCGGGCGGACGCGTTGGGGGCGACCGGCGTCGGATCGATACCGCGGGCCCGCTCGGAGACCGCCCGGCCGGCCTTCGCGCCGAGGATCCGCTGGAGGGTGGCGGGCGGTGCGGCGGCGATCCGGCCGACGCTGTCGAGCCCGTACGCGCACAGGGCGCGCGCGGTCGCCGGCCCGACGCCGTGCAGCGCCGCGGCCGGGCGGCGGTCGAGGAAGGCGGCGACGGCCCGGGGGTCCTCGGGGACGGCCCGGATCTCTCCGGGCAGCGCTTCCCGGGCCGCCATGCGGGCCAGCAGCGGGTTGCCGCCGATCCCGATCGTGCACCGCACCCCGTGCCAGGCCAGCGCGCGCAGCCGGATCAGCTCGGCGATCCCCACCGCGTCCCGGTCGAAGTAGCGCAGCGCCCCGCGGACGTCGGCCAGCGCGGCGTCCGGCGGCAGCGCCTCGATCGCGGGGGTGAACCGGCCCAGCAGGCGCAGCAGTTGCTCGTACTGCTCGGCGCCGACCGGCTCGCCGTCGGCGGTCCGGAAGCGTACGTGGAGCATGCCGGCCGGCCGCGGGGCGCCGGAGGGGTCCGGCGGTACGGCGGCGGGCGGACCCGGTGCCGTGCTCATCCCGCGCTCCCGGGGCTGGAGTGCCACAGCTTGCGGCCGGTGGCGGCACGCTCGCCGGGCGGCTGGAGGTCGGCCCAGGGGTGCATCTCGTAGCCGGTCTCCAGGCGGATGGTGCGCCCGGCGGCGACCGGCTCGGGCTCCGGCGCGGTGCCGTCCCCACCGCCCGCCGCGGTCGCGTCCCCGGCCGGCCGGTCCGGTGCGGCGGCGAGCCGGGCGGTGACCGCCTCCAGGCCGCCCTCGCGGCGCAGTTCGGCCAGTTCGGCGAGGTTCCAGGCCGCCGCGCCGACCACACTGAGGCTGCGCGGCCCGCGCCGCTGGACCGTACCGCGCACCAGCAGCAGCCAGGAGTGGAAGACGGTGTGGGCGCACCTCTCGTGACTGTCCTCGAAGAAGGCGCAGTCGACCAGGCCGGTGCTGTCGTCGAGGGTGGTGAAGATGACCCGGCGGCCGGAGCGGATCGGCGGGGTCTGGGTGGCCGCCTTGGCCCCGGCGACCAGCACCGTGTCGCCGTGCCGGGCGGTGCGCAGCAGCCGGGCCGGCACCGCGCCCAGCTCGGTGAGGAACTCCCGGTGGTCGGCCATCAGATGGCGGGAGGCGTCCATGCCGAGGACGCCCAGCTCGGCGCTGAGCCGTTCGGCGTCGCCGAGGTCGGGCAGGCCCGCCGGCTCGATCCGGTCGGGCGCGTCCTGGTCCGTGTGCAGCGCCAACTGGCCGCCGGAGGCGCCGCGTTGCCGGTGGTGCAGCTCGGCGATGTGCAGCAGCAGATCCCGCCGGTTGGCGCCGAAGGCGTCCAGCGCGCCCACGCGGGCGAGGCGTTCGGCCACCGGGCGGCCCGGCCGGGCCCGCTGCCACAGGTCCTGGAGCGAGCGGTAGGGCTGCCCGTCCACGATCCGCCGCGCCTCGGCCTCGCTCATGCCGTGCACGTCGCAGAACGCGAGCCGCAGCCCCCAGACACCGCGGGAACCATCCACACCGGACACCAGTTCGATTCGATGGCGGACCGCCGACCGGTTCACATCGAGCGGCAGCACCGGCACCCCGCGCCGCCGGGCGTCCGCGAGCAGCAGCCGCTTCGGGTACATCCCGGGGTCATGGGTGAGCAGCCCGGCGTAGAAGGCCGCGGGGTGGTGCGCCTTGAGCCAGGCGGACTGGTAGGTGGGCACCGCGAACGCCACCGCGTGCGCCTTGCAGAAGCCGTACGCGCCGAACGCCTCGACGATCTCCCAGGTGTGCGCGATGACTTCGGGTGCGTATCCGCGCCGCTCGGCCCGCCCGGCGAACCAGGCGCGCACCCGGCCCTGCGCCTCCGGGTCCGACAGCGCGCGCCGCTTCTCGTCCGCCTCGTCCCGCCGGCACCCCGTCATGATCCGCAGGATCTCGATGATCTGCTCGTGGAACACCACCACGCCGTAGGTCTCGCGCAGCGGTTCCGCCAGGTCGGGATGCGGGTAGCGGACCGCCGCGCGGCCGTGCCGGGCCTCGATGAAGGGCCGCACCATGTCGGCGGCGACCGGCCCCGGCCGGAACAGCGAGATGTCGACGACCAGGTCGTGGAAGGTGGCGGGCTGGAGCCGGCCGACCAGGTCGCGCTGGCCGGGCGACTCGATCTGGAAGCAGCCCAGCGTCTCGGTCGAGCGGATCAGGTCATAGGTGGCCGGGTCGCCGGGCGGCACCTGCGCCGGGTCGTCCAGGTCGAGGCGGACCCCGGTGGCCCGGCCGATCTCGGCGACCGCGTGCGCCATCGCGGACTGCATCCGCACGCCCAGCACATCGAGTTTGAGCAGCCCGAGGTCCTCCACGTCCTCCTTGTCGAACTGGGACATCGCGAACCCCTCGCCGCTGGTCGGCACGACGGGCGTACGGTCCAGCAGCGTGGCGTCGGAGAGCAGCACCCCGCACGGGTGCATGGCGATCCCGCGCGGCAGCGCGTCCAGCGCCTCGACCAGCCGCCACAGCCGCTCGTCGGCGCTCTCCCGGACGCCGCGCAGCTCGGGGAGCTCGGCCAGCGCGGCCCGCGCGTCCCGGGCCCGGATGTGCGGGAACGCCTTGGCGAGCCGGTCCACACGGGCCGGCTCCATACCGAGGGCGGCGCCCACGTCCCGTACGGCGTGCCGGACGCGGTAGGTCTCCGGCATCGAGACGGTCGCCACCCGCTCCGCGCCGAAGCGGTCGAAGATCGCGTGGTAGACCTCCAGCCGGCGGGCCGACTCGACGTCGATGTCGATGTCCGGCAGCGCGGCCCGCCGCTCGGACAGGAAGCGCTCCATCAGCAGCCCGTGCTCGACCGGGTCGGCGTGCGCGATGCCCAGGAGGTGGTTGACCAGGGACCCGGCGCCGGACCCGCGGGCCGCAACCCGGATCCCCATCTCCCGTACGTCGTCGACGACTTGGGCGACCGTCAGGAAGTACGAGGGGTAGCCGAGCCGTTCGATGGTGCGCAGTTCGTCGTGCAGCCGGGCCCAGCGCGTACGGTCGCGGTCATAGCCGCGCAGCACCATCGCGGCGGCGCAGCGGGAGCG
Source organism: Streptomyces albospinus (assembly GCF_014648695.1). GTDB lineage: Bacteria > Actinomycetota > Actinomycetes > Streptomycetales > Streptomycetaceae > Streptomyces > Streptomyces albospinus. The sequence continues at coordinate 9,784 of NZ_BMRP01000026.1, forward strand.
CAGCACCCGGGCGGCGGTGCGGTGTTCCGCGCCGACCAGCCGGGGCTCGGGGAAGTGGATGCGGCCCAGCCCGATGTCGTCCTGCGGGTCCACCAGGCACTCCCCGGCGGTCTCCTCGGTCATGGCGAGCAGCCGGTGGGCGACACCGCGCCGGAAGCCGGCCGCCTCGGCGATCCGGCCGGCGGTGCGGCTCATCGCGGCGGTGTCCTTGAGCCAGCGCTCGCCGCTGTCCCAGGTCTCGGGGCGGTGCCGGTCCACCGGCACCAGCCGGCGGGCGGAGTCCAGGACGTCGGCGACCGGGCCCTGGCCGGGGTCGGCGTAGCGGACCGCGTTGGTCAGCACCGCACGCACGCCCTGGTCGACGGCGAAGCCGAGGGTGCGGGCGGCCAGCCGCAGCGAGCCGGGGCCGCTGCCGGGACGCCCGTGGTCGACGGCCTCCAGGCGCAGCGCGTCGCCGTACAGCTCGCGCCATGGGGCGAGGAGCCGGGCGGCGCGGTCCGGGCGGCCGGCGGCCAGCGCCCGGCAGACGTCGGAGTCCGGCCCGAGCAGCACGCACAGCCCGTCCGGGGCGGATTCCAGGGCGTCCCGGGGGAGGACGGGCCGCTCGCCCCGGCCGGCGTGGGCGGCCGAGACCAGCCGGCACAGGGCGGCCCAGCCGGGCGCCCCGTCGCGGGCCAGGAAGACGGCGCGGGCCGCGGACTCGTCGAGGAAGGCGCCGCCGCGCACCGGGGTGCGGCGGCGGACGGTGGGCCGGGGCTCCGGTTCCCGTTCCGCCACGGCCAGTTCGGCGCCGAACAGCGGGCGGATGCCGGCCCCGGCGGCGGCCTTGGCGAACCGTACGGCGCCGGAGAGCCCGTCCCGGTCGGTCAGCGCGAGGGCGTCCATCCCGCGCTCGGCGGCGCGCTCGGCCAGCCGCTCCGGATGGGAGGCGCCGTAGCGCAGGGAGAACCCCGAAGCGGTGTGCAGATGCGTGAACCCGGGCATCCGCACCTCCTGCGCCTCATCCGCCCCCTGGCCGACTCCGTGTCCCTCGTTTCACTCCCTCCACCATAACGCCTAACTCGAACACTCGTACGAACACGTCTCTCGGGAAGCCGGCCCTGCGCATCCGTCGATCAGCCCACCCAATCTGCACAGCCCTACCCCCGACCGGAAGATGTGGCCATAAAGCCTGGAAAACAGGGCCGGAATCCCGGAACGGAGCGGCGCATGGCCAGGACCGACGGCGGCACCCGGATCACCTTCCTGGAGGAGGTGAAGAGCGCGGTGACGACGCGGGCGGCGCTGCTGGTGATCGGTGTGCTGGGCCTGATGATCGCGTTCATCACGTCGTACACCGGCGCCTTCCACCACCCGAAGCCGGACCGGGTGCCGCTCGCGGTGGTCGCGCCCGGACCGGCCGGCGGGCAGCTGGTGCGGCAGCTCGACCGGCTGCCCGGCGCGCCGCTGGACCCGCGCCCGGCGGCCTCCGAACAGGCCGCGGTGCGCCAGATCGCCGACCGGACGATCGACGCCGCGCTGATCGTCGATCCGCACGGCCGCACCGACCGGCTGCTGGTCGCGAGCGGCGGCGGCGCCTCGCTCTCGCAGGCCGTCGAAGCGGTCGTGGGCAAGGCGGAGCAGGCTCGGCAGCGGGACGTCCGCACGGTGGACGTGACACCGGCCGGCCCGGGCGACAGTCGCAGCCTGTCCTCGTTCTACCTGGTCGTGGGCTGGTGCGTGGGCGGCTATCTGTGCGCCGCGATCCTGGCGGTCAGCGCCGGGGCCCGCCCGGCCAACGGGCAGCGGGCCGTCATCCGGCTGACCGCGCTGGCGCTGTACGCGGTCATCGCCGGACTGGCCGGGGCGGTCGTGGTCGGCCCGGTCCTCGGCGCGCTGCCCGGCAGCCTCTTCGGGCTGTGGGGGCTGGGCGCGCTGATCGTCTTCGCCGTGGGGGCCACGACCCTGGCGTTCCAGGGGCTGCTGGGCGTCATCGGCATCGGCCTGGCGATCCTGGTGATCGTGGTGTTCGGCAACCCGAGCGCGGGCGGCGCCTACCCGTATCCGCTGCTGCCGCCGTTCTGGCACGCGATCGGGCCCGCGCTGCCGCCGGGCGCCGGCACCTGGGCGGCGCGCTCCATCGCGTACTTCAAGGGCCGGGCGCTGACCGGACCGCTGCTGGTGCTCGCCGCCTGGGCGGTGGGCGGCACCGCGGTCACCCTCACCCTCGCGACGCTCCGCCGGACGGACGGCGAGCGGGCGGACGGCGAGCCGGGGGACGAGGAGCCGGCCGGCGGCGGGGAGCGGCTGCCGGCGTGACCGGGAGCGGACGGAACGCGGGCCGAGTGC
>NZ_BMRP01000026.1:12162-66891 GCF_014648695.1 Streptomyces albospinus
GCGCGGGGCGCCGCACCCCGCAACAGCCCCTGACCGCAGGCACGTTGGACGGCCGCCCGGCGGGCGCTCCCCGGCCGACGAGCCGGCCGCCGAGGCACTGCGCCGGACCCGCGGGCTGCTGCGGGCGATGCCCGGCGATCCCGGGCTGCGCGCGGTCTGGCACCGCGTCCACCACGACTCCGAGGAGGCGCTGCGGCCGGTCCTGGCGCGGCTGACCGGCGCGGACCCGCTGGCGGTGCGGCTGGCCGCAGCCGCCGCCAACACCGCGATGCGGGTCGCGGTCGAGGAGTGGGCCGCGGGCGAGGAGCGGCCGGACGGCCCGCACGGACCCGGCGCACTGGTCGTCCGCGGGATGCGCGCGCTGACCGCGGGACTGCCGGAGCTGAACAGGTGTCACAAGTAGCCGGGCGCTTCACAACTGGCCCGGACCTTCGGCCAATCGCCGGAGATCGAAAACCGCCCGAACGACCGGTCGGCGGCTGGATTTCTCCCCCGCGGACCCGCCCGCGCACGTGACGGGGGCACCGGCCCGGCCGCATCCGCGCTGGCAGCACCCCACCCTCCCGCACTCGGCTCCCCCGCATCCCGAACCGATCGCGCCATTACCCTCAGCTTTCACCCAACGACCGAAAGTGAACGCCCTGCGTGCGTTTGAGATGCAGTTGGGCCAGACTCCAGTCCGGCATCTGAACCCACGAGCAAAGGAGTGTTCGTTATGCGGTACATCACTGGGGCGATCGCGCTCGGCGCGGCGCTGGTCCTGGGGTCGCTCGCCACCACCGCACAGGCCGCCACCGCGCCGGTGCAGCCCGCGCGGACCGGCGGGCTGTACGCCCAGAGCGAACTGGTACTGACGGTCGGTCAGGGCGCCAGCCGCGCGACCGCCACGGAGCTGCGCGCGGCGACCCTCAGCTGTATGCCGGGCGCGTCCGGCACCCACCCGTACGCACAGGCCGCCTGCACCCAACTGCGCGCGGCGTCCGGCGACTTCACCGAGGTGGCGGAGACCGAGAGCGGCCGGATATGCCCCAAGATCTGGGACCCCGTCGTGGTCACCGCGGACGGCGTCTGGCAGGGCCGCCGCGTCTCGTACACGCACGTCTTCCCCAACGCCTGCGAGATGGCGGACCACGACACGGTCTTCGAGTTCTGACCGACCGCCCCCCAGCACCCATGCCACCGGCCCCCGGACGACGCAACCGTCCGGGGGCCGGTGCCGCATCATACGTGCGGAGGTCAGCCGATCTGCGTGCCGGTGGCCTGGAGGGCCGCCGGAACCGGCTGGAAGAAGGTCTCGCCGCCGTTGGTGCAGTCGCCGCTGCCGCCGGAGGTGAGGCCGAGCGCGCTCTCGCCGTCGAAGAGGGCGCCGCCGCTGTCACCGGGCTCGGCGCAGACGTCGGTCTGGATCAGGCCGTCGACCGTGCCTTCCTGGTAGTTGACGCTGGCGTTCAGCGCCTTGACGGTGCCGTCGTGGACCTGGGTGGTGCTGCCGCTGCGCTGCACCTTCTCGCCGACGGTGGCGTCCGCCGCCTTGGTGATCTTCTGGGTGCTGCCGTTGTAGAGGTCGACCTCGCTGGGGTGGTCGGTGTTGCCGGTGTACTTGGCGATCGAGTAGTCGTTGCCCGGGAACTTGGACGTCTCGGTGGTCGCGATCGTCTGGCCGCCCTGCTGGTCGGACCAGTCCTGGACGGCGTTGCCGCAGTGGCCGGCGGTCAGGATGTACGGCTGGCCGTCCTTGGTCACGTTGAAGCCGAGCGAGCAGCGGGCGCCGCTGCCCCAGATCGCGTCACCGCCGGCGATGAGGGGCTTGAACTCCCCCTTGGTCCGGCGGAGTTCGACCTTGTCACCGAGGCCCTTGGCGACCTTGGCGAGCTGGTCCAGCTTGGCGCCCTTGACCGTGCGGTCGGCGGTCACCACGACCTTGTTGCTCTTCGGGTCCACGCCCCAGGCGGTGCCGGGGATGGTCGCCTTGGCCTTGAGCGTCTGCCGGGCCGAGTCGAGCTGGGCGAGCGAGTACTTGACGAGTCTGGCCTCCGCGCCCTTGGCCCGTACGGTCTTGGCCGCGGCCTCGTCGACGACGTTGACGACGAGCTTTTGGGCCTTGGCGTCGTAATAGGCGCCGGCCGTACCGGTCTTGAGCTGGGATGCCAGGGTGGTCGCCGCGGCCGAGGTGAGCTTGGCCACCGTGGGGGTGGGGGCCGGGGCGGCGTTGGCGTTGGCGAGGGTGACGGTCGCGGTGGTGGCGAGGGCGAGCGCGCCCGCGCCGGCCAGCATCGCGCGGCGGTTGGGTATGCGTCGGTGCTTCAACTCAGAGCCTCCCGTGGGGGGATGGGCCCGGACTGGGGGGAGAGCACGGGCCCGAGAGTGAGGAATCGGAGCACAGACGGGTCGGCCCCGCAACGGCATCTCGGGGAGTCGCGTCCATGCCAACGTGCAGGAGCCGAGTATTCCCACCCGCCACACTCGTGCACAAGACCGAGTTCCGGTCTCGAGTACGGGAGTTCACGTTTTCATCACACGTTGGTCACACCGATATCTGCGCACTCCGGTCCTGAGTGCGGACATCAGAGGGTGCGCCGGAGCGCCGCCGGAGCGCGAAGTGTGAGGGCCGCACCTGTCCGGAAAATGACGGCGCGCAGCGCGCGAAATCGCCGTACGCGCGCCGTCCACGAGGACGGGCGCGTACGGCGATCAGCGGGAGGCGGCGGGGCCTACGACAGGTTCTCGGCCTCCGGGAGGTCCTCCAACAGGGGCAGTTCGCCGTCGACGGCGCCGTTCTCCACCGGAGTCGGGGGCGGGGCCGGGGGCGCGGCCGGACGCTCCGCGCGCGCCCGTTCGGTCTCCGCCTCCGCCTGGACCGTCTGCGCCTGGGCCTGGAGCCCGGAGCGCTCCAGGAACCGCAGCAGCTCCACGGGGAACGGCAGGACCAGGGTGGAGTTCTTCTCGGCGGCGACCGCCACCACGGTTTGCAGCAGCCGCAGTTGCAGCGCCGCGGGCTGGTCGGACATCGCCGCGGCGGCCTCGGCCAGCTTCTTGGACGCCTGGAGTTCGGCATCGGCGTTGATCACGCGGGCCCGCCGGTCCCGGGTCGCCTCCGCCTGGCGGGCCATCGAGCGCTTCATCGTCTCCGGCAGCGAGACGTCCTTGATCTCGACCCGGTCGACGCTCACGCCCCAGCCGATGGCCGGGCTGTCCATCATCAGCTCCAGGCCCTGGTTGAGCTTCTCCCTGTTCGACAGCAGGTCGTCCAGTTCGCTCTTGCCGATGATCGAGCGCAGCGAGGTCTGCGCCATCTGCGAGACCGCGAAGCGGTAGTCCTCGACCCGGACGACGGCGTCGGCGGCGTCCACGACCTTGAAGTAGACCACCGCGTCGACCCGGACCGTGACGTTGTCGCGGGTGATGCCTTCCTGCGCGGGCACCGGCATCGTGACGATCTGCATGTTGACCCTACGCATCCGGTCGATGCCGGGGATGATCATGTTGAAGCCCGGTCCGCGCACCTCGGAGGTCAGCCGCCCCAGCCGGAGCACCACGCCGCGCTCGTACTGCTTGACCACCCGCGCCGCCGCCATCAGATACACCGCGCCCGCGGAGGCCAGCGCCACCCCGGCCGCGACCAGTTCTTCGACCATCACGGCCCCCTGAAGTGTGCCGTTGCGTCGCCCGAGTCGCTTTTGTCTCCCATGGTAGGCCCGGCCCGGGGAGCGGTCGAGGCTCGCGGCGGGCCCGGGGCCGGGCCCCGTCGGCCGGTCGGCGGGGACCCGCGCCGGCCGGCGGCCGGTCAGTAGACGCTCACGCCGTACGCGCCGAGCGCCTCGGTGACGGGCTGGAAGTAGGTGCTCCCGCCGCCGGTGCAGTCGCCGCTGCCGCCGGAGGCGAGGCCCAGCGCCGTGGTCCCCGAGTAGAGGGGGCCGCCGCTGTCACCGGGCTCGGCGCACACCGTGGCCCGGAAGAGGCCGGAGACGATCTCGCCGCTGCCGTAGTTGACGCTGACGTTCAGGGCGGTGACCTTGCCGCTGCGCACTCCGGTGGTGGAGCCGCGGCGGGTGACCGACTGGCCGACCACGGGGTTCGCGGCCCGGGTGATGTCCTGGTCGCCGACCGTGCCGTCGTGCGCCACGGACGCGTTGGTGTACTTCACGATGCCGTAGTCGTTGCCGGGGTAGCTGGAGCCGGTGGTCGGACCGATGTCCGTGGTGTTCGCGGAGTTGGTGTACCAGGGCGGTTTCCCGTCGGTGCAGTGACCGGCCGTCAGGAAGTAAGTGGTGCTGCCGCCACGGACGTTGAAGCCGAGCGAGCAGCGCCGGCCGGGGGCGTAGACGGCGTCGCCGCCGGAGATCAGCTTGCGGATCCGGCCCGCGGTGCGCTCGATGCGGACCGCGCCGGCGTTGCTGCCCGCGGCCCGCCGGATCCTGGCGATCCCGGCCGGGGAGACGGTGCTGCCGACGGTGACGACCAGGGTGCGGGTCGCGGGGTCCACCCGCCAGGCGGTGCCCGCGACGTCCGCGGCGCGGACCGCGTCGCCGGCGGCGGTGAGCTGCGCGGCGCTGAACGTCCGGGCAGGGGCCGGGTCCTGGGCGCCGGCGGCCGGCCCGGCGCCGGCGCCGGCGGCCACCAGGCCGGACGCCACGGCGATCAGCCGGGGGCGTCTCGCCGCGCCGCCGCGGGGGACGGTGCGCTCGTTCCTCACTGATTCCTCCGAGGGGGATCGGGGACCGCCGGCGGGCGGCCGGTGAGGCGCAACCGAGGGGCGGACGGATGTCCGCACAGGGGGAACTCGCGGGGTGGCTTCTGCGCACCCCCGACACGCGCTCGCTGACCGGAGTGTCCGGTGCGCCGTCCCCGGGGCACAAGAGGGCCTCCCCCCTCTCACGCGGCGTGCGCGACGCCCCCGTGCGCCCGTAACGCGCCGCCCCGGCAGACGCGTTGACGGCCGCCGGGGCGGCGCGGCACCTCCTGGGGCCGGCGCGGGACAGTGGACGAGGCGGTGCCGCTCCCCCGCCCGCAGCACGAACGGCAGGGCGTCGCCGGGCGGTGGGAAGGGGCGGCTGAAGTGGTCGGTGAGCCAGTGGGTGCCGGACAGCGCGAGCGCGCCGTACGGTGCCAAGACCGCGGCGGTGCGCCCGACGCGCCGGTCCTGCCCCTCCTGGGGCGCGTCCCTTCGGGATGTGGTCCCGGTCATCTCGGTCGGTCCTCTCCCGCCGGACGTACCGGGTCGGGCAGCCCCAGGTGGGAGCGCAGCGTGGTCCCGGTGTATTCCGTGCGGTGCACGCCGCGCTCCTGGAGCAGCGGTACGACCCGGTCGACGAACGGGTCGAGGCCGCCCGGTTCGGTGTGCGTGGTGGTGACCGCCGGGACGAGGCCGATCCTCCCCCGGCCTCCGGCCGGGGGACCCCCAGGTGGCGGGGGCGACCCGGGCGAGGACGGCGAGCGCGTCGAGCCCGGGGCCGGCGAGGTCGTCGCCGAGGGTGACGAAGTCCAGAGTGCCGCGCTCGGCGAGCCGGGCGAGCGCGACGTGGTGCGCGGCCTCGTACGCGGGCGGGGCCTGCGGGGCGTCCAACGCGACGGCGAGGTGCAGCGGGCGCGACGGCCGCGTCGCCGGTGCCGCAGGAGGTGAGCAGGACGGAACCGGCGGCGAGCGCAAGGGCGGCGGCGGATCAACGGAGGTCTCCTCGTGGTCGGGGCGGGGTGCGCAGGTGTCGGGGCCATCGCGGTCACAGGACCTTGGCGAGGAAGGCTCTGGTGCGCTCGTGGCGCGGGCGGTCCAGGACCTCCCCGGGCGGGCCCTGCTCGACGATCCGTCCGCCGTCCATGAAGACGACGGTGTCGGCGACCTCACGGGCGAAGCCGATCTCATGGGTGACGACGATCATGGTGGTGCCCTGGTCGGCCACGTCCCGGATGACGTCGAGGACTTCGCCGACCAGCTCCGGGTCGAGCGCCGAGGTCGGCTCGTCGAAGAGCAGCAGCTCGGGTTCGAGGGCGAGCGCCCGGGCGATGGCGACCCGCTGCTGCTGGCCGCCGGAGAGCTGCTTGGGGTAGGCGCCGGCCCTGTCGGCGAGCCCGACCCGGTCGAGCAGCCGCTCGGCGGTGCGGACCGCCTCCGCCTTCGGCCGGCGCAGCGCGGAGACCGGCGCCTCGGTGATGTTCTCCAGCACCGTCAGATGCGGGAAGAGGTGGAAGTTCTGGAACACGAAACCGATCCGGGTGCGCTGTTTGAGGATGTCGCGCTCGCGCAGCTCGTGGAGCCGGTCGCCGGACCGCCGGTAGCCGATCAGCGCGCCGTTGACGCTGATCCAGCCGCTGTCGACCTTCTCCAGGTGGTTGATGGTGCGCAGCAGGGTGGACTTGCCGGATCCCGACGGGCCGAGTACGACGGCGACTTCGCCGGTACGGACCTGGAGGTCCACCCCCTTCAGCACGCCGAGCGGGCCGAAGCTCTTGTGGACGGACCGGACCTCGACCATGGCGCTCATCGCCCGGCCCCCTTGGCGTAGTGGCGTTCGACGTAGTACTGGAGGGCGGAGAGCACCGTCGTGAGCAGGATGTACCAGGCGGTGGCCACCATCAGCAGGGGCACCACCCGGCCGTTCCGTCCGTAGACGACCTGGACCTGGTAGAAGAGTTCGCCGATCGCCGTCACGGAGACGATCGAGGTGCCCTTGAAGAGCGAGATCACCTCGTTTCCGGCGTTCGGCAGGATGGCGCGCATCGCCTGCGGCAGCACGATCCGGCGCAGCCGCCGCAGCCGGGGGATGCCGAGGGCCGCCGCGGCCTCCGACTGCCCGCCGTCCACCGCCAGCACGCCGGCGCGGACGGTCTCGGCGATCGCCGCCCAGCGCCAGGGGTGGCGTACGGGCACGACCTTCAGGGCCGACGGATCGTCCGCCTCCGGTGGCCCGGCGCGCTGCGGGGCGGGCGTCCCGGCGACGGCGGAGCCGGCGGGCGGATCACTGGTCAGCGGCATGGGGGTCCTCGGGGGTGAGTGCGGGGACGGGTACCGGCGGGGCGGCGCGGTCCCGGAGGAAGGTGAGCAGGGCGCGCGCGCTCGCGTCGTTCTGCCGGAAGGCGGGCGCGTTGGTACGGGGGCGGGCGAAGGCGCCGCCGGCCCGCGCGTCGGTGTGCGGGCCGAGGGCGAAGCGGCGCGGATGCGGGCGGCCGGCCCGGTCCAGGATCCGGCCGTCGGCGGGGTCGACGGCCAGCAGGCCGGCGGGCGTGGCGAGCGCGCCCTCGGCGTGCAGGGCGCGCAGCAACCGGTCCCGGGTGTGCACGACGGTCGGCTCCGGCAGCCGCGCCTCCACCAGTGCCCGGGCCACGACCGACTCCCCCGGCACGCTCGCGCCGGTGGCGCGGAACACCCCGTGGGCCTCATCGGCGGTGACGGTGAGGCCGGCGCCCAGGAAGCGCACCACCCCGGCCCGGGAGAGCGCCAGCAGCTGCCGCAGCCGCGGCCCCGGCGGGCCGGAGGCGAGGTAGCTGAAGAAGCCGTGCCACCAGGGGCCGCGGTCGCCGATCCGGATCAGCTGCCCGTAGACCGACAGCAGCGCGAGGAAGACCGCCAGGTCGGGGCTGTGCGCGGGGTCGTGGCGGCGGGCGAGGTCGGCCTCGATGTAGCCGCGCAGCCCCTCCTGGAGGGCCGCGCCGTTCTCGTAGCGCACCCCGTCCAGCGGATGGTCCAGCGCGTCGAGGTCGAGCCGGTCGGCCGGGTCCGGGACCGCGGCGGCGACCAGGGCCTGGAGTGCGGCGCTGCCCGGGTCGGCGGCGGCGTACTTCTCCTCGAAGTCCGGCCGGTGCATCCGGGTGCGTTCGGGGTGCGCGGTGAACAGCCGGTGGTAGTGGGCGAAGCCCAGCTCCTTGTCGATCAGCGGCCAGACGTCGCTCCGGAAGTCCGGACCGCCGGGCCGGGCCAGCAGCTCGTCGACCTGCCGCGGCCCGAAGAACCGGGGCAGCGGGGGCCGTTCACCGGTCGGCCGGTATCCGATCTTGGAGTGGTACGGCACCCCGCGCCGCGATCCGACGTACAGGACCGGTTCGCGGCCCGACGGCCGGTACGTCAACTGCCCGTCGGCGCCCGCGGTGTACGTACCGCCGCGCCCCTCGGTCAGCAGCACCATCAGGTCGACGAAGGCCAGCCCGAAGCCGCGCACCAGCACCGGCTCGCCCGGCCGCAGCGCGCTCAGATCGCTGTCGGCGGTGAACGCCGGCGGCAGGTGCGTCAGCCCGTGCCGGGCCGCGAAGTCACTCAACTCCCGCTGCCCCTCGGAGAGTTCCGACTCCAGATGGCCGAGCGCCAGAACGACCAGATCGGCCCGCAGCGGGGTCGGGCGGCCCTCCAGCCACACCTGCTGGCACCCGTCGCGCGGTCCGGAGATCCGCAGCGCGGTGCGCCGGTGCTCGTGCACGGTGACCCGTGGCGGCAGCGCGGCCACCGCGTCCTCGTACACCCAGCGCAGATACGCGCTCTGGAGCCGGCGCCCGGCGAAGTCCTGCGGCCCCAGCGCCGCGATGGCGCCAGCGACGTCCGGCGCGACCGGGATCCCACCGGCCCGCACCGTCCGCGCCCACTCGGCGAGCGAGGGGCCGGGCCGCACCGGCCCCGCCAGCTCGACGCTCTCGTCGGTGAACATGGTGACGTCCTCGGACGTGGAGTTCATCCACAGCAGCGGCGACTGGTCGCGGCGCCAGATCCGGCCGCCGCCGGGCGGGTGCGGATCGACCAGATGCAGGTCGAGCGGCGTATCGCCGTAGAGCTCGGGGGCGTTGGCGGCGATCCGCTCCAGGATTCCGGTGCCCCGCGGGCCGGCGCCCACGATCACCACCGACGGCCGTACGGCGCCGCGCGCGGCCGGGCTCACCGGGCACCGGCCGTACCGCGGGCGTAGTGCCGCTCGACGTAGTGCTGGCCGACGCCGAGGACGGAGGTGACGACGACGTACCAGATGGTCGCCACCAGCAGCAGCGGGATCACCTGGTAGGTGCGGTGGTAGACCAACTGGACGGAATAGAGCAGGTCCTGGACCGCGATGACGCTGACGATCGAGGTGCCCTTGAGCGTGCCGATCAGCATGTTCCCGGCCGGCGGCACGATCGACCGCATCGCCTGCGGCAGCACGATCCGGCGCAGCCGCCGCCAGGCCCCGAGGCCCAGCGACTGCGCGGCCTCCAACTGCCCCTTGTCGACGGACAGGATGCCGCCGCGGACGACCTCGGCGGCGTAAGCGGCCTCGTGCAGGGTGAGTCCGATGACGGCGACGGTGACCGGGCCGAGCAGATCGACCGTGCGGACGCCGAGAACGACCGGGTACAGCGCACCGATGTTGAACCAGAACAGCAGCTGCACCAGGATCGGCATCGACCGGAACAGCCAGACATAGCCCCATGCGACGCCGCGCAGCACGGGGTTGCCGGACAGCCGCAGCACCGCGAGCAGGGTGCCCACCGCGAAGCCCAGCACCATCACCACCGCGGTCAGCCAGAGGGTGAGCCCCAGGCCGCGCAGCACGGCGTCGGTCAGGAAGTAGTCGGCGACCACGCCCCATTGGAAGGCGGGGTTGCGGACCACGGACGTGACGGCCAGGGCCGCCAGGACGAGGACGAGGACGGCCGCCGCCCACCGGCCGGGGCGGCGCCGCGGCACGATGCGCGGTACGGCAGCGTCCGCGCCGGGCGGGGCCGCGGCGGGTACGGCAGGGGCGTCGAGGGTGTCGGAAGGCATGCGAAGGCTCCGTGGACGCGTCAGATCGAGCACGGGAGTCGAGCGCCTTCACACAGGCAGAACGGGCCGCGCCCCTCAGCACGACCGGCCCTTGAGGCTATGGGGTGAACACGGCTTGCTGTCAAGGGCGTCCGGCCCGCTGTCCGGACTCTGAGCGAGGGATCACGTCGCGGTTGACGCGGAAACGGATGCCTGTTCCACTTAGTCGCATGTATCCATGGCAGCGGCTGGTCACCCGCGACCACATCGACTTCGGTCGTGTGTGGTCCGCGTCCTGTTGAGCTGACCCCCTGCCCTGAAGCCCGCCGCCCCAGGCCGGGCCGTTTCACGGTTCTCCCGGTCCCTCCGGTCCGCCCGGCTGTTCCGGATCCCCCTTCCCGCCGCGCGCCTTCACACCCCGCGCCCTCGTAGGGCGCACCCCTCCCCTCGTTCTGTCCCGTTGTCCCGACCCGACCCTCGCACTCTCTTCTCGGCCTTCCCCGTCCCGTAACCTCCCTTCCTCCGGAGCGCTCGTACGCCGTCGCGCGCCGCCACTGGCCACGGAGGCGACTCGATGACCGCCGCGCCACGCCGGTCGCCGGCGGCGCCTTCCGCCGCTACGACCCGGATACCGCCGAATTCAAACGGATCCGGACCCGCTCCGCGCACCGCCGGCGCGGCCTGGCCCGGCGCGTCCTGGACGCCCTGGAGCAGCACGCCGCCGACCGCGGCTACACCCGCGTCCACCTGACCACCGGCCCCCGCCTACCCGAGACCAAGGGCCTTTGTCTCGCCGCCGGTTACCGCCCGCTGTTCGACCTCACCGCCGCACCGGAGTCGATCGGCCCGCTGCCGTTCGAGAAGCACCTGGAGATCCCGCGACCATGACCACCCGCAGCCCCCGGACACCCCCGCCCCTCCCCCACTCTCGGCTTCGCTCAAGCGGGGGGACCCCCATCCTCGCGTCCCGCACCGCCGCGCTGCTGGCCACCGCGGTGCTGTCGCTCACCGCCTGCGGTACGGGCGGTGCGGCGTCCGGCGCCAGGGACGCCGGGCCGGCCGCCGCCGACGCCCGGATCCCCACCGCGGACGTGGTCTCCACCGTCCGGAAGGACCCGGCCGCCGCACGGCTGCTGCCCGCCGGCGTCCGCGCCCGCGGCACCCTCTCCCTCGCCACCGCCGTCGGCACCCTGCCCGGCGCCGCCTACCTGCCCGACGGCACGACCCTGGCCGGCCAGGACATCGACTTCGCGGACGCGGTCGGCCGGGTCCTCGGCCTCCGCCTCCACCGCGAGGTGGCGAGCTTCGAGGCGATCCTCCCGGCCCTGGACAGTGGCAAATACGACCTGGGCACCGGCAACTTCGGCGTCACCGACGAACGCCGCAGGACCATCGACTTCGTCACCTACGTCAACGACGGGCAGGGCTTCGCGGTCCGCACCGACAGCCCGCTGAAGAAGATCACCGCACTGACCCGGCTGTGCGGCCTGACCGTCGCCACCGGCGCCGGCACCACCTTCGAGACCACGCTGGAGGAGAACGCGCACCTCTGCAAGGACGCCGGGAAGAAGCCGTACGACGTCAGGACGTTCGCCGAGCAGGGCGCGCTGTGGATCTCGCTCCAGCAGGGCCGCACCGACGTCGTCATGAGCACCGTCAACGGGCTGCGCTACGCCGTGAAGCAGCAGCCGGGACTGCGGTTCCTCAACGAGTTCAAGCGCCTGGACGTCGGCTTCGCCTTCAAGAAGGGGACACCGCTGGCGCCCGCCTTCCAAGCCGCGGTCAACCGCCTGGAGAAGGACGGGACCTACGACCGGATCCTGGAGAAGTGGGGCACCGCCCCCTCGGCCATCGCCGCCTCGCGGATCAGTCCGCCGGAGATCCGCTGACCGCAGGGGCGCGCGACCGCCGGACCGCCCGCCCCGTGGCCGCGCACGCTCCGCGCGCCGGCGTCAACGACACTCCTCCGGACCAGTCACCCGATCATCGGGATACCCAGACCCGCGACCAAGACCGCCGACATATGCCCTGGTCCCACCCGCGAACCTACCCACAGGTCCGATCCCGTCAGCTCCGGCCACAAGTCGACAACCGCGGACTGGCACCGACCGTGACCCCCGTCGTACTGTCAGTTCACCGCCGGGGCACGCAACCTGACGGCGCACCACCCTCTTTGCACCAGATATGTCACGAACCCCCCGTGCGGCGGCTATCCACTTGGCACACACTCGGCCTCATGAACGACGATAGGGGCGGACAGAACACAGACACCGCGGGTGAGAGGAGGCGTCAATGGGATCGGTGCGCAAGGCGAGTGCCTGGCTTGGCCTCGTCGACGACAACGATGACGAGCGCTACTACGACGACGACTACGCCGAGGGACCCGAGTCCGCGGACTCGGGTGGCAATCCCTGGGTGACCGACCCCCGGGTCCGGGTGGCCGACGAAGCCGCCAAGGACCAGGGCACCCGTATTGCCACGGTCACCCCGGCCTCCTTCCGGGACGCCCGCGGTATCGGCGAGCTCTTCCGGGACGGCGTCCCGGTGATCGTCAACCTGACGGCCATGGAGCCCGCCGACGCCAAGCGCGTGGTCGACTTCGCCGCGGGCCTGACCTTCGGCCTGCGCGGCTCCATCGAGCGGGTCGCGACCCGGGTGTTCCTGCTGACCCCCGCCGACTACAAGGTGGTCACCGGCGAGTCCCGCGCCCACCGCAACGGCGGCTTCTTCAACCAGAGTTGATGGGCGTGGGGTCTTTGGCCGGGGGTCCGGGCGCCGGCCGCCCGCGGCACCGTCCCTGGCAACGGCAACGGCAACGGCAATACCAGCGAGCAGCGGCAGGACCGCTCACCGGAAGGCGTCGAGCCCGGTGAGCGCCTTGCCCAGCACCAGCTGGTGCATCTCCGCGGTGCCCTCGTAGGTGAGCACCGACTCCAGGTTCGTGGCGTGCCGCATGACGGGGTATTCGAGGGAGATCCCGTTGGCTCCGAGGATGGTCCGGGACGTGCGGCAGATCTCGATCGCCTCCCGGACGTTGTTGAGCTTGCCGAAGCTGATCTGCTCCGGACGCAGCGTCCCCGCATCGCAGCGCCGCCCCAAGTGGTGTGCGAGGAGCACCCCTTTGTGGAGTTCCAGCGCCATGTCCGCCAACTTGGCCTGGGTGAGCTGGAAGCCGCCGATGGGCCGGCCGAACTGCTCGCGGGTGCGCGCGTAGTCGACGGCCGTCTCGAAGCAGGTGCGCGCCGCCCCCATCGCGCCCCAGACGATCCCGTAGCGGGCCTGACCGAGGCACCGCAGCGGGGCGCCCAGCCCCTTGGCGCCGGGCAGCACCGCGTCGGCGGGCAGCCGCACCTCGTCCAGGACCAGTTCGCTGGTGACCGAGGCGCGCAGCGACCACTTGTGCTTGATCTCGGGGGCGGAGAACCCCGGGCTGTCGGTCGGTACGGCGAAGCCGCGGATACCGTCGTCGGTGTGCGCCCAGACCACCGCGACGCCGGCCACCGACCCGTTGGTGATCCACATCTTGCGCCCGGTCAGCACCCAGTCGGAGCCCTCGCGCCTGGCGTGGGTCCGCATGCTCGCCGGGTCGGAGCCGTGGTCCGGCTCGGTCAGCCCGAAGCAGCCGATGATCTCGCCGGACGCCATCCCGGGCAGCCAGCGCTGCTTCTGCTCCTCGGAGCCGAACCGCCAGATCGCGTACATGGCCAGCGAGCCCTGGACGGAGACCAGCGAGCGGATGCCGGAGTCGGCGGCCTCCAGCTCCAGGCAGGCGAGCCCGTACTGGACATGCGAGGCGCCGGCGCAGCCGTAGCCGGTGAGGGACATGCCGAGGGCGCCGATCGCGCCGAGTTCGCGGGCGAGTTCGCGGATGTCGGGCAGCTCGCCGCGCTCGTACCAGTCGGCGATCTGCGGCAGTACGCGGTCGGCGGCCCACTGGCGGACGGTGGCGCGGACCGCGCGGTCCTCGTCGGTGAGCAGATCGTCGATGCCCAGGGGGTCGCCCGGGTCGAACGGCGGAAGCGAGGACGGCGTTGCGGACATGGCGGGGCCTCCGGCGGATTCAGCGCTCGCGCGAAAAACTAGCAGTGGTAGTTACGCGCGTCCGACGGTACGGCCCCGGGCGCCGCGCGGGCAAGGGTCACCGCCGCGCGGCGGGGCGTGCGAAGGCAGGGGCGGAAAACCTCAGCGGCCGGTGCTCGCCGGGGCCGGTGCCCCCTCGCGCCCGGCGGCCGGCGCACCGTCGCCGGCGGCGGCCTCTCCCTCGGCCTCGGCCCGCTCGGTGGACTCCGCTGCCGCGCGCGGCAGCCGCAGCGCGATCCCCGCACCGACGAGCAGCAGCAGGGCGCTGGCGACGAGGGTGACCCGCAGCCCGTGGATGAAGGAGTCCCGGGCGGCCAGCCGCAGCGCCTGCCGGGCGTGCTCCCCCAGTCCGGCCGCGACCTTGTACGCCTCACCGAGCGAATGCGACGCCGAGCGGGCGGCCGTGGCGGAGACGCCGCCGACCCGGTCCAGGCCCGGTGCGTACGCGGCGTTCATGACGCTGCCGAGCAGCGCGACACCGATCCCGGCACCGAGCTGGTAGGCGGTCTCGCCGAGCGCCGCGGCGCCGCCCGACTGCTCGGCGGGGGCCTCGCTGAGCATCGACTCGTACGCGCCGAACAGCGTGGACTGGAAGCCGAAGCCGAGCAGGACGAAGCCGAGCGACAGTTGCCAGAAGCGGTCCTGACTGCCCAGCGCGGTCAGCGTCAGGACCGCGGTCGCGGTCAGTGTGAAGCCGCCGGCGACCATCGCCCGCGGGCCGAGCGCCTGGAGCAGCTTCGAGCCGGTGAGTCCGGCGGCCATCGCGGAGAAGACCAGCGGCAGCATCCGCAGGCCGGTCTCCAGCGGGCTCAGCCCGAGGACGAGTTGGAGGTACTGGACGGCGATCAGCTGGAGCCCGACCAGGGCGAGCATGGCCAGCACGATGCAGGCGATGGAGGTGCCGAACGCGGGCCGGGCGAACAGCCGCATGTCGATCAGCGGGTGCTCCCGGCGGCGCTGGCGGCGCACGAAGAGGATCAGCAGCAGGGCACCGAGGACGATCGGCAGCAGCGTGGTCAGGCCCACCACGGGCGCGCCGCTGCCCAGCCGCTTGACGCCCAGGACGATGCCCAGCACGCCGAGGGCCGCGACGACTGCGCCGACCACGTCCCAGGGGCCGTTGCGCTCGCCCCGCGACTCCGGCAGCAGCCAGCGTCCTATCAGGAACATCGCCGCCATCATCGGGATGTTGATGAGGAAGACCGACCCCCACCAGAAGTTCTCGACGAGGAAGCCGCCGAGCACCGGGCCGACCGCGGCGCCGACCGCGGCCACCGCGCTCCAGACGCCGATGGCGACCGCGCGCTCCCGCCGGTCGGGGAAGACCTGGCGCAGGATCGACAGCGTCGCGGGCATGATCATCGCGCCGCCGATGCCGAGCAGCGCGCGGGCCGTCATCAGGATCTGCGGATTGGGCGCCAGCGCGGCGGCGGCCGAGGCCAGCCCGAAGAGGCCGTAACCGAGGAGCAGGATGCGGCGGCGGCCGACGCGGTCGCCGAGCGTGCCGAAGAGGATCAGCAGCGACGCCGCGATCAGCGGGTAGATGTCGACGATCCAGAGGAGCTCCACCGGACCGGGCCGCAGGTCCTCGGTGACGGAGGGCACCGCCACGTACAGGATCGTGGTGTCCAGCGCGACGAAGAGCAGGCTGACGCAGAGCACGGTCAGCACGGTCCAGCGGTTCACGCCGCCGCCTGTGTGCCGGGGAACTCCCCCCGTCCGCCCCCTGCCGGACGCGGTCGTCCCTGACATCCAGTACCTCCTGTCATGCGCTCGCCGTCATGCTCTCGCGGCCACGGACCGGGGCGCGAAGACGCCTCGGGGAAACCGGTGGCACGGGCGAGTTGAGACGTCAGACTACGCGAGTCCACCTGGGGCCCGCGTGGCCCACCTCACGGTGAGACGCTCGTCGCAGCACCGGACGTTGCCCGACCCGCCGGGGTCGGACGCACTTTTCCACCTGGATAATCGACCCCGATGAACGATCTTGCCTCCGCCGCCGCTCCCGGCCGCACGCTGTGCCCGCCCGCCGTCCGGGCCGCGCTGCGCCGCGCCGCCCCCGGGCTGGCGGCGTACGCGGCGGTCCGGCTGCTGGGCCTGGTCGTGCTCATGGTCTGGTCGGCCGCGAACGGCAAGGACTGGCACACCCTGCTGACCGCCCGCTGGGACTCCCTCTGGTACACCCGGATCGCCGAGCAGGGCTACGGCTACACCGTCCACCTGGCCAACGGCGCCGTCCACTCCAACCTCGCCTTCTTCCCGCTGCTGCCCTGGCTGGAGCGGGGCCTGTCGGCGCTCACCCCGCTGTCCGCCGCGGACGCCGGGATGGCGGTGGCCTGGTTGACCTCGCTGGCCGCAGCCTGGGCGCTGTACGCGACCGGGGAGCGGCTGCACGGGCCGCGGGCCGGGGTGGCGCTGGCCGCGCTGTGGGCCGCGCTGCCGGTCGGGATCGTGCAGTGGATGGCGTACTCGGAATCGCTGTTCACCGCGCTCGCGGCCTGGGGCGTGTACTGCGTGCTGACCGGCCGCTGGGTGTGGGCGGGCGTGCTGGCGTCGCTGGCCGGGCTGACCCGGCCGGTGGGCGCCGCGGTGGTCGCCGCGGTGTGGATCACCGCGGCGGTGACGGTGGTGAACGAGCGGGCCGGCGGCGTCCGGTTCCGCGCCTTCCTCCGCGGCCCGCACCGCCGGATGCTGCTCGGCGCCCTGCTGGCACCGCTCGGCTGGTGCGGCTACTTCCTGTGGGTCGCCGCCCGGCAGGGCTCGCTCACCGGCTATCTCGACGTCCAGGCCGGCTGGGGCAACGGCTTCGACGGCGGAATCGCCTTCGGCCACTTCCTCGGCCACCAGCTGACCGGGCCCGCGTTCGCCGCCGGCCTCGGGCTGCTGATCGGCGTCGCGCTGGTGATCTGGCTGTATGTGCACGGCGTACGAAAAGGCCAGCCGCTGCCGCTGGCGGTCTACGGCGGGACGGTGCTGCTGCTGGCGCTCACCGCCCGGGGCTACTTCGGCTCCAAACCGCGGCTGATGATGCCGGCCTTCCCGCTGCTGCTGCCGCTCGCCGCGGGGCTGGCGCGGTGGCGTCCGGCGCGGTCGTGGCTGGTCATCGGGCTGCTGGCGGCGGGTTCGGCGGCCTACGGCGCGTTCTGGCTCAACGGTTCCGGCCCGCCGTGACCGGAAGATCCCGCTCCGCGATCACCGCTCCGGGAAAACACGCCGCGACACCCGTGCGAATCGCGGATAAACTCAGTCGGCGAAAAACAGATAAGCACGTACGGTGCCGACACGCGGATGACCGGAAGGGAATCCAGCGGTACGGGAATTCTCTTCGAAATCCAGGTCACCGAACGGTGATTGAGACCCATTCCACATCACATCGTCATTACAAAGCGCACGGTTTGACCAAGTGCATACATCACACGCGGTAACGTCGTTTGAGTGCGTACCGATGACAAGCTCGACCAGATGGAGGAGCAGCTCCCGACCGATCGCGTCAAACCCCCCCGCATGACCCGGACCCGCCTGTGGCTGCTCTGGGGCACGCTGGCGGTGTACATCGCGATCGTCGCCGGAGTGCTGGCCGACACCTATCTGGTCACCCTCGACTGGCAGGTCATGTTCTTCCGGCCCTATAAGCAGTGGCCGTCGATCCATGCCTTCCTCGACTACTTCGTCGTACTGGGCCAGCGCGGCCCGACCGCGGTGGCGGTGGCCGCCTGGCTGGGCTGGCGCTGCTGGAAGCAGCGCAACCTCCACCCGCTGCTGGTGCTCGGCGCCTCGCTCCTGCTGCTGAACATCACCGTCGGCGCCGCCAAGCTCGGCATGGGCCGGCTCGGCCCGCACTACGCGACGACGGTCGGCTCCAACGAGATGTGGCTCGGCGGCGATATATTCCCCTCCGGTCACACCGCGAACGCCGTGGTCACCTGGGGTGTGCTGGCCTACATCGCGACCACCCCGCTGCGCCGCCGGACCCTGTCGGTGATCGCCGCGCTGGGTGCGCTGGGCGTCGGCATGACGACCGTCTACCTCGGTACGCACTGGGTCAGCGACGTGCTGCTCGGCTGGGCCGCGGGCCTGCTGGTGCTGCTGGCGATGCCGTGGGTCGAGCCCGGGATCACCTGGGTCGAGGACCGCCTCATGGGCATCCTGCTGCGGCTCTGGCTGCGGCTGCGCCCCGATTCACTGCGCGGTCCGCTGCCGGCCGGCGTGCTGGTCCCCGGGCTCTCCCCGCAGCGGGTCGCCCCGGACGGCGAGGTCCTGGTGCGCGAGGCGGTCGGCGTCGGCCACGCCACCCGCGCCCCGGACGGCTGGCCGCACCACCCGTCGCGCCCGCACACCAGCCGCGCGGAGCGCACCCCGGTCACCCCGTCGGGCAGCCGCCGGCCGCCGCACGCGGACCGCATCCCGCGCGGCGCCGCGCCGTTCACCCCGGCCACCGGCCGCGGTCGCAACGGCACCGGCTGACCGCCCCTGCGCCGCGGGGCCGGTACGCACACCTGTTGCCCCGCGCCGAAGGCCCCGGCCGCTCCCTCGGGAGCAGCCGGGGCCTTCGCCGTGCCGGCGGTCAGCCGGCCCTGTCAGCCCTGGGTCGCCAGCTCCGGGTCAGCCCTGCCAGCTCCGGTGCACCACACCGTCCTCGACCTCGAAGTTGATCCGGCCGGTGAGGTATTCCATGGTGATGACCGCGCCCGGCGGCACCGCGCGGACGGTGGTCCAGCCGCGGGCCCGGGCCCGGTCCTCCGCCTCCTGCCGACCGAGGCCGACATACGCCTCGGCGTCGTCCTGGATGTCGTCGCTGTCGCCGGGGAGGTTCGGTACGGGTGCCATGACAGCCACCGTAGGCGGCCGGGACGGCGCGTGGAAGGGCCGTCCACCGCACACCGCGGTGACCTGCCGGTCCGTCATTGGTCACACTTGTGTCACAGCGAACGCTCCTGCGATTGCCGCAGCCGCCCTCACCCTTACGCGCCGTGCGCTGCCTCAACCGGGTGGAAAACAAAGCGGCCGGAATTCCCTCTTGATCATATGCGGAACACTGTGCCGCCATTTCGGGCAAAGCCGGGCAGCGTGCGGAAATTAATCGCCCGACACTCCCGCATTCCCCTTGCCCGACCCTCTTTTTCGGCCGCCCGAAAATTGGCCATCGAGACACATTCCACACACATTTCCCGCACATCGCCCCGGATGCCCCGGACCCGCCCGCACGGCTCCCGCCCGCGGTCCGCGGGACGCCACCGGAACGGACCGGAGCGTCCCCTCGCCCTGCGCCCCGGGCGCGAGCATGATGACCGGCGCCCCCCCTTCAACCCCGGCCGAACGAAGGTGCAGCCGATGGTCAGCGAGATCTCCCGGCAGAGCGCCCGGCCGGCCGGGGCGCGGCAGCGCGGGACGGTGCTGGCCGACTGGCTGAGCACCACCGACCACAAGAAGATCGGGCACCTCTACCTGATCACCTCGTTCGGCTTCTTTCTCGTCGGCGGGCTGCTGGCGCTGGTGATGCGCGCCGAACTGGCCCGCCCCGGGCTCCAGTTCGTCAGCAACGAGCAGTTCAACCAGGCCCTGACGATGCACGGCACGATCATGCTGCTGCTGTTCGCCACCCCGGCGTTCGCCGGCTTCGCCAACGAGATCATGCCGCTCCAGATCGGCTCCCCCGATGTCGCCTTCCCGCGGCTGAACATGCTCTCGTACTGGCTCTACCTCTTCGGCGGCCTGATCGTGCTGGGCAGCTTCCTGACGCCCGAGGGCGGCCCGGCGTACGGATGGACGGCCTACGCCCCGCTCAACTCCGCGGTCCGTTCCGACGGCATCGGCCCCGACATGTGGATCATGGGGCTGGCGCTGGCCGGTTTCGGCACCATCCTCGGAGCGGTCAACTTCATCGCGACGATCATCGCGCTGCGGGCGCCGGGCATGACGATGTTCCGGATGCCGGTGTTCACCTGGAACATCCTCTTCACCTCGGTCCTGGTGCTGATGGCGTTCCCGGTGCTGGCCGCGACCCTGCTGGTGCTGGAGGCGGACCGGCGGTTCGGCGCGGTGGTCTTCGACGCCCGCTGGGGCGGCGCGCTGCTGTGGCAGCACCTCTTCTGGTTCTTCGGCCACCCCGAGGTCTACATCATCGCGCTGCCGTTCTTCGGCATCATCACCGAGATCATCCCGGTCTTCTCCCGCAAGCCGATCTTCGGTTACGTGATGCTGATCGGCGCGACGATGGCCATCACGGCGCTGTCGGTGATGGTCTGGGCGCACCACATGTTCGCGACCGGCGCGGTGCTGCTGCCGTTCTTCTCGCTGATGTCGTTCCTGATCGCGGCGCCGACCGGGGTGAAGTTCTTCAACTGGATCGGCACCATGTGGCACGGCTCGGTCTCCTTCGAGACCCCGATGCTCTGGTCGGTCGGCTTCCTGGTGAGCTTTCTGTTCGGCGGACTGACCGGCGTCATCCTGGCATCGCCGCCACTGGACTTCCACGTCACCGACTCGTATTTCGTCGTCGGCCACTTCCACTACGTCGTCTTCGGGACGGTGACCTTCGCGACCTTCGCCGGCTTCTACTTCTGGTGGCCGAAGTTCACCGGCAAGATGCTCGACGAGCGGCTCGGCAAGGTCCACTTCTGGCTGCTGTTCGTCGGCTTCCACACCACCTTCCTCGTCCACCACTGGCTGGGCGTGGCCGGTATGCCCCGCCGCTACGCCGACTACCTCCCCACCGACGGCTTCACCACGCTCAACACCATCTCCACCGCCGGCGCCTTCCTGCTCGGCGTCTCCACTCTTCCGTTCCTCTACAACGTGTGGCGGACCACGCACCAGGGCACCCGGATCGCGGCGGACGACCCCTGGGGCTTCGGACGCTCCCTGGAGTGGGCCACCTCCTGTCCGCCGCCGCGGCACAACTTCACCACGCTGCCCCGGATCCGCTCCGAGTCGCCGGCCTTCGACCTGCACCACCCCGAGATGTCCGCGGAGACCGCGGTCACCCCAGTGCCCGGGACAACCGGTCCCTGATCTCCCCTGCCCGGACGGCCAGTTCGGCCGGCTCCCGGATCTCGAAGTCGAAGCCCAGCAGCACGATGTGGACCACCAGCACATCGAGGCTGTGCGCCCCGGTGCGCAGCAGGCAGCTCTGCTCGTCGACCGCTTCCAGCACCCCGTCGTACGGGCCGACGCGCTCCGCGGCCCGCTCCAGCGGCACCCGCAGCAGCACCGTGGCCTGCGTCCGGAACGCGCGCCCGGAGACGCCCCGGGAGACGTACCGGGCGAGGTCCTCGGCGGGCGGGGTGCGCGGTGTGAAGCGTGGCCCGTGCGGCGGGGCGGGGGTGATCCGGTCGGCGCGGTAGGTGCGCCAGTCCGCGCGGTCCACGTCCCAGCCGACCAGGTACCAGCGGCACTGCGCGGACACCAGGCGGTGCGGTTCGACGGTGCGGCGGGTGACCGTGCCGCCGTGGTCGGCGTAGCGGAACCGCAGCCGCTGGGAGTCCCGGCAGGCGTGGGCGAGTTCGGTGAGGACCTGGGCGTCCACCCGGGGGCCGCCGGACCTGCCGAGCATCGGCACGGTGGCGGAGGTGAGCGCCCCGACCCGGTGCCGCAGCCGGTGCGGCAGCACCTGCTCCAGCTTCGCCAGCGCCCGTACGGAGGTCTCCTCGATGCCCTCGACGCCGCCGGACGCCGCGGTGCTCAGCCCGACCGCGACCGCCACCGCCTCCTCGTCGTCCAGCAGCAGCGGCGGGAGTTCGGCGCCGGCGCCGAGCCGGTAGCCGCCGGCCGTGCCGGGCGCGGAGTGGACGGGATACCCCAGTTCGCGGAGCCGGTCGATGTCCCGCCGGACGGTGCGCGGGGTGACGCCGAGGCGGCCGGCGAGGTCCGCCCCCGGCCACTCACGGCGGGACTGGAGCAACGAGAGCAGACGCAGCAGACGCGCCGACGTGTCCAACATGCCCCGAGTCTCCCAGCCTTGGGGACCGCCGCGCGCCGCTTCCCGCTCAGCCGTCGCGGCCGAGCGCGCCGACCAGCCAGTCGTGCGCGGCCCCCATCGTCGGACCGCCGCCGCCCGTCACCTCGTCGACGTACCGCCGGTACGCCCGCATCCGCGGATCCTCGCCCGCCGCCGAGACCACCCGCAGCCCGGCGCGGAACGCGGCGCCGTCCCGCTTGCGGCCGGCGTCCGGGAGCAGTCCCTCGTCCGAGCAGTGGCGCACGGTCTTGACCGTCACCCCCGCCCGGCGGGCCAGCTCCCCGATGCTCGGCGGCACCCCGCCCGGCTCCCCCGCCACCACGGGCCGCTACCCGTGCTCGGGCGGGCCGGTGACGCGGATGGCCAGGTCGTTGTCGAGCGTGTAGTACGGGCCGATCCGGAGCTCGCCGGCCGCGGCCCGCACCGTCAGCGCCGGGTAGCTGAACACCTGCTTCTTGTCCGCGACATCGTCCAGGAGGCGGGCGATGCGGACCGGCCGGGCGCCCTCGGCGGGGCGCAGCCACAGGTCCCACGGCCCGCTGCCGCGGCGCCAGCCGGCGGCCAGCCCGTCGTAGGGGACGGTGAAGGTGAAGTCCGGGCCGTCGACGGCCAACGGGACGGTGACGGCGGCCGGTTCCGTGTCCGCACCGCGCGCCCGGGCTTCGGCCTGGGCGCCGTCCGCCGGACTCGCCCCGTAGAGGCGGCCGGTGACCGTCATGCCCTCGGGCGTGACGAGGATGTCGCCGGCCTCGGCGTGCGGTCCGCGCAGCCAGCTCCGCAGCGCGAGATTGCCGAGCTTGGTCGCGTACGGGATCCGTACCCCGAGCCGGCCGATGCCCGCCAGCGGCCGGCGGTCCACCAGCGAACGCAGATCGTTGACGCCGGGCAGCAGCCGGCACGCGTCGCGCCCGTCGCCGAGGTCGGCGTAGGCGTTCCAGCGGCCCTCGGCGAGCGCGACGGTGCTGGGCAGTACGGCGCGCAGCCGTCCGGGACCGTTCGGCCCGAGCGGGAGCCGCACCTCGTCATCGGCGCCCTCGGTCCCCGCACCGCCGCGCAGCCGCAGCACCAGGGCCGCGCTCCACGAAGTGCCGGTGCCCTGAGGGACGTTCAGATCGAAGGTGAGGCCGCCCGCGGAGTCCGCGATGCAGTCGGCCTTCAGGTCCACCGGCACCGGCGGTTCCCCTCCCGTCGCCGTGGTCCGCCGCTCCCCCGGCCGGCCGCTGTCGGGTCTTTGGGCCGGGCTCCCGGCCGCGCCGGGCCCGGTGACGGTCGACCGCGTCGAGGCACTCATGCCGTTCGCACCCCTCTCACCGCGGCGCGGGCGGTGTGCTCGGCGGCGTACTTGGCCGCGTAGGCACCGCCGACCAGGGCTCCCCGGGCGCGGTGCAGGGAGTCGCGCAGGCTGTTGCCGCGCCGCACCGCGAGCAGTTCGGCGAAGAGCGCGGCATGGCGCCCGGCGACCGCTGCCGGGTCGAAGCGGGCGGAGGAGGCGAGCGCGGCGGCGCCCATCCGCCTGCGGGCGGCGTCGTCGCCGATCAGCGCGAGCAGCGCACCGGTCAGCGCCGCCGAATTCCCGGCCGGCACCAGCCTGCCGTCCACCCCGTCCGCGACGATCTCACCGGGCCCGTAGGGGCAGTCGGCGGCGACGACGGGCAGTCCGCAGCGCATCGCCTCGGCGGCCGTCGTCGCGGACGGCTCCCGGCCGGCGGTGACCGCGGCGATGGAGCCCTTGGCCCACTCGGACTCCAGGGGGTTGGCCGGGCCCATGAGGAACACGTGGTTGTACAGGCGGAGTTCGTCGATCAGGGCGCGCAGCGCGGCCTTCTCGGCGCCGCCGCCGTAGATCCGCAGCCGCCAGTCGGGGCGCACGGCGACGACCCCGGCGAAGGCCCGGACGAGGACGTCGAAGCGGGCGGCCCGGGTGAGCCGGCCGGCCGCCACCACCCATTTGCCGCTGCCGTCGGCGGGCGCCAGGCGCGGCGCGGGCACCCCGCTGGGCAGCGCCTCGACGCGGACGCCGGGCAGCCGCAGCCCGCGGCGCCAGGCGCGGGCGTCGGCCTCGCCGGCGGTGAGGACGGCGTCCAGCCGCGGATAGGCGCCGCGCAGCGCCGACTTGAGCGCCCTGCCGTGGCCGTCCAGGCCGATCCGCTCCTGGCCCACCCGGAGCGTGCCGCGGCGGGTCTGCCGGGCGATGTGCACATTCAGTCCCGGCCGGGTGCCGACCACCACATCCGCCTCGGTCCGGCGCAGGTACTGCGCGATCCGGCGGTCGGTGAGCTCGCTGTACTGGCCGGAGCTGCTGTCGGCGGCCGGGAAGACCCGGGCCGGGCGGGTGTGCGCCGGGTCGGCGCGGTCGCGGGCGGGACCGTGCGCCCGGAGGTCCACGAGATGCCGCAGCGCGACGCCGGGGCCCAGCTCCAGGGCCGGGGCGTCGCGGTACCGCAGCACGGAGACGACCTCGACGTCGTGCCGCTCGGCGAGGGCGCCCGCCAGGCCGAACGTCGTACGGACCGTCTCCCCGGTGCCATAGGCATGGTGAATGAGGAATGAGATGTGCATCCGTCCCCGCGTCCCCTGGTCTCCGCTCGTCCCGGTCCCCCCGCGGACCACGTCGCCCGCCCCTGACCGCCTCCGGCGTCCGGCTGTTGAAGAGTAAGACCGCCGAACGGCCTTCGCGGTTGGGGGCGTTCGCCAACTCGTGCCGAAAAGGTTAGGGCATCGGAACCGGGATCCGGGAACTCTTGCGGGAACGGGGCACTCAGGCGGAGCGTCGGAGGCGCGCCACCGGAAGCTTCAGCCGGGTCCCGACCTTCAGCCGCTCCGGATGCTCCCCGAGGGCCTTGCGGTTGGCCTTGTACAGCCCCCGCCAGCCGCCCTTGATGTGGTAGTGGTGCGCGATCCGGGAGAGGGTGTCACCGTGCCGTACGACATGGAAGGTGTCCTTGATCAGCCCGTAGCGCCGGGCGCACACCGGCCAGGCGCCCCAACCCTGGGCGGCCTGCACCCTCTTGGCCACCGTGATCTGCTCGTTCCGGGTCGCGAGGTCGGCGCGGTCGGCGTACCGGAGCCCGCCGAAGGCCTCCCAGGTGGGCTGCCAGAACTGGAGGCCCCCGTAGTAGTCGTTGCCGGTGTTGACGTGCCAGTCGCCGCTGCTCTCGCACTCGGCGAGGCAGCCCCACGGCCACTCGTCGTCGGCGCAGGCGTACGGGGGCCTGCCGCCGCCCCCGCCCCCGCCCCTGGCCCCGCCACCGCCAACCGGCTCTCCGTCGGCGACGGCGCCGCTGGGGAAGCACAGGACCAGGGCAGCGGCTGCCGCGGTGAGCAGCCCGACGGATTCCGCGAAGCGCCGCGGCGCCGAAGAGTTGTCCGACATAGCCGGTGACGGTAGGCAGCGGGCCGCCGGGCGCCACCGCGCCGCGCCCTCCGCCCCGCGAGCCCACCCGGTCCGGTGTACAAAACGCCGCCACCTGGGCCACGTTCTGTACAGGGATTGGCGGTGTGTGACCGGTTCTCGGACCCCTTTCCGCCGATTCCCGCTGTACGCCGATTGGTTCGATTCTGTTCCCGTCCGCGCGTGACTCTCCCGAAGGTCGCCCGTTGTCCTTGTACGAGCCGGGAGACCGCCCGGCAGCCGCTCAGAGATCGAGGAGCCACCCGTGCCGCGCATGCTCGACGTCAGCGACGACGTTCGCGCCGAGATCGGCGACGAAGAAGCCGACCGCCTGCTGGCCGGTGACGATGCCCCCGGCAGCTACGACTGCACCTCCTGCCGGACCCCCGGTGACAGCGAGCAGGAGCGGACCAGCACCGTGCTCTTCGTCGGCGAGGAGACCGCGGTCCTCGCATTCGCCCATGCCACGTGCATCCCCTCGCAGGTCGTCCCGGTCTCCGAGGAGCAGCTCCGGGGGGCCGTGCGCTCGATCACCGGCGAGGACGCCGCGCCCCGCACCCCCGGCTCGGAGCCCGCGCCGCCCGCCCCGATCCCCACCAACGACCGCCAGGCGACCCTCGGCATCACCTGCGGCCTGGTCCTGGTCAAGGACGAACTCCACCCCGCCCTCGTGGTGGAGCCCAACGGCCCGATCGCCCGCCCCGGCTCGGCCGGCCTGGAGGACGACTTCCTGCCGCTGCTCATCGAGCACGGCTTCGCCCCGGTCACGGACATGAACGCGCTGCCCGCCCCGATCGCCGGCTGGTCCGCGCTGCTGGCGATGGGCAAGCTGCACGCCGTCCTCCAGCCCGGCACCGCCGGCAGCCAGTCCGCCTGGTGGCAGGCCCATCAGCCGCTGGCCGTCTCGGACGGCTGGCGCACCGCGGCCAACAAGGCGCAGAGCGTGCTGATGTACGCTGCACCCTCCGGCGCCATCGGCCATCAGCCGCGCGAGGACCTGATGCGCCAGGCGCTGGAGCAGGCCGCCGGGAAGGGCGCGCTGGTCGCCGCGTCGATGCCGCTGGCCGGGACCTGACCGGCCGTTCCCCCGATCGCGGGAGTATGACCGCCCGATGTGGCGGGATTACGCCCGCGATCAGCCATTTCCGACCGAAAGCCGCATCCCGGGGCCATCGGGGTCGTTGGCACCTACGTGCACGCATACGACCCCTCCCCCCGCGCCCCCTACCCCCACTCGATCCCCGCGATGCGGCCGTCCCGCGAACACCGGACGCCGCACACCGCCGACCGTGGCTCCGCCACGCCGATCTACGACGCGTTGTACGCCGAGTACCGCCGCTCCTTCCGGGCGCTGCCCGGGGACCGTACGGACGAGGTGGAGGTACCGGAATCGCTGCGCGGCAGCGCGAGTTGGCGCCGTACGACGGCGTCGACGGGCCACTGGGAGGCCGTCGGGCGGCAGCCGTTCCAGTCCCGGGGCCAGATGCCGGCGCTGCCGCCGGGACAGCGGGATTCCTCCCGGCCCCCCGGCGGTCGCTGACACCGGCCGACCACCACGGGGGAGAGGAAACAGCCGCTTCCGCTCCTGCTCCTACTTCTTCTTGCTGCGCTTCTCGCGCACCCGCACGGAGATGTGGATCGGCGTCCCGTCGAAGCCGAACTCCTCACGGAGCCGCCGCTCGACGAACCGGCGGTAGCCGGCCTCCAGGAAGCCCGAGGCGAAGAGCACGAAGCGCGGCGGCTTGGTGCCGGCCTGGGTGCCGAAGAGGATGCGGGGCTGCTTGCCGCCGCGGATCGGGTGCGGGTGGGAGGCCACGATCTCACCGAGGAAGGCGTTCAGCCGCCCGGTGGGGATCCGGGTCTCCCATCCGGCCAGCGCGGTCTCGATCGCCGGGACCAGCTTCTCCATGTGGCGGCCGGTGCGTGCGGAGACGTTCACCCGCATCGCCCACGGGATCTGCACGAGGTCCCGCTCGATCTCGCGCTCCAGATAGAAGCGGCGCTCCTCGTCGAGGGTGTCCCACTTGTTGTAGGCGATGACCAGGGCGCGGCCGGCCTCCACGGCCATGGTGATGATCCGCTGGTCCTGGACGCTGATGGACTCCCCGGCGTCGATCAGGACGACCGCGACCTCGGCCTTCTCCACTGCCGCCGCGGTGCGCAGCGAGGCGTAGTAATCGGCGCCCTCCTGGAGGTGCACCCGGCGGCGGATACCGGCGGTGTCCACGAACTTCCAGGTCTTGCCGCCCAGTTCGATCATCTCGTCGACCGGGTCGCGGGTGGTGCCGGCCATCTCGTTGACCACCACCCGCTCCTCGCCGGCGACCTTGTTCAGCAGCGACGACTTGCCGACGTTCGGGCGGCCGATCAGCGCGATCCGGCGGGGGCCGCCGACGGCGGCGCCGAAGGTCTGCGCGGGCGCCTCGGGCAGCGCCTCCAGCGCGGCGTCCAGCATGTCGCCGGTGCCGCGGCCGTGCAGCGCGGAGACCGGGTGCGGCTCGCCCAGGCCCAGCGACCACAGCATGGCGGCGTCCGCCTCGCCGGACGGGCCGTCGACCTTGTTGGCGACCAGGACGACCGGCTTGCCGGCGCGGCGCAGCAACTTGACGACGGCCTCGTCGGTGTCGGTCGCGCCGACCTTGGCGTCCACGACGAAGACCACCGCGTCGGCGGCCTCGATCGCGAACTCGGCCTGCATCGCCACGGACGCGTCGATCCCGAGCACGTCCTGCTCCCAGCCGCCGGTGTCGACGACCTTGAAGCGGCGGCCGTTCCAGTCGGCCTCGTAGGTGACCCGGTCGCGGGTGACGCCCGGCCGGTCCTCGACGACCGCCTCGCGGCGGCCGATGATGCGGTTCACCAAAGTCGACTTGCCGACGTTCGGCCGGCCGATGACGGCGAGGACGGGCAGCGGGCCGTGCCCGGCCGCGGCGATGTCGCCCTCGACCTCTTCCAGGTCGAAGCCCTCTTCCGCGGCGAGCTCCATGAACTCCGCGTACTCGGCGTCGCCAAGCGCACCGTGCTCGTCGCCGGTGTGGATCTGCTCGTTCATGAAGTCCGTTCCTCGTTCATCCATGTGGTCGGTGGGCGGCTCGTGGCCGGCCCACTACTCAAGTGTCGGTCAGCGCCCGGTAAGGCGCCGGGCCTGTGCCAGGTGGGCGGTCAGCCGCTCCTGGATCCGTACGGTCGCCTCGTCCAGCGCCTTACGGGTGCGCCGCCCGCTGCCGTCGCCCGCCTCGAAGGCGTCCCCGAAGACGACGTCGATGCGACCGCGCAGCCGCGGCAGGGCCGGGGTGAGCCGGCTGGGGCGGTCGGTGCTGCCGAGCACCGCCACCGGGACGACCGGGGCGCCGGAGCGCACCGCGAAGTACGCGAGCCCGGCCCGCAACGAGGCGAAGTCGCCCTCGCCGCGGGTGCCTTCCGGGAAGATCCCCAGCACCCCGCCGGCCGCCAGCACGCCGAGCGCGTCGGTGATCGCCTTGCGGTCGGCGGCCTGGCGGTCCACCTTCAGCTGCCCGATGCCCCGCAGGAACGGGTCGAGCGGGCCGGCGAAGGCTTCCTTCTTGATCAGGAAGTGCACCGGTCGCGGTGCTGTGCCCATCAGCATCGGTCCGTCGATGCCGTGGGAGTGGTTGACGGCGAGGATCACCGGCCCGCTGGCCGGCACCCGCCAGGCGCCCAGCACCCGCGGCTTCCACAGGCCGTACATCAGCCCGATGCCGATCCGCCTGCCGACCGCGGCGCCCTGGGGGCTCGGCGGCTTGCCGGAGTCGGTCACCGAGTGACCCGCCCCGCTTTTTCGGCGCTGACGCCCTCGATGAGGGTGACCACGCACTCGATGACCTGATCCAGCGTCAGATCGGTGGTGTCGACCTCGACCGCGTCGTCCGCCTTGGCCAGCGGGGAGGTCTTGCGGGACGAGTCGGCGGCGTCCCGCTTGATCAGCGCCTCGCGGGTGGCGGCCAGATCGACGGCTTCCTTGCCCTTGAGCTCGCCGTTGCGCCGGGCCGCCCGCGCCTCCGGGGAGGCGGTGAGGAAGACCTTGAGGTCGGCGTCCGGCAGGACGGTTATGCCGATGTCCCGGCCCTCGACGACGATGCCGTGCGGCGCCTCGGCGGCGATGCTGCGCTGGAGGTCGGTGATCAGGGCCCGCACCTCGGGGACGGCGCTGACCGCGCTGACCGCGGCGGTGACCTCCTGGCTGCGGATCGGGCCCGCGGCGTCGAGGCCGTCGACGGTGATGGTCGGGGCGGCCGGGTCCGTACCGGAGACGATCACCGGCTTGGCGCTGGCGTCGGCCACCGCGGTCACGTCGTCGACGTCGATGCCGTTGGTCAGCATCCACCACGTGATCGCGCGGTACTGCGCGCCCGTGTCGAGGTAGCCGAGTCCCAGCTTGGCGGCGACGGCCTTGGACGTGCTGGACTTGCCCGTGCCTGCGGGGCCGTCGATGGCGACAATCACTGAAGCCGGGGCGGTCCGAGCGGCGGTTTCCACGGTGACGAACACCTTTCTTGTACACGGGGCGGCGGTCCAAGGCGACAAGGGCCTCGGACAAGGTTACTGGCTCACCCGCAGCGCGCCGTCCACGGAGTCACTGCCGGATCGACCACCCCCGCTCCCGCAGCTCCGCGGTGAGCACCGGCACCGCCTGCGGCTCGACCGTCAGCTGGATGAAGCCGGCCTGCTGGCCCGTGGCGTGCTCGATGCGGACGTCCTCGATGTTGACCCCGGCGCGGCCCGCGTCGGCGAAGATCCGGGCCAGCTCGCCCGGCTGGTCGCCGATGTAGACCGCGACGGTCTCGTACGCGGCCGGGGCGGCGCCGTGCTTGCCGGGCACCCGCTCGCGGCCGGCGTTGCCGCGGCGGAGCACGTCGGCGATGCCGGTGGCCCCGCTGCCCCGCTTCTCCTCGTCGGTGGACTCCAGGGCGCGCAGCGACCGCACGGTCTCGTCCAGATCGGCGGCGACCGCGGCCAGCACATCGGCGACCGGACCCGGATTGGCGGACAGGATGTCGATCCACATCGCCGGGTCCGACGCCGCGATCCGGGTCACATCGCGGATGCCCTGGCCGCAGAGCCGTACCGCGGTCTCGTCGGCGCCCTTGAGGCGGGCCGCGACGAGGCTGGAGAGCAGCTGCGGGGTGTGCGACACCAGGGCGACGGCGCGGTCGTGCGCGTCCGCGTCCATCACCACCGGGACGGCCCGGCACAGCGCGACCAGCTCCAGTGCGAGATTGAGCACCTCGGTCTCGCCGCCGGGGGCCGGGGTGAGCACCCAGGGGCGGCCCTCGAAGAGATCGGCGGTGGCGGCCAGCGGTCCGGAGCGCTCCCGGCCGGACATCGGGTGCGTGCCCAGATAGCCGGACAGGTCGCAGCCCAGCGCCTCCAGCTCGCGGCGCGGGCCGCCCTTGACGCTGGCGACGTCGATGTACGCCCGCGCCGCGCCGCGCCGCATCGCGCCGGCCAGCGCCGTCGCGACATGCGCCGGCGGCACGGCCACGATGGCCAGGTCGACCGGCCCCGGGGGCGCCTCGGCCGTACCGGCGCCGAGCGCGGCGGCCGTCAGGGCCTGCGCCTGGTCGTGGTCCTCCAGGAACACCTGGACGCCCCGGGCGTTCAGCGCCAGCGCGGCGGAGGTGCCGATCAGGCCCGTTCCGATGACGAGTGCGGTCCTCACTGGGCGATGTCCTTCCGCAGCGCTCCGGCCGCGCCCAGGTAGACATGGGCGATACCGGCCTTGGACAGCCCGGTCTCCACATGGGCCAGCACCCGCACCACGCGCTCCATGGCGCCGGCGACGTCCAGTTCCTGGGCGCAGATCAGCGGGACGTCCGTGATGCCCAGGCCGCGGGCGGCGGCGGCCGGGAAGTCGCTGTGCAGATCGGGGGTGGCGGTGAACCACACGCTGATCAGGTCGTCCGGCACCAGGTCGTTGCGCTCCAATATGGCGGTGAGCAGCTCGCCGACCTGCTCCTTCATGTGCTCCGCGTCGTCCCGCTCCAGCTGGACGGCCCCGCGGACGGCTCGTACCGCCACGTCACTGCTCCCCTGCGTCGTGTGCCGCGTCGCGCACCCTCGGCGCGCCCCGTGTCCGTGCGATATGCACGCACGATCAGCGTAATCGGCCGCACCGACATCCGTCCGCGGCGGCCGGTCGGCGAGATGGCCGACCGGGCACCCCCGCTGTCGTCAACCCGGTGACAGCGGCCCGCCCCACCAGCGACAATCGCCGCCATGCCGGAAGCCGCCACCGCTCACTCCCTGGTCACCGAGCACACCGTGTACGCGTGTGTGATGGGCTCGCGCGCCTTCGGGCTCGCCACCGAGAGCAGCGACAC
Source organism: Streptomyces albospinus (assembly GCF_014648695.1). Taxonomy (GTDB): domain Bacteria; phylum Actinomycetota; class Actinomycetes; order Streptomycetales; family Streptomycetaceae; genus Streptomyces; species Streptomyces albospinus. Next base: position 43,629 of record NZ_BMRP01000026.1, read on the forward strand.
CGACCGCCGCGGCGTCTACCTCGCGCCCACCTCGCTCTTCTGGCGGTTCGAGAAACCGCCGACGCATGTGGAGGGGCCGCGCGAGGAGGAGTTCTCCTGGGAGCTGGAACGGTTCTGCCAGCTGGCGCTGCGCGCCAACCCCACCATCCTGGAATGCCTGCACTCCCCCTTCGTGGAGCACGCCGACGCCACCGGACGAGAACTGCTCGCGCTGCGCGGGGCGTTCCTCTCCCGGCAGGCGCACCGCACCTTCGCCGGCTACGCCACGGGCCAGCTCAGGCAGCTGCGCGCCGATGTGCGGCGGTACGGCGCGCCCCGGTGGAAGCACGCCATGCACCTGCTGCGGCTGCTGGCCTCCTCCCGCGACCTGCTGCGTACGGGCGTCCTGACGCTGGACGTCGGCCCGGCCCGCGAGGAGCTGCTGGCGGTGCGGCGCGGCGAGGTGCCCTGGGAGGCGGTGCAGCGCCGGATGGCGGCGCTGTCCGAGGAGGCCGAGGCGGCGGTGTCCGGCTCGCCGCTGCCCGCCGAGCCGGACCGTGCGCGGGTGGCGGACTTCCTCTACCGGACCCGCCGCGACTCGGCGCTGGGCCGGGTCTGAGGGGTCAGTCCCGCCCCGCGCCGCCGAGCCTGGCCCGGACGACCAGATCGTGCAGCGCGTCCCGGGCACCCGCCGCGTCCGGCAGCGCGGTCGCCGCCTGCGCGGCGTCCAGCCGGGCGTGCAGCGCCTCGATGTCGGTGCGCAGCCGGGCCGGGTCCACCACCGCGCCGACCGGTCCGTGTTCCGCCGCCTCCTTGGCCGCGATCAGCTCGGGTACGTAGGCGGGCGCCGCCAACTCGCCCACCAGGGTGGGCAGATGGGGCTCCAGGCGACCACTGGCCATCAGGTGGATGCCGGTCAGCAGCACCCGCAGGGTGTACAGCAGCGGCTTCAGCTCGCCGGTCTTCTCGAAGAGCCGCCACTGGGTGCCCGCGAAACCGCGGTAGTGGTGCACGTGATGGGCGGTGAGCAGCTCCGGCGCGAGCGCGACCAGCTCCTCGTGGACCGGCGTGGTGCGCACGACCAGCGGGGAGAGCAGCTGCTCCAGGACGTAGCCGTTGCGGCGCATCAGAAGCCGGGCGAACTTCCGCAGGTCGTGCGAGACCAGGTCCGTCTCGACGCCGTCCCGGTCCCCCATCCGCGTCCGGGTCTCCTCGGGCTCGCGCAGCCCCACGAGGTCGGCCGTCGGCAGCAGATGGGCGCCGCGCAGGTCCACGTCGGAGTCGCGGGACGGGAAGCCGTAGAGGTGCGCGCCGGAGACCGTGGCGAAGACCAGCGGGTCGCGCTGCTCCCCCACGATGGCGTCCAGGTCGACGGCGGGCAGACCGGCCGCCCGCAGCACCGCGTCCCGTCCGGCGGGCACCGCGCTTCCGCCGGCGGCTGCCGGGCGCTCAGGCATCCCAGGCCGTCCCCAGCGCCAGCAGCTCCTCGCGGTACTCGATCCGCCCGGCCCACTCCTCGGGCCACGCCCCGGCCCCCAGCCAGGCGCCCGCGAAGGCGCCCGCGAGGCAGGCGATGGAGTCGGAGTCGCCGGACGTGCAGGCCGCCCGGCGCAGCGCGGTGAGCGGCTCCTCGGGGAAGAGCAGGAAGCACAGCAGCCCGGTGGCCAGCGCCTCCTCGGCGATCCAGCCGGCGCCCGTTGCCAGGCACGGATCGGCCTCCGGGTCCGGCGCGGCGAGCGCCGCGTCCAGCCGGTCCAGGACGCCCAGGCACTCGTCCCAGCCGCGCGCGATGAAGGACACCGCCGTCGGGTCCTGGGACCGCCGCCAGAGGTCGCCGAGCCAGTCCTCCCGGTAGACGGTGCGCTGCGCGTGCGCGTATCCCCGCAGCAGACCGGGCAGTTCGGCCGGGCGGGCGCCGTCGGCGAGCGCCCGTACGGCATACGCGGTCAGGTCGCTGGCGGCGAGCCCGGTGGGGTGCCCGTGGGTCAGCGCGGACTGGAACTGCGCCGCACCGGAGCGCTGCGCCGCGGTCAGGCCCGGCACCAGCCCGATGGGCGCGACGCGCATATTGGCGCCGCAGCCCTTCGAGGCGATCTGGCTGGCTTCGGCCCAGGCCCGCGACGGGGCGCTGAGCAGTTCGCAGGCGCGCAGGCAGGTGCCGCCCGGTGCCCGGTTGTTGTCGGGCGACCGCCACCAGGCCACGTACTCGTCCCGTACGGGCCGCTCCAGCCCCGCGGCGGTCAGCTCGCCGCGCGCCATGGCCGTCCGCAGCCCGCGCCCCAGCGCGAGCGTCATCTGCGTGTCGTCGGTGACGAACGCGGGCGTCGGCAGGTCCATCCCCCGCCACGGCCCGCACTTCGCCAGGATCCCCGGCACATCGCTGAACTCGGTCGGAAAGCCCAGTGCGTCGCCGAGCGCCAGCCCGATCAGCGATCCCGTGGCCGCACGCCCCCCGTGGAGCTGCCCCATGAAAAACCACCCCTTAATCGTCACGATGACATTAAGGGGTGGTCCGGCGCTGCCGCAAGCGGCTTCGCCTACAGCTCGACCTCGCGCATCAGCATGCCGACCTCGGTGTTGGTCATCCGGCGCAGCCAGCCCGACTTCTGGTCGCCCAGGGCGATCGGGCCGAAGTGCGTCCGGACCAGCTTGTCCACGGGGAAGCCGGCCTCGGCGAGCATCCGGCGCACGATGTGCTTGCGGCCTTCGTGGAGGCTCACCTCGACGAGGTAGTTCTTGCCGGTGTTCTCCACGACCCGGAAGTGGTCGGCGCGCGCATAGCCGTCCTCCAGCTGGATGCCGTCCTTGAGCTGCTTGCCCAGGTCGCGCGGGAGCGGGCCCTGGATCGCGGCGAGGTAGGTCTTCCGGACGCCGTAGCGCGGGTGGGTCAGCCGGTGGGCCAGCTCACCGTGGTTGGTGAGCAGGATGATGCCCTCGGTCTCGGTGTCCAGCCGGCCGACGTGGAAGAGCCGGGTCTCCCGGTTGGTGACGTAGTCGCCCAGGCACTGGCGCCCGTCCGGGTCCTCCATCGTGGAGACGACGCCGGCCGGCTTGTTCAGCGCGAAGAAGAGGTACGACTGGGTGGCGACCGTCAGGCCGTCGACCTTGATCTCGTCCTTCTCCGGGTCGACCCGGACGCCCTGCTCCATGACGACCTTGCCGTTGACCTCGACGCGCGCCTGCTCGATCAGCTCCTCGCAGGCCCGCCGGGAGCCCATACCGGCCCGGGCCAGCACCTTCTGGAGCCGCTCGCCCTCCTGCTCACCGAAGGTCTTGGGGGTCTTGACCTGCGGCTTGTCGTAGCGGGCGCGGTTGCGCTCCTCGATCTTGGCGTCGTACTCACGGGACCGCGCGGGCGCCGGGCCGCGGCCGCGCTGCTGACCGTCCTTGCCGCCCGGCCGGCCGCCCTGGGACGCGCCCGTACGGGGACCGCCCTTGGCTCCGCCGCGGGCCGCCGCGCCGCGGGCGCCGCCCTTGCCGCCGCCCCCGCGCTCGCCGCTCCCGGCGGATCCGCCCACGTCGTAGCGGCGCTCCTCGGGACGGGGGCGGCCCGCGCGCTGCTGCTTCTCGTCCCGCTTGTTGCCAGCTCCGCGGTAGTTGCCCCTACCGCTACCGCTGCCGCTGCTGTTCCTGCCGCTGCTTCGCATCATGATCCGTCTGAGAGTCGCCGCTGTCGTCTACGTCGAACGACGGGATACCTTCCGGGGAGTCGCCCTCGACCGCGTCCGCCTCCGGGAGGAACGGTGCGAGCTCAGGGAGCTCGTCCAGGCCGCGCAGGCCCATCCGCTCCAGAAAGTAATTCGTCGTCCTGTACAGGATCGCACCTGTTTCAGGTTCCGTCCCCGCCTCCTCCACCAGGCCGCGCTGGAGGAGCGTGCGCATCACGCCGTCACAGTTCACTCCGCGCACGGCCGAGACACGGGAACGGCTGACCGGCTGACGGTACGCGACCACGGCCAGAGTCTCCAATGCGGCCTGCGTGAGCCGGGCCTGCTGGCCGTCCAGGACGAAGCTCTCCACCGCGTCCGCGTACGCGGCCCGCGAGTAGAACCGCCAGCCCCCGGCCACCAGCCGCAGATCGAAACCGCGCCCCTCGCGGGTGTAGTCGTCGGACAGCTCGCGCAGCGCCAGCGCGACCGCCCGGCGGGGCCGCTCCAGCACCCTGGCCAGGTGCTCCTCGGTAGCGGGCTCGTCGACGACCATGAGGACGGCCTCCAGCGCGGGCTTCAGCTCCAGCCCTTCGAGGCCCATCGCCCCGCTGGGCGCGTCCGCGTCCTCCGGGAGCTCCCCGGGGCCCCGCTCCGTGATGTCGTACGCCGCGCCGCTCACGCCCGCGCCTCCTCTTCCTCTTCCGCCGTGTCCGTCGTTCCCGCCGGCCCGTCCGGCTCCCGCTCGCCCGACTCCCGGTCGAACTCGTCGGTGACCACCGGCGCGGCCCCCTCCGCGCCCGTCCAGCGCACCGTCAGCGCCCCCAGGGCCTCCTCCTGGTCCAGGGCCACCACCCGCTCCCGGTAGAGCTCCAGCAGGGCCAGGAAGCGCGCCACGACGGTGAGGGTGTCCGGTGCGTCCGCGATCAGCTCCTGGAAGCCGGCCTCGCCCGCCTCCCGCAGCCGCGCCATCACCACGCCGGCCTGCTCCCGCACGCTCACCAGGGGCGCGTGGATGTGATCGACGTAGACCTGCGGCCTGGCCTTGGGCTGCATCGCCTTGACGGCCAGCTTGGCGAACCCCTCCGCCCCGATGCTGATGACGACCTCGGGCAGCAGCTCGGCGTGCTGCGGCTCCAGCCCGACCGTACGGGGGTAGCGGCGCGCCTCGTCGGCCAGCCGGCCGCTGAAGATGTCCGCGACCTGCTTGTACGCGCGGTACTGGAGCAGCCGGGCGAAGAGCAGGTCCCGGGCCTCCAGAAGGGCCAGGTCCGCCTCGTCCTCCACCTCGGCCGCGGGCAGCAGCCGGGCCGCCTTGAGGTCCAGCAGCGTGGCCGCGACGACCAGGAACTCCGTGGTCTGGTCGAGGTCCCAGTCCGGCCCCATGGCCCGGATGTGCGCCATGAACTCGTCGGTCACCCTGGACAGCGCGACCTCCGTGACGTCCAGCTTGTGCTTGGAGATCAGCTGGAGCAGCAGGTCGAAGGGGCCCTCGAAGTTGTCCAGCCGGAGGGTGAAGCGCCCGTCACCGCCCTCCCGAGGAGCCTCGCCGGCGGGGGCGGCGGCCTCAGCCGCCACGGGCTCCCCGGCCGCGGCCTCCGGCGGCGCGGCATCGCCCGGCACGGCCTCACCCGGTACGGCCTCGGGCAGCACGGCCTCGGGCGGAACGGTGTCTCCCGGCGCGGCCTCATACGGCTGCTCCCGGGGGGCCGGCGTTTCCCGGGCCGGCTCCGGTACGGCCTCCGGTGCGGCCCCCGGCCCCCGGCCCAGGGCTCGTCGGGCACGGGGGGCGGGGGCGTCGTCGTCGGTCGTGGGCATCGCGGTCCAGGGTGCTGCGGTCCCGCGCCTGAGGGCGGCGGGCTGGTCACGGCGGGGCATCCCGCCGAAGTAGGAGGCTATCCGGCGGCCGGCTAGCGACCGCGCAGCCGCCGCACCAGGATGCTGGCGTCGCCGCGCGATTCCAGGTCGGCGAGGACCACGGCCACCGCCTCGCGGACGATCCGGCCGCGGTCGACGGCGAGACCGTGCTCGCCGCGCAGGACCAGGCGGGCGTGTTCCAGGTCCATGAGCTCCTCGGCGGAGACATAGACGGTGATCTTCTCGTCGTGCCGTTCCCGGCCGCTGGGGCGGCGGTTGGCACCGCGCCCACCGCGCCGGCGGCCCGGCCCGGCGCCCTGCGCGCTCTCGGCCTCGCCCCGGCCGGCCCGGCCCGCCGCCGTCCGGTGCCCCTTGGGGCTCTCCGGCTCCGGCTCCCGGCCGCTGTGCTCGGCCGGTGCCCCGGCGGGCGCCGTACGCGCCGCTGAACCGCCGTCAGCAGCCGGTGCGCCCTCGGGGTCCGCGCCGTTCTCCGGCCGCCGCTGCCGGGCGGCACCCGCCTCGGGCACGTCCGCGGCCGAGTCCGACTCACCGGCCGGCGCAGGCACGCGGGGTGCCTCGCCGGCCGGGGCGCCGTTCGCCGAGCGACGGGGAGCGGACGGTTGCAGCCCCACTCCCCCGGTGGTACGGAACAGTTCGTCGGCTCCGGGCAGACTCACTCGGCGTGACACCGGGCGAGCACCTCCCTGGCGAGCTGGCGATAGGCGGCGGCACCCACGGAGTTGGACGCGTACGTGGTGATCGGCTCGCCCGCGACGGTGGTCTCGGGGAAGCGGACCGTACGGCCGATGACGGTGTGGTAGACGTGGTCGTCGAATGCCTCGACGACGCGCGCCAGGACCTCACGGCTGTGCACGGTACGGGAGTCGTACATCGTCGCCAGGATGCCGTCCAGCTCCAGTTCGGGGTTGAGCCGTTCCTGGACCTTCTCGATCGTCTCGGTCAGCAGCGCGACACCGCGCAGCGCGAAGAACTCGCACTCCAGCGGGACGATGACCTTGTGAGCGGCCGTCAGGGCGTTGACGGTCAGCAGGCCGAGCGAGGGCTGGCAGTCGATGACGATGTAGTCGTAGTCGGCCAGCAGCGGCTTCAGCGCCCGCTGGAGGGTCGACTCGCGGGCGACCTCGCTGACCAACTGCACCTCTGCCGCGGACAAATCGATATTGCTGGGCAGCAGGTCCATGTTGGGGACCGCGGTCTTGAGCAGGACCTCGTCGGCCGACATGCCCCGCTCCATTAGCAGGTTGTAGACCGTCAGGTCGAGCTCCATCGGGTTGACGCCGAGTCCGACCGACAGGGCTCCCTGCGGGTCGAAGTCGACGAGCAGCACCCGTCGTCCGTATTCGGCGAGTGCGGCGCCCAGGTTGATGGTCGAGGTGGTCTTGCCGACCCCGCCCTTCTGGTTGCACATCGCGATGATTTTGGCGGGGCCGTGATCCGACAGCGGTCCCGGGATGGGGAAGTACGGGAGCGGTCGCCCGGTCGGGCCGACGCGCTCGCGGCGCTGGCGCGCGGCGTCCGGCGCGAGCGTCGCCGCGTATTCGGGGTCCGGTTCGTACTCCGCGTCCGGATCGTAGAAGTGCCCCTCGGGCAGGTCGTCGTAGTCGGCGAGACGGGCGGGTTCTCCACTGCCCCGGTCGCCGGCCATGGCGTTCACGTGATGGCCGTCCATGCTCTGGTGGGCTGTCGTGGAAATGCTCTGGTGTGCTGCGAAGGTGTGGACCGCTACGGAGCCGACAGCCTCGCGCCCCGAGGGACCCTGGCCCCGTGCAACTGCTCCTGGCCGACCACCTCCGGGAGTAAATGTCGACTCATTCACAAGTCGTCTTACCTCCTTGGATGTGACCAGGAAACTTATCGATAGGTCAGCGTGGCACCATGCCGACGGTTGGCGACTCTATGGCGTGTCGGGCGTCCGCAGCAACACAATCCGCGCGACCCGGCCCGATGTGTCGGTAACGGAACCCCTCGATGTCAAGGGTGCACAGCGCACTGGCGCGAAGTTTCGGGGGTACGCGAATCGGTTAAAGGGTTACGTTCGCGGCGAGTTGAGAGTCGGCCGCCCGGAGCCGCTTCCGGGGCGTGTCGCACATGCGACCGGCCGGGCCCTGTCGACAAGGCCCGGCCGGTTGTGCGGCATTGACGCGCGCGGTTGACGCCTCAGCCGAGGAGCGTGCGCAGCTCGGTGCACTCCAGGCCGTGCGCCTCGGCGACCTCGGGGTAGACCACCTTGCCGTCGTGCGTGTTCAGGCCCTTGGCCAGCGCCGGGTCACGGCGCAGCGCCTCGACCCAGCCGCGGTTCGCCAGCTCCACGATGTAGGGCAGCGTGGCGTTGGTGAGGGCGTAGGTGGAGGTGTTGGGCACCGCGCCGGGCATGTTGGCGACGCAGTAGAAGACCGAGTTGTGGACCTGGAAGGTCGGCTCGGCGTGCGTGGTCGGCTTGGAGTCCTCGAAGCAGCCGCCCTGGTCGATGGCGATGTCGACAAGAACACTTCCGGGCTTCATCTTGGCGACGAGCTCGTTGGTGACCAGCTTCGGGGCCTTGGCACCCGGGATCAGGACCGCACCGACGACCAGGTCGGCCTCGACGACGGCCTTCTCCAGCTCGTAGGCGTTGGAGACGATCGTCTGCACCTTGGTGCCGAAGATCTTGTCGGCCTCGCGCAGCTTGTTGATGTCCTTGTCGAGCAGGGTGACGTGGAAGCCGAGGCCCACGGCGATCTGCACGGCGTTCCAGCCGGAGACGCCACCGCCGATGACGACGGCCTTGCCCGCCTGGACGCCCGGGACGCCGCCCGGCAGCACGCCGCGGCCACCGGCCTGGCGCATCAGGTGGTACGCGCCGACCTGCGGGGCGATCCGGCCCGCGACCTCGGACATCGGGGCGAGCAGCGGCAGCTGGCGGCCGGCCGTCTCGACGGTCTCGTAGGCGATGGCGGTGGTGCCGGACGCCAGGAGGGCGTCGGTGCACTCCTTGGAGGCGGCCAGGTGCAGGTAGGTGAAGAGCGTCTGGTCCTTGCGGAGGCGGTGGTACTCCTCGGCGATCGGCTCCTTGACCTTCAGCAGCAGGTCGGCGGTGCCCCAGACCTCATCGGCGGTGTCGAGGATGGTGGCGCCCGCGGAGACGTACTCCTCGTTCGTGATGGACGAGCCGAGGCCGGCGTCCTTCTCGATGAAGACCTGGTGGCCGTTGCGGACGAGCTCGTTGACTCCGGCGGGCGTGATAGCCACCCGGAACTCGTTGTTCTTGACTTCGCGGGGGATGCCGACCTTCACGTCGATCACGGTCCTTGAATGAGAGCTTGCAGAGGAATTATCCCCTCATGCGATGCATGACGGAACTGACCGCGCCATACGCGGCTCGCCCAGTTTATTGAAGGACCTCACGTTGTCTAGCCTTGCAAAGCATTAATTTTTCGGAGGGCCACTACCGATTTCGTAGGTCAGTCGGGTTGCTCTTCTCGCAGCCGCTCCCCAGCGGCCCGGTGGAGCCGCGCCGCTGCCGGGTCTCCGAGGCCGTCGAGGGTGTCCGCAATCCGCAGCTGGAGCCCCGACTCGGCCCGCGCATCGGACGCCTCGCGGGCGGTGCCGAGGGCCTCCAGGAGGCTCCGCAGCGCCTCCTCGGGCCGTCCGGCGTGCTCGTGCACGCGGGCCGTCTCCCCCGTCACCCGCGCCTGACCTGCAAGATCACCGAGCCTGCGGTACGCCCGGGCGGCGGCCCGGCACTCCTTCAGCGCCTGCTCGTACCGGCCGGTGAACCCGAGCGCGATGCCGATCCGGCCGTGCAGCCGCGCCGCGTCGGCCCGCTCGCCGCGGGCGAGCCGCAGCTCCAGCGCCCGCCCGTACCAGTCGGCGGCCCGCGTCCAGTCGCCCAGCTCGGCGTAGCTGTCCCCCAGCGACTCCAGCGCCCGGCCGGTGGCCGCCGGGTCCTTCACCGCGCGCGCCGCCTCCAGCGCACCCCGGTAGCGGGCCAGCGCCTGCTCCGTACGGCCCGCCTGGGCGTCCAGGTCGCCGAGGTTCAGCAGGGCGGCGGCCTGCTCGCGCGGCAGCCGGCGCCGCGAGGCGGCTTCCAGGACGAGCCGGTGCAGGGTGTAGAGGTCGGGCGCGGCGGCCTCGGGGCCGTGGTGGGCGAGCAGCGCACGGGTCAGTGCGGCCAGCAACCGCCGGTCCAGGGTGTCGAGTTGGCCGTCCGCGACGGCGATCCGCGCGGCGTCCAGGAGCGCGCCGCGGCGGGTGCGCAGCCAGTGCGCGGCGGCTGCCCGGGAGGGGAAGCGCAGCGAGCGCGGCAGCCCCGCCGCCTTCCGGCGCGCGGGCGAATCGGCCGGTTCGGCCGCCGCCCGGCAGGACTGGAGCAGCCGTACCGTCCGCTCCAGCATCCGGGCGCGGGCCAACTGCACATCGGCCGGCCGCTCGTACTCCCGGAGCAGTTCGCGGGAGAGCGGGGCGAGGCAGCCGGGCAGCCGGTAGCGGGGGTAGGGCTCGGCGTCGACGGGCGGGATTCCGGGGACGTCCTCGGCGGGCACCGGCCGCAGCAGGCCGAGCGCGGCGAAGTCGTGCAGCACGGTGGCCGCCGCGCCGACCGCGCAGCCGCCCAGCGCGGCGGCGACATGGGCGTCCACCAGGCCGTCCGGGGCGAGGGTGGTCAGCCGCAGTATCCGGGCGGCGGGCTGCGGCAGCGCCTCGTAGGTGAGGTGGAAGGCGCGGTAGAGGGGGCGGTCGCCGGTGGGCAGGTCCGGTGGCACGGGAACGGCGTGCAGTGCCTGGCGCAGGTCGGCGACGGAGAACTTGGGACGGGCGGCGAGCCAGGCGCCCGCCAGTATCAGCGCGGCGGGCTGGCCGCCGCAGTCCTCCGCGACGGCGTCCGCGGTCCGCGGGTCGACGGTGATCCGGGTCGGTCCGGCGTAGCGGCTCAGCACCTCCACGGCGGCGGCGGTGTCCAGCCCGCCGAGAGCGCACGGCCGGACGTCCGGGATGCCGGTCAGCGGCCCCTGCGAGACCACCACCACCAGGCAGTCCGGGGCGTCCGGGATCAGCGGCTCGACCTCTTCGGCGCCCGGTGCGTCGTCCAGCAGGAGCAGCACCCGGCGCCCGGCGAGCGCACCGCGCAGCGCCTCGGTCAGCTCGTCCTCGGGGGCGCCGGGTGCGGCGTCGACGCCCAGCGCGCCGAGCAGTTCGCGGGCGGTGCGGTCGGTGGCCAGGGGTTCGCCGCCGCGTCCGGTCAGCACGGCGCGCAGTACCCCGTCGGGATAGTCGTGCGCCAGCTCGCGGAGCAGTTCCTCGGCCAGCGCCGTACGGCCGGATCCTGGACGGCCGGCGATCAGCAGCACCCGGCTGCGGGCGCCCCGGCGGCCGGAGAGGGTGTCCAGGCCGGCTTGCCGGATGTCGGCGCGCAGGGCCTTGAGCTCACGGCGGCGGCCGGCGAAACCGGCGCGGACGGGGCGGGGGGCGGCACTGTCCTGGCGGGGCCCCGGGGCCCGCCGCTGCTGTGCCGCCGTGCCGGTCCCGCGCACCGCCTCCGGCGCGAGGTGCCCCCCGCCCACCGCCTGGTCCGTCACCGGTCACGCTCCCGTCCACCTGCGCGTACGTGCCCGCCGCGAGCGCGGTCGGGCACGCTGCCGAGCGTAGTTCACGAACCGTCACGTCCCGCGCGGAGCAGGGCGGTTGGATCACTCGATCGGATCGGACGATCATCTGACCGGTGCGGGGAAGGGGGCCGCGCGCCCCCTGGTCAGACCTCGAAGGGGCGGGCCGGCCAGGGCGCGTCGGCCGGCCGCAGCGCCTCCACGCCCGCGCCCGCCTGGGCCGCGGTCAGCGCCAGCGCCCCGACGACCAGGCAGTTGTTGTGCAGCTCGCCGGCCAGCGCCCCGCGGACCAGGTCGGCCAGCGGCACCCGCGCCAGCTCCATGTCGGCCTCCTCCTCGGAGACCTCGAACCGCTCCCCCTCGGCCTCGGACAGATCGCGGGCGAGGAAGATCCGTACCGCCTCGTCGCAGCCGCCCGGTGTGGTGTAGACGTCGGTCAGCACCCGCCAGTCCCCGGCCTTGACGTGCGCCTCCTCGTACAGCTCGCGCTGTGCGGCGTGCAGCGGGTTCTCCCCGGGGACGTCGAGCAGCCCGGCGGGGATCTCCCACAGCCGCTGGCGCACCGGGTGGCGGTACTGGCGCAGCACCAGCACCCGGTCCGCGTCGTCGAGGGCGAGCACCGCCACCGAACCGGGGTGGACCTGGTAGTCGCGCCGGGCGGTGGCACCGTCCGGCATGACGACCTCGTCGGTGCGCACGCTGGTCTTGTTACCGGTGAACGGCGTGGTGGTCGCGGTGACCGTCCACTCCTCCGGGGTGTCCTTGATCGCCATGCGCGTCCTCTCGTGCGGCGGTGCCAACGCAGAAACCGGGGTACGGCCCCGGCGAAGGAGGCCGTACCCCGGCAACGGTATCCGTCGTGCCGCGGGCTACTTCGCGGCGCCCGGCTTCCGCGCGGACTGCTGCCGCTGCACGGCCGCCTTCACCAGGCCGGCGAAGAGCGGGTGCGGGCGGGTCGGGCGGGACCGCAGCTCCGGGTGCGCCTGAGTGGCGACCAGGTAGGGGTGGACCTCGCGCGGGTACTCGACGTACTCGACCAGCTTGTTGTCCGGGGAGGTGCCGGAGAAGACCAGGCCGGCCTTCTTCTCCAGCTCGCCGCGATAGGCGTTGTTGACCTCGTAGCGGTGGCGGTGCCGCTCCTCGACGTAGGGCTGGTCGTCGTAGGTCTCGCGGACGATCGAGCCCTCGGCGAGCTTGGCCGGGTACATGCCGAGCCGCATGGTGCCGCCCATGTCGCCCTCACCCGCGACGATGTCCATCTGCTCGGCCATCGTGGAGATCACCGGGTCGGCCGCGGCCGGGTCGAACTCGGTGGAGTTGGCGCCCTCGATGCCGGCCAGGTTGCGGGCCGCCTCGATGACCACGCACTGGAGGCCCAGGCAGAGGCCGAGCAGCGGGAGCTTGTTCTCGCGGGCGTAGGTGATCGCGCCGACCTTGCCGTCCACACCGCGGTCGCCGAAGCCGCCGGGGATGCAGACCGCGTCGCAGTCGGCGAGCTGCTCGGCGGCGCCGGCCGGGGTCTTGCAGTCGTCGGAGGTGACCCACTTCACCTTCACGCGGGCGCGGTTGGCGAAGCCGCCGGCGCGCAGCGCCTCGGTGACCGAGAGGTAGGCGTCCGGCAGGTCGATGTACTTGCCGACCAGCGCGACCCGGACCTCGTGGTCGGGGTTGTGGACCCGGTCGAGCAGGTCCGCCCACTGGGTCCAGTCGACGTCCCTGAACGGCAGGTCCAGCTTGCGGACCACGTACGCGTCCAGGCCCTCGGCGTGCACGACCTTGGGGATGTCGTAGATCGACGGGGCGTCCGGGCAGGCGATGACCGCGGCCTCGTCGACGTCGCACATCAGCGAGATCTTGCGCTTGATGGCGGTGGGCACCTCGCGGTCGGCGCGCAGCACGATCGCGTCGGGCTGGATGCCGATGTTGCGCAGCGCGGCGACCGAGTGCTGGGTCGGCTTGGTCTTCAGCTCGCCGGACGGGCCGATGTACGGGAGCAGCGAGATGTGCACGACGAAGACGTTGTCCCGGCCGACCTCGTGGCGGACCTGGCGGACGGTCTCCAGGAACGGCAGCGACTCGATGTCGCCGACCGTGCCGCCGACCTCGGTGATCACGACGTCGACGTCGTCGGTCGCCATCCGACGGATGCGGTGCTTGATCTCGTTGGTGATGTGCGGGATGACCTGCACGGTGTCGCCGAGGTACTCGCCGCGCCGCTCCTTGGCGATCACGGTGTTGTAGACCTGGCCGGTGGTGACGTTCGCGGAGCCGTCGAGGTCGACGTCCAGGAAGCGCTCGTAGTGGCCGATGTCCAGGTCGGTCTCGGCACCGTCGTTGGTGACGAAGACCTCGCCGTGCTGGAACGGGTTCATCGTGCCGGGGTCGACGTTCAGGTACGGGTCGAGCTTCTGCATCGTGACCCGCAGGCCGCGCGCCTTCAGGAGCGCACCCAGGCTGGAGGCGGTGAGCCCCTTGCCGAGCGAGGAGGCGACGCCCCCGGTGACGAAGAGGTGCTTGGTCGTCGTGGCTGCATTCAATCGAGAAGCAGTGGGCGGCATGGCCAAGAGGGAGCTCCCGTGGTCGCGAGGTGGAGAGGTGCGAAGCGGCGCCGGTCCTGGGATTCAGGGGGTGCCGTCGCTGCGGTTCGGGGGTGACGTAGTTCTGCTCGGGTCCCACCGGTCCACGGGGTACCAGGCTATCAGCGACCGGGCATGGTCGCTCCCGGCGACTCAGGGGAGCGGTGACATCACCCGGGATCATCCAGGCCACTCGATCGGAGCACCCCACTCCCGTGAGCACCGCGCGCCACACCCGACCGCGTCGTATCCTGCTCGGACACTCGCTACGAGCGGTCCGGAAAAGGCACCACCCCCGCCCGAAATTTCCGGTCCAGCTGCTCGGCGACGTTTCATGGGCAGGACGGACAGCACACAACGTCCCATGGGGGGCGTGACTCCAGTTCGACGGGAGATGCACGTGGCCGGGCGCATCGAGGACTACGCACTTATCGGCGATATGCAGACCGCCGCTCTCGTGTGCCGGGACGGCACGGTCGACTGGCTGTGCCTGCCCCGCTTCGACTCGCCGGCGGTCTTCGCGGGGCTGCTGGGCACCGAGGAGCACGGCTTCTGGCGGATGGGCCCCGTCAACGGCAACGGCCCGAAGCAGGCCGACCGTCGCCGCTATCGAGGGGATTCACTCGTTCTGGAATCCGAGTGGGACACCCCGCGCGGTACCGTCCGGGTGATCGACTTCATGCCGCCGCGGGACGGTGCGCCGCAGGTGATCCGCATCGTGGAGGGCGTCAGCGGCCGGGTCCCGATGCGCTCGGAGCTGCGGATGCGGTTCGCGTACGGCTGGGTGGTGCCGTGGGTCCACAAGGTGGACGGCCGGACGGTGGCGGTCGCCGGACCCGATTCGGTATGGCTGGACACGTCCGTGGAGACGTACGGCAAGGATCTGACGACGTACTCCGACTTCACCGTCGCGCCCGGGGAGCGGATCGCGTTCACGCTCAGCTGGCAGCCCTCGCACCACCAGCCGCCGGCCGCCGCGGCGGACCCGGAGGGCGCGCTGGAGGCGACCGAGGAGTTCTGGCGCGAGTGGGTCGAGCACTGCACCTACCACGGGCCGTACCGGGACGCGGTGGTGCGCTCGCTGATCACGCTGAAGGCGCTCACGTACGCGCCGACCGGCGGGATCGTGGCGGCGCCGACCACGTCGCTGCCCGAGTGCATCGGCGGGATCCGCAACTGGGACTACCGCTTCACCTGGCTGCGGGACGCGGCGATCACCCTGTCCTCCCTGCTGCGCACCGGCTACCGCGAAGAGGCGCGGGCCTGGCGGGAGTGGCTGCTGCGGGCGGTGGCCGGCGATCCGGAAAACCTCCAGATCATGTACGGCATCGCGGGTGAGCGGGAGCTGGGCGAGAACGAGCTCAACTGGCTTCCCGGGTACGAGAATTCGCGTCCCGTGCGGGTCGGCAACGGCGCCGCGGGGCAGCTCCAGCTGGATGTCTACGGCGAGGTCACCGAGGCGCTGCACCTGGCGCACATGACGGGGCTGGCCCGCAACGACTACGCCTCGCTGCTCCAGATCAAGCTGATCCAGTGGGTGGAGAAGCACTGGGACGAGCCGGACGAGGGCATCTGGGAGGTCCGCGGTCCGCGCCGGCACTTCGTGCACTCCAAGGTCATGACCTGGGTCGCGGTCGACCGCACGGTCAAGCTGATCGAGTCCGGGGACGTGGACGGGCCGCTGGACCGCTGGAAGGACCTGCGCGAGACCATCCACCGGGACGTCTGCGAGAAGGGCTACGACAAGGAGCGCAACACCTTCACCCAGTCCTACGGCTCCGAGGAACTGGACGCCTCGCTGCTGCTGATCCCGCAGATGGGCTTCCTGCCGCCGGACGACAAGCGCGTCATCGGCACCATCGAGGCCATCCAGCGGGAGCTGGGCACGGAGGACGGCTTCATCCTGCGGTATCCGACGGCCGGCGAGGGGCTGGGCGTGGACGGGCTCGAAGGGGACGAAGGGGCCTTCCTGGCCTGCTCGTTCTGGCTGGCGGACGATCTGGCGATGATCGGCCGGGTGGAGGAGGCCCGCAAGCTCTTCGAGAAGCTGCTCTCGCTCCGCAACGACCTGGGGCTGCTGGCGGAGGAGTGGGACCCCCGGCTCAAGCGGCAGGTGGGGAACTTCCCGCAGGCGTTCAGCCACGTCCCGCTGATCGACACCGCGCTGCGGCTGACGGCGAGCGGGGCGTACGGGGGGTAGGGCGCGTCCCCGCGCTCGTCCGGCACTCCCGCGTTCCCGGGTGCCGCCCGGTGGGTCCGGGCGGCACCTTTCGTATGCCGGGGCCGGGGGCCGCGGGCGTCGGGACTCAGAAAGCGGTCAGGGTGAGGGTGAGTTCCTTCGGGGCGGGGTCCTCGATGTACGAGGCGAAGCCGGCGACGTCGTCGAAGGCGAAGCCGTACGCCCTGCCGTCCCGGGTCGCGGCGTGCATGGCGGCGGCGTAGTGGTTGGTGAGCCGCTGCTGGTAGAAGGCGGCCGGGTCGGTGGTGGGCTGGGCGGGGTGGGTCGTGAGGGTGGAGCGGTTGAGGGCGGCGCCGAGAACGGCGGCGACCGGGCCGAGGGTGCCGTCGTTGGGGGCGGCGAGGGTGCCGTCGCAGAAGAGGACGTCGCGGGTGGAGGGCTTGGCGAAGGAGACCGCCTTGGGGCCCGTGAAGCCGAGCCGGTCGCCGCTGACCCGGCCGGTGAACGTGCCCGCGTTGGTGGTGACGGTCAGGTCCTTGGACGCGTAGGCGGTCCATGCCTCGTCGATGGCGGGGGCGAGGTAGTCCTTGCCGAACAGGCCGCTGTCCAGGCCGTGGCCGGGGGCGATGACCCGCTTGTCGCCGACGACCAGCCGGTCGAAGCCCTCGGCGCCCTTGACGTCGGAGAAGATCCGGGCGCGGGCGCCGTCCTTGAGCGTGCCGGTGGTCTGGTCCCTGGCGCCGGTGAGCCGGAGGGCCAGCGGCACGCTGAACATGTCGACCATGGTGGTGTTGCAGTACATCCCGCCGGCGGTGTGGGTGAACTCCGCGCAGTCGTGCAGCACGTCGTAGTTGGGGTCGGAGGCGACCCAGCCCGCGGGGTAGGCGAGCGCGGGCTTCCCGTTGCCGTCGGCGACCGCCTTGATCTTGAGCTTGCCGCCGAGCGCGGTGTAGATCCGGCCGGACATCGGGGGGAGTTGGAGGGTCGTGGTGCCGCCGGCGGCGAGGGGTATGGCGTAGTCGGTGAAGCCGTCCGGGCCGTTGTCGGCGACGGCGACGGGCTTGAGCTGCCCGTCCGCGGTGACGTGGACCTGCTGGGTGCCGTCGTTGCCGAGGATGTAGACCCAGACCGAGGAGTTGGCGTAGGCGCCGGAGCTGTTGACGATGTGGAGGGGCAGGCCGGCGGCGGACGGGCCGGCCGGGGCGGGGGCACCGAGGGCGCGGGCGGCGGTTGCCAGGCCGGCGGTGGCGGCGGCGCCGGCGGCCAGGCCGCCGAGGAGGCTGCGACGGGTGATCACGGGCTGCTCCTTGTGGGGGGTGTGTGACGGGAGTGCTCTCGCCACGGAGGTACCCGGAACCCTGCCGAGCCGGTGGAGCACCGTCAACGGGGCGTAACGGAAAAGGAGTTGGAGCGGGCATCGCGGTGCCCGTACGGGCGGGACGGGTGCCCCGCGGCCCGGGTGCCGCGCGGCGGCCATCCGGATCACGGCCCTCCGGACAGCCGGACTGCGGGTAGCGTTCGTCGCCATGGGGCAGCAACGGAAGATCGAAGCCGAGATCACGGTACGCAGGGCGCTGGAGCTGCCCGCGCTGCGGCGCGGCCTGCCGGAGGTACTGGCCGGCGAGGACCGGCTGGACCGGGCGGTGCGCTGGGTGCACGCCGGCGAGGTCCCGCACATCGCCTCGCTGCTCAAGGGCGGCGAGCTGCTGCTGACCACCGGCCTCGGGGTGGGCACCCGGCCCTCCGAGCAGCGCGCCTTCATCCGCAGACTCGCCGACCGCGACATCGCCGCGCTCGTGGTGGAGCTGGGCTCCCGGTTCGGCACGCTGCCCACGGCGCTGATCGACGCCGCGCGGGACTGCGGGCTGCCGCTGGTCCAGCTGCACCGCGAGGTCCCGTACGTCACGGTGACCGAGGAGATCCACACCGAGATCATCAACAGCCACTACACCTTGCTGCGGCGGGCCGACGAGCTGCTGCGGCGCTGTACCGACGTGCTGCTGCGCGGCGGCGGTGCCCCCGAGGTGCTGCGGCTGCTCGCCGTCTTCACCGGCAATCCGCTGTGCCTGGAGGCCCCCGACGGCAGCCCGCTGTACGCGGCGGGCCCGGAGGGCGACGACGGGCCCGCGGACGCCGATCCGCTGCTGGCCTGGGAGGGCCTGCGCGACACCGGGATGCGGATCGACGTGCCCGGGGGCGGGCCCGGGCCCGAATCGGTCCGCGCCCGGCTGGTGCTGCTGCCGGTCAACGCCCCGCCGGCGCCGGTCCACCGGATCGCCGCGGAGCGGGCCGCCGATCTGCTCGCCGTCGTCATGCTCCAGTCCCGCCAGGAGGAGGTGCTGGCCGCGCGCGGGCGCGGGGACTTCCTCGCCGAGCTGGCGGAGGGCCGGATCTCCGCGACCGAGGCCCCCGCCCAGGCCCGGCTCCTGGGGTTCCGCCCCGGTGCCGACCCGGTGCTCCCGGTGGTGATGCGGCTGCCCGTCGCGCTGCCCTCCCCCGGCAGCTGGGCGCTGCTCGCCCAGGCGCTGCGCGAGGAACTGGCCGCCCTCGGCGTGCCCGTACTCCTCGGCGTCCGTCCCGTGGAGGGCCGGGTCCCGCTGCTGGTGGCACTGCGGGCGGGCCAGGGCCGGGCCGCGCTCGCCGACCGGATCGCCGAGGCACTGCGCGCCGGGGTCGCCCGCGCGGGCCTGGCCCGGCCGTCCGCGCACCGCCCGGTGGTCGTCGTCGGTACGGCGGGCGACTGGGCGGCGGCCGGCCCCGGGCTGCGGCACGCCGGGGAGGCCGCGGCAGCCGCCCAGGGGCTGCCGGAGCAGCCCTGGTACGACGCCCGCCGCCTGGACATCGAGCTGCTGCTGTGGCGGATGCGGGAGCACGGCGAACAGGGGGTGCTCACCGACTTCGTGGAACGCGCCATCGGGCCGCTGCTCGCCCATGACCGCGGCGCCCGCCAGCCGCTGCTGCCGACCCTGGAGGCGTACCTGGCCAGCGCGGGCCGCAAGGCGGAGACCGCCCGCGATCTGAACGTGAACCGGCAGACGCTCTACGACCGGCTGGCGCGCATCGCCCAGCTGCTGGGCACGGACCTGGACGATCCGCAGACGGTGCTCGGGCTGCGGCTGGCGCTGCGGGCGCGGCGGCACACGGACCGGCCGTAGTCCGGGGCCCGGCGGGCCCGGCACGTCAGACCGGCTGCACCGGCTGCACCGGCTGGGTCAACTCGTCGTAGACGCTGAGCACTTGGGCGACCGTGTCGTTCTCGCTGGGCCAGCCGGCGGCCTGGACGCGGCCCGCCTCGGCGAGGGCGTCGCGGCGCACCGGGTCGGCGAGCAGGTCGAGCACCGTACGGGCGAGGGCGGTGGCGTCCCCGTAGCGGACCAGTTCCGCGGCCCGGCCGACCAGTTCGCGGGTGCCGCCGGTGTCGGTGGCCACCAGCGGGACCCCGGCGCGCAGCGCCTCCTGAGCGATCAGCGAGCGGGCCTCCCACCGGCTGGGCAGCACCACCAGGTCGGCGGCGGCGAGGAGTTCGGGCACGTCGTCGCGGCGGCCGAGCAGCTGGACGGGCAGCCGCTCGCTGTCGATCCGCCGCTGGAGCGCGGCCCGCTGCTCGCCCTCGCCCGCGATGGCGAGCAGCGGCTGGGGATCCAGCGCGCACCAGGCGTGCGCCGCGTCCAGCAGCAGATCGTGGCCCTGGTACGGGTCGAGCCGGCCGACCGCGAGCAGCAACGGCCGGTCCACCGCGCCCAGTTCGGCCCGCTCCTTGTCGCGGGCGCGGTCGTCGTCCGCGGGGTCGCCGGGGATGCCGTCGGGCCGGGGGCACGGGATGGCGACCGGCGCCAGCCGGGCATCGCGGGCGCCCCGCTCGCGCGCCCGGTCGACGAGGTCGGAGCAGACGCCCAGGACGACGGCGGCGGCGCGGGCCACCCGCCGCTCCATCAGATGCACGATCCGGGCCCGCGCGCCCTCGGTGTGCGCCTTGGTGTGCCAGGTGATGACGAGGGGCACCCGTCCGCCCCGGGGGCCGCGCAGTCCGCGCAGTGCGACGGAGGCGCGCAGCCCGGCCCGCAGGCCGTGGGCGTGCACCAGGTCGGCGTCCCAGCAGGCGCTGCGCAGGGTGGCCATGCCCGCCGGGTCCATCCGCGGGGCGACCTGCACGAACCGGGCCCCCGCCGCGCCGAAGCCGTACGCCTCCTCGGCCTCGGGGGTGGCGCACACGGTGACCCGTACCCCGCGTGCGACCAGCCCTTCGGCCAGCGAACGGACGTGCGCCGCGCTGCCGCCGCTGCCGTGGCCGAGCACCTGGACCGTGCGCAGCGGCGACAGGCCGTGCGCCGGGGACGGGGTGCTGGTCACGTGGTCGGGCTCCTGGTTCGGCGCCGGCACGTACCGTACCGGCGAGGCGGTTTCCTGCTGCGAGGTGCTGCGATGCGCCGCGACCCGCAGGCGGTGCCCGTCCTCGGGAGGGACGGGGCGGGCCGGCGGCGGCACTGCGCACCGCGCCCAGGATGCCAGTCCGGCGACGTCAATTCGCCACCGTGCGGACGCCGTTCCGGTGGGAAGTCTCACCCCCGGATCCCGGGATTCACCCACATGGGCGACAAGCCGACCACGCGGATCGCTCTCCGGACCAGCCGAACCCACCCGCCCGGTCCCCGTCCACCGCTGTCCGGAACCCGTCCTTCACTGTCCGGATCCGCCCGTCCCCGGTACGGGCGCGACCGCGGCCCCGAGCGGGTCCGACCGGAAGAGGCGCCGACGGCCCGGGGCGGAGGGCTGCGGCGGCCACGTCGTCGGACGCGCCGCCGCCCGCCCTCGCCGACATGCCGCTCCCCTCACCCGGCCCGTCCCGGCGCTCGGCTCCCCGTCCCTCGGGCCTGTCCGTAGGTGTCCCGTTCCGGCTGCTATGCCCCGGTACGCGCGGCCTCCAGCAGTTCCTCCGCATGTGCGCGGGCGGTCTCGGAGTCCTCCTGGCCGGCGAGCATGCGGGACAGCTCGCGGACCCGCTCCTCGCCCTCCAGGACCGTGACGCCGCTGCGGGTGACCGAACCGTCGTTGGTCTTCTCCACCAGGAGCTGGCGATCCGCGAAGGCCGCGACCTGCGGGAGGTGGGTGACCACCACGACCTGCGCAGACTTGGCGAGCCTGGCCAGCCGCCGGCCGACCTCGACGGCAGCCTTGCCGCCGACGCCCGCGTCGACCTCGTCGAAGAGATACGTCGGCACCGGGTCGGTGCCGGCGAAGACGACCTCCACGGCGAGCATCACCCGGGAGAGCTCACCGCCGGACGCGCCCTTGGCGATCGGTCGGGGCGGGGCGCCCGGGTGCGGGGCGAGGAGGAGTTCGACCTCGTCGGCACCGGCCGGCCCGTAGGCCACGGTCCGGCCGTTCACCTCGATGCCGTCGGCGCCCTCGGCGTCCCCGCTCACCTCGGTTTGGCGGATCGAGACGCTCACCCGGGCGTGCGGCATGGCGAGTTCGCCGAGCTCGGTGGTGACCGCGTCCGCGAAGCGCTTCGCCGAGGCGGTCCGGGCGTCGGTCAACTCCTGTGCCAGCTCGCCCAGTTCGGTGCGGAGGGCGTCGCGCTCGGCGGTCAGCTCACCGATCCGGTCGTCGTCGCCGTCCAGTTCGGCGAGCCGGGCGGCGCTCTGCTCGGACCAGGCCAGCACCGCCGTGATGTCCTCGCCGTACTTGCGCACCAGGTGGTTCAGGGCGGCGCGGCGCTCCTCGACGGCCGCCAGCCGCAGCGGGTCCGCGTCCAGGCCGTCCGCGTAACCCGCCAGTTCGCCCGCGACGTCCGCCATCAGGATGCCGATCTCGCCGAGCCGCTCGGCGAGTGCGGCGAGCGCCGGGTCGTGGCTGCGGACGGCCTCCAGCGCACGGTGCGCACCGGCGACCAGGGTGGTGGCGTCGACGCCCTCGGGGTCCTCGGGGTTGCCGGCCAGCGCGGCGTGCGCGGCGGACGCCGCGGAGGCCAGCGCCTCGGCGTGCCCGAGCCGCTCGGCCTCGGCGGCGAGTTCGGTGTCCTCGCCGGCCTGCGGCTCGGCGGCGGCGATCTCGTCGAGGCCGAAGCGCAGCAGGTCGGCTTCCTGGGAGCGTTCCCTGGCCCGGGTGGTCAGCTCGGCCAGCTCGGCGGCGACGGCGCGCAGCCGGCGGTGGGCGGCCGTGTACTTGGCGAGCGGGACGGCCACCGCGTCCCCGGCGTAGCGGTCCAGGGACTCGCGCTGGCGGGCCGGCCGCAGCAGGCCCTGCTGGTCGGTCTGGCCGTGGACGGCGACCAGGTCGTCGGCCAATTCGCCGAGCAGGCCGACCGGTACGGACCGGCCGCCCACGTGGGCGCGCGAGCGGCCCTCGGCGGAGACCGTGCGGCTGATCAGCAGCGCGCCGTCGTCCAGCTCCGCACCGGCCTCCTCGGCCCGTACGGCAGCGGGCGCCGTGGCGGCGAGGGTGATCCTGCCTTCCACGACCGCCGACTTGGCGCCGATCCGCACCAGGGCGGGGTCCGCGCGCCCGCCCAGCAGCAGGCCGAGGCTGGTGACGACCATGGTCTTGCCGGCGCCGGTCTCGCCGGTCACCGCCGTGAAGCCCGGGGACAGCTCGACAACGGCGTCGTCAATGACGCCCAGGGACCGGATCCGCATCTCCTCCAACACGGACACGACCTTACGAGGTCCGGGGGCCGCCCCGCGACGGCCTCCCCCTCACTCCCGCCCGGCCCCGCCCGCCCGCGGCCCCCGACCTGCGGTTCTCCGCCCCCCGGACCTGCGGAAAACCCCACCCGGGATGGAGTGCGGGCCGCATGGTGGCGGACCGCATCCGGACGTCACGCTGGTCCGGGAACGGAACCGGGCGGCACGAACGGAACCGACCGGCGCGAAGGGTGCGAACGAGGGAAGAGGGACACACATGTCCAGCGGATTGGCGCGGGCCGCGCTGCGCGGTCACCGACCCGCGTTCGCGGGGACGGCGGTGGCGACGCTGTTCGCCGCGACCGTGGTCGGGGCGTCGACGACGATGCTCGCCGCAACCGGTGCGGACGGCGTCCCCGCATCCGCACGGCGCGTGATGGCGGCCCATCACGTAGGGGACATGGCGGTCGTGCTGCTCCTCGGCTCGGTCTATCTGTCGGTGTTCGTGGTCGCCTCGACGATGGGCACCGCCGTCACCCAGCAGCACCGCGAGTTCGCGATGCTGCGCGCGATCGGCGCCCGGCCCTGGCAGATCCGGCGGGCCACCGCCGCGCAGGCGGTCGCGGCCTCGGTCCCCTCGGCCCTGGCCGGGTGCCCGCTGGGTGCGGTGCTGGCGCGCGAGTGGTTCGGCGGCATGGTCGGCCACGGCCTCGTTCCGCCCGGGGTGCCGTTCCGCTTCAGCTGGGTCGCGCTGCCGGTGTGCCTGGGGGTGGCGGTGGTCACCTCGGCGGTGGCCGGGCTG
>NZ_BMRP01000026.1:66905-87410 GCF_014648695.1 Streptomyces albospinus
CTGGGGCTGCTGCGGCTGCCGCTGGGGCTTGCCGCGCTGGCCGGCGGAGTGCTCGTCTCGCGGCTGCTCGCCGGGCAGGACGCCGACCGGGCGAGCCAGGGCGCGTTCCTGGTCCTGCTGCTCTTCTGCATCGGGACGGGGCTGCTGGGGCCGCGGCTGGTCGGCCCGGCCGCCTGGCTGGTGTCCCGGCTCATCGGCCGGTTCGGCAGCGCGGCGGAACTGGCGATGCGGAACGTCACCTCCCAGTCGCGCCGGTTCTCCGCCGCCGTCGTACCCCTGGTGCTGGTGGTCGCGTTCGGCACCACCAAGATCGCGCTGCACACCACCGCAGTCCACCGGACGGGATCCGCGGGCCCGGCCGGCGCGGTGTGGCTGGACTACCTCGGCACCGGCCTCTACGCGGGCTTCGCCGCCATCGCCGCCGGCAACACCCTGGCCATGATCACCGCCGAGCGGCGCCGCGATCTGGCGCTGCTGCGGCTGGTCGGCTCCACGCCGCGCCAGGTGCGGGTGATGGCGGCCTGGGAGGCTGCCGTGGTCGCCGGCACCGCGCTGGCCCTCGGTACCGCGATCGCGCTGGGCACCCTCGCCCCGATGCTGCGGCAGGCGTTCGGCGACCCGCTGCCGTACGTCCCCGGGCCGACGGCCGCCGCGATCGCCGGCGGCACCCTGCTGCTCGCGCTGCTCGCCACCGGCCTGCCCGTCCACCTCGGGCTGCGCCGCCGCGCCACGGAAACCCTGGCCGCGGCCTGACGCCCTCCGCGCCTCCCCGTATTGCTCCTTGCTCCTTGCTCCTCCGCACCCCCACGAGGTACGTCCCATGACCCCCACGAGGTACACACCATGAGCACCCCGGCACCGGACCGGTCGGCACCCGGCCCCCGCCGCCCCCAACGCCCCCGCGCCACCGCCCTGTTGAGCGCCTCGCTGGCCGCGGTGACCGTCCTGGCCACCCTCACCGCCGCCGGCTGCGCGCCCCCGGCCGCCCCGGCCCGCGCGGCCGGGGCGGCCGACCGGGCGCCCTCCCTGGACGGCGTCTGGCGGACGGACGGCTACGGCACCCTCGTCACCATCAAGGGCCGCGCGCTGCGGACCTACGAGACCACCGCCGTCAGCTGCCTGCCCGGCTCCGTCACCGGCACCCGGACCGGCGCCCCCGACGCACCCGGCGCGAGCCGCTTCACGGTCCCCGACCAGGCGCCGCTGACCGTCCCCCCCGCAGGCACCGGCCGCGCCCGGCTGGCCTTCGACGACAACGTGGGCAGCCGCACCCTGCACCGGGTCGGCGCACTGCCCGAGCGGTGCGGCCGGCGCCCGTCCCGGGACCCCCGGGCGGTCTTCGACGTCTTCTGGCGGACCTACGCGGAGAACTACCCGTTCTTCCGGGCGAAGGGGATCGACTGGGCCGCGGTCCGCGACCGCTACCGGCCCCGGATCACCGCGCACACCACCGACGCCCAACTCTTCGCGGTGCTACGCGAGATGATCGAGCCGCTGCACGACGCGCACACCCGCGTCGTGGCCGGTCCCGGCCGGCGGTTCGCCGGCAGTGAGCTGCCCACCCCGGAAACCGCCGCCCGCATCGACCGGGCGATCGCCGCGAACCTCGGGCCCGGCACCGTGCAGCGGCGCTGGGCCCAGGGCAAGCTCTCCTACGCCGATCTCCCGGGCCGGATCGGCTACTTCCGGGTCACCCAGTTCGCCGGCTACACCGAGAAGGACGACTACGCCGCCGATACCGCCGAGCTGGACCGCGCGCTGGACGCGGTGTTCACCGCGGCCCGTACGCAGGGGCCCACCGCCCTGCGCGGCCTGGTCATCGACCTGCGGCTCAACGGCGGCGGCGCGGACCCCCTCGGCCTGCGGATCGCCTCCCGGCTCACCGCCCGCCCGTACCTCGCGTACCGCAAGCGGGCCCGCAACGACCCCCGCGACCCGGGCGCGTTCACCGCTCCCGAGCCGATCCGGGTCCGCCCGCACCAGGGCCCGGTCTACACCGGCCCGGTGGCCGTCCTCACCGGACGGCTGACGATCAGCGCCGGGGAGACCTTCACCCAGTCCCTGATGGGCCGCTCCCCCGCCCCCACCCGGATCGGCGAGAACACCCAGGGCGTCTTCTCCGACATCCTGGAGCGCAGCCTCCCCAACGGCTGGACCTTCGGCCTGCCCAACGAGGAGTTCCTGACCGCCGACGGGCGCACCTTCGACGGCCCGGGCATCCCTCCTGCGCTCGCCACCCCCGTCTTCACCGAAGCGGAACTCGCCGCCGGGCGGGACTCCGCCCTCACCCGCGCCCGGGAGCTCCTGACGCACGGGGCTCCGGGCGGCGGCCGGTGACGCGAGGGGCCCAGGGGGCGGGGGACCAGGGCGTTTCTGACGGCTCTTGAAACCGGTTGCCGGCTGGGGCGGGTGCTTCCGGTGGGGCCGTCCGCGCCTCACGTGGCGACTTGTGCCGGGTTGGCTGGTCGGCCCGGAGGCCGACCAAGAGCCATCAGAAGCGCCCTAGTGCGGCGCCCCCCGCCACCCCGCCACCGGGAGGGCGAACTTGGCGACCAGGCGGTCCGTGAACGACGCGTGGTGCAGCCGCGCCAGGCGGACCGGGACGGCGCCGCGGCGGACCTCGACGCGGGCACCGGCGGGGAGTTCGACGGTCCGACGGCCGTCGCACCACAGCACCCCGTGCGGGGTCTTGGGCTGCACCTCGACCGCGAGCACCGAGCGCGGCGAGGTGACCAGCGGCTTGGCGAACAGGGCATGGGCGCTGATCGGCACCATCAGCAGCGCCTCGACCTCGGGCCAGACCACCGGCCCGCCGGCCGAGAAGGCGTACGCGGTCGAGCCGGTCGGCGTCGCGCAGACCACTCCGTCGCCGCCGAAGCGGGAGACGGGCCGGCCGTCGACCTCGGTGACAACTTCCAGCATCCGCTCGCGGGCGGCCTTCTCCACGGACGCCTCGTTGAGCGCCCAGTCGGTGTGGACGACGGTGCCGTTGTTGCGGACCAGGACGTCCAGCGTCATCCGCTCCTCGACCTCGTAGGCGCGGGTGACGACCCGGTCGACGACCTTGTCGAGGTCGTCGCGCTCTGCCTCGGCGAGGAAGCCGACCCGGCCGAGGTTGACGCCCAGCATCGGCACCCCGGACGTCCGGGCGAAGTCCGCGCCGCGCAGCAGCGTGCCGTCCCCGCCGAGGACGACCAGCAGTTCGCAGCCCTCGGCGGCGCACTGCTCGGACTCGACGCGCTCGACCGACGACGGCAGCGGCAGATCCGCGGCCTCCTCCGCCAGTACCCGCACCCCGATCCCGCTGCGCAGCAGTCCTTGGACGACGAGTTCGGCGCTGCGGATGGCAGCCGGGCGGCCGGTGTGCGCGAGCAGGAACACCGTCCGCCCGGCACGGCTGTTCTCCTGTGCTGCGCTGCCTTCAACTGCCTGGGTTGTGGTCAACGGGGCCCCTCCGCCACTGCACGGTCGACATCCGCCGGGTCGAGTGCAGGCGCCCCGGCGCGCAGCCACAGAAAGTACTCGACATTGCCCGACGGTCCGGGCAACGGGCTCGCGGTCACGCCGAGGACGCCCAGCCCCAGCTCGGCCGCCCGGTCCGCGACCGCGCACACCGCCTCGGCCCGCAGCCGGGCGCTGCGCACCACTCCGCCGCTGCCCAGCCGTTCCTTGCCGACCTCGAACTGCGGCTTGACCATCAGCACCAGGTCCGCGTCCGGCGCCGCGCAGCCGACCAGCGCGGGCAGGACGAGGCCCAGCGGGATGAACGAGAGGTCGCCGACGACGAGGTCGACGGGCTGCGCGTCGATCTGCTCCAGCGTCAACTCGCGTACGTTGGTACGGTCCTTCACGGTGACCCGGTCGTCGCTCTGGAGCGACCAGGCGAGCTGCCCGTAGCCGACGTCGACGGCCACGACATGGCCGGCGCCGGCCCGCAGCAGGACGTCGGTGAAGCCGCCGGTCGAGGCGCCCGCGTCCAGAGCCCGCCGGCCCTCGATCCGCAGTCCGCGCGGGACGAAGGCGGCGAACGCGCCGGCGAGCTTGTGGCCGCCGCGCGAGACGTAGTCGGGGTCGTTCTCGTCGGCGCGGACGACCAGGGCCGCGCTGGTCTCCACCTGGGTGGCCGGTTTGGTCGCCCTCGCCCCGGCGACGGTCACCCGGCCCGCGGCGATCAGCTGGCTCGCGTGCTCCCGGGAGCGGGCCAGCTTGCGGCGCACCAGCTCCGCGTCGAGTCGGCGTCGTGCCACTCCTGCCACCTGTGGTTCAGCTCCTGTTGTCGTACGTCGTCGCGGAAGGCGCGGGCGGCCCGGGCTGCTGGTCCAGGGAGGCCAGCTCGTCGCGCAGCCCACGGTGCACATCCTCGTACATGTCCAGATGGCCGCTCGCCGGGAGGTGGTCGGCCTCGGCGAGGCGCCGCAGCGCGGCGTCGACGGCGGGCCGGCCGGTGGGGGTCACGGGGACCCCGAGCGGCTGCGGCCCTGCGGGTCCGGCCGGCTCGCCGGGCCCCTGTGCTGACTCGGGTGCGGCCGGGATCCCGGGTGCCTCCGGCTCCGGGCCGGACGTCGGCTCTTCCATGCCCCCGACGCTACCTCGGGCGCCCCCGGCCTGGCGTATCGTCGGGCGCGATGGCAACCCTCGACCAGTGCCGCGCCGCGCTCGACCGGCTGGCCCAGAACCTGTCCTCGGCACAGGGCGACGTGCGCAGCGCCGCCGCGCTCGACCGTTCGCTCAGCTGCCGCATCACGGATCTCGACACGACCTTCGTCGGGCGGCTGGCCGACGGCACCATCAGGGACGTCACCAGCGTCCCGGGCCCGCCGCCGGACAAGGCCGAGATCCGGCTCACCATGGCCGGGGACGATCTCGTCGCGCTGGTCGACGGCCGGCTCAACTTCGCCAAGGCGTGGGGCAGCGGCCGGGTCAAGCTGGAGGCCGGGGTGCGCGATCTGCTGCGGCTCAGGACGCTGCTGTAGCCGGCTCCGGAGCGGCGGCCCGGCGCGGCCGGCGGGCGGCCGGGACGACCAGCGGGGTGCCGGTCTCCGGGTCGTCGATGATCTGGCAGCCGATGCCGAAGACCCGCTCGACCAGGTCGACGGTGACGATGTCGGTCGGCGCGCCCTCGGCGATCACCTCGCCGTTCTTCATGGCGATGAGGTGGGTGGCGTAGCGGGCCGCGTGGTTGAGGTCGTGGAGCACCGCGACGAGGGTGCGCCCCTGCTCCTCGTGCAGTTCGGCGCAGAGGTCCAGGACCTCGATCTGGTGCTGGATGTCCAGGTAGGTCGTCGGCTCGTCGAGGAGGAACAGCGGGGTCTGCTGGGCCAGCGCCATGGCGATCCAGACGCGCTGCCGCTGGCCGCCGGAGAGTTCGTCGACGTAGCGGTCGGCGAGTTCGCCGACGCCGGTCGCCGCCATCGACTCCCGGACGATCCGCTCGTCCTCGGCCGACCACTGGCGCAGCAGGCCCTGGTGCGGGTAGCGCCCGCGGGCCACGAGGTCGGCGACGGTGATCCCGTCGGGGGCGATCGAGGACTGCGGCAGCAGCCCGAGCGTCCTGGCGACCTTCTTGGCCGGGAGCGAGGAGATCGCGGCGCCGTCGAGCAGCACCGATCCGGCGGCCGGCTTGAGCATCCGGGACAGCGCGCGCAGCAGGGTGGACTTGCCGCAGGCGTTCGGGCCGACGATGACGGTGAAGGAGTGGTCGGGGATGGCGACCGAGAGGTTCTCGGCGATCACCCGCTGGTCGTAGGCGAGGGTGACGTTCTCGGCCGTGAGACGGCTCACTTCGGGGCTCCTGGGGGTGGTGGGGGTGTCGCTGCTGGTGTCGGTGGTCGCGGTCACGGCTGCCGGGCGCGGCGGCCGGCGTGCTCCGGGGCGGGCCGGTTCACACCCGCCCCGCCTTCCGCTCGGTGAACAGCAGCCACACGAGATAGCCGCCGCCGAGGATTCCGGTCAGCACCCCCACCGGCAGCTGGTCGGCGCCGAAGAGCCCCTGCGCGGCGAGGTCCGCGGCGACCAGCAGGGCGGCGCCCATCAGGGCGGCGGGCAGCAGGTTGGGGCCGGGTGACCGGGTGAGCCGCCGGGCGAGTTGGGGCGCGGTGAGCGCCACGAAGGAGATCGGTCCGGCCGCCGCGGTGCCGGCCGCGACCAGCACGACGGCCGCCAGCAGCACGACGATCCGGACCCGCTCGACCCGTACGCCCAGGGCGGACGCCGCGTCGTCGCCCATCTCCAGCATCCGCAGCGGGCGTCCGTAGCCGAGCACCAGGGGGACGAGTACGGCGCAGACCGCGGCCAGCGGCCAGACCTGGTCCCAGTCCCGGCCGTTGAGCGATCCGGTCATCCAGGTGGTGGCCCGGGTCGCCTCGTGGATGGTCGCCTTGGTCAGCAGGTAGAGCACGATGGCGTAGAGCATCGCGGCGGCGCCGATGCCGACGAGGACGAAGCGGTAGCCGTGGACGCCGCGCTTCCAGGCGAGCAGGAAGATGGCGAGGCCGGTGGCCACACCGCCGACGACGGAGCCGGCGGCGACGCCGTAGGGCCCGCTGTGGAAGTAGACGATGGCGACCAGCGCGCCGACCGAGGAGCCCTGGGCGAAACCGAGCATGTCCGGGCTGCCGAGCGGGTTGCGGGAGACGGTCTGGAAGACCGCCCCGGCGATGCCGAAGGCCGCGCCGACCAGCAGCCCCACCAGCACCCGGGGCAGCCGGAGTTCCTGCACGATGAATTCCTGGCCGGTGGTGCCGCCGCCGGTGAGGGTGCTCAGCACCTCGGAGGGCGTCATCGGGTAGTCGCCGGAGCCGACCAGCGCGACGGCGGCGGCGAGGGCGACGGCCAGCAGCAGCAGTCCGGCGAGGGCGGCGCGGACGTCGAGCCGGACGGAGAGCCCGCTGACGGAGAGCCCGCTGACGGTGCGGACCGCCCGTATGCGCCGGGTGGGCCGCGCCCCGGCCGGCACCTTGGTTCGCTCGCTACGCACACTCACAGCTGGGCCATCCTCCGACGCCGTACGAGATAGATGAAGACCGGGCCGCCGATGACGGCCGTGACGATGCCGACCTGGAGTTCGCCGGGCCGGGCCACGACCCGGCCGAGCACGTCCGCGCCCAGCAGCAGCACCGGCGAGAGCACCGCCGAATACGGCAGGATCCAGCGCATGTCCGGTCCGGTGACGGCCCGTACGGCGTGCGGCACCATCAGGCCGACGTAGGCGATCGGGCCGCAGGCGGCGGTCGCCCCGCCGCACAGCAGGGTGA
This sequence comes from Streptomyces albospinus, assembly GCF_014648695.1. Classification (GTDB taxonomy): domain Bacteria; phylum Actinomycetota; class Actinomycetes; order Streptomycetales; family Streptomycetaceae; genus Streptomyces; species Streptomyces albospinus. The sequence goes on from NZ_BMRP01000026.1 coordinate 74,159, forward strand.
CCGCGAGCATCGCCAGCACCCGGGTGCGGGTCAGCCGGGCGCCCAGCGCCCGCGCCTGGTCGTCGCCGAGCGCGAGGGCGTTCAGCGGCCGGGCGAGCAGCAGCGCCAAGGCCGCGCCCGCCGCGAGGAACGGCGCGACCTCGGTGACCGTCGGCATGGTCGCGGCGGCCAGCGAACCGACCGTCCAGAAGCGCATCTTGTCCAGCGCCGCGTTGTCCAGCAGGTTGACGGCGTTGAGGTAGCCGGTGAGGACCGCGGTGAGCGCGGTGCCGGCGAGGGCGAGCCGTACGGGGGTGGCGTTGCGGGTGCCGCCGAGGACGTGGACCGCCACCGAGACCACCGCGGCGCCGGCGAACGCGAACCACACATAGCCGGTCAGCGAGGTGACGCCGAGAAAGCTGATGCCGGAGACGACGGCGGCCGAGGCGCCGGCGTTGATGCCGAGGACCCCGGGGTCGGCGAGGGGGTTGCGGGTCAGCGCCTGCATGACCGTGCCGGCGAGGCCGAGGGCGGCGCCGGCCAGCAGCCCGAGGAGGGTGCGGGGCACCCGCACGTCGCGGACGATGACGTCGGTGTCGGAGCCGGAGTAGTGGAACACCCCGTGCCACACCTGGTCGAGGGGGATCTGTTTGGCGCCGACGGCGATGCCGAGGACGGTGATCACGGCGAGCCCGGCAACGGAGGCGAGCAGCCCCGCCGACCGTATGACGGGGCGCCGGCGGGGGGCCGCGGGGGCCGGGGCCGCTGTTGCTGCGGGGGGACTGTCAACCAACACGCTAGTTAGGTTAGCCTACCCTCACAAGCGTGTGATCAACCGGCCCTTCCGGTACGGACGTACCGCCGTACGCCCTGCCGATCCGGTCGCCCCCGTCGAGAGAGAAGTACAAACACCATGAGAACCCCCCGAAGCGTCACCCCGTCCCGCCGCGGCATCCTGGCCGCGGGCGGCGCCGTCGGCATCGGCGCGCTGCTCGCCGCCTGCGGAGGGGGCAAGGGTTCGGGGGGCGGCAACGGCGGTGCCGAGGGCGGCCCGTGGTCCTTCACCGACGACCGCAGGCAGAAGGTCTCCCTCCCCCACACCCCGCAGCGCATCGTCGCGTTCACCGGCACCGCCGCCGCGCTGCACGACTTCGGCGCCGCCGACCGGATCGTCGGCGTCTTCGGGCCCACCAAGCTCAAGGACGGCAAGCCCGACCCGCAGGCCGGCGACCTCGACGTCGACAAGGTCACCGTCCTCGGCAACGCCTACAACCAGTTCAACGTCGAGAAGTACGCCGGCCTGAGCCCCGATCTGCTGGTCACCAACATGTACGAGCCGGGCGCCCTCTGGTTCGTCCCGGACGACAGCAAGGACAAGATCGCCAAGCTCGCCCCGAGCGTGGCCCTCACCTCCTCCCGGGTGCCGCTGGACCGGATCGTCGCGCGCTACGGGCAGCTCGCCGCGGCACTCGGCGCGGACCTGAAGGCCAAGAAGGTCACCGACGCCAGGGCCCGCTTCGAGAAGGCCGCCGAGGCGCTGCGCAAGGCCGCCAAGGCGCACCCGGTCAAGGTGCTCGCCTGCTCCGGCAGCGCCGACCTCTTCTACGCCTCCAACCCGGGCATCAACGCCGACCTCATGTACTTCAAGTCCCTCGGCGTCGACCTGATCGTCCCGGACCACCTGGACAAGGGCGGCTACTTCGAGAGCCTCAGCTGGGAGAACGCCGACAAGTACCAGGCCGACGTGCTCCTGCTGGACAACCGCACCGCCACCCTCCAGCCCGAGGACCTGGCCGCCAAGCCCGCCTGGAACAAGCTCCCCGCGGTCAAGGCCGGTCAGATCACCCCCTGGTCCAGCGAGCCGCGCTACTCCTACGCGGGCGCCGCACCGCTCCTGGAATCACTCACCAAGGCCATCGAGGGCGCCAGGAAGGTCAACTGACGCCCCGTCACACCCGCTTCACCGACCCCGTACGCACGCCACACCCCGCATCGTCCCGGGAGGTTCCCGTATGACCACGACCGCCGCCCCCACCGCCGCGCCGTACCGCTTCTTCGACGTCCATGTCGTCCGCGCCCGGCGGCTGAGTACGTCCATGGTCCGGATCACCTTCGGTGGCGAACGGCTCGACGGGCTGGTCTCCGGCGGCCGGGACCAGCGCTTCAAGCTGTTCCTCCCGCAGCCCCACCAGGCGGTGCCGGTCTTCGACGACATGGGCGACGGCTGGTACACCGCCTGGCGGGCCCAGGACCCGGCCGAGCGGCCCGTGATGCGCTCGTACACCATCCGCGAACAGCGCCCGGCGGCAGGCGAGTTCGACGTGGACTTCGCGCTGCACGGCGCCGACGGCCCCGAAGCGGCGGCGGCCGGCGGCCCGGCCGGCCGGTGGGCCGCCCGCGCCCGGCCGGGCGACCGGCTGACCGTCCTCGCCCCGGCCGTCGAGGACAACGGCGGAGTCGACTTCCGGCCGCCGCCCGGCACCGACTGGATCCTGCTCACCGGCGACGAGACGGCGCTGCCGGCCGTCGCCGGAATCCTGTCCTGGCTCTCCCCCGGCACCCGCGCCAAGGTCTGGATCGAGATCGGGCACGAGGACGACCGGCAGCAGCTGCCGACCTTCGCCGACGCCGACATCACCTGGCTCGTCCGGGACCCGGCCACGGCCGCGCACACCGAGCCCCTACGGGACGCGCTGCGCGCCGCCGACCTGCCCGACGGGACGCCGTACGCCTGGATCGCCGGCGAGGCCGGCACCGTCAAGGCGGTGCGCCGGCATCTCGTCGGGGAGCGCGGATTCGACCGCCGGGCCGTCAAGTTCACCGGCTACTGGCGGCGCGGCGCCACCGAGGAGGACCTCATCGCGGAGCTGACCGCCGCGGCGGCCGGTAACACCGGACAGGCAGCCTGAGCGGCCCGGGCCCCGCCGCACCCGGCGGGGCCCGCCGCCCGGCGGCGCCCCCTCACATCCCGATCTGCCGCAGCGCCTTCCCGGCATCCGCCGCACAGCCGCCCTCGCCCGCGGCCGTCCACGCCGCCGCGCACAGCGCCCGCAGCCCGTCCAGCGGCGCCCCCGCACCGTCCAGGACGAGGGTGTCACCGGCCCCGGCCCCGGCACCGGACGCCGCGGCCCGCCAGCCCCCGCACCGGAAGCCGTCGCCGTCCGCCGCCACCTCCGGCTGCGGCGCCAGCACACCGCGCAGATCCGCGTCCACATACGTCGGCCGGTGCCGCAGCGGCGCCGCCAGCAGCTCCGCCGGCGTCGTCACCCCGGTCAGCACCAGCAGCGAGTCGACCCCGCCCCTCCAGGCGCCCTCGATGTCGGTGTCGAGCCGGTCCCCGATCACCAGCGGCCGCTCGGCGCCGGTCCGCAGCACCGTCTCCCGGTGCATCGGCGGCTGCGGCTTGCCCGCCACCTGCGGCGTACCGCCCGCGGCGATCCGCACCACCTCGACCAGCGCGCCGTTGCCCGGCGCGATCCCGCGCTCCTTGGGGATCGTCAGATCGGTGTTGGACGCGAACCACGGCACCCCGCGCTGCACCGCGTACGCGGCCTCCGCCAACTGCCCCCAGTCCAGCCCCGGGTCGTAGCCCTGCACCACCGCCGCCGGATCGTCGTCCGCCGACGCCACCGGCTCCAGCCCGCGCTCGCGCAGCGCCACCCGCAGCCCCTCGCCCCCGATGGCCAGCACCCGGGCGCCGGCCGGCACCTGCTCGGCGATCAGCCTGGCGACCGCCTGCGCCGAGGTGATCACGTCCTCCGCCTCCGTCGGCAGGCCGAATCCGGCCAGCTGGTCGGCGACCGCCTGCGGCGTCCGGGCCGCGTTGTTCGTCACATACGCAAGGTGCATCCCGCCCGCCCGCGCCGCGGTCAGCGCCTCCACGGCATGCGCGATGGCCTGCCCGCCGGCGTAGACCACCCCGTCCAGATCCAGCAGCGCCGTGTCGTACGCCGCGCTCAGCGCGCGCCGGCTCCCCTCGGGCCGGAGTCCCTGACCCATCCGCTCGTCCATGCCGTGCTGCTCCTTGCTCCCCCGTGCCGTACGGAGGACTCCGGCGCGCGGTACGAAGCGCCGGCCCGGCTCCACCGGGCCCGCCGTCCGCCGTCGCGCGGCTACCGATATTTCCGGCCACTCGGGGCCGCTCCCCCGATCATCCCGCACCCGCCGAGCGGCATAGCATTCTTCAATGACCAGTACCGACGGCCTCCGCCTCCTCCCGTTCCGCGGACTGCGCTATGCCCCGGACCGGGTCAGCAGCCTCACCGCTGTCACCTCCCCGCCCTACGACGTCGTGGTCCGGCCGGACGGCGTCCGTGAGCTGGAAACCTCCGATCCGTACAACATCGTCCGGCTGATCCTCCCGCACGCCGCGGACCCCACCACCCGCCACCGCCAGGCCGCCGATACCCTCCACCGCTGGCGCGCCGAGGGCGTCCTGACCCGCGACCCCGAGCCCGCCCTCTACGTCTACGAGCAGCGCTCCGGCGACGTCCTCCAGCGCGGGCTGATCGGCGCGCTGCGCCTGGACGGCCCGGTGTTGCCGCACGAGGACGTGATCCCCGAGGTGGTCGAGGACCGGGCCGCGCTGATGCGCGCCGCTGCCGCCAACTTCGAGCCGCTGCTGCTCTCGTACCGCGGCCGGGGCACCGTGACCGGCGCCACCGCGGTCATCGAGCGCACGATCCAGGGCGCCCCGCTGCTCGCCACCACCACCGAAGACGGCTTCGCGCACCGCCTCTGGGCGGTCACCGACCCCGCCGACCTGGCCGCCATCGACGAGGACCTGTCCCACCAGGAGGCGCTGATCGCCGACGGCCACCACCGCTGGGCGACCTACCAGCGGCTCCACGACCAGCAGCCCGGCGCCACCGCCGAGTCCCCCTGGGCATCCGGTCTGGTGCTGCTCGTCGACACCGCCCGCCATCCGCTCCAGGTCCGCGCGATCCACCGCGTGCTGCCGCACCTGCCGCTCGACAAGGCGCTCGCGGAGGTGACCGGCGCGTTCCGGGTCCGCCGGCTGCCCGGCGAACTGCCCGCCGCCCTGGAGGCGCTGGAGGAGACGGCCGGCAGCGCCTTCGTCCTCTCCGGCGGCCCGGACGACTTCCACCTCCTCGACCGGCCCGCCCCCGCGCTGCTCGACCGGGCGATCCGCAGCGACCGGCCCGAGGCGTGGCGGCGGCTGGACGCGACCGTGCTGCACTCCGTCCTGTTCGACGAAATCTGGCGGATCCCCGACCACCCCTCGGACATCAGCTATCTGCACCGCACCGCGGACGCCGTCGAGCAGGCCGCCCGGCACGGCGGCACGGCCGTCCTGATGCGTGCCACGTCCGAGGAGACGGTCCGCCAACTCGCCCAGTGCGGCGTGACGATGCCGCGCAAGTCGACGTCCTTCGGCCCCAAGCCGGCCACCGGACTGGTGCTGCGCACGCTGAACGACGATACGGACTGACACGAACCGAACGACCCCGGTCAGACCGCCCAGGACACCCCATACCCACCCGACGGTTTAGTTAGGTTAGGCTTACCTCACTACGTCATCGGGTGGGTCGCCCTGCCCCTGTGCACACCTCTGCCCTGCACGGGACGTGGTCAACTCCGCACCTGGGAGGGCACTTCATGAGTCTCCTCGCGCACCCCGCCGAGGACCCGGCCGACAGCCGGACGTATCTGCTCAACAACAGCACCGCCGACCGCTACCGCACCGCCGTCACCGACGGCGTCGCCCGGATCAGCGGCCGGATCGCCGCCACCGACCGCCCGTTCACCGGCATCTCCGTCGACGGCCTCACCCCCGCGGTCGACGCCGTCGACCTCGACACCCCCCTGCACGACCCGGCCGCCGCCCTCGACGAGCTCGAAGAGGTCTACCTCCGCGACGCCGTGTACTTCCACCACCCGCGCTACCTCGCGCACCTCAACTGCCCCGTGGTGATCCCCGCCCTCGTCGGCGAAGCGGTCCTCTCCGCCGTCAACTCCTCCCTGGACACCTGGGACCAGAGCGCCGGCGGCACCCTCATCGAACGCCGGCTGATCGACTGGACCGCCCGCCGGATCGGCCTCGGCGAAGCGGCCGACGGCATCTTCACCAGCGGCGGCAGCCAGTCCAACCTCCAGGCGATGCTGCTGGCCCGGGACGAGACCTGCCGCCGCGAACTGGCCCGCACCACCACCCCGGACGACACCCGGCTCGCCGGCCTCCTCCCCCGGCTCCGCATCCTCGCCTCCGCCGCCGGCCACTTCAGCATCCGCAAATCCGCCACCCTCCTGGGCCTCGGCGCGGAAGCCGTCATCGCCGTACCGACCGACGAGCACCGGCGGATGCGCACCACCGCCCTCGCCGCCGAACTGGAGCGCTGCCGGCGCGAGGGCCTGATACCCATGGCGGTCGTCGCGACCGCCGGCACCACCGACTTCGGCTCCATCGACCCGCTCCCCGAGATCGCCGAACTGGCCGCCCGCCACGGCGCCTGGATGCACGTCGACGCCGCATACGGCTGCGGACTGCTGGTCTCCCGCCGCCGCGAGCTGCTCACCGGCATCGAACGCGCCGACTCGGTCACCGTCGACTACCACAAGTCCTTCTTCCAGCCGGTCAGTTCGAGCGCCGTCCTGGTCCGCGACCGCACCACCCTCCGGCACGTCACCTACCACGCGGACTACCTCAACCCGCGCCGGATGGCCGAGCAGCGCATCCCCAACCAGGTCGACAAGTCGCTCCAGACCACCCGCCGGTTCGACGCCCTCAAACTCTGGCTCACCCTGCGCATCATGGGCGCCGAGGCCGTCGGCGAACTCTTCGACGAGGTCATCGACCGGGCCGCGGACGCCTGGAAACTGCTGCACGACGACCCGCGCTTCGACGTCGTCGTCGCACCGCAGCTGAGCACGCTCGTCTTCCGCTACGTCCCCGCCGACGACCCGGACCCCGAGCTGAGCGACCGGGTCAATCTGCACGCCCGGGAAGCCCTCTTCGCCTCCGGTGACGCGATCGTCGCGGGCACCAAGGTCGACGGCCGGCACCACCTCAAGTTCACCCTGCTCAACCCCGAGACCACGCTCGACGACATCGCCACCGTCCTCGACCTGATCGCCGAGCACGCCGGCCGCTACCTCGCCGCCCGGCCCCGGCCGGCCCTCAGCGCCCGCTGACCCCCTCCACGACCGACCACCCCCTCACGGAGACCCTCGTGACCGCCCCTCACGATGCCCCTTACGACGTCGTCGGCATCGGCCTCGGCCCCTTCAACCTCGGCCTCGCCTGCCTGACCGAGCCGATCGACGGACTCAACGGCCTGTTCCTGGACAACAAGCCGGCCTTCGACTGGCACCCCGGCATGATGCTCGACAGCAGCCACCTCCAGGTGCCCTTCATGGCCGACCTGGTCACCCTCGCCGACCCCACCTCGCCCTTCTCCTTCCTCAACTACCTGAAGGAATCGGGCCGGATGTACTCCTTCTACATCCGCGAGAACTTCTATCCGCTGCGCGCCGAGTTCAACGACTACTGCCGCTGGGCCGCCGGCAAGCTCGACACCATCCGCTTCGGCCACGAGGTCACCACCGTGGAATACGACGAGAGCGCGGAACTCTACGTCGTCCACGCCGACCACCAGGGCGAACGCCACACCTTCCGCGCCCGCAGGCTCGTCCTCGGCACCGGCACCCCGCCGTACATCCCCGACGCCTGCCGCGGCCTGGGCGGCGACCTGCTGCACAACACCGACTACCTGGACGCCAAACCCGCCCTCCAGGCCAAGAAGAGCATCACCCTCGTCGGCAGCGGCCAGAGCGCCGCCGAGATCTACCACGACCTCCTCCAGGACATCGACAGCCACGGCTACCACCTGACCTGGGCCACCCGCTCCCCCCGCTTCTTCCCCCTCGAATACACCAAGCTCACCCTGGAGATGACCTCACCGGAGTACGTGGACTACTTCCACGCCCTCCCCCCGGCCACCCGCGACCGTCTCCACGCCACCCAGAAGCACCTCTACAAGGGCATCGACTCCGAGCTCGTCAACGACATCTTCGACCTCCTCTACCAGAAGAACCTGGCCGGCCCGGTCCGCACCCGCCTGCTCACCAACACCGCGCTGAACACCGCGCGTTACGACGCGGCCACCGGCACCTACACCCTCGGCCTGCGCCAGGAGGAGCAGGGCCAGGACTTCACCCTCGACACCCAGGGCCTGATCCTCGCCACCGGCTACCGCTACCGCGTACCGGACTTCCTCACCCCGGTCCGCGACCGCATCACCTGGGACGCCCAGGGCCGCTACGACGTCGCCCGCAACTACAGCATCGACACCACCGGCCGCGGCATCTACGTGCAGAACGCCGAACTGCACACCCACGGCTTCGTCACCCCCGACCTCGGCATGGCCGCGTACCGCAACTCCTGCATCATCCGCGAGCTGCTCGGCCGCGAGTACTACCCGGTCGAAAAGGCCATCGCCTTCCAGGAGTTCGCCGCCCCGGCCACCCCGCACCTCCCCACGGAGATCCCCGCATGAGCGCCGCCGTCTTCACCCGCACCGATCCCGCGCTCGGGGAGTTCTCCGTACGCCCGGTCGACCCGGCCGCCGACACCCCGCTGCTGCACCGCTGGGTCACCGACCCCAAGGCCGCCTTCTGGCTGATGCAGGACTGCGATCCGGCCACCGTCGAGAAGGAGTTCCGGCGGATCGCCGCCGACCCCCACCACGACGCCTTCCTCGGCCTGCACAACGGCACCCCGGCCTTCCTCATCGAGCGCTACGACCCCGCCCACCGGGAGCTCGTCGGCATCCACGCCGCCCGACCCGGCGACATCGGGATGCACTTCCTCACCGCCCCCACCGGCAGCCCCGTCCACGGCTTCACCCGCGCGGTCATCACCACCGTCATGGAGATGCTCTTCGCCGACCCGGACACCCACCGCGTCGTCGTCGAGCCCGACACCCGCAACACCGCCGTGCACGCCCTCAACAAGGCCGTCGGCTTCGAGGTCGTCCGCACCGTCTCCCTCCCCTCCAAAGACGCCTACCTCAGCATCTGCACCCGCGACCAGTTCCTGGCCACCCGAGGAGCCTGCTAATGCCCACCCCCACCACCCCGCAGCCGACCGCCGCCGCCCACGGCACCCCGCAGCTCCCCGCCCAGGACGCCGTCGCCCACCTCACCCCCGCCCTCTGGGACCGCGCCAACCGCGCCCTGATCCGCAAGGCCCTCGCCGAGTTCGCCCACGAACGGCTGCTCACCCCCCGGCGCCTGCCGCAGGACGGCCACTACGCCGTACGCAGCGACGACGGACGCACCGAATACCGCTTCACGGCCCGCAGACAGGCCCTCGACCACTGGCAGATCGACCCCGCCGGCATCACCCGCCACCGCGACGGCACGGACGCCGAACTCCCCCTGGACGCCCTGGACTTCATCACCGAGCTGCACGGCTCCCTGGGTCTTTCCCCCACCGTCCTCCCGGTCTACCTGGAGGAGATCAGCTCCACCCTCTCCGGCACCGCCTACAAGCTCGCCGGCGACGCCCCCACCGCCGCCGAACTCGCCGCGTCCGGCTTCCAGGCCGTCGAGACCGGGATGACCGAGGGGCACCCCTGCTTCGTCGCCAACAACGGCCGCCTCGGCTTCGGCATCCACGAGTACCACTCCTACGCCCCCGAAGCCGCCGCCCCCCTCCAGCTCATCTGGCTCGCCGCCCACCGCGACCACACCACCTTCACCGCCGGCGCCGGCCTCGACTACGAGACCCTGCTGCGCGACGAACTGCCCGAGCCCACCCGCAACCGCTTCGCGGCCACCCTCACCGACCTCGGCCTCGACCCCGACGACTACTACTTCTTCCCCACCCACCCCTGGCAGTGGTGGAACAAGCTCTCCGTCACCTTCGCCCCCGAGGTCGCCACCCAGCGCCTGGTCTGCCTCGGCCCCGGCGACGACCACTACCTCGCCCAGCAGTCCATCCGCACCTTCTTCAACACCACCAGCCCCGGAAAGCACTACGTCAAGACCGCCCTCTCGGTCCTCAACATGGGCTTCATGCGCGGCCTCTCCGCCTCCTACATGGAGGCCACCCCCGCCATCAACGACTGGCTCGCCCGCCTGATCGACGCCGACGACACCTTCAAGGCCGCCCGCTTCTCGATCATCCGCGAGCGCGCCGCCATCGGCTACCACCACCGCCAGTACGAGGCCGCCACCGACAAGGGCTCCCCCTACCGCAAGATGCTCGCCGCCCTCTGGCGCGAAAGCCCCGTCCCCACCCTCGAACCGCACCAGCGGCTCGCCACCATGGCATCCCTCCTCCATCTGGACCGGGACGGCGACTCCTTCGCCGCCGCCCTCGTCGAGGAATCCGGCCTCGCCCCCGCCACCTGGCTCCGCCGCTACCTCGACGGCTACCTCACCCCGGTCCTGCACGCCTTCTACGCCTACGACCTGGTCTTCATGCCGCACGGTGAGAACGCCATCCTGGTCATCGAAGACGGCGCGGTCGCCCGGGTGATCTTCAAGGACATCGCCGAGGAGATCGCCGTGATGTCCGCCGACGCGGTCCTGCCGCCCACCGTCGAGCGCATCCGCGCCGACGTCCCCGAGGACAAGAAGCTCCTCTCCGTCTTCACCGACGTCTTCGACTGCTTCTTCCGCTTCCTGTCCGGCACCCTCGCCGACCACGACGTCCTCGACGAGGACACCTTCTGGCGCACCGTCGCCGAGTGCATCACCGACTACCGCTCGGCACACCCCCACCTCGCCGACAAGTTCGCGCAATACGACATCTTCACCCCCGAGTTCGCCCTGTCCTGCCTCAACCGCCTCCAGCTGCGCGACAACCAGCAGATGGTCGACCTTCAGGACCCCGCCGGCGCCCTCCAGCTCATCGGCACCCTCCGCAACCCCCTAGCCCCCTACGCGCCCTGACGCCCCCGCACCCCAACGCAGAAGGGCGGGATCCCCACCGGGATCCCGCCCTTCTCCGCCATCACTGGCTATCCATGCCTATCCATCAGCCCTTCTCGGGCCCCTCGGCCGAACCGGGCTCCGCCTCGTCCTCGGACTCCTCCAGCACATCCGTGAACTGCACCCCGTCCAGCTCCGCGAGCCGGTCCGAAGCATCCGTCGTGCCGGCCTGATCGGCCTCCAGCGCCCTGGCGAACCAGTCCCGCGCCTCGTCCGCACGCCCGACCTCCAGCAGCGCGTCCGCATACGCGTAGCGCAGCCGAGCCGTCCACGGGTGCACGGCGCTCGACGCCAGCTCGGGGCTCTGCAACGTCACCACCGCGGCCTCCGCCTGCCCCATGTCCCGGCGCGCACCGGCCGCGACCAGCCGCATCTCCACCTGCCCGGCCCGGTCCAGCTTCTGCACCTCGGGCTCACCGGCCATCGCCAGCGCCTTCTCCGGCCGCCCGAGCCCACGCTCGCAGTCCGCCATGACGGGCCACAGCTCCACGCTGCCGGTCATCCGCCGCGCCGCCCGGAACTCCGCCAGCGCCTCGCTGTACTTACCGACCGCGTACGCCGCGAAGCCTGCGGCCTCACGCACCGCGGCAACCCGGGACGCCAGCCGCAGCGCCACCCGCGAGTACCCGTACGCCTTCTCCGGGTCCTCGTCCAGCAGCTTCGCGACCATCACCAGATTCCTGGCGACATCCCCGGCCAGCGTCTTGGGCAGGCTCAGCAGCTCCTGCCGCACGTCCTTGTCGATCTCCTCACCGGTGACGTCGTCCGGAATCGGCAGCCGCTTGATCGGCTCCCGGTCCCGCCGCTCGTCCCGGCGGTCGTCCCGGCGCCCGTCCCGACGGTCGTCGCGACCGCGCCCGCCCCCATAGGGCCGACGCCCACCCCGCTCGTCATCCCGCCGGAAACCACCCCGGTGCCCACCGCGCTCGTCATCACGCCGCGGCCCCCGGTCGTCCCGACGGTACCCACCACGCTCGTCATCACGCCGCGGCCCGCGATCGTCCCTGCGGAACCCACCGCGCTCGTCATCACGCCGCGGCCCGCGATCGTCCCTGCGGAACCCACCACGGTCATCATCGCGACGCGGCGCCCGGTCGTCCCGACGGAACCCACCGCGGTCATCGTCCCGACGCGGCCCACGGTCGTCCCTACGGAACCCGCCCCGCTCGCCACGGTCACCGCGGTCGTCCCGCCGGAACCCACCGCGCTCACCGCCCCGCACGTCATCCCGACGCGGACCCCGGTCATCCCCACGGAACCCACCACGGTCATCATCGCGACGCGGCGCCCGGTCGTCCCGACGGAACCCACCGCGGTCATCGTCCCGACGCGGCCCACGGTCGTCCCTACGGAACCCGCCCCGCTCGCCACGGTCACCGCGGTCGTCCCTACGGTACCCACCGCGGTCATCGTCCCGACGCGGCCCGCGATCGTCCCTGCGGAACCCACCACGCTCGTCATCACGCCGCGGCCCACGGTCGTCCCGCCGGAAACCACCGCGCTCACCGCCCCGCTCACCGCCGAACGATCGCTCGTCGCGCCGGAATCCACCCCGGTGCCCACCGCGCTCGTCATCGCGACGCGGCGCCCGGTCGTCCCGACGGTACCCACCGCGGTCATCGTCCCGACGCGGCCCACGGTCGTCCCTACGGAACCCGCCCCGCTCGCCACGGTCACCGCGGTCGTCGCGCCGGAAACCACCGCGCTCACCGCCCCGCACGTCATCCCGACGCGGACCCCGGTCATCCCCACGGAACCCACCGCGCTCGCGGTCCCCGCCGCGGTAACCCCCGCGCTCACCACCGCGGTTGTCCCGGCTGTCGCGCCGCGGGCCACGGTCATCACGCCGGAAACCACCACGGTCACCGTCGTCACGCCTCGGCCGGCGCTCCGAACGATCGTCGGAAGAGTTGGTGGACATCGACGTGACTCCTGTCTTCGGCACTGCATTCATTCTCACGCACCGACCACTTCGGCGCGCTTCGGCAAAGCAAAAGGACCCTTGGTCCCAGCGTGAACGCTGGGACCAAGGGTCCTTGAAAGATTGTTCGGCGGCGTCCTACTCTCCCACAGGGTCCCCCCTGCAGTACCATCGGCGCTGAAAGGCTTAGCTTCCGGGTTCGAAATGTAACCGGGCGTTTCCCTAACGCAATAACCACCGAAACCCATTCGGGTTCTAGCGAACAAGCACACTTTTTAATTGAAGAAGTGGAACTGGTTCAACCGACATTGCGACTGTTCGCAACCCGGGAACCACACAGTGGACGCGAGCAACTGAGGACAAGCCCTCGGCCTATTAGTACCAGTCAACTCC
>NZ_BMRP01000027.1:0-44275 GCF_014648695.1 Streptomyces albospinus
GCGCGGTGGGGTTCACGTTCACCTCGGCCCAGGCGTCCGCGGGGGCCGGACCGGAACCGGAGACGGGACCCGCACCGGAACCGGAACCCGCATCGGAGCCGGGCGCCGGGCCGGTCTGCGGCCCGGCACCGTCACCGGTGGCCTTCCGCCCGCCGATCCCGATCGCGTCCGCCGCCTCCTGCAACCACTCGGGCGGCGTCAGCAAGAACGACGTGGCCTCCAGATCGATCCGCTGTGGCGCCTCCGCCGCGTGCCCGCCGTCGACCGGCGTGCCGTACTCCTCCTCGTACCGGCGGATCACCTCGCCCACCGGCAGCCCCGGCCACAGCGTGGTCTCCCCGCTGTCCCGGGCGATCACCAGCCGGCTGCGCCCGCCGTCACCGCCCGGACCGCCCTCGCGGTCCTCCGCCCAGGCCACGAAGCCCAGGTCGAACTCCCTTACCCGCACCTCGCGCTGGAGCGGCGCCGGCACATCGCCGTTCACCCACTGCTCCGCGCGCTCCTGCGCCTGCGCGAACGTCACCACCGAGATCAGCCCCCCACCGGCACGGCGTACGCGAAGCCGCCGTCCACCATCAGGTTCGCCACCGTCTCCAGCTCCGGCGGATTGCCCGCCAGCCGCTCCAGGAACGCGTCGAAATCCGCACCGCACGGCAGCATCAGCTGCGCCACCCGCTCCTGCACCGCCAGACCGTCCCGGTCCCGGGCATCGTCGTACGGGCAGAACCACACCGAGCCCAGCCCCTCGCCGCGCACCTTCACCGCGACCACACCGCCCTGCACGAACGCCGCTCCCAGATAGTCCTTGGTGAAGTGGTCCCGCAGACATTTGTTGACGTAGACCAGATCGTTCACCGCCGCGTCGTCGCGCACCGTGAAGAACGGCTGGTCGACCAGCAGCCCCAGCTCCGCGTCGAGCGCCGCGCCCACCGGCGCGCAGCCGCCCGCCGCCTTCAGGAACGACCGGTACGCGCCCGGCAGCCGGTAGCCCAGCGCCTCCTCGGCCTGCGCCAGCTGCTCCTCACCCACCGACAACTCGCGCCGCGGCAGCCCGAAGTGCACCGGCCGGGTCTCCTGCAACGGCCGGGTGCCCCGCTTGTCGTGCGCCACCGCCGCCGTCGCCAGCCCCGCGTGGTGCCGCAGCAGCGCCTTCACCTCGACCGGGATCAGCTCCATGCGCCGGGTGCCCGCCACGTGGTGCCAGGTCCAGCCGTGCGGCGTCGCCACCGGGGGCACGTCTATCCACAGCTCGTGACCCTGTGCATGCAGCGCCGCGTTCGCCGACACATAGTCGGTCAGCCGCAGCTCGTCGACGCCGAAGCCCTCCGGCGGCTCCGCGATCTCCGCCGCCGCCCGGGCGTACGGCGAGAAGTCCGGGAAACCGCTCCCGTCCATCCGCACCCCCGCCGGATACCGCGCGGCACGCACCGGATCCGGGAAATGCACGACCTGCCCGGCATAGGCCGAGTTCGGTGGCACGGGACGTCCTCCGGCCTGGAGGCCGGGATGCGCCCCCAGCCCTTGCCGACCTGTCGTCATCGCGGTTGCCCCCTGGCTGAAGCTGGCTTTGGGGCACAGCCTATGCGGTGCCGCAACGCCCGCCCGTCGCCCCTGCCCACCCACGTCAGCCCGGCGACACACCAGCGTCACCCGGCCCCCCACCACCCCCGGCACCACCCCGCCGCACCGCGCCCACCAGCCCCGTTACCGAGCATCCGACGAACCGTCACACCCCAGTGACATCCCCGACAGCGTGCCCGACTACCGCAACGCCCAGCACATTTGGCAGTCTGACTCCGCAACCGGGGGATTGCAGGGAGGGAAGCACCACCATGAGCACCACCGCACACCACACATCGACCACCGGAGACCCCCGCGCCACCGGCGACCCCCGCATCGGCTGGAGCGGCACCGCCGACACCGACCGCGCGCCCACGCTCCGCCACCGCCGCGACGGCATCCTCCCCACCACCGGCGCCGCCTTGTCCGTACGCGGACAAACCCTCACCTGTACGGCCAGCAAGGCGGAACAGCCCCCCACCCTGCACCCCCTCGTACAGGACTTCCTCGACACCCTCGCCACCGACCGGCGCGACCGCTTCACCGGGCGATGTCCCGAGGCCGTCCTGCTCTCCCGGCACCTCACCGCCGTCGAGGCCAACCGCGGCAAACGCGCCTCCCGCAAGCCCCTCACCAACGGCGAGGCCCGCCGCTCCCTGAAACACTCCAAGATCACCGCACGCCACATCCGCGAGGACGGCGACCCCGAGCACGGCAGCTACGCACCGCCGTGCCGCTCCTGCGACGCCCTCCTCGCCCACTTCGGCGTCATGCCCATCGGGGCGACGACGCCCCAAGGGAGCTGACCGCCGCCATGCCGCCGACCCCCACGCCGCGCACCCCCGCCCACGACCGCACCGGTTCCACCCGCTTCCCCGCCGCCGTGGACGTCGCGCTCCAGGACGCCGGCTGGCAGCCCGGCCGCTGGGACATAAAGCAGGCCGAGCACTGGGCCGACACGCTCCGCGCCCACACCTCCCCCGCCGGCCACCGCCACACCGTCTTCGCCGCCGCCGTCGAGGCCTGGGCCGAATTCGGCGGCCTGCACATCAAGGGCCCCGGGCCCGGCCGCCACATCGCCCCCACCCCGTTCGTCATCGACCCGCTGCACGGCCTCCACCTCGCCCGCACGCTCGGCGACCTCGGCCGCGCCCTCGGAACCGACGTGGCACCCCTCGGCCGGGAAGAACTCCGCGACACCAAGACCGCCCACGGCGCCGCCCACCCCCAGGCCGCCCTCGCCATCGACACCGAGGGCCGCGTCTACAGCCTCGACCACACCGGCGACTGGTACCTGGGCCCGGACCTCGACCAGGCCCTGAGCACCCTCGTCCTGGGCACCCGCCCGAGCCGGCTGACGGTCTCGGCGGACTGAGCGGACCAGCCGCAGCGGAGCAGCGGGCAGCACACGGAAAACGGGCCGGGAACGGCTACGCCCCGCACCGCAGGGCACCTCACCGTCCGCCTCAGCCGGCCGCGGCCCCGGCGCCCGCACCGGCCACCGGCACCACCGCCGACACCCGGAAACCCCCCGCGTCCGTAGGACCCGAGACGAAGACGCCGCCCAGCGCCGTCACCCGCTCCCGCATTCCGACCAGGCCGTTGCCCCCGCTCGGCAGCCCGGCGTCCGCCGCCCCGCGCTCCGACGGACCGTTCTCCACCTGCACCGCCACCTCGCCGGCCCGGTGCGCCAGCCGCACCCGCGCCCGCGCGCCCGGCGCGTGCTTGTGCACATTCGTCAGCGCTTCCTGCACCACCCGGTAGACGGTCTGCTCCACCCGCGCCGCATACCGGCGCCCGCCACCGCCGCCCGCGGCGACGGCACCGTGTTCCGCGGCCCCGGCCGCGCCCTCCACCGACAGCTCCACCGCCATCCCGGCCGCCCGGGACTGCCCCACCAGATCCCCCAGCTCCGCCAGGCAGGGTCCGTCCCCGTCCGGCTCCCCCGGCGCCGCCGCACCGGCCCCGTCCGCCGGTCCGTCCTCCGGCGCCGGCCGCACCGCCTGCGACGCCACCGCCACCAGCCGCTCCGGCTCGTCCGACCCGGCGGCACCGCGCACCGCCGGCCCCTCGGCCGTCCGCAGCACCCCCAGCATCTCCCGCAGCTCGGTCAGCGCCTGCCGCCCCATGTCCCCGACCAGCGCCGCGTTCTTCGCCGCCTTCTGCGGATCCTTCAGCGCCACCGCTTGCAGCGCCGCCGAGTGCACCACCATCAGGCTCACCCGGTGCGCGACCACGTCGTGCATCTCCCGCGCGATGCGGGTGCGCTCCTCATTACGGGCCCACTCGGCCCGCTCCTCGGCGCGGTCCGCGAGCAGCGACAACTCGCGCTCCAGACCGTCCGCCCGCTCCCGCAGGCTCTCCACGAGCCGCCGCCGGGCGCCGATGTAGAGCCCCCACAGCACCGGCGGCGCCGTCAGGACCACCGCCACCGCCAGCGCCATCGCCGGCACGACCCAGACCGGCGGATTGAAGTCGTGTTGCGCCGCCACGTCCTGCCGCAGACTGAGGAACGTCGTCACCAGCGTCCCCGTCACCGTCATCCCGGCCAGCAGCCCGGTGATCCGCCGCGGCACGTCCGACGCGGCGAGCGTGTACAGGCCCACCACGCTCAGCAGCCCGCCCATCTCGGCGGGCATCACGGCGATCGAGACCAGCACCACGACGACCGGCCACTTACGGCGCACCAGCAGCACCGGCCCGGCCACCAGGCCGAGCAGCACCCCGAGCGCCTCGGGCACCCCCACCGTGTGCGCGAACGGAGCCCCTTCCGTCATGCACTCCGCCGCGGACGCCACCGCCAGCAGCACGTCCAGCACGGCGCTGCGCCGCCGCGCCCACCACCAGGGACCGCCCCCCGGCCTCCCGCGCGCAGCCACGTTCTCACTTGCCCCCGTTGCGGTCATACCGACCAGCGTACGGGCGCCGCCGTCCGTTCCCCGGGTCAGTGTCCCGGCACGGGTCCGGCCCATTACCGCCCGTTCCGGCCAGATATCCCGTGAGCTGCGGAATCGTTCGCCTTTCTGCCGTCCGCCGCATTCGCGAGAGCGCCGGGGAGGCGGGAACGCCGGGGAGAGGGGTGCGACGGCCGCCCGTAAGCCGCGTTCCGGACGGCGCCGGCCCATACCGTCGCGTCGGAGGCTGGTGGTACGGCATAGTGGTGGGTGCCAAGCGACCGGCCTGACGTAATGTCCGGTTTGAATCGCTTTTCTATCCCCTGTGGTGTAATTGGCAGCACTGAGGCTTTTGGTGCCTTATGTCCGGGTTCGAGTCCTGGCGGGGGAGCACACGCCGGAAACGGCACGGTGCGGGTCCTGACCACTCGGTCAGGACCCGCCCTCGTTTCCTCCGCAAAACGCCCCGGTATCCTTCGGGTGACCACCACCCGAAGTAGCCAAGAAGCCGAAGGGCATCCCCGTGAGCGCCAACCGCCCGGCCGCCGTCGTCGTTCTCGCAGCGGGTGAGGGAACCCGCATGAAGTCGACGACCCCCAAGGTCCTGCACGCGATCTGCGGACGCTCCCTCGTCGGACACGTCGTCGCCGCATCCCGCGAACTGGACCCCGAGCATCTCGTCGTGGTCGTCGGCCACGCCCGTGAGCAGGTGCGGGAGCACCTCGCCGAGGTAGACCCCGCCGTCCGCACCGCCGTACAGCACGAGCAGAACGGCACCGGGCACGCCGTGCGCACGGCGCTGGAGGAGCTGCGCGGCAGCGGAGCCGCCCTCGACGGCACGGTCGTCGTCGTGTGCGGCGACACCCCGCTGCTGACCGGCGAGACGCTGAAGAACCTGAGCGACACCCACGGGGCGGACGGGAACGCCGTCACCGTGCTGACCGCCGAGGTCCCGGACTCCACCGGGTACGGGCGGATCGTGCGGGACGAGGTCTCCGGCGCGGTGACCGCGATCGTCGAGCACAAGGACGCGACCGAGGCGCAGCGGGCGATCCGGGAGATCAACTCCGGGGTGTTCGCCTTCGACGCGCGGCTGCTGGTCGATGCGCTGGGCAAGGTGCGCACGGACAACAGCCAGGGCGAGGAGTACCTCACCGACGTGCTGGGGATCCTGCGCGAGGCCGGGCACCGGGTCGGCGCCGCGGTGGCGGCGGACCACCGGGAGATCCTGGGGATCAACAACCGCGTGCAGCTGGCGGAGGCGCGCCGACTGCTGAACGCGCGGCTGCTGGAGCGGGCGATGCTGGCCGGCGTGACGGTCGTCGATCCGGCCACGACGTGGGTGGATGTGACGGTGTCGTTCGAGCAGGACGCGACGGTGCTGCCGGGGACGCAGCTGCTGGGTGCCACGCACGTCGGTGCGGGCGCCGAGGTGGGTCCGCAGTCGCGGCTGACGGACACCCGGGTCGGCGCGGACGCGTCGGTCTCGTTCACCGTCGCGGACGGCGCGGAGGTCGGGCCCGGGGCGTCGGTGGGTCCGTACGCGTATCTGCGGCCGGGGACGGTGCTGAGCGCGAAGGCGAAGGCCGGGACGTTCGTCGAGATGAAGAACTCGCAGATCGGCGAGGGCACGAAGGTGCCGCATCTGTCCTACGTGGGCGATGCGACGATCGGCGAGTACACCAACATCGGTGCGGCAAGCGTGTTTGTGAACTACGACGGTGAGGCAAAGCACCACACGACGGTCGGTTCGCACTGCAAGACGGGCTCGGACAACATGTTTGTGGCGCCTGTCACGATCGGGGACGGCGCGTACACCGCCGCCGGTTCGGTCATTACCAAGGATGTGCCCCCGGGTTCGCTGGCGGTCGCGCGCGGCCAGCAGCGGAACATCGAGGGCTGGGTCGCGCGCAAGCGGCCCGGGAGCGCCGCCGCGCAGGCCGCTTCGTCTGCTCGCCAGGAGTCCGGTCAGGGCTCGGATCGGAAGTCCGAGGGCGAGCGGTGACTGTGCCGAAGGGTATGCCGTGCGGGGCGTACCGTGATGAGCGCACGCAAACTGTGATGCAAGGAGATTTGCTGTGACCGGGATCAAGACGACCGGCGAGAAGAAGCTGATGCTCTTCTCCGGCCGCGCCCACCCCGAGCTTGCCGAGGAGGTCGCGCACCAGCTGGGTGTGGGCCTGGTCCCGACGAAGGCTTTCGACTTCGCGAATGGCGAGATCTATGTCCGCTACCAGGAGTCGGCGCGTGGCGCGGACTGCTTTCTGATCCAGAGCCACACGGCTCCGATCAACAAGTGGATCATGGAACAGCTGATCATGATCGATGCACTGAAGCGGGCCTCGGCCCGGAGCATCACCGTGGTCTGTCCGTTCTACGGGTACGCGCGCCAGGACAAGAAGCACCGCGGCCGGGAGCCGATTTCGGCGCGGCTGATCGCGGATCTGATGAAGACCGCGGGTGCCGACCGCGTGGTGACGGTCGATCTGCACACGGACCAGATCATGGGATTCTTCGACGGCCCGGTGGACCACCTCTTCGCGCTGCCGGTCCTCGCGGACTACGTCGGCGCGAAGGTCGACCGCTCGAAGCTGACGGTGGTTTCGCCGGACGCGGGCCGGGTGCGGGTCGCGGACCGCTGGTGCGACCGGCTGGGCGCGCCGCTGGCGATCGTGCACAAGCGGCGCGACAAGGACGTGGCGAACCAGGTCACCGTCCACGAGGTCGTCGGCGATGTGCAGGACCGGGTGTGCGTGCTGGTCGACGACATGATCGACACCGGCGGCACGATCTGCGCGGCGGCGGACGCCCTGTTCGCGAACGGTGCGGCGGATGTGATCGTGACGGCGACGCACGGTGTGCTGTCGGGCCCGGCCGCGGACCGGCTGAAGAATTCGAAGGTGAGCGAGTTCGTGTTCACGAACACGCTGCCGACGCCTTCGGAGTTGGAGCTGGACAAGATCACGGTGCTGTCGATGGCACCGACCATCGCGCGGGCGCTCCGCGAGGTGTTCGAGGACGGCTCGGTGACGAGCCTCTTCGAGGAGCAGTGAGCCGGATCCGGTAGTCCGGTGCGGGTGGTGGCCCGCACCGGAGGCACCGGAGATCCATTTTGGGGCGGCCTTCCCGCCGGGTAGACTCATCGAGTTGCTCGGCGAGGGAGGCCGCCTTTTTGCGGTGGCTGTCCGTTATCGACGCGCTCTTCGTAGCAGGTCTGTCGTGGGCCGGGTGACGCCCCGCAGATGTTTCTGAGATACGAGGAGTGCAGTCATGGCTGAGGTCAAGCTCACCGCTGAGGCCCGTAACGACTTCGGCAAGGGCGCCGCCCGCCGCCTGCGTCGCGAGGCCAAGGTTCCGGCGGTCGTCTACGGTCACGGTGCCGAGCCGAAGCACATCGCGATCGACAGCCACGCGCTGATGATGGCCCTGAAGACCCCGAACCCGCTGATCCGCCTGGAGGGCGAGGGCGGCGGCGAGCTGGTCATCCCCAAGGCCGTGCAGCGTGAGGCGATCCGCCGCTTCCTGGTCCACGTGGACTTCCTGGCCGTCAAGAAGGGCGAGAAGGTCGCCGTCGAGCTCCCGATCCAGACCGAGGGCGAGCTCGCGCCGGGCGGCAACCTGCTGGAGCACGTGCTGAACACCCTGCCGGTCGAGGCCGAGGCCACCCACATCCCGGAGTCCGTGTCGGTCTCCGTCGCGGGCCTGGAGGCCGGCCACTCGGTGCTGGCGAAGGACATCGCGCTGCCCGCCGGTGTCTCGCTGGCCGTCGAGGACGACACCGTGGTGCTCCAGGTCGTCGCCGCGCAGGCCGAGGCTCCGGCCGAGGAGGCCGCCGAGGGTGAGGGCGCGGAGGCCTGATCGCTCGTTCCGGAATATCCGGAATACTCTTTCAACCGCTGTCCCGTGCTCTGGCGCGGGGCGGCGGTTGACTGCTTTCAAGGAGACGCGGAAATGGCGGAGATGGCGGGCGCAGACAGCCCTTGGCTCATTGTGGGGCTGGGAAATCCGGGGCCGGAGTACGCGGCCAATCGCCACAATGTGGGTTTCATGGTGGCGGATCTGCTCGCGGAGCGGACGGGCGGGCGTTTCAAGGCGCACAAGGCGCGGGCGCAGGTGGTGGAGGGGCGGATCGGTCCGCCGGGGCCGTCGAGCCGCCGGGTGGTCGTCGCCAAGCCGATGTCGTTCATGAACCTGTCGGGCGGGCCGACCACCGCGCTGCGGGATTTCTACAAGGTTCCGGTGGCCAACATCATTGCGGTGCATGACGAGTTGGACATTGATTACGGCATCTTGCGGCTGAAGCTGGGCGGCGGGGACAACGGGCACAACGGCCTGAAGTCGATCACGAAGTCGCTGGGTGCGGACTACCACCGGGTGCGGTTCGGGATCGGGCGTCCGCCGGGCCGGATGCCGGTGGCGGATTTCGTGCTGAAGGATTTCTCGTCGGCGGAGCGCAAGGAGCTGGATTACTTCGTGGACCGGGCGGCCGATGCGGTCGAGGCCCTGGTCCTGGAGGGTCTGGAACGGGCGCAGAGCACGTACAACTCGTGAATGGGGCAGTGCGGGGCATGGCCTGACGAAAGGCCGGGCGGAGGTTGACCGGGCGCGGCGGGATGGCCAAGGATCGCCGCCATGCCCAGTCGCAACAGGCGGACCGGTTCGATCAGACGCAGTCGTTCCCGGCGGTTCGGCGAGAGCGCCTTCGGGGTGCTGCTTGTCGCCCGGACCGGGCTGATGGCGCTGCTGGCGCTGCTGCTGCTGGTGGCGGGGGTGTGGACGTCGTGGCAGACGGCGCGGTACGCGATGCTCGCCAAGGGGCGGGAGCGCGGCACGATGACGGTCGCGGCATGTGCCGCGGATCGCTGTACGGGACCGTTCGTCCCGGCCGACGCGGGCGGAAAGCGGCAGCAGGTGTCGGTCGCGCAGACGGCGGTGAAGAAGGGCGAGCGGGTCGCGGTGGCGCTGCGGCCGGATTCCACGCGGGCGGTGCGGACGGGGCCGGGCGGTGTGCTGCACGCGTGGGTGCCGTTCGGCGGGTCGCTGCTGCTGGCGGCGCTGGTGGTGGCGGGCGGACTCCGACTGCGGCGTACGGCGTGGGCGATGGGGTTGCTGGGGGCGGCGCTGCTGGGGGCGGCCTTCGCGACGCTGTGAGCGACGTGGATGCCGTGGATGCAGGTGTACGGCGGCGGCCCGCCCCTCTTGTCCGAGGGGCGGGCCGCTGTCGTGTGCGGGGCCGGGTCAGCCGGTGTTGCGGAGGCCGGCGGCGACGCCGTTGACGGTCAGGAGCAGCGCGCGGGCGAGGACCGGGTCGGCTTCCTCGCCGTGGGCGGCGGCCTGGCGCTGGCGGTGCAGGAGGGAGACCTGGAGGTAGGAGATCGGGTCCAGGTAGGCGTCGCGGATGTGGAAGGTCTGCTTCAAGGCCGGGTTGGAGTCGAGGAGTTCGCGTTCCCCGGTGATGCGGAGGACTTCCTGGACGGTCAGTTCGTGCTCGGCCTTGATGACGTCGAAGACGGGCTTGAGCTCGTCGGGGACGAGGGTGTCGACGTAGTGCTGGGCGATCCGCAGGTCGGTCTTGGCGAGGGTCATCTCCACGTTGGAGAGGAAGTTGCGGAAGAAGTGCCAGTGCTCGTGCATTTCGTCCAGGACGCTGCCGAGCCCGGCTTCACGGGCGGCCCTCAGGCCGGTGCCGACGCCGAACCAGCCGGGGACGATCTGGCGGGACTGGGTCCAGCCGAAGACCCAGGGGATGGCGCGGAGTCCGTCGAGGCCGGCGCCGGAGTCCGGGCGGCGCGACGGGCGCGATCCCAGGTGCAGCTCGGCGAGCTGGTCCACCGGGGTGGAGGCGAAGAAGTACGCGGGCAGGTCGGGGTCCTCGACGAGGCGGCGGTAGGAGCCGTGGGCGGCCTCGGAGACGGTCTCCATGGCGGCGTCCCAGCGGGCCAGCGCCTCGTCGGACTGGCGGGGTGCGGTGTGCAGGGCGGATGCCTGGAGCGTTGCCGCGACGGTCAGTTCGAGGTTCTCCCGGGCGAGGGAGGGGACCAGGTACTTGTCGGAGATGACCTCGCCCTGCTCGGTGACCTTGATCTCGCCTTCGAGGGTGCCGTAGGGCTGGGCGAGGATGGCGTCGTGCGAGGGGCCGCCGCCGCGGCCGACGGTGCCGCCGCGGCCGTGGAAGAGGCGCAGCCGTACGCCGTGCCGGTGGGCGACGTCGCGCAGCAGGCGCTGGGCGCGGTGGATCTCCCACTGGGAGGTGGTGATGCCGCCGAACTTGGAGGAGTCCGAGTAGCCGAGCATGACCTCCTGGACGTCGCCGCGCAGGGCGACCAGCCGCCGGTAGGAGGGGTCGGCGAGCATTTCGTCCAGCAGCTGGTCGGCGATCTTGAGCTCGTCGGTGGTCTCCAGCAGCGGCACGATGCCGATCTTGGCCCAGCCGCCGTGCAGGTCGATCAGGCCGGCCTCGCGGGCCAGGACGGCGGCGGCGAAGACGTCGTCGGAGCCCTGGCACATGGAGATGATGTACGACTCGATGACCTCGGGGCCGAAGGTTTCCTTGGCCTTGAGGATGGTGCGGAAGACGCCGAGGGTCT
This sequence comes from Streptomyces albospinus, assembly GCF_014648695.1. Classification (GTDB taxonomy): domain Bacteria; phylum Actinomycetota; class Actinomycetes; order Streptomycetales; family Streptomycetaceae; genus Streptomyces; species Streptomyces albospinus. The sequence continues at coordinate 11,042 of NZ_BMRP01000027.1, forward strand.
TGGCGCCGGCCGCGTCGAGCGGGGCGGGCGTGGGGGCCAGCGGGCGGCGGGAGCGCAGTTCCTTGGCGAGGAGCTTGCGGCGGTAGTCGCGCGGCATGTCCACGTAACGCCAGGACTCCTCGCCGAGCCGGTCGAAGAGCTGGCCGAGGGCGTGGTGGTGGGCGTCGGCGTGCTCGCGGATGTCCATGGTGGCGAGCTGGAGGCCGAAGGCGGCGATGGTGCGCAGGACGCGCTCCAGGCGGCCGTCGGCGATCAGGCCGCCGCGGTGCTCGCGCAGCGAGGTCTGGATGATCGCCAGGTCGTCGAGGAGCTCGGCGGTGCCCAGGTAGTCGCGGCCGGGCACGTGCGGGGTGTCGCCGGCGAGCCGGCCGCGGGTGTTGACCAGCTTCTGCCGGATGCAGGTGGCCTTGAGGCGGTAGGGCTCCTCGCTGTTGAGCCGCTTGTAGCGGGGGCTGATCTCCGGGAGGAGGTCGAGGTCCCGCTGGAGGGATTCCAGCAGCTCGTCGGTGGCGCCGCAGTTGCGGATGGAGTTGGAGAGCGCACCGCGCAGTTCGTCGACGTGCTCCAGCGCGTCGGTGATGCCGTGCTCGTGCTGGAGGATCAGGACGTCCCAGGTCACCTGGGGGGTGACGTTGGGGTTGCCGTCGCGGTCGCCGCCGATCCAGGTGCCGAAGGTGAGCGGGCGGGTGCCGGCGGGGAGCCGGGCGCCGGCCCGCTCCAGCTCGGCGGCGAGATCTTCGAGGACGTCGCCGACCGCGCCGCGGCCGAGCTCGTCGAGGTAGTAGATGGCGTTGCGGGCCTCGTCGGTGGGCTCCGGGCGGGCCACCCTCAGCTCGTCGGTCTGCCAGATGAGGTCGATGCTCTCGGCGAGGCGGACGTCGGCGCGGCGGCGCTCGCTGGGATCCGTGCGGTCCAGGAGCTCGGCGACCTTGCGGAGCTTGGTGAGGACGGAGCGGCGGGCGGCCTCGGTGGGGTGCGCGGTGAAGACCGGGCGGACGCCGAGGTTGCGGGCGGTGGCCCGCAGGTGCTCGGGGTCGGCGTCCTTGAGCATGTCGGCGGTGCGGGCGAGGATGCCGCCCTCGGCGGCCCGCTTGGCGCGCAGCTCGCGACCGCGGTGCACCTGCTCGGTGACGTTCGCCAGGTGGAAGTACGTGGAGAAGGCGCGGACCAGCTTGGCGGCGGTGGCGAGGTCGGTGTCGCCGAGGAGCCGGGCGGCGGCTTCGCCGTCGGAGCGGGTCAGCGCACGGACCCGCTCGACGAGGTCCAGCAGCTCCTGTCCCTCCTGCCGTACGAGGGTCTCGCCGAGGAGGTCGCCGAGGCGGCGGATGTCGGCACGCAGCGCGACGTTGTCGCTGGTGGCGCCGTCGGGGTTTTCGGACACGTTCTCGGCGGGGGTGTTGTCGGCACTGCTCACAGGTGCGGCTCCTTGCAGTGATGGTGCAGTCATTGAGCACGTCTGGGCTTGTGGCGGACCGCGCTGTCCGACGACCCCAGGATAGGTGTCCCCATAGGCGGCGGATCACACCGTCCGCAGGGTGGGCAGCCGCCGTGGCGGGCGGGGGCCGGGGGCCTGTCACGGCCTTGCCCGCGGCGGCGTCGCTGCCATACTTACGAAACCGTAGGTTACGGTCCCGTAGGCCGTAGCCGTGCCCCCGAGCCCCCGACGAGGGACACCACATGACCGCTGGTTCTGAAGCCGTCGAAGAGTCACCGCTACAGCTCGACGCGCCCGCCGGTTCTCCCCCACCGTCCGCCCTGCCGTCCGCGACGCTGGGCGGCGAGCGGCGCCGATCGCTGGAACAGATCACCCTGCTGTTGTTCATCACCGTGCCGTTCGTGGCGCTGGTCGCCGCGGTCCCGCTGGCCTGGGGCTGGGGGGTGAGCTGGCTCGATCTCGGGCTGCTGACGGCGATGTACTACATCGGCTGCCACGGCATCACCATCGGCTTCCACCGCTATTTCACGCACGGCGCCTTCAAGGCGCGGCGCCCGCTGCGCATCGCGCTGGCGATCATGGGGTCGATGGCGGTGGAGGGTCCGCTGGTCCGCTGGGTGGCGGACCACCGCAAGCACCACAAGTTCTCCGACGCGGAGGGCGACCCGCACTCCCCCTGGCGCTTCGGCGAGACCGTGCCCGCGCTGATGAAGGGCCTGTGGTGGGCACACATCGGCTGGATGTTCGACGAGGAACAGACCCCGCAGCACAAGTACGCCCCCGACCTGATCAAGGACCCGGCGATCCGGACCGTCTCCCGCCAGTTCGTCCTGTGGACGACGGTGTCGCTGCTGATCCCGCCGCTGGTCGGCGGGCTGGCCACCTGGTCCTGGCAGGGCGCGCTGACCGCGTTCTTCTGGGGCTCCCTGGTGCGGGTGGCGCTGCTGCACCACGTCACGTGGTCGATCAACTCGATCTGCCACGCGGTCGGCAAGCGCCCCTTCAAGTCCCGCGACCGCTCCGGCAACGTGTGGTGGCTGGCGGTGCTGTCCTGCGGCGAGTCCTGGCACAACCTCCACCACGCGGACCCGACCTGCGCCCGGCACGGGGTCATGAAGGGCCAGCTGGACTCCAGCGCCCGGCTGATCCGCTGGTTCGAGCGGGCCGGCTGGGCGTACGACGTGCGCTGGCCGAACGCGGCGCGGATCGACGCCCGGCGCAAGGAGAGCGCCCGAGGCAAGGAGAAGGCCGCGCAGGCGGCATGATTGACGGGTGGCGATCGACAGCAGCAGCGCGAACAACGGCAAGGGAAAGTCCTCCGCGTCCTCGACGTCCGGGGGCCGGCGCGCGCGCCGGGTGCGGATGACCGGTGCGGAGCGCCGGGAGCAGCTGCTGGACATCGGCCGCACGCTGTTCGCCGAGCGCGGGTACGAGGGCACGTCCGTCGAGGAGATCGCCGCCAAGGCCGGCGTGTCCAAGCCCGTGGTCTACGAGCACTTCGGCGGCAAGGAGGGGCTGTACGCGGTGGTGGTGGACCGCGAGATGCGGCAGCTGCTGGACATGGTGACCGGTGCGCTGACCGCCGGCCATCCGCGCGAGCTGCTCGAACAGGCCGCGTTCGCGCTCCTCGACTACATCGAGACGTTCACGGACGGCTTCCGCATCCTCGTCCGCGACTCGCCGGTCGCCCAGTCGACCGGCACCTTCGCGTCCCTGATCAGCGATATCGCCACCCAGGTCGAGGACATCCTCGGCCTGGAGTTCAAGGCCCGCGGTTTCGATCCGAAGCTGGCCCCGCTGTACGCGCAGGCCCTGGTCGGCATGGTGGCCCTGACCGGCCAGTGGTGGGTCGACACCCGTAAGCCGAAGAAGGCGGAGGTGGCGGCGCACCTGGTGAACCTGGCGTGGCACGGGCTGGGCAATCTGGAGGCCAAGCCGCGGCTGATAGGGCATCGCAAGAACTAGAGCCGCTCGCCCCGCCCCGGCGGGGAGACCCCGGCGCCGGCGCGGACGGTGCCGCGCCGGCCTCGAACCAGCAGCCTTCTCCATGCCTCCCCAGGCAGGCGGCGAGCTGGATGTGGCCGAGGCCGGTGCTCATCGCGGGTCGGGCAGTGTCAGGCGGTAGGGGTCGGGAGCTTCCGGGCCACGACGAAGATGCGGCGGAACGGGAAGACCGTGCCGTGTCGGCCGGTGGGGTACGCCTCGCGCAGCGCGTCCCGGTATTCGGCGAGGAAGGCCTCGCGTGCCTCCGGGTCGTTTTCGAGGACGGTGAGGACGGGGCGCAGGGCGGTGCCCTTGACCCAGTCGAGGACCGGGTCGTCGCCTTGGAGGAGCTGGACGTAGGTGGTTTCCCAGACGTCGGTGGTGCAGCCGAGGTCGGTGAGGCGCTCCAGGTAGTCGGCGGGTTCGAGGATGTGGACGAAGCGGCGGCCGTGGGTATCGAGGCGCTCGCGCCATTGCGGGGAGTCGCAGAGTTCGCCGAGCAGGGCGTGGCTGGGCGACGTGAAATTCCCGGGCACCTGGAAGGCGAAGGTGCCGCCGGGGGCGAGCGCGTCGACCCAGCGGGCGAAGGAGTCCGGATGGTTGGGGACCCATTGCAGCGCGGCGTTGGAAACGATCAGGTCGAAAAGCTCTTCGGGGGTCCAGTCGGCGGCGTCGGCCGGGGCGAAGTCCAGGTGGCCGCCGCCGGGGGTCGGGCCGGCGTAGGTCTCGGCTTCCTTCAGCATCTCGGGAGAGTTGTCGAAGCCGGTGATGTGCGCGTCGGGCCAGCGGTCGGCGAGCTGGACCGTCACGTTGCCGGGGCCGCAGCCCAGGTCGGCGATGCGGGCGGGGCGTCCCGGCCGCGGCAGTTGTGGTATCCGGGCGAGGAGGTCGTGAAAAGGCCGGGTGCGGTGCCCGGAATGGTGCAGATATTGCTGCGGATCCCAGGTTGGTGCGTCGTGCATGTTCGAAAACCCCTCTGCTGATGCAGGGCCGGCACAGTGCGGTGCCGGATGTCGTCAGGGCGTGTTCTGGTCAGCTCGGGTGGATTCCGAGCTCGCGGCGACGATTCCCAATAGTCCAGCAAAATATATCTGGACGTCAAGATACTTAACATCAAGAGACTTCACATCGACAGACCCTTTACACTGATCGTCATGGAGGACGAGGTCGATCGACTGGTGGCAGCATGGCGCCGCGAGCGCCCGGACCTCGACGTGGAGCCGCTTGAGGTCCTCAGCCGCGTCTCCCGGCTGGCCAGACATCTGGACCGGGCCCGCCGCCTGGCGTTCTCCGAGGTGGGGCTGGAGCCCTGGGAGTTCGATGTGCTCACCGCGCTCCGGCGGGCCGGCGCGCCCTACCAGCTCTCCCCCGGCGCCCTGCTGACGCAGACGCTCGTCACCTCCGGCACGATGACCAACCGCATCGACCGGCTCGCCAAGAAGGAACTCGTCGAGCGGCTGCCCGACCCCAGCGACCGGCGCGGCGTGCTGGTCCGGCTGACCGCCAAGGGCCGCGACAAGGCCGACCAGTCCCTGGCCGGACTGCTCGCCCAGGAGCGGGCGATTCTGGCCGAGCTCTCGCGGCAGCAGCGGCAGGAACTGGCCGGTCTGCTACGGCGGTTGACCGGGCCGTTCGACAACATTCCCGGCTAGGGCCCGCCGGAGCACAGCGGAGCACACCCAACCCGCCCGTCCCCGTGTCCACTTGCCCGGCCGCCCCCGGGTGGGCTTGGATCGCGGCATGAGCCAGCACGAGACGAGCTCGGTGACCGGTGGTCCGTACGGCAGGCGGTTCGCGGGCCGTACGGTCGTGGTGACCGGGGCGGCCGGCGGGATCGGGGCGGCGACCGCGGACCGGCTGGCGGCCGAGGGCGCCGGAGTGCTGCTGCTGGACATCGACGACGCGCGCGGCGAGCACACCGCGCGGCGGATCCGGGCGGCCGGCGGGCGGGCCTCGTACGAGCACTGCGATGTGGCCGACGAGGGCGACTGGCGGCGGGCGGTGGAGGCGGCACGGCGGCGGTACGGCCCGGTGGACGGGCTGGTCGGCAACGCGTATCTGCCGTACATCGCGGCGGCCGACGAGACGCCGCTGGCCGACTGGGAGCGGCAGTTGGCGGTGAATCTGACCGGATCCTTTCTCGGGGTGCGGGCCGCGCTGGCCGATCTGCGGGCGCGCGCCGGGTCGGTGGTGCTGACGTCGTCGGTGCACGCGCTGGTCGGGCTGCCGGGGCGGCCCGCCTACGCCGCGTCGAAGGCCGGGCTGACCGGGCTGGGGCGGCAGCTGGCGGTGGAGTACGGGCCCGAGGTGCGGGTCAACAGCGTGCTGCCGGGGCCGGTGTTGACCGCGGCCTGGGACGGCGTCGGGGAGGCGGACCGGCAGGCCAGCGCGGCGCAGACCGCGGCGCGGCGGCTGGGGCGGCCCGAGGAGGTCGCGGCGGCGATCGCGTTCCTGCTGTCCGACGAGGCGTCGTTCGTGACGGGGGCGAGCCTGGTCGTGGACGGCGGGTGGAGCGTGTACAAGAACTCTTCGTGAGGCGGAAACCTCGACTGCGACCCTGGGGGTCCGATGGGCATCCGATTCGGCGGCGACTACAACCCCGAGCAGTGGCCCGAGGAGGTGTGGACCGAGGACCTGGCGCTGATGAAGGCGGCCCACGTCACCACGGTCACGGCCGGCATCTTCTCCTGGGCGAAGGTCGAACCCCGGTCCGGGGAATGGGACTTCGGCTGGTTCGACCGGGTGCTGGACGGGCTGGCGGGGGCCGGGATCGAGGTGTGCCTGGCGACGATGACCGCCTCGCCGCCGCCCTGGCTGGCCCGCGCGCACCCGGAGATCCTGCCGGAGGGGCCGGACGGGCAGCGCCGCTGGCCCGGGGCGCGGCAGCACTTCTGCCCGTCGAGCCCGGTCTACCGGGCGTACGCGGTACGGCTGGTGGAGCAGCTCGCCGCCCGCTACGCGGAGCATCCGGCGCTCACCATGTGGCATGTGGGCAACGAGTACGGGTGCCATACCCGGCAGTGCTTCTGCGAGGTGTCGGCGGAGGACTTCCGGGTCTGGCTGCGGACCCGCTACGGGAGCGTGGACGCGCTCAACGACGCCTGGTCGACGGCCTTCTGGTCGCAGGCGTACGGGGACTTCGACGAGGTGCTGCCGCCGCGGACCGCGCCCACCTTCCCCAACCCGGCGCAGCAGCTGGACTATCTGCGCTTCGGCGACCACGCGCTGCGGGCCTGCTACCTGGCCGAGAAGGCGGTGCTGGCGCGGCTGGCGCCGGAGGTGCCGGTCACCACCAACCTGATGCCGCAGCACAAGCCGGTCGACGCGTTCGGCTGGGCGCCGCACCTGGACGCGATGGCGCTGGACTTCTACCAGGACCCGTACGCGGCGGACGAGCACGTACGGGCCGGGTACGTCTTCGACCTGATGCGGTCGGCGCGCGGCGGGCAGCCCTGGCTGCTGCTGGAGCAGGCGGCCGGTGCGGTCAACTGGCGGCCCCGGAACGGGCCCAAGCCGCCCGGCGCGATGCGGCTGTGGAGCTGGCAGGCGGTGGCGCAGGGGGCGGACGCGGTGCTGTTCTTCCAGTGGCGGCAGTCGCTGGGCGGGGCGGAGAAGTTCCACTCGGCGATGCTGCCGCACGGCGGGACGGACACCCGTACGTGGCGTGAAGTATCCGATCTCGGAAGGGAGTTGGCGTCGGTTCCGGGCATCGAAGGGACCCGGTCGCGGGCGTCGGTGGCACTGCTGGCGGACTGGGACAGCTGGTGGGCGCTGGAGCTGGACTCCCGGCCGTCGACCGCGCTGGACCACTCCCGGATCGCGCTGGAGCACTACCGGCCGCTCTTCGAGGCGGGGGTGGCCTGCGACGTGGTGCCGCCGCAGCGGGAGCTGTCGGGGTACCGGCTGGTCGTGGTCCCGAACCTGTATCTGGTGACGGCCCGGGACGCGGAGCGGCTGGCGGCCTACGTACGGGACGGCGGGCGGCTGGTGGTGTCGTTCTTCTCGGGGATCGTCGACGAGCACGACCGGGTGCACCCCGGGGGCTATCCGGCCCCGCTGCGGGAGCTGCTGGGGTTGCGCGTGGCGGAGTTCTGGCCGCTGGCGGAGGGCCGGTCGGTGGGGGTCGGCGGTGGGGGTACCTCTCTGGTCATGGGGGTCCCCCCGGTCGAGCGGAGCCGAGAGTGGGGGAGGAGCCGGGACCTCGGGGGAGCGTACGCCGGGCGGGCGGACCTCTGGTCGGAGGAGATCGACCTGGAGGGGGCCGAGGCCCTCGCCCGCTTCACGGACGGCGAGCTGGCGGGGCGGCCCGCGGTGACCCGGCACGACTACGGGCGGGGCACCGTCTGGTACCTCGGCACCCGCCTCGAACCGGCGCTGCTGCGGACCCTGTTGGACGACGTCCGCGAGGTCGCCGGGGTGGTGCCCGTACTGCCGGGGCTGCCGGCGGGGGTGCAGGCGGCCGTACGGGAGGGTGCCGGCGGGCGGTACCTCTTCCTGCTCAACCACGGGACGCAGGCCGTGGAGGTGGGGCTGCCGGGGCCGATGCGGGATGCGCTGGCGCCCCGGGCGGCGGCCGTGGAGCACGTGGCGCTGGCCGCCCGGGGGGTGGCCGTGCTGACCGGCCCGGCACCCGGCACGGAATGACCCGTGCCGGGTGCCGGCCGCCCCTCAGGGCAGCGTGACCGGGCCCGCCGCGGCCGGCTCCAGCTCGACCGGGCCGACCCCGGCCCGGCGGGCCAGGGCCACCGCCGCGAGGGTGGAGTGCACCCCGAGCTTGCCGAGCACGTTCTGCATGTGCGTACGGACGGTGTGCGGGGAGAGGAACAGCCGCTCGGCGACCGCCTTGCGGCCCAGCCCCGCCACCATGCAGCGCAGCACCTCGCGCTCGCGCGGGGTCAGCGACTCCACCAGCCGCTCGCTCTCCGTACGGTGCTTGCGGGCGGCCGTCAGCTCCCGCAGGACGCCGGTCAGCAGCGCGGGCGGCAGATGCGTCTCGTCGCGCAGCACACCGCGGATGACGGCGAGCAGCCGGGAGAGCGAGCAGTCCTTGGCGACCCAGCCGGAGGCGCCGGCCAGGAGGGCCGCGGCGGCCCGGCGTGGGTCGTCGCGGTCGGCGAGGACCACGGTCCGCAGATACGGGTGGCTGGAGCGCAGGCCGGAGACCAGCGCGATGCCGTCCAGCGGGCAGCCGCGGGGCACGCCCTCGCGGGGCGCGCCGTCGCGTGCGGACGGCTGTGGCGGCACCGCGAGCAGCGGCGTGGCCAGGTCGGCGTCCGCGAGCAGCACGTCGAAGCGGCGGCCGTCGGCGGCGGCGCGGTCCAGATTTCGCAGCGCCGCCGGGGCGCTGCCCGCCGCCGCGACGTCCACGTCCACTTCCGCGGCCAGCGCGGCGGCCAGGGATTCGGCGAAGATGCGGTGGTCGTCGACCACCAGAACCCGGATTCGTTGCACAGAGACCCCCTGTCTCGGTGAACGGACCATAGCGGGCACAGCGCCCGGATTGAAGATCGCCTCGACCGCACGGCCGCCGCCGCGCCGACCTGGCCACCCCACCCCGGGCGCCGTACCCGAACGGTCTCGCCCCCTGGAACGGCACCGGCCCCCACCGGCGCTGGATCACAGCGTACGGACGGGGCGCGGCGCGGGGAGGCGATTGGCCGAAGTGGCCCGGCGATCGGCCGGACCGCCGGGGTGTCTCAGGTGCGCGCGGCGGTCCCGGTGGGCTCGTCCGCCAGACGGCGTGCGCCGGCACTCGGGACGGCCGGGAAGATCCGCGGCGCGGTGTGCCCGGCCGCCGCGAACGCGGCGGTGACCGCCTCGGCGACCGGCCGCGCGGCGCTCTCCTCGACGAGTACCACCGCCGAGCCGCCGAAGCCGCCGCCGGTCATCCGGGCGCCCAGCGCACCCGCCGCGTTGGCGGTGTCGACGGCGAGGTCGAGTTCGGCGCAGGAGACCACGAAGTCGTCGCGGAGCGAGGCGTGCCCGGCGGTCAGCAGCGGGCCGATGCCGCGGATGTCGCCGGCGTCGAGGCGGGCGACGACCTGTTCGACGCGGTGGTTCTCGGTGACGATGTGGCGGACGAGGGAGCGGACCCCGGGATCGTGCCCGAGTCGGTCCAGTGCCACGGGCAGTTGCGCGTACGGCACATCGCGCAGGGTGCGCACACCGAGCGCCCGCGCACCGAGTTCGCAACCGGCGCGCCGCTCCGCGTATGCGCCGTCGGCGAGTTCGTGCCGGACGCGGGTGTCGACCACCAGGAGACGCAGCCCCTCCCCCGCCAAATCGAACGGGACATGACGGTAGTTGAGGTCCCGGGTGTCCAGGAAGAGGGCGTGCCCGGCGGTGCAGCAGGCGGCGGCGGTCTGGTCCATGATCCCGCACGGCACGCCGACGAACGCGTTCTCCGCCCGCTGGGCGATCCGGGCCAACTCCTGCGGGGCCAGGCCGAGTCCGTAGAGGTCGTTGAGGGCGAGGGCGGTGGCGACCTCCAGGGCCGCCGAGGAGGACAGCCCGGCGCCGGTGGGCACCGTGCTGTCGTAGTGCAGGTCCGCGCCGCCCACCGGCAGCCCGGCCTCGCGCAGCGCCCAGAGGACGCCCGCCGGGTAGGCGGCCCAGCTGCCCGCGGCGCGGCTCGGCGCATCGGTGCGCAGCTCGACGATGCCGCCGCCGGCGCCGCCCGAGTGCAGGCGCAGCACGCCGTCGGGGCGGGGCGCGGCGGCGGCGATGGTGGTGTGCGGGAGGGCCAGCGGCATCACGAAGCCGTCGTTGTAGTCGGTGAACTCACCGATCAGGTTGACCCGGCCGGGCGCCGCCCAGGTACCGGCGGGGGCGGTGCCGTACACGGCGGTGAACTCCGCCGCGGTGTGCCGGGCGCCGTGGGCACGCCCGGTGGCCGGGCCGGCGGCTCCGTGAGCGGCCATCAGGACTCCTCCGGGTGGTGTGGCAGGTCCGCGAGCTCCTCGCGGGCGATGTGCCGGGCGAACCGCCAGGCGTCGGCGATGATTCCGGCCAGATCGGCGCGGCTGGGGCGCCAGCCGAGCCGGTCGACGGCGGTCTGTGCGGAGGCCACCAGGACGGCCGGGTCGCCGCCGCGGCGCGGGGCGGCGATCTCGGGGACGGGGTGCCCGGTGACCTTGCGGACGGTCTCGATGACCTCGCGTACGGAGAAGCCGTTGCCGTTGCCGAGGTTGCAGATGAGGTGTTCGCCGGGCTGCGCCGCCGCGACGGCGAGCAGGTGGGCCTCGGCGAGGTCGGCGACGTGGATGTAGTCGCGGACGCAGGTGCCGTCGGGGGTCGGGTAGTCGTCGCCGTAGACGGAGATCGCCTCGCGGCGGCCCTGGGCGACCTGGAGGACCAGCGGGATCAGGTGCGACTCCGGGTCGTGGCGCTCGCCGCAGTTGCCGTAGGCGCCGGCGACGTTGAAGTAGCGCAGCGAGACGGCGGCCAGGCCGTGCGCGGCGGCCTCACCGCTGATCATGTGGTCGACGGCGAGCTTGCTGGCGCCGTACGGGGAGGTGGGGGCGGTCGGGTCGGTCTCGGTGATCGGGGTGCCGACCGGCTCGCCGTAGGTCGCGGCGGTGGAGGAGAAGACCAGCCGGCGCACTCCGGCGTCGCGCATCGCGGTGAGCAGGTCCATGGTGCCGCCGACGTTGTTGCGCCAGTACTTCTCCGGGTCGACGACGGACTCGCCGACCTGCGAGAACGCGGCGAAGTGCAGCACCGCGTCGTACGAGGCGTCCAGCCACCGGCCGGCGTCGCGGATGTCGCCCTCGATGAACGCGGCGCCCGCCGGGACCCCCTCCCGGAAGCCGGTGGAGAGGTTGTCGAGGACCGTCACGGTGTGGCCGGCCTCCAGCAGATGCTGGGCCACCACGCTGCCCACATAGCCGGCGCCGCCTGTGACCAGGTACTTCTCGCTCACTCGCTCGCTACCTCTCGCAGTCGATCCGCCGCAGCCTCCGGCGGCACGTCGTTGATGAACACGTTCATGCCGGACTCGGAACCCGCGAGGAACTTCAGCTTGCCGGAAGTCCGGCGGATGGTGAAAAGCTCTAGATGGAGCGCGAATCGCGAGCGGTCCGCGGCACGTACGGGCGCCTGGTGCCAGGCGGAGATGTACGGCGTCGGGGCCGCCCCGGCGGCTCCTCCCCCACCATCCCGCGCGGCTCCTCCCCCACCATCCCGCGCGGCTCCTCCCCCACCGTCCCACCCTGCGAATATCCGGTCGAAGCGCCGCAAGACTTCCAGATAGATCTGTGGGAATTCTGTGCGCGCCGCATCGTCGAGGGCGAGCAGGTCGGGGACCCGCCGCTTGGGGTAGAGGTGCACCTCGTACGGCCAGTGGGCGGCGTACGGGACGAAGGCCACCCAGTGCTCGCCTTCGAGGACGATCCGGCGGCCGTCGGCGAGCTCGTCGGCGAGGACGTCGTCGAAGAGGTTGCGGCCGGTGGCCGCGCGGTGTGCGGCGAGGGAGGCGAGCATCCGCTCGGTGCGCGGGGTGACGAAGGGGTAGGCGTAGATCTGGCCGTGCGGGTGGCCGAGCGTGACGCCGATCTCGGCGCCGCGGTTCTCGAAGCAGAACACCTGCTGGACGCCGGGGAGTTGGGACAGTTCCGCGGTGCGGTCGGTCCAGGCTTCGAGGACCAGGGCGGCCTGCCCCTCGGTGAGGTCGGCGAACGAGGCGTCGTGGTCGGAGGTGAAGCAGACCACCTCGCAGCGGCCGTGCTCGCCGGCGAGGGAGGGGAAGCGGTTCTCGAAGACGGCGACGTCGTAGTCGGCGGCGGGGATCTCGGAACGCCGGCCGTCGCGCGAGGGGCACAGCGGGCACTCGTCGGCCGGCGGGTGGTAGGTGCGGCCCTGGCGGTGCGAGGCGATGGCCACGGAGTCCCCGAGGAGGCGGTCGTGGCGGATCTCGGCGGCGGTGGCGACGGGGTCGAGGGGGCGCTGGTCGAGGGCGTCGCGGACCACGTCGTCGGATGCGTCGTAGTAGATCAACTCCCGGCCGTCCGCGAGCCGGGTCGCCGTCTTCTTCACCGGTAGCTCCTCACCGCACCCAAACAGAAACAAACACAATGAAGCACAAGCGAACAGGTGCGTCAATACGCGGTAGACGAAGCGGCCAAAAAACGGTGATTTCCCGTCGCGCGACCCGTGAAGCACTCCCGATCGATCACGATCCAACAAGAGAATCGAACAAAACTATTCAGTTTTCGGTCGACCGCGCGTACGTTTCTGTGCGTTCGCATCGCGCACACCGCTGTGATCCCCGAAAAGGCTGCGCTCCCCGGAAAGAGGGCCCATGATCACTCTGGCCGAAGGGCTACGACTCCCCACCAACGGGCTCGACTACACGATCCTGGCCATCTACTTCGTCGTCGTCCTCGGCATCGGCTTCGCCGCCCGGCGCAGCGTGAAGACGAGCCTGGACTTCTTCCTTTCCGGGCGGTCGCTGCCCGCCTGGGTCACCGGGCTCGCCTTCGTCGCCGCCAACCTGGGCGCCACCGAGATCCTCGGGATGGCCGCGACCGGCGCGCAGTACGGCGTCGCGGTCGTCCACTGGTACTGGATCGGCGCCATCCCGGCCATGGTCTTCCTGGGCCTGGTCATGATGCCCTTCTACTACCGCTCGAAGGTCCGCTCCGTACCGGAGTTCCTGCTCCAGCGCTTCGACAAGTCCGCGCACCTGCTCAGCTCCGTGCTGTTCGCCTTCGCCGCCGTCCTGATCGCGGGCGTGAACCTCTACGCCCTGTCGATCGTCGTCGAGGCGCTGCTGGGCTGGCCGCAGTGGGTGGCCATCGTCGTCGCCGGGCTGTTCGTCCTCGCGTACATCACCATCGGCGGGCTCTCCTCGGCGATCTACAACGAGGTGCTCCAGTTCTTCGTGATCCTCGCGGCGCTCCTCCCGCTGGTCGTCCTCGGCCTCAAGCGGGTCGGCGGCTGGGGCGGCCTGACCCACTCGCTCACCTCCGCGCACGGCCACAACTTCCTGACGGCCTGGGGCGGTACCGGCATCGGCGAGGCCAACCCGCTGGGCGCCAACTGGCTGACGATCATCCTCGGCCTGGGCTTCGTGCTCTCCTTCGGCTACTGGACCACCAACTTCGCCGAGGTGCAGCGCGCGCTGTCCGCGAAGAACCTGTCCGCCGCGCAGCGCACCCCCCTCATCGCCGCCTTCCCGAAGATGTTCATCGTCTTCCTGGTGATGATCCCGGGCCTGGTCGCCGCCGTCCTCGTACCGAAGATCGGCGCCCCCGGCGGCCTCCAGTACAACGACGCGATCCCCTACCTCATGCAGGAGCTGCTGCCCAACGGCGTACTGGGCATCGCCGTCACCGGTCTGCTCGCCGCCTTCATGGCCGGCATGGCCGCCAACGTCTCGTCCTTCAACACCGTCTTCACGTACGACATCTGGGCCAAGTACGTGAAGCCGGGCCGGCCCGACGGCTACTACCTGCGCTTCGGCCGGCTGATCACCGCGATCGGCGTGCTGGCGTCGATCGGCACCGCGTTCATCGCCTCCTCGTTCTCCAACATCATGGGCTACCTCCAGACCCTGTTCTCCTTCTTCAACGTGCCGATGTTCGTGGTCTTCATCATCGGGATGTTCTGGAAGCGGGCCTCGATGAAGTCCGGCGTCTGGGGCCTGCTCGCCGGTACCACCGCCGCGATGGTCAACTACTTCTGGATCTACAAGCAGCACGTGATCTCCATACCGACCGACCAGGGCGCCAACTTCGTCTCCGCGATCGTCGGCTTCGTCGCAGGCGCGGCGGTCATGGTCGTCGTCACGCTCTTCACCGAGCCCAGGCCGCAGGCCGAACTCGCCGGGCTGGTGTACGGGACGACGGCGCCGGGCCTGGAAGAGCCGCCCGCCGAGGGCGACGACGCCTGGTACCGCAAGCCCGCGCTCCTGGGCTGGGGCGCCATCGCCCTCGCCGCGCTGTGCTACCTGCCCTACTCGCTCTGAACTCGCTCTGACCGGAGACCCCGCCATGTCTGAACTGCAGCACGAAGTGACCGAGTTGGAGCGCAAGTCGGCCACCGCCGCCCGGCTCTTCGACATCCGCCGGATCATCGGCGGCCTGTTCGCCCTCTACGGCGTGATCGTCACCATCGCCGGGATCACCGCCTCCGACGCGGACCTCCGCAAGGCCCAGGGCATCAACATCAACCTCTGGACCGGCGGCGGCATGCTCGCGCTCGGCGTGTTCTTCCTGGTGTGGCTGAAGCTGCGGCCGATAGTGCCGCCACCGGCGGCCGAGCCTCAGGCCGAGGGGGAGCGCGGCGCGGGGGACTGAGCCCGCTCCAGCAGACCGGTGCGGGCGGCCAGCGCCGCCGCCTCCAGCCGGGAGCCCACCTCCAGCTTCATCAGCACCCGCTGGACGTGCGTCCGCGCGGTGCTGGGCGCGATGTCCATCCCCGCGGCGATCACCCGGGTGTCCTCGCCGTCCGCGACCCGCATCAGCACCTCGACCTCCCGCGGGGTGAGCAGCTGGAGCAGCCGCGCCCCCTCGTCGTCGGGCTGGGCGGCGGGGTGCAGCAGCTCCTCGAAGGCATGCTGGAGCAGCTGCGGCGCGATGGCCGCCTCGCCCGCCCGCGCCTTGATCATCGCCCGTTCGACGCCCTCGATCCGCTCGTCGTTGCGGACGTAGCCGGAGGCCCCGGCGGCGAAGGCTGCGGCGATCCCGCGCGGGCTGGGCACCGGCCCGAGCACCACCACCGCGACCTGCGGGCGTTCCTTCTTGATCCGTACGACCGGGTCGAACGCCCCCGGCTCGGCGGGCTCCGCGGTGCCCAGCAGGCACACCTCGGGCGCCCGGCTCACCACCAGGTCCGCGGCCCCGGCGCTGGGCGCCGCCGCCGCCAGGACGCGGTGCCCGCGCAGCTTGAGAGCCGAGGCGAGCGCCTCGGCGAGCAGCCGGTGGTCATCGACCACCATGAGCCGTACGCCCATCGGGCAAACCCCCTCAACTCCCCGGCCCGGCCATATGTCCCCGGGAAGCTACACGCTCGGCAGGCGATGCGCGCCCCCCAGAAGGAGGAAGACCACCGGAACGCGGGAATCCCGGCCAATCGGGGCCGGTTGCCGCCCGTCCCTCACGGGCGGGCGGCAGCCCCGGCGGCCGGGAAGGCAGCCGGGCGGACGTCAGGCGTCCTCCGCCAGCTCCAGCCAGCGCATCTCCAACTCCTCGCGCTGGGCCGCGAGTTCACGCAGTTCGGCGTCGAGTCCGGCGACCTTCTCGAAGTCGGTGGCGTGCTCGGCGAGCTGCGCGTGGACCGCGGATTCCTTGTCCCCGATCTTGTCCAGTTGCCGCTCGATCCGCTGGAGTTCCTTCTGCGCCGCGCGGTTGACGGCGGCCGGCTTCTTGGGGGCCGCGGCGGCCGGCTGGGCGGGCGCCGGCACCGCCGCCTCGATCATCTTCTGGCGGCGCTCCAGGTACTCGTCCAGACCGCGCGGCAGCATCCGCAGGGCGGCGTCCCCGAGGAGCGCGAAGACCCGGTCGGTGGTGCGCTCGACGAAGTAGCGGTCGTGGCTGATCACGATCAGCGAGCCGGGCCAGCCGTCGAGCAGGTCCTCCAGCTGCGTCAGCGTCTCGATGTCCAGGTCGTTGGTCGGCTCGTCCAGGAACAGCACGTTCGGCTCGTCCATCAGCAGCCGCAGGATCTGGAGCCGGCGCCGCTCACCGCCCGAGAGGTCGCCGACCGGCGTCCACTGCTTCTCCTTCGTGAAGCCGAACTTCTCGCACAGCTGCCCCGCGGTCATCTCCCGGCCCTTGCCGAGGTCCACCCGGTCGCGCACCTGCTGGACGGCCTCCAGGACCCGTACGGCCGGGTCCAGTTCGGCTACCTCCTGCGAGAGGTACGCCAGCTTCACGGTCCTGCCGACGACGACCTTGCCCGCCGCGGGCTGCGTCTCACCCTCCGTACGCGCCGCCGCGGCGAGCGTACGCAGCAGCGAGGTCTTGCCGGCGCCGTTGACACCCACCAGACCGATCCGGTCCCCCGGCCCCAACTGCCACGTCAGATGCTTCAGCAGCACCTTCGGCCCGGCCTGAACGGTCACACCCTCCAGTTCGAAGACCGTCTTGCCGAGCCTGGAGCTGGCGAACTTCATCAACTCGGCGCTGTCCCGCGGCGGCGGCACATCCGCGATCAGCTCGTTGGCCGCCTCGATCCGGAACCGCGGCTTGCTCGTCCGCGCCGGCGCACCGCGCCGCAGCCAGGCCAGTTCCTTCCGCATCAGGTTCTGCCGCTTGGCCTCCTCGGAGGCGGCGATCCGCTCCCGCTCGGCCCGCGCGAAGACGTAGTCGGAGTAGCCGCCCTCGTACTCGTGGACGGTGCCGCGCTGCACGTCCCACATCCGGGTCGCGACCTGGTCCAGGAACCACCGGTCGTGGGTGACCACGACCAGCGCGGACCGCCGGGCGCTCAGGTGCCGCGCCAACCAGGAGATCCCCTCCACATCGAGGTGGTTGGTCGGCTCGTCGAGCACGATCAGGTCCTGCTCGGCGATCAGCAGCTTCGCGAGCGCGATCCGCCGCCGCTCACCACCGGACAGCGGCCCGATCACGGTGTCCAGGCCCTGATCGAACCCCGGCAGGTGCAGATCCCCGAACAGCCCGGTCAGCACGTCCCGGATCTTGGCGTTGCCCGCCCACTCATGATCGGCGAGATCGCCGATCACCTCGTGCCGGATGGTGGCGGCCGGGTCCAGCGAATCATGCTGGGTGAGCACGCCGAGCCGCAGACCGCCGGAGTGCGTCACCCGGCCCACGTCGGCGGACTCCAGCTTGGCGAGGATCCGGATCAGGGTGGTCTTGCCGTCGCCGTTACGGCCGACGACGCCGATCCGGTCGCCCTCATTGACGCCGAGGGAGACACCGTCGAGCAGCGCACGCGTCCCGTACACCTTGTCGACGGCTTCCAGATTGACGAGGTTGACGGCCATCTCACTCCTGGTCTGTGCATCCCCGGTCGGGGACGGGTCGGCTTCAAGAGTAGTCGGCGCGGGGTGGGTGTCTTGGGGGGAGGATGGGGGCGGCTGCCGGGGGGCAGGAGCGGGGCGGTCACTGTTTGTGATGACGCGCGGCGAGACGGCCGCGCCGTGGACGAGCAGGCCGAAGAATCCCACCCATGGAACATCGATGGCCGAAACCCCCGCCGGACGGGTACGCGGTAGACGACCTGTTCACGCTGCCGCATCTCCCGCCGCATACCCAATTGATCGACGGGAGCCTGGTTTTCGTGAGTCGGCAGTGCATCTTCCACGCCGATGTGATCGACCTGCTGGTGGGTGGCCTGCGCACGAGTCGGCCCGCCGAGGTCAGGGTCAGGCGCGAGATGACCGTCATCCTCGACAAGCGCAACGGTCCGGAGCCCGATGTGAGCGTGATCCGGACTGACGCGATCACCGGACCGGACCAGTCGAGCTACCAGGCCAGCGACGTTCCGCTCGCCATCGAGGTCGTCTCCCCGGATTCGGAATCCCGCGATCGCACGACCAAGCCGTGGAAGTACGCCGCCGCCGGGATCGAGAACTTCTGGCGAGTCGAGGAGAGCGGAACGAGCGGCAAACCCGTCGTCCACGTCTACGAACTCGACCCGGTCACGGAGGCCTATGTGCACGCCGGTATCCACCGCGACCGGATCAAGGTCGACAGGCCCTACGCCATCGACATCGACCTGACCGCCATCGACGAGCTTTAAGCGTCGCCCTTGACGGCCGAGACGAACGACGACCATCCGGCGGCGGAGAAGACCAGCGCGGGCCCCTGCGGATCCTTGCTGTCCCGGACGGGGACGATGCCGGGGAGGCCGTCGGCGACCTCGACGCACTCACCGCCGGTGCCGTTGCTGTAACTACTCTTGCGCCAGTACGCAGCCCCGTGGAACCCCTCGCCGACCTCGATGCAGTTGCCGCCGGTGCCGTTGCTGTAACTGCTCTTACGCCACGCAGCGTTACTCAAGTAGAGCGCTGTGCTTGCCATTTCGGAAGTCCCCTGCCGCTGTCTCGATCATGGACAGAGACGCCGCGGGCGACAGTGCGGCGGCCCTGAGCAGATCGTACGACTCGCGGTACTGCTTCACGAGCGGCGGATAGTCGATGAGTTGGCCGCTGTGCAGGCTCTCGACGTACACGACTGGCGGCGCGTCGGCGAAGGTCATGACGCGGATCTCGCCCGTCATGAGTGGATGGAGGCCCCCCGATTCCGGGAGGAGCTGGAAAATCGCATGCGTGGTCCTGATCACCTTCGCGATGTGCTCCAGCAGTTCCGCCATCTGCTCGTCCGGGAGGGCAGGGCGACGGATCAGCGACTCGTCGAGGATCGCCCAGAGCTTCGGGGGAACCTCCGCTTCGAAGATCGCCGCCCGGGACATGCGGGCCGCCACCTTCTCCTCGACCTCTTCGCCCGAGGCGCGGGGCATGACAGCCCGCACGACCGCCCGCGTGTACGCAGGCGTCTGAAGCAGCCCGGGAACGAGCATCGGCGCCCACTCGTCGATCGTCTCCGCCCGCTGCTCCATCTCCAGCGCGTCCGCGAAGTACTCCGCGTGACCCGCCCGGCGGGCCTTCGCCACCGCCTCACAGCGACGCTCGAAAAAACCGTTCGTGTTGAGCTTCTTGTCGATGTGGATGGCCAGGTCCATCGGCATTCCACACTCCCCACGCTCGATTCGGCTGAGCAGCGGGATGCCGCGGTAGCTGCCTTCCACTAACTGTTCGAGCGTGAGTCCGGCCTGCTCCCGGAGGTAGCGCATCTCGGCGCCGTAGAAGCACGGGACGCTGGCCGAGGGATCGGCGTCCTTGCGAGGGGGCATAACTCACCACCGCTACTTGCTGGTTGCCCGGTACAACGCGATTCCTCGGCACGCTACGCGCGTGCGCTGCCGCCGCGTGAGCGATTCGTCGCAATGCGCACGGAAGGGTGCTCACCGGGTCGCAGGTTTCCGCGACCCGGTGGGCCGGGTCGCGGTCCGGCACGACGTAAAGGCAAAAGCCCGGGGAAAATACCCACCCAACCCCTCCGGCCTCCCCGTCGCCCCACCACCCATACGGGTGACATATGCCAACTCGGTTGGGATTGGGGCGGGTTGAGCGGCATATGCTCGCCGCGTCACGTGCACCACCGCACACATGCTTCGGCCCCCGGCCGGGACTGGCATCCCGAACGAGGGCCTGACCACCCAGGAAGAAATCACCTTCCCGATGGCTCTCAAGAACCCTAGCGCGCCCTCGCGCCCCGTGTCCCGCGTTCCCGCGCCGACTCCCTCGTCCGGCGTCATCCACGTCAACTCCCGTCACACCAGCCGCTACACGGTCGTCGGCAACCACCTCGCCCAGCACCACGGGCTGACGCTCGTCGCGATCGGGCTCGCCGTCCACATCCAGTCACTGCCCGCCGGGGCGCGCATCGGCATCAAGTGCCTGACCGCTCGCTTCCCGGAGAGTGAGGCCCGTATCGCCTCCGCGCTGCGGGAGTTGGAGGCGGCCGGGTATCTGAAGCGGACGCGGGAGCGGCTGCCGAGCGGACGGGTCGTGACGCGCACGGTCTCGTACAACCAGCCGGGCGCGGCCCCGTGCCCAGCAACCCGTCCCGCCCAACGGGCCCCGAGGCCGAAACGGGAACCGAAGCCGAGGCCGGGGCCGAGGCCGGAGCGTGCGCCGCTGCCCACCCCACGTCGTCGCGATCCTGTGGGTGCGCAAACGGCCCACCGCATCCTCGTGGAGCTGCGGCGCGATGATCCGCGCCTGCTGCTCTCCGAGGCGGATGTGGCGCGCCTCTCCCCGGCCGTGGCCGCCTGGCTGGAACGCGAGGCGCCGCCCGAAGCCGTACGCCGTACGCTCACCGCCGACCTGCCACCCGGTCTCCGTAACCCGGTGGCCTTCCTCGCCCACCGCCTCACGGCGTCACTGCCGCCGCCCCTACCGGCCGCCGGCCCGGCCCCCGCACGCCCGGACCCCCTCCAGACCTGCGACGGCTGCGAGCGCGCCTTCCGCGCTCCGCGACCGGGGCTGTGCGGCGACTGCCGATCCGATCCCGTGGAGGTTTCCAGGCCATGAACACCCCGGCAGGAGCCCGGCTCCGTTACCGAGCGATGCGCGACGCTGTCGAGCAGATCCACGACTCCGTTCCCGGCAAGTTGGAAATCACCGGCGCAGGCATCGTGCACGACCTGCTATCGCCCGTAGGGCGACACGAGTTGACGGCGGCCCGGGTCAGCCGCCGTCTCGAGAAGGTGATGCCGGACGGTCTCGCAGCCCATACCGGGGCTCCGGACGTGGAGGCCGAGTCCCACGGCATCATGCGGCGCCCCGATGTGATGGTGATCGCCGAGGCGTACATGGAGGGACAGGGGTCCTTCGCCCCCTGCACCCTCATCGCCGCCATCGAGGTCGTCTCCCGGTCCAATCCAGACAACGACTGGGTCGGCAAGACCCGGGACTACCCCCTCCTCGGTATCCCCCACTACGTGATCTTCGATCCCCGCACGGGCTCCGGCGCGGTCTTCTCCGACATCCACCCGACGCCGGAGGGCCCCCGCTACGCCACCCGCAAGGACTTCGTCTACGGCGAGGACGTCACCATCGCCGACTGGACGATCTCGACGGACGGCCTGCCGCGCTACCCGTGACGCTGCGCCCGCGCCGGCCCGTCAGTCGACGTACTCCATCGTGATCGGGGCGGTGTTGTTCGTCAGGTCCGGGTCCGGGTGCTCCGGATCGGGTTTCACGGAGATCGTGCCCTGCGCGCCCTCGACCCGTTTGTCGATGCGGAACCGCAGGCGGGGGTGGACGTTCAGAGGTGCCGGGCACAGCACCGTCCAGTGCTTCTCGTCGTCGTACTCGCAGAAGGGGTCGTCGCCGCTCTCGTTCTTTCGGTGCCCGATCAGGGTGAGGCCCTCGGGCAGGGTCAGGTACGTGTCTCCGTCGAAGTAGCCGTCCGCGTTCATCACGTCCATCGAGATCTCGTCGCCCACCTTGCCCTTGATGGTGAACCCGTTGACCTGCTGGTCGTATCTCCGGGTGGTGAGGAACCCCAGTTCAGCGTGGGCAAGGTCCCTGTCGAACGAAGTGAAACCGCTGCCGTCGGTCGGGCGGAACCCGATCGGCGCGTCGGTTCCCCGCGGGGCCGAGTCGGGCAGCAGATCGCGGGTCGGCGTGTTGGGGGCGGGATACAGGGTGGAAGTGATCCGGCCGTGGTTCCCGGTCCTGTCGACCGTGGTCGTGAACGGGCGGTCGGTCTCGTACGCCGCTCCGACCGGCAGTGGGCCGGGGATCGTGCACAGCGCCTTCTTCGGTGCGTCGGCCTTGTCGTAACGGCAGTTGCTGTACTGCCTGGACAGCGTCGCCTGTCCCTTCACGTCCACCACGACGCTGAGGTCGCCCTCGACGCCGACGTCGCCCTCGTTGCCGAAAGCGGGCCTCAACTTCATTTCGGAGCCGGGCTCTACCGGACCGGGCGGCGATTCCCATTCGGCCCGTGCCGTCAAGCGCGGTGCCCCGATGACCAGTTGGGTGGTCTGGTGGATGGTGGGGGCGTTGCTGCTGGTCACGGTGATCTTCAAGGACCCGGCCGGCCCCTTCGCCACATGCTCTCTCGGAATCATGTGGAGGCGAGCGATGTCGGCGTACGCGCCCGATGCGATGTCCTTGGCCTTCCCCGATTCGCTGTCCTTCGGAGTACAGGTGACGAGGGCGCCGGACCACTTGCATCCGTCGCGCCTGTCCCAGGGGTCGAGCGACGCCCGCACCGCCTTGGCGTCGGACAGATCGACGGTGACCTTGATGTTCTCGGCTTTCGCCGGCTCCCGGCCCGGGGAACGCCTGCTCGCCTCCAGATAGACGTCGTACGGCTCGGGTTGCTGGCCCCAGGGCAGCTGCTCATCCGACTTGTCGAACGTCCGAAGGTAGAAGGTGCGCGGCGTGTCCCTGAACGCCAACTTCACCCTCTGGGAAGGCTCGTCCGCCCGCCCGGACTTCTCCGCGCCGCTGGAGGTCACCGCCCCGCCGAGCACGACCACCAGGGCGGTCGCCCAGGCCGTGGTCGCGCGTCGTCGCCGGATGCCCGCTCGTAAATCCGTCATGCGGGATCAGACTCGAACAGCGTGTCGAACGGTTGCCCAGGGGCGGACACGGTACGGCAACAGCACGGACACGATCCGGACGGCCTACCGCCGAACGGCAGTCGGGAGCTAGCCGCCGGTGACGACCGTCGCGCCCGGTGCCGGGCCGGCGGTGGCGCGGGCCGTGCGGCAGGTGCCCGAGGCGCGCAGCGCCGCGGCGACCCGCTCGGCAGCTTCCGCGTCGGAGACCAGGAAGGCCGTGGTCGGGCCGGAGCCGGAGACCAGGGCGGCCAGCGCCCCGGCGTCCGTGCCGGCGGCAAGGGTGGCGGCCAGCGACGGGCGCAGCGAGAGCGCCGCCGCCTGGAGGTCGTTCTCCAGGGCCGCGGCCAAGGCGGTGGCGTCGCCGGTGCGCAGGGCGTCCAGGAGGGCCGGGGACGGCTCGGGGTCGGGGATGTCGGCGGTGGTCGCGCCGCGGCCCGAGGCGTCGCGGAGGCGGTCGCACTCCTTGTAGACGGCGGGGGTGGACAGGCCGCCGTCGGCGACCGCGAAGACCCAGTGGAAGGTGCCGCCGACCGCGAGGGGCTCCAGGAGTTCGCCGCGGCCCCGGCCGAGGGCCGCGCCGCCGACCAGGCTGAAGGGTACGTCGCTGCCCAACTCGGCGCAGAGGGTGAGGAGTTCGTCGCGGGACGTCCCCGTGCCCCAGAGGGTGTCGCAGGCCAGGAGGGCGGCGGCGGCGTCCGCGCTGCCGCCGGCCATGCCGCCGGCGACCGGGATGTCCTTGGCGATGTGGAGGTGGACGTTCGCCTCGCGGCCGTGGCGGGCGGCGAGGGCGAGCGCGGCGCGGGCCGCGAGGTTGGACTCGTCCAGCGGGACCTGGTCGGCGTCCGGGCCGGTGCAGGTGAGCGTCAGGGTGTCGGCGGGGGTGACGGTGACCTCGTCGTGGAGGCCGACGGCCAGGAAGACGTTGGCCAGGTCGTGGAAGCCGTCGGGCCGCCGGCCGCCGACGGCCAGCTGGACGTTGACCTTGGCGGGGACGCGGACGGTGACGCTCTCGCGAGCGTTGTCGGGAGCGTTACGGGTCATCGGGTGGGCTCCTGGTCAGTGGCGTCCGCGGCCGGTGCCTTGTTCTCGGCGATGGCGATGAACTCCTCGACCGTGAGGGATTCACCGCGCGCCTGGGGGGAGATGCCGGCGGCCACGAGGGCGGCCTCGGCGGCGGGGGCGGAGCCCGCCCAGCCGGCGAGCGCGGCCCGCAGCGTCTTGCGGCGCTGGGCGAACGCGGCGTCGACGACGGCGAAGACCTCTCGGCGGGAGGCCGTCGTCTTGATCGGTTCGGCGCGGCGGACGAGCGAGACCAGGCCGGAGTCGACGTTGGGGGCGGGCCAGAAGACGTTGCGGCCGATGGCGCCGGCGCGCTTGACCTCGGCGTACCAGTTGGCCTTGACCGACGGGACGCCGTAGACCTTGTTGCCGGGGCGGGCGGCGAGCCGGTCGGCGACCTCGGCCTGGACCATGACCAGGGTGCGTTCGATGGTCGGGAACTGCTCCAGCATGTGGAGCAGTACGGGGACGGCCACGTTGTAGGGAAGGTTGGCGACCAGGGCGGTGGGGGCCGGGCCGGGCAGTTCGGTGACCCGCATCGCGTCGCTGTGGACGAGGGCGAAGCGGTCGGCGCGCTCCGGCATCCGGGCCGCGACGGTGGCCGGCAGGGCCGCCGCCAGCACGTCGTCGATCTCCACGGCGGTGACCCGGTCGGCGGCCTCCAGCAGGGCCAGGGTCAGCGAGCCGAGTCCGGGGCCGACCTCGACGACGACGTCGTCGGGCCGGACGTCGGCGGTCCGGACGATCCGGCGGACGGTGTTGGCATCGATGACGAAGTTCTGGCCGCGCTGCTTGGTGGGGCGTACGCCCAGCGCCGCGGCCAGTTCCCGGACATCGGCGGGGCCCAGCAGCGGGCCGGGCTCGTCGGTGGTCTTGCTGTCGCTCACCCGTGCAGCTTACGGCCGCACACCGGCCACGGGCTCGCGCCCCGGGTGACGTAGAGCTTCTTGGCCCGGTAGGTCTGCTCCTCGGCGGGGGCGTCCTGGGGGCGTCCGATGCCGCCGAGCCCGTGCCAGGTGGAGACGTCGAACTGGTAGAGCCCGCCGTAGGTGCCGGACGCGTCGACGGCGTCCGGCCGGCCGCCGGCCTCGCACTGGGCCAGCGCGCGCCAGGAGAGCGTGTCGGCGCCCTGGACGGAGGTGGGCAGCGCCTTGGTGCCGATGTGCACGATCTGCGGGCGGGGGGCGCGGACGACGACCTCGGCGCCCATCGGCTTGGGCTTCTGCTTGACGCCGTTGACGGTGTCGAGCCGGTAGGTGACGCGCCGTACGCCGGGCACGCCCTGCTGGACGACCACCTCGGTGCCGCGCGGCAGGTCGGCGTCGGGCTTCTTGACCGTACGGAACGCGATGGGCTCCTCGCGGACCTCCTTGGTGCCGGTGATCCGCAGCACGGAGACGGTCTGGCCCTCGCGCGGGAAGCTGTCCGGCGGCACCGAGGTGGTGTCGTGGTCGCGCAGCGCCAGGCCTGCCTGTGCCAGGGCCTCGCGGATGGTGGCCGCGTTGGTGCGGACGCGGAATTCGCGGCCGTCGGCGACGAAGACCACCGAGCGTTCGGTGCGTACCGCCAGTTCCAGGCCGTGCCGGCCGATGCGGTGGGAGCGGGAGGCGGAGAGGTAGGCGCCCTCGGCGCGGACGCCGAGCTGGCTCAGCGCCCCGTCGACGGTTTCGGCGGTGGTCCACACCTGGCGGCGCTGGCCGTCGACGGTGAGCGCGAGCGGGCGGCCGTGCCGGACGGCGACCTTGTCGCCGCTGCCGAGGCCGGTGCCGGGGGCGGGCGCGACGATGTCGTGGCCGCCCACGTCGAGGTCCTCGTCGGCGAGCAGTTCGTCGACGTCGTCGGCGAAGGTGTGCAGGGTGCGAGGGGTGCCGTCGACGCTGAGCTTGATCACCTTGTCGTGCGCGACGAAGGCCGTGGTGCCGCCGGCGAGGACGGCGACGACCAGGGCGCGGGGCACCAGGCGGCGCAGCGTCTCGGGGGATTCGCCGGTGCGCCGGCGCCGGCCGCTGCCGCCGCGCGCGGCGCGGTGGCTGCTCTGCGAAGGACTCACGACGCTCCCCCTGCCACGGGTGTCGTCCGGTAACCGGTCAACGGCGGAATGTAGCGGAGCCGGGGCAACTCTCCAAAGTCGGCCGGTGACGGAACGTACCCGGTTCGGGGCTCAGTACCCGAAGGCGCGGGCGGAGTTGGCGGCGATCGCCGAGGCCAGCGCGTCCTCGTGCATCGCCTTGACGCCGGCCATCGCCCGGACGGTGAGCGGGATCAGATAGGGCGCGTTGGCCCGTCCGCGGTACGGCGCGGGGGTGAGGAAGGGCGCGTCGGTCTCGACGAGCAGCAGCTCGGGCGGGGCGACGGCGAGCGCGTCGCGCAGCGGCTGGGCGTTCTTGAAGGTGATGTTGCCGGCGAAGGACAGGAAGTAGCCCGCCTCGGCGCAGGTCTTGGCCATCGCGGCGTCGCCGGAGAAGCAGTGGAAGACGACCCGGTCGGGCGCACCCTCCTCGCGCAGGATGCGCAGCACGTCGTCGTGGGCCTCGCGGTCGTGGATGACCAGGGCCTTGTCATGCCGCTTGGCGATCTCGATGTGGGCGCGGAAGGACCGTTGCTGCGCGGCGATGCCCTCGGGGCCGGTGCGGAAGTAGTCCAGGCCGGTCTCGCCGACGCCGCGGACCTCGGGGCGGGCGGCCAGCGCGTCGATCTCGGCGAGCGCGGCGTCCAGTGCGGCGTCGCCGCCGCCCTCGCGCGCGGCCTGGCGCGACCATCCGTCGGGGTCCCCGAACACGATCCGCGGCGCCTCGTTGGGGTGCAGGGCGACGGCGGCGTGTACGTCCGGGTGTGCGGCGGCGGTGTCCGCGGCCCAGCGCGAGCCGTTCAGATCGCAGCCCACCTGGACGAGCGTGGTCACCCCGACCGCGGCGGCCTTGGCCAGCGCCGCCTCGACGGTGGTTTCCTGCATGTCCAGGTGGGTGTGCGAGTCCGCGACCGGCACCCGGAGCGGTTCGGGCAGCGGCGGCGGGGTGTCTTTGTCCTGCGGGGCCATGGCCGCGATCCTACGAGGACCGCGGCCCGGGCCTCACTTGCGGTGGTGCTGGAAGGGGTGCAGCAGATCGGAGAGGTGCCAGTGGTGGTGCCGGCCCGGCTCGGCGGCGGCGCCGGTGCTCCCGGGCTCCGCGGGGCGCGCGTCCTGGCCGGTCCGGCCGCCCTTCGCACTCTTGGCGCTCTTGGCGGCGCCGTGCGGGCGATGGTGCATGCTGGCGATCGCCTCGGAGACCATCGACACCTGACCGGCGCGCATGATGCGGACGACGTGGCCGCCGCAGTTCTGGCACGTGGGTCGGGTCAACGGGGACGGGACACGCTGGCCGTCGGCGAAGTAGACGACGTGCATCTGGCCCTTGCCGTCCACCTGATGCTCGATCTCGTACGCCTGCTCCCAGCCGTGGCCGCAGCTCATGCACGCGAAGGCGTATGCCTCGCGGGCCGCGGGCTCGGGCCGGGGGTGGGGAGGAAATCCGCTGGTGGACGCACCGGTGGTGCCCGTTGCGGTGGTCTTCGTGATGTCGCTCATGTGCGCTCCTCTTGCCCGCTGGACAAGCCTTCCGGGACCGAACGTCCCGGTTCCCAGTGGACGCCTTTCACGGCGGGAACGCAGCTGACCTGCTACCTATTGGCCCAGATTTGGCAGGTCGTAGGAAAAACGCATCGCAGCGGGCCTGATCGCTTTACCTTCGAGGCCAGCCGTTTACCTTCCGCCGAGTCGGATCATGCCTGTGGGCTGGGCTTTTACGCTCTCCCGAGCAGGTCAACGCTCAGTCGGGCGCGCCCTGTCCCGCGTTCTTGGCCGCGCCCTGCCCGGTGTTCTTGGCCGCGGCCTGCTCGGCGTTCTTGGCGGCCACCACCGCGTCGAAGACCTCCCGCTTGGGGATGCCGGCCGCCGCCGCGACCGCCGCGATGGCCTCCTTGCGCCGCTCCCCCGCCTCCTCGCGGACCCGCACCCGGCGCACCAGCTCCGCGGCGTCCAGCTCCTGCGGCCCGCTCTCCGGTGCACCCTCGACGACGACGGTGATCTCCCCGCGGACGCCCTCGGCCGCCCACGGCGCCAGCTCGCCCAGCGGCCCGCGCCTGACCTCCTCGTACGTCTTGGTCAGCTCCCGGCAGACGGCGGCCCGGCGGTCCGCGCCGAAGACCTCGGCCATCGCGGCGAGGGTGTCGTCCAGCCGGTGCGGCGCCTCGAAATAGACCAGGGTGCGGCGCTCGTCGGCGACCTCGCGCAGCCGGGAGAGCCGTTCGCCCGCCTTGCGGGGCAGGAAGCCCTCGAAGCAGAACCGGTCCACCGGCAGCCCGGAGACCGCGAGCGCGGTGAGCACGGCGCTGGGGCCGGGGACGGCGGTGACCTTGATGCCGCGCTCGACGGCGGCGGCGACCAGGCGGTAGCCGGGGTCGGAGACGGACGGCATCCCGGCGTCGGTGACCAGCAGCACCCGCGCGCCGCCGGCCAGCGCGTCGGCCAGCTCGGGGGTGCGGGCGGCCTCGTTGCCCTCGAAGTACGAGACGATCCGGCCGGCCGGATGGACGTCCAGCGCCTGGGTCAGCCGGCGCAGCCGCCGGGTGTCCTCGGCGGCGATCACATCGGCGGCGGCGAGCTCGGTGGCGAGCCGCGGCGGGGCGTCCGCGATCTCGCCGATGGGCGTCCCTGCAAGTACCAGCGTTCCAGTCACCCGCCCATCCTCCCAGGGCCCGGGGGTGCGCCGACGCGGTGGCACCGCCCGGTGGCGCTCCCCGCCGCTCCACAGGCCCCTTCCCTACGATGGGCCGGGTGACGAGTGACACCAGCGCGACGCATGCAGCCGCCCTGAGCGCCCCGGAGCCGGCCGGCCAGCCCCCCGCGTGGCAGCGGCGGCTGCGCCGCTTCGGGTACGCCGGCCGCCCGCAGGCCGATGCCCGGACGCGGCTGGTGGCCCCGTTCCCCGAGCCGGACCGCCGGCCGTGGGCGTGGCTCGGCGCGGGCCCGGACCTCGCGGCCCGGCTGGCGCGCTGGTCGGGGTGGCTCGGCCCGCTGCTGGTGACGCTGTGCGCGGGGGTGCTGACGTTCTGGAACCTCGGCAGCCCGCGGAAGGTCATATTCGACGAGACGTACTACCCCAAGGACGCCTGGTCGCTGCTCCAGTACGGCTACGAGGGCACCTGGGCCAAGGACGCCAACGACGCGCTGCTGGCCAGCCCCCCGCACATCCTGCTCTCGCCCGAGCACTCGTACGTGGTCCATCCGCCGATGGGCAAGTGGCTGATCGCGCTGGGCGAGTGGGCGTTCGGGATGAACCCCTTCGGCTGGCGGTTCATGACCGCGCTGCTCGGCACCCTGTCGGTCCTGCTGGTGTGCCGGATCGGGCGGCGGCTGATGCGGTCCACGGCGCTGGGGTGCCTGGCGGGCGCGCTGCTCGCGGTGGACGGGCTGCACTTCGTGATGAGCCGCACCGCGCTGCTGGACCTGATCGTGATGTTCTGGGTGCTGGCCGGCTTCGGCTGCCTGCTGGTGGACCGGGACCGCACCCGCGCCCGGCTGGCGGCGGCGCTGCCGGCCGGGCCCGGAGTCGGGCAGGTGCGGCCGGACGACGCGGTCGGCGACCGGCTGCGGCTGGGCTGGCGCCCCTGGCGGATCGCCGCCGGGCTGTGCCTGGGCCTGTCGGCCGCGACGAAGTGGAACGGCCTCTACTTCCTCGCCGCGTTCGCGCTGATGTCGGTGCTGTGGGACATGGGGGCGCGGCGCACGGCGGGGGCCCGGCACCCGTTCCGGTCGATCGTGCGGCGCGATGCGCTGCCCGCCTTCGTCTCCACCGTCGTCGTCGCGCTCGCCACCTACCTCGCGTCCTGGACGGGCTGGATCGTCACCAAGGGCGGCTACTACCGCGACTGGGCCACCACCCCCGAGGGCCGGGGCGGCTCCTGGTCCTGGCTGCCGGACTGGCTGCGCAGCCTGTGGCACTACCAGAGCGAGGTCTACGCCTTCCACACCGGGCTGACCACCCCGCACACCTATATGTCCAACCCGTGGAGCTGGCTGGTGCTGGGCCGCCCGGTCTCGTACTTCTACGAGGACCCGAAGGCCGGCCACGACGGCTGCACCGCCGCCGAGGGCTGCGCCCGCGAGGTGCTGGCGCTGGGCACGCCGCTGCTGTGGTGGGCGGCCTGCTTCGCGCTGCTCTACGTGCTGTGGCGGTGGCTGTTCCGGCGGGACTGGCGGGCCGGGGCCATCGCCTGCGGGGTCGCGGCCGGCTATCTGCCGTGGTTCCTCTACCAGGAGCGGACGATCTTCCTCTTCTACGCGGTGGTCTTCGTCCCGTTCCTGTGCCTGGCGCTGGCGATGATGATCGGCGCGATCATCGGGCCGCCGGGCGCGAGTGAACGCCGCCGCACGATCGGCGCAGTCGGCGCGGGTGTCCTGGTGCTGCTGATCGTGTGGAATTTCATCTACTTCTACCCCCTTTACACGGGCCTGCCGATCCCGAAGAGCGCCTGGCAGAACCGGATGTGGTTCGACAGTTGGGTGTGAAGGGGCGACCGGGACGGTTGCGTAACGGTGGTGCGACAGCGTGTCACAGGACCGTGCCCTGTTCGAGACTCACCACTTGCCCGTGTCCCTTAGAGTGCGATGGACGTTCTTGTGTGCGTATTCAAGGACTGAAGCTCCAGGGAGGGGATCGGTGGCATGCGCCGCGAGGTGAAGTACGGGCTGATCGGCGGATCGGTGGCCCTGGTGATGGGAGTCGTAGGCGGCTTCACGCTGTTCGGCGGCTCGGACGGGTCGTCGCCGCAGGCGGTCAGGTCGGCGGATGCCAAGTCCGGCGACGGCGGCAGCAAGGTGCCGACCGGCCCGCTGACGGCCAAGGAAGTGAACACGACCGCACAGGCGTTCCTGACCGCCTGGCAGTCCGGCGACGTGGCCAAGGCCGCCGCACTGACGGACAATCCGGACGCCGCCAAGAGCGCGCTCCAGAACTTCGCCGCGCAGGCGAAGTTCTCGAAGGTGACGCTGAAGCCCGGCACACCGTCCGGCGACAAGGTGCCGTACACGGTCGGCACCCAGATCGACTACAAGTCCGTCAAGACGCCCTTCTCGTACGGCTCCACGATGACCCTCCAGCGCGACAAGACCACCGGCAAGCCGCAGGTCGCCTGGCAGCCGTCGACGCTCTACCCGGGCCTGGGCAAGGGCGACGAGCTGCGCACCGGCGAGGCCGAGGCGCCGCCGATCAAGGCCGTGGACCGCAACGGCACCGAGCTGACGGCCCAGGACCACCCGACGCTGGCCGGGGTGCTGGACAGCCTGCGCACCAAGTACGGCAGCAAGACCGACGGCAAGCCGGGCGCGGAGCTCTACGTCCACCGCGCCAAGGCCGCCGACAGCAACCAGCAGCAGCCCGACAAGACGCTCAAGGTGCTCTCCAAGGGCACCCCGGGCACCCTCAAGACCACCCTGGACGCCAAGCTCCAGACGGCGGCCGAGAACGCGGTCAAGGGCAAGAAGCAGGCGTCCGCGGCGGCCGTCAAACCCAGCACCGGCGAGATCCTGGCCATCGCCAACTCCCCGGCGGACGGCTTCAACATGGCCACCCAGGGTTCGCTGGCGCCCGGCTCGACGATGAAGATCGTCACCTCCGCGCTGCTGATGGACAAGGGGATCACCGCACCGGACAAGAAGGACCCCTGTCCCCAGTACGTCACGGTCGGCGGCTGGAAGTTCCAGAACCTGAACAAGTCCCAGATCCCGGACGGCACCTTCGCCGACAGCTTCGCCGCGTCCTGCAACAACGCCTTCATCGGCCACGCCAAGGACCTCGGCAACGACGATCTGACCAAGGAGGCCCAGAACGTCTTCGGCATCGGGCTGAACTGGAACACCGGGATCCCCACCTTCGACGGCACCGTGCCGGTGCAGAGCGACGCCCAGATGGCGGCCTCGCTGATCGGCCAGGGCGGGGTGCGGATGAACCCGCTGAACGTGGCCTCGATCGCCGCCACCGCCCAGTCCGGCTCCTTCCACCAGCCGTACATCGTGGCCCAGTCGCTGGACAACCGGACGTTCGCCAAGGCCTCCGGCGCGATGAAGCCGGACACCGCCTCCAACCTGAAGGGGCTGATGAAGCTCACCGCGACGTCCGGTACGGGCGCCGAGGCGATGCAGGGGATCAGCGGCGACATCGGCGCCAAGACCGGCTCCGCCGAGGTCGACAACCAGGACAAGCCCAACGCCTGGTTCGCCGCCTACCGCGATGACCTGGCCGCCGCGGCCGTCGTCCCGGCCAGCGGCCACGGCGGCACCAACGCGGGCCCGCTGGTCCGCGCCATCCTCACCGCCTACTGAGCCGGGTGGACGCCCCGTTACGACGAGGTGTCCACCGGCTGGATTTCGTTCGCATGGCCCGTACAGCTTTCGCTAGCGTGCGGGCCATGTGCGATTCCCCGCCCGACACCGCGACCGCCCACCCCCGCTTCGCCGACGCGCCGGCCGGTCCGGGCCCGGCCGCCAAGGCCCTGACGTTCGCCCCGGCCCCCCGTACCGCCACTGCGGCCGGCCGGGCCCCCGAGCCCCTGACCGGGTCCGCGCAGGGCCGCGCGGCGGACGTGCGCGAGCGCACCTCGTGACGCCGCTGGTCGTGGCGGCGGTCCTGCTGGCCGCCGTCACCCACGCCAGCTGGAACGCCATCGCCCACGGGATACGCGACCAGTTGCTGGCCTTCACCCTGGTCGGCGGCGGCGGAGCGGTCTGCGGTGCGCTGCTGGCCGGCTGCACGCCACTGCCGGCCGCCGGGGCCTGGCCGTATCTGGTCGCGTCCTCGGTGCTGCACATCGTCTATCAGGCCCTGCTGATGCAGTCGTTCCGGCTGGGCGACTTCGGCCAGATGTATCCGATCGCCCGCGGCACCGCGCCACTGGTCGTCACGGTCCTCGCCGCCGTCTTCGTGCACGAGGTCCCGGACGGCTTGGCGCTGGCGGGTGTCGCGCTGGCGTCCGTGGGGCTGGTCGGGCTGGCCCTGTGGGGCATCCGGGGCTCCGGCACCCGGCCGCACTGGCCCGCGATAGCCGCCGCCCTCGCCACCGGACTGTCCATCGCCTCGTACACCACCGTCGACGGCCTGGGAGTCCGCGCCTCCGGGACCCCGGTGGGCTACATCGGCTGGCTGATGATCCTCCAGGGGCTGATCATCCCGGCGTACGCGCTCGCCGTCCGGCGCGGCCAACTCCTCGGCCAGCTACGCCCGTTCGCGCTGCGCGGGCTGTTCGGCTCGGTGCTCTCGGTCTTCGCGTACGGGCTGGTGCTGTGGGCGCAGACCCGCGCGCCGCTGGCGCCGATCGCGGCACTGCGCGAGTCGTCGATCATCGTCGGCGCCGCGATCGGCACACTGTTCTTCAAGGAGCGCTTCGGCCTGCCGCGGATCGCGGCGGCGGGGCTGATGGTGGCGGGGATCGGGCTGATGCTAGCGGGCTAACGCCCGGGGGGCTTCCCACGTTGTCGGGTTTCCCGCCGTTCCGCTGCGCTTGGCGGGCTTCCCCACGTTGTCGGGTTTCCCGCCGTGCGGGGTGCGGTGTTTCCCGCCTTCGGCGGGTGGGTGGGGTGTGTGGGGCGGTGCCCCTCGGTCGTCTTTGGTGCCGGG
>NZ_BMRP01000027.1:44355-45290 GCF_014648695.1 Streptomyces albospinus
GCCCCCGGCCCCTCCCGTAGGGGTGCGGGTCCCCGCCCCGGTGGGGGGAGGAGTTCATGCGCCACGCAGGGCGCGGCGCAGCTCGTCGTTGGAGACCAGGACGCCGCCGTCGACGGGCAGCGTGATGCCGGTGATCCAGGCGGCGTCCTGGGAGGCGAGATAGGCGACGGCCGCGGCGATGTCCTCGGGGCGGCCGACCCGGCCCAGCGGATACGTCCCGGCCGCCCGCTGCAACGCGGCCTCCCGCCCGGCCCAGTTGGGGGTGTGGACGGTGCCCGGCGCGATGAGGTTGACCCGTACACCGCGCGGTGCGGCATGGCCGGAGAGCGTACGGGTCAGGCTCGCCAGGCCCGCCTTGGCGGCGCTGTAGGCGTGGTTGCCGAAGTCCTGGATGCCGTTGACGGAGCCGATGTTGACGATCGCGCCGCGCCCGCCGGCGGCGGCCAGATGAGGCAGCGCGGCCCGCGCGCAGCGGAAGGCGCCGCCGAGGGTGATGTCCAGGTCGGCGGCCCACTCCTCGTCCGGGGTGTCCTCGAAGAGCGGGGTGTCGGGGTGGCAGCGGTAGGCGTTGTTGACGAGGGTGTCCAGGCCGCCGAACCGGTGCACGGCGTGCGCGACGGCCGCCTCCACGGCGGTCCGGTCGCCGACGTCGCAGGCCAGCGACTCGGCCGCGCCGCCCCCGTCCCGGATGGCCTGCGCAGCCCGATCGGCACGCGCCTCGTCGATGTCGGTGAGCAGCACCCGTGCGCCCTCGTCGGCCAGCCGCCGGGCGGTGGCCTCGCCGATACCCCGCCCGGCGCCGGTGATCAGTACGCGGTAACCCTCGAATCGCCTCATGACCCGTACCTACCCAACAGGGAGGGTGCCCCAGGTCTTTGACGTCCTCCCCCCACCGGGGCGGGGACCCGCACCCCTACGGGAGGGGCCGGGGGCGG
>NZ_BMRP01000027.1:45339-47456 GCF_014648695.1 Streptomyces albospinus
GGCAACCCGCCCCGGAGCCCCCGGACCCGCCACCACCGACAACCCGGGGCCCCGCCCCACACACCCCACCCACCCGCCGAAGGCGGGAAAGACGGCACCCGCACGGCGGGAAAGCCGACAACGTGGGAAGCCCAGCCAAGCGCAGCGGAACGTCAGCCGACAACGCGCGAGACGGCCCGCACGAGCGCCTGTGCGCGTGGGTCGGCGGTCACGTTCGGCTGCATGCCGTTGGTGACGTAGCCGAAGGCGATCCCGTTCTCCGGGTCGGCGAAGGCCAGTGCGCCGCCGCGTCCGGGGTGGCCGAAGGAGCCGGGGCCGAGCAGCGGGGAGGCCGGGCCGTGCAGCATGAAGCCCAGCCCGAAGCGGGTGTTGACCAGCAGGGTGCGGTCGGGGCCGGCGGACTCCTCGGTGCGGGCGAGGGTCAGCGTCGCGGGGGCGAAGAGGCGCGGGTGGCCGTCGACGGGGCCGATGAGCGCGGCGTAGGCGCGGGCCAGCGCGGGGGCGGTGGCGATACCGGCGGAGGCGGGGAGTTCGGCGGCCCGGTAGGCGGGGGCGTTCTCGTCGGGGGCCGGGGAGATCGCGCCGAAGGCGCGGCTGGTGAGGGAGGCGGGGTCGGCGTACGCGTCGGCGACCGACTGCTTGGGCCGGACCCGGAGTCCGGCCGCCGCGGGGCGGGCCGGCGGTTCGACGGGGGCGAACCGGCCGACCCGCTCCTGGGCCGCCGCGGGCAGCCCGATCCACAGGTCGAGGCCGAGCGGCCCGGATATCTCCTCGGCGACCCATGCGCCGAGGGTGCGCCCGGTGACCCGGAGCACCAGTTCGCCGATGAGCCAGCTGTAGGTCTGGGCGTGGTAGCCGTGGTCGGTGCCGGGCGTCCAGGCGGGGGCCTGGGCGGCGACCGCGGCCGGGCCGCTGGTGCCGTCGACGGCCTGGGCGGGGGTGAGCGGGGTGTCCAGGACCGGCAGCCCGGCCCGGTGCGAGAGGAGGTGCCGGACCAGGACGCGGTCCTTGCCGGCGGCCTTGAACTCGGGCCAGTACGTGCCGACCGGCGCGTCCAGGTCAAGCTGTCCGCGCTGGTGGAGCAGGAGCGGGACGGTGGCGGCGATGCCCTTGGTGGCGGACCGGATGATCTGGGCGGTGCCGGGCTCCCAGGGGGCGGCCGTGGGGTCGCCGGGCTCGGCGTCGCCGTCCTTCGTACCGGCCCGGAGGTCCACGACCTTGCGGCCGTCGCGGTAGACGGCGACCGCCGCTCCCCGCTCGCCGTGCCGGTCGAAGTTGGCTGCGAAGGCGTCCCGGACCGGCTCGAAGCCGTCCTCGACCGTGCCCTGGACGTCCACCACTGATTCCCGCTTCCCACTCATCCGTTGCTTCGACGACCCATCAATGGTGCAACGCCGGAATCCATGCTCATGACCAGGGGGTTGACCAGAGCCCGGGGCCGTGGCGTTCGTCACATCCGGGTGCCGGCGCGGGCCGCCGGCACGGCGCGGAGCCGGCCGCCGCATCGCCATTGACTCCTGCGGACGCCTCCCGCACCCTCCGGCCATGACCGCCCAGGAAGCACCTCAGGCCCCCTTCGCCCTGTGTGCCGGTGAGAGCTGGCGCGCCCCGTGGGACATGTACGCGACCCTGCGCGACGACCACCCCCTGACCACGTCGCGGACGGCGACTACTGGGTCCTGTCCCGTTACGCGGACGTCCTCGCCGCCGCCCGGGACACCGGCCGCTACCTACGGCCCCACCGCCGACCGCCTGGACATCACCCGCGCCGGCCCCCAGCACCTCGCCTTCACACACGGCCCGCACCACTGCCTGGGCGCCGCCGCCGCCCGCCTGGTGCCCGTACGGCGCTGGAGGAACTGCTGGCGCGCTTCCCGGACTTCGCGGTGGACGCGGCCGGCGGCACGTTCGCGGGCGGCCATTACGTGCGGCGGTACGCGTCGCTGCCGTTCGCGTCGGGCCGCGGCTGACGGCCGCCGGCCAGTGGGCGGCGCCCCCGTCAGCCGCTGTCGGGGGACCGGTCCGTACGTTCATGCCAAGTTGCCGCCCGCCTCCGGCGCCGAAACCATGGGGGCGTGACCGATGCACCCGCGGCCACCGGGCCGTCCCCGCAGCCG
>NZ_BMRP01000027.1:47520-87210 GCF_014648695.1 Streptomyces albospinus
TCGTATCTGCGGTTTCCGCATCTCCACGGTGACCTGCTGTGCTTCGCCGCCGAGGACGATCTGTGGCTGGCGCCGATCGCGGCGGAGGGCGCGGAGCCGGGCCGGGCCTGGCGGCTGACGGTCGACCGGACCCGGCTCGGCCCGCCCCGCTTCTCCCCCGACGGGCGGCAGATCGCCTTCACCACCTGGCGCAGCCTCGACCCGGAGATCCACCTCGCGCCGGTGGCGGGCGGCCCGGCCCGGCGGCTGACGTACTGGGGCAGCACGGACGCCCGGGTCTGCGGCTGGACGCCGCCCGACCACGAGGGCCATGCCCAGGTCCTGGCGGTCTCCTCGCACGGGCAGCCGTTCTCGTACTACTCCTGGGCGTACAGCGTGCCCACCGACGGCAGCCCCGGCGGGCAGCTGCCCTGGGGGCCGGTCGCCGACATCGCGGTGGCGGACGTCGGCGGGGAGCGCCGCACGCTGCTGCTCAGCGGCAAACCGCCGCACGAGCCGGCTTCCTGGAAGCGCTACCGGGGCGGCGCGATGGGCCGGATGTGGCTGCACGGCACCCGGCTGATGCCGGATCTGTACGGGCACCTGGACTCGGTGATGTTCGTCGGCGGCCGGATCGCGTTCCTCTCCGACCACGAGGGCGTCGGGAACGTCTACTCCTGCCTGCCGGACAGCACCGATCTGCGCCGGCACACCGACCACGCCGACTTCTACGCCCGGCACGCCGCGACCGACGGCTCCCGCATCGTCTACCAGTGCGCCGGTGACATCTGGCTGATCGACGACCTCGGCCCGGACGCGGTGCCGCGCAAGCTCGCGGTGCGGCTCGGCGGGCCGCGGGCCGGCCGCCGCCCGTACCAGGTGCCGGCCGCCTCCCATGTCACCTCGATCGCCGTGGACGCCACCGGCCGGGCCAGCGCCGTCGGCGTGCGCGGCAGCCTGTACTGGCTCACCCACCGCGACGGCCCGGCCCGGACGATCCACGACATCCCCGGCGTGCGGGTCCGGCTGCCCGAGATGCTGGGCGCCACCGGCCGGATCGCGTATGTGACGGACGCGGAGGGCGACGACGCCATCGAGATCACCAGTCTGCCGCGGGCCAGCGGGCCGGGCGCACCGCGCCGGCTGGCGGCCGGGCGGCTCGGCCGGGTCCACGAGCTGGTCTCGGCGCCGGACGGCGAGCGGCTGGCGGTGGCGACGCACGACGGACGGCTGCTGCTGGTGGACGCGGCCGAACCGGAGGCGGCGGAGGCGGAAGAGCCGGCGGCGGACGAGGGGGCGGAGGCCGAAGAGCCGGCGGCGGAGGAGGCGGCGTCGGGCACCGGCGCGGATCCGGGGGCCGATCCGGTCACCGAGCTCACCCGCTCCCGCAACGGGCCGGTCCGCGACCTCGCGTTCTCCCCCGACTCCCGCTGGCTGACCTGGGCGCACCCCGGTATCGGCCGGTCGCTGCGGAAGATCAAGATGGCCCGGCTGTCCGACGGGCACATCGTGGAGGTCACCAACGGCCGCTTCGAGGACGAGCAGCCGGTGTTCACCCGGGACGGCCGCTATCTGGCGTTCCTCTCCTGGCGCGGCTTCGACCCGGTCTACGACGTGCACACCGGCGACCTGTCCTTCCCGCTGGGCTGCCGCCCCTACCTCGTACCGCTGTCGTCGGCGACCCCGTCCCCGTTCGCGCTGTCCCCGGAGGGGCGGCCCGCGGCGGGCGGGCTGGACCCGGACGAGACCCCCCCGGCGGGGGGTGAGGGCCCGGTGCTGGTGGAGATGGAGGGGCTGGCCAACCGGGTCACGCCGTTCCCGGTCTCCGCGTCCAAGTACTCGTCCCTGGAGCCGGTCAGCGGCGGCGGGCTGGTCTGGCTGCGCTGGCCGATCTCCGGCGCGCTGGGCGAGACCTTCGCCAACCCGGCCGACACCTCCGGCCGCCCCACCCTGGAGCACTTCGACCTGACCAAGGCGCGGCGCACCGAACTCACCAGCTCCCTGGACGGGTTCGCGCTCAGCGGCGACGGAACCCGGCTGGTCGTCAACGACGAGGGCGAGCTGCGCGCGGTGCCCGCGACCGAGCCTCCGGACAGCGACTCCACGGTCTACCTGGACCCGCGGCGCATCCTGCACGACGTCGATCCCGGGGCGGAGTGGCGGCAGGCGTTCGACGAGGCGGGCCGGATGGTCCGGGCCTACTTCTGGGATCCGAACCTGTCCGGTATCGACTGGGAGGACGTCCTGGCGCAGTACCGGCCGCTGCTCGAACGGGTCGCCACCCCGGAGGAGTTCGCCGATCTGCTGCGCGAGGTGCTGGGCGAGCTGGGCACCTCGCACGCCTATGTCACCGGCGCCCGGCGCAACGAGGGCCCGCCGCACTACCAGCGCGCGATGGGCCTGCTCGGCGCCAACTTCGTGCGCCGGGACGGGCAGTGGGTGGTCAAGCGGATCCTGCCCGGTGAGTCCTCGGACTCCAAGGCCCGGTCGCCGCTGGCCGGTACGGGCATCCGCGAGGGCAGCGCGCTCACCCATGTCGACGGCCGCCCGGTCGACCCGCTGACCGGCCCCTATCCGCTGCTGGCCGCGGCCGGCGGCACGACCGTGGAGCTGACCTTCACCCCGCCCGACGGCACCGGCAACGGCCATGCCCGCCGGGTCGCCGTCGTCCCGCTGATCGACGAACGGCCGCTGCGCTACCAGGACTGGGTGGCCAAACGCCGGGCGGTCGTCCAGGAGTTGAGCGGCGGCAAGTGCGGCTATCTGCACATCCCCGACATGGGCGGCTCCGGCTGGGCGCAGTTCAACCGCGATCTGCGGAGGGAGGTCTCGATGCCCGCGCTGATCGTGGACGTGCGCGGCAACGCCGGCGGCAACATCTCCGAGCTGGTCATCGAGAAACTGACCCGCACCATCATGGGCTGGGACCTGACCCGCGACGCCGAGCCGGTGTCGTACACCGGCAACGCCCCGCGCGGCCCGGTCGTCGCGGTCGCCGACGAGATGACCTCGTCCGACGGCGACATGATCACCGCGGCCTTCAAGCTCCAGGGCATCGGCCCGGTGGTCGGGATGCGCACCTGGGGCGGGGTGGTCGGCATGACCGGGCGGCACCGGCTCGGCGACGGCACCACCATCACCGTCCCGATGAACGCGGCGTGGTTCCACCTCTACGGCTGGGGCGTGGAGAACCACGGCGTCGAGGTGGACATCGAGGCGCTGCGCTCCCCGCTGCACTGGGCCGAGGGCCGCCACCCGCAGCTCGGCGTGGCGGTCCGCACCGCCCTCGAACTGCTGGAGCGCCACCCCGCGGCGACCCCGCCGGACCTCTCGGACGTCCCCGACCGGCGGCGTCCCGCCCTGCCCCCGCGCACCGCCGGCTGACCGGCAACCGACGGGGGGACAGGGCGCGTTGGCGACGCGGGACGGCGCTTCGACGGCGCGGGCAACGAGAGGCGACGCGGGCAACGAGAAGGGGCGCACCCGGATGACCGGATGCGCCCCTCCGCGAGGACGAACGACCCTCGTTCAGGACGTACGGCGTCCGTGAACTCCGGACGCGTACGACATCAGCGCGTCAGCTCTGGAAGCGGTCCTCGACGTCGTCCAGCATCTGCTGGCCGCGCTCGCGGGACTGCTCGCGGCCCTGCCGGCCGCGCTCCTGGCCGCCCTGCCGGTCGCGCTCCTGGCCCGGCCGGCCGCGCTCCTGGCCCTGCTCGCGGGAGCGGTCGCGCTCCTGCTGGCCGCGCTCCTTTGCGGAGCCCGCGCGCCGCTGGGCCTCGTCCTTGAGCTGCTGCGCCTTGTCCTTGAACTGGTCTTCGATGCCCATGCTGTTCACTCCTGTGGGGGTGTCGGGGATCGGGCTCGATAAGCGTGACACGAACGGACATCCGTCGCATTTCGATCACGATCGGGCACGTTCCGTGACCCCCGCCAGGTCGGGCAGCCGCCGCCCCGCCGCCCGGCTACCCGTTCGTCCGGGCCTTCTCGTCCGCCTCCCCTCCCGCGCCGACCAGCCCGACCCGCAGCCCGTCGAGCCGGTCCCCGAACCGCCGCAGCTCGCGCTGCCCCACCGTCCCGATGGCCGCCGGCAGATAGCCGCGCACCGACTGCATCCCGCGCAGCCACCACTGCCCGTAGACATGCGCGGAACGACGCTCGATCCCGGTCACGATCCGGTCCACGGCCGGACCCAGCGGATAGGTCTTGTTGGACGGCCAGGGCAGCCGGGCGCGCATTTCGCGCATGACGTCGTCCCGGTCGGCGCCGCGCACCATGTCGGTGTCGGTCCAGCTGAGATAGCCCACCCCGACCCGTACGCCCTTGTAGCCGACCTCGGCGCGCAGGCAGTGCGCGAACGCCTCCACACCGGACTTGGACGCGCAGTACGCGCTCAGCATCGGCGCCGGGGTGATCGCGGCCAGCGAGGCGATCTGGAGGAAGTACCCGCGGGACTCCATCAGCACCGGCAGGAACGCCCGCCCGGTCACCGCGCTGCCGATCAGGTTGACCTCGACGACCCGCCGCCAGGCCACCGGGTCGGAGTCGACGAACGGACCGCCGGTCGCCACCCCGGCGTTGGCCACGACCACATCGACCTTCCCGAAGCGGGCCTTGACCTCGTCCGCGACCCGGGCCATCGCCTCGTGGTCGGTGACATCGGCGTACCAGTGGTGGGCCGGCCCGTGCAACGAGGCGGCGACCGCGCGCAGTTCGTCGGGCTCCAGCCCGACCAGCGCCAGCGTCGCCCCGCGCGCCGACAGCTTGCGCGCCAGCAGCGCCCCGACCCCGCGCGCCGCGCCGGTGACGACGACGACCTGCCCGTCCAGCTTCCCGCTCCCGTTCACGCCGCGCTCTCCCTCTTCTGCCGCCCGTCCTGCTGCCCGTCCGGCTGCTTGTCCTGTTGCTTGTCCTGTTGCTCGTCCTG
The DNA here is from genome assembly GCF_014648695.1 of Streptomyces albospinus. Taxonomy (GTDB): domain Bacteria; phylum Actinomycetota; class Actinomycetes; order Streptomycetales; family Streptomycetaceae; genus Streptomyces; species Streptomyces albospinus. The sequence continues at coordinate 52,427 of NZ_BMRP01000027.1, forward strand.
CTGCTTGTGTTGGTTCTGCCGCTGCTCGTCCTGCGGGGCAGGGGGGTTATCGGTCGTATCGGGGCCGGCGGCCAGGTGGTCGCGGACCAGCTCCCGCAGCCGGCCGGCGACCGCGTCCGGGTCCTCGATGGGCGTCATATGGCCCAGCCCCGGCAACTTGGTCAGCCCCGCGCACTCGGGCAGCACGGAGGCCAGCCGCCGGGCGTGCACGACCGGGGTGAGCCGGTCCGCGGTGCCCACGATGACGGCGGTCGGCACCGGCAACCGGCTGGCGCCGCGGGTGAGTTCGAGCCCGTGGAGCACCTTGCCCCAGCGGGCCCGTACGCCGGGCGGGCAGTCGTGCACGATGCGGGCACACGCCTCGATCTGCTCGGCGCTCGATCCCGCGCCCATCGTGGCGTACCGCAGGGCCCACTTGGCCACCGGTGAGACGGGCCCGAGCGGGGCGCGCGAGCCCAGCATCAGCCGGTGCGCCCGGCGGCGTCCGCCCGGCGTGGGCAGCGGGAACACCCGGGATTCGGCGGCCAGATCGGCGCTGCCGGTGCTGCACAGCAGGACGGCGGCGGCCCGCGCGCGCAGCTCCGGGCGCTCGGCGGCGGCCATGACCGTCATGCCGCCCATGGAGTGCCCGCCGACCACGGCCCGTTCGCCGTCCTGAAGCATCTGCTCCAGGACCGCGACCAGATCGTCGGCGAGCCGGCCGGTGCCGTACCCCTCGGGCGGGACGGCCGGGCTCCGCCCGTGCCCCCGCTGGTCGTAGACCACCACCTTGTGCTCGGCGGCGAGTTCCCGCACCACCGGCGCCCAGAAGGCGGTCGAGCAGGTCCAGCCGTGCGCCAGCACCACGGCCGGGGCACCCTCGGGCCCGTGGATCTCGGCGTACAGCCGGGACCCGTCGGCCGAGGTGACGGTCCGCGTCGCGCGCGGCACCGGCGGGGCGTAGCGCCCCTGCGTCAGATGCGCCGGACGCTTCATGCCGCGACCTCCTCGACGGTCCGGCGGCCGGTCTCCGCGGCCGTGCGTGGTGGCCGCAGCACCTCGTACTCGGCCAGATCCACCTGACGGGTCACCCGCCGGAACTCCCCGGTGGTCCCCGGCCACGCCGTGGTGTTCCGTCCGTTCGCGTCCAGGTACCAGCTGTCGCAGCCGCCGGTGTTCCACACCGTGCGCCGCATCCGCTGCTGGATGGTGCGGGTCCACTCCTCCACGGCGGACGGCCGGGCGTCCAGCGCGATCCCGCCGCCGAGCACGTCCAGCCGCCGCATGAAGTCGGCGAGGTAGTTCAGCTGGGCCTCGATCATCAGGATCATCGAGCTGTTCCCCAGCCCGGTGTTGGGCCCGATGATGGTCAGGAAGTTGGGGAATCCGGCGGCGCTGCTGCCGCGCAGCGCCGCCATCCCGTCCTTCCACTCCTCCGCGAGCGTGGTGCCGTTGGCCCCGGTCACCCGGTGCGCGATCGGCATGTCCGTGACGTGGAATCCGGTCCCGAAGATGATCGCGTCGACCTCCGCCTCGCTGCCGTCCGCGGCGACCAGGGTGTTCCCCCGGATCTCCCGCAACCCGGAGGAGACGAGGTCCACGTTCGGCTGCGCCAGCGCCGGATACCAGCTGTTGGACAGCAGGATCCGCTTGCACCCGATGCGGTAGTCGGGCGTGAGCCGGGCCCGCATCGCCGGATCCTTGATCACCTTGCGCATATGGGACCTGGCGATGGCCTCGATCAGCCCCAGCTCGTCAGGCCGCTTGGTGAACGCGCTGACCTGCAACTCGCGGATCCCCCAGAGCAGTTGGCGGCGCAGCTCACGGGTCGCCGGCACCTTGGTGTGCAGCCAGCGCTCCACCGCGGTGATCCGCCGGTCCGCCCGCGGCATCACCCACGGCGGTGTCCGCTGAAACACCGTCAACGTCCCGACGCGGGGCTGGATCTCCGGCACGATCTGGATGGCCGACGCCCCGGTCCCCACCATCGCGACCCGCTTCCCGCTCAGGTCGTAGTCGTGGTCCCAGCGCGCGGAGTGGAACACCTTCCCGGTGAAGTCCGCCATCCCCGGCACGTCCGGGATCTGCGGATCGGACAGCGGCCCCGTGGCCGACACCACCACATCGGCGGTGTACGCCCCGCGCGCCGTGTCGATCTCCCACCACAGCCGCTCCGTGTCCCAACGGAGCGCGCGTACCTCGGCGTTGAAGCGGATGTGCGGACGCAGCCCGAAGGTGTCCGTCACCCGCTCCAGGTACGCCCGGATGTGCCGCTGGCCGCTGAAGTTGCGCGGCCAATCAGGGTTGGGCGCGAACGAGAACGAATACAGATGCGAGGGCACATCGCACGCGCACCCCGGATAGCTGTTGTCCCGCCAGGTGCCGCCCACCGCGTCCGCCCGCTCCAGGACCACGAAATCGGTGATCCCCTGGCGCCGCAGCCGCACGGCCGCCCCCAGGCCGCCGAACCCCGATCCGATCACCGCCACCCGCACATGCCGCTGCCCGCCGTCGGCCATGCCGCCACCTCCCGAGTACGCCGCTCACCACCGCCACCAACCGTGCCAGCAATCACTGGCGCGATAGGCACAGTGGGAGCGTAGGGCAGCTCCGTACCGATCGGTAGGGGTAGGGCGCCAGAAGTTACCGCCGGTCACAACCCGCCCCCGCCCTCCATGCCACCGACATAGGCTGGCCCCGTGGCAGACCAGGCGGCGGCGAACGAATCCGAGCACCCCCACCCGGACGCGGCGCACCCGGCGCCCCGGCCGGCGCCCGAGGGGCGCGAGTTCCGCATGGCCGAGCTGGCCGAGGAAGCCGGCATCACCGTCCGCACGCTGCGCTTCTACCGCGAACGCAAGCTCCTCCCGCCGCCCCGCCGCGACGGCCGGATCGCCTGGTACAACGAGCACCACCTCGCCCGCCTGCGCACCATCGGCGCCCTCCTGGAGCGCGGCCACACCCTCGGCGGCATCGCCGAACTCCTCACCGCCTTCGAGACCGGCCGCGACGTCGGCGAACTCCTCGGCCTGGCCGACCCGTTGCTGCCCGCGTGGTCCGAGGAGACCCCGGTCCGCCTCACCCCGGAAGAGCTGGCCGACCACTTCAGCCAGGACATCACCCCGGAGAACCTGACCGCGTCCCTGTCCATCGGCTACCTGGCCGTGGACGGCGACGAGTTCGTCCACATCAGCCGGCGCCTGCTGGACGCCTCCACCGACCTGGTCGCGCAGGGCATCCCGCTCGCCGCCGTCCTGGAGGCCGGCCGCCAGGTGCGCGCGCACGCCGACGCCCTCGCCGACCTCTTCGCCACCCTCATCCGCACCCACGTCCTGGCCGCCCCCCAGGACGTCGACCAGGTCGCCGCGACGATCGAGAGCCTGCGCCCCCTCACCAAGGGCGTCGTGGAGGCCGAACTGTCCATGGCCATGGACCGCCGCATCCGCACCGAGGTGGAGAACTGGCTGGCCGAGCAGGCCCGCAGGAACGACGAGGACCGGGAGCCCTGAAGCCCCCGGTCGCCCGTGGCCCTCCCCGTCCGCCCCTACACCCGTACACCACCGTCACCGGCGCATGCTCGCTCCGCCGCCGGCCGTACGCCCCGCCGACCCCGGCGTGGCCGTGTGCCGGTCGATGCGCCACCGCATCGAACCGGACGCACACACGACCACGGTCCTCCTCAGTAGGTGACCTCCCACTCATCATCCAAAGCCTGCTGGTCGGCGGTGCGCTTGTCGGAGGTGACATCGGTGCGCTTGCCGGAGGTGGCGTCGGCGCCCTTGCCGGAGGTGCCGTCGGTGCGCTTGCCGGAGGTGGCGTCGGCGCCCTTGCTGGAGGTGCCGTCCGCACCCTTGTCGGAGATGCCGTCCGCACCCTTGCTGGAGGCGTCGTCGGCGCCCTTGCTGGAGGTACCGTCCGCACTCTTGTCGGAGGCGTCGTCGGCGCCCTTGCTGGAGGTGCCATCCGCACTCTTGTCGGAGGCGTCGTCGGCGCCCTTGCTGGAGGTACCGTCCGCACCCTTGTCGGAGGCGTCGCCGGCGCCCTTGCTGGAGGTACCGTCCGCACCCTTGTCGGAGGCGTCGTCCGCCTCGTCCTTGTCGGAGGCGCCGCCGTCCGCCCCCTGGCACCACTCGACGTGTCCGGTGCCCTTGACGTACCGGGCCGGAACCCATGCATCCCGGTCACGGAGTCGGAACCAGAACCTGTTGCCTTCGACTTCCTGGGCCTTGGCCTTGCAGCGCAAGCCGACCAGAGCGCCGTGTCCGAGGCTGCCGGCGATGGCGGAGTCGGTGGTGGGAGACTGACGTTCGTTGATGCCGATGCGGCTGACAACAGTGCCGTAGGGCTGCGAAGGCGTCGAATGCATCCGAAGGTTCGGGGCCTTGGGGCCGGCATCCGCAGAGGCGGAGGAAGCCGTTCCCGCGCCGGCGGCCAGGATGGCGGCGGCCACAAATGGGGCAGTAACGTACTTTTCGATGGTCACACCGAGGTAACGGCCAGGCTTGACGGAGGTCACGCAAGCCAGTGACAGCGATGCGCGGCCGATCCGCCTCGCGAACCACGTCCCCGCAGGCCCCACAACCAGATGACCCGCCGATTGCCCCCCGCTCGTCTCGGGGGGCACACGCCCACTACACGTCGAAGGTCACCGTGACGGGCGCATGGTCGCTCCACCGCTGGTCGTACGCCGCCGCCCGCTCCACGTGCGCCTTCACCGCGCGCCCCGCCAGCCCGGACGTGGCCATGTGGTAGTCGATCCGCCAGCCCGCGTCGTTGTCGAAGGCACGCCCGCGGTACGACCACCAGGAATACGGCCCCTCCTCGTCGGGGTGCAGCGCACGGACCACGTCCACGTAGCCGCCCTCATCGAGGACGGCGGAGAGCCAGGCCCGCTCCTCCGGCAGGAAGCCGGACTTCTTCTGGTTGGCCTTCCAGTTCTTCAGGTCGGCCTCGCGGTGCGCGATGTTCCAGTCGCCGCAGACCACCACCTCGCGGCCGTCCGCCGCCGCCCGCTCGCGCAGCCCGGTGAGGTACGGCAGGAACTCCGCCATGAACCGCTCCTTCTCGTCCTGCCGCTCGGTGCCCACCTCACCCGACGGCAGATACAGGCTGGCCACCGTCACGCCCGGCAGATCGACCTCGGCATAGCGCCCGCTGCCGTCGAACTCCGCCGACCCGAACCCGATCTGCACGCGCTCCGGCTCCCGCCGCGTGTAGAGCGAGACGCCGGCCCGCCCCTTGGCGGCGGCCGGGGCGTGCACCGTGTGCCAGCCCGCCGGCTCCCGCACCTCCTCCGGCAGCTGCCCGGCCTCGGCCCGCACCTCCTGGAGGCAGAGCACATCGGCCCCGGTCCCGGCCAGCCACGGCACGAAGCCCTTCTTGGCCGCGGCGCGCAGCCCGTTCACATTCACAGAGGTCACGGTGAGCATCCCGGCACCCTAACGCGCCACCCGCCGACCGAGCCGGCCCGCTTGCGACGAGACAGCGCGGTCTCGCCGCCCCGGCGCGTCACCGGTCGGTCACGGGACTTCTCCGATTACCCTTTCGTCACCCTATGACGTCAAACGACAACAGAGCGCACCCCAGCACCCTCATTGGAGATCACATGCGCAAGCTTCGCAACGCCGCCACCGCAGCCGCCATCCTGGGCGGCGTCGGCCTCCTCGGAGCCGGCACCTCCCACGCCGACGGCGGCGCGCTCGGCGTCAGGCAGTCCAGTTCGTGCTTCACACAGGTCATCCCCGTCGACGCCCTCGGCGCAGTCGGGGTCGGCAGCGGCGCCCAGTCCACCAACCTGCTCCCGAGCTTGGGGTGCAGCAACAACATCGGCAAGTGAGGGGCGTCCATCCGGGGCGGCACCGCTCCACCCCATCGGCGCCGCCCCACCCGCCCGGACACCCGTACGATTCCCGGCCCCGTACGATTCCTGGAATGGAGATACGCCCCGTCCGCTACGACCACCCCGACGCGGTCCGGCTCGACGAGGAGGTCCAGCAGGAGTACGTCCGCCGCTACGGCGACGGCGACCTCACCCCGCTCGCCCCCCATATGTTCGCCCCGCCGCACGGCATCTACCTGATCGCGTACGAGTCCGGCCGGCCGCTGGCCACCGGCGGCTGGCGCGTCCAGGAGGACACCGGCGAGGGGTACGTCCGAGGCGACGCCGAGATCAAGCGGATGTTCGTGGTCCCCGAGGCCCGCGGTCGCGGTCTGGCCCGGCGGATCCTCGCCACCCTCGAAGCGGACGCCCGCGCCGCCGGCCGCACCCGGATGGTCCTGGAGACCGGCACCGAGCAGCCCGAGGCGATCGCCCTGTACGCCTCCAGCGGCTACGCCATGGTGCAGAAGTTCGGCTACTACCGCACCTACGAGGCGAGCCGCTGCATGGCGAAGCCCCTGTAGGACCCGCACACACCCCACGGCACACCCCACGGGTGGCGGCCGGCGCCGCCACCCGCCTCCGGCACGCCCTCCTTCCGTACGCCCTCCGCCGGTACACCCGCCTTTGACACGGCCACGCCCACCTCCCCATACTCATTCCACTAATCAATTAGTTAAAGGGGGGATCCGGGTGGCCGATCCGAGCGCACGCACCGGACCATGGGCGATCGAGGCCGACGGCCTGTCGAAGAAGTACCGCCGCGGCTGGGCGCTGCGGGACTGCTCCTTCCGGCTTCCCGCCGGGCGCATCTGCGCCCTCGTGGGCCCCAACGGCGCCGGCAAGAGCACGTTCCTGGGCATCACGACCCGCCTGCTGCGACCGACCGCGGGCACCGTGAAGCTGTTCGGCGTCCCGGTCTCCGACCCCGCCGTCCTGGAGCGCGTCGCCTTCCTCGCCCAGGACAAGCCCCTCTACCCGCGCTTCACCGTCGCCGAGACCCTGCGCCTGGGTCGCGAGCTGAACCCCCGCTGGGACCAGGCCGTCGCCGAACGCATCGTCCGCTCCGGCGACGTGCCGCTCGGCGCCCGTATCGGCACCCTCTCCGGCGGCCAGCGCACCCGCGTCGCCTTCGCGCTCGCCTTCGGCAAGCGCCCCGCGCTGCTGCTCCTCGACGAGCCGATGTCCGACCTGGACCCGCTCGCCCGGCACGAGCTGTCCGGGCTCCTGATGGCCGAGGCCGCCGAGCACGGCACGACCGTCCTGATGTCGTCCCACATGCTCGCCGAGATGGAGGAGATGTGCGACTACCTCCTCGTCCTCGCCGAGGGCCGGCTGCGGATGGCCGGCGCGACCGATGTCCTGGTGCCGAGCCACACGCTGGTGACCGGCAAAGCCGTCGGCGGCGCCGTCCCCGAGGAGCTGCAAGGCCGCCACACGATCGTCGAATCGCACGTCACCGGGCGGCAGTTCAGCGCCCTGATACGCACCGACGGCCCGCTCTCCGACAGCTGGGACGCCGGCTGGGAGGCCCTGTCGCCGAGCCTGGAGGAAGTGCTCCTGGCCTATCTGCGCTCCCCGGGCGCCCCCACCCTGATCGCGGACGAGGCACGCACCACCGACCAGCAGGAGACAGCGGCGTGAGCGACACGACGAGCGCAACCACCGACACCGCCCCCCGCGAGACCGCCTCCCGCAAGACCGGACCCCGCGCCACCGGCCGCGGCCTGCTGCACGGCACCGCCTGGGTCGTCTACCGCCGCCACCGCACCGCTCTGCTCGCCTGCGTCCTGATCACCGCCGCCGCCTGCGCCGTCTACGCCTACCAGCGGATCGGTGTGCTGGACTTCGTGCACGCCAAGGGCGCCACCCCGGACTCCAAGGGCGAGCTGCTGGAGGAATTCCAGAGCACGTTCCACGCGATGTTCACCCGCGACATCGCGCTCCTCCAGTACGTCCCGGTCCTGATCGGCGTCTTCCTCGGCGCCCCGCTGATCGCCGCCGAGCAGGAGCGCGGCACCCTGCGGCTGGTCACCACCCAGTCCGTCAGCCGCGGCCGGTGGCTCGCCACCACGCTCGCCCTCCCCCTGGCCGTCACGGCGGTGTGCGTCACCGCCCTCTCGGTCACCTTCCAGTGGCTCTGGACGCCCGTCCACCAACTGGAGGACTTCGGCGACTGGTTGAGCAGCGGCCCCTTCGACGTCACCGGCCCGGTCCCGGTGGCCCGGACCCTGTTCCTGACGGCCTGCGGTATCGCCCTGGGCATGCTGCTCAAGCGGGTGGTACCGGCGATGGCGGCCACCTTCGTCCTGTGGTTCGTGACCGGCGAGCTGTGGTCACGGCTCCGCCCCCGCCTCGGCACCCCGCACAGCGTCACCTACCCCTACAACGGCGACGGCCCCCATCTGCCGCCCGCCAGCGTGCGGTTCGACGACTGGGTGGCCACCGCGGACGGCAGGCTCTACGGCTTCGGCACCTGCGTCCACGCCGACGAGGCCGCCTGCCGGGCCAAGCTGGGCATCGTCAACCGCGTGACCCAGTACTTCGACTTCGGGCAGATGGCCGGCATGCAGTGGCGCGGCGCGGGCATCCTGCTGGCGCTGACGGCCGTGGTCCTGGCGTTCGTCGTGTGGCAGGCCCGCAGGCGGCCCCTCTGAACCGCCGCCCGCCATGCCCGCCGGAGCGCTTTGACACCGGGCACCGGCGGCCCGATCATCAAGCGGTCGACGGGCCCGACAGCAGCACAGCGGCAGAGAGGTGGTGAGCGCCGTGGAGTTCCGCATCGACCGCCGCAGCGGCGTCGCCACCTACCTCCAGATCGTCCAGCAGGTCCAGCAGGCCCTGCGGCTGGGCATCCTGGTGGAGGGCGACCGCCTGCCCACCGCCGCGCAGGTCGCCGCCACGACGAAGGTCAACCCGAACACGACCCTCAAGGCGTACCGCGAGCTGGAGCGCGAGGGCCTGGTGGAGCCGCGGCCCGGCCTCGGTACGTTCGTCAGCCGCACCCTGGCCCGCCCCGAGTCCGCCGCCGACGCCCGGCTGCGCGCGGAACTGCGCTCCTGGATGGACCGGGCCCGCGCCGAGGGCCTGGACCGCGAGGACGTCCGGGCCCTGGTGAACTCCGCGCTGGCGGACCGCTTTCCGGAGGGGTGAGCGGGGTGCGAGGCCCACCCGGCCCCGCGCCCCGTCAGTCCGCCGCCGGTTCCCGCGCCGCCCGCTCCGTCCGCAGTGCGCCCCGGAGGTCGACCGTGGCCTCGGCCCCGCCGTCGGCCGGGTTGGCGAAGCCGAGCCCGGCGCCCAGCACCCGCGCCTGCCCGGCCGCGATCGTCAGCCCCAGGCCCAGCCCCGGCCCGCCCCGGCCGCCGCCGGTACGGAACCGCTGCGGGCCGTGCGTCAGCAGCACCTCCGGGAAACCGGGACCGGCGTCCCGCACCCGTACCACCCCGTCGTCGACCTCGACGGTCACCGGAGCGGCACCGTGCCGCCGGGCGTTGCTGACCAGGTTGACCAGGATCCGCTCGACCCGCCGCGGATCGGTCTCCACCAGCCCGTCCGCCAGGACCCGCACCCGCACCGCCCCGTCCTCCGCGTCCCCGGAACCGGTCTCCTCCCCCGGCGCCCCGGCCACCGCCACCGCCCGCCGCGCCAGTTCCGCCAGCGGCCGGATCTCCCGGTCCGCCTCCTCCGTCCGCGCGTCCAGCCGTGCCACCTCCAGCACGTCCTCCATCAGCCCGCGTACGCGCTCGGCACGCTCGCGGACCATCTCGGTCGGCCGCGACGGCGGCAGCAGCCCGGCCGCGGTGACCAGCCCGGCGACCGGGGTCCGCAGTTCATGGGCGATGTTCGCGGTGACGTCGCGCTCGGCCCGGAGTCGGGCGGCCAGCGCCTCGGCCATGGTGTTCACCGCGCAGGTGAGCTGCGCGATCTCGTCCTTGCCGTCCCGCGGCAGCCGCGCGCTCAGATCGCCCTCGGCGATCCGCTGGGCGGTGGCCGCGGACGCGGTCAGCCGCCGGCCCAGCCGGTGCGCGACCAGCAGGCCGACGGCGCAGCCCAGGCCGGTACCGGCCGCCCCGGCGACCCACAGCATCCGGTCCAGGTTCCGTACGGTCTCCTGCTCGCGCAGGTAGGGGCGTTTCAGCGCGACGATGTCCGGGCCCAGCCTGCCGGCCGCCCACAGATACGGCGTACGGCCGCCCCGTTCGAGGTAGACGCCCCGCCGGCCGCGCTCGACCAGTTCCTTCAGCGGCCGGGGCAGATCCTTGGGGTTGATCAGCCCGCGCCCGGTGTCGATCCCGGCCGCACGGTCCTGGACGGTGGTCTGAAGCCGGCTGTCGAGGGCGTGCCCGGCCAGGTCGAGCTGGGCGTTGACGGTGTGGTGGTGGACGAGCAGGCCGACGAGGACCGCCACCACCGCGGCGGTGGCGGCGATCGCGATACCGATCTTGGCGCGCAGCCCCATCCGTTCCTGCCTCCTTCCTCTCGACCCGTCCCTGCCGCTCCCCGTGGTCTCCCTCTGCTCCGGCCCCGCCGCCCGCTGTCCCCGCCCGCCCCGGCTCCGCCGCCCCCTAGAACTCCGGCAGGTGCAGGCTCACCCGCCCCAGCTCGGCGGCCTGCTCCCCGCGTACCTGGGGAGCCACGACCCCGGCGCTGGAGTAGTACGCGAAATCCGGCAGCCGCTGAAGCCCGCTCAGCGTCACCTTCACCTCGTACGGCGTGCGGAAGCACTCGGGCGCGCACCAGTCCGCGCTGAGCCCGCCGCTGGCCAGGGCCGTCGGCCCGCCCCACGACGTCCAGCGCAGCCCGGTCAGCCGGGCGGCGTCGCCCAGCGGGAGGGAGTCGGGGCGCTGGAGCGGGCGGCCGGTGCCGTCCGCCGCGTAGACGGAGCCGGAGCGGGTCGCGGGCGCCACCGCCGGCCCCTCGTCCCGCAGCAGCCCGTCCGGCCCCGCGCACCCGGAGACCAAGAGCACGGCGCCCGCCGCGACGGCGGCACCGGCGGCGCGGACGGTCGCGGTCGCTGATCTCACGGGTCTCACGAGTCGCTTCTCACGGATTCCTGCGGGCTCCTCGGGCAGCCGGACGGACGACGGGCGGATCTGCACCCCCTTGCACGCTGTGTGCACGGAGCGGTACAGAAATACGCACACAAGAGCGAATACCTGCTTCCCGACAAATGTAACGGGGGTCTCCCCGAACCGGCGCCCTCCCGCCGGAGCCCACCCTCCTCCCCGCCGCCGCTTGACCCTCACCCGACGTCAGGCCACACCCTGATCCACAGCGGGAACCGTGCCGCGTCACCGCGTCCCACCAGCCGGAACGCCCCACTCCCGGCCGGCCGGCCCGCACACCCACCACCTCCGAAAGGCGCTCCCGTGGGATATTCGGTAGGCCAGGTCTCCGCCTTCGCCGGGATCACCGTCCGCACCCTGCACCACTACGACAAGACCGGCCTGCTCTCCCCCGGCGACCGCAGCCCCGCCGGCTACCGCCTCTACAGCGACGCCGACCTGGCCCGGCTCCAGCAGATCCTCTTCTACCGGGAGCTCGGCTTCCCGCTCGACGAGATCGCCGCCGTCCTGGAGGACCCCCGGTCCAACGCCCTCGACCAGCTGCGCGCCCGGCACCGCCGGCTCACCGAGGAGATCACCCGGCTCCAGCGCCTGGTCGAGGTCGCCGAACAGGCCATGGAGGTCCAGCAGACCGGTGTCCGGCTGACCCCCGAGGAGCGCTTCGAGGTCTTCGGGGAGATCGCCTTCGACCTGACCTACGCCACCGAGGCCGACCTGAAGTGGCGGCACAGCGACGGCTACCGGCGCTCGATGGCCCGGGCCGCCACCCACTCCAAGGAGGACTGGGCGCGGATCATGACCGAGGCCGCCGACTGGCGCGCCCGCCTGACCGCCGCCTTCGACGCCGGCGCACCGCCGGACGGCGAGCGCGCCACGGACCTCGCCGAGGAGCACCGCCGGCACATCTCCCGGTGGTTCACCCCCTGCCCCACCGCCATGCACGGCCGGATCGCCGACGACGTCGCCGCCGACCCCCGCGCCTTCGCCCTGCTCGTCCCGCCCGGCGAACAGCGCCCCGGCCTCGCCCCGTACTTCCGCACCGCCGTCCACGCCAACGCCGTCCGCCGGCCGCCCCCGGACGGCCCCGACCGCACCACCGCCCCCTGACCGCGTTCCACCTCTCCCCAAAGCCGCCCCTTCCGACGCCGACCGGGCCCGCCACGCCCCCGGCCCGCTCCGAGCCGACCACATCCGCCCCGCCCGCACCACCTCCCCCCAAAGCCTGACCACCCCCCGCCCCGACCCGAGGCCGCATACCGTGCAGATCCTGATCACCGCCGCCGGCTCCTATGGCGACATCGCCCCGTACACCGGAGTGGGCGCCCGCCTCCGGGCCGCCGGCCACCACGTCACCCTCGCCACCCACGACACCTTCGCCCCCCTCGTACGCGCCGCCGGCCTGGATTTCCGCAGCCTCCCCGCCGACCCGCGCGGCCCCCGCCCCGCCGACGGGCAGACCCCGGACCCGGCACCCACCACCCGACGGGCCCTGATGCGCCGGGCCGCCGCCTTCATCCGCCAACTGGGCACCGGCATGGCCGAGGCCGCCGCACCCGGCACCGACCTGCTGCTCCTCTCCACCACCACCGCCCCGCTCGGTGCGCACCTGGCCGAGGCGCTGGACATCCCCTCCCTCGGCCTCGCCCTTCAGCCCACCGCCCCCACCGGCGACTTCGCCCCGGTCGTCAACGGCAGCCGCTCCCTGGGCCGTTGGGGCAACCGCGCGGCCGGCCGGCTCTCCCTCCGCATCGTCGACCACCTGCACGCCGACGCCACCCGCGACCTCCGCTCCCGCCTCGGCCTGCCGCCCGCCACCCCCCGCACGATCCGCCGCCGCACCGAGGCCGCCAACCGGCCCGTCCTGCACGGCTTCAGCGAACTCCTCGTCCCCCGCCCCCGGGACTGGCGCCCCGGCCTGGACATCGTCGGCAACTGGTGGCCCCACCTCCCCGCCGGCTCCCAACTCCCCGCCACCCTGGAGCACTTCCTCGCCGCCGGACCGCCCCCGGTCTACATCGGCTTCGGCAGCATGGCCGCCGGCGAGGGCGAACGCCTCGGCGCCCTCGCCGTCCGCGCCCTCCGCCGCGCCAAGGTCCGCGGCATCCTCCAGTCCGGCTGGGCCGGCCTCACCGCACCGGACGCCACCACCCCCGACGTCCTCACCATCGACGAGGTCCCGCACGCCCTGCTCTTCCCCCGCGTCGCCGCCGCCGTCCACCACTGCGGCGCCGGCACCACCGCCGCGGCCCTCCGCGCCGGCATCCCCACCGTCCCCGTCCCGGTCACCGCCGACCAGCCTTTCTGGGCCGCCCGCCTGCACACCAGGGGCGCCGCCACACCCCCCATCCCCTTCACCGCCCTCACCCGCACCCTCTCCCCCGACGACGCCGCCACCCGCCTCGCCGCCGCCCTCACCCAGGCCACCGCCACCCCCGCCCTCCGCGCCCGCGCTCAGCACGCCGCCCACCGACTGGCGGCGGAAGACGGCCCGGCGGCAGTCGTCGGAGCGGTCGCCGGCATCGCGGGATGACCGCACCGCACCGCGCCACGCCGAACCGCGGACACGCCCCGCACGCCACACGCCAAAGCCCCCATCGGGACTTCCCGTTGGGGGCTCGTGCCGATGCGTTCGCGGCAGGCCCAGTTGTACCGGCTCTTGGGCGACGAGGAGGCGAGCGCGGCTGCCACGGCCGAGGCGCAGGCGAACTGGCGCGAGTCGGCCGCGATCACCCTCGCCTGCCGTCAGCCCCCCGCCCCCGTTGCCGGTGACAGCGGTGGTTCCTGGTGGGAGCCGTAGCGCTCCATGCGCTGCCAGCGCAGGCGGCTGCCGGACAGGGCCGTGGCGACCGACTGGACTACCACGAGGTACATCAACTGGCGGTAGACGAGCTGCTGGAACGGCAGACTCCACAGCGGTCCGAGCCGTTCGCCGTCGAGGCGGAACGCATAGGCCCCGGTGACGACCTGGATGAGCAGGAACGAGCACCACAGCAGCAGCACGTGGACGGGGTCGAGGAAGATCAGCCCGTACACGCTCAGCACGTCGACCAGGGGCGCGAACAACGGCAGCAGCACCTGGAAAAGCAGCAGGAAGAGCAGCCCGCGACGGCCGAAGGTGCCGGCTGCGCCGCTCTGGCGGACGGCGCCGCGGTGCTTCCACATCGCCTGGAGGGTCCCGTAGCACCAGCGGTAACGCTGCCGCCACAGGGCGCCGAGGGAAGCGGGAGCCTCGGTCCAGGCGATGGCCTTCTCCTCGTAGACCACGCGCCAGCCGTTACGCCAGATCGCCATGGTGAGGTCGGTGTCCTCGGCGAGTGTCGCCTCGGAGACACCGCCGACGCGCACCAGCGCGGCCCGCCGCCAGGCACCGATCGCGCCCGGCACCGTGGGCATGCACCGGGCCAGGTCGAAGAGCCGCCGGTCCAGGTTGAAGCCGACGACGTACTCGATGTGCTGCCAACGGCCCAGCAGGCCGCCCCGGTTGACGACCTTGGCGTTGCCGGAGACCGCTCCGACCTGCGGGTCGGAGAACGGCTGCACCAGATGGCGGACCGCGTCCGGCTCGAAGACCGTGTCGCCGTCCATCATCACCACGATCTCGTACGACGCGGCGGCGATCCCCGTGTTGAGCGCGGCGGGCTTGCCCGCGTTCCGCTGGCGGATCACCCGTACGCCCGGCAGGCCGAGTGCCTCGACGATGTCGGCGGTGCCGTCGCTGGAGCCGTCGTCCACGACGATGATCTCGATCGGGTGGTCGGAGGCGATCAGGGACCGGACGGTCGCCTCGATACCGGCCGACTCGTTGTAGGCCGGCACGATCACCGACACCGGTTCGGTGACCGGCACTCCCCACGCCTTCCTGGCCTGCCGCCGGTGCCTGGCTGCGGCGATCATGGAGATCACCGCGCGCAGGATGCCCAGCAGTCCGGCGAAGAGCAGCAGCACGTCGAGTCCGTTGAGGCCCCAGAGCGCCCCCTTGAGCAGCCACAGCAGCCCGACGCCGAGCAGGTGCTCGCCGGTCGAGGACGGGCGGTTGGCGTCGGCGAGGTGGAATGCCTGGCTGACCGTCTGGAAGCGGTAGCCGCGCGCCTGGAGGCGCGGGATCAGTGTGTCCAGCGCGGCCACGGTCTGTGCGCGGTCACCGCCGGCGTCGTGGAAGAGGACCACCTGGCCGGTGGACCCGGGAGGGGTGGCGTTGCGGACGATCTTCTGCACGCCCGGCTTCTGCCAGTCCTCGCTGTCCTGGGTGACGAGCACGGTCAGGTAGCCCAGCTTGCCGAGCTGCCGCATCGTGGCCCAGTCGGCGTTGCCCACCGCGTCGGCGCTGGACGAGTACGGCGGGCGGAAGAGGTTGCTGGTGACACCCGCGGCGCCGGCCACCGTGAGCTGGTCCTCGCGCATCTCCATCGTGCGCTGCCAGCTGGGCAGGCTGGGCAGATAGGGGTGGGTGAAGGTGTGCAAGCCGAGTTCGTCGTGGTCCTTCGCCATCCGGGCGGCCAGCTCGGGGTGTGTGGCCACGCCGGTGCCCACGAGGAAGAAGGTCGCGGGCACGTGGTGCCGTTCCAGCGTCGCCAGGACCTTGGGGGTCCAGGTCGGGTCCGGGCCGTCGTCGAAGGTGAGCACCACGGTGTGCGCAGGCGGCGTGAGCGAGACCGGTTTGGATCCGCTTGCCGAGATCACCGGGCCGCCGTTCTCGACCGAGGGCGGCACCTGGTCGACAGGTCCCTGCGGAGGGTTCCCGCCATCGTCCTCGAAGCCGAACATGTGCTGTGTGTAGCCCTCGATGAGCAGTGTGAGGGTGAGGGTCAGCACCATGGTCACCAGCAGCACCCAGTGGGTGCGCACCGGCGTTTCGCGGGCGGTACGGCCACGCTGTGGAGAAGTGGTCACATCGGTGATTTCTGGATGGGTGACGAGTTCTGGAACTGATCGGCTTGCGGGGGAAGTGCCGAGGGAGGAAGGGCTGCGCGGCGCTGCAAGAAGTCGGTGGGGGACTGCGGGGCGCGGCCCAGGGATCCAGAAGTTCCTGGCGGATCGTCAGGCGGGTCAGAGCGTGCCGTGGGTGGGCAGGAAGGAGGGCGTCGCAGTCGGGGTCTGCTTCGGGTGCGGGGACGGCTTGTGGCCGGGGGACGGTTTGTGGCTCTCGGACGGCTTCGGGTGCGGGGAGGGTTTCGCGGTCGGGGACGGTTTCGCCGTCGAGGGCGACTTCCCCTTGGCGGACGCGCCGCCGACGGCCTTCGACACCGCCCTCGGGCCGGGGCTCCGATGCCGCTGGACGGTGGGTGTGGCCGTGGGGGATGTCCGGGCCCGGGGCGTCTTGTGCGCGGCGACGGCGCCCGGCTTCGGCCGCATGGGGTGCGGCAGCAGCGCCGGCAGGGTCGGGCCGCCCAGGAGGGTGCTGACGAGCAGGGCGACGTAGGCCACTGCCGGAGCCACCAACGCGGCCACCAGGATGCGCAGCCGTCTGCGGCGGCCACCCGACGCGTCGACGAATATGGGTTTGGGAGTGAGGCGCCGTATCGGTCTGCCGCTCAGACGCAGCGTGTCATCGGCGGGCTCGGCCGGGGAGCCAGCCGCAGCAGGCCCCTGAGAGGGAACATCTGGAGACGTGGACGCCGCAGGCATCACTTCGTCCCGGGCGGGCGCCTCGCGCTCCGGAATGGTCTGCACAAGATCCGGACACTAGTGGCTGAGAACGTGCGTGCGGTAGAGGAGTCGTTAAGCCCGCGAAAAGAGTCAGCAAAGCTGACGACCGGGGCCACGGTGGTGGCGGGAAGTGTGTCAGTCCTGCGGTTTGCTGATGGAGATCTTGAAGTCGGCGCTCACGGTCAGCGGAGCCTTCAGATCCCACTCGCCGTGGTCCGCGAGCTCCTGTAGCGCCTGCGACCGGTCGACCGCCTGCGGCCAGTCGTTCTTGCGGTCGGGAGTGCAGGGGTGCTTCATGTGCTGCTGGCGGACGGCGTTGAACCGGGCCAGCCACTTCGCCTCGTTCACACCGGAGGCCGGGTTGCCCCCGAGGACCTTGTCGGTCTCCTGGGCGATCTTCACCATGCCGTCGCAGTCGCCGGAAGCCTGGCCCATCATCAGGCCGGTGTCGAAGAGGTTCTCCAGACCCAGTGCGCTCTTCACCCCCTCCTGCGCGCTCAGCTTCATGGCCGGGGTGAGGTACGTGGCGTGTCCCACCTTGATCTGTAGCCTCCGGAAGGCCGGGTCCAGGGCCGCCTTCTTCCAGTCGCGCACGAACGCCTCGCCCAGCGCGCCGGTGTCCTCGCTCCCCGAGTCGGCCAGTCGCTGAAGCACGGCGGTGTACTTCGCGAGCACGTTGTGGGGTGCGACGGCGTTGTACGACTTGACCAACCCCAGCATGTCGCCGCTCTGGCTACAGAACCCGACCCACCCCGCCGTGTAGCCACAGCCGTCGTGCAGATCGGTGATGTAGGCGTACTGCGGAACGGTGGCACCGTTCTCGAACACCGCGGTGATGTCATCCATCATCAGGGTCGCCGCCGGACCCGCCGCGGGCGTCGCCGGAGCACCCCCGGCCGTACCGCCGGCCGTACCGTCGGCCTTGTCGGCCGTACCGGACGTGCAGCCACCCACGGTGAGCACCGCACCGAGGACGACGAGCATGGTGCGACGTATTCTGGTCAACTCCACGAACTGCTCCGAACTGTTCCTTGCTGACTGCGCCGGCTCACTGAAGAGCTCCCGCTCACGGAGAAACCGCGAGCAGCAGGCCTGATCAATTACCGCTTGCTTCTTCTTGCCCTGGGTCTTGCCGGGGACCTTAGCGTGCTGGGTTTTTCCCGGTCTGGCTGGCAGGCGCGTGCGCCGGAGCGGTCGACGGTGGAACAGCAGCCCCAGCGCATCGCCCGACAGCTCGTACATGCCGCGACGAAGACCGAGGCTGCAACGGCGGTGCTGCCCCTGCCTGACATCTGCGTGACCTCTGCGTGACGGCCCATCGGCTTCGACGGAAGGCTCAGGAGGCAGCCAAGAAGTCGGCCGGTGAACCGCGGTCGGACTCCGGGTCCGCGTTCACCACGCGCTACGGCACTCCAGTCGAACCGCGGGACCGCGACCGGGAGTTCGACGCCCGGTCGGCCGATGCCGGCGTTCGACGGATCCGGCTGCACGACACACGCCCCACGTGTGGATCGCTGCTCGCCGCGCTCGACGTGCCCCCCTGGATCGCGATGCAGATCCTGCGGCACAGCAAGATCGCCGTCACCATGGAGCTCTACCCGCACGTGCCCTCCAAGTCGACGCGGAAGGCGTTGCGCAATGCGCCGCGGAAGCTCGGCAGGCATCTCGGGAACACGGCGGATCCCCAGTAGTTGGTGTACTTCGCTGCTGCACGGCGCGAAAAAGCCCCCACCAGATCATCCCGGCGGGGGCTTTGTCGTGCTTGCTACTACTGCGGTGGACCTGAGGGGACTCGAACCCCTGACCCCCTCGTTGCGAACGAGGTGCGCTACCAGCTGCGCCACAGGCCCTTGCGACGAGTGAAACTCTAGCATCTCCGTCGCGGTGCTCGGAAATCGCTTCCGGTGCTGGTCAGCGGAGGGCCGTCACTCGTTCGCCGCGCGGGGGCGGTCCTCGTCCTCGTACTGGTCGAAGAGCGGGGTGCGACCGCGGACGCGGCGCCCGGGGTGGGTGGGGCGGTCCTGGGAACTGTCGGGCTGGGGGTGATCGGGGGCGGCGCTGGAGCGGGCGGAGCTCCAGGCGTCCTCGGCGTCCAGGTCGACGTGGCTGGTGGCCCGGGGGGCGACCGGGGCGGTGACGTAGGTGGGCAGGGGTACCGGTACGGGCTCCCAGCTGCCGGAGGTCGAGCGCGGGCGCTCGCGCTCGCGTTGCTGGTCGACCCACTCGGCGTGGTCGGTCTCCTCGACGAGGGCGCGGCGGCCGGCGGTCTGCGCGGGGGTCGCGGAGCGCGGGGGCTCCAGGGCGGGGTCGGCGGCGTCAGCGCGGAGGGCGGGCTGCTGGTCGGCGGCGGGCGGCTGGTCGGCCGCCTGCGGAGGGCGGGGCCGACCCTCCCGCAGTCGCTGAGCTGCCGCCTCCGCCTTGCGCTGATCCATGGTGAAGGTGAAGCGCCGCCGCTCCTGGGCCCGCAGATAGACGATGTACGCGGTCAGGAGGATGGCGGGGAGGGCGGGGGCCCAGAGGAAGGGCAGGCCGCCCACGGCCGCGGCGACGGCGCCGGCGGTGAAGGCGAGGAAGAGGATGGTGATGGTGCGCCGGCGACGGGCGAGGACCTTGGCGCGCTTGGTGCGGTCGGCGGGGGTGGGGCGCGGCGGGGCCGCCTTGGGGCGGGCGGGGGCGGCGCCGGCGGGCGGCGCCGGGGCCGCTGCGGGGTCGCCGAAGGTCCGAACGCCGACCGGGCCGTCCGGGCCGTCCACGGCGTCCGGGTCCTGCTCGTCGCCCGCATCGCCGGCGGGGCACGCCTCCTGCTCCTTGTCGTAGCGGCGCTGCATGGCCGCGCGCCCGGACAGGAGCCGGATGGCAGTGCTGAAGCGCTCGGTCGGACGGGCCTCGTTGAGCTCGTCCTGCCTACGGAGCCACATCGGCACCAGGTAGGCGGCCCAGGCCCCGACGATGACTGCGTAGATGAGGCCGCTGCTTCTCACAACTCACACGGTAGAGGGGTTTGCGTGGGGCCATCCGCCAATTGGGCCGGTGTGTCGCACGATCTGGCTGATATCTCGAACTTTTTTTGTGATTGTTGCGATGGCCCCGTGATGAATCCGGTGTCGTTCGCGCACTAATTCGAACGGATTTTTCATTTGTGGGATGCGCCGGGTGTTCCCGGCGTACTGGGTTTCTGCCGCCGCCAGCGGTTGAGGAGGCCCTCGGGCACTTCCTCCGCGGTGAGCGCGAAAACCGCGTGGTCACGCCAGGCGCCGTCGATGTGGAGGTAGCGCGGGCGGAGGCCTTCTTCGCGGAAGCCGAGCTTTTCCACCACGCGACGGCTCGGGGTGTTTTCCGGCCGAATGCAGACCTCGATGCGGTGCAGTCCCACGGTGTGGAAGCAGTGGTCGACGGCGAGCGCCACGGCGGTCGGCATGACGCCGCGGCCGGCGACTTCGTGGTCGACCCAGTAGCCGATATGGCCCGAGCACATCGAGCCCCATGTGATGCCGGCGACGGTGAGTTGCCCGACGAGCCGGCCGCGGTATTCCACGACGAACGGCAGCATCCGGCCGGCGTGCGCCTCGGCACGCAGATGCCGGACCATCTGACGGAACGTCGGGCGGTGCGGCACCGGGAGGCCGGGCGGGGGCGGCGGGACGGTGGCTTCCCAGGGGCGCAGCCAGTCGCGGTTACGGCGGTTGACCTCCCGCCAGGGGCGCTGGTCGCGCAGCTTTATCGGGCGGAGGGAGATGTCTCCGTCCGTCAGGACCACCGGCCAGGGCGCGTTCAGCTGGGGCTCCCGGAGGGTCTGGGGTGGTCGCCGCCGTGGATCTGGTCGACGGCGTGCGGGAGGAGGTCGGCGAGGACGGCGAGCCCGTCGCGTACGCCGCCCGTCGAGCCCGGCAGGTTGATGATCAGGGTCCGGCCGGCGACGCCCGCCAGTCCGCGGGAGAGGGCCGCGGTGGGGACCTTGGCGCGGCCGGCGGCGCGGATCGCCTCGGGGATGCCGGGGACCTCGTAGTCCAGGACCCGGCGGGTGGCCTCGGGGGTGCGGTCGGTGGGCGAGATGCCGGTACCGCCGGTGGTCAGGACGACGTCGTAGGACTCGGCGGCTGCGGCGCGCAGGGCGGCTTCCACCGGGTCGCCGTCGGGGACGACCCGGGGGCCGTCGACGGTGAAGCCCATGGCGGTCAGGCCGTCGGCGAGCAGCGGGCCGCCCTTGTCCTCGTACACGCCGGCGGCGGCGCGGTTGGAGGCGGTGACGACCAGGGCGCGGGCGGGTCTCACGACCGGCTCCAGTCGCCGGACTTGCCGCCGGTCTTCTCCTCGACGCGGATGTCGGAGATCACCGCGGCCTTGTCGACGGCCTTGACCATGTCGACGACGGTGAGCGCGGCGACGGACACCGCCGTCAGGGCCTCCATCTCGACGCCGGTGCGGTCGGTGGTCCGGACCGTGGCGGTGATCTCGACGCCGTCGTCGGCGACGGCGAGGTCCACCGTGACCCCGGAGACGGCGAGCGGGTGGCAGAGCGGGATCAGCTCGGGGGTGCGCTTGGCGCCCATGATGCCGGCGATCCGGGCGGTGGCCAGGGCATCGCCCTTCGGCATCCCCTCACCCCGCAGCAACGCGATGACCTGCGGCGATACCAGGACCCGGCCGCGGGCGCGGGCGGTGCGGGCGGTGACGTCCTTCGCCGTGACGTCGACCATCCGGGCCGCGCCCGACGCGTCGATATGGGTGAGGTGTTGCTGGCCGCTGCTCATCGTTCTCCCGGTCCAAACTGCCGCCTGTGGGACGACACCGTACCCCCGGGGGCTACCGGGCACCCGCCGCGGGCTTCCTCTTACCGGTATACGACTTCCCGTTGCCGGTGGGCGACTTCTCCCCTGCGGCCTCTCCCCTGGCGGTGCGGCCGGCGCTCACCGGTGGCCGAGCAGGATGACCTCCACGGTGGCGTCCGCGGGCACCTCGGTGAGGTCCTCGGGGACGACGATCAGCGCGTCGGAGTGGGCCATCGCCTTGATCAGGTGGGAGCCGCTGCCGCCCACGGGGGTGACCGTGCCGGCGACCGGGTCGTAGGTGCCGCGCAGGAACTGCCGCCTGCCCTTGGGGGAGGAGCCGATGGCCCGGGTGCAGCGGGCGCGGGCGGTGGGGCGGTGGACGTCGGGGTGGCCCATGAGCGTACGGATGACGGGGCGGACGAAGAGCTCGAAGGAGACGTAGGAGCTGACCGGGTTGCCGGGCAGGGCGAGCAGCGGGATGCGGTCGGCGCCGATGAGGCCGAAGCCCTGGGGCTTGCCGGGCTGCATGGCGAGCTTGCGGAACTCCACCCGGCCGGTGACGGCGGGACCGGAGGATCCGTTCGGCGCCGCGTCCGCGGCCAGGTCGGCCAGGGTCTCCTTGACGACGTCGTACGCGCCGACGCTGACGCCGCCGCTGGTCACCAGGACGTCGGCCCGGGCGAGCTGGTCCTCCAGGGTGGCGCGGAGGGTGCCGGCGTCGTCGGCGACGGCGCCGACGCGGTAGGCGACGGCACCTGCCTCGCGGGCGGCGGCGGTGAGCTGGAAGCTGTTGGAGTCGTGGATCTGGCCGGGGCCCAACGCCTCGCCGGGCTGGACCAGTTCGCTGCCGGTCGACATCACGACGACCCGGGGGCGGGGGCGGACCCGTACGGTGCCGCGGCCGATGGCGGCGAGCAGGCCGATCTGCGAGGGGCCCAGGACCGTGCCCGCGGGCAGCGCCGGCTCGCCCGCCGCGACATCGCTGCCGCGCCGGCGGATATGGGCGCCGGCGGTGGCCGGGCGGTGCACCCGGACCTCGCCGGACGCGTCCTGGGGCGCGGCGCTGCGCGCGCGCATCGTGGCGGCCGGCCCCCGGCCCGTGCCGCCGTCGGTCCATTCGACGGGGACGACGGCGTCGGCGCCGGGCGGCACCGGGGCGCCGGTCATGATGCGGGCGGCCCGGCCGGGGCCGACGGCGGGGAGCTCGGCGCTGCCGGCGGCGACGTCGCCGATGACGGTGAGGACCGCCGGGGCGCTCTCGGTGGCGTCCGCGACGTCGGCGACGCGGACCGCGTAGCCGTCCATGGAGCTGTTGTCGAACGGCGGCAGCGGCAGCGGGACGGCGATGTCCTCGGCGAGGACGCAGCCCTGGGCGTCGAGCAGCTGCCGCTCGGCCGGCTCCAGCGGGCGGACCGCCGCCAGGACGTCGGCGAGGTGCTCGGCCACCGACCAGACGCGGTCCGGGTGGCTGGTCTGGCCGGTGGTGCCGTTCAACGTCCTACATCTCCTCGGTGACGTAACTGCGCAGCCAGGCCCGGAAGTCGGGGCCCAGGTCTTCACGTTCGCATGCCAGTCTGACAATGGCACGCAGATAGTCGCCGCGGTCGCCGGTGTCATAGCGGCGGCCCTTGAAGATCACGCCGTGCACCGGGCCGCCCAGCCCCGTGTCGGCGGCCAGCGCCTGGAGGGCGTCGGTGAGCTGGATCTCGCCGCCGCGGCCCGGGTCGGTCTTGCGCAGCACCTCGAACACGGCCGGGTCGAGGACGTAGCGGCCGATGATGGCGAGGTTGCTGGGCGCCTCGCCCGGCTCGGGCTTCTCGACCAGGTCGGAGACGGTGACCACGTCGTCGTCGCCGGTGGGGGCGGCGGCTGCGCAGCCGTAGAGGTGGATGCTGGCGGGGTCGACCTCCATGAGGGCGATGACCGAGCCGCCGTGCTGTTCCTGCACCTCTATCATCCGGCGCAGCAGGGGGTCGCGGGGGTCGATGAGGTCGTCGCCCAGGAGGACCGCGAAGGGCTGGTCGCCGACATGGGGGGCGGCGCACAGCACGGCGTGGCCCAGGCCCCTGGGGTCGCCCTGCCGTACGTAGTGGATGGTCGCCAGGTCGCTGGATTCCTGGACCTTGGCGAGGCGGGATCCGTCGCCCTTGCGGTGCAGCGCCTCTTCGAGCTCGTAGTTGCGGTCGAAGTGGTCCTCCAGGGGGCGCTTGTTGCGTCCGGTCACCATGAGGACGTCGGAGAGTCCGGCCGCGGCTGCCTCCTCCACGACGTACTGGATGGCGGGCTTGTCGACGACCGGGAGCATCTCCTTGGGTGTGGCCTTCGTCGCCGGCAGGAAGCGGGTGCCGAGCCCTGCGGCCGGGATGACAGCCTTGCTGATCCGTGCGTGCGATGGGGTGGTCATGCGCGCCACCCTAACCGGGCCGATCGGCACGATGATGAGGGTCCGGTTAAGAGAGCATGAGAGACCGAGCGAGGCCACAGGTGAGCGTTGACCACGAGAGAAAGCGCAGGTTGCGGCGGGATCTCCTGGAGGTGAGGAGATCGTTGCCGCCGGATGTCGTCGCGAAGCGGGGCGCCGCGCTGGCCCGCCGGGTGCTGGAGCTGGACGAGCTGCGGGCGGGCTCTCCGGAGGGCGCCGCGCCGACCGTCGCGGCGTATGTGTCGATCGACGGCGAGCCGGACACCCGGTCGCTGCTCGACGCGCTGCGGGCGGCCGGGGTGCGGGTGCTGCTGCCGGTCCTGCTGCCGGACAACGACCTGGACTGGGCGGTGTACGAGGGCGCCGAGCACCTGGTGCCGGCGGGCTGGGGGCTGCACGAGCCGGACGGGGAGCGGCTGACGCCGGAGGCCGTCACGCGGGCGGACGTGGTGCTGCTGCCGGGGCTGGCGGTGGACCGTACGGGGCTGCGGCTGGGGCGCGGCGGCGGCTCGTACGACCGGGTGCTGGCGCGGCTGGAGGGGGCCGGCGCGCGGACGTCGCTGGTGGTGCTGCTCCACGACGACGAGGTGCTGGACGAGGTCCCGGCGGAGCCGCACGACCGCCGGGTGCATGCAGCGGTGACCCCGTCGGGAGTGCACCGCTTCCGGCACTGAGCGGCGGGGCGGCGGAGCGGCCGGGCCGCCGAGCGGACGGACCGGCGGGCGGCCCGGTGGCCGGGGGCGCCGGAAGAACCGGAAGAACCAGAGGAACCAGAAGAAAGCGAAGTAGGGGGAGAAAGGGGAGAAGGGGAAGGCTGCGGGATGCGGTGGGAGTCCGAAGGCCGCGGCAAAAACGCGTCGAAGGAGCCCGGGGAAAGGCCGAAAACCGCCGAACTCCCGTGCCCCGTAACGCGGTCGGGCGGGCCGGAGGGTTCCGGCCCGCCCGATGGCGGTGGCGCTCGCCGCGGCGGCGCGGCGCGTCCTTACGGCGACGGCATCCCTTACGGCGACAGCGTCAGCGTCTCCTTGCCCGCCTTCTTCACGGCGTCTTCGCCGAACGCCCAGGGGAGGAGTTCGCCCTTGGCCCACTTGTCGGTCTGGTCGTAGTAGTGGGCGCTGTAGGCGTGACCGGAGGCGCCGGTGAGGTTGATCCAGCGGGACTTGTCGAGGTCGGCGAGGTTGACGATCATCCGCATGGACGGGACCCAGGTGACCTTGTAGCCGCCGGAGGCGTTCCAGCCGGTGGCGTCGACCGCGGCCTCACCGCCGCCGAGGTTCCACGGGCCGCGGTTGAACAGGCCCTGGAGGAAGCCCGGCCCGTCCTTGCCGAGGGTCTGGTTCGTGAGGTCCATCTGGTGGAGCCGGCCCCAGGTCCAGTTGTCGATGTTCTTGCCGAGCTTGGAGGTCAGCTCGTAGCGGGCGTCCTTCATGGCCTGCGCGAGGAGCTGGTCGCGGTTCTTGAGGCCGGGGTGGCCGGGCCGGTCCTCGGTCTTCCACCAGGCGTTGTTGGGGTCGTCGAGGATGTTCCGGACGACCTCGTACCAGCGGTCGCCGCCGTCGGGCTGGGCGGAGTCGCCGGCCCGCTGGCCGCATTCGCGGACCAGCTTGTTCTGGTCGTCGGCGGGGCCGGTGTCGCTGGCCGGGCGGACGTAGAGGCACTGGCCCTGGACGCGCAGCTCCTTGGGCATCTTGTTGCCGAAGGCGAGCTTGAGGGTGTTGCGCCAGACGGCGTTGAAGTACGCGGCGGCGGCGGAGTCGGGCTCCTGGGTGAAGTCCCAGCCGCTGAGCAGCTGCTGGGCGTCGCGGACGTACTTGTCCTTGATGTCGATCTTCGTCAGGTAGGGGGTCAGCAGCCGGGCGATCTCGCTGCTGTTGTCCTTCTGGAAGGTCTGCATGTCGTCGGTGGAGACCTTGCCGCCGTCCTTGATCTTGGACTCGATGAGGTCGTTGATCCGCTGGCTGCGGGTGCCGTAGCCCCAGTCCTTGGTGATCAGGTAGGGGTACTTCTCGTCGGTGACGGCCTGGTTGGCGGTGACGATGAAGCCGCGCTTGGGGTTGTACTCGTACGGCAGCGCGCTCTGCGGGATGTAGCCGGTCCACTGGTAGGCGGGGTCCCAGCCGGGGGCCGGGTAGCTGCCGTCGCCCTTGCCGCGGACCGGGATCTTCCCGGGCATCTGGTAGCCGATGTTGCCCTTGGTGTCGGCGTAGATCAGGTTCTGGGAGGGGACCTCGAAGTCGGCGGCGGCCTTGCGGAAGTCCGTCCAGTCCTTGGCCCGGTCGGCCCCGAAGATGGCGTCCATGGTCTTGCCGGGGTCCAGGGCGGTCCAGCGCAGCGATACGGCGTAGCCGTCGCCGCGGTCGGGGGCGCCGTTGGCCACCGGGGCGTCCTTGCCGACGCCGGCCAGCTCGTCGTCGCGGTCGGAGACGATCGGGCCGTTGTTGGTGGCGCGGACGGTGATCTGGCGGCTCTCCCCGCCGGCGACCTTGATGGTCTCCTTGCGCGTGACGAAGGGCTGCTGCTTGCCGTCGTAGAGGTACCCGTCGGCGGTGATCTTCTCCAGGTACAGGTCGGTGACGTCCGCACCGAGGTTGGTCATGCCCCAGGAGATGTTCTGGTTGTGGCCGATGACGACGCCGGGCATCCCGGAGAAGGTGAAGCCGGCGACGTCGTAGTTGCACTTGGGGCCGGTGGTGCGGCAGTGCAGGCCCATCTGGTACCAGAGCGAGGGCATCTGCGGTGCCAGGTGCGGGTCGTTGGCGAGCAGCGGCTTGCCGGTGGTGGTGTGATCACCGGAGACGACCCAGGAGTTGGAGCCGATGCCGTTGCCGTTGGGGCCGAGCAGCGCCGGGATCTTGTCGAGGGTGGTGGACAGCGCGGAGAGCTGCGCGTGGACGCGCGCGCCGGCGGCGCCCGGGGCGCCGGCGGAGGTGGTGCCGGCGGCGGCCTTGGGGTCGAACTCCTTGGTGGCCGGGTCGACCGCGCCGCCGTCGACGACCGGCCGGTTCCGCTGGTACGGGTAGGCCGGGTAGAGCTGGTTGATCTGGGCCTGCGTGAACCGGCTGGTCATCAGGGCGCGGTCGATCTCGTCCTTCATGTTGCCGCGCAGGTCCCAGGCCATCGCCTTGAGCC
This sequence comes from Streptomyces albospinus, assembly GCF_014648695.1. Lineage (GTDB taxonomy): Bacteria > Actinomycetota > Actinomycetes > Streptomycetales > Streptomycetaceae > Streptomyces > Streptomyces albospinus. The sequence goes on from NZ_BMRP01000027.1 coordinate 79,316, forward strand.
AGGCCACCGAGTCGACCGGGGTCCACTTCTCGGGCTTGTAGTCGTTCTGGAAGCCGAGCGCCGCGTACTCCAGGGACAGCGCCGAGCCCTGATGGTCCTTGAGGTAGGCGTTGACGCCGTCGGCGTACGCCTGGAGGTTCTTCTTGGTGTCGGCCGAGAGCTTGGTGTCGTATTCCTTCTGCGCCACGTCGTGCCAGCCGAGGGTCCGCAGGAACTCGTCGCTCTTGACCTGACTCTTGCCGAACATTTCCGAAAGCCGGCCGGCGGTCATGTGCCGGCGGACGTCCATCTCCCAGAACCGGTCCTGGGCCTGGACGTATCCCTGGGCGCGGAAGAGGTCCTGGTCGGTGTCGGCGTAGATCTGCGGGATGCCGTTGGCGTCGCGCACCACGTCCACCGGGTCGGTCAGGCCCAGGAGTTTGAGCGACCCGGTGGTCTCCGGGAAGGACGCGCGTACGGTGCTGACGCTCCAGTACGCGCCGAAGCCGACGCCCGCCACGAGCAGCAGCACGACCGTGAGCGCGACGAGGCGGCCACGCCGCCCCTTCTTCTTTTTGGGGGCCGGTCCGGACTTGTTGGCGGGCATCTCTGTCCTTCGAGGGGCAGGGTGGGAGTGCTGGAGCAACCATAGGCGCACGGCCTGTGCGACCCCTACGCGGAGTCACCACCGGCACATTAAACTTTCAAGCAATGGTAAATTGTTAGGGTCAGTAACTAGATACGGTAAGGACCACTCACCCGTCCGCCCCGATCCCGTGCGAGGAAGGATCAGCTCCTGACTGTCGAACACCTCAACGAACTCCTGCTGATCTGCTCGCTCGTACTGCTCGTCGCTGTTGCCGCGGTACGGCTCTCCTCGCGCAGCGGGCTCCCCAGCCTGCTCATCTACCTGGGGATAGGCATCGCCATAGGGCAGGACGGCATCGGCGGCGTCGTCTTCGGCAACGCCGAACTGACCCAACTCCTGGGCTATGCGGCCCTGGTGGTGATCCTCGCCGAGGGCGGCCTGGGCACCAAGTGGAAAGAGATCAAACCGGCGCTGCCCCAGGCGGCGGTGCTCTCGACGTTCGGCGTCGCGGTGAGCGTGGGGGTCACCGCGGCCGGCGCGCACTACCTGGCCGGGCTGGAATGGCGCCAGGCCCTGCTGATCGGCGCGGTGGTCTCCTCCACGGACGCCGCGGCCGTCTTCTCCGTCCTGCGCAGCGTGCCGCTGCCGTCCCGGCTGACCGGTGTCCTGGAGGCCGAATCAGGCTTCAACGACGCCCCTGTCGTCATCCTCGTCGTCGCCTTCTCCACTGCCGGCCCGATCGAGCACTGGTACGTCCTCCTCGGCGAGATAGCGCTGGAGCTGGCGATCGGCGCCGCCGTCGGACTGGCCGTCGGCTGGCTCGGCGCGTACGGCATGCGGCACGTGGCACTGCCCGCCTCCGGCCTCTACCCGATCGCCGTGATGGCCATCGCCGTCTCCGCGTACGCGGCCGGCGCACTGGCGCACGGCTCCGGCTTCCTCGCCGTCTATCTGGCCGCGGTCATCCTCGGCAACGCCAAGCTCCCGCACGCCCCGGCCACCCGCGGCTTCGCCGAAGGGGTCGGCTGGATCGGCCAGATCGGGATGTTCGTGCTGCTGGGCCTGCTGGTCACCCCGCACAACCTGCTCGACGACATCGTGCCGGCGCTGCTCATCGGCATGATCCTGACGCTCGTGGCCCGGCCGCTGTCCGTCTTCACCTCGCTGCTGCCGTTCGGGATGCCGTGGCAGGAGAAGACGCTGCTGTCCTGGGCCGGGCTGCGCGGCGCGGTGCCGATCGTGCTGGCCACCATCCCGATGGTGAGCGATGTCCCCGGCAGCGAGACGGTCTTCAACATCGTCTTCGTCCTGGTCGTCGTCTACACCCTCATCCAGGGGCCGACCCTGCCGTGGCTGGCCCGCCGGCTGCGGCTCGGCGAGGGCGAGGAGGCCGCCGACCTGGGCATCGAGTCGGCGCCCCTGGAGCGGCTGCGCGGCCATCTGCTGTCGACCTCGATAGGGCCCGTCTCCCGGATGCACGGCGTCGAGGTCGGCGAGCTCCGGATGCCGGCGGGCGCCGCGGTCACCCTCGTCGTACGGGACGGCGCCAGCTTCGTGCCCTCCCCGAGCACCGTGCTGCGGCGCGGCGACGAGCTGCTGGTGGTCGCCACCGACCCGGTGCGCGACGCGGCCGAGCGGCGGCTCCAGGCCGTCTCGCAGGGCGGCAAGCTGGCCGGCTGGCTGGGCACCGGCGCGCCCCGGGGAGGGGCCGAGCGGCGCCCGCGGCGCGGCTGAGCCGGCGCGCACAGCTCGGCCGGGGCCGGCACCGCGCCCGGCCCGGCTTGCCCCGCCCGGCCGCGAATGTGCTCTATCTCTCCACGGATCCCAAGGAAATCCCGGTGAAGCCCTGGTTAATCCCAGGGCTTCACCGCTTTCGACCTGTAGTATGAAGACAGAAATTTGACGGATTACGAACCACCTCTGCCTGACGCAGAGCTGGCGCGACCGCTCGGCGGCCGCGGTCCTCTGCCACACGCAGCCACCCCTCAGGTGCGGACCACGCGGTATCACTCGGTCCTGCGCGAGAGGACAGCTCTCGGCGCGTACCCGTGACGACCTCGCGGGGCAGCGCTACCAGGCGGCAGAAAGGCCCGGCCGTGGCATCCGCGGTCAAGGACTCCCGTCCCGGTTACGGACGTCTGCTGCGCACCCCCGGAGCATGGACGTTCCTGCTGCCCGGCTTCCTGGCCCGGCAGCCGTTCGCCATGCTGACCATCGGCATCGTGCTGCTCGTCCAGTCCACCACCGGCTCCTACGGCACCGCCGGCACGGTCTCCGCCGCCACCGGCGTCTCGATGGCGCTGTTCGCCCCGCAGGGCGGCAAGCTCGCCGACCGCTTCGGCCAACGCGCCGTCCTCATCCCCGGCGTCCTGGTGCACGTCGCCGGCGTCTCGGCTCTGATCACCCTGGCCCTCGCGCACGCCCCCCTGTGGGCGCTGCTCGCGGTGGCCGTCCCCACGGGCGCCTCGACGCCGCAGGTCGGCCCGATGGTGCGGGCCCGCTGGGCGGCGAAGCTGGGCGGCAGCCCGCTGATGCCGACGGCCGCCGCCTTCGAGTCGGTGACCGACGAGTTCACCTTCGTCGTCGGCCCGGTGCTGGCGACCGCGCTGTGCACCGGTATCCACCCGGCCGCCGGCCTGGTCGCCGAGGCCGCGCTGTCACTGGCCGGCGGCCTGCTGTTCGCCTCCCAGCGGCGCACCCAGCCGCCCGTCCACCGGGGTCGGGCCGACGACCGATCCCGCGTCTCGGCGCTGTCCGTCCCCGGCGTCCGCGTCCTGATCGTGGCGTTCCTCGGCATCGGCTCCGTCTTCGGCGGGATGCAGGTCTCGCTGACCGCGCTCACCGAGCACATCGGGCAGCCCGGCATCAACGGCGTCCTCTACGGGATCTTCGCGGGCGGCAACATGCTCGCCGGCATCGCCTGCGGCGCCATCGCCTGGAAGGTCGGCCCGCGCCGCCGGCTGCTGGTGGCCTACGGGCTGCTGGCGCTGGCCACCACCCCGCTGTGGACGGTGACGTCGGTGCCGCTGCTGGGCGCCGCCGGCCTCGTCGTCGGCCTGTGCATCGCCCCCGCGCTGATCACCGGCTACACCCTCGTCGAGTCGCTGGTCCCGGCCGCCGCCCGCACCGAAGCCTTCACCTGGCTGACCGGCGCGGTCGCGCTGGGCCAGGCCGCCGCGGCCACCTCCGCCGGCCAGCTGGCGGACCGCTTCGGCCCGAGCGCCGGGTTCCTGGTGCCGCTGGCCGGCACCGCGCTGGCGCTGGTCGTGCTGCTGGCGCTGCGGACGCACCTGCTGCCGCGGTCCTCGAAGGTGGTCGCCGGGTCGGCCGACGACGCCGCGGACGTCTCCGGGCCGGTCCGCGACGACCACGACCGCGAGCTGGCGAACGCCTGACGGGCCGCCGGGCCGGACGTCCGAAACGTCCGGCCCGGCGCCCGACCAGCTGCGGGAGCGGCCCCGGAGACCGGCGCCGAGCCGGACGGGAGCCGGACGTGGAGTCGGTCACCGTATGCCGGCCACGGTGGACTGATGCGCGGGAATACTGCAATATGGAGCGTCGTTAGCACTCAATGAGTGAGAGTGCCAGGAGGAAGTCAAGTGCCGACCTATCAGTACCAGTGCACCGCGTGCGGCGAGGGCCTTGAGGCCGTGCAGAAGTTCACCGACGACGCGCTCACCGAGTGCCCCAGCTGCAACGGACGCCTCAAGAAGGTGTTCTCCGCGGTCGGCATCGTCTTCAAGGGCTCGGGCTTCTACCGCAACGACAGCCGCGGCTCGTCGTCCAGCAGCAGCCCCGCCAAGAGCTCCTCCTCGTCGACCGGCTCGTCGTCCTCGACGTCCTCGTCCGACTCCTCGTCGAGCGGCTCCTCGGACAGCAAGCCGTCGGCCGCGGCGTCCGCCGGCACCTCGGGCTCGGCGAGCACCAGCTCCGCCGCCTGACCTCAGCTTCTCCGGACCCCGCCGCCCCCGCCAGAGGGGGCGGCGGGGTCCGCTGCGTCGCGGGGCGCGGGCCGGCCGCCCCGCTCGTCCCGCCCGTTCCCCTGGTCCCCGGCCGGCCCGCCACCGCACCCCGATAGTGTGACCGGCATGGCAGACGCGGAGATTGGCGTAATCGGCGGGTCGGGGTTCTACTCGTTCCTCGACGACGTGACCGAGATCACGGTGGACACCCCCTACGGGCCCCCGAGCGACTCCCTGTTCCTGGGCGAGATCGCCGGCCGCTCCGTCGCCTTCCTGCCCCGGCACGGCCGCGGCCACCACCTCCCGCCGCACCGCATCAACTACCGCGCCAACATGTGGGCGCTGCGCTCCCTCGGCGTCCGGCAGGTCCTCGGCCCGTGCGCCGTCGGCGGCCTGCGCCCCGAATACGGGCCAGGGACCCTCCTGGTCCCCGACCAGCTCGTCGACCGCACCAAGGGCCGCGTCCAGACCTACTTCGACGGCGAACCGCTCCCCGACGGCAGCATCCCCAACGTCGTCCACCTCACCTTCGCCGACCCGTACTGCCCCACCGGGCGCCGGGCCGCCCTCACCGCCGCCCGCGGCCGTGACTGGGAACCCGTCGACGGCGGCACCCTCGTCGTCATCGAGGGCCCCCGCTTCTCCACCCGCGCCGAATCGCGCTGGCACGCCGCCCAGGGCTGGTCGGTGGTCGGCATGACCGGCCACCCCGAAGCCGTCCTGGCCCGCGAAATGAGCCTCTGCTACACGTCGTTGACGCTGGTCACCGACCTGGACGCGGGCACCGAGACCGGCGACGGCGTCTCCCACGAGGAAGTCCTCAAGGTCTTCGGCGAGAACGTCAGCCGGCTCCGCGACGTCCTCTTCGACACCGTCGCCGCCCTCCCCGAGAACACCGCCCGCGACTGCCTGTGCACCGACGCGCACCAGGGGTGGGACCTGGGCATCGAGCTGCCGTAGCGGCGGGGGTGCCGGGGCCAGGGGAGCCGGGCACCGGGGTACCGCGGCGCCGGGAGGCGTCGGCGAGGTACCGGCGAATACACCGGCGAGGAGGGGCTCACGGCCCCTCCCGGGTGACGGGGTTATCCACAATCCCGGGTCTGTCCACAGCGCGGAGCGAGCGGCGGCGGAATGCGGCACGGTGATGTTCACCGGGCCCGAACGGCGGGCCCGGGAAGCCGATTCCCCACCCGCAGGCGGTGATCACCATGCCCCGTCCCTCCCCCGACCCACGCGCCCCCGTCCCCGGTCCCGCGCTCATCCCTCCGCCCTTCCCGGCGCCCCCGCTCCCCACTCCCCCTCGATGTGAAGTGCCGCACTTCCCACCGGTACGGGTGGCCGGCGCCCGCACCCGAGGGCGGCGGGCCCACCGGCAGCGCCTGCTCACCGCCGCCCTGGCGATCACCGCCGCAGCACTGGCCACCGGCGTATCGAACGGGCCCGTACGAGCCGCCACCACGCCCGCCTGCCCCGCGGCGACTCCACCCGCCGGGGGTCGGTGATCATGTCTGTCCCGCCGACTCCGCCCCAAGATCGAGTGGCGTCCCCGTCCGACGCACGGAAAACTTCTCCGGGTGGCGGGGCACCCGCGCGCCTCTTACGAAGGCGCGCCCGCACCACCGATACCGACGCCGCTATCGATACCGCCGAACCCCTCGCCGTCGCGATCGCCGAACCGACGACCGACCCGACGGCGGCTCCTCTCGCACCCGGGACGACCGTTCCGGTCACCGTACGAACCCCACCGCGGGCTCATCCACCCCCTACGGTCCACCGCCCCACGGCCCGCCCCCGCACGAACCGCTGCCATATCGCCCGGACCCGCACCGACGCGCCGGTCGATCGCTGGTTCGTGTTGCGCGATTGGACATCCCTGCCCCGCCCTGCCGTAAGTTGCGGTGCCGATTGTCGGTGCACCGTCCGGAGCAAGCGTGGAAAGAGGCTGTCAGGTGAGCGAGAAAAAGGGCGAGAACAAGGGCGTCCTCCAGGGATTCAGGGAATTCCTGATGCGCGGCAACGTCATCGAACTCGCCGTTGCGGTCGTGGTCGGTGCGGCGTTCACGAGCATCGTCACCTCGGTGGTCAAGGGCGTCATCAACCCGATCGTGGGTGCGCTCGGCTCGAAGAACCTCGACAACTACCAGGCCTGCCTGACCACGTGCACCGTGGACAAGAAGACCGGCCAGTTCACCGACGGCATCTACATCCTGTGGGGCTCGGTGCTCAGCGCGGCGCTGACCTTCCTGATCACCGCGGCGGTCGTCTACTTCCTCATGATCCTTCCGATGAACAAGTGGAAGGCCCGCCAGGACGCCAAAAAGCCGGTCAGCGACACCCCGGCGGCACCCACCGAGATCGAGCTGCTCACCGAGATCCGGGACGCCCTGCTCGCCCAGCGCAACGGCACCTCCGCGGCACCGGGCGCGGCCTCGGCGGCGGGCACCATCATCAGCCAGAAGACGCAGCAGTAGCGGGCACCCGCGGTCGGCACACGCCGCCCCCTCGCCTCGCTCAGAGGTGGTGGGGCGGCTTTTCGTCGAGGAAGCGGGCGAGGTCGGCCGCACTGTCCGCGGACGCCGGGCGCTCACCCCAGCCGCGGTCGGTGTCGTCCGAGGACTGCCGGCTCAGCGGATCGTCGAAGATCAGAGCCGCCGCACCCCGCGGCGCCGGACGCACCGGGGGTGCGCTCGCCGGGGTCGGGGTCGGGGCCGGGGTCGGTGCCTCGGTCTCGGCTGCTCCGTCCTGGGAAGCCGCTTCGGGTTCGGGCGTGGTGCTCACCCCCTCAGGGTACGGGCGCCCAGGACACGGACGACCGGACGGCCATGGCGAGCGGGGTCCGCCGCGGGAAGCAGGGCGCTACGGGGAGCAGGGTCCGCCGGTCGGCGTGGGGCGGGGGCGGGAGGCGGGGGCCGGCCGGGCCGGATGGGGTCGGCGGGGTCGGATGGGGTCGGCGGGGTCGGATGGGGTCGGCGGGGTCGGATGGGGTCGGCGGGGATGCTCGTCAGGTGGCTCATGGGGAGGCGCGTAGGACAGCTCATCGGGCACCGCGCCAGGTATTTCGGGACGCCGGGTGCGGGCCTTACGGGGTCGCGGCGGTGAGCCTCGGCGTCCGCGCCGTACTTGCCGTACCCGCCGTCCTCTAGGCCCCCCTGTCGTGGGTGGGTATCGGGTGCGGGCGGTTGGCATTGTGCGGACGGGTCGGGGGGCCGTGCTCGGCGTGGTTCCGGCGGAGAGGACGGCTGCGGTCGGTACCGGGGAGGGGATGGGGGTGGTGTGAGCGGTGCCGGCGGCTTTGGCGGTCGGTCATGGATCTTGAGCTTTCTGGTGGTGGGGGCGGGCGAACAACTCCTGGCGGGGGGGTGAGC
>NZ_BMRP01000028.1:0-24992 GCF_014648695.1 Streptomyces albospinus
CCCCGTACCCCCCACACCCCCACCCCCACTCCCCGCCTCCGGCTCAGTCGACCGTCAGCACGGCCTTGCCGCGGATCTCGCGGTTGACCAGCGCGAGCGCCGTCTCCCCGGCCTTCTCCCAGCTCTCCACCCGATCCACGCTCGCCTGGAGGCGGCCCTCCGCGAGCAGCCGGACGAGGTACGCCAGATCGGTCCGGCTGTCGCCGCCCGCCTGTATGCCGATCAACGTCAGCCGGTTGACGACCAGTTGATACGGCTGGATCGGCGTCGGCTCGCCCGAGGTGGCACCGATGGAGATGACCGTGCCCTCCGGGACGATGTGTCCCAGCAACTCGGCGAGCAGCGAGCCGCCGACGTTGTCCAGTACGACATCCACCGGGGTGCCGAGCTCGGCGGGGCCGGTCAGCACATGGTCCGCGCCCAGCGCTGCCAGGCCCGCACCGCGCGCGGTGCTGCCGACGAACGCGTAGACCTCGGCGCCCGCGAGATGGGCGAGCTGCACGGCGAAGCGCCCCACACCGCCGGACGCCCCGGTGACGGCGACCCGCTGTCCGGGCCGTATGCCTGCCGTACGCAGCGCGCGCAGCGCCGTCAGGCCCGCGACGGGGAGCGCGGCGGCCGTGGGGAAGTCCACCGCGTCGGGCAGCACGGCGAGTTCGTCGACGGGCACGGTGCGCAGCTCGGCCCAGCCGGCGTCCCGGCCCCGGGTCACGACGCGGTCGCCGGGCCGGGGGCCGCGGCCGTCGGCGGCGGCCCGGATGACCACACCGGCGGCGTCCCAGCCGCGGACCGCTCCGTCGGCGGCGTCGTCGGACCGGGGCAGCTCACCGTAATTGAGCGATACCGCGGCGACCTTGACCAGCACCTCATCGGGCCCCGGGACGGGATCGGCGACGGTGGCCAGGGCGAGCCGGCCGGGCGCGGAGTGATCGACAACGAGCGCACGCATCAGGACGTCCTCCTCAATCTCCATCAGCCATGCTGACCCCATAACCGGTGGGTGCCTCCGCTTATTCCGGAGGTGGGGCTTGGCTGAGGCCGGGGGAGCCGGGCCCGGGTCGGGGCCGGGTCGGAGCCGGACTGGGGCGGAGTCCGGGTCGGGGCCGGGTCGGGACCGGTCTGGGGTGGAATCCGGGTCGGGGTGTCGCGTCCCGTCGGTCAGCTGCCCTCGGTCACGCTGCCGTCCGGCACGCACGCGTCCCTCACGCCCCTGTCCGTCACGCTCCCGTCCGTCCTGCCAACGCCCCTCCCGTCCTCGCCCCTCCCGCCCCGCCCGTCACGCCCCGTCCTTCCCGTCCCGTTCGTCAACTCCGCCCGAGGAACACCGGGTTCGTCAGCGCGGCCATCGGTCCCGGCAGTCCCTCCGTCGTCGACGGGTGGCGGACCTCGGCGCGTATGTAGGCGGCGTAGTCGGGCGTGCTCTGCCAGCTGACGGTGCCGTTGCCGGAGGGCGGCAGCGGTGCGGAGTAGAGCCTCCCCTGGTCGGTGACGAACGAGACCGTGCAGCCCGGTGCGCCGGAGACCTTCAGCTGGGCGGTGACCTTCGCCGTACGGGATACCGCCAGGCGCTCGCCTGTCCCGGCGTGTTCGCCGCGCTCACCGGTGACGCCGAACGACAGGTCGATCCGGGCGGATTCGGCGATCCAGACGCGGCCTGCCCGGATGCCGTCCTGGATGGCGCGGCGCGAGAGGTCGTCGGCCAGTACGACGGTCTGCGGGAGGCCGACGACGTCCGGATCGCGGTGGGCGTCGCTGTGCCCCACGGCCGGCAGCCAGTCGGCACGGCCACGGGCGTGCGCGACAAGGGTGTTGTCCCATTCGGCGAGGGTGATCTCGTCGTCGGGGCCGTAGGGGCCGTTCCACACCTCGACCGCGTCGGCCTCGTTCAGGCCGAACTTCCAGTTGCAGCCGATGCAGGTGGCGTGTGGATGCGCCGGGATGACCAGGCCGCCGGCCCGTCGGATGGCGCGGGCGTACTTGCCGAACGCGTTGTCCCGGGCCCGGTAGCGCCAGTCGATGAAGGCGCCGGGATCGGTGCCCATCGCCACCACGTGTCCATTGCGGGTGGTGACCTCCTCGCCGGTCAGGATCAGCAGGTCATCGCCCCACAGCCCCTCCCAGGCGCGGTGGCTGGCCGTGGTGTTGTGCTCGGAGGTGGTGATGAAGTCCAGCCCGGCGGCGCGGGCCAGCGCCGCGATCCGGGCGGGCGTGCGCTTGCCGTCGGAGTAGACCGAGTGCAGATGGTTGTCGCCCCGATACCACGCGCGACCGCGGCCCCGGGCGCGCTCGGGCGGATAGACGGGGGCCGGGGTCTTCCCTTGGGGGCCGTGGCGCAGGGTGATGGTGACCTCGTAGGCGAGGCCCTGCGGTGCGACCGTGTACGGGGCGAGGGCGACGTGCCACGTGCCGGGGTTGACCGGGCCGGGGAGGTAGCCGGGGGTGGCGTCGTCGGCGCGCAGGAAGAACTCCGTACGCGCCCCGCCCGACCAGCCGCGGAAGCCGGCGCCGCCCAGCGCCGTGCCGCGTTCGTCGAAGATGCCGATGTCGCAGGCGTTACCGGCGGTGCCGTCCGGGACGGCCGGCTTGTCGTAGCTGTAGGAGACGGTGATCTCCCGTACGCCGTGCGGCACTTCGACCGGTAGATAGACGAAGTCCGGTGCGCCGGTGGGCAGATGGCCGGAGACCGTCCGGGTCTGCTCGGCCCGCCCGTCCGCGGATTGCCCGGCTGCCGGTGCGGCCTCGGCGAAGCTCACCCGCCCGAGCGTCATCGCGCCCGCCGCGCCGGCGGCTGCCGAAAGTCTCAGTACGTCGCGTCGTTCCATTCCCGCCCCCGTGCGGTCGTTGGTTTGCCGTGTCGTCGCGGCCCTCTCATTTCGCCCTGTGAAAACTGTTGTACGCGCGTGTGACACGCGGGGAAAGCCCTGTGGATAACTCGCGGACGGTGAGGCAACATGCGGTCACCCCACACGCCTGACGCGGAGGTGCACCCAGCATGCGGATCGCGACCACGATCTTCCTGACCGACGAGACGATCCGGCCGGACAGGCTGGCCCGCGAGCTGGAACAGCGCGGATTCGGCGGTCTGTATCTTCCCGAGCACACCCACATCCCGGCGGCCCGGGAGACCCCGGCGCCCATGGGCGAGCCGCTGCCGCGCGAGTACGGCCGCACCCTCGACCCGTTCATCGCCCTCGGCCAGGCCGCCACCGTCACCGAGCGGCTCGGCCTGGGCACCGGAATCACTCTCGTCACCCAGCACGACCCGGTCGCGCTCGCCAAGCAGATCGCGACCCTGGACCACCTCTCCGGAGGCCGCTTCACCTTCGGCATCGGCTACGGCTGGAACGTCGAGGAGGCCGCCGACCACGGGGTGGAGTGGTCGACCCGGCGCGAACTGACCCGGGACCGGGTGGCCCTGATGCGCGCCCTGTGGGCAGACGAACCGACCGCCTACAAGGGCGAGTTCGCTTCCGTACGGGCGTCCTTCGCCTACCCCAAGCCGGCGAACGGCGCGCCGCGCACCCTGCTGGGCGGCGCGGCCGGTCCCAAGCTGTTCGGGCACATCGCGGAATACGGGGACGGCTGGCTGCCCATCGGCGGGCGGGGGCTGACCGAGGCCGTGCCGGTGCTGCGGCGCGTCTGGGAGGACGCCGGGCGCCAGGGTGAACCGGTCGTGGTCCCGTACGCGGTCCGTCCCACGCCCGGGAAGCTGGCGCACTATCAGGAACTCGGCCTGCGGGAAGTCGTGCTCCAGCTCCCGCCCGCCGGCGAGGCGGAGGTCCTGCGGACGCTGGACGACTTCGCGCAGTACGTGTGAGGCGCCGTTCCGCAGCCTCGGAGAGGTGTGGAACGACGGACCGGTGAGGTGAGGTGAGGTGCCGGCGGGCGGCACCGGCCATTGGCGGCGTGCGGTACCGGAGAGGAGCCGGTGCGGGCGGGACCGCTCGGACTGGGAGGCGCAGCGCGCCCTAGGGCCATCGGTGTACGACCCCGCCCTACGAGCCGGTACCGCAGACCGATCCGGACGGCTGCCGCCGGGCGTAGCGTCGTAAGTGAAGGCACTCGAAGATCGCACTCGAAGATCGAAGTCCGCGCAGATCACAGTCCGCGCAGATCAAGGAGTCCCCATGCCTCGCCTCGACCACACGATCGTGCACAGCACCGACCGCTTCGCCTCGGCCCGCTTCCTCGCCGGCCTGCTGGACGCTCCCGAACCCAAGGCGTTCGGCCCGTTCGCCGCCCTCAAGCTGGACAACGGGGTGGCCCTCGATTACGCCGAGCATGTCGCCGGTGGCAGGGAGTTCGTTCCCACGCACTATGCGTTCCTGGTGACGGAGGACGAGTTCGACGGAATCATGGCGCGGATAAAGGAGCGCGAGCTGCCGTACTGGGCCGACCCCCTCCACACCAAGCCGCAGGAGATCAACCACCTGGACGGCGGCCGAGGCGTTTACCTCGACGACCCCGACGGTCACAACATGGAGTTCCTGACCCGGACCTACTCCGACGAACTCCTGAACAGCTTCTGATCCACCCTCGCTCGACCACTGATCGGCCTCCGACCAGTCACTGTTCGGACACTGATCCACCCTTGATCGGCCACTGACCGACCTCGGATCCACCTCTGGCCGACCTCTGATCCGCCCGTCACCTCCGGGGCGGGCCCGGCCCGCCGGGCCCGCCCCCGCCCACCGGCCGCACGCCGCTGCCCCATTCCCTCCGGAGACAACCTCCGTTTGGAGTGATCAGTGGCACACCGATCCCCTCATCTCCGGCTGCTGCGTTGTCGGTGGTCGCTCGTATGCTCAGGGGCATGACTTCCAGCGCCCAGGGACCTGACCAGGCATCCGACCGAGGTGCCGAAGCCGAACCGGCCGCGCGGCCCGACCAGCAGGCGCGGCCGACGGCCAACGCCATGCGCCGTGCGCTCAAGCGCGCCCGGGACGGTGTGGCACTGGACGTCACCGAAGCGGCCGTGCTCCTCCAGGCGCGCGGCGATGATCTGGCGGACCTGTGTGCCTCGGCGGCCCGGGTGCGCGACGCGGGCCTGGAGGCCGCCGGCCGCCCCGGTGTCATCACGTACTCCAAGAGCGTCTTCATTCCGCTGACCCGGCTGTGCCGCGACAAGTGCCACTACTGCACCTTCGCCACCGTTCCCGGCAAGCTCCGCCGGGCCGGTCACGGCATGTTCATGTCGCCGGACGAGGTGCTGGCCATCGCCCGCCGCGGTGCCGAACTGGGCTGCAAGGAAGCGCTGATCACCCTCGGGGACAAGCCCGAGGAGCGCTGGCCCGAGGCGCGCGAATGGCTGGAGGCCGAGGGGTACGACGACACCATCGCCTACGTACGGGCGATAGCGATCCGCATCCTGGAGGAGACCGGGCTGCTGCCGCACCTCAACCCCGGCGTGATGTCCTGGACGGACTTCCAGCGCCTCAAGCCCGTCGCCCCCTCGATGGGCATGATGCTGGAGACCACCGCCGAGCGCCTGTGGAGCGAGCCCGGCGGTCCGCACTACGGTTCCCCCGACAAGGAGCCCGCCGTGCGGCTGCGCGTCCTGGAGGACGCCGGGCGCAGCTCCGTGCCGTTCACCAGCGGCCTGCTGATCGGCATCGGGGAGACCTACGAGGAGCGTGCCGAGTCGCTGTTCGCGCTGCGCCGCGTCTCCCGCGCGTACCACGGCATCCAGGAATTGATCATGCAGAATTTCCGCGCCAAGCCGGACACGGCGATGCGCGGAATGCCGGACGCCGAACTGGACGAACTGGTCGCCACCGTGGCCGTCGCCCGGCACATCATGGGCCCCTCCGCCTGCCTCCAGGCGCCGCCCAACCTTGTGGACGACGAATACGTGCGGCTCATCGGTGCCGGCATCGACGACTGGGGCGGCGTCTCCCCGCTCACCCCGGACCACGTCAACCCCGAGCGCCCCTGGCCCCAGATCGACGCCCTGGCCGAGCAGTCCGCCACCGCCGGTTTCCGGCTGCGCGAACGCCTCGCCGTCTACCCGGAGTTCGTCCAGCGCGGCGAGCCTTGGCTCGACCCCCGCCTGCTGCCGCACGTCCGCGCCCTCGCCGACCCGGAGACGGGCCTGGCGCGCGAGGACGCCGTCGTGGAGGGGCACCCCTGGCAGGAGCCCGACGAGGGGTTCGTGTCCTCGGGGCGTACGGACCTGCACCGCACCATCGACACCGAGGGACGGACGGCCGACCGCCGGGACGACTTCGACGAGGTGTACGGCGACTGGGAGGCGCTGCGCGAGGCCGCCGCCCCCGGAATGGTGCCCTCCCGCCTCGACGCGGACGTCCGCCAGGCCCTCTCCCAGGCCGCCGACGACCCGACGAAGCTCACCGACGCCGAGGCGCTCGCCCTCCTGCACGCCGACGGCCCCGCCCTGGACGCGCTCTGCGGTATCGCCGACGACCTGCGCCGCGCCACGGTGGGCGACGCCGTCACGTACATCGTCACCAGGAACATCAACTTCACCAACGTCTGCTACACCGGCTGCCGCTTCTGCGCCTTCGCCCAGCGCCGCACGGACGCCGACGCCTACACCCTCTCCCTCTCCCAGGTCGCCGACCGCGCCCAACAGGCGTGGGACGTGGGCGCGGTGGAGGTCTGCATGCAGGGCGGCATCCACCCCGACCTGCCCGGCACGGCGTACTTCGACATCGCCCGCGCCGTCAAGGAGCGGGTCCCCGGCATGCATGTGCACGCCTTCTCCCCGATGGAGGTCGTCAACGGCGCCACGCGCACCGGCCTGTCCATCCGGGAGTGGCTGAGCGAGGCCAAGGCCGCCGGCCTGGACACCATCCCCGGCACCGCCGCCGAAATCCTGGACGACGAGGTCCGCTGGGTCCTCACCAAGGGCAAACTCCCCACCGCCACCTGGGTCGAGGTCATCAAGACCGCCCACGAGCTGGGCATCCGCTCCTCCTCGACGATGATGTACGGCCATGTGGACCAGCCCCGCCACTGGCTCGGCCACCTCCGGCTGCTGGCGCAGATCCAGCAGGAGACCGGCGGCTTCACCGAGTTCGTCACCCTCCCCTTCATCCACACCAACGCCCCCGTCTACCTCGCCGGTATCGCCCGCCCCGGCCCCACCACCCGCGACAACCGCGCGGTGACGGCCATGGCCCGGATCCTGCTCCACCCCCACATCACCAACATCCAGACCAGCTGGGTCAAGCTGGGCACCGAGGGCGCCGCGGAAATGCTCCGCTCCGGCGCCAACGACCTCGGCGGCACCCTGATGGAGGAGACCATCTCCCGTATGGCCGGATCGAGTTACGGCTCGTACCGCTCCATCCAGGATCTGGTGGCCATCGCCGAGCTGGCCGGACGCCCGGCCCGCCCCCGCACCACGACCTACGCCCGCGTCCCCGCCGAACGCCAGGCCGCCGCCCTCTCCTCGGACGGCCATCTGCCGGAACTGCTCCCGGTGGTGGAGTAGGCGTCGGAGGGGCCGGACGAGAGCGGAGGAGCCGGAGGCGGGATTCCGGGCGGGCGGCTCGGCTGCCCGGCCTATCCGGCGCGACTGCTGTCGGCGACTGTCGGCAGCAGTCCACGGATATCCACAGCCATCCACAGGCCGATCGCGTTGGGCTGCCTAATTCACCGGCCGGGGCGGGGAGTTGCCGAAGGTTATCCACAGGCTCGGATGCTCGGCCTGGCCGGCGGTTAATCTGCGGGAACAAGGCCGGACGAGCCGGCAGGCAGCAGCGCCGATGCACAGGGGGTGGAAACGGTGGACCGCAGCAGGATGTCGCGGCAGGAGCTGATCCGGCTCCGGCGCAGGGAGGGATTCGTCGGTCGGCGCGGTGAGCTCGCCGCTTTCCGCGACAACTTCGCACGGGTCGTGGAGGACCCGGCGCACCAGTTCCTGTTCCATGTGCACGGCCAGGCGGGCGTCGGTAAGACCTCCCTGGTCCGGCAGCTGGAGGAGATCGCGCGCGAACAAGGCGCGCTGACCGCGTACGTCGACGAGGCGGTGCACGGCGTCCCCGAGGCGATGGCGGCCGTCAGCGACCAACTGTCCGCCCAAGGACGGCCGTTAAAGGTCTTCGACAAGCTCATCGCCACATATCGGGAGCGGCGTCACGAAGTCGAGTCGGCGGCGGTTGCCGCGGACGGAACGGCCGACCCGGGGGATCCGCAAGGTGCCGCCCCGTCGCCCGGCAGCATGATCGCCGCGCAGGCCGGGCTGGCCGGCCTCGGCCTGCTGCCCGGTGTCGGCGCCGTCACGGGGGCGCTGGACCCCGGCCAGGTGGCCCGTGGCGCGGACCGGTTGCGCGGGTTGATCAGCGCCCGGTTGCGCAACCACGACGACGTACGGCTGGTGATGTCCCCGCTCCAGGTCCTGACCCCGGTGTTCGTCCGCGAGGTGAGCGCCGTCGCCGATGAAGTGCCCTGGCTGGCCCTCTTCTTCGACACCTATGAACGGACCGGCCCGCTGCTGGACACCTGGCTGCGGGACGTCCTGGTCAGCGACCGGTACGGCCCGCTGGCGCCCAACGTCGTGGTGACCCTCGCCGGGCAGACCGCACTGGACCGGCGCTGCTGGGCCGACTGCCTGGACTGCGTGGCGGATCTGCCACTGGACGCGTTCACCACCGCCGAGGCCCGCCAGTTCCTGGCGACCCGGGGGGTTGCGGACGAGCGCGTGATCGAGACGATCCTGCGGCTCTCCGGTGGCCTGCCCGTGCTGGTCTCGACGCTCGCGGAGCACCGCCCGCAGGCCGCCGAGGCCGTCGACGACCCCAGTGACACGGCCGTCGAACGCTTCCTGAAGTGGGAGTCGGATCCGGTCCGCCGGGAGGCGGCGCTGGCCGCCGCCCTGCCACGCCACCTGGACGAGGACATCTTCCGGGCCGCGGTGGACGCATCCGCCGCCGAACAGTTCGGCTGGCTGTGCGGGCTGCCGTTTGTGGCCGACCGCGCCGGGCACTGGCAGTACCACGAAGTCGTGCGTACGGCGATGCTGCGCCTTCAGCGGCGCAGATCGCCGCAGACCTGGACGGCCCGCCACCGTAACCTCGCCGAGGCGGCCCGTCGGCGGCGTACGGAGCGTCCGACCCGGGACGACACGGGCGCGCACGGTTCCGCCGGCACTTCCCCGAACCCCGACCCCGGAGCCCCCGTCACCCCCGCCGATCTCTGGGGCGACGATCGGCAACGGGAGTGGCGACTAAGGGAGATGTACCACTCCCTGTGCGCGGATCCGCGGGCCGCTCTGCCCGAGGCGCTGGGCGATGTGCTGGACGCCGCCGAGCACGAGCCGGCAGCGGTGCGTCGCGTGGCGGAGAACATCCGGCAGGCGGGGGAGGACGCCGGGGCGACGGAGGTAGGGGAGTGGGGCGCCCGGCTGCTCGCCGCGATCGGTGACGGTGGCGGCGCAGGCTTGACCCACGTACTGACCGCGTTGCTCGCGCGTCCCGGCTTGGAAGTGGCCGAGCAGGCCCGTATCCACCGTCTCAGAGGGCGCGAGTACCGGCAGGCCGAATCCTGGCAGCAGGCGTTCGCCGACTTCGACCGCTGTCTGGAGCTGGCGCCCGGTAACGTCCCCGCGCTGATCGGACGCGGCCTGACCCACCGCTATCTGCGCTCCTTCGAGCGGGCCGCCGAGGACTACATCCGCGCAGGGGAAATCGCCCCGGATTCCCTGGAGGCGGTCTCCCAACTCGGTGAGGCATACCGCCTCATGGGCCGCTTCGAAGAGGCGATGCCCCATTTCGACCGGGCCCTGGAGATCGATCCGCGGCACGCCTTCTCCATCGCCAGCCGTGCCGTCTGCCTCCGCCGCCTCGGCCGCCACGAGGAAGCGCTCGCCGGCCTGGAGCGCGCCATCGAGATCAACGCGCAGTACGCCTGGGCGATGGCCGAACGGGGAGCCACGTATCGCGCCATGGGGCAGTACGAGCAGGCCCTGGCCGAGTTCGACCGCGCCCTGGCCGCCAATCCCGGCTACGTCTGGGCGTATGCCCGCCGCGGCCTGACCCTGCGCGTCATGGGCCGCTACGAGGACGCCTTCGCCGCCCTCGGCCGCGCCGCCGAACTCCAGCCGAACGACCCATGGATCTGGGCCGAGCGCTGCAACACCCTGCTCGGCGTGGGCCGTTATGCGGAAGCACTGGCGGACGTCGACCGGGCCCTCGCCATCGACCCGGCGTATGCCTGGGCCCACATGGCGCGGGGCGGCACCCTGCGCCTCCTGGGGCGCCATGAGGAGGCACTGGCCGCCCTGCACCGGTCGCTGGAGATCCGCCCGGACGACGCCGGGGTGTGGGCGCTGCGCGGTGAAGTGCGCCGCCGGCTGGGGCAGTACGACCAGGCGCTCGCGGACTTCGACCGGGCCATCGCACTCGGCGCCGACCCGGCCCGCACGCTCGCCGAACGAGCCAAGGCCCACGTCCTGTGGGGCGACGGGCGCCGAGCCCTGGCCGATATCGCCCAGGCCCTGCACGGGAGGGGGCCAGCACTCCCCGAGCAGCCGGTAGCTTCCGGCACGGGTGCGGGCACGGGCACGGGTGCCGGTGCGGCCAGGGGAGCGGGCGCAGGCGCAGGTGCAGGCACGGGTGCCGCCGCGGGCGCGAGTGAGCGGCCACAGGGGGAAGCCTCCGACCCTTCCCCTTCCTCCGGCCCTTCCCCGTCCCCCCGCCCTTCCCCGTCCCCCTCCTCAACTGCCCTCCCTGAGCCTGTCGCTGCGGCACTGCTGGTGCTCAAGGCGGGTTGCCTGCGCCGGGCAGGACGCCTCGATGCCGCACGCGAGGCGGTCGCGGCAGCCCGAGCGCCGGCCGTCGAGGAGCGACGTAGAACGGCAGGCTCACGCTCGGCACCCGCGATATCCGAGGCAGCCGGAGCGTCGGGGGACCCTGCGCCGACGTCAGCGGCGGCAACGGGGGACGCCGCTGACCTCGCGGCCGTCGGACTGCTCGTCCGTTACGAGGAGGCGCTGATCGCCGGGAGCGCGGGCGGGGTGGAGGCAACAGTGTCCGCCTGGGAAGAGCTGCGGGCGGAGGTGCCGCGGGCTGCGGAAGGCCGGCACGGGCTGATAGGTACGGCGGTGGTGGCCGTCGTCAGCCGGTGCGCGCTGGGCGACTGGGCCGGCGCAGAGGCCGTTTCGGCAGAGCTGTTGGCGGGTGATGGGCACTGGGAGGCCATCGCCGAGACCGAATGGGGGGTGCGCGACCTCATGGAACTGCAAGGCGTGGACACCGAACGGTTGGAGGCGATACGGAACGGACTGATACGCCGGATGCGGCCGACCGCCGCAGAACCGCGTCCTGATGCCGATGCCGATGCCGATGCCGATGCCGATGCCGATGCCGGTCCCGTCCATGATCCCGTTTCCGGTCCCGTTCCTGATTCCGTTTCCGGCCCCGTTGCCGGTCCCGATCGGACGGACTGAGGCGGTGGTGACCGATCAGGACGGGATGACGCGGTCCTCAGTGGGGAAGGCGTCGCGTCGCTGACAGGTCGGGAGTTGTGCACCTGGTTGGTCAATTGCGCACCTGAAGGGTCAGGGGGCTGGGGCGGGCCGACCGGTCAGGCTGAGGCACCCCGACCCGCGAGGTTGGCGTGCTCATGATTGGCTGAGATCGTGCCGTTCCGATGGACCAGGTTGGCGCATTCCCGATGGTCGGGCTGGTGAGGTCGCGGTTGATCAGGCCGGCGCGGGTGTGGTCGATCGGGGGTGACGCGGCCCTGGCCGACCAGAGCGTGCAGGGTGCGGATCGTCCGTTGTGGGGAGGGTCCGGCTCGGTGTGCCGCCCCAGGCGTGCGCCGGCGGATCGGTCACTCTCCTTCGTACTCCGCCTCGTGTTGCAGGATGCACTGCTGCCACTGGGACAGTGCCTCCTCGCGGTCGCCACCGGCATCTTGGGCGGCGACGATCAGGGCGTCGGCCGCCATGGCGGCCAGCCGCACCGCGACATGGCAGACGTCGCGCTGGGGGAGCGGCCGGAGGAGTTCCACCGCACCGTCGCTGTCGCCGGAGAGCGCAGAGGCGACGACGGCCATGGTGGTGCGATCCCACTCGTACTCGGACATGGGGAGAGCATGCCCAACGGACGGCGTCACCATCATCGAACGGAGAGACGAGGGACGAGGGGTGGGTGAGGAGTGAGGGGAGGGTGGGGAGGGGGCGGCGTCAGCCCCGGCGCATTCACCCCAGTCGGCGGATGGGGGTTCCCTTCAGATAGGCGGTGATGTTCTCCACGGCTTCGCGGAAGTAGCCCTCGTAGTTGCGGCGGGTGACGTAGCCGAGGTGGGGGAGGGCGAGGACGTTCGGGAGGGTGCGCAACGGGGCGTCGGCGGGGAGGGGTTCGTGGTCGTAGACGTCCAGGCCGGCGCCGGCGATCCAGTGTTCGCGGAGGGCCTGGAGGAGTGCTGGCTGATCGACGATGGCGGCGCGGGAGGTGTTGATGAGATAGCCGGTGGGGCGCATCCGGCGGAGTTCAGGAGCGCCGAGCAGTCCGCGGGTGCGGTCGCTCAGGACGAGGTGTACGGAGACGAAGTCGCTGGTCTCCAGGAGCTCTTCCTTGGTGGCGGTGGCGCGAACGCCCGCCTCTGCCGCGCGTTCGGCGGTGAGGTGCCGGCTCCAGGCCACGACGTCCATGCCGAATGCCTGGCCGATCCGGGCCACCCGGGTGCCGATCTTGCCGAGGCCGAGCAGCCCGAGCGTACGGCCGTGCAGATCGGCGCCGACGGTGCTCTGCCAGGGGCCGCCGGCACGCATCGCGGTGCTCTCGGTGACGATGTTGCGGGCCAGGCCCAGGATGAGTGCCCAGGTCAGTTCCACCGGGGGTTCGGTGTTGCTGGCGGTGCCGCAGACGGTCACGCCGTGCCGGGCGGCTGCCTCCAGGTCGAAGGACGCATTCCGCATCCCGGAGGTGATCAGCAGCCGCAGGCGCGGCAGCCGGGCCAGGAGCGAGGCGGGGAACGGGGTGCGCTCGCGCATCGCCACGACGATCTCGAAGTCGCCGATCGCCTCGACCACTTCGTCCTCGGAGCGGAACGGTTCCCGCAGCACGCGGACGTCCACGGCGCCCGCCAGCGGGGACCAGTCGGCCATGGAGAGCGCGACGCCCTGATAGTCGTCGAGCACGGCACAGCGCGGAACGGAGGACGGGCCCGCGGAGCGCGTTCCCCTCGCTGGTTCTGCGTCAGTGCCTGCCACGTCCACGTCCACGCCCACTGCCACGTCCACCGCCACGTCCACTGCCTCTGCGCCGGTGCCCGCGACCTGTTCCGTGTCTGCGACGGGTTCCGTGTCGGTACCCGCGATCGGTTCCGTGCCGGTGCCCGCGACGGGTTCTGTGCCGGTGCCTCTGGCCGGCTTCGTGCCAGTGCCCTTGGCCGGCTCGGCGCCAGCGTTCTTGGTCGGCTCCGTTCCCGTACCAGCGGGTGCCCCCGTGCCGCCGTGAGCCCCCGTACCACCCGCACCCTCGGGCCCCGCCTCCCTGCGTGCCGACGGTTGTGGGGTCGGGGCCCCGGCCAGGATCGTGGCCGGGGACGCAGGCGGCGTGGCGGACGGTGTCGCGGACGGCGTCGTGGGTGGTGTCGCGGGCGGAGTCATGAGAAGTCTCCTGACGAATTGCGAAAGGTACGACATGCGAAATGCGAAAGCAGCAGCTCAAAACAGGCTCGGGGAGTGACTGCTCACAATACGAACCTGGCTCGTATTCGATCATTCATGGTCGATTACAGTGCTGCGCCAGGGGTTCCGGCAAGGCCCCGGGACCTTGTGAGCGTCGGGAGGGCGCAGTGAGCGCAGCGGCAGGAAACACCGCTATCTGGGGCCGCGCCGAACAGCAGGACTTCCGTAGCCGGGTGCGCGGCTGTCTGCTGGGCGGTGCCATCGGCGATGCGCTCGGTGCGGGCATCGAATTCGACTCGCTCGACGCGATCCGTGAGGCGCACGGCCAGGAGGGGGTGACCGACTTCGTGCCGGCTTTCGGGCGGCGCGGTGCGGTCACCGATGACACCCAGATGACCTTGTTCACCGTGGACGGCCTGATACGTGCCCAGGTCCGCCGCGACACCGGAGCCTGGCACCCGCCCACCGACGTCCACCGCGCCTACCTCCGCTGGGCCGCCACGCAGCACGACTGGGGCCCCGACGAGCGCAAGGAGGAGGACGGCTGGCTGGCCCGTGAGGAGTGGCTCTACTCCCGCCGGGCCCCCGGCCGCGCCTGCCTCAGCGGCCTCGGCGACGACGTCATGGGCACCCTCGACAAGCCGAAGAACCCGGATTCCAAGGGGTGCGGCGCGGTGATGCGCTCCGCGCCGTTCGGTCTGCTGGTCGGCTGGGAGCCGCAGTTGGTCTTCCAGCTCGCCGTCGAGTGCGCGGCGCAGACGCACGGCCATCCCACCGGCTATCTTGCGGCCGGCGCGTTCGCGGTGATCAGCCATTCCCTGGCCCGCGGTGAGGATCTGGACGGCGCGGTCCAGAAGGCACTGGCGCATCTGGCCACCCGCCCCGGCCATGAGGAGACCACCGACGCCCTCAAGCGCGCGCTCGGCGCCGTACGGCAGGGCATGCCGACGCCCGCCCGGGTGGAGTCGCTGGGCGAGGGCTGGACCGCCGAGGAAGCACTCGCCATCGGGGTGTACTGCGCCCTCGTCGCCGAGGACATCCGGCACGGGCTGCTGCTCGCCGTCAACCACAGCGGCGACAGCGATTCGACCGGCGCCATCTGCGGCAACCTGCTGGGCACCCTGCACGGCGAGACGGCGCTGCCGCCCGTATGGCTGGTCGAACTGGAGGGTCGGGAAACGATCTTGCAGCTCGCCGACGACTTCGCGATGGAGATGACCCAGGGTCCCGCGCTGCACGGCCCCGCGGGCTCGTCACCGGGCTGGCTCGCCCGTTACCCGCGCGCCTGACCCCCGAGACTGCTGCTCCGAGGGCTCCAACTCCGAGATTTCCAACCGCCTATGGCGGAAGCGCCGATAGCCGACACAGCGGGCCCCGACACGGCGAGCCCCAAGGCGACAGGCCCAAACGCGGCGGGCCCGACACGGGGGCTCCGAAGAGGCGAGCCCCGGGGAGAAGCAGGTCCCAAGAAGCAGGCCCCAACAAGCAGCGCCCGAGGCAGTCCGCCAAGCGCCGGACCCGGCGGCTCCTCATTCGCCCTCCAACCCACCATTGATGCGCGACAGCACCGCATCCCGCTCCGGGGTGGCCTCCGGCCTGATCAGGCCGATCGTCGCGAACAGCAGCAGTGACGTCGCCACCGGCGCCACGATCTGCACCTGCAACTGGACGCCGCCGATGCCATAGTTCGTCAGCCAGAACGCGAACAGTCCGGCCGCCCAGGACACCAGAGCCGCCGTCGGCCCCGACCGGCGGAAGGCCGGCAGCATGCCCAGCAGGAACGGGATCGAGATCGGCCCGACCAGCCCGGCCACCCACTTGATGACGACGGTGATGATGTCCTTGAACGTGGGCGAGCCGACCTGGGTCGCGATCGCCATCGACAGCGCGAGGAAGCACACCGTCGACAGCCGGGCGGCCACCAGCCCGGCCCGGTGGGACCAGTCCCGCGCCCGGGCCGACACCGCCGGCGCGATGTCCCGGGTGAAGACCGCGGAGATGGCGTTGGCGTCCGAGGAGCACATGGCCATCGTGTGGGAGAAGAAGCCGACGACCACCAGCCCCAACAGGCCGTGCGGCAGCAGCCGTTCGGTCAGCAGCGCGTAGGCGTCCGAGGCGTCCGGTTTCCGCGCTGTGACGAGCAGCGGCGCGGCCCACATCGGGAAGAAGAGGACCACCGGCCAGACGAGCCACAGCGCCGCCGAGAGCAGTGCCGAGCGCCGGGCTTCCCGGGCGTCGCGGGTGGCCATGTAGCGCTGCGCCTGGTTCCACATCCCGCCGCTGTATTCGAAGGTCTTGATGAAGAGGTAGGCGAGGAGGAAGGCCAGGGTGTACGGGCCGGCGGTCGGCCGGGTGTGGCCGTCCGGCAGCCGGTCCCAGACCGTCCACAGCCCGTCGGCGCCGCCCAGTTCACCGAGTACCCTCACCAGCATCGCGACCCCGGCCAGCAGCTGGATGACGAACTGCCCCAGCTCGGTCAGGGCGTCCGCCCACAGCCCGCCGACCGTGCAGTAGACGCCGGTGATCACGCCGGTGATGAGGATGCCCTGGTTCAGCGAGAGCCCGGTGAACACGGACAACAGGGTGGCGATCGCCGCCCACTTGGCGCCCACGTCCACGATCTTCAGCAGGACGCCCGACCAGGCGAGCGCCTGCTGCGTCGGCAGGTCGTAGCGGTCCTTGAGGTATTCCAGCGGCGAGGCGACTCCGAGGCGGGACCGCAGCCGGTTGAGCCGGCCGGCGAACAGCCGGGCCCCGATGGCGATTCCGACGGCGATGGGGAAGGACCAGGTCACGTAGGAGGTGATGCCGTACTGGTAGGCGATGCCCGCGTAACCGGTGAACATCACCGCGCTGTAGCCGGACATGTGGTGCGAGATGCCGGAGAGCCACCACGGCATCCTGCCCCCGGCGGTGAAGAAGTCGCTGACGCCGTCCACCTGCCGGTGCGACCACATGCCGATCACGATCATCACGCCGAAGTAGCCGATGAGCACGGCCCAGTCGAGACTGTTCATGCCCCCTCCAGGGGTCCGCCTTGTGAACGCTCCGGATGTGGAATCACTTCGCCGTGACGCGGTCCTGCGGTGCCGAGCACCCGCTCAGGAGCGGGGAACTCCGGGGATTGAACCGTTCGACGAGCTTGCCGGTCAAGGGTGTTGACAGTCATGGGTGTGAACGAGAGTCAGTGAAGCGAACGGTGCGGGCCTTGTGCACCGCACGACGGAAGCATTGTTCGCTGAGGGGAGCACCGCTCACCGGGAGGCGGGCGCACCGATCGCCGAGCGGTGGGTGCACCGTTCGCCGGGTGGCGAGAGCACCGCTCACCGAGCGGTGGGAGCATCGCTCACCATCGGGAGTACCGCTCACCATCGGGAGTACCGCTCACCATCGGGAGTACCGCTCACCGTCGGGAGCATCGCTCACCGGGCGACGGCAACGCTTCCCGCCGTACGGGCGGGTGCCCATACGGCCGTGGGGGGCGAGGCGCCGGCCGCCGACAGCGGCGAGGCTTTACCCGGCCCGGCTCGGCCCGGTTGCTGCCGATGGCGCGGCGCCCAGGTCGCTACCGCATCAGTTCCCCGGCGTTCACCAGCAGCGACTGCCCCGTAATGGCCCGCGCCCGGTCCGAGGCCAGGAAGACCGCCGCCTCCGCCACGTCCGCGTCCGTGGCCAGCTCCGGCAACGCCATCCGCCCGGCGAGCCGCTCCAGCACCTCGGACTCCGGTACGCCCTCGGCCTGCGCCGTGAACCGTACGTACGCCTCCACCGGCGGGCCCCACATCCAGCCCGGCTGCACGGTGTTGACCCGTATCCGGTCCGGACCCAGCTCGCGCGCCAGCGAGTACATCGCCGAGACCAGCCCGCCCTTGGACGCCGCATAGGCCGCCTGCTGCACCTGCGTGGGCGCGGCGACCGACGACTGGGTGCCGATCATCACCACCGAGCCGCCGCCGCGCGCCGTCATCGAGGGCAGGCAGGCGCGGGTCATCCGCAGTGTGCCGAAGAGGTTGACGTCCACGACCTGTTGCCAGGCGCCGAAGTCGGCGTCCCGCAGCCCGCCGAAGTACGCGTCCAGCGCGGCGACATGGATCACCGCGTCGATCCCGCCGAAGCGCTCCGCGGCCAGCTCGGCCAGCGCCGCGCACTGCGCCTCGTCGGTGATGTCCGTCGCCCGCCAGGCCGTCCGCTCGCCGGAAGGGTCGATCCGTGCCGCCGACGAGGCGAGATTCTCCTCCGTGCGCGCCCCCAGGACGACCCGTGCCCCGTCCCGTGCGCAGGCCGCCGCGACCTGGTGGCCGAGCCCTGTGCCGACGCCGGAGACGATGACGGTCCTGTCGCGCAGCAGCATGCGGCCTCGGCCTCCCGCCGGTCCCGGCCGCCGCGATCGAGTGATCTGACGTACCGTCAGTATTGGGCGTGGGGCGTCAGGCTAGGGGTGACGGGCAGGGAAAGCCAGACGTGAAGCGGATTTCCCGCCGCCGGAGGCCCCGCGCGCAGGCTGGTAACCGTGCCACCTGTCCGCGCGCGCAGGCTGGTTACCGTGCCTCCCGTCTCCGTGCGCAGGCCAGTTGGCGGGTCACCCGTCCCTGTGCGCAGGCCGGTTACCGTGCCACCCCTCCCCGCGCGCAGGCCGGTCACCGGCTCACCCCTCCCCGCCGGCCTCCTCCAGTGCCTTCCGCAGTCGCACCAGGCCCTCGGCGATCTCCTCCGGTGAGTGCGTCACGAACGACAGCCGCATGGCGGCGGGGTCCGGCCGGCCGGCGAAGAACGGCGCTCCCGGGACGTACGCCACGTCGTGCCGCACCACCTTCGGCAGCAGCGCGGTCGCGTCGTACCCCGCCGGCAGCGTCGCCCACACGAACATCCCGCCCGCCGGACGGTTCCACCGCGAGCCCTCGGGGAGCGCCCCGGCGAGCCCGTCCACCAGCGCGTCGCGCCGCTCCCGGTAGGCGCCGCGGACGCGCGCCAGATGGGCGTCCAGGTCGGCGATCGCCAAGTACCGTGCCGCGGCGGCCTGGTCGACGGTCGAGGTGTGCAGATCGGCGGCCTGCTTGGCGATCACGCAGGCGCGGCGCAGCGCCTCCGGCGCGCGCAGTGTGCCCAGCCGCAGTCCGGGCGCCATCACCTTGGAGAACGAGCCCAGCAGCGCGGTGCGGTCCTCGGCACCGGGGAAGGACGCGATCCACGGCTGCGGTTCGCCCTCGAAGCGCAGCTCCCCGTACGGGTCGTCCTCGGCGATCCACAGTCCGCGCCGGGCCGCGACCTCGGCGACCGCGGCCCGCCGCTCGGCGGACAGGGTGCGGCCGGTCGGGTTCTGGAACGTCGGGACGATGTAGAGCAGTCGGGGCTTCTCGCGGGCGGCGATCTCGTCCAGCGCGGACGGGTCGATGCCCTCGTCGTCGGTCGGCACCGGCACCACCCGGGCGCCCGCGAGCGAGAAGATCTGGAGCGCGGCCAGATAGCAGGGGTCCTCGACCAGCACCACGTCACCCGGCTCCAGCAGCGCCGTGGCCAGCAGCGTCAGCCCCTGCTGGGATCCGGTGGTGACCAGCAGGTCGTCGGGATCGGTGGGCAGCCCGCGGGCGGTGCTGCGTGCCGCGACGGCCGCCCGCAGATCCGGATCGCCCTCGCTGGTCGAGTACTGGAGGGCCCGCCGCGGCGCCTCGGTCAGCACCTGCTGGAAGGCGGTGGCTATCCCCTCGGCGTCGAAGAGTTCGGGCGCGGGCAGGCCGCCGGCGAACGAGATGACCTCGGGGCGGGCGGTGAGCGCCAGGATGTCGCGTACGGGCGAGCTGCCGGTCCGCGCCGCGCGTGCGGCAAGTTCGGGAACGGGGGCAATGCGGTCCAGGGGCGCGTCCGGCATGGCAGCTCCAATCACTCATGACCTGCGTTAACAGTCGTTAGCTACAGATGGCGCGAAGCTTAGGCCGATTTCCGGCTGTGGTGCAGTGCTGCCCGCATACTGGGCGGCCGGCCGGGATGCCCGTCACCCCCCGCCATCACCCCGCGTCTGCCGCTTCCCTCCCGTCGCCCCCTCCCCTTCTGACGTTGTGTCAGCTACACCTGTGCCATGACGACCGACGACCTCGCCGCCTACGCCGCCCTGGCCGCCACCGGCCCGTACGGCGTCCGCCCCGGCCACGCCCTGATCACCATGGTCGAACCCCATCCGGGCCACGAATACGCCTACAACCGCTGGTACGAGGACGACCACTACATCGCCGGCGCGATGGCGATGCCCTGGATCTTCGCCGGCCGCCGCTGGGTCGCCACCCGCGCGCTGCAACTCCTGCGCTACCCCGAGAAGTCCGCGGTCGCCCGGCCGGTCACCACCGGCTGCTACCTCTCCACGTACTGGCTCACCGAAGGCCGCTACGACGCACACATGAAGTGGACGGTCGGCATCAATCAACGCCTCAACCGGGACGGCCGGGTCTACCAGGACCGTACGCACGTCTTCACGGCCTTCCAGGACCACGAGGCGACGGTCTACCGGGACGGCGCGGCGGGCCCCCGCGACTTCCATGCGCTGGACCACCCGTACGCCGGGCTGGTGTTGGAGGTGATCGACGCCGACGGGCCGGAGCGGCGTGCCGAACTCCTGGAGTGGCTGCGCTCCCGCCATCTGCCGCGCCGCCTGGCGGGCTCGCCGTCGGCGCTGGTCACCGTCTTCCGGCCGACCCCGCTGCCCGGGGAGCGGATGGCGTACGTCAAGCAGGTCGAGGGCGTCGACACCCGGCTGACCCTGCTGTGGTTCCTCCAGGAGGATCCGCGGGATGTCTGGGCGGCGCACTTCACCGGCCTGGACGCCGAGGTCGCCGCGTCCGGCCTCGGTCGCGTCGAACTGGTGGCGCCCTTCCTCCCGACCGTCCCGGGAACGGACCGCTATGTCGCCGAACTCCGCTGACGGGAGACGGCCGGCCTCAGCTGCCGGGTGGCCGCCGGACTCCGATGCCGGACTCCGGCACTGGACTCCGGCACTGGACTCCGGTACTGGACTCCAGTACCGAACTCCGTTGGAGGGGAGCGGAGATCGCGGTCCGGGTGCGGACATGGCCGAACCCCCTCGGCCGGGACGGCGATCCAGTCGAGAGGGCTCGTGTCTGCGGTGAGGTCACACGGACTGTGGTCGGTGACGGCTCGGATCAGGACAGGTCGAACGCGCGACCGGCGACGTCCGACACGAAGCTGCTCCAGGAGGTGTTGTCGAACGTGAGCCGCGGACCCTCGGGGTCCTTGGAGTCACGCACCGCGATGGCCGCGGTGGTCGGTACGGCGATCTCCACACAGGCGCCGTTGCCGCCGGAGTACGAGGACTTGGTCCAGGAGAACGCGGAATTGGGCTGAACGGCCATTTTCACTCCAACTTACTCTGAGTTACTGCGGGTTCGGTGAGACCGACGCTACGCGCCAACATCACGAGCCGCAGGGGCCGTTCACCCGTCCGAATGGCATATTCCGTGATCGCTTTTCACGGATGGTAGCCCAGGTGTACCGTGCGGCCCCTTTCACCGGAATTTGACATTCCGCACTCCCGGGACTGTCCGAACCTGCTCCCTTGCCCTCAACTCATCGCATCCGCATGCCTTTTCGCTGCCTCCGCGATGAACTCCCGGCTGGCTTCCGCGCTCAGCGCCTGTGCCCGCAGGTGCTCGTACATGATGGTGTATTTGTGCACATCGTTGGTTTTCTCCAGATAGAGATCACTGGTGACACCCTCGATGTAGACCACACTCGAATCGGCGGCGTCATCGAATTCCAGGATCGAGAACGTCCCCGACATCCCGGCGTGCGCACCGGTGTCGTACGGCAGCACCTGCACCGTCACATGCGGCAGCTTGCTCACCTCGACGAGCTGCTCCAGCTGCTCGCGCATGATCACGTGGCTGCCGACCACCCGCCGCAACGCGCTCTCGTCCAGCACCACCCACAGCCGCAGCGGACGGTCCGGGTCGTTGACCCGCTCCTGGCGCCGCATCCGCACCTGGATGCGCTTCTCCAGATCGTCGGGTGCCAGCTCCGGAACGGTGCCGGGGATGACCGCCTCGGCGTAGCCGGGCGTCTGGAGCAGTCCGGGCACCAGCAGGGACTCGTACGTCCGCAGCGACGCCGCCTCGGTCTCCAGACCGATGTAGACGCTGTACGGGATGTCGCCGAACGCGTGCCACCAGCCCTGCTGCCGGGAATCCTTCGCCATCTGCATCAGCGAATCGACTATGCGGTGGTCATCGACCTCGTAGACCCCGCACAGGTCGCGGACATCGCGCTGGCTGATGCTGCGGCGGCCGTTCTCCAGCCGGCTGATCTTCGACTGGGAGACCAGTAGCCGCTCGGCCACCTCTTCCGCCGTCAGGCCCTTGGCCTCCCGGAGCCTGCGCAGCTCCTGGCCCAAGCGGCGTCGCCTGACGGTGGGATTGACGTTGGACGCCACGGGACGTGCACCTCCGGGTCCGTACTGCTGTCACTTCCTCTTGAGCAGAGTGCCACTTCATGCGGACGCCGCGCAGTCAATTGACCACAGAAGGCGAGCGCACATGCGCGCGGGGTGGCGGGCCCGCCGTCGTCCGAACGGCTCGGCCCACCACCCCGCTCTCTTGCTGCGGCTCCCGAACGGGTCGGGGACGGTGGTGCGAGTGCTGCCCGATGGTGCGGTCGCTGCTCCGGGGCGCGGTGGTGCGGTGAGCGGTGGTGCGGTGACGCGACGGTGCGGTGAGCGGTGGTGCGACGGTGCGCAGCGGTACCCGGCGGTCCGCGCCGTGCCCCGGTGCGGCGCATACAGCCGCTGCGTACGGCCTCGTACGCGATCACCGGGCGCCTGTCGTACGGCGTGCACGTGCCGGGTGGGCGCCTCACCGGCGCCCTGCGCGCCCTACGGCGCCGACGTCGTCAGCGGGCGCCTACCCGGGCCATGCTGCCGTGACCGTGCCGCCGCGACTGAACCGGCACACCGGCCGCCTCGGCCGTGGCCCGGGCTGCCGGCTGCCGGGGACCCGGGCCGCTGCCCGGTCCCGCACCCGGGGCCCGCCGGGGCTGTGCCGCCACGCCGTTCTGCACATCCATGACGGCGTGCGCGACGAGTCCGCCCATCGGGTCGTGCCGGATCAGATCCCGGAGACGGGAGCGCGATGACCGCCCCTCGTTCCCTGGATAGAGGTGCTTGCCGAGACCGACCGCGTGGGCCAGCGCGGCGAGCGCCGCGGTCCGCGGGTCCGGTGGTACGCCGGTGCGGATCGCGTTGTCCAGCCGGGCCCTGATTTCCCGGCTGATGGCCGTCTCGGTCGCTTGGTAGCGCGTCGTCGGCAGTACTCCGCACATCTGACCCGCCACGGCATGCACCATGCCGCACCGTTCCAGATGCGTGAGGTAGGTCTGGCGCAGCCCCAGCCGGGGCCCGCCGATCCAGTGGACCGCGCGCACCGGACTGCCGCGTCGGCGCAGCAGTTCGAGCGCGGAGTCCAGAGTCGGATCTCCTGTCGGCCGTGCCATCACCACGGCGATACGATCCCCGTCTGGGGCTATCCGTCCTGCCAGAGCCAGCTCTACTAGCTGGGCCCCGGCCAGGCCGAGGTCGAGCGACTGCGGCTGCGCTGTGGTGCCCGTGGCCGGGTCCAAAGCCAGCAGCAGAAGCTCCTCCGGAATTGTTCTGCGGCTCCTGCCCATCCATGCCTCCCCGCGTGGATGAATGACAGGGTGACCCCTCTCACATTCATCTGTCGAGGGTGCGTGGGGGGTTCGGTAGGGAACCGGTAGGTATGTCGTTCTCGTCTAGCACGTCGGCAACATCTTCCGCGGGGTGCGGCGTGCACTGGTTCGCGTGGCGGTGGGATGACGCCGATGGGACACAGGAGACTTGGGAACACTGGTGCCGGTTGGTATGGGTACCGGGTGGCACCGGGCAGGGCAGTGCGACGTAGTGAAGGAGACATCGGTGGCGGGCGAGTCCCCCGACAAGTCGGACAAGAAGTCGGACAAGGAGCAGTCGTCGGGGGAGACGGCGCGCACCGAACGCGATCCGCGGTTGCCCGTGCGCCGCGAGGGCCGGGACGAGGCGGCGAAGCCGGCCGCGGTGGCCACGGTGGACGGGGATGCCGAGCCGGAGACGGACGGCGGCGCGGCGGACGCGAAGCCGAAGCCGGCGTCGAAGTCGAAGTCGAAGTCGGAATCGGGAGCCGGGAAGGGCGCGAAGGGCTCGGGTGCGGACGCCGGGCGCACGCCGGAGTCCGCGGAGGATCCTGAGGCGCCCCAGAAGGCCGCGGAGGACGACGCGGGGGCCTCGGGCGGCGACGACCGCCTGCGGGCCGCTGTGGCGGCCTGGGTGGCGCGTACGGACGATGCAGAGGGCGCGGATACCGGGGGCGCCGCGGACGGGGCGCGTGCGGACGGGGCGGACGACGCCTCGGACGGGGGCGATGGCGCGAACGTCGAGCCGGCGAAGGCCGATGAGCCGGACGCGAAGCCGGAGGCCGAGGCCGAGGCGAAGGCGGACGGAAAGGCCGACGCGAAGCCGGACGGAAAGGCCGATGCGAAGGCGGATGCCGGGGCTGACGCCAAGGCCGCCGCCAAGGTCGATGCGGGTGTGAAGGGTGAGGAGCCCGAGGCCGGGAAGAAGGCCGCGTCCGAGGAGGGGGCGACGGGCGAGTCCGGTACCGGGGCTGATGCCGCGACGGATTCCCCGGCCGTCGACCAGGCCACCGCCGTCTTCAAGACGATGGGATCGAAGAAGGGCAGGGCCGGGAGCGACGACGAGGCGCCGGCCGATGACGCGACGCGCGTGTTTGCCATCGCGAAGTTGAAGGAGGGTGAGGCGAAGGGCAAGGGCGCGGCGGAGGAACGTCCCGTCGACAGTCCGACCACCACCTTCAAGATCGACAAGGGCGCCGCGAAGAAGGCCGACGAGGGCGACGCGAAGGCGAACGGCGACGCCAAGGCGAAGGACGGCGCCAAGGCGAACGACGACGCCAAGGCGAAGGACGATGCCAAGGCGAAGGACGATGCCGGGGTCGAGGACGGTGCGAAGGCCGAGGACGGCGGCAAGGCCGGAGCCGACGACGAGCGGGATGCCGAGCGGACCAGCCAGTTCGTTGCGCTGAAGTCGACGGACGGCGGTGCGGCGGAGCGGTCGATCGGTAAGACCGCGCCCAGGACCCCGGCCCGTACGACCGACAAGGTCGACAACGCCGACAAGGCTGAAAAGGCCGAAAAGGCCGAAAAGGCGGACAAGGCCGAGGCGGCCGGGGCGGCTGGTACGGCTGAGAAGGCCGGCAAGGGCACGTCCGAGGACGGCGGCGGCGCGGCGGCGGGTGGCGCTCCGGCGAAGGCTCCCGAGAAGGCGCCGGGCAAGGCGCCCGGCGCGATGCCGCCGGCCGTGCCGGCCAAGCCCACCGGGAAG
>NZ_BMRP01000028.1:25036-85202 GCF_014648695.1 Streptomyces albospinus
CGCGTCGGCGTCCGCGTCCGGTTCGGGGGCCGCTTCCGCGACCGGGTCCGCCGCCGAGTCGGAGTCCGAGCGGACCCGGCAGGAGCCGCTGCCGCCGCTGGACCTGCTGGCGAAGCTCACCAACACCCCGCCGCCGCCCGAGACTCCGCTGCGCACGGTCGTCCGGCGGTTCAAGATCTGGACCCCGCTGGTCGTGCTGCTGGGGATCATCTTCGTGATCGTCCAGTCGGTGCGTCCGCTGCCCGGCCCGACGCTGGCGGTCGGTTCGTCGACCGCGTTCACGTTCCAGGGCGGCACGCTCTCGATCCCGTGGCCCGGCCAGGGCCAGGCCGCGGCCGAGGTCGTCGGTGTGGGCAGCCTGGGTACGTCCGGCCAGGCCAAGCCGGTGCCGACGGCGAGCGTCGCCAAGGTGATGACCGCGTACGTGATCCTGCGCGACCACCCGCTGAAGAAGGGGCAGAAGGGCGAGACGATCACCATCGACGCGCAGGGGGAGGCCGACTCGCACAAGCAGGACGAGTCGCGGGTGCCGCTCAAGGCGAATCAGCAGTTCAACGAGTACCAGATGCTCCAGATGCTGATGATCCCGTCGGGCAACAACGTCGCGCGCCAGCTGGCCCGTTGGGACTCCGGGTCCGAGGACGCGTTCGCGAAGAAGATGAACGCCGCCGCCAAGGACCTGGGCATGACCCAGACCACGTACACGGACCCCAGCGGTCTCGACAAGACGACCGTCAGCACCGCCGTCGACCAGCTCAAGCTCGCCGAAGCGGTGATGAAGAACGACGCCTTCCGCGCCGTCGTCACCACCGAGAACGTCAAGATCGACGGCCTGCCGGACAAGATCTACAACAACAACAGCCTGCTGACGACGATGGCGGGCGTGGTCCGCGGCATCAAGACCGGCTCCAGCTCGCCGGCCGGCGGCACCTTCATGTGGGCCGCGTACCGCACCGTCGGCGGCAAGGACCAGCTGCTGCTCGGTGTGACGATGGACCAGCGCGCCCGCGGCACCGACCCCAACGCCCACCTCCAACTGGCCCTGGAGAACAGCCAGAAGGTGATCAACGCGGCCAAGGACGCGCTGTCCTCCGCCACCGTGGTGAAGAAGGGGCAGGTCGTCGGCTACGTGGACGACGGGCTCGACGGCCGGACGCCGGTGGTCGCCACCAAGGATCTGACGGCGGTCGGCTGGCCCGGGATGAAGGCGACGTTCTCGATCGCCGACGGCGGCAAGGCCGTACCGCACACGGCGAAGGCCGGCACGGTCGTCGGCGAGCTGACCGTCGGCAACGGCGCGAGCCAGCAGAAGGTCCCGGTGGCGCTGCAATCGGATCTGGTCGAGCCGACGTTCGGGGCGAAGCTGACCCGGCTGGGGTGAGGCGCGGGAGCCGGGCGGCCGTTACGGCGGTCGCCCGGCTCCCGGCCTCCGGCCCGCGTCCTGACCCCGCCCGTACCGCTCCCTCCGCCCCTCCGCCCCTCCGTCCCCTTCGTGACCGGAGCCCGTCATCGACGCAGCGCCAGCGCAGAAGACGTACCAGGCGTCCGCTCCCGCATCCGCATCCGCATCCGCGGCATGGGCGGTGCGGAGCGCGGTGGTCCTGGCGCCCGCGGGGCTGATGCTGTTCCTGGGGGCGTGGGGGATCCGCCGGCAGGACGCCATCTGGCGTGACGAGGCGGTCACTTACGACATGGCGCACCGCAGCCTGTCCGATCTGGGGCTGACGCTGCTCCATGTGGATGTGGTGCACGGCCTGTATTACGCGCTGATGCACGTCTGGTTCGTCGTCTACGACGCCACCCTCGGCGGCACCCTCGGCGCGGTGATCGGCCTGCGGCTGCCGTCGGTCGTGGCGATGACGGCCGCCGCGGCGGGGATCGCGCTGCTGGGGGAGCGCCTGGTCGGGCGGCGTGCGGGACTGTTCGCGGGGCTCGCCTTCACGCTGATCCCGGTCGTGCAGCAGTACGCGCAGGAGGGGCGCTCCTACGCGACGATCTGCGCGGCGGTCGTCTGGGCCACGTATCTGCTGGTGCTCGCCGCCGCCCGCCCGCGCCGCCAGCTGTGGTGGGGCTATACCGCGCTGATGCTGTTCGCCTGCCTGCTGCACGAGTTCGCGGCGCTGGCGCTGCCCGCGCACGGCGCCGCCGTCATACTGGCCCGGCTGCCCCGCCGCGTGCTGCGCGCCTGGTCCCTGTCGGCGGTCACCGTGCTCGCCGGCCTCGCCCCGCTCGCGGTCTTCAGCACCCGGCAGTCGGCCCAGATCAGCTGGCTCATGTGGCCGGACCCGCTCCAGCTCCTGACGTTCGCCGTCCTCGCGGTCCTCGGCTTCGGCTGCGCCCGCGTCCCCATAAGCTCCCGCGGTCCGATCGGGATGCGGGCCATCGGCATCCCGCTGCTGCTCCTGCCCACCCTCCTCCTGCTCCTCCTCTCCCACGTCGAACCGGCCTACGTCGACCGCTACGTCCTTTACTACGTCGCCGGCTTCGCCCTGGTCGCGGGCGCCGCGCTGGCCCGGCTGCTGCGGCCGGCGGGCGAGCTGGGCCAGACCCGCGGCCGGCTGCTGCGGCGGGTGCTGGCGCTGTCGCTGGCCCTGGCCGCGCTGCTGCCCGTGGACGTCCATCTGCGCAGCCCGGACAGTCGGGTCGATGACGCGACCGCCGTCGCCCAGGCGGTGCGCGAGGTGTCCGAGCCGGGCGACGGGCTGCTCTTCATGCCGTCCCGCCGCCGCATCTGGATGGCGACCCGGCCGCACGACTTCCGCGGTCTGGACGATCTCGCGCTGTTCAGGAGCCCGGTGGCGTCGCACACCCTCTACGGGACGGAGCTCTCCGGCGACGAGATCCGCGACCGGATGCTGGCCAGCCGCCGGATCGTCGTGGCGGGCGACCCGTCCGGGCAGCCCGTCGACGACAACGACCAGGAGATCGCCAAACGGGCCACGCTGCGCGGGGAGTTCGTGGTGTGCGGCAGCAGGGAGGTGCGCGGCGCCCGGATAACGGTCTATGCGCGGGCCGGCGGCGCCGGGGGCGGCTGCCGGGACGGTGCGGACGCGGTGCGGCAGCCGCCGGCGGCCCGCAGATAGCCGAGGTCGCCGTCCCGGACCCGGTCCCGGGGCCCCGCCGCGCGCAGCACCACGTACAGCACGCCCTCCGGATCGGCCGCGTAACTGTGCGCGAACCAGGGCATGTTGGCCTCCACCACTGCCCAACGGCCGTCGTCCGTGCGGCCGACGTCGACCGCCGCCGCGCTGGGCAGCGCCGCCAGCCGGGCCAGCTCGGAGCTGTACTCGGAGCTGTACTCGGAGCTGTACTCGGACGACGGCGGAGGTGTCGAGGGGGTCGGCGGCGTCATGCATCCGTTCTCCGCCGCGACGTTTCGGCCGACACCGATGCGTCGTCGCCCGCGGATGCCCGGACAGGTGGGACCTCCCGCGGTCCGGTCGGTGGCATCGGCCCTGTCGCGGAGCGGGGAGGCGCGGCGCGTGGAGCGGCTGATGGAGCCCGGCCTACGGGGAGGTGCCGCGGCCTATGGGGGAGGGGTGCGGCGGAGGAGGGTGGGCGGCCTCGGCCGGACGGCGTCCGGGCCGGGAGCGCCGGCGCGTCGTCCTAGCGGGAGGCCCGCTGCGCGGTGCCGGCGGCGTGTGCCGTCCGCGGTGTGTCCTGGCCGTTCCGCCGGCGCACCGCGAGGGCGACGCCCGCCGCGCCCAGCGCGCCCGCGCCGCCGATGAGGCCGGCCTTCGGCAGCTGCTCGGCCTTCTCCGCGATACCGGCCAGCCCCTCGTCGGGGAGGAGGATCGACGCCCGGCTGTTCGTCGGCGCGGTGGAGTCGGCGAAGGCGGCGCCCGCGGGAAGCAGCAGGACGGCCAGTGCGCCGGTCGCGACGGTGGCGGTACGGAAGGCGGAGCGGCGCTGGGCCCGCATGGCTACTCCTCGTCGTGGACGGCCGGTGCCGTCCTGGGGTGCGGTACGGGGAGCACGCTACGGAGCGTCCATAACGGCGATCCGTACGTTGTGTAACAGTCACCCCCACCATCTCCGGTCGGTCGTGAAACGAAGCGGCCGGCGGCCCCGTTGGGAGGACGGCCGGAACGGCTGTCCGGCAGCCGCCGGAACGGCCGTCCTGAAGATTCCTTACCGCTCCACCTTGGGTAGCTTGGTCAAGCTATGCCCGTATTTCTGGCCTTTGCGGGTATTGGTGCAGGCAGCGGCGGGCGCGCGGCGTCCGCCGGCGAACGGCACACGGCGGGCGAAGGCGGTGACAACGGCATGCGGCACCGACGGCGCCCCGCGGGCGCGACGCCGACCACCCGCACCGCCGTGGCCGCCCTGGCCCTGGCCCTCGTCCCCCTCGCCGGCTGCGCGAGCCCCGAGGGCCTCAAGAACGAGGGCCGGGCGCGCAGCGTGAACGCCCCCCTGGAACTCTGGCCGCAGTACACCCCCGCGCCCCTCCGCGAGAGCGACAACCCCGCCGCCCTCAAACCCCTCCCCGGCGTCCCGCGCATCCCCGGCGGCAACATGAAGGACGCCGACCCGCTGGCCGTCCTCGACGCCGACTACACCTCCGACGGCGACCGCGCGCCCGCCCCCCGCTCCGTACGCCGCCCCGAGCTGCACGATCTCACCGACGACGGCAAACCCGACCTGATCACCGTCGTCGACCTCGACCGCCGTACCAGCGATCTGCGCGTCTACACCGTCCGGAACGCGGTCGTCACCCGGATCCTCGCGCTGCGCGGCGTCCTCGCCGGCGTCGAACTGGCGGCCGGTCATCTCGCGGTCCGCGAGCCCACCAAGGACCCGCGCTACGTCAGCGTCACCGACTACGTGTGGGACGGCCACTCCATGGGCCTGTGGGACCTCACCCTCGACGTCGCCCACAAGCCGAAGCCCTCGCCCACCGCCCCGTCGCCCGCCCCCACCAGCGCGCCCCCGTCCCCGACGAGCATCGGCCGGCGCGTTCCGCGGGCCGCCCCCGGTCCGCCCGGGACCCCGCCATGAGGCGCCCCCGCCCGGCCGTGTCCCTCCGTTGGAAGATCGCGCTGACCGTGACGGCGGTGTGCTGCGCGGTCGCCGCGGTCCTCGGCGTGCTCGTCCACAACGCGGTGGCCCGCCAGACCGTCGGCGAGGTCCGCAAGCAGACCCGCGCGGACCTCGACGCCGCGCTCGACCTCTTCGAGTACGGCACCTCCCGCGAGGGCATCAACGCCGTCCTCGACCCACCAGAACTCCCCGAGGCGCTACGGAAGTTGGTGCGCCGCGGCCGGCGCGGCAGCATGGTCGGCAGCTATCGCGGGCAGCGCGTGATGTGGGCCGCGGCGCCCGCCGGCGACCAGATCATGGCCGTCTGGTCGCCGTACGGGAACACCCGCCGCACCCTGGAGAAGTTCGACACCGCGATCCTCGGCTCGGCCGTACTCGCCGCCACCGCCGTCGCCCTCGCCGGCCTCTTCCTCGCCCAGCGCATCAGCCGCCGGCTGACCACCACCGCGGCCGTCGCGCGCCGCATCACCGCCGGCGACCTGGACGCCCGGGTCGGCGACATCGCAGGTCAGTGGCCGCGTGGCGGCCCGGCGGCGCATGACGAGGTGGCGGCGGTGGCGGCGGCGCTGGACTCGGTGGCCGGCTCCCTCCAGGGCCGCCTCCAGGCCGAACAGCGCTTCACCGCCGACGTCGCCCACGAACTGCGCACTCCGCTCACCGGCATCCTCGCCTCCGCCGCGCTCCTTCCCGAGGGCCGCCCGAAGGAGATGATCAACGACCGGCTGCACGCCCTGCACCGGCTCACCGAGGACCTGCTGGAGATCTCCCGGCTCGACTCCGGCGCCGAGCACGCCGACCTCGCCGCCTGCGCACTCGGTCCGCTCGTCACCCGCTCCGTGGACGCCACCGGCCTCGACACCGACGTACGGATCCTGGCCGACACCGTCGTCCAAACCGACCGGCGCCGCCTGGACCGCATCCTCGCCAACCTCGTCATCAACGCGCACCGGCACGGCCGGCCCCCGGTCGTGGTGACCGTGGACGCCCCGCCCGGCGGCATCCCCGCCATCGAGGTGCGCGACCACGGCCCCGGCTATCCCACGGACCTGCTCCACCACGGCCCGCAGCGCTTCCGCACCGACGCCCCGGGCCGCGGCAAGGGCCACGGACTGGGCCTGACCATCGCCGTGGGCCAGGCCGCCGTCCTCGGCACCGGCCTCTACTTCACCAACGCCCCCGAAGGCGGCGCCCGCGCCCTCCTCAGCTTCCCGCCTCACCCCCCGGACCACACCACCCCGACCTCCTGAACCGCCGCGACCGCCCCCGCAACTCCCCGCGCCTTCTCACCAGTCGATGTCATCCGGCGGCTCCGGCAGGTCGTCCTCGTCCGCAGCCGGCGGCACCGCCTGCGCTCCCGCAGAGCCGTTACCCGCGGGTCCGCTGCCCGCAGGACCGTCCCCCGCGGCTGCGTCTCCCGCATCCCGCCCCGCCAGCACATCCAGAATCTGCTGCCCGTACTTCGCGAGCTTGTTCTCGCCGACGCCGCTCACCGCGCCCAACTCGGCCGTCGTGGCCGGCTGCACCGTCGCGATCTCCCGGAGCGTCGCGTCGTGGAAGATCACATACGCCGGCACGCCCTGCTCCTTGGCCGTGCGCCCCCGCCAGCCGCGCAGCGCCTCGAAGACCGGCAGCGCCGCCTCCGGCAGATCCACCGGCGCCCGCTTGGCCTTGGCCTTCGCCTTGGCAGCCCGGGCCGCCTTCTCCGGCTCCCGCCGCATCGGGACCTCGCGCTGCCCGCGCAGCACCTCGCCGCTCGCCTCGGTGAGCACCAGCGTGCCGTAGTCCCCCTCGACGGCCAGCAGCCCCTGCGCGAGCAACTGCCGCACCACGCCCCGCCATTCGGCCTCCCGCAGATCCTCGCCGATCCCGAAGACGCTCAGCGCGTCATGATCGAACTGGATCACCTTGGCGGTCTTCCGCCCCATCAGGATGTCGATGATCTGCCCCGCCCCGAACTTCTGCCCCCGCTCGCGCTGCAACCGCACCACCGTCGACAGCAGCTTCTGCGCGGGCACCGTCCCGTCCCAGGTCTGCGGCGGCGCCAGGCAGGTGTCGCAGTTGCCGCACGGGCCGCTGTCCTGGCCGAAATACGCCAGCAGCCGCACCCGCCGGCACGCCACCGTCTCGCACAGCGCCAGCATCGCGTCCAGATGGCCGGACAGCCGCCGCCGGTGCGCGTCGTCCCCCTCCGAACCGTCGATCATCTTCCGCTGCTGCACCACGTCCTGGAGCCCGTACGCCAGCCAGGCCGTCGACGGCTGCCCGTCGCGCCCGGCGCGCCCGGTCTCCTGGTAGTACCCCTCCACCGACTTCGGCAGATCCAGATGCGCCACGAACCGC
Organism: Streptomyces albospinus; assembly: GCF_014648695.1. Lineage (GTDB taxonomy): Bacteria > Actinomycetota > Actinomycetes > Streptomycetales > Streptomycetaceae > Streptomyces > Streptomyces albospinus. Next base: position 32,417 of record NZ_BMRP01000028.1, read on the forward strand.
ACATCGGGCTTGTCGATCCCCATCCCGAACGCGATGGTGGCGACCACGACCAGCCCGTCCTCCCGCAGGAACCGCGCCTGGTTCCCCGCCCGCGTACGGGCGTCGAGCCCCGCGTGATACGGCACCGCGGCGACCCCGTTGTCCACCAGGAACTGCGCGGTCTTCTCCACCGAAGCCCGCGAGAGGCAGTAGACGATGCCCGCGTCCCCGGCGTGCTCCGCGCGCACCAGCTCCAGCAGTTGCTTCTTCGGCTCGTTCTTGGCCGCGATCCGGTACTGGATGTTCGGCCGGTCGAAGCTGGCCACGAAGTGCCGCGCATCCGCCATCCCCAGCCGCGAGGTGATCTCGCCGTGGGTGGCCTCGGTCGCCGTCGCCGTCAGCGCGATCCGCGGCACGTCCGGCCAGCGGTCGTGCAGCATCGACAGCGCCAGATAATCCGGCCGGAAGTCGTGCCCCCACTGTGCGACACAGTGCGCCTCGTCGATCGCGAAGAGCGAGATCTTCCCCCGGTCCAGCAGCTGCACCGTCTGCTCGACCCGCAGCCGCTCCGGCGCCAGATACAGCAGATCCAGCTCACCGGCCAGGAACTCGGCCTCCACCAGCCGCCGCTCCTCCAGATCCTGCGTCGAATTGAGGAACCCGGCCCGCACCCCGAGCGCCCGCAGCGCATCGACCTGGTCCTGCATCAACGCGATCAATGGCGAGATCACGACCCCGACGCCCGGCCGCACCAGCGAGGGGATCTGGTAGCACAGCGACTTGCCGCCGCCGGTGGGCATCAGCACCACCGCGTCGCCGCCCCCTACGACGTGCTCGATGATCTCCCGCTGACTCCCGCGGAACGCGTCGTACCCGAACACCCGGCGCAGCACCTGCACCGCCTCGTCCGCCGCCCCGCCCGTCCCCGAGGCACCGTCCACATCCACGTCCACATCCACGCCCACGACCACTCCCGCATCCGCCGAACCCACCCCGAAAGCCTACGAGCCTCACCACCCCCACCGCCCGCCCTGTGGATAACTCCACCCGCCCCGCGGTCCGATCATGGACGCCGGACAGCACCGGACCCCACGAGATATCACCGGCCCCACGAGACATCTCCAGGTCCCACCAGACATCTCCAGGTCCCACCCGGCATCACCAGGTCCCACCGGGCATCACCAGCGATCACCGGGTCCCACCGGACACCAGAGGCCACCCAGGATCACTCCTGGGTGGCCTCTGATGTCCGGTGGCGTGCTTCACGCGCTCCAGTGCTTCACGTATGTCATGGGGTACACGCCGACGCCGCCCGCGTGTGAACGGCTTCCGCCCACGCGGCCAGCAGCCGGTCGTACTCGTCCTGCTCCTCGGGCGACAGCGCGCCGCCGGGACGAGCGGCGATGAACGCGCGTATCCGCTCGTTCGCCTCGTCCGGAGCGATAGAGGGGTTCATGGGGTGAATGGTATAGATCGCCTCACGTGGCCGCGCCGGTTTTGGCCAGCAAGGTCATCCTTCTCATACCGCCCCGCCCGACCGCACCGTTCCCGCCGCCCGTCCCCGGCACGGCCCGGCCCACCGGTATCCGGTCACCGGCTCCCGGCCGGTGCCCCCTCCCACACGGCCATGTGACAATCGGCACACCCTGGCAGCCCCCCCGCCCCCGGCCACGTACGCCTTCCTGTGGGCTGTGGGCTGTGGGCTGTGGGCTGTGGGCCGGGGGCCGGGGGCCGGGGCCGTGATGCGGGGCGCCTCACCTGTGACGCAGCGCGCCGCCGACCACCCCGGACAGTCCGTCTCCACCGGCCCGCTGCGCGCGGGGGTCGAGCGGGGTGAGCACGCCCAGGCGCTCCTCGATCCGCTGCGCCGCCTCCAGGCACAGGTCCTCGCGGTACATCCCCGCCACGACCTGGACGCCCTGCGGCAGACCGGCCGCGAGCCCGGTGGGCACGGCCACGGCCGGCACCCCTACATACGTCGTCGCGGTCAGCAGCCGCAGCGGCGCGAACGTCGCGTCGCGCTCCTCCAGGGTCCGCGGCACCACGGGCTCCGGTATCGGCTGCGTGGACACCGGCCCGAGCAGCACCGGACAGCGCTCGAAGAAGCGGGCCCACGCGCGCTGGACGCCGAGGCGCACACCGGTCTGCCGGAGGTACTCCTCCAGGCCGACGGCCGGATGGCGTTGCGTGTCCAGCTCGATGTGGCGGGCGCTGTCGTCGGTGAGCAGCCGCCTGAGCACGGGCCACGCCACGGAGAACTCGGTTCGCAGGAGCGCGCCGAAGCCGTCGAGGGCGTCCTGCATCCGCGGCACCTCCACCTCCTCGACCGGGTGCCCGGCGTCCTCCAGGGCGGACGCCGCCGCCTCGATCGCCGCGCGCACGTCCGGGTGGACGTCGCCCCGCCCGCCGGGGTCGATCACCACCCCGACCCGTACCGGCCCGTCCGGCCGCGGCCCGTACAGCGGTGCCGGGACCGCCCGCGGGTCCTGCGGATCCGTCCCCGCCAGCGCCTCGTATGCCACCCGCAGGTCCGCCACCGATCGGGCCAGCGGGCCGTCCACGGGGAAGAGCTGGTGGCCCAGGACCGGCTCCTGGTCGTTCATCCGGTGGTCGGCCGGGAACCGCCCGTAGCTCGGCTTCAGCCCCACGACTCCGTTGAACGTCGCAGGGTTGCGCACCGATCCGCCGGAGTCGTTGCCCAGGCCCAGCGCCGCCATACCGGTCGCCACCGCGACCGCGTCGCCGCCGCTGGTGCCACCGGGCGTGCGCCACGGGTCCCACGGGTTGACGGTGTCCCCGAACAGCTGGCTGACCGTGTGCAGTCCGGCGATCGCAAGATCGGGCATGTTGGTGCGGCCGATCGGAATCGCCCCGGCCGCGCGCAGCCGCCGCACCGGGGGAGCGTCCGACTTCGCCACCCAGTCGCGGAAGTACGGAACGCCGTGCGTGGTCGCCGATCCGGCGACGTGGATGTTCTCCTTCACCGTGAACGGCACCCCGGCCAGCGGGCCCAGTCGCTCGCCGGCGGCCCGGCGCCGGTCGGTCTCCCGCGCCGCCTGCCGGGCGCCGTCCTCCAGCAACCGGGTCACCGCGTTCACCTGCGGGTTCACCGCGCTGATCCGCTCCAGGTGCGCCGCCACGACCTCCGCCGCCGACACCTCTCCGGACGCCACCAGCCTCGCCAGCTCCGACGCCCCCAGTGCCCACACTTCGTCGGTCCCCATCGGACCCTCCCTTCCTTCCGGCAAGAAAAATACAGCCCTGTATCTGAATACAGAACTGAATATTTCCTCCGAGGTGCGCCGTAGGATGCCGCCGTGACACCCGAACGCAAGCGCCTGACCCGCGAAGAGAGCCGACAGCAGACCCGCAGCCGCCTGCTGGCCGCCGCCGCCGAGCTGTTCACCGAACGCGGTGTCAACGGCACCTCCGTCGAGCAGATCGCCGAGCGCGCCGGCTACACCCGCGGCGCCTTCTACGGGAACTTCGAGGACAAGAACGCCCTCGTCGCCGAGCTGCTCCAGCAGCGCACCCGTCGCGAACTGGAGGAAGTCGGCGCCCTCACCCAGGACGCCGGCTCCTTCGCCGACGCCCTCGACAGGCTCCGTGCCTGGAACCGCGACCGCGCCCCGCACCTGCCCGAATGGCTCGCCCTGCGGATGGAACTCGTCCTGCACGCCCTGCGGAACGAGGAGCTGCGCCCGCTGCTCGCCGAACGCGAACTCCTCGCCCGCGACGCCCATGCCACCGGCCTGCGGCAGGCGTTCGCCGCCCGCGGCGTCGCATCGCCCGCAGACCCCGCGTTCCTCGCCCTGATCGTCCACGCGCTGGAGGACGGCCTGCTCATCCAGCGCCTCCTGGCCCCCGGCGGCATCCCGGACGACGTCGTGGTCGACGCCTTCGACCTGCTCCTGCGCTCTTGGACCGCGCTCGCACACGATCCACCCCAAGAGGCCCCCGGGGCGTGACGAAGGTGCTCGGCGGCGCCCTCGCCCGGCCTCGGGCGCAGAGCATGCCGTCGACGCGGCACCCCGCCGCAACTCCAGCCCGCTTCCCGGGACTTCGCACCGACGCCGGGCGGGTACCCCGGTGCGGGCAGCCCCCCCGCACCGGCTCCCCGCCCGCCGCGTGCACCGCATGTGTGCCACCTGCGGTGCACGCGGCGACCGGGCCTGCCGCCCACTGACTCCGCATCAGCCATAAGGGTTCGATCAGGGCTTTCTCAGGGACGTTCCCTGATGAGCCGGGCTGCGGGCACGGAAGAGACTCGTGATCGGGCCGCCCAAGAGCCTCGGCCGTCCCCGTCCCCGTCCCCGTCCCCAGCTCCGGCGCCCTACGCCGGCAAGAAGTTGGCCCGATGCCGAACGGCCAGGACACCCGCCGCCGATCCGGCGCCGCTCGTCACCTCACGTCCGGTCGGCGGCAGCCGCGCGGCGACACGGACTCCTGGCTCTTGCGGCACGTGCACGGCCCGGCCGTGATCATGCAAAAGGGCCAGTTCAAGGCGGTGAAGCCGCTCAACTGGCCCTTGGCTGTGTGCCCCCGGGCAGATTCGAACTGCCGACACCCGCTCTAGGAGTGGGGTCGAATCCCCGATCGAGGGTGTTGGATCAGGCTGGGTGGTGCTGTTCTTGCAGGTCAGCGCCACCCGCTCTGACCCTGGGTCCAGCTTTCGGCACCTCGTGTTCCGCCGTCCGCTCACGCATCGCTCACGCAGGAAAAGGTTCGGCACAGCGGGATGTGAACCCACGACCTCTTCGTCCCGAAGCACTTCGATTACCTTCGCGGGCTCAGGCGCTATGGCTGTCGACCTGCGGTTGTGGTGCCTGATGGTCCGTGGTGGTTCGCCGAAGTTCGCTGCGGTTGTCACGCAGTTGGTCACTCAGCCGCGCGCAGCGGAGGACGATCGGAAGACGCCTGTGGAGCCGGGCGTCTCTGGATGTGTCCCGGCTGGTGGAGCGGCGCGGGCAGCCGCAGCCAACTGTTCACGTCCTCGGACAGGACGAGCAGGACTGAGCCCTTGTGACGGTCGGCGCCCGGGCATCCGATCCGGCAGGGCTGAGTCCGGCCCGGTACGGCCCTGCGGACCGGATGGTCCGCAGGGCCTTGGTGCGAAACCGGTCAGTCCTCGTCCTCTTCGTGGTCGTGGCGCGCCTCATGGTGGCGCTCGTGATGGTGGTAGTTCCTGATTTCTGTGTGGTGCTCCGGCTCGGCGTTGATGCAGGTGTTCCCGAAGGTCGGGTTGAGGACGCCGACCACGTTGATCGAGTTGCCGCAGAGGTTGATCGGCATGTGGATCGGCATCTGGGCGAGGTTGCCCGAGGCGAAGCCGGGTGACTTGACGGCGGCGCCCTGCGCACCGCTGTTCGCCAAAGCCGCACCTGTCGACATTCCCGTCGCGATGCCGACCGCCATAAGGACCATGGCAGCCTTCTTGGCAGTGTTCACGGATAGCCCTCCTACGGTTGTCCGGTAACCCAGTCGCTGGATTACACGCTGCCAACGCCTGGCCGCCTCCGATGGCACGACAACCGGTGGTTAAACCTCCCTGCGGCCCAACCGGCTTATGAGAATCGATTGAGCAGGCCAGATGAAATTTCACCGTGTTACCCGATACGGCGGCCGGCGCGTGTTCGGGAACCTTGGCAACCGTGATCGGGATTCCGCATCCACTGATCGGATGAACCGCGCCTTTCGGCCGCATTGCCCCTTCGTCCGAGTCGTTATCGGACAGGAAAGAGAAGGACGCTCTTCACTGGGCTGAGGCAAGACAGCGACCGGTCCTTCCTCACGGGACGGACCGGTCGTTCCCATTGGGCGTAAGGCGGTACTCGGGCCTGCGTCCTTACCGCGAGCGGGGTCTCTTCCGAGGGCGACTCACCGCAGCAGCACGCCGACGGCCCGGAGCCTCGTCCTGAGGGTCAGGTCGACAACTTGCGTCAACCACTGGCGCCCTTCGAGCAGAAGCAATCCGACCGCCGGTTCGACCTGTGCACGACGTGCTCTGGCAGTACTGGGAGAGCCAGGGGGGGACCGGCCGGCTGCCGGCGGCGCCTGGGGGCTACTTGTCAGTCGGGGTGGCGGGATGTGAACCCACGCCCTCTTCGTCCCGAATGAAGTACGGGCAAGATCCTTACCTGCGTGTTCTGGTATCTGCCCAGGTCAGAGGGTTGGCGTGGGGTGGTCTGGCGTGGTGTCGCAGAGGCTTCGGGAGAAGGTCTTCTCCCAGATTTCTCCCAGGGAGCCGAGGCCGGCTGTCGCCGCGTGGCGACTGTGGCTCGTCAGGGTTACCGAGACGCGGGCGCAGGCGCCGGATCTCTGCCTCCCGCGCACACCGCTGTCGGCGGGATGCGGATTGCTCCGGCCACGACAGCGGGCCGGGTGCGGGGACGGCCGATGGGCAGGCCCTTGCCGCCACGCGAACACTGCCGCCGGGTGGCACCTGGCCGGGGTGTGGATCAATCCTCAGCAAGGCGAACTTTCCCTGATGCGGCACTGGTTCGTCTCGTACACCGGGCAGCGCTGCACGCGTGCGACGCCGTCGCAGCAGCCTCGGCACCGCAGTGACCCGTGGTCTGCGGTGCACCGGCGGCGCGGGGGCCGTGCGTCCCGCGCAAAGGTGGCTCTGCGCTACGACAAGACGCCGGTGAGCTGATGGCCGCGCAGTGTTCAGTCGGAGAAGTCCTGGGTGAGCCAGACGGTGCCGTTGCCGTTGCCGTTGCCGTTGCGGTAGATGGCGATGCCGATGTGGGTGAAGGCGCTGCTGAGGATGTTCTGGCGGTGGCCGTCGTTGGGTGGCTTCTCGTCGAGCATGGCCTGGGTGAGGTTGACGGCGGCGGTGGCGATCTGTCGGGGGTCCGGTCCCGCGCAGGCTCGGCCTATGTTCTCTCCCGCGGATCCCCACTGGACGCCTGCGGCGGTTTCTCTGTCTCCCAGAGGGGCTTCACCGGGGCATTGGTGGGACAGGCCGCATCCGCCGGCCATCGTGGTGTTGTGCGCGGTCGCGCTGCGGGTGAGGCCGGTGGTGAGGGAGTAGGGCGGCAGGCCGTGGGCGGCTCGTGCCTGGTTGATCACGGCGAGGACCTGCTCGACCGCGTCGGGGGCGGCGGCTGTCTGCGGGGTCGGGGTGTTCGAGGGGGTGGGGGCCGGGTGGGCCGGTGACGGTTCGACGGTCGGTGTCCGGCTGGGGGAGGCCGTGGGCGGGTGGGAAGGGGAAGGGGTATGGGGTGGCGGGCTGGATATCGGCGCCGCTTTCACCAGTACCGGCCGGTTGGGGACCGCGGGGTCGGTCTTCGGGGCGCTGTCCGGTGAGCCGAGCATGACGGAGATCGCCGTGGCCGCTGCTGTGGCGGCGGCGCCGGCGAGTACGTGCGCGCGTCGGGGCCGGAACCGCGGACGGTGGTGGCCGCCGATCGGTCCGCGAGCCAGGCTGTGCGGCGGGGGCGCCGCGTGCCGTGCCGTCGTCAGGGGCGTGGAAGTGGCATTGGTCATGCTTGAACTGGCCAGCCCGGCTGCGGGGTTGAGGGCTGCGGCGCCGTGGCCCGCTTGGGTCGCGTACCAGGCCAGAGAGGCGGTCGGTGGGATCAGGGCGATGCCGGCGAGGAGGCTTTGCGCCGGTACCAGGCCGCTGCCTCGGCCCGAGCAGTCCCGGCAGTCACGGACGTGGCGGGATATGCGCTTGCGCCACAGCGCAGAGGGCGCGCCGTCCCAGCGCGCCACGACGGGCTCCAGCCGCGGGCAACGGGACGTCGCCGACAGCGCGCGCACCACCAGCCGGGCGGCTTCCAGCTGAGCCTTCATCCGCTGCACTCGCACCGCGACGTACGGCGACGGCAGCTTGAGGGCGGCGGCCATGTCGGGCCGGGTCAGCTCGCCCGCGGCCTCCTGCCACCACAGCGCCAGCAGCGCGCGATCGTCCTCGTCCAGCCAGCGGGTCGCTTCGGCGACCTCGCGGCGCTGGCCCGAGAGCCCCAGCCGGATGATGGTCAGATCGACGAAGTCCGCGCCAGGGTCGGCCAGTTCGGTCACTTCGTCGATTCTGGAATCGGAAGCGGATGCCTGTTTGCTGCGCCAGTGCCGGCGTATCTCGTTCATGGTCACGGCCACCAGCCAGGAGCGGAACCGGTGGGGTGTGCGCAGGCCGGCCAGTCCGTCGAGCGCGCGGAGCATGGTTTCCTGCACCACGTCGTCGACGTCGGCGTGACCGTGCAGTGCGCGTCCGACGATGTTGTAGACCAACGGCAGATATTCGGCGACCAGCTCGTCCTGCGCGCACCGGTCCCCTGCCTGTGCGGTCGCGACGACCGCGGTTCCATGTTCTGGGCTCATGTCCTTCCTCGCTCCCTGTCGCCGACGTGTCTGCATGCCTTCGATACCTGGGAGACCCTGCCAGGGGAGGACGGATAACAGAAACTCGGAGAATTTTTTTCTGAGCTCCTCTGGGCCCCTCGACGAGTTCCGTCATTCCGCCATATCGGCGCCACATTGATGTCGTTGTGCGGACATTTAGGGCGTCGGGTGGGTTTGCCGTGCGCTGCCGACAAGGGCGTCGACTGTCAATGACATTGAGGGTGCCGCGAGTTCTTCGGCGGCATTCCACGCCACTTACAAGCACCTCGTGGCGGGGCGTAGCGCGGACTGCCGTGGACTGGCACACGGCATGTGACCTGCGCCGATGTGAGGCCGTTCACTGCGGTTCCCCATGGCGTGGAGAGGCGGGAGAGGGTGCCGTGAGGCTGTGGAGCCGCATGCTGTGCCGGGCTCCTCATGCCCTCCGGTTCGACGAATAATTTGTGATCACTGACACGTGGGACTTGCTTCGGTGTGCGTGGTTCGGCTAGCTTCCGTTGCTCATTGGACATGCCTTCGAAAGCGTCCAGTTCACGAGAGCTGCGGTAGCCGTCAATTCTTCGATCGGCGCCAGAAAATTCCCGCAGCTGACCAAAGCCCAGGAATCCCGTTTCCGGTCCACAGACGCTCAACGCGCCTGCAGAAGACGGGCCTTGCGACACGCAACCCGGCACTGGGACATCCGTCCTGACCGGCTCGCCCGGGGCCTTGGGGAGTGCCGTCCAACTCCCTCCAGTTTCAGGCCCCTGACAATGCAAAGGACATTCATTCATGACTCGTGCATCCCGCAAGTGGAAGGCCGTCAGCGGCAAGTCACGCGCCGCCATCGCACTCGGCACGGGAGTAGCGATCGCAGCCGTGGCCGTCGGGGTCTCCACGGCGAGCCCCGTCGTGCCCGGTCAGGGCCAAGCACCCAGCCGGGCGTCACAGGCTCTCAGCGGAAAGAAGCACCCGTTCGGCCTCGGCGCTGTGCCGTCCAAGTCGGCGTGGCGCCAGTCCGTGCTGCGCAAGTCGGTTCAGCCGAGGCTGGCGGCCACCGCTCTCCGCCCGACGTCCGTCGCTGCCAAGCCGAACACGACGAGCCTTCAGAGCCTTCCTGCCAGCGTCGACCTGACCAAGTTCGCGGCCAAGCCCGGCAACCAGGGCCGGGTCGGTGCCTGTGTCGCGTGGGCCATCGACTACTCCGCCTACAGCGTCCTGGAGAACGAGCAGGGGATCAAGGGCGGACCCCAGGCGCCCATGTACACCTACGCCCAGATCGTCAAGGGGCGGAACATGGGCACCTCGGCGGAGCAGCACTTCAAGATAGCCACCTCACAAGGCGTCGACTCCAAGTCCGACTACGCGCAGGGGGACTTCGACTACACCACCCAGCCGACCGCCCACGAGCGAGCCAACGCGGCGAAGTGGAAGCTGTCCGGCTACACCCCGCTGCACACCGGCAACCAGATCAAGAACGACGTGAAGGCCGCTCTGGCCCAGGGGGAGCCGGTCGTCATCGCGATTCCGGTGTACAACAGCTTCTTCCGTCTGACCCCGCAGCAGGCCGCCTCTTACACGTACTCTCCGGCCGCCGGCGAGCAACTCGCGGGCGGACACGCGATCACCATCGTCGGCTACAACAGCAAGGGCGTGCGGGTCGAGAACTCCTGGGGCACCGGCTGGGGCGACCACGGATACATCAACCTCTCCTGGAACTACCTCGCCAACCAGGTGCGGGAAGCCAACGCCGTCGGCAAGCTCGTCAAGCGGTAAAACCCAACGGGGCACCTGACCAGGTCGGCCCGAACGACACGGCTCCGTCCACGGCCCCACCTGTCTACCGACCCGCCCAGCGGTCAGAACCACCAGGGGCGGCGACGAACTGTCAGCCCTGTTGCCAACCGCATCAGCGGTGGCCTCTTGGCCATGCGGCTCTGGCCGCTGCGGTACGGATCCCGGGCAGTCTCGCATCCCACCCGCGATCAGCCGTGGTTCAGGCCGCTACATCTCGTCTCCGGCTCTGGGGGCCACTGCCGGACAACGATGCAGGCCGCTGCGCCCCGAACAGCCCCCGTCGTGGCCGGTCAGGGACGGTGTCGGGCCGGTTCCCACTGGGCGGTGGCGCGGTGACGGTCCGCATGCTGGATCTACGCTGGATCGCGCTCCAAATCCCGCGATCATCGCAGATCACAGCGGAGTCGTCGATGGTCCGGTGCAACGTTTGATGCCCGTCATGGCATCGATTCAGCGATCTGGCAAACATGCGGTTCAGGCGGGGTCGGTTCCATCTGGAGCCGACCCCGTCGCCATGCCCGGTGCCGGATCCGTGCTGGATGCTCGGAGGGCCTCCGCACGACGCAGACCGCATCAGCCCTGTGACGACGATGGGTTGTGCGACGCGTCCGGCCTCCGTTGCCAGGACCGGGAACGTCTCGCGGACGTGTGCTGATGGTGCGGCGCCGGATCGGCGAGGGGAAGCTCTCCTGGCAGCTCCCGGCCGGCGATGTCGAGCCCGGCGAATCCCGCGAGGACATCGCTGTGCGAGAGACCGAGGAGGAGACCGGACAGGGGCGATCCGCGGTCCCGCCGACTCACGGCCCGGTTCGATGCCCGGTGGGCACGGATGGGGCACGGCGCGATCCGGTTTGGCCGTCCGGCTGTCCTGGGCCTTGTCCAACGTCGCCGGTCAGTGGTGGCTCGGCTCGGTTCGGCGATGGATTGCTGCTGCAAGCTGTGCGGCAGCGGATGGGTGGTGTGCGCGGGTGAGCGCGCGGCACTCGGAGGTGGAGCGTCAACTGCTGGAGCTGCAAGCCGCCGCGGCGCCTGGTTCCTCCGACTCGCCGGAGTCGGTCGAGCAACAGATGCCCGGAGGCGGGTTCGGATCGGAGCTCTTGCCAAGCGTGTCGGCTTCGGCCTTGACGGCGTAGACCTCCCAGGGCTCGTTGCCGGGGCCATGGATCCAGACCTTGTCCTGGAGGGCGTAGCAGCAGGAGGTGTCGTTCTCCTCGAAGGTCGCCAGCCCGGATTCCTTGAAGCGGTCGGTTGCGGAGGTGACCTGCTCGGTGGTGTCGACTTCCACGCCGAGGTGGTCGAGGCGGGTCTCCTGTCCGGGCTCGCCCCGGATCAGGACGAGCTTCAGGGGTGGCTCGGCGATGGCGAAGTGGGCATAGCCCTCGCGACGCTTGGCAGGTTCGGTGCCGAACAACTTCGAGTAGAAGGCGATCGACGCCTCCAGATCGCTGACGCGCAGGGCGAGCTGGGCACGGGACACGGCATGCCTCCGAATGGACTGCATTGAAGTCTTTCGATGCAAGGTTGCGCCCTGAATCGAAGAACGTCAACATAGACGCATGTCGAATCAAGAGCTTGAGGTGCTCGGCCACGACGGCGCGGTCGATGCCTGCTGCCCGGGGTTGCTGACGGCCCCCCTCGACGAGGGGCAGGCCGTGGAGCTGGCGAAGGTGTTCAAGGCGCTGGGCGACCCCGTGCGGCTGCGGCTGCTGTCGATGATCGCCTCCAGGGCCGGCGGAGAGGTCTGCGTCTGCGACCTCACCCCTGCCTTCGACCTCTCTCAGCCGACGATCTCCCACCACCTCAAGCTGCTGCGGCAGGCCGGCCTGATCGACTGCGAGCGGCGCGGTACGTGGGTCTACTACTGGCTGCTGCCTCAGATGACCGACCGCCTCGCCGGCATCCTCACCCGCCCCGGCGGCGAGCCGTTGCCCGTTCGCGCCGAGGCTGCAGGGGGTTGCTCGTGAGCGCCACCGCACCCGAGTCGGGGGTGGCCGGCCGCCTGTCGTTCCTCGACCGCTACCTCGCCGTGTGGATCGTGGCCGCGATGGCGGTCGGCCTGGGCCTGGGCCGGTTGGTGCCGGGCCTTGGGGAGGCGCTGGCAAAATTCACCGTCACCGGGGTCTCGCTGCCGATCGCGCTCGGCCTGCTGGTGATGATGTACCCGGTCCTGGCCAAGGTCCGCTACGACCGGCTCGACACCGTCACCCGAGACCGCCGCTTGCTCCTGCCCTCCCTGCTGCTGAACTGGATCGTGGGCCCGGCCGTCATGTTCGCGCTGGCCTGGTTGTTCCTGCCGGACCTGCCCGAGTACCGCACCGGATTGATCATCGTGGGCCTGGCCCGCTGCATCGCCATGGTCATCATCTGGAACGATCTGGCCTGCGGCGATCGAGAAGCCGCCGCCGTCCTGGTCGCCCTCAACTCGGTCTTCCAGGTCCTGGCCTTCAGCCTGCTGGGCTGGTTCTACCTCTCGGTCCTGCCCGGCTGGCTCGGGCTGGAACAGATCGGACTGAACGTCTCGGTGTGGGCGATCGCCCGCAGCGTGCTCATCTTCCTCGGCATCCCCCTCGCTGCCGGCTTCCTCACCCGGCGTCTGGGCGAGAAGGGCAAGGGCCGCAGCTGGTACGAGACGAAGCTGATCCCGCGGATCGGCCCGTTCGCCCTGTGGGGGCTGCTGTTCACGATCGTCGTGCTCTTCGCCCTCCAGGGAGACGCGATCACCTCCCGGCCGCTGGACGTTGCGCGGATCGCGCTGCCGCTGCTGGTGTACTTCGCTCTCATCTGGGCCGGGTCGATGGCCCTGGGCAAGGCCGTCGGCCTGGACTATCCGCGGGCGACGACCCTGGCGTTCACCGCGGCCGGCAACAACTTCGAACTCGCCATCGCCGTAGCCATCGCCACCTTCGGCGCCTCCTCGGGACAGGCCCTCGCCGGCGTCGTCGGACCCCTCATCGAGGTACCCGTCCTGATCGGCCTCGTCTACGTCGCCCTCTGGGCCCGCCGCTTCTACACCTCACCCCTCGCCGCACCGCAGAAAGAGACCACCTGTGCCTGAGCCTGACGCCGCCGCCCGACCATCCGTCCTCTTCGTCTGCGTCCACAACGCCGGCCGCTCCCAGATGGCCGCGGCCTTCCTCACCCACCTCGCCGGTGACCGCATCCAGGTGCGCTCGGCCGGCTCCGCCCCCGCCGAGACCGTCAACCCGGCAGTCGTCCAGGCAATGTCCGAGGTCGACATCGACATCTCCGCCGAAATACCCAAGGTGCTCACAACGCAAGCCGTCCAAGCATCCGACGTCGTGATCACGATGGGCTGTGGGGATGCCTGCCCCGTCTTCCCCGGCAAGCGCTATCTCGACTGGCAACTGTCCGACCCCGCCGGACAGGGGCTCGACGCCATCCGCCCGATCCGCGACGAGATCGAACGACGCGTCCGCCAACTGATCGACGAGATCGCCTAACGCACTGGTGGCACCGCCCCTGAGCTCAACGGTCGAACGACGTGCACGGGGAGATGGTCTTGTCGTACTGCGAACGCCATGAACTGCACAACTGCGCCGACTGCACACCTGACGGCCGTGTACGACGTGCCGGCCACAGGTCCGACGGGGGCGGGTCGAAGTGGGCGGGCTGGCCAAAGGGCGCGATCATCATTCACTACGAGGGCAAAGCGCACCTACCCGGGTGTACCCATCTGAGCGAAAGCGCCATCCGAGCACCGAAGTTCGGCTGGGTGACCGATCCCGCTGCGGGTGCGTGGCGGCGACTGTCTGCGTCCGCCCCGCTCCGGCCGACGCAAGGCAATATCAGCCTCGCTGGAGTCAGCCGTTGCGAAACGTGCGACGCCACGCAGTAGAGCACGTCAGCGCTGGTCACGGCCTGGGGAGCATGCCGCGCAAGTGATCGAGGTGCTGCCGCACATGGTCGGCCAGGTCGGCGTAGAACGGCACGCGGGCTGCTGCTTGGAGGACTTCTGTGCAGGCGGTCAGCTCCCCGAGTCGGCCGGAGGGAGTGCCCAGGACGTGGGCGAACTCCTTGCGAACTCGTTCTGCAATGTCTGGCACGGGGAGGGAGTGCAGGTAGAGGTTGGCTGCGTCGTAACCGGTGGGGGCAGTGCCCCACCCCTCCCAGTCCATGAGGCATAGCTGTGGACCGGTGAGGTTGGCCCAGTGAAGGTCGCCGTGTGCGGTGGTCCAGGTGATCTCGCTTGGGGTGATGCCGGTGTACTCCGGGACACGGCGGCGAATGTACTGCTCGCGCACGGCCTGGCGGCTGGTGTCGATGCGCGCGAGGTGGTCGAGGGCCTGGTGGAGGCTGTGCCACCAGGAGTCCGGCAGGTCCGCGCCATGGTGGAGGACCGGGCTGCGGGACACCGGTGGTGTGTCGACGTGCTGGTACAGCTCGGCCCGGTAGACCCAGCCGTCGGCCGACCAGTCCCACACCCTGAGCAGCCGTGGTCGGGGCACAGCGGGAGACACGGATCGTTCCGCTTCCTCGGGGCCCTCCCACAGCTTCCCGCGCGCTTTGCCCTCGGGTTCGCTGACCAGCCGTAACCAGGCGGGGCTGTCCGGGGCCGTCACGGCCCCGGACAGCGTCCGGCCTGCATATCCCCACACTTCTCCGCCCACGGCATCGGCGACGTCCAGCAGGGCGCAGGCGTGGCCGCGGGCGGAGAGCATGCGGTCCCTGACAGCGGGCTCAGGGGCAGTGAACATCAGGCTTGCTACCTGCTGCGGCTGACGGCGGCGACGTCGGCCGCGACCAACTCGGAAACCAGAGCAGCGACCTGGCCGACGGGGAGCGATGAGGCTACCGCCAACTCGCCCAGGGATGTGGTTCTTCCCTCGGCGAGGTGCCTGACCATGGCGAGGGCATGGGAGGCGAACGTCCATTGCTGGCCGCCTGCGCTCATCACTACGCGGCCCTCGCCGTCCACCTCGTACCACGCGCCCGACGCGGTGAGGCGGACGCGGAGGTCTTCGTCGGCGGGGATGCCGCCGACGAACGGCAGGGACGGCATGGGCCGACCTACGTCCATCGTGCCCCGCGCGAGGAGGAACTCCTCGATCACCCCTTCGTGCAGGGCTCCGGTGAACTCCTTCAGCAGGGCCGCCAGATGGGATACCTGTTCTTCGCGGGAGGCGAGGTGGGGGAGGTTGGCACGGACGGTTGCTGAAGCCCGCAGCTGGTCGGCCATCCACGCGAGCAGGTCGGCGCCGGTGGTAGGTGTCAGGTCGCAGGTCAGGTGCAGGGAACGGCCTTCGGTGGCGGCGACGGCGTGCAGCCACATGGACAGGTTGCTCAAGCGCCGTCAGCCGGCGGCCTGAGGGGTGATTGCCGTCAAATGCTGCCGTCAAAACGGCCCGGACCATAGCTGGTCCGGGCCTTTTGGCTGGTGCCCCCGGGCAGATTCGAACTGCCGACACCCGCTTTAGGAGTTCGATCCGCCCTCGGCTTGGTCGGAGCCCGCGTTGTGCGACGGTGCCATACGTGGTTGCTGTGTGTCGCCACCGTCCGGGGTCGTTGATGTCAGCGTTGGATGTCAGCGGAACTTGGGGGAGCTGCACATCCAGCATCAGCATGGACACGGCCAAGACAGAGGTGTCTGCGGCGGTGCTGCTACCGCCGGCAAGGCGGGACGGCGTCTGACCGGCCCTAACATCGAAGGCCTGGCCCAGCTCCGCAGGGTCGTCGAACAATCCTTCGCCCTGCTCCGCCAGTTCAAGCGTCTGCCCGTGCGCCGGGAACGTCGCCTCGAAGTCCACGGCATCGTCTCGTTGGCCTGCAGTCTGATCTGCTGGCGCTGCCTCGCGGAGACGAGCCCAAGACCCCGCTACGAGCTCTACGGGGTGAGGCAGAGCGATGAATCTCGGCAAGGTCGGTCACGTTGGATACCTCCAGGCTTCATCCTTCCTGGGACTGACAGCGGTAGCCTGGCATCCTCAAGGCTGTCAGGGCCCGTTTCTGCTCGGCCAGTTGGGAAGGTTGGACTCAGTTGACATACCTCTACGAGCAACTGGACCCTGAGCGGTTTCAGCAACTTTGCCAGGCGCTCATCTCACTTGAGTACCCAGGCACGCAGTGTTTCCCCGTTGGGCAAAGGGACGGCGGTCGAGATGCCGTCCAGATGTTCGCGAATACACAGGGAAGCTATCGAGTATTCCAAGTCAAGTTCGTCAGGAATCCTTTCACTATCGACGACGTCCATAAGTGGCTGGTCGACACAATGAAGGGCGAAATTCCCAAGATTCTGGAAATTCTGAAGCGCAGGAAGGGTGCGATTGAGTATATTCTAGTATCCAACGTTCCTGGAACGGCATTTCCGGATTCGGGCTCTATTGACACTCTAAACGAGCTGCTAAACGCGAATTCTCCCGTTCCTATTCGCGCTTGGTGGAGGGACGATCTGGACCGGAGATGTGACGGTCATGCTGACGTCAGATGGGCATATCCGGACATGCTCCGTGGCACCGACGTACTGCAAGCCTTGGCGGAATC
The DNA here is from genome assembly GCF_014648695.1 of Streptomyces albospinus. GTDB lineage: Bacteria > Actinomycetota > Actinomycetes > Streptomycetales > Streptomycetaceae > Streptomyces > Streptomyces albospinus. The sequence goes on from NZ_BMRP01000028.1 coordinate 49,019, forward strand.
CATCGGGGGCGACCTATTGGGTAATCGCCTCGATGTCTTGAGAAGCTTTGCTGCGGAACAGTTCGACATGGACAACGAAGTACGCTTCAAGCAGGTCGAGCTGAGCAACGAAATCCTCAATCTCTTTGTCGATGTCCCTGCGGTCATTCCTTTGGCTCACGAAGAGGGGCGCCGCAAGGAAGAGAAGCGTGCGCTACAGATTCGCCAAATCGTTCAACAGATCGCCCAACGTGGTGGGTCACTTAACGATCGAGATGAGCCCATTGGTGCAGCTAGGTTGCTCCTCCATGACGACATAGCAAAACTCTCCGACCTGGTCGTGCTAGAAGGAGGTCCTGGGCAAGGAAAATCAACGCTAGCACAGTATGTATGCCAAGTGCATAGAATGCGCGTTCTGGGAAAAGTCGAGTTCGCCGCTCTCCCCAGAGAACATCAGGCTAAGTCTGTCCGCTTCCCGATTAGAGTGGACCTGCGAGAATACGCAACTTGGCTTTCGGGTAAGAATCCGTTTGGCCCAGAAGCTGAATCGCAGAGGCCGGTGCAATCGTCTAAGTCTCTTGAGTCGTTCATCAGCGCGTTGATTAGTGAGCAGTCAGGTGGCCGGACCTTCACTGTAGACGATCTCTCTGCTGTCGCGCGTTCCAGCTCGCTCCTCATTGTTCTTGACGGCCTGGATGAAGTTGCAGAGGTCCGCCTTCGCAATGACATGGTGAAGGAGATTGGCTCTGCGGCCAGGAGGATGAAAGAGTCCGCAGCTGCACTTCAAATGCTGGTTACGACAAGACCCTCAGCATTGGCCGAGGTATCTGAGTTCCCGTCCAAGCTGTTTCAGCGGTGGACCCTGACGCGACTTGGCCGGCCTCTGATTGAAGAATACTCAGAGCGGTGGGCGAAGTCGCGTCGTCTGAAGCCGAAAGAAACGGCTAATCTACGCAAAACGCTGGCCGAGAAGCTAGATCAGCCGCACATGCGCGACCTTGCGCGTAACCCCATGCAGCTTGCCATTTTGCTCACGGTAATTCATACGCGGGGAGGAAGTCTCCCTGATAAGCGGACAGCACTATACGATATTTACGTTGAGCTCTTCCTGGCTCGCGAAGCCGAAAAAAGTGAAATTGTAAAGAAACATCAAGAGGTGCTAATTGACCTGCATCGTTACCTTGCTTGGCTCCTGCATAGCGAAGCGGAGACGGGTAGAGCTCTCGGGAAAATCGAAGCTAGTCGCCTTCGGGAAGTGATCAAGGATTATCTTATCTCGGAGGGAAGAGACCCGGCTTGGACGAAGGACCTATTTACTGGCCTCGCGCAGCGTGTTGTTTTCCTCGTTGGTGCAGTTGAAGGCCTATTTGAGTTTGAAGTGCAACCGCTGCGAGAATACTTCGCCGGTCGGTTTCTCTACGAAACCGCACCTTACAGCCCTGTAGGAAGCCCAAGACGTGGGACAAAGGATGAGCGGTTTGACGCTGTAGCGCGTAGTACCCATTGGCTCAACGTGACGCGGTTCTACGCAGGCTGCTTCAGCAAGGGTGAGTTGCCGTCACTTGTCGACAGACTGGAGGTTCTCTGCGCCGATGGCGACCTAGGCCTTACGTCCCACCCTCGGTCGCTCGCTGCAACTCTTGTGGCTGATTGGGTCTTCAGTCAAAACCCTCGAAGCCTTAAAAAGGTGATCGAACTCATCCTAGACAAGGACGGATATCGCTCCCTTCTTGGTGATGACCGTTACAGCACAAGCGGCGGTGAGCCCATTACTCTGCCCGACGGCTGCGGGCGCACCGAACTCCTTGAGCGCTGTCTAAGTGTTCTAAGCGGAGCACCGCCACGGGACATACAGGTCTCGATCACCGCACTCGCGCAGAAGAATGGCACTCGCGAAGAACTCTATCTTCTGTGGCTGGATGGGTTCTCTCTTCTCTCCTCCAGCGATGAGAAAATCTCTTGGGTTTGGTCTGGCTACTTCCTAGGGGTTCTAAATTTCCAGGGCGACGAAGCCTTGCTCAGGATCTTCACGGAGTTCGGTGTTCCTTTTGATGCCCAAGTGATCGGGGCAATGATTGCTGCCGGCAGGGCGAGCTACTTTGCTCAGCGCTCTGATCTTCTTGAGCATTTCAGAGATACCCTATTCGATGGTTTCATTGCGGGATTCCGATCTCCTCGTAGAATCAAATCTGCAGTGGATCTGTTGTGTGTTGCGCTCAACCCTATGCCTCTTTTGAGGAACCATCATGATATTCGACGTACATACGGCGAAAACCTAGCTCGTGTGGTGGGCTTTAACCTGCCGCAGAGCGAGAGCGAAGTAGCTCCTGCCCACGAAGCCAAGGTTGACGCGGTGGTTCGGGCATTTCAGGAGCTTCTGGGTGCTCCTCAGCAAGAAGGCTCTCCCACATCAGATGGTGCATTCGCTGAATACGTTAGAAAAGTCGAGTCCATTCTGGGGCAGAAATGGCCTGTATGGGGTATGGCTTGTGCGCTTTCGCTTGCCGCTAAGCGCGGTAAGAGAGGTGAAGTGCCAATCAGTGAGCTGTTTGATGAGTCCGTGAGCGTGGTTGATCGAGTCAGATATGCGCGGCTGCAAGCAGGAAACGCCGCGTGGTGGAAAAAACAGCTTGGAGCAGCGGATCCAGAAAAGCGGCAAATTTGGGCTTTGGTGGCTTTGTCCTTCTGCGGCCCTGCTACGCTCGCGAAGGTCTGCGGTGAGCTCGACGATGTGGTCGAGAGCCTGCACGCCCGGGAGGGTGAGCGACTGGTTAGTGGCATCGAACAAATCCGAGGATGGCTCGGCGTATATCGCGATGTGCGCGTCGATTTACTGCCTGAAGTGATGAGCCCTCGACTCGCTGCCATTCTTTCAATTTGGTCTAATGGTGGCGTGCGGCAAGAAATTGTAGATAGGTATCTATCGAGCTATATCGGTGACGAACCTTACATTCATGATGCTATTTTCGGTTGCGCAATTGACGGCATTCGATCTGGGCATGTGGATTGGGGTGCGGAAATTGACAGAATTAAGCGGGCTTATCGAGCGACAGGACTTTCAATGTCGCACCTGGGATACATGCGACCGTCCGTCAACATGCCTGTGGAGGTGGCTCGCAAAATCGCAAGTAACGCTGTCTCGTATCCGATTTTTTTGGTTCGGGTAGCAGAGACCAGCATGCGGAGGGCGCTGGCGGAAAAGACAGTTCCTCTATCAAGAGTTGCAGAGCGTGGCGGCTGGTTCGAAGAAGACTGAGGTCGGCGGAGCGGCTTTGGGCTGGAGCTGCTTTGGCGCGAGTGATCATGGCCCCGTAAGCTTCCGGCGCGTCGGGCAGTCTGTGGACCTGCCCGGTAAAGCACGACGTTGGGGCCATGATCTTAGAGGCTCGCGCCAAAGTGGCTGCCTAAAGCCGTGGAGCCGACCGCCCCAGCTACGGCGTACCCCTTCTCTGGCCGCAAGCGGCTGATCGTTGAGCGCGCGGGACGGGCTCCGGCCGGGCTGGAGCGGGGCGGAGACAGGAGCGCAGGCCCGGCCGGGGGCTGGGCCGCGCGCGGCGAGCGCGAGCGAGCCGCCTTGAACCCGTAGAGAAAGTTGTTACTCAGTAAGGCGTGGGGGCTTTCGGTCGTGGCGTGAACTTCTCGGCGCATGCAGGGAGTTCGGCCGCCTCGCGGTGGGCCAGGCCGAGGAAGAGCACGGGTCGGGCGGTCCACTCGATGCGGGTGTCTCGGTGGCTGATGGTGATGGCGTAAGGCGTGGTGTACGCAAGGGTCTCGATGGCGCTCACGTAGCCGCCGGCCAGCCAGCTTTGGGCGCGTGCGGCTGCCTCGGGTTCAAGGGCTGAGGTGATCGTGCGGAGTGCGATGCGTATCCATCGGACGGCTTGGACGGCGTTGTCGGCCTCGCAGGAGGCGAGTAGGACGGGAGCCTCGCCGGTCGCCGGGCTCTGAGTCCAGCACTCGCACCAGTATCCGGGGCGAAGTGCAGGCAGGGCTACGTGGTTCATTTCGCGTTCCATGCGGGACTCACTGACAGCGTGTAGCGGGTGGCTTCGTCGTAGATCGTGAAGAGGTAGGAGTCGCCTCGGGTGAGGGCGAGGAGCGCGTACTCGTGGGCGGCCTGATCGCTGAGCCAGTGGCGGACCGGTCGGGCTGCCGGGGCGTCGAGCTGGTCGGTGATGTCGGTGGCTCGGCCGCGAAGCCAACGCAGTGCCAGGCGTGGAGTGGCCGCGGAGCGTAAGCCGAGAGAGACGGAATGGCCTTCGTGGGGTGCATGAGCGACGGCCTCGCACCGGTAGCCGGCACCAGCGCCAATCGCTTGATCACGGCCGATGCCGTACAGCGCCCACCCGCCAAGGCCAACTTTCTCCAGCGAACTTGAGTGTTCGAGTCCAACAGCTAGGCGACTGCTCGTATACTCGTCCATACAAGCTCCTTTGTGCTGGTAGGCCGCTATGGGCAGTGGGTTCGAGCTAGATGAGTTTCACGCCGTCGTGCGCCCGCACGGCGGGTGGCGAGGCCGCGTCAAGGGCGTCCAGGACGCGGATCGCGTACGCCTCGTCGGCGAGCTCGGTGACTTCCTCACGGGTGACCCAGCGCAGGGCGCGAGTCTCTTCGCCAGTGGTGGGGATGCCGTCGATCGCTTCGCAGCGGAAGACCATCGAGACGATCAAGCCGGTCATGTTCTTGTAGATGCCGGTCAGGGTCGCCGGGAGGGCGATCTTGATGCCGGTCTCTTCGAGTACCTCGCGCTGGAGGGCTTCGGGGATGGTCTCCCCGCGTTCGAGTACACCGCCGGGCGGTTCCCATTGGCCGTTGTCCCGGCGCTGTATGAGCAGAGCACGGCCCCGGTCGTCGACGATGACGCCGGCGACGCTCACGGAGTGCGGGCGCTCGGTGCTCACGGAACTTCGATCCCCTCGGCTGGCTAGGCTTCCCACGGTAGCAACCAGAGTCAGCCGCTCGTCTAGATACCTGTAGGAGTGGAAATGCCCGCACAGACTACCGCCGCGCTCGGCGCGCTGGACCCCACCAGCGACCGGGCGGTGTTCCGGCAGATCGCCGACCAGCTGCGCGAAGCGATCGACAAGGGCCGGTACAAGGAGGGCGACAAGCTCCCGTCGGAGACTGAGCTGGTCGAGCACTACGGGGTGTCGCGGATGACCGTCCGCAACTCCCTGTCCGTCCTCCAGGGCGAGGGCCTGGTGGTCTCCGAGCATGGCAAGGGTGTCTTCGTCCGGCCGCGTCCGCCGGTCCGGCGGCTGGCCTCGGACCGCTTCGCCCGGCGGCACCGTGATCAGGGGAAGTCGGCGTTCACCGTGGAGGCGGAAGCCGCGGGGAGCCGGCCGGAGGTGGACAGCCTGGAGGTGAAGGAGGAGCGGCCCTCGCAGGACATCGCCACGCGCCTGGGCGGGCCGCGCCGAGTGCTGGCTCGTCGCCGCCGCTACCTGCTCGACGGCCGGCCGGTCGAGTTCGCTACGTCGTACATCCCGCTCGACCTGGCGACGGGCACCCCGATCGCCGAGCCCAACCCCGGCCCCGGCGGCATCTACGCCCGGCTGGAAGAGCTGGGGCACCGCCTCGACCACTTCGACGAGGAGATCCGCGCCCGGATGCCCTCGCCCCATGAGGTCAAGACGCTCCGGCTGGCCGCTGGCGTCCCGGTGATTCACCTGATCCGTACCGCGTATGACACCGAGGGGCGTGCGGTTGAGGTCTGCGACACGGTGATGGCCGCCGACGCGTACGTCCTCAACTACCAGCTCCCGGCTACCTGATGGCTGGGCGGATGGAACGCTGACGTGCTTCCGCCCCTCCTCTGCCGACTCGTACACACGAGACAGGGAACTCATATAGACGAGTAGCCGTCTCTATGTCATAGTGGTCCGCAGGTTCCCGAGCCATCGGGGGCAAAGGCGGCAGCTTGTCTAGACGACTAGCTGTCATGGAGAAGGAGAAAGCATTGCGTTCCATCCGCGTTGAGACCTCGGCGGCCACGATCCTGCTGACCGAGGCTCCGGAGAAGAAGCTGAAGGACCGGCGAACCGGTGAGGTCGCCACCGACGCCAACACCGGTGACGTGCTGTGGACGGTCGGGGTCGTCTACATCGAGGAGGGCGAGTCGTCGCTGGTCAAGGTCACCGTTCCGGAGAAGGGACTGACCGAGGGGCTGACGGTCGGGGCTCCGGTCTCGCTGGCCGGTCTGGTGGCCCGGCCGTGGGAGTCCACGTTCAACGGACAGGCGCGGCACGGCATCGCCTTCCGGGCAACCGCCGTGATGCCCGCCGAGTTCCAGGTCCCGGCTGCGGTGGGGGCCTGATCGCCGTGTCCGATCTGCTGACGTTGATGGAGGTGGGTGCTCCGGTCGCCGCGCTTGGTGGCGGGGGTGCCTACCTCCGGGCGAAGCATCCGGCCGCTTTCTGGTGCACGGCTGGACTGCCGATATCCACGGCCCGGATGCTGGGCACGTACGGCTCGACGATGGAGGCGTGTGGGCTGACCGTTCAGCCGTCGCGGCTCCGGGCCCTGTTCGTCCAGGCGACGACTCGGCGCGAGGTGCGGCCGGTTCCGCCTCGTCGGGGCCTGATCCGGCCGACCTCGACGGGCATGCGGGTCCGGCTGCGCCTGGCGCCGGGGCAGGAGCCGGCGGACGTGGCGGCTTCGGCCGAACGGCTGCGGCACGCTTGGGGCGTTCACGCCGTGTACGTCTCCGAGGTCAAGCCGGGCGTGGTCGAACTGCGGCTCGTCGGCTTCGACGTGCTCCGTAAGGTCCGTATGCCGCGGAAGACCGAGGGCGGGTTCCTCAAGGTCTCGGTGGCGCTGAGGGAGGACGCGACCGCGTACGTCCGCGACTACCGCACGACCCCGCATCAACTCACCCTGGGGGCCACGCTTTCGGGCAAGTCGATGTTCCAACGCCACCTGGTCGCAGGGCTCGCCCCGCAGCCGGTCGCGCTGGTCGGGATCGACTGCAAGCGGGGTGTGGAGTTGGCGCCGTTTGCCCCGCGGTTGTCGGCGCTGGCCACCGAGCCGGGGCAAGCGGCTGACCTGCTGCCGGTACTGGTGCAGTTGATGGAAGATCGGTACGACCTGATCAAGGCCCGGCAGGGTATCGCCCCGGGGACCCCGGACGAGGAGATCACCTCCGACATCTGGGGCCTGCCGGAGTCCGAACGGCCTGTGCCCGTGGTGGTGTTCGTGGACGAGGTAGCCGAGCTGTTCATGGTCGCCACCCGTAAGGACGAGGAACGGCGGGACGAGATGGTCACCCAGCTCATCCGCCTCGCCCAACTCGGTCGCGCCGCCGGCATCTACCTGGAGGTGTGCGGCCAACGGTTCGGCGCCGAGCTGGGCAAGGGCGCCACCATGCTCCGCGCCCAGCTCACCGGGCGGGTCTGCCACCGGGTCAACGACGAAGCCTCGGCCAAGATGGCTCTTGGTGACATCGCTCCCGAGGCCGTTGGCGCCGCTTGTGCCATCGCACCCGAACGGCCCGGCCTGGCTGTCGCTGGGGACACCTCCGGCGGCTGGTCCCGCATCCGCACCCCGTATCTGTCGCTCGCCGACGCTGCCGCCGTGTGCGCCGCCTCGGCCCACCTGGTGCCGGACGTTCCGGCGCTCGATCGCTTCCGGCCCGTCGTACCGGTTGGGCCCGCTAACCCGCCGGTTTCGCTGGTCAAGCCGCTGCCGGTGACCGGCTAACCCACCTTCCCTCAACGGTGGGTGCGACCACCTCGCGCCAGGTCCCTACCCGATCCATGCCAGAAATCGGAAGGAGGTCCGTCCATGCTGCGGGCCTACATGGGCCGCGTAGATGCGGTGCTCGTCCAAGCCGTCATCGCTGCTGCCCTGTCGTTCGCCCACCTGCACGACATCGCCGCGGTGGCCGGACAGGACGGTTGGAAAGGCTGGGCCTATCCGGTCTCGGTGGACCTGTTGCTTGTGGCGGCTTGGCGGCGGCTGCGGTCCGGGGCGGCCAAGCGGGCCGGGTGGTGCTGGTTCGTCATCGCGTTGACCGCCTCACTCGGCGCCAACGTGGCAACCGCCGGCCTGCTCGACGTCCACGCAGTACCGGCCTGGCTGCGCATCCTCGTCGCCGGATGGCCCGCGGTCGCCTTCCTCGGCGGAACTCTGCTCGCGCACTCCAGCCCTCGACCGGCTGAGGTCGAGACCGCACCCGAGCCTGAGCCGGAACAGGTCAACACTCCGGCGCCCGGCCCGGTGCCCGCGGAGCCCGAACCCGAGCCGGAACCAGTCAAGTTCAAGCCCAGCGACGAGGCGCCAGAGCTCGAACCCGCCCCGGCGGCGTCGCCTGGCCCCGCGCTCCCAGCGCCGTCCGTCCCGGCCGCCCTGGTCGACTACGCCCGAAAGGTCGCCGCTGACCACCGCACCCGTACCGGCGCCCCCATCGACACCACGACCCTGCGCGCCCGCCTCGGCGTCCCCGCACAACTCGCTGAAGCCGTCGCCGCCCAGCTGTGAAAGGAGATCACCCCCGTGCGTCCGTCCACCCTGCGCGCATTACAGCGCGCTGCCGAACTCACCCGTGCTGGCCGCTTCGTTGAGGCCATGGCCACCGCCGAGCCCGTCATCCTCGCCGCCGACCCGGAGGAGAGCGAAGAGATCGGCTGCTGGCTCACCGAGCACGCCGACGACTTCGTACGCAAGCCGGAGGAACGCTGATGCCCGCCAACCGCCGCTTCCGCAACCTCGTCCGCATCGGCCCCGTCCGGGTCGGCACCGCCTACGACGCGAGGGGCCGGGAGAAGCACACCGCCGCGTGCACTGCCCCGCGTTGCGGCTTCTCCGCCGACTATGACAGCCGCGCCGCCGCCGAGCTGGCTGCCCGTACCCACCGCTGCCCGGTCCGCTGAAAGGCCCTCGCCCGTGACCATCACCCTGCCCCTCGTCTTCGTCCTCGGCGTCATCGCCTGGGCCGCGATCAAGTTCCTCGGCATCCGTATGTGGGCCGCCATCGTGATCGCCCTCTTCGGCTTCTGGCTCGCCCACACCTTCCTCGCACCCGCCGTGGAGTCCGGCACCCGCACCGGGGTCCACATCGTCAACGGCAAACACATCTAGACGACTAGCCAAGGAGACGTTCGCTCGATGCCCGCCCACACCACGCCGCCGATCAAGCACCTGGCTGCTCTGGCCTCGCTGGGCACCATGCCCGCCCTGCTCCGGCAACTCCGGGGCCTGGGCGGGTGCGGCCAGCCCATCCGCCTCGACGGTCACCGCACCGAGATCCACCCCACCACCGGACAGATCCTCTCCGAGCTGCACGCCACCGACCTGCCCGCCGGCCACCTCCTGGTCCGCTGCAACAACCGCCGCACCACCCGGTGCCCCGCCTGCGCCGAGACCTACCGCCGCGACACCTACCAGCTCATCACCGCCGGGCTCCGCGGCGGCAAAGAAACCCCCGAACAAGTCGCCGCCCACCCACGCGTGTTCGCCACATTCACCGCCCCGTCATTCGGCCCAGTCCACAACCGCCCTACGGGAACCAGCGGAACGGTCCGCCCCTGTCGCTGCGGCACACGGCACCCCGACGGCGCCCCTGAGCTGGGCACCGCACTCAACTCCGAGACGTACGACTACGAGTCGGCAGTGCTGTGGAACGCCCACGCCGGCGCCCTGTGGCGGCGCTTCTCGATCTACCTGCGGCGAGAGATCGCCAAGCGAGCGGGCCTGTCCCAACGGGCCTTCCGGCACCACGCTCGCGTGTCCTTCGCCAAGGTCGCCGAGTACCAAAAGCGCGGCGCAGTCCACTTCCACGCCGTGATCCGCCTCGACGGCCCGGCCGGCGGCGACACCTCGCCCCCCGCATGGGCCACCGCAGACCTCCTGACCGACGCCATCCAGGCCGCCACCACCAACGCCACCGTGCCGGGCCCAGTGGTCGATGGCAGGGCCCACACCTTCGCGTTCGGCAAGCAGCTCGACATCCGCCCGATCCGATCCGCGGACTTCGACGGCGGCACCGAGCTGACCGAACGCGCGGTAGCTGCGTACATCGCCAAGTACGCCACCAAGGGCGCCGAGACGGCCACGGGCACCCTGGACCGGCCACTCAAGTTCCTCGCCGAACTTGCCCAGCTCGACATCAGCGACCATGCACGCCGCATGATCCGCACCGCCTGGGCCCTCGGTGGACGGCGCGACCTGGAAGACCTCCGGCTACGCGCCTGGGCCCACATGCTCGGCTTCCGCGGCCACTTCTCCACCAAGACCCGTCGCTACTCGACCACGCTCGGCGCCCTCCGCACCGCCCGCGCCGAATGGCGACGGCTCCAAGCCCAAGCGAATTCCCCGGAGCCGGCCCCCGCCGACAACGACGAGACCACGCTCGTCCTCTCCCACTGGTCCTTCGCCGGAACCGGTCTCACCGCCGGCGAGTCCTGGCTCGCCACCACCATCCATCCCGACCCCAAACACGACCGCGAACTCCACGCCGACCTCAACCCCGAAGGAGACAACCGCACATGACCACCGCCACCGGGCAACTGCTGACCGTGCCGGAGGTCATGGCACGGCTGAAGTACGGACGCTCCAAGGTCTACGACCTCATCCGCTCCAAGCGCCTCACCTCGATCACCGAAGGCCGCTGCCGCCGAATCCCCGAGAACGCCTTGCAGGACTACATCCGCGACCGGATCGAGGAGGCCGCCTGATGCCCCCACAGCGCAAGCGGAACCCCAACGGGGCCGGCACCATCACCCAGCGCAAGGACGGCCGATACCAAGCTGCCGTGTACGTCCTCCAACCCGACGGCACCCGCGCCCGCAAGTACGCCTACGGCAAGACCTGGACCGAATGCGACGCCAAGCGCCGCGAACTCCTCGACAAGGTGGACCAGGGCGTACCCGTGCCCACCAGGTCGGCCAAGCTCGCCGAATGGCTGCCCTACTGGCTCGACAACGTGATCAAGCCTCGTCGGAAGCTCAGCACGTACGACAAGTACGAGTCGCATGCCCGGCTCTACCTTGTGCCCATGCTCGGCGCGAAGCGGCTCGAATCCCTCGGCGTCGCGGATGTCCGCCGTTTCCTCGTCCGCCTGGAGAAGCAGACCACGGCGGCAACGGCCAAGGAATCGCATCGAGTTCTGCGCTCGGCGTTGTCCTCGGCCTGCCGTGAGGAGCTGATCACACGCAACGTCGCGAAGCTCGTCGAGCCGCCCCGCACCGACTCACGGGAGGTGAAGCCCTGGACGCTGAACGAGACGTTGGACTTTCTTGCCGCTGCCCGCACTGATCCGCTCTACGCGGCCTTCGTGCTGGCTATCGCAATGGGCCTCCGTCGGGGAGAGATCGTCGGTCTCCGCTGGACAGACATCGATCTCGACAGCCGCGTTCTCTACGTCCGCCAGCAGACGCAACGCCGCCGTGGTGTCTTGTACGACGACGATCCGAAGAGCCGTCGCCGTCGTGCCGTCCCGCTGCCCGCGCTGTGCATCGCGCCGCTTCGCTGGCACCGGATGCGGCAGGCCGATGTACGAGCCAAGGCGGGGGAGAGGTGGCGGGAGGCCGGCTACGTCTTCACGACTCGCACAGGTCGCCCCGTCGAGCCGCGGAACGTCTACCGTTCCTTCACCCGTGTCGCCGCTTCCGCCGGCCTCCGCGTGGTCCGGCTGCACGACGCTCGGCACGGCACGGCCACGCTCCTCACGGCGGCCGGAGTTGCGCCCCGCGTGGTGATGGAGATCCTGGGGCACTCGCAGATCAGCATCACCATGGACGTGTACACACACGTGGTGCAGGACACCCAACGTGAGGCCATGAGCCACATGGACCGGCTGTTGAGGAGGCGTCCCGGTCGCCAGTGACCGCACCCGTTGATGTCAGGTGTGGATGTCAAAGGCCACCTAGGAACGTTCCTAGGTGGCCTTCCTGCTGGTGCCCCCGGGCAGATTCGAACTGCCGACACCCGCTTTAGGAGAGCGGTGCTCTATCCCCTGAGCTACGGAGGCGGGGGGATCTGGGTGATCCGATCCGGCGACAAGCGTAGCGGATGGCGGGTGGGGGGCGTGGAGTGCGGGGCTTTGTGGTGAGCCGTGGGTGGTCAGCCGATGTGCCAGCTGAGGGTGCCGTCGGCGGCGGTGAGTGCGGCGAGGAGGAGAAGGTCGGCGGCGCCGAGGGCGATGCCCAGGAGGGCGCGTCCGCGGCGGTTGGTGCCGCGGGTCAGGGCGAGGGTGCCGAGGACCAGGGCGCAGGGGCCCAGCACGATGTTCAGGACCAGGGTGCCGAGCAGGCCCAGGATGAAGGAGGCCACGGCCATGCCGTCCGCGTGGGAGCGGGCGGGGCGGGCGGGCTCGGCGGTCCCGTGGGTGTTGGTGGCGGTGCTCATCGGGTGGCTCCCTCGGCCCGGTGGCGGCGCTCGCGTACGGAGAAGATGATCAGCCAGGTGGCGATGGCGGCGGCGGCGACGAGGGTGACGGGGAGGGGGAGGTGTGCCGCGGTGCCCAGCGCGATCCCCATCAGGAGGAGGGCTGCGACGAGGAAGAGCATGATCTTCCTTTCGGAATTCGGAGGACAGTTGTTCACTGACATCTTCAGTCTACGACTGTGCGGGAGTGGAATGGTTCGGAGAACGGTTGTTTACTGGATGACATGAGTCACAGTGTGGGTGGAGTCCGGCAGGCCCAGAAGCAGAAGACCCGTCAGGCGCTCCTCGATGCGGCGCTCGGGCTGCTGGAGGAGCAGAGCCTGAGCAGTCTGGGGCTGCGCGAGGTGACGCGGGTGGTGGGCATCGCCCCGACCGCGTTCTACCGGCACTTCCGGGATCTGGGGGAGCTGGGCGTGGCGCTGGTCGAGGAGGCGCTGGGGAGTCTGCACGCCATGGTGCGCGCGATCCTCGTCGAGCAGGCCGGGGCGGAGGAGCGGATAGACCGTACGGTCGCGGTCGTCGAGCGGCATGTGCGGGAACACCCCGCCCACGTGCGGTTCGTGGCGCGTGAGCGGCACGGCGGTGTGCGGGCCGTGCGGCAGGCGATTGCGGGGGAGCTGGCACGGTTCACGGAGGAGGTTGCGGAGGTGCTCAAGTCGCAGCCGGTGTCGGCGGGTTGGCGGGACGAGGACATGCGGATGCTGGCCGAGCTGTATGTGGACCGGCTGGTGACGACGGCCGCGGAGCTGATCGATGCGGCGGAGGACGGGGCGGAGGGGGCGGCGGAAGAGGTCGTGTCGCGGTCGCGGCGGCAGCTGCGGCTGATCAGTATCGGGCGGCGCCACTGGAAGGAGGAGGGAGGGGAGGTGGTGTAAGGGGAGGGGGTGTGAGGGGCGGCAGGGGGAGGGGAGGTGGGGCGGGCGGGTCCGGGGGGAGTTGCCGGGGGTGGGCGGGGGTGACGCGTACGCGGTAGGTGCCGTCCGTGTTCTCGGCGAGGACGGTGACGGTGACGCCGCTCGTGTGGTCCCTGAAGGTCTGGCCGGGGCGGAAGGGGGCGTCCGTCAGGTCCGGGTCGACGTTGGGGGCCCCGGTGTAGCAGCCGCGGCTGTGCGGGGTGGCGTCGATGACGCGGATGGGCGCGTGGCCCGTGCGGACGTCGGTGGCCACGTGGTAGATGAGGACGCCGGGGCGGCAGACGATCGGGTCGAGCAGGCCGCTGGTGCGGGCCTCGACGACGAAGCCGCTGTGCGGGCCGGTCGGGATGATGACGATCTTGGTGCCGCCGGGCGTGGAGACCGGGGTGAGGGTGTGGTCGGCGGGCGTTCCGCCGGTGGGTGCGCAGTGCACCTGGCCGGGGGTGAGCCAGCCCATCTTCCACTTGTGCCAGCCGAGGAAGTCGTTGGTCGGTCCCCAGTCCTCGTCCATCGGGTCCCAGTGGCCGACCGGGGTCGGGCCGTCCCGGTCCTCGGTGAAATAGAGGTCGGGCAGGCCGAAGGAATGGGCGTTCTCGTGGTTGATGACCCGGAAGGCGCTCAGCCCGGTCTGCCGGCTCCAGATGAACGACACGTTCGTGAACGGCTTCCCGCGGCCGGTCTTCAGGCCCAGGTCGCTGCCGCTGAAGGTCACCGACAGGACCGTACGGGTGGCCGGCGGGCCCGCGTTGGGGGTGGTGATGATGTTGATGACGTCGTAGTCGCGGAAATCCACGTACGGGTCGACGGCGTGCACGATCTCCCGGGAGAGCGCGTGGTAGCCGCTGTTCGAGGACGGGTCGAACTCGGCGCCGCGGGTGATGCCGTACTCCTCCAGGGGGCGGGACATCCGCAGCCATCGGAAGAAGGGGCGGGGGACGTAGTTCAGTCGGCCGTACGAGCTGGTGCGGAAGTAGTCCGTGGCGGCCGGGAAGAACTCGGCGAAGCGGGCCATGGGCGACAGCCGGGCGGGGGCGTCCGGGAAGTCGACGAAGAGCGTGAGGGCCCGGACGGTGCCGGAGGAGTGGGCGAAGCCGGCGGGGGTGGGGGCGGCTTCGGAGACGTCGTCGCTGATGCCGCGCAGGGCGCAGGGGCCGGCGGGCGGAGCGCCGGCGGCGGGCCGTAGCGCGGCGGCGGGGTGCGAGGGCGGGGTGCCGGCGGCGGGCGGTAGGGCGACGGCGCCGGGGTGCGAGGACAGAACGACGGCAGCGGCCACGGTGGTCGCGCCTGCGGCCAGTGCCGCGCAGAGCTTCTGCCTCATGCTTTTCAGCTTGCGGCGGGGGATCTTGACCGGCGCGCGGGGCTGCGTCAAATGGAGGGTCGCCGGGGGGCGGCGTGTCGGTCCGGCGGGGGTTCGGCCATGAGTGGCCCACGTCACAGGGTGGCCGGAAATATCCGGGGAGACGGTCCCCGTTTAACCGTGCGTGGGGCGAACCGGGGAACGCATCCCCGGTTCGTGCGTCCAGGAGTGACGAGAGAGGAGTGTGCCGACGTGATCGCTTCGCTGCGTTGCGGTACGGGTGCGCAGCCCCGGCTGCGGGCCGATGCGCTGCGCAACCGGGAGCGGATCATCGCAGCCGCCCGGGAGACGATGGTCGAGTTCGGGGCCGAGGTCCCGTTCGATGAAATCGCTCGACGTGCGGGTGTCGGCAATGCGACGCTTTATCGTCACTTCGCGGATCGCCAGGAGTTGATCCACCACGTCACGCTCTCCGTCATGTCCCGTACCGCGGACCGCGCGGAGAGTGCCCTCGCCGAGGAGCCAGATGCCTTTGAAGCGCTGCGGCGCTTTGTCCACGCTGCGGTGGAGGAGCGGATCGGGGCGCTGTGCACGCTGCTCTCGGACGGCATCGACCCGGCCCATCCCGATCTGCTCGCCGCGAGCGAGCGCCTGGAGGCGGCCGTCGAGGCCGTCATGGGCGCCGCGCGCGACAGCGGCCAGCTGCGCACCGACATCGCCGTCGGTGATCTGATGGTCGCGCTCACCCAGCTCACCCGCCCGCTGCCGGGATGGGGGTACCCCCGGACGAAGTCTGGGGGAGGCTGTCTCGACTTCGACAAGTTCGTGCACCGGCATCTCCAGTTGTTCCTGGACGGTCTGCGGGCGCCCGGCCGGTCCGAACTTCCCGGATCCGCCGCCACGTTGGAGGACCTGAGGCACCACCGCCCGTGAGCCCGTAGCGCTCGCCGGCCCCGTAGGACCACACGGGGCCGTCCGCGCGGTGGCGCGTCCCTGCCGGCCGCCGCGTCCGTCCTGTCGTCCCGATTCCCTGTCCCGTCGCACGTCCGTCCCGCGCGAGACGCCCGTCCCGTGGAACACCGTCCCGTTATTCGCTCACCGCACCACTAGGTGGATCTCGCCATGCCTGAAACAGCCAACCACGTCGATCCGCGGCGCTGGAAAGCGCTCATATTCATCGCCCTCGCGCAGCTGATGGTCGTCCTCGACGCGACGATCGTGAACATCGCGCTGCCCTCCGCCCAGACGGACCTCGGCATCAGCGACGCCAACCGGCAGTGGGTCATCACGGCCTATGCGCTGGCCTTCGGCGGGCTGCTGCTCTTCGGCGGCCGGGTGGCCGATCTGTGGGGACGGCGGCGCACCTTCATCGTCGGGCTCGTCGGCTTCGCGGTCGCCTCCGCGCTCGGCGGGGCCGCGGTCAACGAAGGGATGCTGCTGGGCGCGCGGGCGTTGCAGGGCGTCTTCGGTGCGCTGCTGGCGCCGTCGGCGCTGTCGCTGCTGGCGGTGACCTTCACCGAAGCCCGGGAGCGCGCCAAGGCGTTCGGCATCTTCGGTGCGATCGCCGGTGGCGGTGGCGCGGTCGGGCTGATCCTCGGCGGTGTGCTGACCGAGTACATGAACTGGCGCTGGACCTTCTTCGTGAACATCCCGTTCGCGGTGATCGCCGCGACCGGTGCCGTCCTGGTGATCCGCGAGCCCGCAGAGGGCCGCAACCCCTCCCGGCTGGACGTCCCCGGCGTCATCCTGGCCACGCTCGGCCTGGTCTCGCTGGTCTACGGCTTCACCCGGGTCGAGTCGGACGGCTGGCTGGGGAACCGGCCGCTGGCGCTGTTCGCCGCGGCGGCGGTGCTGCTGCTGGCGTTCGTCCTGGTCGAGTCCAGGGTGAAGGCGCCGCTGCTGCCGCTGCGGGTGGTCGCCGAGCGGAACCGCGCCGGTGTCTACGCGTCGCTGGGCCTGGCCGTGATCGGCATGTTCGGTCTCTTCCTCTTCCTGACCTACTACCTCCAGATCGTGAAGGGCTACACGCCGGTCGTGACCGGTCTGGCCTTCCTCCCGATGGTCGCGGGCATGATCACCGGCTCGACGCAGATCGGCGCCCGGCTGATGACCCGGGTCCGGCCGCGGTACCTGATGGCGCCCGGCTTCACGGTCGCCGCGCTCGGCATGCTGGTCCTGAGCCAGATCGACCTGGACACGTCCTACCCGGCGCTGATCCTGCCCGGCTTCGTGCTGATGGGCCTCGGGATGGGTACCGCGTTCATGCCGGCGATGTCGCTGGCCACGCACGGCGTGCAGCCGCGCGACGCCGGTGTCGCCTCCGCGATGGTCAACACCTCGCAGCAGGTGGGCGGCGCGATCGGTACCGCCCTGCTGAACACCATCGCGGCCAGCGCCACCACCGCCTACGCCACCGCGCACGCGGCCGGGGCGCGGTCGGCGGATCTGCTCAAGCTCCAGTCGATGGTGCACGGCTACACCACGGCCATCTGGTGGGCGGTCGGCATCCTGGCGCTGGCGGCGGTGATCGCCTTCACCTTCATCAACACCGGGCGGCCGGGTGCCGGTTCGCCGGCCGCCGCGTCGGACGAGGACGCCGCCGCGGGTGCGGCCGAGGCGGATGCGCAGATTCCGGTGATGGTGCACTGAGCGGGCGCGAAGCCGTACGGGGCGGGTACGGGGGCGCCGGGACCTCCTGAAGGGCGCGTACGCCACAGGGCGCCGACGGCGCGCGTACGCCCCCGCGCCCCCGGCCCCCTCCACCTCGAAACCACTCGATCGCGTGCCTCTGCGCCGGCCTCCCTTGGTGCCGCTGAACGTCAGCGGAGCCAGGGGAGGTCGGCGCCTTGCGGTTGCAGCCCCTCGGCCATGACCCCGCAGATCTCGTCGAGTTGGTTTATCTGCTCCGCGGAGAGCCGGTCGAAGATCGCGGCGCGCACCGCGGCGACATGTCCGGGCGCGGCTTTCTCCAGAACCCGCATGCCCTCGTCCGTGAGGTGGGCGTTCTGGCCGCGCTTGTCGGACGGGCAGTCCTCGCGCCGTACCCAGCCGTTCTTCTCCAGGCGGGCCACGGCGTGCGAGAGGCGGGACCGCGTGATCTTGGCGTTCTGGGCCAGCTCGGTCATCCGCATCCGGCGCCGCGGCGCACGGGAGAGCTGGACGAGCAGGCCGTAATAGATGTGCGGCATCCCGGCGTCGCGCTGTAGCTGGCGGTCGAGGTGGTCCTCCAGGAGCGTCGTGGCGTGGAGGTAGGACTGCCAGGCGTGCTGCTCCTCGTCGGTGAGCCAGCGTGGCTCGGTTGGGGGTTCGTTGCTCATGCCATCCACTCTCTCACCGCTCCACGAGTTATTGAACATTTAACAACGTGGAGTTAGGCTGAGATTGCCCTCTTGAAGATTCAAGTAAACGCACCTCGGTACGGCCGTACCCGGGCGCGAAGAATGTTCGTGGGGCACCGACTAACGCCAGTGTGACGCCGTGGAGCCGTTATGTCCGTAATGCCCGCCCTGTATCTCAGTCATGGTGCTCCGCCGCTCGCCGACGACCCGGTCTGGCCGGGGCAACTGGCCGCCTGGTCCGCGCAGCTGCCCCGCCCCGAGGCCGTACTGATCGTCTCCGCCCACTGGGAAGAGGCCCCGCTCGCGCTCGGCGCCACCGAGACGGTGCCGCTGGTCTACGACTTCTGGGGCTTCCCCGAGCACTACTACCGGGTGCGCTACCCGGCCCTCGGCGCCCCGGAGCTCGCCGAGCGGATCCGCCGGACGCTGCGGACGCCGGGCACGCCCGTCGAGGACATCCCCGACCGCGGGCTCGACCACGGGGCGTACGTCCCGCTCGTCGAGATGTACCCGGACGCCGATGTCCCGGTGCTCCAGATGTCGCTGCCCACCCTCGACCCGCGGCGGCTCTACGCGATCGGGCGCCGGCTCGCGCCGCTGCGCGAGGAGGGCGTACTGATCGTCGGCAGCGGCTTCTTCACCCACAACCTGGCGGCGCTGCGGCAGTCCGCGAACGGTACGCCCGCCTGGTCGGCGGAGTTCGACGACTGGGGGCGGCGGGCCCTGGAGGACCAGGACCTCGACGCGCTCTTCGACTTCACGCACAAGGCGCCGGCTGGCGCCCTCGCCCATCCGCGCACCGAGCACTTCGCGCCGCTGTTCGTGACCCTGGGCGCCGCCGACGCCCAGGGACAGCTGGGCAGCGGGCGCAGCGTGATCGACGGCTACTGGATGGGGCTGGCCAAGCGGTCGGTGCAGTACGGCTGAGGGGCGCGCCCGGCACCGGCCGGGCGGGCGCACCGGTCAGGTGCCCGGCGCGATCAGCTCCAGGGAGCGGAGGGCGGCCGACAGGGCGCGGTCGTCGCCGTCCTCGGTCCAGGAGGCCACGTCCAGCGCCGTGTCGGTCAGCTTGACCGCATGCGCGTCGCCGTGGGCGGCGGCCCGTGCGAAGACCTCCTCCGGGGTGAGCGCCCCGGCCGCCAGGGGAGGCAGCGGCGCGCCGGGGGAGTAGACGGAGGTGAGGGCGGCGCTCGCCGTCCAGGCCGCGCCGAGCGAGGCCGCCCAGAGGTCGCGGGGGAGCGCCGGGAGGGTGCGCAGCACGGCGTTCGGGGCGGTGGCCGCGTGCACCAGCAGGACGGCGTTGCCGTGTCCGTGGTCGCGATAGCGGTGGGTGGCGGCCCGGACGACCGCGGCCAGCAGATCGCGGGCGTCGTCCGGGTCCCGCGGGGCGCGCAGCCGGCCGGCCGCCGCCGTCCAGCCCTCCGTACCGGGCAGCTGGGCCAGCCCGCCGAGGACGGAGGTCTGCTGGTCGGCGACGCGCGGGAGGCCGGCGAGCGCGTCGGCGGGCGAGGCGGTCCCGCCGGGGTCCGCGGACACCGGCAGGGTGGTGTGGCGGGCTGCCCAGTAGCCGATCGCATGCGCCAACTCCGCGCGGCGGGGCTCCTCTTCGCCCTGCTCCAGCAAGGTCCGTACGGCGTGGCCGACGCGGATGACCGGGTGCGTCGCGGCGCCCGCGATACCGGGCAGCAGCCGCGGCCACCATTCGGTGAGCACCTCGCGCCAGGGGCGTTCGGAGACCTGGCGCGACAGGTACGCGGTCCAGTCGGTGACCCGGCGCGGATCGCCCAGTGCCTGCCGCCAGTTGGCGTCGGTGATCGCGGACTGCGCGCGCGGTACGTCCTCCAGCTTGGTGGTGTAGTCGTCGAGCCAGCGGTGGACCGTACGCGCCTGGCCGTGCCGGACGAGCGCCTCCACGGCCATCGGGCCGTGATTGGCCAGATACCCGCGGAATTCGGGGCCGGTGGCGTGCAGGCGCTCCAGGGCTTCGTCGAGTGTGCCGCTCGTCGTATCCATGGCCCGAGGCTAGGTCGGCCCCCGACCGGTCCGTAACGGTCTGCGGGCGGATCCCCAACGGGCCCGCGGGCCTACGGCGTTGGTCGGACCGCGGCGGGTGGGCGGGTGCGCCGCGGTGGCGCGCGGGGCCGGGTCCTCGGCGGTGTCCGGCGGCGCTCAGTGCGCGGTGTGCGGGAGGTGTGCGGTGTGCGGGCGGTGCAGGCCGTGCGGCTCGCGGACGCGGTGGGTGCGGAAGGCGTAGAGCGAGACCACGAACATCACGGCGAACATGACCACGCCCCAGCCCGACGACTTGAGGACGGAGGGTCCGCTGACGGAGTAGAGCCAGCCCATCGACGTACCGAAGAGCGCCGCGTACGCCAGGGCGCGGGTCTCGGTGATCATGGTCGGGCCGAAGTGCACCAGGGTCACCCCCAGGGCCCCGGAGACCACCGCGGCGATCAGCCCGCGGAGCGCGGCCTGGCCGCCCGAGGCTCCGCTGGTGTGGTCGAGCCAGATCGTGTAGCAGCCGAAGCCGAGCGCTGCGATGACGGGGAGCGCCACGGAGAGCGGTGTGCGGTGGACCGTGCCGGCGCCTTCCTGCCGGAGGGCCGTCGCGCCGTGTTCGGGTTCGACGGTGCCGTGGGAGCGGGCCGCCAGCGCCTCGTGTGCCGGGCCCTGGTGGGAGTGCTGGTCGCCGTGGGAGTGCTGGTCCATGACGGGCTCCTCTCGTTCGCCCCTCTTCCTGTCCAGGCGACACCCGGGGGCCGGGTGCGTCAACTGGATCAGGGACCTCGCGGACGGCCGCCGCGGTCCGGATCCGCCTCGGCCCGGCCCCTCCGCCTCAGGCCAGGTCCTTCTGGTACCAGGCCACGTCCCAGTAGCGCCCGAACTTGCGGCCCACCTCGGTGTACGTGCCGATGTGGCGGAAGCCGAAGCGGGCGTGCAGGCGGACGGACGCCTCGTTGGGCTGGGCGATGCCCGCGTAGGCGCGGTGCACGTCCTCGCCGGCCAGCGCCTCGAACAGGGCCGAGTAGAGCAGCGTGCCGACGCCCCGCCCGGCGGCCTGCGGGGCGCAGTAGACGGTGGTCTCGACGGAGGTGGCGTACGCGGCCTTGGGGCGGAAGGCGCTGCTGGTCGCGTATCCGAGCAGGGCGCCGCCGGGGTCCTGCGCAACCAGAAGGCGGTGTGGGCCGTCTTGAGGGTGGGAGAGCAGCCACGGGCGACGTCGCTCCGGGCTGAAGGGCTCCGTGTCGAATGTGACGGGCGTCTCACGGATGTAGTGGTTGTAAAGATCCGTAAGCGCTGCGAGGTCCGTCTCGACGCCCGCTCTGACCTGCACTTCCCCTCCTTCGGACGGCATCCGGCCTCCCTGGTGAGGGGGCAGGGTACTGCATGATCAGAAAAATAGCGGCGCGGCTTGGGAATTCTGTCCGGATTCCAGCCGTTGTTTCCTTCGGACGGGTCAGCCGGTCGAGCATCGGCAGTCCGGAGAGCAACCGACGGACCATCGACCCGCCCACCGTCCCGCGACCGACTCATCGCAAAGGGAGCACACGCATGGCAACCCGTGCCGTCGCCCGTAGTCAGGCCAGTACCAGTGGATCTGATGGGGCCACCAGCGTTCGCGCCGGAGGCGGGGAGATCGCCGACCGCGACCTGGTCGGCATGTACCTCGACGAGATCGCGCGTACGCCGCTGCTCGACGCCGCCAAGGAGGTCGAGCTGTCCCAGACCATCGAGGCGGGTGTGTACGCCCGGCAGATCCTGGACGGCGAGGTCGCCGACGGCAATGCCGCGGGCGCCGGCCGCGAGGAGCTGGAGGCGCTGGCCGCCGAGGGCGAAAGGGCCAAGGATGTCTTCATCCGGTCCAATCTGCGGCTGGTCGTCGCCGTCGCCCGCCGTTACCCGCGCGCCGGCCTCCCCCTGCTGGACCTGATCCAGGAGGGCAACGCCGGTCTGGTCCGCGCCGTGGAGAAGTTCGACTACGCCAAGGGCTTCAAGTTCTCGACGTACGCGACGTGGTGGATCCGCCAGGCCATCACCCGCTCCATCGCCGACCAGTCCCGCACGATCCGGCTGCCCGTCCACCTCGTGGAGGAGCTGGGCCGGATCCGCCGGGTGCAGCGCGAGTTCAACCGCGAGAACGGCCGCGACCCCGAGCCGGCGGAGGTGGCCGGCGAGCTGGGCTCGACGCCCGCCCGCATCACCGACGTCCTGGACTGGGCCCGCGACCCGGTCAGCCTGAACATGTCGGTGGACGACGACGGCGACACCCAGTTCGGCGACCTGCTGGAGGACACCTCCGCGGCCTCCCCCGAGCAGTCCGTGCTCACGCTGCTGCGCAGCGAGGAGCTGGAGGACCTGATCGACCGCCTCGACCAGCGCACCGCCTCGATCATCAAGGCCCGCTACGGCATCGAGGACGGCCGCGAGCGCACCCTGACCGAGGTCGGCAAGCAGCACGGCCTCACCCGCGAGCGGATCCGGCAGATCGAGAAGCATGCGCTGCTGGAGCTGAAGCGGATGGCCCGGGACACCGGGTTCGACGCGGCGGCCTGACCCGCCCGGCGATCCGGCGATCCGGCGCACTGCGGGACGGCCGGGACGGCCGCCGGTCCGTGCGCCACCCCTGGAGGCGAGATGCCTCCGGGCGGCATATCTGTGGAGCGAGCCCCGGTGCCGTTGCGGCGTCGGGGCTCCGTTGTGCCGG
Organism: Streptomyces albospinus; assembly: GCF_014648695.1. GTDB lineage: Bacteria > Actinomycetota > Actinomycetes > Streptomycetales > Streptomycetaceae > Streptomyces > Streptomyces albospinus. The sequence continues at coordinate 71,636 of NZ_BMRP01000028.1, forward strand.
TAGCGGTTGTGCCGGTAACGGCCCCGGGGCCGCCGGCCGAGCGTGCGGCATGCCGCGACCCTCGATGCCCGTTTGGGTCCGACTGATGTCTGAGTCTGTTTACTTCCCGGATGGCCCGACGTAGCATCGCCGGGAAACCACAGGTTCGGGCATGGAACGGACACAGACGCAGATGTATGCACCGGAGCGCCAGCAGGAGATCCTGCGGCTCGCCCGTGAGAGCGGGCGGGTGGACGTGCTCTCCCTCGCGGAGGAGTTCCAGGTCACCGCCGAGACCGTACGGCGCGATCTGAAGGCGCTGGACCGCGCCGGACTGGTGCGCCGGGTGCACGGCGGCGCCATCCCGGCCGGCCGGCTGGACTTCGAGCCGGACCTCGCCGAGCGGGACGCGGTGGCCGCCGACGAGAAGCAGCGCATCGCGCGGGCCGCGCTCGCCGAGCTGCCCGGCGGCGAGGGCCCCGGCAGCGTGATCCTGGACGCCGGTACGACCGCCGCCCGGCTCGCCGCCGAGATCCCGCTGGAGGCCGAGCTGACCGTGGTCACCCACGGCCTGCCGGTCGCCGCGCGGCTGGCCGACCACCCCGGCCTCACCCTCCACCTCGTGGGCGGCCGGATCCGGCACCGCACGCGCGCCGCGGTCGACGACTGGGCGCTCCGCGCCTACCGGGAGATCAACGCCGATGTGCTGTTCCTGGCGACGAACGGCTTCTCCCTCGACGGCGGCCTGACCACCCCCGACCTCGCCGAGGCCGCGGTCAAGCGGGCGCTGATCGCCGCCGCCCGCCGGGTCGTACTGCTCGCCGACTCCGCGAAGTTCGGGCAGCAGCACTTCGCCCGCTTCGGCGAGCTGTCGGACGTGGACGTGCTGATCACCGACACCGGGCTGCGCCCCGAGGACGCCCTCGCCATCGAGCGGGCCGGCACGGAGGTGGTCCGCGCATGATCCTCACCGTCACCCCCAACCCCAGCCTGGACCGCACCTACGAGATCCCGGCGCTGGACCGCGGCGCCGTGCTGCGCGCCACCGCCGACCGGATCGACCCGGGCGGCAAGGGCGTCAACGTCTCGCGCGCGCTCGCCGCCGCCCGGCACCGCACCCTCGCCGTCCTGCCGCTGGGCGGCCCCGCGGGCGCGGCGCTGGCCGGGCTGCTGGCCGCCGAGGGCATCGAGGTGGCGGGCGTCCCGGTGGCCGGGCAGACCCGCACCAACATCGCCGTCGCCGAGCCCGACGGCACCCTCACCAAGATCAACGCAACCGGCCCCGAGCTGACCGCCGACGAGTCCGAGGCGCTGCTGGCGACGGTCGGCGAGCGCTCCGCCGGCGCCGACTGGATCGCCTGCTGCGGCAGCCTGCCGCGCGGGTTGGCGCCCGAGTGGTACGCCGAACTGGTCGCCCGCGCCCATCGCGCCGGCGCCCGGATCGCCCTGGACACCTCGGGCCCGTCGCTGACCGCGGCGCTGCGCGAACGCCCCGACGTCGTCAAGCCGAACGCCGAGGAGCTCGCCCAGGCCGTCGGCCGCCCCCTGGCCACCCTCGGCGACGCGGTCGAGGCCGCCGAGGAGCTGCGCGCCCGGGGCGCCCGCGCCGTCCTGGCGTCGCTGGGCGCCGACGGGCAACTCCTGGTGGACGCGGCCGGAGCGCACTTCGGCAGCGCCCCCGTCGCCGCCGTCCGCAGCAATGTCGGCGCCGGGGACGCCTCGCTGGCCGGCTTCCTCGCGGCGGGCGGCACCGGTCCGGCCGCGCTGGCCGCCGCGGTGGCGCACGGCGCGGCGGCCGTCCAGCTGCCGGGCAGCCTGATGCCGGCGCCGGCGGATCTCGCGCCGGCGGATCTCGCGCCGGCGGAGGTGACGGTGACCGACGAGGTGCCGCTCGACCGGGAGTTGACGGAACCGGCGCCATGAGCGCGCGCCGGGTGGCGTTCCGTGCTGAAGTCCGATGCCGTACGCCGATCCCGTTTCTTCGGGGGGTGCCGGAAATGGCGGGAGGGCAGGCCCTCCCCTGATCGGCCGGCCCCTCCTCTACCTCCTCGCCGTCGCCGCCGGCCTGGTCGTCCTCCTCAAGGGCCTGCGCACCTCGTCGCCGGCCGCGCCGCGGACGGCCGCGCCGGCGGCTGCCCCCGAGGCCGCGCACCTTGAGGCGGTTACGCACGGAACAACGTCCTCGCGCCGCTGAGCGGGGTGTGCGGGACGTCCGGCGGGTGCCCGCACGCGGCCGGGCCGGGCCTCCCCGCGGGCGGTGGCCGGCACGGGGCGGCCCGACCGGAAGCGGCGAGGCGGTGGCCGGCCCCCAAAGGAGCCGGCCACCGCCTCGTACGCCGGCGGGCGTTACCCGCCGGGGCGCGTCAGGCCGCGCTGCCCGCCTGCCACTGGGACCAGGAGAGGTTCCAGCCGTTGAGGCCGTTGTCGGGCTGGACGGTCTTGTCCTTGGAGTTCTTCACGATCACGACGTCGCCGACCAGCGAGTTGCTGTAGAACCACTTGGCCGGGGTGTCGCCACCGCCGCCCTTGTTGTCCTGGAGGCCGACGCAGCCGTGGCTGGTACCGGAGTGGCCGAAGACCGACGGGTCGCCCCAGTAGTTGCCGTGTATGAAGGTGCCCGAGGACGACAGCCGCATGGCGTGCGGCACGTCCTTGATGTCGTACTCGCCGCCGAAGCCGACCGTCGAGCCGTCCATCCGGGTCTGCTCGAACTTCTCCGAGATCACCATCTGGCCGTTGTAGGTCGGGTGGTCGGCGCTGCCGCCGGAGATCGGGATGGTCTTGATGGTCTTGCCGTCCTGCTGGACGGTCATGGTCTGGGTGTTCATGTCGACCGTGGAGACCTGCGAGCGCCCGATGGTGAAGGACGCCGTCTTGGACTGGACGCCGGTGATGCCCTTGCCGCCCTTGACCCCGTCCAGGTCGATCTTCATGGTGATCTTGGAGCCGGCCTTCCAGTAGTCCTGCGGCCGGAAGTCCAGGCGCTGGGAGCCGAACCAGTGGCCGACGACCTGCTGCCCGCTGCTGGAGGTCACCGTGATGTGGGACTGGACGTCCTTCTTGTTGGTGATCACCTTGTCGAAGTTGAACGACACCGGCATGCCGACGCCGACGGTCTTGCCGTTGTCGGGCGTGAAGGAGCCGATGAAGCTGTTGGCCGACGAGACCGTGGAGAACGTGGCGTTCTCGGTCGCGGAACGGCCCTTGGCGTCCTTCGCGTTCGCCGTGATCTTGTACTTGGTGCCCCGCTCCAGGTGGGCGTCGGGCTTCCAGGAGGTGCCGTCCTGCGATATGGCGCCGGGCACGTCCTTGCCGGTGTCGACCGCGGTGAGCTTGACGTTCGTCAACTTGCCGCCGGTGACCTTCACCCCGGTGTCGTTGATGCTGGCGTCGGTGGCGCCGTCCTTCGAGGAGACCTGGATCTTGGCGTCGGAGGCGTCCTTGGCGGCTGCGGCGTCCGCGCCGGCCTGGCCGTTCTTGCCGTCGTGCCCGCCGGCCTCGGCGTTGCCGCCGCACGCCGACAGGGACAGCGCGCCCGCGGCGAGCAGCGCGGTCAGCGCCAGGGTGCGGCGCGTCCGGCGGGCGCGGCGCGGTGCGGCGGCGTCCCGCGGTTCGGTGGGATGGAGCGGCTGGTGCGGGGTGCGGGACTGGGCGGGCGCGGGGTTGTCCGGCGATGTCACGAGCTGCTCCATACAGGGGTGTTGTGATTCCGTGCTGGTAAACAGCACCTACGGGTGGATTTGGTTGCGGGTGCAGCCATGTTGTGACGAAGGTCACATTCGCGGGGGGAGGGGTCGGTCGGTGGGCCCCGACAGCCAGGTTCGCAGTGGTGTGCCGTCTTCGTCCAGGCGGGGTGGGGCGGCGGGTTGGGTCACGGGGGTGCGCGACAGGCGCAGCGGGCTGCTGACTTGAGGGATCCGCCCCTCGCCGACCGGGGTGACCGGGTCGAGCCCGAGCCGGGCCGCCAACTCCAGCGCCTCCGAGAGGGTGTGGACCGGTCCGCACGGCACCGACACCGCGGTCAGCCGCTCCGTCCAGCCCCGCGGTGTGTCGGCGGCCAGCCGGTCCTCCAGCGCCTTGATCAGGTCCGTGCGGTGGCGCACCCGGTCCCGGTTGCGCCGGAAGCGGGCGTCGTCGGCCAGCCCGGGCGCGCCCAGCGCGTCCGCCAGCGCACGGAACTGACGGTCGTTCCCCACCGCCACGGCCAGCAGCCCGCCCCGGCAGGCCAGCGTCTCGTACGGGGCGATGCTCGGGTGGCGGTTGCCCATCGGGCCCGGGTCGCGGCCGGTGGCCAGATGGCCGGAGGCCTGGTTGACCAGCGAGCCCAGCAGCGACGAGAGCAGATTGACCTCCACCAACTGGCCCGCGCCGGTGCGGTCGCGGTGCCGCAGCGCGGCCAGGATGCCGGTGGCGGCGTCCTTGGCGGTCAGCACGTCCACCAGTGCCACGCCCGCCTTCAGGGGGCTGCCGCCGGGCTCGCCGGTGATGCTCATCAGCCCTCCGACGGCCTGCACGACGAAGTCGTAGCCGGGCAGCGCGGCGCCCGCGCCCGACCCGAAGCCGGTGATGGTGCAGTGCACCAGGCCCGGATGGGCGGCCAGCGTGGCGGCGGGGTCCAGCCCGTACTCGGCGAGCGCGCCGGGGCGGAAGTTCTCGATCAGCACGTCGGCCCGGCGCGCCAGTTCGCGGGCGAGGGCGGCGTCGTCCGGGTCGGCCAGGTCCAGGGCGAGACCGCGCTTGGACCGGTTCGCGGCGTCGAAGTACGCGGCGGTGCCGTCGGGCGCGAACGGCGGTCCCCACGCGCGGGTGTCGTCACCGGTGCCCGGCCGCTCGACCTTGATGACCTCGGCACCCAGGTCCGCGAGCGTGGCCGCGGCCAGCGGGCCGGCCAGTACGCGGCTGAAGTCGGCCACCAGGACGCCGTCCAGGGCACGGGGGCCGGGCTGCGGGGGTTGCTGTGCGCCGGGGCGGGGCTGCGGCGTCGGCTGCGGCACGGGCGTACTCCTCACGTCGCGGACGAAGTGCCGCCATCGTCGGCGGTGCCCGTCGGCCGGGGGAAGGCTCCGCGGTGTCCAACGGGCCGGGCGGGAGTGCGCCCGTGCGGCCGATGGTGTGCGGGTGCGCGGGGCGGGAGCCGCGGGGAGTGTGGGGACGCGGGGTATGGGGCAGACACTTGGTGTCGGGAATGAGAGGAAATGTCATAGGAGATGTGTCACTTAGGGACGTAAGTCCCTAGATCCCCTGTCGGAAGCCCTGAGGATTGGTGTCTACTGGCCTTGCCAGCGCCCACCCGTTCGGGAGGAACAGCATGCCCCCCTCCGTTTCGATTCTCCAGCAGATCGGCCTCGGCGTGCTCCTGGTCGTCGTGGTCCTGTGGACCGTCGGACTGGTCAGACTGACCCGGCGGGACGAGCACGAGGACGCGGCCGGGCGGCCGGCGCCCCGGCGCTCGCGGGATCTGCTCGGTTCGGTGCCCCGGCAGACCGGGCCCGGCGGGCCGGCCTCGGAGAACGTCGAGCTGAGCGCCGCCGAGCGGGAGGCGTTCGAGGGGCTCGTACGGCAGCTCACCAGCCGCAGTTGAGGCCCGCCCGGCGCGCCGGGCGGCCCGGCCGCCGCTCAGCGCACCGGGCCCAGCTTCAGCAGCGCCAGTGACGCCAGCATCTGGACCGACACCGCTGCCGCCGACTTGTGCGTCGGCAGGTGGTGCTGACCACGTATCAGCAGCGCCGCGAGGAAGTAGCCGAACCCCCACGTCGTCCAGGTCGCGGCCTGCACGAAGGTGGAACTCGCCGGCAGCCAGGACGCGATGCCCAGCCGCGGCAGGTCCGTCACCCAGAAGAGCACGATGAACAGGCTGGCGGTGGGCGCGAAGCGGCCGTTGCCGCCCAGCGTCCGCGCTATGGCGTGCGTGACCGCCCCCAGGGCGAGGCTGGCCGTCAGTACGCCCGCCTCGGCCATGCCGGCCAGTTGGAGCGCCGCCGCGCGGTCGGCCGCCCACTGCGCCCGAAACGCGTCCACGGACACGATCCCGATACCGCCGCTGATCAGGCACAGCAGCGCCGCCGCGCTCCACGCACTGCGGTCCCGGGCCTCGTCGAAGACGTCCACCGGCCGGTACCAGAGCCCGAATATCAGCCGGTGCCACCACAGTCGGCGGCGCCGTGCGGGCTCGCGCCGGGCGGGCGCCGGCTCGCGCGGGGGCGGCTGGACCAGCGTGGGCGGCGGGGGTTTGGGGCCCGGCTGTGACGGAGGATGGGAGGGGGGCGGCGATGCGGACATACGGCCGTTTCTACCACCGGCCAATTCGGGACGATGCGGGGGCGTCGGGCGGGAGGCGGTGGCGGCGGATGAGACGCTCGGCGGGTGAGTCTTCAGACACCGGATCACGACGAGGCGCACGGCGGCGGGCTCGGCAGCCGGCTCAACTGGCTGCGGGCGGCGGTGCTCGGCGCCAACGACGGGGTGGTCTCGACGGCCGGGCTGGTCGTCGGCGTCGCCGGGGCCACCGATGCGCGGGGCACGCTGCTGACGGCGGGGCTCGCGGGGCTGCTCGCCGGGTCCATGTCGATGGCGGCCGGCGAATATGTGTCGGTCTCCACGCAGCGCGACTCGGAGAAGGCCGCGCTGGCGCTGGAGAAGCGCGAGCTGGCGACGGAGCCGCAGGCCGAACTGGTCGAACTGACCGAGCTGCTGGAGGGGAAGGGGCTCGGCCGGGAGCTGGCCCGGGAGGTGGCCGAACAGCTCACCGCGCATGACGCGCTGCGGGCGCACGCGGAGGTGGAGCTGGGCATCGACCCCGATCAGCTCACCAACCCCTGGCACGCGGCGGGGGCGAGCTTCCTCGCCTTCACGGTGGGGGCGTTGCTGCCGTTGCTGGCGATCGTGCTGCCGAGTGCCGGCCAGCGGCTGTGGATCACGGTGGTGGCGGTGCTCGCGGCGCTGGCGCTGTGCGGGTGGAGCAGCGCCCGGCTGGGGGCGGCACCCGTGGGGCGGGCGATCGGGCGCAATATGACGGGCGGGGCGCTGGCGATGGGCGTGACGTATGCGGCGGGGGCGCTGCTGGGGGCGGCCGGGGTGTGACGGCGGGACCCGGCCGGGGCCGCCGCCGGCGTACGGGTCCCGGCCGCCGGGTCAGGTCCCGTAGAGGTCCCGGTACGACGGGAAGACGCCGCCGGGGCCGTCCACCGAGTCCGCGGCCAGCACGGCGTTGACGACGGCCCGGGTGAGCACGTCGGCGCCGGCGGCGAGGATCCCGTCCAGCGCCATGGCTTCCAGGTGGGGGCCGAACACGGGGTCGGCCGGGCCTTCTTCCGGGACGAGCGGGCGGGCGGCGGTGGAGAGCGCGAAGACCGTGTCGCCGTCGGCGAGGAGGTGCACGGGGCGTATGGCGCGGGCCAGGCCGTCGTGGGCGCTGCCGGCGAGCTTCTGTGCCTGGGCCCGGGTGAGGGCGGCGTCGGTGGCGACCACGGCGAGGGTGGTGTTGAGGGGCGGCCGGACCGAGCCGGCGGAACGGGCCACGGAGGCTGCCGTGGCGTCCGCCAGGCGGCGTTGGGCGGCGGCGTGGACGTCGGGGGCGGGGAGGGCGCCCGGAGCCTCGTACAGGCGGCCGTAGAGGGCTCCGGTACGGGGGTCGGCCACGGAGCCCGCGGCGTTGACGGCGGCCAGCGCGGCGACGGTGGCGCCGGAGGGCAGGACCGCGCTCGCGGTGCCGACGGCGCCCTTGAGGCCGCCCGCGACGGCGCCCGTGCCGGCACCGGTGTTGCCCTGGGGGACGGGGGATCCGGGGGCCGTACGGGCGGCGGCCTCGGCTGCCGCGCGGCCCAGGGCGGCGTCGGGGCGGGCCCGCCACGCGCCGCCGCGGCCCAGGTCGAAGAGGGCGGCGGCGGGGACGACGGGGACGACCTGGGCGGGGTCGGGGCCGACGCGGAAGCCGCGGCCCCGGTCCTCCAGCCAGCCGGCGACACCCGACGCGGCGTCAAGACCGAAGGCGGAGCCGCCGGTCAGGACGACGGCCTCGACGCGCTGGACGAGGTTGCGGGGGTCGAGGGCGTCGGTCTCCCGGGTGCCCGGACCGCCGCCGCGGACGTCGACGGCCGCGACGACGCCGCCTTCCGGGGCGAGGACGACGGTGGTGCCGGTGAGCCAGCCGTCGCCGGTCCGCTGGGCGTGGCCGACCCGCAGGCCGTGGACGTCGGTCAGTGCGTCGTGCGGTCCCCGGGGGTGCGGTACGCCCTCGCCCCCCTGGTGCTGCCGGGCGTCAGTCATGGGGAATGCGTACCACGCGCCGCGCGGTCAGTGGCCGGCCGGGCCCATCACGACGACCGGGTGCAGTGCCGGGTCGAGGGTGCGCAGCAGTTGGCGCATCACCTCGGGCTTGAGGCTGACGCAGCCCTGGGTGGGGCCGTCGTGGTCGACGTGCAGCCAGACGCCGCCGCCCCGCGCGTCGCCCAGGGGCCGCCGTCCGTCCAGCGGGGAAGAGCCCGGGACGCGGTTGTAGTTGATGGCGATGACGTAGTCGAAGGCCCCGGCCAGCGGCTCGCCCTCGACGCCGGTGCCGTGGGCGACGAAGCTGTCGTTGTGGTCGTAGGGGAGCTTGGTGCCCGCGGGGGCGGGCAGCCGGCCGCCGGCGTCGGTGAGGGTGTAGACGCCCTGGGGGGAGCGCAGGTCGCCGTAGCGGTGGTCGTCGGTCCAGCCGTGCGCGGCGTTGTGCGCGGTCCAGATGGGGCTCGGTGACCAGATGTCCGCGCCCTCTTCGCGGGTGTAGAGGACGACCCGGGAGTCGTACGAGTCGGGGCTCTTGCCGGTGACGACCAGGACCTGGCGGGTGTTGGCCGGTATGCGCTGCCGGGTGGCGTCGCTCAGTTCCGGGATGGCGCGCAGGGCGGTGGTGGCGTCGCGGGCCGTGTGCTGGGTGGCGGGGGTGACCGGGCCGGCCGCCGTCCGCGACGAGCCGCTCTTGGCGTCCGGCCGGCTGTTGTGGTCGTCGCCCGAGGCCGGCCAGGCCCACAGGGCGGTGCCGACGAGCGTGGTGAGGGCGAGGCCGCTCACGGCCTTGCTGCGCCGGGACAGTCTCTTGCGCGCGCGGGACTGAGCGTGGCGGGCGGCCATCTACTGGCGTCTCCTCAGGTACGGGCGGGTGAACGGCCCGTGGGCCGTTCACGGCGGCGGGTCCACGGGCAGCCCAGGTATAAAAAGGGCAATCTGCACCCTACCGCGTTCCCGGGGTGCCGCTTCCGCGGGCCGAGGTGAACCGTAGAGGGTGCGAGGATGCCGCCTCGCGGGGGAGGGGCCTTTGGTGGGGGAATGGGGTGGTTGGGGAGTGGCGTTGGGCACAGGCGTCCGCGGGAACGGTGCCGCGGCGCTCGCCGAAGATGGCCGGAATGTGTGCCAAGTGGGGCTATTGCGCGACGAGTTGAGGATCGGCCGGAACGACAGTGTCGCGTTCGTCACGTGCCGCGCCGGCGTCCCGCGGGGACGGGTGCCGCGTACGGCCGTTCGGCACGCTAAAGGGGGACGGTGCGACGGACCGGCGCCCCCTCACGCCCGCGGCCGGGGGTCGGCCGACCGGGGTGGCTGCTCCTCCGCCAGGGCGGTGCCCTGGCGGGCCGTCAGAGTGACGCCCACCGCGACCGTGGCCGCCGCCACCAGACCCGCCGCCGGCACGGCGCCGTGCCCGGCGAACGTGCACGCCAGGACCAGTACGGCGGACACCGGCAGCACCAGCTGCTGGGCCGGCCCGCGCTTCTGGTGCCGGGAGTGGATCAGCCACACCGTGGCGATGTACAGCGCGCCCGGCACCGTGACGCAGGCGGCTGCCGCGAACGCCGACAGCTGCGCCGTGCCGACCGACTCCTCCACCGCGACCTCGATGCCCGCGCCGACCGCCGCGGCCGAGCCGAGCACCAGGTAGTGGCCGTAGCCCCAGAGGAACGCCTGGCGGTTGGAGTGCAGGTGGAGGTGGATGGGGACCGCGAAATAGATCCAGTACGCGGCGAAGACCAGCAGCAGGCCGCCGGCCGCGACCGGCAGCAGCACGCCCGGCGCCTTGTGCTCGTCCAGCGCCGACTGCACCGCCACGGTCGCCGCGGAGACCGTCTCGCCCAGCACGATGATGGTGAACAGGCCGTAGCGCTCGGCGATGTGGTGCGGATGCCAGCTCGTCCGCCGCTCCCGTTCGGCGAGCGCCGGCACCGACAGCTCCAGCAGGCCCATCACCACGAACACCCAGGGGATGTCGCCGGCGGGCAGGAACAGCAGCGCCAGCCAGCCGATCTGGCAGACCGTCACGCCGGCCGCGTAGCGCAGTGCGGCACGCCGTTCGGCTCCCCGGGAGCCGTGCGCGGCACGCAGCCACTGGGTGACCATGGCCAGCCGCATCACCAGGTAGCCGAACCAGACGACGCGGAAGTCGCCGGCCGTGAAGGCGCGCGGGATGCCCGCGGCGAGGACCAGCACGCCGGCGATCTGGACCAGGGCCACCACCCGGTACGGCACGTCGTCGGTGTCGTATGCCGACGAGAACCAGCTGAAGTTGACCCACGCCCACCAGACGGTGAAGAACAGCATCAGATAGCCGGCGATGCCGTGGCCGGGGTGCCCCTGGGCGAGGTCGTGCACCAACTGGCGGCCGGCCTGGGCGATCGCCACGACGAAGCAGAGGTCGAAGAACAGCTCCAGCGGGGTGGCGGCGCGGTGCGCCTCGTCCCGGCTGCGTGCACGCATCAAAACCGTCACGTCAGGTCGGTACCTCTCGTCGGCGGCTCCGGTGGGTGGGATCAGTAGAGCGCGGGCCGGCGGGAGCGGCGGAGATACGGGGGCGCGGCGTGTCGCGCGGGGTGTCGCGCGGGGTGTCGCGCGGGGTGTCGCGCGGGGTGTCGCGCGGGGTGTCGCGCGGGGTGTCGCGCGGGGTGTCGCGCGGGGTGCGGCGGGGCACCCCCGCCGCACCCCGCGTCGCCCGGCGACCGCCGTCGCGCCACTCCGCGACGGCCGAGGCGGTTACTCCGCGACCGCCTCCACGATCGACGGGACCGCCGGCGTCGGCAGCACCCGGGTCAGGCGGAAGCCGGTGTCCGACAGCAGCGAGGCGAGTTCGTCGGCGTTGCGCTCCCTGCCGTCCAGGAGCGCCAGCATCGCGATGTCCAGCGTCTTGCCGAAGTGCGGGGCGTTGCCGGGCGGCAGCACGCAGTCGACGACCAGGAGGCGGCTGCCGGTGGCCATCGCGACGCGGCAGCTGCGCAGGATGCGGCGGCAGGCGCCGTCGGGCCAGTCGTGCAGGACGTGCTTGAGGACGTAGATGTCGCCGCCCTCGGGGACCGCCGTGAAGAAGTCGCCCTCCCGGGTCTGCCAGCGGCCCTTGAGGTCGTCGGAGTCCAGCAGGTGGTGGGCCAGCGGCGGCGCCTGGTCGAAGAGGACGCCGGTCAGCTGCGGATGGCGGCGCAGCACGGTCCGCAGCAGCCCGCCGCGGCCCCCGCCGACGTCGACGACGGTGCCGGTCTCAGGGAACGGGTACGCGGCGGCCACCGCCTCGTCCACCGGGGCGGCCAGTGCCGACATGCCGTCGTCGAACAGCTCCCGCTTGGCCGGATCCGACGCCAGATGCGTGAAGAGCGGCGCACCGAAGATCCGCTCGAAGGCCGAGCCCCCGTCCCGTACCGCCTCGGGCAGCCCGGCCGAGGTGCGCAGGTAGAGGTCGTCGGTGGTGAGCAGCACGGCGGTGTGCAGCGAGTCGGGGACGTCGGTGCGCAGCGGTCTGGCGGCCGGCGTGAGCTGGTACGCGCCCGAGGCGTCCTCGCGGAAGATGCCGCGGGCGGCCAGGTACCGCAGCACGCGGCGCAGGTGCGGTGCGTGGGTGTCGGTGGCGGCGGCGAGCTGCTCGGGGGTGCGTGGGCCCGCGGCGAGGTGGTCGGCGATGCGGTACTGGGCGGCGGTGCGCAGCGCTGCGGAGAAGAGATGCCCCAGGGCCTGGTCCATGAGGTGGGTCGCGATGTCGGCGGGATCGCCCGCCGGCCGGGTGGATGGAATGGCCAACGTCAGCCTCCGGTCGTCGGCTCGGTCATGCGTCGCTGCACGGTCGCAGGCGTGGTGATCCACGGTTGCAGGCGGGGGCGGTGGTGTCACGGGGCGAGGGTGGCAATCCGCCAACTCCGGCCAGGGAAAGGCGGATCCGCCCCGGGGCGCGCCGGAGCGCGGACGTGCCGGAGCGCGGACGTGCCGCGGTGCGCGACGGGGGCTGACCGCGACGGCGGCCCGTGGTCGAATGCCCCGTATGAGCGACAGTGACATCAGCGACAACAGTGGCCACTCCTTCCCCGCCTCCGTCCTGGAACCGCTCGAAGCCCGCCTCGCGGACCTCGTGGCGCTCTACGAAGACCTCCACCGGCACCCGGAACTCGGCTTCCAGGAGACCCGGACGGCCGCGGAGGCCGCCCGCCGGCTGACCGCCCACGGCTACGACGTCACGACCGGCATCGGCGTCACCGGCGTCGCCGGCGTGCTGCGCAACGGCCCGGGCCCGGTGGTCCTGCTGCGGGCCGACATGGACGCGCTGCCGGTGACCGAGCAGTCCGGGCTGCCGTACGCCTCCACGGTCCCGGGCCGGATGCACGCCTGCGGGCACGACGTCCATGTGACCTGCCTGCTGGGTGCCGCGGATCTGCTCGCGGCGGGCCGCGACCGCTGGTCCGGCACGCTGGTGGTCCTCTTCCAGCCCGCCGAGGAGGTCGGCAGCGGCGCCCGCGCGATGCTGGACGACGGCCTCTACAGCAAGGGCCTGGTGCCCACGCCCGATGTGGTGCTGGCGCAGCATGTCGCCCCGTTCGGCGCGGGGTTGCTCGCGTACTGCCCGGGGCCGTGCATGGCCGCGGCCGACAGCCTGGAGATCACCTTCCACGGCACCGGCGGCCACGGCTCGCGGCCGGAGACGACCGTCGACCCGATCCTGATGGCGGCGGCGTTCGTGCAGCGGGTGCAGTCGGTGGTGGCGCGGGAGATCGCCGCCAAGGAGCAGGCGGTGGTCACCGTCGGCTCGTTCCACGCCGGCGACACCGCCAATGTGATCCCGGACCGCGCCGTCGTACGGCTCAGCGTGCGCAGCTTCGACGCGTCGGTACGGGCCGGGGTGCTGGCCGCCGTCGACCGGATCGCGCGCGCCGAGGCGGCGGCGTCCGGCGCCGAACGGGAGCCGGAGACGGTGGTCCTGGACTCCTTCCCGGTGACCGTCAACGACGCGGTCACGCTGCGGAAGGTCAACGAGAGCTTCGCCGAACTCTTCGGTGAGCAGCGGGTGTTCGCGTATCCGGCGGCGACCGGCAGCGAGGACGCGGGGCTGCTGGCGACCGCCGCCGAGGCGCCGCTGTACTACTGGTGGCTGGGCGGCTGGAACCCGGAGGAGTTCCACACCGCACTGGCGGCCGGGCGGCTGTCCCAGGACATCCCCTCCAACCACTCCCCGTACTTCGCCCCGGTCGTGCAGCCGACGCTCACCATGGGCGTCCAGGCCCTCACGGCGGCGGCGCTGAACCGGCTGGCACGGCCCTAGGTGTGTTGTCCCGGCACGTTGGTGACAGGCGACATGCACCGTCCGGGTGCT
>NZ_BMRP01000029.1 GCF_014648695.1 Streptomyces albospinus
TTGTCAGACGCCAGTCTCCCAACCAGTCATGCCACAACTAAGCAGCGACGCGCTACTAGAGGGTGCCCCTCCCCCAGCTCGCTGGACTGTTCGCCCGCGCGGGGCCTCGATCGCGGTCACCCGACCGGGTGGGCCTCAGCACGTGTTGCGAGTGAGAAGACGTCGAGCGGATCCGGCGGCCTACGCCGCACACGGTTACCGAGGGCCACGTAGCGAAAGGTTCTGCATCTGCCGGAGTCTGTACGGTCGTTGCCGCGTGAGTCGGAGTTGAGCGGCAAGTACGCGCCGCCACCGGAGTACGCGGCGCAGGGACCATTCCCCGTGGCAGCCAGTGTGTTGGGTGTGGTGGCGGGGGTGGCGGGCACGCTGGCTGCGGAGGATGCGCGGGCGTTGCGGGCGCGGTCGTGGAATTGCCGGCGGTGTCCGGCCTCGTTCCTGATCACACCGGGCCAGTGGGGCGACGCCGCGACGCCCCGGACCTGATCCCGGACCCTGAACGCATTCGAGTGCCGCGCCCCTAAGACGTCGTCTCATTTGGTGTGTTCGGTAGTCTGTGGTCGTGGGAATCGTGGAACGTTTGGTGCCGGATGAGCTGTGGTCGTTGTTCGAGCGGGTGGTGCCGCCGGCTCCGGTTCGGCGGCAGGGTGGCGGCCGGCGGAGGTATGGGGATCGTGAAGTGCTGGCGGCGATCATCTTTGTCGCCACGTCAGGCTGTACCTGGCGGCAGTTGCCTCCCTCTTTCGGGCCGTCCGGGCCGACGGCCCACCGGCGCTTCACCGAGTGGAGCAAGGCCAGGGTGTGGGCGAAGCTGCACCGCCTGGTGCTGGATGAACTGGGTTCGCGCGGCGACCTGGACTGGAGTCGCTGCGCGATCGACTCGGTGAACATGCGGGCCCTGAAAGGGGGGACCTGACCGGTCCGAATCCTGTCGATCGAGGCAAGAAAGGCTCGAAGATCCACTTGATTACCGAGCGGACCGGTCTGCCCATCTCGATCGGCATCTCCGGCGCGAACCTGCACGACAGTCAGGCCCTCGAACCGCTCGTCCGCGGTATCCCGCCGATACGTTCCCGCCGTGGCCCCCGCAGGCGACGTCCCGCAAAGCTGCACGCCGACAAGGGCTACGACTACGACCACCTGCGGCGATGGCTCCGCTTACGCGGAATCACCCACCGCATCGCACGCAAGGGCATCGAGTCCTCCAAGCGACTCGGCCGCCACCGCTGGACCATCGAACGCACCATGGCATGGCTCGCCGGCTGCCGACGACTCCACCGTCGCTACGAGCGCAAAGCCGACCACTTCCTCGCCTTCACCAGCATCGCCTGCACCCTCATCTGCTATCGCAGACTCACCAAATGAGATGACTTCTAAGGCGGGCGCCCCCTCACCAGACCTTGCCCATGGCTGCGCCACTGACCAATCAGAAAACACCGCGTCCCCCTGCCCGATCACAGGCAGGGGGACGCAGTTGTTCAGGCTGTGTGGGTCAGCATTCTATGACGCCCTTGGCAATGCCCTTGAATGCGCCGGTGAGCATGCCGATGGCCAGTCCTTCGGGGCCGCCGGTCAGGGTGCCCCAGGCGCCTCCGACGACGATGCTGGTGCCGATCTTCTTGGCCATGCACTTGTCGTGCTCGTCGCTGCTCTTGGAAGCGGGAGCGGCCATGAAAGACCTGGCCGCCGTCAGCACCTTGGCAGTCATCTTCGCGGCGGCGGGGGTGCCGCTGCCCAGGGAATAGGTCGGGGGCGTGATCGTGCCGGTGACGGTGTCGCCGGTGACGCCTTCGATGGTCTGGGTGACGGTGTTGCCGTCCACGGCGAGATCGACCTTGTGGGTCGTGCCGTGGGTGTCCGTGACGGTGCCGGGCTGCACCGTTGCGATCGTGCTGCCGTTGGCGTCACTGACTTGGACACCGCCCTTGTAGGCAGTCAGCTTGGCGCCTGCGGGCACTTCCATGGTGCCCGTCGCGGTCTTCGCGAGAGTGGCAGGCTTGACGTCGGCGCTGCTGGCACCGCTGCCGGGCGCGTCCGCGCCGGTGTGGGCGACGTACATCGTGGAGCCGGCCGTCGAGTTGATGACGGGGACGGTCACGGTCGCGTCAGCGGTCCACGGCTGGTTGCTGGTGTCGAAGGTCCACGTGCCGGTGACCTTCTTGCCGACTGCGGCGAAGTCGACCCATCCGTAATTCTTGGACGGGACGTCGATCGAGATGCCGTTGACGGTGGTCTCGTCCGAGGTGTAGGTCTGCGTCGCGGTGAGCTGGCTGGTGATCATCGCCTGGACCGGGGCGGAGACACCGACGGAGGACGACAGGCCCACGGAGTACGACTGCGCCCAGCCGGAGTGGTAGATCGTGGTGAAGACCTGCTTCATCGTGGCGCCGGTGTCGTTGTACCAGACCGACGAGGCGGGCTGACGGGGCAGGACTTCGGGCTGCCCTTCGGACTTCTGTGTCCACGAACAGGTGGCGGTCTTCTTGGAACACAGGTCGGCGTAGTAGTCGAGGGCGAGCTTCATCGCCTCGGACACCTTCGTCTGGGGCACCGTCCATTCCTGCGTGGAGGAGCCATTGCACGGGTTGGGCTGGGCCAGAATGCCCCACAGGTGCAGGCCACCTCGGTTGTCGAGGCAGTAACCGTCATCGGCGCGCACCAGCATGAAGGTGCCCGGTTTGCTGTCGATGGGGTGGAAGTGCCAGAGCTGGCCGTCGTCCTTGTCGCCGGCGCCGCACGAGCGCTGAGTCAGCGGCTGAGTGGAGTAGAGACACTTGCCGGTGTCGGTGTTGGCGATGCGGAAGGTACCGGTACCGGCGGAGATCAGCCGCCAGTTCTGGTGGTTGCCAGGCGCCTTGTTGACCGAGATCTGGGCACCGTCGTTGCCGTTGGGCGAGTCGATACGTCCGTCCGGATTGGTGAACGTCCAGGCGTTGGACTCGGCCGCCTGCGCCGTGGTGGCGGTGGCGACGACTCCGGTAGCGAGCATCAGCAGGGCGAGGAACGGGGCGGCTAAGAGGCGTCTTACGCCCTTGAGACGTCTATGCATGTCGACCTTCCGTAGGGAGTCTGTGAACTTCCTGTGAAGCACGGTGAGCCTTGCAAAGACCGATGAAATCGACATGAACGCACCGAAGTTCATGGGGATGTGCCTCCAGCGCCTCGTCTGCGTGGTCGGCCGCTGCAAGCGGGTCAACTTCCACTTGTGCGGCTGGCATCGACCCGTCCGCGCTCACTACCCTGCGCGCGGCCCTGCCTGGCCCACGTCTTGACCATCCGTTGCACGTCGTCGATGAGCACGGGCTCCGAGGGGTCCTCCTGGTCGCTGCCGGGGCTGGTTCGAGATTGCCCTCGGCCCGTGTGTTGGTCCGTTCCGTGGGCCCACACGGCGCATGGCGTGCGTCATATCCCCTGCCCCGAGTTCTGCGTTCTGGTCTCGGATGCCCCGAGTTGCCGGATGGTGTGAGCGGCAACGACGTAAGCCCCCGCCAGGGATGGGGAGCCTTCTGCGGGGTGGACTATTCCTCGGTGGGATCGTCGGCGTGCTTGAGTCGCATGCGGGCCTGGACGAGGTCGGGTCCGGCGAGGGTGCCCCAGGGGTGTGCCCGTGGACCTGCTCTCTCGCGTCGCGGAGCTTCGCGCGGAGCTCGGTCTCGGCCTGCCTTTCGCTGTCGGTCCAGCCGGCGGAGGGGTCGTGGTGGCGTTCGAGCCAGTGGCCTTCGCCAGGCTTGTGGTGCCGGCCGTCCATGGCTTCCGGGGAGTGGGGGTGCTCGTCGAGGAAAGCCTTGAGGTCGGCAGCGGCCTGGTGAGGTCGCGTTGTAGCTGCACCAGGGCGTCGGGGAAATCGTTGCTCACTCCGCGGGAGTCCACTCCCGTAATCGACCAGGGGTGCGCTTTGACGCGGGGGGTGCGGATGCGGACCAGGGCCCGTCTGCCGGGTCGAGTGTGGCTGCGACAGCCGAGGTAGCCAGCACAGTTACGCGCAGGTCAACGTCGCGGGATCGGGGTCGACATGGCAGGCCAAGGTCACGGCCTCGGTATCTACGGCGGGCGAGCCACCAGCGGTTTCCGTGTTCGTGATGGAAACCTCGACCTGCTCGCCGTCAACGAGCTCGCCTACTTGCGTCAAGTCGATGACGACGTCTTCATCGCCGCCGGTCCCGGTCCCGGTCGCCTGCCCCTCCGCTACATCCACGCCACCGGCGGCAGCAACTACCTGGAAAATCTCCTGCGCCCCGGCACGGGTGTTCCGATACGACGCAATCACCTTGGAGGCGATGTATGCGCCGCCTGACACGCGTGCACCACTGAGACGCATCTGCGTCATCATCCCGGCGCCGGCCGTGCCGGCGACGCCCAGGCTCAGGGACAGCGCCATGGAGGCGGCCGTCACAGCCATGGCCACCTTTCGAAGCGTTGAGCGTGAGTGGGTCGGGCGGAGTTCGGCCACGGCGGATCCTCCTCGGCAGGGGCGGATGCCCAGCTGGCTCCTGCGGCCGTGCTCGTGCGATCTGAGGCGATATCGGGTTCGGGACACTTCTCTCCCTCCGGGACAACGGTGCCCAGGGTTTCGGGGCGGCATTTTCAGGCCAGAGCCCCGGAGACGCCGCGTGCTGGGAGTGTCCTGCCGGCAGGCGAGATCCGGCCATACGGATGACGGGGCGCAAGAGGGTGCGAGACCGGAGCACGCACGAGCCATCCACGTCATCGACCCATCGGACAGGCCGGCGCGTACGGGTGCTGCGCATACGGCAAAGGCCACTCGCCGCATTGTGACCTTGCTTGGGCGCATAGGGGCCTCCCTCGTGCCGAGGGTGGAATTACGATCTTGAGTCGCGGTGGCCCGGTCCGGTGGACGTGGCCGCTGACGTTCAGCGTCAGCTTCGTTCTCCTCCCGTCTGGCCGATGCCGCGAGGGCCGGACGGACCATGCTGCGTGAGCCGATTTGGCCTGATGCGCCACGTGTCGACTGTCACCCTGGGGCGAAAGGTCCGCTCACCTGGTCCCACCCGTGGGCAGTCGGTCTACTGGGACCCGGAAGCGTTCGTGGAACTCCTGGCGGCCTGGTTCTGTCAGGGCCAGGGCTCGGCCCGTGCCGATCCTGGTGACCCAGCCTGCGTCCAAAGCGCGCGAGCAGATCGCGGCTCCCACGGCACCGCCCAAATGGGGACGGCGTTCGGTCCAGTCCAGGCATGAGCGCACCAGCGGGCGGCGCGAAGCGGTGGGGAGCGTGATGCCGTTCTCGGCCATCCAGGCCGTCCCTGCGAGAGTGAGCTGTGGCTCCGGGTCCCAGGTGATCAGGCCGTTGTCGACCATCGCGTCCGTGATGGGCAGGCCGAGGGTTCCCGCGAGGTGGTCGTAGCACTGCCGTGCGCGGGCCGGTGCCTTGGCGCGGCCGGTCGCGCCCAGTGAAGTGGGCCGGGCAGCGCGGCGCGGGGGCGACGTCGGCCAGGCTCTCGATCAGGGCCATCACCTTGGGGTCAGCCAGTCGCAGGTGCCGGTGGCGGACGTGCCGCTCCTCGGCCAGGAGCCCGCCGCCCACCAGTGTGTTGAGGTGCTCGGTGGCGGTCGAGGGTGCCACACCGGCGTGCCGAGCCGGCTCCCGGGCCGTCCAGGCACGGCCGTCCAGCAAGGCCAGGCACATATCGGCTCGGGTGTCGTCCGCGAGTGGCCGTGCCACCGCGGCAAAGTCGACTCCGACGTCCTTGCCCGCACGGTCAGCCGTCATACCCCAAGTATCGCGAGTGACGGTTCGGCCTGCGCCGAACCCACGGCCACCTAGGCTCCCCGCCGATCACCAATACCCACCCGGTCGGCAGGGAGCATCTCGGCCCCCAGCACAGACCGTCTGAAGGAGAACGTCCGAAGTGCGACTCGTCAAGAAGTACCTGCGGCTGTGTACGGTCCCCGACGCCCACTCCGCGAGCCCGCTGGCCTTGTTCGCGAATGCTGCCGTGGCCTTGGCCCGTGCGGTACCGGAGCCGGCGAGCCCGCCGAGCCGATCAGCGGGGTCGGTGGAGGTCGTCCTCACCGATACCCCCCACCGCACCGAGACGGCAGCGATCTCGGAAGCGCTGGGCCGCTTCAACAGCGACATCACGGGCATCGGCGACCGACGCCCCTCGCCGTTCTGGTTCGCGAGCCCGGTAGCCGACGGATCCTCGGGGGCCTGACCGGCCGGACATCCCTGGGGGCTCCTCTTCATCGACCTCTTCTACCTGCCACCCGAGCTGCGCGGCACTGGGTTGGGAAACCAGATCCTGCGCCGGGCCGAGGACGAGGGGAGGGCGCGCGCATGCAAGGCCGCAGTCCTGTACACCATCAGCTTCCAAGCCCCAGGGTTCTACCAGCGGCACGGCTGGCGCCGCCTGGGAGAAGTGCCCTGCATACCCGCTGGCACCAGCCGCATCTTCATGAGCAAAGGACCCTGACTTCATCTCGGCGGTGCCGCGTCCACGGCCGACGATGTTCCTCAGTGTCACTCTGTGCCTGATGAGTTGGCGAGAAGGACGCAGTGGGAGCCCCGGCCGCGACCAGTCAGGACCTCACAGACTTGGTTCCCTCTCGCTTCTGGCCTGCGTGGGCACGGTCAGTGGGGCCGCGATGCACCGCAACCGGCGAAACCATCGCCAGCCTCACCGGACACTGACCACGACCTGCCCGGAACCGCCGACGCCAGCCGGGCACCGGCGCCCAGGGCAGGCACAGCAGCCGAACCGAACCTGTAAAGCGGTGCCACCCCACCCGGCCCGGGGTCAAAGGCGCCGGGCCCCGTCCAGAGTGGACACGGGGGCGAGGGCTCGCCGACTGTGCCCTCGCGTGCGCTCCCTCCGCTGCGTGGAGCAGGTTCAGCCGAGCGGGACGGTGTCGACGACGGCCACGGTTTTCTGTCTGTAGCTGACGAAGATCATGGCGAGGGCGCCGTCACCTCGGATCTGCTGGTTCCACTCTTCGGCGTGGGCGCGGGGTGAGGTGTGCCCGATGGGGTCGTGGCAGGCGGCGGTGAGGGCGTGGCTGACGGCCGACGGGAGCTGGTCGTGGAGGGGTTCGCAGCCAGGGTCGTAGATGAGCCGGAACAACGCGCTGACCTCCTACGGGGGTCTTCCTGAACACGGGCCAGGTGACGTAGGCGTTCAGCAAAGTATCGGATCAGCGATGGCGTGTGACCGGGATCTGAAGGTCGGGCGGCGCCGCGGCCGGCGCGGATCCTTGCGGCTTCGCGCTGGACCCATTCGGTGCGGTCGACCCACTCGCCGGGGAGTTCCTCGCCTCGTGCGTCGGCGGCGGCGAATTCCCGGCCCCGTTGTTCGGCGGCCTGGATGCGGGTGGCGATGCCTGCCCATTTCTTGAAGGTCGGGAGCAGCTGGTGCTCCTCGGCGGTGTTGAACTGGCCGAGGAACTTGTTGGTCAGGTCGGGGTCGCCGAGCGCTTCACAGATCGTCTCGATGGTCCACGGCGCGGCGCCCATGTTGCCCTCCCGGTGTGGGGTCACCATTCGTGACGGCACGCTAGCGCGATTGTGGGCCACAAAGCCGAATGCATAGAGGCATGCGCCAAAGGCATGTGCCAGCATCGACGTCGTAACCGTGCAGGTCAGCGCCACATTCCTTAGATCATGAGCGAAGTAGAGGACCGCATCCTCAGCCTGATCGACAACGTGACAAGCGTGGACGAACCACGCCTCTCCCTGTTGCCCCTGCGCGAGACACACGCCACGGTTGAACTGTTGCAGCTGCTGACCAAGGGCAACGGGGAAGGCGCCTTCGCGGCACGGCACCTCGCGGGAAACCTGGGCCGCCGGATGCCAGCCGCAGATTGAGCATGACGAAGGCCCACAGGTCGAGGAGGCACCTTGAGCCGGAGCTGCCCAAGAGCACCGGCGCAGCATCGGGGTGACCTGGCCGCCAGTTGGAGGAGGTTCGGGTGGCGGGCGAACGAACGGCGAATGATCCTGCCGAAAAGTCGCCTTGACCAGCGGAGGTCCCCCGTGAAGCACCTGACCGTTCTCGCTACAGCAGTAGCCGCCTCAGTACTGATCATCCTTGGAGCCGGCACCGCCAACGCCGACGACGACGACCAGCCCACTGCTGTAGCTCCTCAGGTCGGAACTAAACCGATCACCGACGGCCTTCAAAAAATCCTGAACGGCTCCTGGCTGCTGGGCGGCTGAGCCCCTCCCAGCGGGCAGTCAGCGGGTCGGGGCTGGTCGCCTCCAGATCGAAGGCGACCAGCCGACCGAGATGCCAGGCGGCCATGCGGTTCACCTTCGTTGGCGTTGCCGCCGCGGACCTGCACCCGAGCGGCGATGATGACGTCGGCCCCGCGACCGGCGCAGATGGCCCTCAGCGGGTTGTGGTCGTCGAGTTGGGGAGTCCTAGGCCGCGGCGACGTCGATGGAGAGGGCCGCGGCGTTCCGCCAGGGCAGGGATGCAGGGGCGGTGTAGCCGAAGATGCCGCTCAGGCAGTCGTTGAGGGGGGGAGGGGCCCCACGCGCTCGTGCCCAGGTCCTGCAAGATACCGCGGCGTCGACGTAGTTCCCTGCTGCGTTGCGGTGCAGTCGGCCATGCGGCGCTATACCGAAGCGGTCGATGTGCTCGCGCAACATGCCGACCAGGACGGGCGGAATGGGGACTGGAGGCGTCGCCTTGACCGTTCGGCTTTTCAGGGGATGGATCTCGTGCCGTGGTCCCCGCCGTTGCCGGCGGGGACCACGGCACGTGTCGGGGCGCTCAGTCAAGCCCCTCCACGACCCGTACATCCCGCTCGGCACCGCCGTCCAGCACCGCGACGGCCCGCTGGTAGTCCTCGCTTAAATAGGCCGCGACCGCGGCATCGTAGCTGGGGAACTCGACCAGGACCGTGCGCTCGGGCACCCCCGACTCGAACGCGGTCACCGGGCCACCACGGGCCAGGATCCGGCCGCCGGCCGCCTCCAGCGCGGGCTTCGCCAACTTCCCGTACGCGGCGAGCTTTTCCGGGTCTTGCACCGATCGGTAGGTGCCGACCAGATATCCCTTGGCCATGCTGCTTACTCCTCGCTCTCTTCGTCCCTCGGGAACTTCGACCCGAGCCGGACACCTTTCGGCGCGGTCAGGAAGGCGGCCGGGCCCCGTCCCCGCTCCCACAATTGCTGCTGCATCGTGCCGGTGGTGCTTGTCGACAGCCGCCCGCGCGGGAAGCCCGGACGGGACATGGAACAGCGGCAGAATCGGGGGCAGAGGCACCGGCCCACCCCCAGACTCACCGCCGACGCACATGCACCTCACACCTCGTCCGAAACCGGGTGTGCTGTTCGGCGTCGACCGGGTGGGCGTTGCTGCGTCCATTGGCCTGCCCCAGTCGCCTGCACTCTGAACGTAGCCAGTCCGTTCGAACATGAGAAATACCTTGTGCGCTCGGGCTATGCTCCACAGTCATGGATGTCGAGCTGCGTCACCTGCGTGCGTTCGTCGAGGTGGCGCGACAGCAGTCATTCACCCGTGCTGCCGAGAAACTGACCATCACCCAGCCGGCGTTGACCCGCACCGTTCAGCAGTTGGAGACCGCGTTGCGGGTGCGGTTGTTCAACCGAAGCTCCCGGCACGTGGAACTCACCAACGTGGGGAACTCCTTCCTCACACAGGTGGAACGGGTGCTCAACGAGCTGGACCGGGCGATGAACGCGTTGAGTGAACAGGTCAGCATCCGGCTGGGATTCAGCTGGCTGATGCCGGACCCGTAGGCACAGCGCACCATCAGCGAGTTTGAGCGAACCTCGGGGAGCACGGTGAACCTCGTGCGCACCGACGATCCGATCCAGGCACTGCAACGTCATGTGATCGATGTCGCGCTGGTGCGCGGTGGCGTGCGTTCGTCCGCGCCGGTCAAGACGGTGCACCTGTTCGACGAACCGCGGGTGGCGGTCGCCTGCGCCGCCAAGTCCGAGGTGAGCCAGCTCGACGAGGTGGACTGGGGAGACGTTCCCCGGTGGCCGCTGGTGGAGAACGTGGTCAGCGGCGCGACCGGCCACTGGTCCTGGGCTCCCGGCAAGGGTCCGCGAGACGTGATCGAGACGGCCAACTACGACGAGTGGGTCGAGTCGGTGGCCGCCAATCGCGGCATCGGGGTGGCCCCGACAGTGGGGGTGCGCCGGATCAACCACCCTGGGGTGACCTTCGTGCCGCTGGTCAACGCGCCTCCGGTCCCGGTCGAACTCGTCTACCTGCCGCACATGCAGGAGCTCCTGCTTCGCCGTTTCATCGATGTGGCGATCGCCGCAGTACACCGCTGACGCGGTCCGCTCACGTCGCACTATGCCTGCCGGATATCGGTGTTCCATAACAGGCATTACACAGACACCGCACGGAGAACTTAGCGTCGCTCACGGCCCAGGCCGCTCTACGGGGAGAGAAACCGTGATGACTGACGACCACGCGCCGCGCGGTGCCGGGGGAAACACCTTGATGGGCAAGCCGGTTGACCCGCCGGGTCCGACCCGGTCCGCAGCGCGTGCCCAGGCCCGGCTTGGGAACAGCGGGCCGGTCGGGAAGTTACGCGTTTTCGCGGTGTACGCCGGCGCTGCGCTCGGGCCGCTGGGCGGCGGCGTGGTGGCACCGATGCTGCCGCAGATCGCCGACTCACTCGACGCGTCGACGAGCGCCACCACGCTGTCGGTGACCGCCTACTTCGTGCCGTTCGCCCTGGTGCAGCTGGTGTCCGGGACGGTGGGCGAGCGGTGGGGCCGCCGGCGCACCGTGCTGATTGCCTACCTGGTCTACCTGATCGCCTCGCTGCTCGGCGCCGTCGCACCGAACATCGCGCTGCTGCTGGTGGTACGGGCGGTGATGGGCACCGCCAACGCGTTCATCTCGCCGCTGCTGCTGGCCGGGCTGGCCGACATGGTTCCACCGCACCGGCTGAGCCGGGCCGTCGGGCTGTTGGCCAGTTGCCAGGCCGCCGGCCAGTCGCTCTCACCGCTGCTCGGTGGGGTGGCCGCGGCGGCGAACTGGCGCTGGGCATTCGTCGGTGTCGCCGCCGCGGCCGGGCTGCTCGCGCTGGCACCCCCACCCGGCGGTGCTCGGCCGGGCGCACAAGCTCCACTCCTGCGGCCCCTGGTGAACATGCGGATGGGACTGCTGTCGGTCGCCGCGTTCGTCAGCTACTTCGGCGCGGCCGGGCTGCCGTTCCTTGTCTCCCTGCACGCCGAGGAGCACCTCGGCATCCGCCCCGACCTCACCGGGGTCGCGCTGCTGGGCTTCGGTTTGACGGGGTTGCTGCTGGGCGCGAGCTGGGGTTCGCTCGGTGACCGCTTCGGCGCGCGCCGCTGCGGTGGGATCGCCGCCGCACTGGGGGCGGTGCTGGTCGCGCTGACCGGATCGACGCACAGCCTGCCGGCGCTGGTGCTGTGCTGGACGGGTGCAGGCATCGCCTACTCGATGCTCAACGTGTGCCTGCAGAATCTCACCGTCCGGGAGGTGCCCGACAACCGGGGCGGCGCGCTCTCAGCGGTCTCCGCCTTCCGCTTCGGCGGCGCGGCGATGGCCCCGATCGCTCTGCTGCCGCTGTACCACGCGGTGCCCACGCTGTCCTTCGTCATCGGCGGCGCCTCACTGCTGCTCGCGTCTGCCGGCCTCGCCGCACTGCGGTCGCCGCGAACCGGTAACCCGGCGTAGGGGCTGTCCGTTGGGTCATGGCCGGGTCCGCGGCATCTGGCACGGCGCTCCCCCAGCTACCGCTGCCCCCACGGCGCGCGACGTAATCGACGAGCACCGTTGCTGCCGAGCCAGCCGCCTGGGCGCCGGCAACCTGGCCGGAAGAGGATTCTGGAGGACCGGAAGGTGCTGTGCGGGATCCTGTTCGTCCTCTACACCGGCATCCAGTGGGAATGGCTGCCCAGCGAGCTGGGCTTCGTCTCAGGCATGCTGCTACCGCCGCCAGTTCTGGGCGAAGGGCGTCAAGCCCGTCATCGCCCGGCGGGGCGCCGCCCATGGCTCCGGCCTGGGAACCAAGCGGTGGGTGGTGGAGCAGACGATCGCGCTCCTGCACTGGTTCAGACGCCTGCGCATCCGACGGGAGCATCGTGACGACATCCACGAAGCATTCCTCAAGCTCGCCTGCTCACTCATCTGCCGGCGCCGCCTGCAACCCGCGTTGCGTGAGGAGCTCTAAGCTGCTCACGGCTTGATCAACAAACCACGTGTTGCAGCGACCCCTGGAATCCGCCCGGCGGAGGGGGCTTCCGGAAGGGTGGCGGCGAGCGGAGGTGCGCAGGCAGACGGCGTGGCGGGCGGTAGGGGCCGGTCAGGCGACGCACACGCCCTCCAGGCAACGTTCGCCTGGCCCGTCGCCACAGGAGCCCGCAGAGGTCGTTCAGGGCCTGCGGCCGTGAAAAGTGCGGCGCAGGTCGTTCACCCAGGCGTCGGGGTTCTCCCAGGGGATGAAGTGGCCGCCGTGGTCGTGGGCGTTGACGTTGACGTGGTTGAACCAGTCGCCTTGCGGGCCGGTCCTGAACGCCTGGACGCGCTCGGTGGCGGTGTGGATGCCGGGCGGGTTCTCGTATGTGACGAAGGTGAGGCCGACCGGGGCCTGTACGACCGGGGTGCGGTCGTGGGCGGGGGCCCAGGGGTAGCGATTGGCGTTGGCGTAGTAGCGCATCGACGTGGCGATGGAGTTGTTCACCCAGTAGATCGTGGCGTGGGTGAGCAGGTCGTCCTTGGTGAAGACGGATTCGACGTCGCCGCCGTTGTCGCTCCAGGCGTTCCAGCGCTCCAGCAGCCAGGCGAGCAGTCCGGCGGGTGAGTCGCTCAGCCCGTGGGCCAGGGTGGCGCCGTCGAGCATGTGCACGGCGAGGTGGCACGCCGAGCGGTGGTCCAGCTCGATGATCCGGGCGCGGATATCGGCGGGCTGGTCGTCGGTGAGGGGCCGATTCCGGGCGAAGTCCCAGGCGCGGTGGCCGGTGAAGAAGTCGAGCGGCAGCCCGGAGCCGATGTGGATGCCGTACAGCTCGTCGGCGTACTTGTGGCCGAGCTGGCTGGAGACGATCCCGCCGATGTCGCAGCCCCCGGCGGCGTACTTCTCGTATCCCAGGGTCTCGGTCATCAGGGTGTGCCAGAGGTCGGAGACCTTCCAGAAGTTGATGTCCGGAAAGCCGGTGAGCGGGCCGGGGAAGCCGAAGCCGGGCAGGGACGGCACGATGACGTCGAAGGCGTCGGCGGGGTCACCGCCGAACGCGGCCGGGTCGGCGAGCGGGTCGATCACCTTCGACCAGTGCCAGAACGTCCACGGCCAGCCGTGGGTGAGGATCAACGGGATCGGACGGGGGCCGCGGCCGGGCTTGCGCATGAAGTGCACCGGGACACCGGCGACGCTCACCTGGTAGTGCTCGTAGACGTTGATGGCGGCCTCGGCCGTGCGCCAGTCGTAGCCGTCCCGCCAGTAGGCGACCAGCTCACGGAGATAGCTGTCGGGAACGCCGTAGGACCAGTCCCCATTCCCCTCGTCCAGCGGCGGACGGGTCGATGTGAGGCGGGCGCGCAGGTCATCGAGGACCTCGTCGGACACGTGGATCGGGGTGGGCTTCAGGGGGAAGTCGTGCGGGGTGCTCATCGCGTGGTTCCTTACTGGGGTGTGCCGTCGGCCTGTTGGGCGGCGAGCCGTGACGGCCTTCCGCCAGGATTCTCCGGCCGCCCGGCCCGACGGCACACGTTGGCGAGCTCAAGCGGTCAGCTCATCACCACTGTTCAGGAGGTCAGCGTAGACCTCTGCCGGCGTGCGGTAGCCATGGACTTTGCGGGGACGGTGGTTGAGTTCGCGGGCGATGGCGTCGAGGTCGGCCTGGCTGAACGTGCGGAGAGCCGCGCCCTTGGGCAGGTACTGCCGTCGCAAGTGGTTGGTGTTCTCGTTGGTGCCTCGCTCCCAAGGGCTGCGTGGTGTGCAGAGGTAGACCGGCATGCCGGTCTCGGCCGTGATGGCCTGGTGTTCGGCTATCACGCGACCCCGGTCCCAGGTGAACGTCCGCCGCGCCTGGGCGGGATGCCGAGGAGGCTTCGGATGAGGCGCGGTGCGAACTGCTCGGCCTTGATGCCGTCCGGCAACGCGACGATGGCGGTGCAGCGGGTGGTGCTGCGCTCGACGAGCGTGGCGACCGCAGAGGGTCGTGTGCCCATCACGAGGTCGCCCTACCCATGGCCCGGAATCCTGCGGTCCTCGACCTCTGCGGGACGGGCGCTGATGGACACTATGCCGCGGATGACGCCTCGTCCGGTGGGCTTTCGGGCGATCTTCGGTCGGCGTATGGGGCGGGCTGTCCGCAGCTTCTGGGTGAGGCTGCGGTCGGTCGTCCGGCGCCGGCGTGGGTCATAGAGCGAGAGATGGATCGCCTCCTGTGAGACCTGCATGGAGGTGCCGCCGGGAAGGTGGCGTCGCAGCCAGCCTGCAATCTGCTCCGGCGACCAACGGAGGGCCGGTTGGCCTCCACCAGCGCGCGCAGGACGGACCGTTGAGCGAGCCTGCCGGCTTGGGGCGTCGCCCGCGTTCGTAGGCCGCCGCTTCGGCGGAGGCGGCTCGGTAGCGGTCCCGGTTACCGTTACGAGCAACCTCCCAGGGCCGGGTCGTTCCCCGCCAGCGGTCTCTGGCAGGCCGCAAGGAGCGTAAGGAAGACTCACCCCAGCGGCACCGCGTGAGCACCGTTACGCGTCACCGGCAAGCGCCCCTTGGCCCCCACCAGGCCCAACCACTGCCCGCTCAGCACAGAATGTGTGGCCCGGCTCGCGCCAGCTCCGCGGCCAAGGGGCGCTTGCACACCGTGCACCGCAGCCCACCCGCCGGCGCCGGCGGCGGGGGTGACAGCTTCGGCTCACGGGCGGCACGCTGTTTGGCTTCGCGTACCTGACGGGCATATCGGGCCTTGCTCTCCAGCCAATTGGCCGCCTCCTCCCGGGCCTCGCGCTGGGAGTCGTGCAACTGGTTCTGCAGGGGCTCGGGCAACACCGCCCCGCCCGAGTCCAGACCCAGCTCGCCGAGCGGCACCGAAACCCGCTCCAGCTCGTCGAGTGCGCACGGTGGATGGTGAAGCCCGAAGACGGACAGGTTCTCCGCCTCCCACCACCGGTACGGCCGTGTGTGGGGTCGGCCGAAGGCCGTCCACGCCAGCCCCTTCGACGGGGTGTAGAACCACACTGGCAGGCCCGCGTCGAGCACGACGTGTGGGAAGTGCACCCGAGGACGCCAGAACCACACGTCGACGATCCCTGCCCGGGCGTAGTCCCGGTGGCGGGCCCGCCATCCGTCGTCGGTCATCAGCATCCGCTGTGCCTCCAGCGCCAGCTTTGTGCCGTCCCCCATCCGCACCGCGACGTCGGCCCGCCGGTCCTGGTCCGGGGTCCACTGCTCCAGGCGCACCGCGGCGACGCCGGGTCGCGTCCTCGCCCACCGGGCCAGGGTGTGCTTGGTCGTGATGTGCCACACCGTCTCAGGGTGGTGGCCGCCGACCGGGGCCTTCCCCGGCGGGTGCGCAAAGTGCAGGCGGACTTTCCCACCCAGACGACCACGGAGCACCAGCGGCACCCGTGTGCCCACCGGAGCCTCGAAGCCGTGGAAGCAGTAAAAGCACACCAGTTGGCCTGTTCCGCTATAGCCGCGTTGCCTCCAGCGCGCCGGCGGCGCGTCAGCAACGTGCACCTCGCGCCCAGTCTCAAGATCGAAGCCCACCACCAGTAAGTCGTCTTGCACTCCCCGTCCCCCTCCCCTACGAACGGGCATCGTGATCCAGTCTCCGGCAGCCGGCAGCAAGAGCAGCACCGGACACGCGGCCCAATAGTCGTGACGCCCCGGTCGGTGCGAGAGTTCACCGCGGCCTCCGGGAACTGTGCAGTGGGCAGGCGGCAATGAACCAGAAGCGCCGGCCGCCTTCGACCGGGGTGGTGACCGATCCTGCTGGTGTGAGGGTCCCGTTCGCCGCTCCGCACCAGTAGCACGCCTCGCCATGCAGGCGGACGACGCCGACGTCTGGGTCCGCGGGTGGCGCTGTCGTTTGGTCACGTTGTCCTCCCTGTGCCGTTGGGCTCAGAGCGCCGACGTACCGCACCTCGTGCGCCGGCCGCCGGCCTGATAGCGCATGGCGACCACCTGCATACCCGAACCAGTCGTAGACGGTGTCGCCGTCCCCTGTAGTCGGCGATCCGCAGATGGGCCACGGCCTCGGCAGCCAGGCATGTCTCCCCGTTCGCATCGAGGTCGGTGGGGGCCTGGCGGTAGATCCCGTGGACACGAACCACCGGGACGAAATCCACACGCTGCACGCCGCTGTGGACTTCGGGGTCGCCACCGCGGGCGAGGATCTCCTTCGAGTCCCACTCGCGGCGGTTGGTCAGGAAGCGGTCGGCAAGGGGCAAAGAGACGTTGCTCCTACGGTGACCGTTCCACCGACCAACCGATGCTTTGTTCGCCGCTGCCCTTCGCCGCGGTCGTTCCTCACCCCGCACCCAGCCGCGGTGCCGACGGCAGCTGCACCCGGTAGGCCCGGCGGTGCCGGCCCTTCGTATGCTCGGGGTGCGGGGAACCGGAAGCTGACCACCTTCGGAGGCGAACGACCATGTCGGAACAGCGTGTTGTCCTGGTGACGGGCGGGGGAACGGGAATCGGGGCCGCAACCGCCCGGCTGCTCCGTGCGGCCGGGCACCAGGTCGTGATCTCCGGGCGGCGGCCCGAGCCACTGCGCCGGGTGGCCGAGGAGACCGGAGCGCTGGCCCACCCTTCCGACGCCGCCGACCCCGAGGCCGTGCGCGAGCTCGTCGAGACGACGGTGACGGCCTACGGGAGACTCGACGGTCTGGTGCTCAACGCCGGAATCGGACGAGGCGGCGCGGTCGGCGACACCGCGATCGAGGACTGGGAAGAGCTGATACGGACCAACCTCACCGGCCCATTCCTGCTGCTGCGTACCGCGCTGCCGCACCTGCTGGCGACCCGCGGCGCGGTGGTCGCCGTCGCCTCGGTCGCCGCGCTCCGCAACAGCGCCGGCAACGCCGCCTATGCGACGTCCAAGGCAGGTTTGCTCCACCTCTGCCGTTCCCTCGCCGTCGACTACGGGCCGCAGGGGCTGCGGGCCAACGCGGTGTGCCCGGGCTGGGTGCGTACAGAGATGGCCGACCAGCGGATGGCGCGGTTCGCGGCGGAGGCGGGGCTGGCGGGCGGCGTCGAGGAGGCGTACGAGGAGGCGAACCGGCTGACTCCCGCCAGGCGGCCGGGTGATCCGGCGGAGGTCGCCGAGGCGATCGACTGGCTGCTGTCGCCCGCCGCGTCCTACGTCAACGGGGCCGTCCTCACCGTCGACGGCGGGGTGACCACGGTCGGCGTCGGCGGTGCCGCCTTCGACCACCGGATCGAGGCGCGCACCCCGCGCCTGTAGCGAACTACCAGGCAGGCCCACTCCACAGGGCCCGTGGCAGGACCGGAACCCATGGCGGGGCCAGGGCTCCAGCAAGAGGCTGGGCCTGGATGGCGCCCCAGCGGCAGCCGTGCTCGTCGCCAGGGATTTCGATGCCCGCGGCGCGAGCAAGGCGGTGTCCGACCTCAGCCCACTCCGGTCCGGTCCGGTCCGGGCACGCTCGTCGGGATGGAGCAGGATGTCCATGTGGAGGATGGCGCATCGAGCGCCCTGAGGACTGGCGGTGAAGGGGTGCTCCATCCAGCGGGCCGTCGAGGTGCTCGGCCCACTGGGTGGAGGTCCATATCGCTTGTTCGTCGTTCTGGTTGTAGAAGCCCAGGCCCGGCCGGTGGGCGACGACAGCGTGCCCGGTGGCCCGAGGTTGACCTGGACAGTGGCATCGAGGAGGCGACGCTGCTCATCCTGGAATGGCTCGGCGAGCAGGGTGCCGGTGCCATGATCCGGGTCGAGGCGGAGCGCATGCGTGACGGGCTGCCGGCGTGGACTTTCGCCACTTCCGGCGGGCCGTTGCGCGACGGTATGCGGGCCGACGGGGCTTCGGTTGCCGAGTGCATGGGGAGGGCACTGCTTCGATTGCGAGATGCCGGGCTGCGTGTGTCCCCTTCTGACGCCGTGTTCAGGGATTGAGTTGGTCGTCGGTGAGACTCTCGGGCCATCTGACGGTTTTGCCTACGTCGTAACGGACGGCGGTGCGTCGGTTCTTCGAGCAGGACGGGAGCCGAGCCAGGTTCCACGTCTGCTGGAGTATTGGCGGTCGTTGCCGCAGGATTTGGAGGCGAAGGGCCAGTACGCCGAGCCGGTCGAGTACGCAGTGGCTGCGGGGATTGTGCTGCTGGCCGACGGCCAAGATGGGCTGACCTCTGATCAAAATGGGCTGACCTCCGATGTCGTCGCCTCGACGGCCAGCCCCCCTCTGACGGGCTGCTGGGCTTCCCACTCTCGGCACAGGCATGAGCGTCCCAACCGACTACGCATGAACGTGCTCCGGGAAGGGCGACTCAGCGGAAGGCGGAGACATTCTCCGAAACCCACTGGTGGAACGGCCTGGCGGGGGATCCGGTGACCCTTGAGACCGTGTCGCGCACCGTCAGGAGTTCGTCGTTGACGTCCCCGCCTGTCACATCCAGCACCGCATCCGCGGCCTCGGCTCCGAGGAAAATGGACATGTGCTGGTGGGCCTCCTCCCGGCTGATCTCCGCAAACGGCACCTCCCGCCCCAAGGCCGCTGCGATGACCTTCACCTGCTGCCGGGCCGTCACCCTCTCTGGCCCGGTCAGCGAATACGTCTGCCCCTGGTGACCGGGCTCGGTCAAGGCCACTCGCGCCACCGCCGCAATGTCCGCAGGGTGAATCGTGGGCAGCCCGGTGTCTGCATACGGCACGCGGACCGTTTGGTGCTCGCGGATTGACGCCGCCCACCACAGGGCGTTCGAGGCGAACTGCGTTGGCCGCAGAACCGTCCAGGCCATGCCGCTGTCCTTGAGCAGCCGCTCGACAGCCATGTTCTCGCGGGCGGGACCCAGATGCGGATGCGTCTGG
Organism: Streptomyces albospinus; assembly: GCF_014648695.1. Lineage (GTDB taxonomy): Bacteria > Actinomycetota > Actinomycetes > Streptomycetales > Streptomycetaceae > Streptomyces > Streptomyces albospinus. The sequence goes on from NZ_BMRP01000029.1 coordinate 18,962, forward strand.
ACGGTGATGGACGACATGAGCACCACATGCGCGACATCTGCCTGCCGGGCGGCGTCGAGGATGTCGGCGTCAGAACCCATCCGCGACACGAGGAACAGCGAGCGCACTCCTTCCAGTGCGGGCTCCAGGGAAGCCATGTCGGCGAAGTCACCTTCACTCACCTCCACGCCCTCGGGGAACGAGGCCCGCGCAGCGTCGCGGGTGAGCCCCCGCAGTGGTCCGGCACCGCACGCATGCAGCTCTTTGAGCAGAGCACTTCCTATGTTCCCGGTGGCTCCTGTCACGAGAATCATGCGCCTTCTCCTGTCGCGTGGTGATCAACTAGAGGAAAGCTATGACCTCAATCAAGCTTGAGGTCAAGATGATCGCCGGCAGGGTTCCTGCAGGCGAGCGTGCTCCGGACTCGGTCGGGCATCTCACCGGCGAGTGCACCGACACCCACGTTGTCGGTCGCCGCAGTGCCGTCATCTCTCATCAGCATTCACGAGTCAGTCGATCACCAACCGCCTCCGGAACCCGTTGTCCCTCGCCAATGAATCCAGGCCGTTTGTCACCGAAGCCAGTCTTTGCGGCGGAGGCGACCGACCCGCCGGACACATCGTCGCGGAGGATGACTGTGCTTCCGCCCCCTGCCCGATCACGCCGCGCACGTCTCGTGCCGGAGGCTCATACGAGTGTGCCGCTCAGGCTGACGGAAAGCGTCGGGGGGTGTCTGAGGATAAGTCACATGAACCTTCACGCGCTCTCCTCTCCCACCAAATCCGCAGCGGCACCTCCCCGTTGGGCGGTATGGGCCGCACACCTGACCACGCTGGTGGTCCTGCCCAGTGGGCTGTGGCGCATCGCCATGGTGCTCGGATACCCCGCCGGTTACACCGAGGCGGGCTTCGTACCCTTCGAGACGCTCGGGTCCAAGGCCTGGATGCTGACGCTCAGCGTGCTCTGCGAGTTGGTCGCCTTCCTGACGATCGGCCTGGTACGACCGTGGGGGGAAGTCATCCCGCGCTGGATACCGCTGGTCGGAGGGCGCAGGGTCCGTCCCATGGCCGCTGTCGCCCCTGCCGCCCTGGGCGCAGTCGCCCTGACCGTGCTCTGGGTCAACGTCCCCTGGTGGTGGACGTATCCGCACGAGGACATGACACACACCGGGCACCTGCTCGTCGGCATTCTCTACCAGCCGATGGCCCTCTGGGGCCCGCTGACCGCAGCCGTCACGATCTCCTACTACCGCCGTCATCGCGCCGCACAGCGCCGAGGATCGACCGACTGAGGGATCCGGCGCCAGGCGCGGGCGGCTGGAATCGGTGACGAACGGGCCTGCATCTTTAGAGGCTGCCTCGGGCAGGTACCGGCGGCAAGGTCGCTGGGGTCGTTCGGCCTGATCAACTGGCCTTACGGGGGATGACGGCCACTTGTGGTCGGCGTGGTTGCTGTACTTCGCTGCTGTACGGCACGACAGAGCATGCTGGACCGCACGGCTGGGGATGGAGGGAGGTCCGGCGTCGAAGACGCCTGTCACTTGTTCCCGCGATCTCGCTGGTGATGGCTCCGGGTGATCAGCCATGTCCCGCCGACTGTCAGCAGCGCGAAGAGAGCCAGACCCGCGCCCTGTGCGGCTGGGAGACACAGACGATCGCGCAGGGGAAATTTCCCGGTGAGGGTGACCTGAAGCGATCCGACGGCGAAGGCGATGGCGGCCGTGAAGACCGCGACGACTTCGACGGCGCGGACGGACGACGTGTGCAGGGAACGTTCCAACTACGCATTGGCCGCTGCCTGTCGCTCCCCACGGCGTTGCTGCTCGACGTCCTGCAGGGCTCGCAGACGTCCTTCCTGGATTGCGTCCCGTTTCGCCAGGTGCTGGTCCTGCAGAACGCGGAGGCTGGCAGTGGGGCTGGCCGCGCGCGGCCTCCGTGGCCCCCAACTGCCCACCCTCCTCGCCGAGAACGGCATCATCGGGCCGAGCGGTAAGGAGGAAGCTGAGGATCGATCGACTCCTCGGCCTCAATGTCGGCGGTGGTGGCGAAGTCCCCAGCGCCCTTCTCGATACGGGTGAGCCGCTGGCCGTACATGGAGCGCACGATGTCCGCGCCATGTACGTGCCGCAGCTATCGCCACCCCAGCATCGTCAAGGCTGCCATACGAGTTGATCACGCCGCGCAGCATAGCTGTCAGCGCGGAAATCAGACCGTGACAGCGTCTTCCCGTGGGAACACCGCAGGACACCGCCGGAAAACCCACGACCGCGTCAACGCCCTCAGTCCCACTGATCTTCAGTCTTCACACATCGGTGATCAACGGTGCCCGCACCCATCTCCGGGCGGGCCCGTCGGCACGATCACGGTCTGCTCGCGGAGTGCTGCCCAGCCCAGTCGGTGGCAGCCACCACCTCGCACGCGATGTCCACGACAGCCCGCCCATCCGTCACCACCCGCACGGTCTCCGCAGGAGCCCGCTGATCCAGCAACCTGGCCTTGCGAGCACTGCCCTTCAGCTCCTGGTCCAGCTCCGAGCCGAGTTCCCGGCCCATCAGCCGCTTGCGGGCGGTGGCATCGGAGGCAGTCAGCAGAACTCGTACGATCCGCACATCGGCGCCCATGGCACGCTCGAACATGCCCGTCGCCTCTGGCAGCACACTCACGGTGTTCGTGTAGATCAGACGTCGGTAGCCGCGCTGGGCGAAGTTCGCCCACACCGCACTCAGGTTGCTCTCGACGATCTCTGTGCGGTGAGGATCCCCCTCTGGTGCTGGATGCACCTGCCCCATGAAGTCACCCTCGATGACGGCGTGAGCGATCGCCGCCTCGCGCAGCAACGCCGAAACCTCCCATCCCACTGTCGTCTTGCCGACACCGGCCCGCCCACCAATGAGCAGCACTTCTGCATGATCCATGAGGGCAGCGTGCCAGCTGGCGAGCACCTCACGCGATCCGATATCGATCCCTTCCATGACCACGGCCCCGCCAGCAAGATCACATCTACGGCTGGAGCACTGGGCGGCGCCGGCCCGGATGGGCTGGTGTCTTCCCGCTTCACTCCGTCCCGGCCCGAGGGCCACCTCTGTGAAACGCCAGTCGGGAGCATGAACAAAGCCGTATCGATCCGAGTCAACAAGCTCAGTCGTCCACGGCCGAGTAGTTGACGAGTTGCGTCGCCGCCAGCTCGGCGTAGAGGGCGTCGCCCTGGACCAGGTGCGCATGTGTGCCCACGGCCCGGACGCGCCCGGCCTCCATCACCACGATGCGGTCTGCGTTGGTCACGGTGGACAGGCGGTGCGCCACCACCAGGACGGTTGTGGTGCGGGCCAGGTCGGCGATGGTGTCGCGCAGGGCGGCTTCGTTGGCGGCGTCGAGCTGTGAGGTGGCCTCGTCGAGGAGTAGTAGCCGGGGTGTGCGCAGCAAGGCCCTGGCGATCGCGATGCGTTGGCGTTCGCCGCCGGAGAGGTTGCTGCCCCGGTGGCCGACGGGGGTGTCGAGTCCCTGGGGCAGCCGGTCGGCGACGGTGTCGAGCCGGGCGCGACGCAGCACCGTGCGGAGCTGGTTCTCGGTGGCGTGCGGGCAGCCGAGGAGCAGGTTGTCGCGCAGGGTGCCCGCCAGGACGGGTGCGTCCTGCTCCACGTAGCCCGTGGCGGCGCGCAGTTCGGCGAGGGGCCAGTGGCGTGTGTCCCGGCCGTCGAGCAGGATGCGGCCCGCGTCGGGTTCCCAGAACCGCTCGATGAGCGAGAAGACGGTGGTTTTGCCCGCGCCGGAGGGGCCGACGAAGGCGGTCATGCCGCGGGCGGGGATCGTGAAGGACACGTCGCGGTGGACGACGGGCGACCCCGGCCGGTAGGCGAAGCTCACCCTGTCGAAGGCGACGGCGGCCGGGCCGGGCGGCTCGGTGTGCGAAGTGATGGGCGTGGTCTCCTCGACGGGCAGGTCCTCGGTCTCGCCGATGCGCAGGGCCGCTGCCGCACCGACTTGCAACTGTCCTGCCACTGCGGCAAGTTGGCCGACCCGTGGCGCGAGGGAGAAGAGGTAGAGCAGGAAAGCGACCAGTGTCGAGACGCTGATCGCGTGCGCGGCGACCCGTGCCCCGCCCACACCGAGCACGGCGAGGAAGGCGATGTGCGTGGCCGCCCCGGTGACCGTGTCCGAAGCGACTTCCCATGAGGCAGCGCGCACGCCGGTGCGCCGGGCGTGCTCGGCTGCCTCGTGGAGCCGAGCGATCTCACGCTGTTCCGCGCCGCATGCCTTGATGGTGCGGAAGGCGCCGAAGGCGCGCTCCAAGGCGGTGGCCATGTCGCCGATGGCTTGCTGGGTCTGCTGGGCGGCGCGTCCGATCCGGGGGACGATGCCGCCGCAGGCGACGGCGACCAGCGCGATCACCGCCAGGGTCACGACCAGCAGCACGGGGTCGAGCAGGGCCATCATGCCCACGGTGATCAGGCTGATGACGGTCTGGGTGAGGGCCGATGCCATGGCCTGGGTGGCGACTTGGCGCAACACGGTGGTGTCGGAGGTGACGCGGGCGATGAGGTCGCCGGGGTCATGGCGTTCGGCCACCGGTACGCGCAGCCGGAGCAGCCGGCCGGCCAGACGGCGTCGTGCGGCGCAGACCACGGATTCGGCGGCCCGTTCCAGTACGTAGTACCCCAGGGCGACGAGGACGGCGCCGGTGAGCACGAGGGCGCCGAGGGCGAGCATGTCGCCGGTCGCCCGGTGACCCGCGCCGAGCTCGTCGACCAGGCGCTTGGCGGCGAGGGGTTGGACGAGACCCGCCGCACCGCCGAGGAGGCCGAGCAGGGTGCCGCCGAGGATGGGGCCGCGTTGCGGCATGAGCTGCCGGGCGAGGGCGCACCGGGCGGGGTGCGTCGTGGGGGCGTGGCCCGACCCGGCTTGAGCGGTGGTGAGATGCTCCGCTCGCGTATCCACGCTCACGACGTCACTCCACGGTCAGGAAGCGCTGGTAGTAGTCGGCCGGGCAACCCTCGCCCACCAGCTCGCCATCGGCCTCGACCCAGGCATGGGCGGCGAACGGTGGCCGCTTGCGGGCACCCACACACCACGTGGCCCACTGACCGTGCATCCGGCACAGCAGCACAGTGGCCAGTGACCGGGGCAGGCATCCCTTCTGGCCGCCGCAGGAGAGGCTGACCGCGAGGACGGAGTCCCTGGCGTCCATCGTCTGTTGCAGGCCGGCGGGGCGCGCGCCGCGTCGTAGCCGGCGAAGGAGCGTGCAGATGCGTCCGGGGGGCTGGGTGGCAAGCAGATGGGCGCATCCGACGGCGAACCGAGCGGCCCAACGGCGGCCGAAGGGGACGGCTTCCGGGCAATACGGCACCGCCTCTGGAGTGGTCATGACGGTGTCCCCCCGGCCCTTCCGAGGCGGCGCTGGACGGAGACGAGGTTGGCGGACCGCAGTTCGTCGAAGATGCGATGGACGTCGCGTTCCGCCTCCGTGGGGTCCACGGCGTACTGTTCGGTCAGCGCGGAGGCCGCCCGGTCGGGTGGCTCGCCATCGAGCAGCACGCGCAGGACGAGGGCCGCGGTGGGGTTGAGGGTCCAGTACTCCCCCGTGGACTGGTCGAGCAGGGCCATGCCGTACTCGGTCTCGGTCATCAGCACGCCGGAGCGGAGTCGCAGCGTATCCATCTGTCCCCCTCGATCGGGTTGTCGACGAGTCATGGTTCAGAGGTGCCTGGCCTCGCGCGAGCGGAGCCACAACTCGCAGGCCACGGTGGTGTGCAGGAGCGCGCTCTCGGTCTCCACGTCCAGCGGGCGCATGCACCAGTCGCGCAGCGCGACGGTATCGATCAGGCCGAGCCGCGCGAGACGGGAGTCCTCGCACAGGGCCAGCAATCGGGCGCGGTGTTCGCGCAGTCCGGCCTCCTCCTCCAGCGAGGCATTGGCCTTGGTGGCGCGGGTCCGGCTGACCTCCGGCACGATGCCGCGCGTCGCCTCCACGATGAGGGGCTTGTACCGCCAGGGCGTGATCCGCTCCCAGGGCCGTACCGCGAGCGCCGCCTCGACGACCTGGGTGTCGTAGTACGGCGCGGAGCAGACGATTCCCCATGGCCCGGCCAACTGCCCCATGTGGCGGACGAAACGGGAGAGGGCCTCCATCGCGACCAGCTCACGGTGGGTGCCGTGGTCCGGTGCCAGGGCTTCGGCGACGGGCGCCGCGGCAAGGAATTGCCGGCGCACCGAGGCCACCGCCTCCGGGGTGGTCCAGTGCGGCAGCCGGGGCGGTTCGGCCCACTGCAGCACCGGTGTGTTCGCGGGCGACGGCGGCTTGGCGAGGTCCGCGGCGACCCGCTTCATCCAGGCCGGATACGAGCGGCGGTCGACGAGCTGACCAGCCAGCCGGCGTCGGCTCCATCGGTACTTGGCGCGGTAGCCTCGCAAGTGACGTATGGCGATGCGCGGATGGGTCCGGACGAGCTGGTGCAGTCGCGCCACACATCCGCTCAGCAATTCGTCGCCGCCGATGCCAGTGAGGTGCAGACCCGACCCGCACTCCCGCGCCGCTCGTACGACACTCATGCGCCGTTTGTGGTCGACGGCCATCTCTGAGGGCGCGTCGAGGAGTTCGTCGAAGGCGTCGAGGCCGTCGAACGTGAGGGGCACGCAGTCGGCGTCGATGACATGGTGCTCGACCACACCCAATGCCTCGACGGTGCGCCTCGCCCAGAGGGTGTCGTCGGCGAGCGGGTCGCGGGAGTCGGCGGTATAGGCGACGACCTTCGCTCCACCGGCCACGGCGGCGCAGCAGATCGCCGTGGAGTCCAGTCCGCCCAGATCGCAGCTGACCAGGGAGCGCCCCCGGGTCCGGACATCGACGGCCGTGGTCAGCGCCTCCGCGAAGCGGGCGGCGCCCTCGCGCAGAGGGATGTCGGGCGCGGGCGGTGTCCACCAACCCTTGGTCCGGGCCTGCCCGTTGGGGCCGATGGTCAGCTGGTGGCCGACCGGCACGGTATCCACGCCGCGCCAGACGGGGACCGTGTGGAGCGGGTACGGCAGGCCCATGGCGAGCAGTTGGAGGGCCAAGCGGTCCTCGTCGAGCGAGGCGCCGAGGAGCTCGGCGAGCACATCAGCGCGATCGCAGGCCACGGCCGTGGAACCGGCACGCCCGTGAAATACCCTGCGCACACCGACGACGCCACCCTGGAGGCGGAGGCTCGCGTCGGCGGAACGGGCCAGTAGGTGGAAACTTCCGGGCCAAGCGGCAGCGAACCGGTCGAGAACGTCCAGGGACCCGGTGGTCCGCACCGCAGTGGCGGCGCGCGTCGCCTCGACTGCCGTCACCGCATGTTCGCCGAGGACCGCCACATTCGCGTCACCGACGCCTCCCACTGTGAGGGTGTCCTGAGGCCAACGCCCCAGCAGCCACGGCCTGTCGGAGGGGTGCGGGATGGACTGGAGGGCGTGCGGGCGGGCCTTCGCCACGATGGCCTCGACCGCCTTGTCGGGCGTGTCGGGCAGGACGAGGAACCATGTCGATATCTCGGACAGGAACGTAAAGCGATTCACGGTTCCGTTACCTCCGGTCGCCGGGGCGGTGGGCAACATACGGTGAACGAAAGGGAATCGGGGGGTGAATGTCCCTGCACGACACAGGCCATCACCCCCCGACCCCGGGGATGACCCCGCTCGTCACCGGTCAAATTCCAGAGGACTCAAACCGTGAAAGCGGGCCCCGTAGGCACCTCAGAGGAGGTTCTTGCCGCCGAGGACATCCTTCGGACCCTTGATGCCGATTCCCGTCACCTTGCGGAAACTGCCGGCCTTGGCCAGGGTGGGACGCTCGTAGGTCATGACTCTTTTCCTTTCTTCTATGGGGACGTTGAGCCGCAGGTCACCTGCCATGGATAGGGGAGTCGCGGCACCGTGCCGGAGGGTGAGCCGTCGGGAGTACCCGAGCGGACGACGGCCAGCCCAGTCCTCAGTCATGCGCGCGCAGACGAATTCCAGACAGAGGAGACCGGCTGCGGTTTACCCGGACCCGCATATCCATGCAGTGATATTAAATATGACTCCCTCATATCGACAATGGGGCGCGACTCGCACAGATTGCACTCACCCGGCGCCAATAGGTGATCTTGCGCCTCTCATCTCCACGCACGCCCCCATCACGCCCGCAACATCACACACTCACGATCTCTTTTATGGGCAACGCGAACGAAATACTGACGCCAACTGTCAATATCGAACAAGCGGAATAACCGACTCAGTTCCCAGTTAAACTAATCCTCGGTGGTGATCGCGCATCACGGGGGCGCACCACAATCCCCGTGCGCCGCCTTCCGTATATTGCGGGGCATGGCGAGAAGCGGTGAGACGGACGCCACCCTCGCCGATCTGCGGCGTCCCGGCCGGCACGGCCGTGGATGGGGACATACCGACAGGTGCCGTCACGGTGGACCCGTGTCAGAGGAGCGCGAATGGACGACGCGCACGCCGCCACCCTTGTGCGCCGCACCCTGCGCGACGAGCTCACTGCGGATCCGCGGGCCACATGACGACGGTCCAGAACCGGCTTGACTACAGGCTCGGTTGAAGCCGCCCGACACCAGGCCTGGGCATGTGACGGCCCAGCTCTTGTCGGGCGGGTTCGCCGCATACCTGCGGGTCTTCCATCGGTTCGAGGCTGCGGACGGCTCGGGCCGTACCCAGTCCTGACGCCTGACGCGCCTTGCCCCGGGACGCCGGCGCCCGCGTCCATGCCGAGCTGTCCCACCTGACGTCGCCCGGCGCAGACAGGGCTGCCGGGAAGAAGCCGCGCCGGCTGGCCACCAGCGGACAGCTCGACCGCGACACCCGGCAGGCACCGGCACGCACCCTGGCACAGACCACCGGTGACCAGCCTGCCTTCTTCGCCTACGATCTGGCGCCCTGCCGTGGGGCGAGGAAGCGCCGCTGATCCCGCGCTCACCCCTGGCCGCCCCGGAAGCTGCGCGGGCAACCGCGGTCGAGATGTGGGCAACACGGCAGGCCCGGAGTTCTGTTGGCCGGAACACCGGCGCTGGGCCGTCACTCTTGCCGTCGACCTGCAATGCCGGCACCTCGGGGGGAACTTGGGCCGTTGGATGCCAGCCGCAGATTGAGCGTGACAAAGGCCCGCAGGTCGAGACGCACGGACTCTCATCGGGGGCGCTCGATCAACCGTTGCCGCCGGTTCCTGGCTGGAAGTGATCTTGATTCCGTTAAGGCCCATTGACCGTGAATTGATCTTGGATAGGTTGACCCGCGGCAGGATTTGCCCCTTCGTTTCCCATTCAAGGAGTTCTCATGTCACATGGCGTCATACGCCTCGGTTTAGCCGCCCTTACGGTCATCGGCCTCTCGGCAGCCGTCACCCCCACCGCCTCGGCCGCCGACGCCTCCGAGGCGTCAAACGCCTGCCGCAGAGGCGAGTTCTGCCTCTTCAGCGGGCCGCACCAGACCGGGCAGATCCTCTACCGGCTCAACGTCAAGGTCACCAAAGCCGGCTTCACCTTCCCCGAGGTCGACTCCCTCGACCCGGCGATCAAGCCCCTGTCGGCGCGCAACCCGATCCCCGACACCTTCGGCTGCATCGTGCGCCTCAATGACAAGGCACACTTCGCCGGTTCCGAACAGGAGATCGACGGCTTCGGCGACAAGGAACTGAGCGGCGCACCCGTCGGCTCGATGACGCCCGACTGCGGCTGATCCAACCGCGCCGCATAGCGGGCCCGTTGCGAAGGACGTTGAGCAGCCAGCAACGTCCGGCGCCCTCCGCCCAGCCGCACCCTCCCGGGTGCGGCTCTCGCGTGCTCGGGGGGAGGCTGTGTGACACATGGGCCCAGGACCTCGGTGAGGAACTCCGCGAACGAGGCCACGACCACCTGAGCCGGAGTTGCCCAAGTAGCACCGGCGCAGCGTTGGAGTGACATGGCCGCCATCTGGAGGAGGTTCGGGTGGCGGGGGGACGGACGGCGAATGATCCTGCCGACAAGTTGCCTTGACCAGTGGAGGTCCCTCATGAAGCACCTGACCGCTCTCGCTACAGCAGTAGCGGCCTCAGTACTGATCATCCTCGGAGCTGGCACCGCCAACGCCGACAACGGCCATGAGCGCGATTCCGGAGCTGCTCAGGTCGGAACAGCCCCGATCACCGAAGGTCTTCAAAGAGTCTTGAGCGGCTCCTGGCTTCTAGGCGGCTGAGCTCCTCCCAGCGATTGATCCCAGCGGAAGCAGGTGCGGCGGGCACCGGGCAGACCGGGGGCCCCGTCGTGCTGGTGTGGGACAACTTGAACACGCACGTCAGCCGCAAGCCGCACCATGCGCGAGCTGATCACCGCCGGACTATTGCTGACCGTCTGCCAGCTGCCGCCGCATGCTCCCGAGCTCAACCCCGTCGAGGGCAGGTGGTCGCATCTGAAGAGGTCCCTGGCCAACCTCACCAAGCACAGCCTCGACCAGCTCACCGCGCTGGTGAAGACTCCGCTGAATCGGATGCAGTACCGCCCTACCTCCTCCAGGGCCTCATCGCCAAGACCGGACTCGGCCTCCAACCGCCGTGACCTCAGCCGTTACAGATCTCTGGTGCGGCGGCGAAGGCACCGGCAAGCGGCGAGCGGCGAGCGCAGGCAAGAGGGCGCTTCCGGCCATCGAATCTTCGCCAAGGCCGCGAGGGCGCGATGACGACTGGCCCGACTCCGCGACCCGCTGCCCGACCCGGACCGAGACTGCGTACCGGAGTCGGCCATCGGGCACGGCAACCAGCGGTCCGTTCCTCACAAGGGCGTTCGCCGGTGCTGCGACCGTGCGTGCGGTCAAAGATCCGCTACGGTGCCGCCGCTCCGGGGCGGTCTCCGCTCTCATGGTTCGGCTGCCGGGGATGCAGGTGGGCCTGAGTCCGAGCCGGCGGTGGATATCGGCTCCGGCCTCGGGATCGGCTTGCCGGACGACGACGGCGGCGAGGTCGCTGATGGAGCGGACCAGGCGTGCGATCCCGGTTCCGGGCGTGTCTGTGCGGGCGCCGGCGGGGTGCCGATGGACACGGACGACGGTGGAGTCCGCCGAGCCCCGGAGCGGTGGCCCGGGCACCGGGGCCCGGCTCGCCCGATGGCGATCCGGGCCTTCGAGCACGATCGGCGAAGGATAGAGCTCAGTGGCGGTGGCGGCGACGTGTGGTGGCGAACACCGCGGCTCCGGCCAGGAGGAGCCCGCAGGCGGCCAGCACGATCGGGAGGGCGGCACCGCCCGTGGAGGCAAGGCGGGTCACCTTGGGGCTGCCGTCGTCGTCCGTGTCGGGCGACGCCGTGGAGTCGGCGACCAGGCTGACACCGGTTGCCGGCGTGAGGGCGCCGCGTGGCGTGGGCGTGGCGGCCGGACCGGCGCCGGGTGCCGACGGGGTTGCCGTCGGCGACTTGGCGATGGTCGCCATGAACCGCTCGGTCGCGGTGATCCAGCCCTTGTCGGTGACGGGCCACGCGCCGCTCCAGATCACCACCCCGGGGACGAGCCGGCGCGCCGTGTCGAGCTCGTAGCTCCAGTGGTCGGCCGACAGGAACTGAGGGCTCTTGGGCGTCCCGTCGTGGTACTGCGGCCACAGGTAGGGGTAGACGGGCTTGCCGGGGTCGACGGCCTTGGCCTCCTCAAGGTCTTTGACCAGCTTCGCCCGCCAGGCCGCGCGGTTGTCATCGAACGTGTACAGGGTGGGGAAGAACGCGCCCACATACCGGGCGAGTTGCCGGGCGAGCGGGTAGTACCGCGGTGTGGTGTTGCCGAGTACGCCGTAGAAGCCGATCACCTTGCCGGGGAGGGCTTCGTGCGCCCACTGGGCGAACTTCTCCAGCTTCTCCAGATGCCGTTGGGCCGTGTCGGGAGTGCCGGTGAGGTAGAGGGACTCGAAGTCGAGGACGACGGGACCCGGCTTGCTCGCATGCTTCCGGACCAGGTCCTTGTACGCGGCCTCGGGCGGCAGGTCCAGCTCCGTCCCGGGACGCGTCCTCCCGTTCAGGGCCGCAACGTACCCCTCGTAGACCACGTTTGACGGGATCGCGCCGTAGCGGGCCAGGTCGACGTCGCGGTAGGCGGTGTTGTCGTAGACGACGAAACGCCCGGCTGACGCTGTTGCCGTGCCGGGGCCCGCCTCGGAGGCACCTGGTGCGGCAGCGGCGGGCTCCGCGATGACACCGGAGAGAAGTGTGAGAGCGAGGCCGCCGGCTGTGAGAGAGGCCGACCACTTGGCCCGGCGGCCGGGAGCCGGCGTGCGATGACGAAACAGGTACATGAGTGGTGGGGCCTCCGTGAGTTGACGACGGCGGCCTACGGTAGGTCGTGCGTTTGACCATTGGATGACGGTCTGTGCCGGGGGACTGTGTTTTTGAGATTCTTTGCATGAGGCGACACACACTCCTGGCGGCGTCCACGGCTCCACGCGGAGCCGAACCGCGCCCCTCCACCGGCACGCCGACAAATGAGATCCGGACCACCTTGTTGCCTGTTGTGCGCGCTGAAGGCGATAGGGAGGTGGCTGGTGTTGAGCGAGAGAGCGAGAAGGCGTGGATGTGTATGAAGCCGTGGACAGCCGCCGGGCCGTGCGGGCGTTCAGCGAGGGGTCGGTGCTCAAAAGGTGCTCGAACGAGTGCCGGCCGCGGCGACGCGGGTTCCGTCGAGTGGCCGCCTCAGGGTTCCGTCGGCGCCGGCGGGCAAGTGGTCGAGTGCCTGCCGCAAGGCGGTGTCAGATCGGTCGAAGGGGACGCGGTCATCGACACGGCCACCCGGCTGAGTTGAGCCAACCCCACCAGTTTCATCGAAGCGTTCACCGCGATGGTCGGCCAAACGCCAGGGCGATATCAGATGGAACTCGTCGCGGAGACCGGTGATCGGCGTCGTTGACCCTTGGAATCTGCTCGGCCTTGGCGGGTTTCCCGAATATCTTGTCCGCACGCCGGTGCCGCGCAGATCCGGTGTCCCGTGACCATGGAGGCATGACAAGGGACCCCACCGGCGTGCCTGTTCGAGTCCGTCTCGGCGAACCGTCTGCTGAGCGAGTTCATCGCCGGGCTGAACTAGGGGGCGCCTCCTCGACCTTCGGCGGAGTGACGCTCCTCAGAGGCCGGGGTTCCACCGGTTTCACCTCGGATTTCCCGCAAACCGGGACATGATGGAAATGGTCCGCGCACAACAGCGGTGATGGGAAAGCCCGTCCGTCGAAGCCAAGGTCGTGCAGGGGCGGGGCGAAGTACACAAGCGGAAGGACTCGTACGAGTAGTGCGGATGATCTTTCATTGAGTACTGTGAAGCATCCGATGATGGGCAGCTGTTCGTAAGCGGCCCTCGTGACTCCGCGCTTGACCGCTGGCGCTTGCCATGCACGAAGGCGCCTCTGCGACGGGGATGGTGCGCCGCGGGACGACGACTCCTTCCCGACCTCGGCCGCGAGGTGGTTCGCGGCGTCGGATCGGGCACTGCGCGTGCCGCCGATGCCGCAGAGGCCAGAAAGTGAGCAGGTAGATGCAACCGACGTTCGTACTGGTTCACGGATCTTTCGCGAACTCCTTCTCCTTCGCACCACTCCAAGCCGAACTCGGCCTCCTCGGACACCGCTCCGTCGCCGTCGACCTTCCAGGGCACGGGTTTGCCGCGACGTACCCGCGCGCCTACCAGGCGCCGCAGGACCTCGAAGGGCTCGCCACCACGCCCGGGGCGATCAAGGGCGTCACGCTCGCCGACAACGCCGCGCACCTCATCGGGATATTGGAGCGGGCCAAGCAGAACGGGCCTGTCATCCTCGTCTCCCACAGCCGCGGCGGCATGACCGCCACCGTCGCGGCCAACCAGCGGCCCGACCTGATCGACCGCATCGTCTATGTCTCCGCCTGGTGCCCCGTCGACCTTGAGGTCAGCGCCTACTATGCCGAGCCCGAGATGGCCACGGTTGACGCCACGGGCATAGCGTCGGCGATGGTCGGGAACCCTGTCGAGCTCGGGCTGTTGCGCTCCAACTTCCGCACCGCCGACCCTGGCGTCCTCGCGGCCTTCAAGGCGGCGTTCCTCGCCGACGGGACGGACGAGGAGTTCATGGTTTTCCTCAACACCTTCCAGCCCGACGAGAGCCTCGACGTCGGCACACCCGACGACCGGGCGCAGGCCGACACCTGGGGGCGGATCCCGAAGACGTACATCCGGCTCACCGAGGACACCAGCGTGACGCTCGCCATGCAGGACCGGATGATCCGCGAGGGCGACGCGCTGACGCCGGAGAACCCCTACGACGTCCGTACGCTGACGAGCAGCCACTTGAAGTGGCTGGTCGACCCGGCACCGGCGGCCCGAGTTCTGGGCGAACTCGCCGAGCTCTCGCTCTCGCCTGCCGGATCATGATCGGAGCCAGATGAGGAGAGCGGCGGCGGTGACGGCACCGAGGTAGACGTGCCGTCCAAGGCCGCGGCGGACTACCCCGTGAGCCGGCCCGAGCACTGCGCACGGGCCGGACCATGCGCAAGCCACGCCGCCAGGCCAGCAGTGCCAGCCGTCCCGCCGACGCCGACGGCCGGACCGTACCCGGTCATCGGGCAGACGGCCTGATCACCGGCAAGGGCAATGCCTCCGCCATCGGCACGCTGGTCGAGCGAGCCACCCGCTACGTCATGCTCGTGCACCTGCCTCATGGTCGAGGTGCCGCACAGGTCTGCGACGCCCAGGTGGAGACCGTGGGGAGACTTCCCACTCCTCTGGCCATCTGACTGACCTGGGAGCAGGGCAGCGAGATGGCCGCCCACGCCCGCGAACACCTTGACGCCGTCGCTGCCGAACTCAACAGCCGCCCACGCAAAACGCCCGGCTGGGAAACCCAACCGAGCGCCTGCACAAACTGCTCGCGGCTTGATCAACACAACCACGTGTTGCGACGGCCCCTGGAAACCGCCGCCTCTACCTGCTACCGGCCGAGCTACCTACTCCACCGCATACAGCAGCCTGTACTCAGCACCGTCCGCCCTGAAGCGCAGACTGCGCTCACCAGGCGTATCCGTGATCCACTGCTCCCCGAGCTTGCCATCCCCACCCAAGGCGCCGGCCTCCCCCAGAGAGACAGCAATCGTCCCTGTGAAGTCGCAGTCGTACTTGACGGTGTACATCCGATCTCCCAGCACCGTTCCATTCCACACAGTGCCGCGATCCTGGACAACGAGCCTCGGCTCATCGAAGCCGCTCCAGCCCTCAGTCGTGACGCACTTGAGCTTCTCCAGATACAGCTTGGCCATACCGTCCCCTGTGAAGGATCCTTCTCGACACCTCACATCCTGCCGAGCCTCAATAAACGATCACTAAATGATCTGGCGCGGCGCTCATCGCACAAGCGACGTTCCATCCGAAGCAGGCGAGAGTGGTGGGTCGCGTGACGTATGAGTGCCCTGACCGTTCCGGTCGCCGTGGGGCGGGACACCTGCGGCCAGGTCCTTGACCCATCGGATGCCCGTGGTTCCGGCAAGCAGCTGCGGGTTTCCCAACTAGACGTCGTGGCCTGGTTCTTCGGGTTGTCCTTGGCGTCCTTCCCCTGCTCACAGCAGTGTTAGCGGGGTGTTAGCGGAGCGGCAGCCTCGCGATAGCGGCTCCGATCAGAGTGGGGTGACGTACCGAGGAAACAACGACACCGACTGCCCCGGGGGACCCGAAATGAGCTCCAGCACCACAGTCCGCGCCGCGCGTCGCCGCACCCTGCGCGTTGCCGCCGCAGCCCTGACCGCAGCCGCTGCCCTCACCCTGACCGCCTGCTCCGGCTCGGAGGCCACCGGCACCAAGCCCGCGGGCCACACGGACACGAGCACGGCCGCCGCCGACTCCAGCGGCGCGGGCTCCGCCGGAGCGCAGGGCTCCGATGCCCAGGCGCGCCCCGGTGCCAAGGTCGACACCAAGGCGGGCGCTGCGGGCAAGCGGTCGGGCAGCTCGCACGCCGCCACGGCCAAGACGGTATCCCCGGTCCGCACCCAGCCCCTGCCGGACGGCAGCAAGGCCGAGATCTACGAGCTCGGCGCCCAGCACTACCGCGCCAAGATCGTCCACAGCGGTCAGGTGTTGGGCACGCTGGAGACCAACCAGCACGACGCCGGGCTCGACGCCAACGACATGTTCGTCACGCTCACGCTGGGCGGCCAGGTCCACTCCTGGATGGGCGGCGGACACCAGGGACCGGGCACCTTCAAGCTCGCGGGCGGTTGGACGGCCAAGGTCACGAAGATCGGCGAGCTGCGGTACCGCGCGCAGATCCTCGGCAACGAGGGCGCGGTGGACGCCACGCTGGAGACGAACCAGCACGACGCCGGGCTCGACGCCAACGGCGTATACATCGTGCTCAGTGCGGGCGGCGTGATCAGCGCCCACGAGTAAATGCCCGCCCGGCTGCGCGGTGGAGTCACCTCCGGCGGGGTCGGCTCCACCGCGCGGTGACGTAAGCGTTCGACTGGCCCTTGAGCCCGCTCGGTAACCAGGAAGGCCGCCGGCCAACGCGATGGGCAGCCGCCGAACCGGCGCGCTCAGACGCGAAGCAGCCCCACCAGGAAAGGGCGGGGATCGTCGGCGGCTCATTACTCGGATACGGCCAACTCGCCTTCGAGGTACTGCTGCACCGGCCCGAACAGGCCGTAAAGCACGTACTCGGGGATCTCGCTGTGTGCAATCCAGGCGACCTCGGCGAGCTCCTCCTCGTCGGCGACGTACGCTGCGCCGGCGACCACACTGCACGCCGTGCACGACACCAGCCGGCCGGTCTTCGGGTGCACCCGTTCGTCGAGGAGCTTCGGCGCCTCGACGGTCAGACCGGTCTCTTCCAACGTCTCCCGCACAGCGGCCTGCTCGGCGGTCTGACTGTCCTCGACCTGCCCGCCGGGAACTGCCACCGCAGATAGCTTTCGATAGGTCGGCGATCCGAAGTCAGGGTCTCCAGGGGAGACGGAGGGCTTCGAGTCCAGGGTTGTTGAGGAGGCGTTCGATCAGCGTGGTGGGGCCTGCGACCTTGGTGCCGTGGAGGTCGAAGTGGGTGAAGGTAGCCCAAGACCGGTCCACGGGCCAGATGTTGGAGGGGCTGAAGGCCACCAGGTCGGGGTGGTGGTAGAGGTCGTGGGCGTCACCCAAGCGGCCGGTGAGCACCGTTGGAATGTGGTAGTAGAACATGTTCCGGCAGAAGTGGACCAGTCAGCGGGTGTCCGGGCCGTCCGAGCTGTACTCCATGAGCACGTCGATCAGCTGGTGCCAGGTTTCCCAGTCGAGGCTGCCCTCGTTCGACCACAGGATGTCGTCCGACCGACCGCGGGGCTCGGAGTGGCATGAGGACAATGGGTAACGGTCGGGGTAGGAGCCCTCCTCGACGACAGGGTCGCCGACGCGTCCGGCCAGCTCGGACCAGCGCAGGCACTGCCAGTGGGGCCTCGGGGGCGCGGCCCAGTCCGTTTCGTCTTCGTCGTCCTCGTCGCCGGTGCGTTCCGTACCGGTCGCGGCGTCTGCGTCGGCCGGGGGGGCCGGGCTTCGCAGGTCCTCGTACATGGCGTGCAAGATCCAGGCACTGTCGGGGCGAGCCGGCGGTTCGAAGCCGAGGAGGCCGTCGTCGCCGGACACTGCGGCCAGCCAGCGCGTCTCGGCCTCCGCGCGAACGCGCGGCCAGTTGGCGAACGCCACGGCCTCCTCCGACGTCAGCACCCGCGCCGCCCGCTCGGCCTTGTCCTGCGCGAGGACGCCCCGCAGTACGGGAGGTACCTCATCCATGTCGGGAAAGCCGTGGATATCTTGCATGTGCCCATTCTCGCAAGCCCCGGGATCCGCCAGGAGGCGCTGCCGGCGAGACAGCAGATCCCGTATGGCAGTGGGATCTGCTGATCGCGGGCGCCGGGGGGGCGAAGCGACCTATCGGACAGAGCCCAGCAACACACGGCCGTCCCGCATGGTCACGGCCGCCGCTACTGGCCTCTCCCCGACGCCTTCTCCCTTCACCTCGGGCACCGCCCCAGCCAATCCGGCAGCGACTTCCCACCTTCGCTGTGGCGCAGCAACGCCTGCTTGTAGCTCAACAGGGCCACCGACCGCACCTCATCAGGACCCCTCAGGACGGCTGGGCCACGTTCGGGAAGCTGGTCGATGCTGGTCGGTGCTGGACACCGCAAGACGCGGGCCCGGGGTCGGCACCGTGATCCTGGTCGGGCATGTGGGGCTACGTGAAGTCCGAATAGGCAAGGTGGGTTGCACAGACCCGGCACCGGAAGAGATACGCGGTCGGCTGGCCGTCCTTGTCCAGGGAGGCCAGGTAGTGCTCGACGTTCTGCGGTGGCCAGTCCCAGCCGCTGGCCTCCTGCCGCAATGTCTCCACGACGTCGGGGAATTCCACGAGCTCGGCCGCCCCCACCACCCCGAGAAAGGCAGCGGCGTCGCCGCAGTGGGCCAGCCATTGATCCTGCTGCCACGAGCTGAAGCCCGGCGTCCGGCTGTCGACCGTCAACCATACCGCGTCCGCCACGTCCCCGTCGATACCACCCGTGAAGCTCACCCCATACCGTTCGGCGGCACTCCCGTCGGCGATGCACCAAGGGCACAACCGGTCGTCCAGATCCGCGGGCGTGTGGACAGGGCCCGTGCAGAGGTACCCGCGCTGACGCTCACAGCAGGCACACACCGCAGCGGAAGGCACCACTGACCCGGTCGCCAGCGGATCAGGGTGGTACGGGAACTCCGGAAGCAACTCACTCACGACCAGCGACCGTGACAATGACCGCCGAGATGGCATTGATCGGGGCGGGGCAGGTGAGGACGGCGGTGGCAGCGCCGGCGTGATGGACGCTCGCAAGCAACTCGGATCAGTTGCTCGGCAAGCCACTCAGATCAGGGGGGTGACCTGCTCCTCGATACCGAGCAGGGCCCGGCCGTAGATCTCGGCCGCGATGGCGGGATTGATCATCGCGTGCCGGCTGCCGGTCCCCAGATCCCGCCAGATGCGCTGCAATGGGTTTCCGTCGGCGAAGCCCCTGGCCCCCTGCACGCTCAGCAGGATGTCCAGCGCCTCCCGTGAGCGGCGGACGAGGGTGGCGATGTCCACACGCACCCGGGCGCGGTCGGGCAGGGGCATGCACCGGCCGCTCGCCGCCCAGTTGTCGACGTCGTCGGCCGCCCGCATCAGGTGCAGGGCGGCCGTATCAATCAGTTGAGCGGCCTCGGCGAGCTGCGTCTGTGTCGCAGGTGCCTCGCGGACTTCCTCGTAGAGGGTGTGTGAAATGCCGCGCCCCTCGGCGAGAGAAGCCAGCACCAGCTCCAGTCCGCCGCGGGCGAGGCCCAACAGCGGGCCGGCGAGGGACAGGGCGAGCGTGGGGACGAACGCCGCGCGGTAGAGGGCCTCGTTCTTGAACTCGGTCGGGTACTCTCCGCTCCTCGCCTTGGTTGCCGACAGGATGCGGTGCGCAGGGACGAAGACGCCGTCGGCGACAAGGGTGTTGCTTCCGGTGCCGCGCATCCCAGCCACATGCCAGGTGTCCTCGATCGTCAGCTGGTCCATCGGGACCAGCGCCAGCCCTTGGTCCGGCTGCTCGCCGGACGCGCCGATGACCGACGTACCGAGCAGTGCCCATTCGGCATGGAGGCAGCCGGATACGAAGCGCCACTGTCCGGTGATGGTCTGCCCTCGGTCGGCCGCCTCGCTCGTGCCTTGGGGAGGAAGGGCGGAACAGGCGCGGGCGCGGGGGTTGGCCTCGTAGACCTCACGCTGCGTGCGTTGGGGATAGAGGCCGATGAGCCAGCCGGAGATGTTGATCAGACTGGTGATCCAGGCGGTGGATCCGCAACCGCGGCCGAGTTCCGAACTCACCTCAACCAGGGTGCGGATGCTCGCCTGGCGACCGCCGAGCCTCTCGGGCATCGTGATGCCGAACAAGCCGGCCGCATCGAGCGCAGCGATGTTCTCCTCGGCGACCCGCCGGTCCTGCTCGGTGCGGGCGGCATTGCACCGGAGCAACTCGACCAGTCCGGCGGCCCGTTCGGGTAAATCAGCCCACTCTTTGTTCGCTACCGGCCCGGTGCCGCTCGTCGGCCCGTTGGCCCGGTCCATCGAGCTTGTTGTCATGGGGCCCTCCTCCACACTCGGGTACCCCGTCGCAGAAGGGGAGCACCCTGACTCGCCCCATGAAATCATCACCAACCGCCGAGCGGTGGCAGAAGGACATCGTCCGCGCCCTCCCCCACCCGCGGGGCCGTGGAACGTCCCTGACAGGAAGCCATCACCGCACCTCGGGACATGATCGCTCGATGCCCCTGGGGTCGGAGTCCACGGCGGCGGGGCGGGGCGCGGGTTGCCGCGCTGCTGGACGACCTGGCGACCAGCGACGGCACGCCGGTGTTCTTGGACTCCCCCGAACCCGGAGTCCGCAGCCTGACCAAGCGCCGCAGCGGATGTCGTCAGGTCCTCATCCTACGGGCGGTGCGGTACAACACGTTCGGACGTAGTGGCCCTTCGGGCGCGGTGGGATCGTCGAAGTCACCGTCCGGGTCCCGGGTCATGCCGATCCGGCGCATCACCGCCTGGGAACGGAAGTTGGTGGCCGTGGTGACAGCGAGGATCTCGGGAAGTTCAAGGGTGTCGAAGCCGTAGGCAAGGACTGTCAGCGCAGCCTCGGTAGCGTAGCCCTGCCCCCAGGCCGAGCGGGCGAGTCGCCAGCCGATCTCCACTCCGGTGAACGGCATGCCGTCGTCCACCTGATCCAAGCCCGCGAAACCGATGAACTCACCCGTGGACCGCACCTCAACCGCCCACCACCCGTAGCCTCGCTGGTCGAACTCGGCCTGGAACAGAGCCACGCAAGCATCGCTCTGCTCGCGGGTGAGCAGGTCACCCAAGTGCTCCCGCACCTCAGGATCGGCATTCATCGCCGCCCACGGTTCAAGGTCAGAGTCGCGCCATCGACGGAGGGTGAGGCGATCGGTACGCAGTTCAGCCATGCTGTCCAGCCAACGTGAGCCACGCGCTCAAGGCAATCCCTTTTTCCTCAGGGCCACACCGCCACGCAGAGGGAACATGCACGGATCGCTCCCAGACCGACGAAGCGACCACCGACCCGACGAACCCATGCGGTCACAGCACTGCTGGGCAGTGTCCGACGGGTCGTGCGGACGGTCTGGTGATTGCCGGCGGGAACCGCGCGACTGCCAGGAGACACAGAGCGGGGTTGCGGGTGAGCGCATGCCTGGTCGGCGGGAGATCCCGTCCAGCGATGATGCCGGTTCGGCGAGCCGGGAGAACGTCGACCAGTGCCCGGTCGGCAGATGGCACAGGTCCGTTCCGGCCATCGGCTCGAAGACTGGGTTGCCGCCGTCTGCCGGCATCCGCACCTGTTCGGGGGTGAATGCTGACGCGATCACCGAGCAGTGCGAATCCGGCAGCACCGAGGGACGGTCCAAAGGGCACGTGGCGGTCGGAACGGCTGAGGTGTGGCCAAGTTTGCCCTACGCGCGAGATGTTCACCGGTGAGGCCTGCCAGGTTGTCCGGATCTGCTGCCGGGTCGAACGGCGCCACCGGCAGCTGCCGGCCGTTCCCCTTCTCCGCGGCCTGCCTGCGCCACTCCTCCTGCGTCTGGGGCCTGTTGAAGTCGATCCGGGCCATGCCGCCGGGCAACGGTCCGGCGTCCACTTGCACGATCCGAGTGATCCGCTCCGGGATCCGGTCTGCGGCGGGTGAAGCGTGCCGGCCCTTCTTGGCCCCTTGGCGATGACGAGGCGGGCGGCGATGTCGCACAGGCTCATCTCCTGCGCACGGTGGTAGAGGGCCATGGCGAGCATGGTGTCGTCGGGGACGCCGGCGCCGCCGATGGCCTTGCCGCGGGTGCGGGCGCAGGCGGACTCGTGGCCTTCGAGCGTGCGATCGCGGATGTACTCCCGTCACATGCCGGACATGGCCGCCAGGACAGCGAAGACGAGACCGGAGGGGTCGTGGGAGCCCTTGAACTCGGCGGTGAGGAAGTCCAGGCCGACGTCGCTCGCCTTCAGGTCGTCGGCGAGCATGGCCAGGTCGATGCCCCGGCCGAGGTGCTTGTGCTCGTGGACGACGAGCGTGACGGCCACACCGGAGGCGCGTACCTCCCGGCAGAGGGGGTAACCGCGCCCGGC
Source organism: Streptomyces albospinus (assembly GCF_014648695.1). Classification (GTDB taxonomy): domain Bacteria; phylum Actinomycetota; class Actinomycetes; order Streptomycetales; family Streptomycetaceae; genus Streptomyces; species Streptomyces albospinus. The sequence goes on from NZ_BMRP01000029.1 coordinate 41,048, forward strand.
ACGCACGGGGTTGAGCCTCAACCTGCTTGAGGTCCCATAGTGGGCGCTGTGGACGACAACGAGCTGTACCCCATCGGAGATGTGGCACGCCGCACCGGCCTGAGCGTCAGTGCCATCAGGTTCTACGCCGACGCCGGGATCGTCATGCCCACCGGCCACACGGGCGCCGGGTACCGGCTCTACGACGTCCAGGCCATCGCCAGGCTGGAGCTCGTCCGGACCCTCCGCGAACTGGACGCCGGCCTGGACGACATCCGTCAGTTACTGGTCGGCGAGACGACGCTGCACGACCTCGCCACGGCACATCTGGCGCTCGTCGAGCGCCAGGCTCTTCGCCTCCAGGCCAGGCGGGCCGTCCTGCGGACCATCGTGAAACAACACAGCGCGACCGACCAGGTGAGTCTCATGCACAAGCTCGTGTCCATGTCCGACGACGACCGCGACCGGCTCATCGACGAGTTCTGGAACGAGATCAGCGACGGCCTCGACGTCCACCCCGCCTTCGTCGACCGGTTACGGAGCATGCGACCGAATCTGCCGGTGCAGCCCACCACGGAACAGCTCGAAGCCTGGATCGAGCTGGCCGACCTGGTGCAGGACGACGACTTCCGCCACTCGGTCCGTGCGTACCTCCACGACACCTATTCCACCGCCCAAGGGCGCCTCATCACCACGCCGCCGGTGCCGGACTCGATCGAGAAGGGGGCGACGATCATGCGGGAGGCCCAGGTGGCATACCAAGCCGGGCTGCCCGCGGACTCTCCGCAGGCCCAGGGCATCGCCCACCGCTACGCGGCTTGGCTCGCCGAGCTCTCCGGGAAGCACGACACCACCGGATTCCGGCGCCAGTTGGCCGCCAACCTCCTGGTCGCGAAAGACCTCCACCGACAGGCACTCCAGCAGCGCGCCGCACACACCGTTTCCCGGTTCACCGACACCCATGGCAGGTACCTGTCGCTGGTAGCCACCATCAACGGGACCACGCATGAGGACAACTCGCCTGTCCCCGTGCCCTACGAATGGATCGCCACAGCTCTCAACGCCCCCGGCTCCCGCAGCGAGCCCGCATGGGGACTCCAGCCATAGGTCGCGATCGTTCTGGTCAAGGCCGTGCGGAGACGGCTGCGACCACCGGTGATCATCGCGAGGTGTGTCGCCAAACGAACATCGGACAGTGGGGCCACAGCGTAGTTCCTGCCCACTGGCAAGCGGCGTCAGAGGACCTGACGGGCCGGATCGCGGACCGTCTCGCACGGCTTGAACACCGGCTGCGGGACGGGAAGTTGATGCTCGGGCTGCTGGCGATCCGCTGGGTCACCCCGGCCCCCTGCTCTCCCACCCCTTCCTCGTCCTCACCGCCGCCTTCGAACATCGAGGCCGGACAACAGCGGACTACGGGAACGGCTCCGACGAGTTGGCCCCGCTCCCCTGCAACGGGGCAGTGTTCCTGGTCCGGATCAAGGTGTGGGCCAAGGTTGCGGGCTTCGCATCGTGAGCACCGTTGCCCGGTCATACGGCGACTTGATGGAGCCGGAGGGGCCGTCGCGTGGCCTCGGCCAGGGCTGCCGTGGGGTTCGGAGCAGCATGGGTGGTGCGCCAGGTGATCACGTGGTCGGGGCGGACCATCATGGCGTCGTGGTCGCCGATGCCGCGGGCGCCGGTCGGCCGTGCCGGTCCGGAACGGGCCTGCCAGGGCAGCAGGGTCATTTCAAGGAAGGCGCTTCGCGGATCCACCTCTCGGGCAGCCCGTGCCCAACAGTGCCCTTTGGGCCCGGCGAGCAGCAGGTAGCGGCCGTCACAGACCAGGTCGAGCGTCGCGAGACCGTCGTACCGGCCGGTGAGGAACGCGTGCGGCAGACGAGCCGGGCTCGCCGCGCCAACGGCCCGGCTCGTCTGCCTGGGGCAGGCCGCGATCCGGATCGCCGCCGGGCATGCGGTAGCGGTAGCCCATCGCCACCGCCGCCTCGCTGAGCAGTGGACGGCTCCCGACCTGTCCTTCGGTGCGGTCCCCGAGGCTGCGACTGACGAGTCTGGTTGACGCAGAACGGCGACAACTGTCATCAAGATCGCCGACATCGAACCTCACGGGAGAACGGGGGCTGGCGGCCTGACGCAGCGCGACTGGCGACCGTGGAGGGTCACGCCGGAAATAGCGCCTGGGGCTCTACGCGGCAAGACACCAAGAAAGCCCCCGAGCGACCCTCTGCCGCATTTTTAGGGACTCAAGGCAGGGGGGATTGGGTTAGGGGGTGCGGGAGACGCACAGCGGAGCATGGAGGCGTTCTCACCCCATCGATGAGGAGCAACTCCGGTACTCTGGACAGCATCCCGGTAGCCGACGGCCCCGAGGCCCGTGAGCCCCGGGACCCTGTTTGGGCTGCCGCGCCCTGTCTCCGCCAACTGTCCGGCCGCTCCCGCACCGTGGTGCGGGAGCGCGGTCTGCCATGCCCGAAAGAGAGCATCTGTGGCCACTTACGACACTCGCACCGCCAGTGGCAGCCCCGGACCCCAACAGCCCGGCCATGCCGGGACGGCGTCGTATGACGCCGACGCGATCACTGTTCTGGACGGACTGGACGCGGTGCGCAAGCGGCCCGGGATGTACATCGGTTCCACGGGAGAGCGGGGGCTGCACCACCTGGTGCAGGAGCTCGTGGACAACTCCGTGGACGAGGCACTCGCGGGGGTGGCCGACCGGATCGACGTGACGATCCTGGCCGACGGCGGGGTGCGGGTGGTCGACAACGGCCGCGGCATTCCGGTGGGGATGCACCCGGTGGAGAAGCGGCCGGCCGTCGAGGTGGTGCTGACCGTGCTGCACGCGGGCGGGAAGTTCGGGGGCGGCGGGTACGCGGTCTCCGGCGGTCTGCACGGTGTGGGCCTGTCGGTGGTCAACGCGCTGTCGACCCGGCTGTCGGCGGAGATCCGGACCGACGGCTACCGGTGGACGCAGGACCAAGGACGTCCGCTTCCTCGACATCTGACCCTTAGCACCGGCCTCCTGCCCCCTCATCTCCTGCTCGCGCAGGCAGCAGCGAGCATGGCGTAGGTTGCACGGCACGCCGCGGCGCGTCGGCCCGACGGGAGCGAACGATCAGTCACCATGTGAAGCCGTGGATGAGTTGAGGAGAAGGTCGTGGCCGTCGACGTGTTCACCGAGACCGTGATCGCCCGCCCGCGCGCTGAGGTGGTCGCCTACGCCGGGAATCCTGATAAGACGCCTGAGTGGTACGTGAACATCGCCTCCGTTCACTGGCGCACCGAGCCACCGCTCGCCGTCGGCTCCCAGCTGGACTTCGTGGCAAACTTCCTCGGGCGCACTCTCACCTACACCTACGAGGTCGTCGAATATGGCGCCGACCGGATGGTGATGCGGACCACCCAGGGCCCGTTTCCGATGGAGACCACCTACACCTGGGAAGCCGTCGACGCGACGCACACCCGGATGACACTGCGCAATCGCGGTGAACCCGTCGGCTTAGCGAGGGTCGCGGCGCCGATGATGGCCGCCGCGATGCGCCGGGCGAACAGCAAGGACCTGGCCCGCCTCAAGCAGCTGCTCGAAGCAGGCCACACCCAAGCTGACTGATCGCACCACCGTGCACGCAGCTGGGCCTGCCGGCTCAAACACCAGGCCCAGCTGCGCGCCGCAGAATCACAGATACCGTTAACGGCCTTGGGATCAATGGAGCCGTGGTCGGCGCCGAGATTGATATTGATCTTGATGCCGGTCCGACCGCTGGCTCTCTGGGCTGCCCCGGGCTAACGTCGGCTGCCGCGCGACAGTCTGAGAATGCGGTCGGGGCCCCCGCCGCGAAGCTGAGAGCCGGTATCGACACCTGGACAGGTGGACAGCCTCAAGTTCGGACAGATCTGGGCAGTCGGACCTCCGTGCTCTTTCAGCTGGCGTGAAGGATCCGAAAGCGGTCGGGTTCCGCCGGATCTCGGTCAACGACTTGGATGGGCGTCCAAGCCCATTGCCAAACGCTGATGCCTGGTGTGCGGGAGAACTGGATCTGCCCGCGGGTGCCTTCGACTGCAACGCGCGGCCAGGACTCGGCAGTGCGCGCCCGGTCCGCGCCGTGAGAACGCAGCACAGCGGCGAGAACGGCGACCGTGTCGTAGCCCTCGAAGGCGACGAAGGAGGGCGCTGCGGCCAGCCGCTCGCGGAGGGCCGTCTCGACTCGTGCACCGAGTGGGCTGAGGCGCCCGGGCAGGTAGCGCAAGAACGGGATTGCGGCGCTGTCGTCACCCAGCAACGTCGCCCATTCGGCGAACTCCGGTTGCCCGGCCGGCGCACCAATCATGATGTCGGCGAGGCGCGGGTCGCGGCGGACGGACTTGACGATCGACACTGCCGGCTCCGGGTGGCCGACCAGTAGCAGGAGGGCTGTCGCGCGGTTGTCGACGAGTTCGTCGCACACGGCCGCGGGGGCGAGTGCGCCCATGTCGAGTTCGCTGACGGTGCCGCCCCGTGGAGCGAGGTAGTCCCGCAGAATGCGGGCCCCAGATGCCCAGTAGACACTCGACTCGGCTGCTACGGCGATTCGACTGTGGCCCGCGCTGAGCAGGAAGTCCGCGTAGACCTGCCAGCCGTGGGACTGCGCCGGGGCGAGGCGCGCGACCCATTCCGTTGGCTGTTCGGTGAGCGCGTCGAGAACCGCCGACGAGCAGAGGAACGGCACGCCGAGGGCGTCGGCCCTGGCGGCAGCGGCGCGAGCGACGACGCTGTGATACTCCCCCGCCAAGGCAGCCACGCCCAGGCGGGCCAATTCGTCTACGGCCGCCGCGGCCCTCTGTGGATCAGCCGCAGTGTCTCGGACCACCAGCTCTAGTCGTCTTCCGGCGATCCCGCCGGCGTCATTGACTTCGCGAACGGCCAGCTCGAGTCCGGCGAGCAGGTGTTGGCCTGCCTCGACCCAGCCTGGCCGAGTCAGCGGAACGAGAGCGCCGATCTGGACGGATGATCCCTCAGTCCGCTCCGTTCCAGGTGGCAATGGTGGCGTATTCATGCGTTGGCTTCTCCCGTCTGACGATTCGGTTGCAGTTTGCCCGGATCGCAGAGTGGCAAGGTCCGGTAGTACGCGTTCATCTCATCTCGCCGTGGCAGGCGCCCCTGGGTGACCATGCCGGACATTGCATCCACCACCATCACCAACAGGCAACCGATTAACTGTTCGCTGAGCTGCCAGGCTCCCTCGACCAGGCCCACCATGTCTTCTGTCTGTGGGTCACGGCCCTGCTGATCATCTGGTGTGTCATCAGCGGCGGGGCTGAGGGTCGATGCCACCGGCGTCATCCCCCAGCCCGATTCCGGGACGGGCGCGTGGCGTCCGGAGTACCCGTCCCGGACCCGAAGACAACAAGGAACCGTGTGCACCTCGATCTCGCCACCGCCTCTGCGGCCCATCAGGCGAGAGGCTCCCGCGCCTCCAGGCTCTCGGTGCGACGCCCGCCCGCGTGGGCCAGGGCAAAGTGCCGTGGACATTCCTCGCCGCCCCCGAGGGCAACGAGTTCTGCGTCCTCGCCCCGTCCTGACGCAGAGCCTTAACGACACCCCGACGAATGGTGGAGTCGGGTATTGGAACCCTCGGAATGCCTTGCCGTGGGGGCGGGTTCCCCAACTGTCCATTTACTACTTGATTGTTCGCGTCAGACAACTCAACTTCAGAAGGCCCAGTCGACGTTGGCCGAGGTACCCCATAGCGGACTTGTTGAGGTCGATCGTGGTTCTGATGATGGTGGTCTGACCGAAAGGTGCCTCCACGAGGACCTCTCCTCTGGGCGAGAGGACCATGCTGGGCAGTGCTGGCAGGCATCCGCCACGTTGGCTGCCAGCACGAACCGTTGGTTCTCGGCTGCGCGGCTGATGAGGTGGCTCCGCCAGACCCCGGCAGGCTCAGAGGGATTGGCCGCATGGGTGAGGTAGATCCTTTCGAAGCGTTGACCGGGAATGGGTCGGGCGGAGTTCGGCCATAACGGATCCGCTACAGCAAGGGCGGATGCCCAGCTGGCTCCTTCGGCCGTGCTCAGCCGATCTGAGGCGGTATCAGGTTCGGGACACTTCCTTCTCCCCCCAGGACAGCGGCACCCAGGACTTCAGGGCGGCATTTTCAGGCCCGTCACCTGGAGGCACCACGTGCCGGGAGTGTCCTGCCGGCAGACGAGATCTGGCCATACGGATGACGGGGCACAAGAGGGTGCGAGACCGGAGCGCACCCGGGCCGTCCACGTCATCGACCCATCGGACACGCCCTACAGCCCGAGTGCAGATGGCTCCCGCCCATCGGGTGATGTGGCGTTAATACGACCGGCGCGGAGGAATGCCTTTCTTCGCATCCACTCCGCCTCGGGGCGCTCTGATCACGACCTCGCGCGTGTCATGTGTGCGCACCGATGCGGCCCGCGACCGGAAAGAGAGGAAGCCTGCCATGCGGCGCCATCTCCGCATCCTGACCGTCTCCGCCGTGTTTACCCTGCTGACCTTCGGCTTGGCCGCGCCGGCCCAGGCCGGGGGCTCGGGTGGTAAATCCCCGCTCACATCCGTCCTTATCAGCGTTCCCGTCGTCGGCCACCTTCTTGACGGGCTCGGTGGCTGAGCGGCCGAGGACGTGACGGCGAAGCGTAGCTCGTAACCGTCGGCGCCGGTCTGGCGAGTGCGGCCGTCGGGTTCGCCGCTGTCGATGCCTGCATTGTTCATCAGTACGTCGAGTCGGTCTGTCATCGCGCGAAGCTGGATGGCCATGGCTCGGACCTGGCCGAGGTCGGAGAAGTCCGCGGTGACGGTTCGGGCCATGGTTGCGCCGAGTGCCGCGCAGCGGCCTGCGATCTGGCCGAGCTTGGCCTGGTTGCGGCCGTGCAGGATCAGGTCGGCGCTGTCGGCCGCCAGGTTTTCGGCCAGGGCCCGGCCCAGGCCGTCCGTGGTGCCGGTGATATCGTCAGGCCCGCGTATCCGACCTCGTCGGACACCAGGCGGATGCTGCCCGCCACGACGAGATCCGGACGGTCGCCGAGGCCATCGGCACCATCGACTGTCTGGTTCTCGCGGCGAGCGGCAGTGAGGGCCCGGGGCCGATCGGCGATCTGGACCTGACACTCGCCCCGAGACGCGTGAATGCCGTCTCCCTCGGACTCGTCGACACCCCCTGGTGGAGCGGCCTGCCCGCAGAGGTCAGACGGGAGTACTTCGCCGAGGCAGCTGCCGCTCCACCCGTCAGGCACGTCGCGACAGCTCACGAGATAGCCGGGACCGTGGCCCTCGCCGCAACCAACACCAACCTCACCGGCACAGTCCTGGAAACCGACGGCGGCGCGCGTCTGGTCACGCTTGTCTGAACACGTCCCGCGACCCGAGAAGCTCGCTTCTGCGCATGCCGCCGAGGCGGGCTTCGCCAGCGGGACGGAAGCCAAAGACGCCACCACGTTGGACGCACAGGGCGGCCACGCAGCACCAACTGGCTTTTCAGCCACAAGTTCCTGAGGACCAAATGACGTTGAGTCGAGCCGCAGCGCTAAACGGCATCGTCACTTCGCGTATGAAGCTCAAGCACGTCGACGAGCCAACAGATGCATGACTGAGACTGCCACGCAAAGTCTTCTCGCTCGAAACCCGGACGGAGGCTTCTTCGCGCACCAGCTCAGACCGCGACCGCGTCCTCGCGCGAAAATACCGCCTGGCACCGTCGGCAGTACAACGATTGCGTCCACGCCGGCCGCGCATCCTCAACAGCCGACGCCTCGTCGCGACAACCACAACACCAAGCCGACACCGCCAGCCAGCAGCACGATCCCGCGGCTACCGCCCCGACACCAGCGCGCCGGCCGACGCTCACCTAGCCTCGCGCTTCACCAGACTCACATTCTGTGGATCGATCACATCAGAGAGGTGTGCCTCTGAGCTGGGAGGATGGGCTTGTCGAGGACTCTGTCCACCCCAGTTCAGGAAGCACTCTCCAGGTGAACACGCTCACCGGGTTCACCCCGCCTCCGCGCCGTCGATGCCATGAGCTTGAATGGAGGGATGGATCAGTTGTGGGTGGACCGCCTGGTGAAGGTGACGGGCTGGCAGCAGGAGCGCCAGGAGATCGACTGGGGCCCGTTGGAGGACGGCTTCGGTACCTCCCTGCCCGCCGACTACAAGGAAATCTGCGCACTCTTCGCGCCGGGGAGCTTCTCGGCGTACCTCGAGGTCCTGAGGCCGGTCGGCGGAACCTCGTCGAGCCGCGTGCTGGACACGTGGAAGCGCCACCTGCAGTTGTGTGCGCAGTATCCGCTGACTCCAAGGACCTTCGAGCCTCACGGGCTCTACGGGAGGTCCGAGAAGTCGGGCTTGATCCTCTGGGCTCGTGACGAGACGGAGGGCGATTACTACTGGCTGGCGGACCGCTCGGTGGATCCCGCCAAGTGGCCCGTGATCGCCAAGCCGGACCCGGCCGAGGAGTGGTACCGGTTCGACATGTCCACTTCCGAGTTCATCTACCGGGTGCTTGCGGACCTCGAGTTCACACCGTTCACCGTCGCCGGCCAGATGGGCAAGCCCTTCCTGATGCCCTACGGTCAGCCGCTGCCCATGGTCGGCCGGTGAAATCAGCGCACGGTGGGCTTCGCATGTGCTCCGGGGTCGCTTCCGACGGGTGATCAGAGAAGCGGAGAGTGCTCCTGAACTGCAAGGATGGGGGCTCCCGCTGCTCGCCCTCGACGGGTCGGCCCGTCGAGGGCGAGCAGCGGGAGCCCAAGAGGATGCGACTGCGGCTCTTCTCCGCAGCCGCCCAGGCTGGTGCCCACCGGCCGCACCCGCCACCCGCGGTTCTGCAACAACTGGCCCTGGACCACCGATCTGGTCACCCCGCCATTGGTCGGCTCCATGCCCTCGCACCACCTGCAACAGGGAACTGACCTGCACCGACGAGCCGAACCAACCCGGGACCAGTGGAACCCCACGCCCACCCGCCGCGACAAGCGGGCCTTCGGTATCGCAGGACCCCGAAACAGCCTCTACACCAAGGCAAAGGCGGGCCGCCAGCAAGCTGACGGACCTCACGCAAGATCGAGGCTAGTGCTGCCGCCTGGCACGCAAAGACATCCAGATTGTTACGCTTCCAAGGACCAAGGCCATAGCGACAAAGATCTATAGCGCGCTTGATGCTGCATCAGATGGCGGCGGGGCTGAGGTAGTCGATGATGCGCTCGGCCGCCGGCTGCGCCCGCGGAGGAGCACGAGAAGGACGAGCACGGAGCTTGCGGCAGCCGCCGCCCAAGGACTGGGGCCTCCGTCCCAGGTGACTACCGCTGCCGCGGTGGTCAGGGTCGCGTTGAAGGCGGTGAGCCACAATGCCAGGCGGTTCGTTCGCTTGTCACTCATGCGCGTCCTCTGCTGCGGTAGTTCGCGACCACGGTCGGAAGTGACGATATGAGCCAGGCAAAGCCGCCTCAAGCGGCTATTCACTCAGCGAACAATTTCGGTCGATACTCCCTGGTGCCTACGGGCGCACCGCAGTGTGCTTGAGGCGGGGAACCACCCCATCCGGGTGGGTCTCGCTCGCCCGCGGGGCTCACGCCAGCGCGTAAGCGCCCCGCCGAGGAAGGGCGGGGCCAGCTATTCGGCCTCGCAACAACCAACCGGCACCAGCAGCGCCACCGCTGAGGCTGACCAACCACACCGCATGTGCTGGCGAGAGCCCCTCTGGGAGTGTCAACACCTTCGCTCGTACTCGACCTGGTCAAGGGGTTTCCCATCACCCAAGTCGTAGGTGCGTGTGCTGACTTCGTCCCCGGTGGCGTCGGCAAGCCGGTGCAGCAGGGCCGCCCGGCCGTCGAGGCAGGGGGATCCCCGAGATGAGCCGCCAGAGGGCCCCCGGGATGATCTTGAAGCGGATGCGTCCGCAAGGGCCATGGTCAGGCCGTGCTGCGGCGCCACGGCTTGTCGTACGAGCCGCCGCAGGTACGGCAGGAGGCGGTGTAGACGGCGCTGGTGGGAGTCGTCTGCTCGGCGGGCTCGGCCGAGTGGGGCTGGCCCAGGATGACCGCGGTCAGCTCCGGTTCCGCGCAGGAACACGGGCCGCCCGTACGCCGGGGGCGGGTCCTGCGAGGCAGGGCGGCTGTGTCCGCCGTATCCGCTGTATCCGCGGGCGCCGTCGACAGGTGTTCCATCCGCCAGCCGTCGATGGGGACTTTGCGACGACGGCGGGTGTTGCGGTCGAAACGCTGCCGCTCGGCGGCCGTCTCGAACAGCAGCAGCATCCCCGCCAGCAGCCGGAACGCCTCACCTCGCACGAGCCCGGACACCGGGGACAGCACGGCGGCCGGGGTGCCGTCTGGGCCGATCAGGGGCGTTCCGCCGCCCCAGCGCCACTCGTCGGTGCTCATCCCGACCGTCACGGTGATGTGGTGCTCCCGGCCAGATGCGCAACCGCCTGCTCCACGCCTGGCCGGCGCATCAGCTGGTCGTGGAACCGCGCCCCGGCGGGCCCGAGGTTCGCCCGGCGTGCGTCCGCTTCGGCGGACGCGGCCCTCCCCAGCGCGGCCCGGCGGGATGCGGCGTTCCTCTGGTCGATGTCGGCCCGCCTGCGCGCCGCCTTCTCCTTGAACCGCGCCCGCTGCTCAGCCGCCTGGCGCTGGCGTTCCTCCTCCCGCCACAGGTAGGCGTCCTCTGCCGCGATGTACTGCAGAGCCGTCCAGACCTGGGCGAGCTGACGCTGCGGGTAGCGCAGCCGCACGCGCGGGAGGTGAGGGAAGACCTGGCAGGTGAACACCCAGCGCAGGAAGTCGGCCACGGGCACCTGCGGCGCCGGCTCCCAGGCGGACCCCGCGAACTTCACCAGGCCCTCGGCGACCGCGATGCCGCCCTCCGCGGCGGCCAGCCGCACCGAGGGGACGGCGCCGAGCCAGGGCGGTCGGGGCCGGTCACTGAACCAGCAGCAGGTCACGTCGTGCGCGTCCATCCGCTCCGTGCGCTCGACGATCTCCGCGGCGGTGATCGGGGAGAGCTGGGCCTCCAGCGCCATCCGCCACGTCCCGGCCGGATCACTGGCCAGCACGTCCGCCCGCCACGAGCCGTCCGGCGCACGGACCTCCGACTCGGCGTGGGCTCCGGCCTTCCGGGCCGCGCTGGCCAGTTCCAGCTTGAGGAGGTGGTGGGCCTCGGACTCGCCCTGGCGGGCGATCTCACAGTCCGGGGCGTGCGGAGCGTGCGCGAAGAACCGCAGGCCCCGCTCGGAGGTCTTCGCGTACATCGGGTGCCGGCACTCCACGCAGACGATCGGCGCGGGCGGCCGGGCCTTCCACACCGCCTTCCACGCCTGCCCGCCTTGCTCGCGCCGCGCACGATGCGCCGCATCGCCCTCTTCCACATCGACAACAGTCGACTGGACTTCCAGGAAGCCCGACACTGGTACATCGCCCAGTTCCTGTACCGCTGACACCTGGAGTGCCAGTACGGGGTCCGCTGGAAGCGTGCGGCGCCGTCGGCCGAGGTCGCTCTCGCCACCAGCACGTTGTTCCATCCTGCAACTGTGCCCGAAAGGAGCGCGTTTCACGTCGATTTCATCGGCTGCTCCTACCGTGTGCATCCTCGGGCACGTCCTTCGGGCGGGAGTTGCTCGATCGGACCGCGGCTCCCCTCACCGGGGTTGGGGGCGCCGGTGCGCCGGGGCGGCACTCGCCGGCGATCTGACGATGACCGTCCGCCCCCCAAAAAACGATGGCCTGACCGACGTTGGCGAGGCAGACACAGCCGCAGCTGTCCGGAGTGTTGCGGAAGGAGTGAGCCGTGAGTGACTACGTCAAGCGTCTGCCGTCAGCGGCACTGCCCGAGGGGGGCGTGGCGTCCTGGTCCGTCGCCGATGCCGAGCGCTGGAGGAAAGCTCGCGTCCCGGCGGCCTTCGCCCCGGTCCCAGGCAGTTGGGTCCTCCTCGGCCTGGTCGCCGTCTCGTACGTCCTGACTTCTGAGTTCTCGGCCTCGCGGTGGAGCAGTGGCGGGTCCGCGCCCGGCGGCACCGACTGGCTCGGATATCTCCCGACGGTCCTGCTGGCCGCGCTGCCATTGTGGTACCGCTATCTGCCGGTCCCGACCGTGCCGGCCGCAGTCGTGGTCGCGGTGGACGCGGCCGTGTCACTGGCATCATCCGACGCCGACGACAGGCTGGTCACAAGCGGATACCTCCTGGCCCTGACCGTCTCCGCCTGGGCATTCGCCGGTGCGTGCCTGCGCCTTCGGGCCCGCCGCAAGCAGCGGGCGCTCGCGCTCGCCGCGGCCGGTCGGCGCCGTCTCGAACTCCCGGACCGGGTGCCCGAGACGGACGGCTACCGTGGGTTTCGGCAGTTCTACCTCGGGCTCGCCCTCTGCCTCATCGCCGGCGCCATCCTCACCGACGGTCTCGTTGAAGGCCTGACGGCATCGGACCGCGCACCCGCGTACGACGCCGTCGGGCAGCAGGGCGCCGCCCTGCTGTTCCTCGTCGCCGGCACCACTGTGTACGGCCGCGGCCACGTCGCCTACCGGGCGGCGCGCCGCCTGCACGAGGAGCCCCAGCCGACTCTGCTGGTGGGCGTACGGATCGCGCCGGACGGTTACCACTGGCTGTATCCGGATGCCCGCACCACCTCGGGGCGGCCCCTGATCGCGTACCTTCCCAAAGGCCGGGGCACCGACCGCGCGGCGCGTCTTTTGGGCACGAGCTCCACCTACCGAGCCAGCGACGGGCACTACGACATCGACCCCCGCAGCGAACCCTTCGAGGCGGTCCTGTACGGCGCACCCTGGGAAGGCGCCGAGGTCGTCCTGGAATACGTCGTCATCGAGCGCAGCACTTACCAGGGTTCGGAGCGTACGTATGCCGGCGTCATGGTCGCCCCGCTGCTGCCGCGACGCCGCCACGGCCTGGGCCTGTGGCAGCCGGCCGACGGCGCGGCCCGGGATGCCGCCCGGCGCGAAAGGATCTGCAAGGAAGAGCAGGAAAAACGCGAGCGGGACGAGCGGCGGGAAGCACGCCTACGCCGGCAGGAACGGGCCTACCGCGTGCGGGGAACAGCGCGGCGCCGCGGTAGCGGGGCGCGCGGTCAGCGGTACGGCAGGCCCGACAGCTGGGGCGGCGGGGACGGCTGCGGAAGCAGCCACAGCTGCGGAGGACACGGCTGCGGAAGCGGCCACGGCTGCGGCGGGCACGGTTGCGGCGGGCATTGAGCGCGAAGACCTTCTTCGGGAGAGGGGCGGGGGATGTGTCGCAGCACGGCGAGTCCATCAGCGTCCAGGAGATGAGCGGTCACGTCGAACGGAGAAAGATGGGCCCATGGGCCGTCCCAGTGGGTTTCGTGTCGATGACGGTCATGCATGCCGGAGGGGCTCACGCCCGTTCTCGCGGGTATCGGCCCGGCAGGGTCGGACTCCGTCCAGGGGTTCGCGGCCGGGCTCGTCGGCGCCATTGCGCTCTTCGTGATCGGCTGCGGTCCCGGATGGATCGTGGGTGCGCTCAACAGTCATCGGGGGAATCCGCGGCCCAGGTGCACCGCGCGGCCCGCTCCTCGCGGGCCGTTCGGGGAGGGTGCGGATGTACGACGAGAAGGGCAAGGTCCGCAGCCGGAGTTTGGACGACAAGTCGGTCACCGCCCGGGTGGACTGACGCAGACCCGGCTCAGCTGAACTTGCCGAACGTGACGTACATGTCTGCATGCCTCTGACCAGCAAGTTCGCGTGACAGCACTAGTTCACGCTCGCGGCCGGCCGACCCCTTGTCCACGGGTGCGAACGACGATGCCGCACCCCTTGCCCAGCTGTAAATCAACCCCGTTGTCCAGTTCGAATGCGCCGACGTTCCCCCTGGGCGACATGCGCAACCCGCCCGCTCTGCCCCCTTTCGCGTGCGTGATGCGGGAGCGCGACCCGTACCATCGCCGCATGCATGTTCGGCTCACACTTCTCACGGCCGCACGCAGCGCCCCGCTGTTGGCCGAGCGTTTTCACGAGGACCGACCGCTCGACCAGGCCGGCTGGTACGAGGTGCAACGCGCCGCCCATGCCCTGCAGCCGCTCGCAGCCGCCGAATTGCGCTACTGCTCGCCGACCCCGCGCAGCCGGGACACCGGCGAAGCGCTCGGCCTGATGCCGCTGGCGCAGCCCGCGCTGCGCGACTGGAACATGGGCCGCTGGAGCGGGGCCACCCTCGCCGAGGTCACGGCCCGCGAACCGGGCGCCGTCGACGCCTGGCTCGGCGACCCGCGCTCGGCCCCGCACGGCGGTGAGTCCCTGCTCGCCTTCATCTCGCGCGTGGGCGGCTGGCTCGACACCCGGCCCGTCGACGACGGCGGCAAGATCGTCGCGATCGCCGAACCCGCGGTCGTACGGGCCGCGCTCGTCTACGCCCTGAAGGCGCCCCCAGCGACGTACTGGAACATCGACGTAAGCCCCCTGTCGACCGTCGCGCTCACCGGGCGCGCGGGCCGCTGGACCCTCAGCCTGTAGGGCGTGCCGGCCACGTCCCGGCCGTGAAGAACCGCTCCGGGACGGCGAGAGCGGGCACCACTGAGATTGCCGTTCCCCTTACGCGGATGTGAACCGTCGGCTGCCGCCGGCTGCGGATCGCAACCGCGCCGTCGCCATCGCGGCGCGCAGCGCGACCCTGGCCAGGTCGGCCCCGGACATGCCGCCGCCGCTGATGCCTGCCTTCAGGGGGTGTAGCCGAGGGCGGCGTCAACATGGCCGTCGCGGTCGCCCTGACCCGGGCACCTCGCCCCGACCGCTCACGCATTGCGGCCGAGTTGTGGGCCTTCGTTGCCGGAGCCGCAGGTGCCGCGAACAGTTCGGGAGGGACGTCATGACTGAGCAGAGCGCACACCCCGAGGTGCACGGACGGGGGGATCTGGCCGGAGATCTCGCACGCACCGGGCCTCCGGCGGCGGCGACCGCGCCGTCGAGCCGGCGCAGATCCAAGCGGACCTGGCCGCACCGGAACGCGACGGCTACGTCATTCTGACCGGTCTGCTCAGCCGCGAAGAATGCGACGATCTTCGCGCCGAACTCACACCACTGCTCGGCCGGACAGATCGCAACGCCTTTGAGGGCCACCGCACCCAGCGGATATACAGCGTGCTCAACAAGACCCGTTGCGTGGACCGCCTCGTCGACCACCCTCGCGTCCTGGCCCTGCTCGACCGGTTGCTACTGCCCCACTACCTGCTGTCCCAGTTGCAGGTCATCAACATCCGGCCCGGCGAGGAGGCACAGCTACTGCACCCCGACGATGGCTTCTATCCGGTCCCCCGCCCCCGACCGGAGTTGTCGGTGGCCACCATCTGGGCGATCGATGAGTTCACCGCCGACAACGGCGCAACCATCCTCATCCCTGGCAGCCACCGCTGGCCGGACGGCAGAACCCCCACCCACGCAGACCCCACCTGACCGCCGTCATGCCCGCCGGATCCTGTGTGCTGTTCGTCGGCACCCTCTGGCATGGCGGCGGCGCCAACCGTAGCGCCGCACCGCGCCTGGCCACCACCGCCCAGTACTGTCAGCCCTGGCTGCGGACACAGGAGGCGTTCGCCCTCTCCACCAGCCGGGACGCCATCCGCGAGGTCTCGGAGGAGCTCCGTCGGATGCTCGGCTACAGCATCCATCCGCCTTTCGTCGGCATGGTCGACGGTATGCACCCCAAACGCCTCCTGGACCGCCACTGACTCACCTTGTCGGACCCGGACTGGCGTGCCGCCCAACCCGGTGGACGTTCGCGGTCACCGCACTGGGTGGCAGGGGGAGGCCGCTGGCTGCCGCTGCGCGGGGCGGGTCGTAGCGGCGTCTCGGATCACAGCACTCCCACCCCCTTGGCCAGGGTCGACAGCCCGCCGGCCAGCGCGAGCAGCAGGACGAGCTGCCGGGCCCGGCCGTCCGGGACGCATGCGGCGAGCACCTTGCCGATGACCGCGCCCAGCACCATCGCGGCGACTGCTATCGCCCACCCCGTCGCGCCCAGCTGCGGGACGCCGTTGGCCGCGATGGAGAAGGCGTTCACGACGATGCCGTAGAACTGCGCGTTCGGCACGAACTCGTGGACGGTCCAGTCGGCGTTCATCGCATAGAGGGAGAGCGGCGGGCCGCCCAGTCCGGCGGAGGCATTCATGAACCCGCCCGCCGCGCCCGCGGCCACGGCCCCTTTGGGACCGGTCAGGGCGGACACCCGCAGGCCGCGCATCACCAGCAGCACGGCGAGGGTGACCAGGAGCCCCATCCCGACGAGCAGGACGGGGCGCGGCAATTGGGCAGCCACCCATGTCCCGACCGGGACGGCGCACGCGGACGCGACGACCAGCGGCACCATCGCCGTGAGCCGCACCCGCCGCCAGCCACCGACGAGCCCGACGGCGCTGATGACCCCGGCCGCACAGTTGGCCAGGGCGACTCCCTGGGAGGGACCGAGCAGCAGCGCGAGCGCGGGCACGGCGACGAGTGCGAAGCCCATCCCGGTCAGCCACTGCACGCAGGCGCCCACCATGACGACACCCCCGAGGAGCAGTTGCGCCGTCCCGCTGGTCATGCGCTGTCGCGGGTGCGCAGCAGGTTCACGACGGTCACGCGCAGCACCGGCTCACCGCTCTGGTCGATGAGCTCGGCGAGCGTGCGTACGATGCCGCGCCGCGGGTCGGAGCGCGAGAGCCGGGTGTCGAGGGTGTGCAGGCGCAGGCTGAGCCGGTCGCCGGGGCGCACGGGCTTGAGCCAGCGCAGTTCGTCCACTCCAGGGCTGCCGAGACTGGCGACCGTGGACAGGTAGTGCCGTGCGAACAGCTGCATCATCAGGGCGACCGTGTGCCACCCACTGGCGACCAGCCCGCCGAACGGCCCCTGCTTTGCCGCGCCAGGATCGACGTGGAAGGACTGGGGGTCGTACTGGGAGGCGAAGCCGATGATCTCCTCTTCGGTGACCGCGACGTTGCCGTACTCGTACGTCGCGCCCGCCGTGTAGTCCTCGAAGTACCGGTCGTCGATGGGAGCGGTGAATCCGTCCGTCCTCTGATGGTCGTTCATATCTCCCTGTCCTTCTGGTTTCTGGGCAGTAGTGCTGCGGGGAGCAGGCCGGGGACCGCGACGGCGGCCAGGCGCCACAACGTGGTTCCCGTCCAGGTGGCGGCGCCTGCGCTGCTGGCTACGGCGAAGCCGAGGGTGGGGCCGATGTTCGTCGCCGTCTGGTTGAGGCCGCCGACGGCTCCGGCGTACTCGGGTGACGCGTCGTCGACGACCGTCCCGGAGCGGTGACCATGACTGCGGCGAACCCGGCGCCGATCACGGCGAAGACCGCGCCTGTCAGCCCCGCCGCACCACTCTGCGCCAGCTGCGAGAGCCCGGCGATGCCGACCCAGCTCCTCGAAGCCCCGGCGAGCAATGGCCGACAGCGCCCCCCGGTGCGTCGGAAAGTAGCGCCGGGGCGCACCGTGCGACACACCCGCACCTTGGGCGATCTCCGGCAGACCGACCGAAGCGGTGCCCCCAGACAGCACCAACTCCACGACAGCATCGACCAGCCGCTCCCGCAAAGCCCCCTCGACATCCATAGACAGTGTCTACCAGGGGGTCGTAGACACTGTCTATGGCTCAGGAGGCGGCTTGCAGACGAGGATCGGGGCATGGCGACATGCCGAGCGCGGGACAGCTCCGTCTGCTCTGAGCAGATGCTCGGCTCGGCGTCAGGACTCCTCATGCCGGCGGCCAGCATGGTGCCGCGGGCGGATTGCCGGGCCTGCGAGGCAGTTGGCCGGCTAGTCGGGCGTTCGGCCGCCAGCCGGGAGGAAAGAAGGCCCCACCTGGCATGGATGGACTCGCACCTCGCGCCAGACATCGTCGACCACGTACGGCTCCACGTGCAGCCAGGCGTCCAGGTCCTCGCGGGAGTCCGCGGCCATGACCAGCATCGAACCGATCATGTCGCCCTCATCGCCCAGGATCGCAGTACCGAAGACGGCTTCGACCTGCTTCATCGACGCTGCCTGGGCCAGATGCCGTTCCCGGGCACGGGCACGACGTCGACGTCCCTCCGCACCCGGGTGGTCGTATGCGATGACCAGGTAGTGCATCCCACTCCTCCGCGGATGGTTCGGCAGCCGCCGGCCGCAGACGGCGATCGACAGTTCACAACGCCCTGATAGACATCGTCTACGATCCGGGCCAACCCCCGCCCCCACATACGCGAGCGGCAGAGAACCTTCGCGGACGCGTATCCGGTCGAGGTGCAGGCCAAGGTGCTCTCACCGAACGCACGCTGACGTACCGCCAGGGCGCCCGGCGCGCGCTGCCGCTGCCGCCTGCACCTCGACTGGCAAGAGCAGCCGGCTCGCCGATGCCCGTCGTCCACCGCTCCGTCGTACAGCGGTCAGGAACCGAGGTCGAGGACGCGGACGGGCTGCCCGTGCCACCGCTGCGCGTCGGTGGTGCCGACGATGGCGCCCTCGGGCCGGTCCGGTGTGGGCTGGGCCGCGCGCCGGCAATGGGCCACCGCCCACGACAGCTGCTGAGCCACTGCGAGTGCGGCCAGCAGGACGAAAACGCTGATGCCGGGCGCACCGCCAGACGGCCGGGCGGTACCGGGCGCGGGCCGGGTCGGCCTCGGCCGTGGATCGTGGGGTGCTCGGTGAAGCGGTAGTCGGCACGCGTGTCCATGTCGCGCCGTTGAAGCCGCTGGCGTTTCAGAGGCACGCCCCCGCTGTTCTGCCGGCGGTGAACACCGGCCTGACCGGACTCGACGATCACTACAGTCCAGCCGTATGACGACGATGACAACGCGCACGGTCGAGTACCCGGCCGACGGCTTGACGATGATCGGGCACCTCGCGCTCCCGGCCGGTGTCGACCGCCGGCCCGCGGTGCTGATCGGACCAGAGGGCATGGGGCTCAGCGACGTCGAACGCCGCCGGGCCGATGCGCTCGCCGAGCTGGGATACGTGGCGCTGGCCTTCGACCTCCACGGCGGGCGCTATGTGGGCGACCCCGAGGAGATGCTGGCCCGTTGCATGCCCCTGCTCGCCGACCCCGACCGGATGCGGGGCATCGGCCACGCGGCGCTCGACGTGTTGCGCGCCGAACCGCGGACCGACCCCGACCGGATCGCCGCCATCGGCTACGGCACCGGGGGCGCCATCGCGCTGGAACTCGGGCGCGACGGCGTCAACCTGCGCGCGATCGGAACAGTCAACGCACTGACCACGGGCCGACCGGGCGAGGCGGCGCGCATTCGCTGCCCGGTGTGGGCCGGGGTCGGGTCGGAAGACCCGATCATGCCGCCCGCGCAACGGGACGCGTTCACCGCCGAGATGCAGGCCGCGGGCGTCGACTGGCGCCTCGTGGTCTACGGCGGAGCCCTGCACGCCTTCCACCACCCACCGGTCGACCACATCGCGCCCCCCGGAGTCGGCTACCATCCGCAGCACGCGCAGCGAGCCTGGCGCGACATCGTCGACCTGCTCGCCGAGCGCCTGCCCGTAACGGAGTGATCTGGTCGGCAACCGGGATTCCGGGCCGACTGCGCCTGCACCAACTCCGCCACTCCGCCGCCACCCACCCCCGGGGGCCTGATACATGGTGTCAAGGGCGGGCGGCTGAGGGGTGGGTAGGTGCCGCCCACTCTGGAGCTGTGCAGCAGTCCCAGACCTTGCCGAGTAGTTCTGACGTCCTGGTGGCAGCGTTCCCGTCTCGGCTTGCCGGGGACGTGCGGAGCGTTCTTGCCGTCATGCCGTTCGCTGCGATATCTCCGGTTGGGCCATTCCGCGTT
This sequence comes from Streptomyces albospinus, assembly GCF_014648695.1. GTDB lineage: Bacteria > Actinomycetota > Actinomycetes > Streptomycetales > Streptomycetaceae > Streptomyces > Streptomyces albospinus. The sequence goes on from NZ_BMRP01000029.1 coordinate 60,790, forward strand.
GAGGTGCAGGGTGAGGCGGTCGCCATCCCCTCACGGATCTACCATGCCGGGCCGGACGCCGGCGTAGCAGGCTTCCTCACCGGGACCCAGCAGCTGATCTTGCATTGCTTGTACTCCCGGCGCTCCGACTACTGGTCGTGCCACTACCGCTGGAAGTACCCGATGTTCGGCACATGTCCGGGAGGGATCCTGACAGAAGCGTTTCGAGCCGCCGCATCGGAACAGGTCGGCGCACCGTGGCGCCGGCATACGCCCCCGACCGCGGGCAGCCCTGCCGGAGACCGGTCATCGCCTATCCGGTGAGAGCAAGGTTGTGCAGGCGGGCGATGCCAAGGATGGCGTGGTGGACGCCCTCGCCTCTGAGGCGGCAGTCACGGAGGATCTTCCTGCGCTGCATGCGGGCGAAGTGTGCTCATCGCGGGCACGAACCTGCCTGGGGGATCGGTTGTGTTCCTCCTTCCAAGCGGGGAAAGCCTGGATGCTCACGCGGAGAAAGGCGTGGACGCTCACGTTCTGCGCCGTCAGGGATGGACGCTCTCGGCCATTGCCCGGCTTCGCGGCCGTGATCGCAAGACGATCCACGCCTATGTCAATGGCGAGCTCTCTCCGGCGTATTGGGCGCGTGCCCGCTCCAGCGCGGCATCGAAGTCGCGCTGGGTGTCGTCACACCAGTGCAGGAGGTCGGCGAGGACGTGCTGCAAGGTCTCGCTGGGACCGCGGCGCCAGCCGTCGCCCGACAACGTGTACGTCTCCAGAGCCGCGTTGGCGCGTCTTACCGCGGCATCGTGCCTGTCCGCCGTCACCGACATCGTCCCCTCCCGTGGAAGCTCATAAAAACGATAGCACGTTGCATATTTGCAGTGCGTTACTTTTATGGGGAGGGTGGGCACGAGCGACTGGGGCGAGCACGCGGCCGTCACCGACGCTGTGTGCCGGACGTTGTACGGCCTCGGCGAGCTGGACATGGACGATGTGCAGGCCGTCGGGCTCGGGCCCGAGCGGTTCGCGCGCCGACGTCGGGCACAAGTGCCGGACGCATGCAGGGAGTTGTCCAAGGACGGGACGCGGTTCCACGACCGGCTCGTCGACGCTGCAAGCGTGCACATCCTGCATTTCTTCACGCAACGCCCGACGTTCGTCGCCCGGACCCTGGTCGAGCAGAGCCGCCGCATCGAGGAGGCCATCGGGCCACTGGATCGGCTGCCATCGCCGCAGAGCGCCGCGGATACCGCGTTCGAGGCCGAGTACGCGGACAGTCTGGTCAAGCAGCACTGCCAAGTGACCATCGTCGGAGTCGACTTCGCCAACTCACCTGACAGCTGGTCGCTGGACGCCACCTACCTGAGCCTGGGCGTGGAGTTCCCGGAAAAGGAGGCGGAACGGACCACGGACGGGCCGAGCAGCGGGACAGAGTCGTACGGCCCGCAGCCGCCTGTGCCCATCGAGCACGCACTGGCCGGACAGGAGCGCGTGCTGCTCCGTGGTATCGCCGGGTCCGGGAAGACCACGGTGGTGCAGTGGCTCGCTGTCTCGACCGCCAAACGGCAGCTGCCCGCGGAGCTGAACGCGCTACGCGGCCGGGTGCCGTTCGTGCTGCCCGTACGGCGCTTCTCCGACCGGGACCTGCCCCTACCCGTCGGATTCCTGTCGGCGGAGCGGCATCCGCTGTCCGGAGCGGAGCCGGACGCCTGGCCCCTACGGGTGCTCAAGGCCGGTCGTGGGCTGATGCTGATCGACGGCATCGACGAGGCGCCGGCCGAGCGCCGCGAGAAGATCCGCACAGAGTTGGACCAACTGCTGCGGCAGTTTCCGGGGAACGTCTGGCTGGTAACCTCCCGCCCCGCCGCCGTACGGCCGGACTGGCTGGCCGCACAGGGGTTCAGTGAAATGAGCCTGGCACCGATGAACCGGGATCAGGTCGCCCGCTTCATCCGCTCCTGGCACGCGGCTGCCGCGAGCGACATCGGCCGTGACCACGCCCGGCTTCCGGAGTACGAACGCAAGCTGCTGCACTCGGTCCGACTGATCCGTCAACTGCGCCAGTTGGCCGCCAACCCTCTGATGTGCGGGCTGATCTGCCCGCTGAACCGGGACCATAACGGGAGACTGCCGCGCGGCCGGCCGCAAGGCGCTCTACAAGGCGGCGCTGGCGATGCTGCTGGAGCGACGCGATCCAGAACGCGAGGTCGACGCCGACGGGATCGTGCTGGACCGGGAGGCCAAGGAGCGGCTGCTGCAGAAGCTGGCCCACTGGATGCTGCTCAACGACCGAACCGAGCTCGACCGTACGACGGCCGTCGAGATTCTGGCTCGCTTCCTTCCCGCCATTCCCAGTGCCGGGGAGCAGGGCACGGCGGAGGAACTCTTCGACCATCTGCTGCACCGCACCGGGCTGTTGCGGATTCCAACGCCGGGCTCGGTGGACTTCGTCCACCGCACCTTCCAGGACTACCTCAGCGCCAAGGAAGCCGTGGAGCGGTACGACTTCCCGTTCCTGGTCAACAATGCGCATCGATCGGACTGGGACGAGGTCATCCGGATGGGTGTCTCACTGGCCCGGCCCGATGAGTGCGCCACAATGATCGAGAACCTGGTCTCGCCCCGCCCCGGGCTGCCCGACCAGCACTTCCGCACCGTCGTGGCCCGCCCTACGCCATGAAGGGCCACGACGAGGTCGCGGCCCTTTGTGACGAGCCGGCCGCAGGACGACGGTGAGCGGCGCCGACTGGGCCACTGGCAGCGCGTGCAGGTTGAGCAGCCGGGGGCGCAGAAAAGGGGCTTGATTCTCCATCTGCTGGAGGGATGAGAGTTGTCCTCGTGAGCGACCACATCGAGATGCTGACCATCGGCGAACTCGCCCGGCGCACCGGAGTGTCGGTGCGCACGATCCGCTTCTGGTCCGACAACGGCGTCGTTGCACCGACCGACCGCACGGCAGGCGGCTTCCGGCTCTACGACGCCGGTGCCGCCGCCCGTGTCGACCTGGTCCGCACCCTGCGCGAGCTGGGATTGGACCTGGACACGGTGCGCCGGGTGCTGGACCGGCAGGTGACGGTGCGCGACGTGGCACGTGCGCACGTGCGGGCTCTGGATGCGGAGATCCACACACTGCGGGTGCGACGCGCGGTGCTGGACCGGGTCGCTCGAGACGGCAGTACGACCGAGGAGATGAGAATGATGCACGAGCTGGCCCGGATGTCCGCCGACGAGCGGCAGCGGATCATCGACGGCTTTGTCCGCGAGACCTTCGACGGTGTCGGCCCCGACGCGCCTGGCGCCCAGATCGCCCACGCCATGCGCGCCATGCCCGCCCTCCTGCCCACCGATCCGTCGCCCGAGCAGGTGGACGCCTGGGTGGAGCTGGGCGAGCTGGTCGGCGACGAGTCGTTCCGGAAGCGGGCACGTGAGATGGCCCTGGCCGGGGCGCCGGGAGAGCAGCAGCCGACGGGCCCCGACCCGGTGAAGGTCGCAGAGCACGCCGGCCAGGCGGTACGCGAGCACGTCGCCCCCGAATCGGCCGCGGGCAAGGAGATCCTTCACCGGATCGTCGACCCCCACCTGCCCGCAGCCGAACGCGCCCGGCTGGCCGATCGGTTGGCCACCTTCACCGACCGCAGAGTGGAGCGGTACTGGCAGCTGCTGGGCGTGCTCAATGGGCGGCCACCGGCCCCCTCGGGGGTGCCGGCGTTCGAGTGGCTGATCGCCGCACTGCGCGTACACGACTAGCGACACGGTCTGGAGCTTCCGGAAGTGCCTGGCTGCGGCAGCCAACGGGGAGGGATCACTGCCCCGTTAGCTCCCGGCCAGGACACCGGGCTGCCGTCGGCGGGGCAGCGGACCTCCTGGGCGGGTTCGTTCAGCACGGACCGCCGGCAACCGCCGGTGAACGGCTCAGGCACGCCCGTTCTCCGGCTGTGCGGTGACCCACTCGTGGAACGCGCCGATGTGGTGCTCGCTGGGCACCAGCACGCCGCCGTCGCGGTAGACGCGGGAGTCCATGGCCAGCCGGCTGCGTTCGCAGGCGTCGAAGGCCTGGGCGCGGACCCGGTGGCACAGCTCGACGGACTCGGCGGTGGCGGCGCCGGAGTCGACGACTTCGGGCAGGTACAGCCAGTCGCACTCGGCCGGGGTGCGGTCGGGGGCGAGTGGGAACTTCCGGTGGAGTATGACGTGGTCGGGGACGAGGTTGATGAACACCTGCGGCCGGACGGTCACCGCGTAGTAGCGCCGGTCCCGGTTGTCGTCGATGCCGGGCAGGCGGCCGATGCCCGCGCTGCCGTCCACGTGGGCGGCCGATTTCCTCGTCGGACCGGTGATGGGCGGGCGGCAGCCGAGAAGCGGGAAACGGTCTTCCTGGTCTCGGCGACGTCTTCCAGCCGCTCACCGACGATCCGGCCAGCCAGCTCGATGGCCAGGGAAGCGACGTCATCGCGCAGCTCGGCTTCGGCCAGGGTCCGGTGAGCGGCGAGTTGCTCGTGCGCTGCGACGACCAAGGCCTCGCGTTCCCGCAAGCCTTCGGCGCGGATCTCGACGAGCAGCATCGCCCCTTGCTCAGCAGCCTCCCGCCGCAGACGTGCTGCTATTTCCCTGACTCGAAGACTGACGGCACCTCAACTGGTCCCACATATAAGGGGATCGGCTGTTCGGCATCACTCGTCGGGGTCGGCGCCGGCATCGACGACCGGGTCAGCTCCGCCAGGTCGCCGCGCTCCACCCAGAAGGTCTCCGTTCCGAGTACAACAGCAGCGAAGTACAGCAACCACCGCGACCGCCACCACCCGACACCGCCCCCCGGACGACCGCCCGACCAGCCCGGCGGATCTCAGCGACCGACCGGCTCGTAGTTGGACCGGAGGGGTGGAGCGATCACCGGCGCTGTCTTCGGCGGCGAGCTGTGATGTGATGGCGCCGTGAATCGCGCCGCAGAAGAGACCAACCGCCGCATGCTCCGAGCGCGGGATGCGATGGACCGCGTCTACGCTCAGCCGCTGGACGTGCCGGCCCTGGCCCGGATCGCCCATGTGTCACAGGCGCACTTCTCCCGCACTTTCCGGGCCACGTTCGGCGAGACGCCACATCGTTACCTCCAGCGCCGCCGTATCGAGCGAGCCATGTTCCTGCTGCGGGAGACCGACCGCAGTGTGACGGACATCTGCTTCGAAGTCGGCTTCGGCAGCCCGGGAACCTTCAGCCGCACGTTCCGCGACATCGTCGGGCGGTCGCCGAGGACGTACCGCAAGGAAGCGGTGGCCACGGGCGTGCCGACGTGCTTCACGATGGCGTGGACGCGACCGAGCGGCTGATCGTGCGTCCTGCCCGTGCCACCTGTGCCGCCCGTCGACAGAGCAGTTCTGGATAAGTTTTCGTGCCGCCGGCTCAGTAACGTGATGCACATGTTCAACGCCATCACGCACTCGCAGATATACGTCCTGGACCAGGACGAGGCCCTCGACTTCTACGTCGGCAAGCTCGGTCTGGAGGTCGCCGCCGACGTCGACATGGGCTTCATGCGCTGGCTGGCCGTCAGCGTTCCCGGTCATCCCGAGCGCCAGATCCTGCTGGAGAAGCCGGGCGCTCCGGCGATGTCCGAGGAGACGGCGGAGCAGGTCCGGGAGTTGGTGACCAAGGGAGCGATGGGCGGGTGGCTCATCTTCACCACGGACGACTGCCGCAAGACGTACGAGACGCTGCTGGGCCGAGGCGTGGAGTTCACCGAGGAACCCACGGACCGCCCGTACGGTACCGACTGCGGACTTCGCGACCCCTTCGGCAACCGGATCCGCTTCACCCAGCCGAGGGCCTAGGTGTGCACCCGCGGACGGCCGCTACACATCCCAGGGAAGCCGACCTCCGCAGCCTTGACCTCAACCGCACTTCAGCTCCTAGGGTCGGCCGCATGATCTTCACTGAGAGGGAGCACGAGTACCTCACCGCCCAGCAGTTGGCCCGCCTGGCAACCACGGGGCCCGACGACTGTCCGCAAGTCCGCCCGGTGGGCTTCCGGCTCAACGACGACGGCACCATCGATATCGGCGGGCGATGGAGCCCCGAAGGCCTAACGCTATGGGATAAATGACCAGGTCAGACCAGTCATCTGCGTGAGCGGACGGTGTGGCACGGTTCGTTCAGCACCGGACACCGTGCCACGGCAAAGCTATGTCGAGCAGGGGAAACGGACGGTTGAGGTCCTGGCGCGATCGTTCATCGCGACCCCGCCCGGACTTTTCATCCATTGGTTCAGGGGTCGATCCCCTGATGGCTCACCGGACCTCTCGCAGGACAGGGCTCCTGACCTGCGGCTCAGCGCCCCGACTGGGAATCACCAGCCGGGGCGCTTCGCTTTTCCGACCAGGCGCGGGCGCCGTGTGGGTTCGGTCGACCCGGCAGGCGCTGCGTCAGATGCCGGGCGGGCGCGGGGAATGCGGCGCACGGCGGCGCGCCTCGGCTCCGTGGGGCCGGCGCATCAGGCCAGGGCGACGACCAACAGGTCGAACGCGGCGACGATGACGCCGACGCGCACGTAGTGCGTTGTACAGCCGGGCGCCCAGCACCTCAAGGATGCTCACGTCTGCTCCTCGTGCTCACGGTTTCCCATCAATCCCGCCGCCTGTTCGGCTGGCGGTGCGGGGTGATGCGCCCGACGCCGTGACCGGTGCCAGGAGACGGACCGGGCTTTGCCTCGGCGCAGCGCAACGCCGCCCCTCAGTACGTGGAGGCCCCCGATGATGACCTTCACCGCGATGAGCGCGACGACCACGCCGATGCCCCATTTCTCCAAGCCCGCGACGGCGAATACGCCGCCGAGAAGCCCGAGGTGGGCGAGGATGAACAGTGCTGCCAGCGCCGCGAGGCCGAGGGTGCTCAGCCAGCCGCGGCGCCGGCGTCGGCCGGCGGCCGGTGGGGACGCGGATTCGGTGCCGGCGGCCTCCCCGGCTGCTGGCGTAGGAGCGTCGGTGCGGCGCCAGGTCGTCGTCAGCTGGTCACGCCGCCCGATCTTCTCGATGCGGTGGCTGATGCCCCGCTGGAGTCGTTGCAGGGTGGCCTCGTCGTCGGTGTCCACGCGCAGGGTCAGCGCCTCCGCCGTGGCCAGCAGCGTGCACAGACCCGTGCTGAAGCGAGCTGTCCCGTAGGTGTCGGACCAGTCGACGTGCTCCACCGTCGGCGGCGTATGCCCTTCCCCGGGGTGACCCGGGTTGTGGTGGCGCATTCCGCCCATGGTGTTGAGGTGGCCGCAGAGTTGGACGAGGTAGCGGCTGGCACGGTCGGTGGCGATCCGGGCTTCGGCAGTCGGCATGAACGGTCCTCTCCGGCGAGGTGGGGCGTCTCGTGAAGCGGGGCAGTCAGAGACGGGTGAGGGTCAGGCACCAGGCGCGGACGTGCGCGGGTCGGGTGCGGGAGTCGATGGTGGCGGGCTCCAGGGAGTCGATCCGCCAACCGTCGGCGAAGGAGGCGATGATCTCGTCGCGGCTGAGTTTGTGCTGCCACTCGGCTGGTTCGGCGTCGCTGAACCCGAGCATGAAGAAGCGCCCACCAGAGCGGATGATCGACCGGAGACCGGCGACGTCGGCGGCGCGATTGTCGCCGGTGAAGACGTGAAACAGCCCGCAGTCCAGCACGGTGTCGAACGTCTCGCCCAACGTGGCCAACCCGCGGGCGTCGTGACGCAGGAATCGCACGGCCGGCCTGCGGTTGCGGGCCTTGCGCCGGGCGATCTCCAGGGCGTTGGTGGCCAGGTCGACACCGGTCACTTCGCAGCCCAGCGCCGCGGCCATCAGCGCATGCTCGCCGGTCCCGCAGCCGGCATCCAGCACTCGACCGCGAATCTCCCCCGTCTCAGCCATAGCTTGCAGCGCCGGTTGGGGCCGGCCGATGTCCCACGGCGACGGGCTGGCATACAGCTCTTCGGGAGTTTTCGGCCGGCGATGGGGCACCTCCGCGCCGGCAGCCGACGAAGCCACCACAGCCACTCCTCGCAGATGGGGCATCCCGATCCCGTCCATCCAAAGGATCAAGACACACTGTCTATCTAATAAGCCAGAGTGTATGGAACGTGGCTCACGGGTTCAAGACACTGTGTCTACCAAATGGAACATGGTGTCCAGTGCCCGTCGCGCTGTATAGAGTGGGTGGGTGCCGAAGCTGTGGAATGACTCGATCGAAACCCATCGCCGTGCGGTGCGAGAGGCGACCATCGACGCCACCGCGGAGCTGATCGCGGAGCACGGACTGCTGTCAGTGACGATGTCGCAGATCGCCGAGAGGGCCGGCATCGGTCGGGCCACGTTGTACAAGTACTTCCCCGACCTGAAGTCCGTGCTCGACGCCTGGCACGAACGTCAGATCACCACTCACCTTGACCAGCTCGCCCAGGCCCGTGACCACGCCAGCCATCCCGACCAGCGCCTCCGGACGGTGCTCCAGACCTACGCCCGCATCACCCGCCACCCGCGCGGGCATCACGACAGCGAACTGGCCGCGCTGATGCACCGCGGGGAGCACGTCACCCGCGCCCAGCAGCACCTGCACGCCATGATCCGCGACCTTGCGGCCGAGGCGGCTCAGGCCGGCGAGATCCGCGATGACATCGCTCCCGACGAGCTGGCCATCTACTGCCTGCACGCCCTCACCGCCGCCAGCAGTCTGCCCGACGAGCCAGCCGTCGACCGGCTCGTCGAGATCACCCTGGCCGGGCTCAAGCCCTTGCGCCGACCACATCCGTAGCCCCACACCCCCTCGGCCGCGACGCACGTCGCGGCCGACGGACGCGCGCGAGCCGGTCGTGGCGGCCGTCGCCGTCCCGTCTCGGGATGCCACCTCTTCCCCGGCGTGCCCGACGCAGGGATATCCACCTGCCGCCGACCTCCGTACGGGCCGAGTACGCGGAGCCACGGTGACGTGCGTCGGCTGTTCCGGATCGCCCTCGTCCCCGCCGTCGCCTCCGTGGCCCTGGTCACCGCCGGTGTGGGATGTACTGCCGCAGCAGACCGGTTTCTGGCAAGGGCAGTTGCGCAGCCTGCCGCCTTGAGCCGTACGGGAAGAGTCTGCGCAGCCACAGGGGAAAACCGCTGTCTTTACTGCGAGTTGACCGTGCTGCGCAAATTCTCGGCCGCCTTCCACTTCGCGACTGCCATCCCTCTTGCCGGATGTCATGTCCAGTGCAAATATCCCGGACCGCGAACACGCGCCCTATCGGCGTGAACGTCCTTCTTCCCCCTTGTGCCGGGCGAACCCCGGCCGCACGAAAGGATGTTCCATGTCCCGGTCCAGACGCAGACTCGGCCGGATGGCCACGCTCACCGCGGCCCTGACCGCGCTTCCCGCCCTGTGGTTCTCCGCCCCCGCAGCCCACGCGGCCCCGACCGCTCCGCCGCCCCGACAACGCTTCGGTCGGCCGACACCGAGCCCGCCGCCCGGAGCGGCACCTCCGCGACACGCTCGGCGCTGACCCAGGTCAGCACCGACCCGTTCACCAACACCTCCAGCCAGCACGCCACCGAGCTCGAACCCGACACCTACGCCTGGGGCAACACGATCGTCGCGTCCTCCCAGGTCGGCCGATTCACCGACGGCGGTGCCTCCGACATCGGCTGGGACACCTCCACCGACGGCGGCACCACCTGGCAGCACGGCACGCTCCCCGGTATCACCGCCTACCAGGGCGGCAGTTGGGCGCGCGTCTCCGACCCCGCGGTGGCGTACGACGCCAGGCACGGCACATGGATGGTCACCGGACTGGTCATCGACTCCCACGTCAACGGCGCGGGCGTGACGGTCAGCCGCTCGACGAACGGCACGAGTTGGAACAACCCAGTCATGGCGATCGGCAACGACGGACAGGGCTACGACAAGGAATGGATCGTCTGCGACAACACGCCCTCCAGCGCGCACTACGGCACCTGCTACATCGAGGTCGACGTCACCTCGTCCGGCAACCGCGTGATCATGAGCCGTTCCACCGACGGCGGCACCACCTGGTCGGCCCCGGTGTCACCCTCCGGGAATCCCACCGGTCTGGGCGGCCAGCCTCTCGTCCAGCCCAACGGCACCGTCGTCGTCCCCTACTCCGCCAACGGGTCGTCGATCCGCGCCTTCAACTCCACCAACGGCGGCTCCAGCTGGAGCTCCAGCACGCGGATCGCCGACGTCTCCAGCCATACCGTCGCCGGCAACCTGCGCGACGGTGAAGGTCTGCCATCCGCCGAGATCGACGCATCCGGCAAGATCTACGTCGCCTGGCAGGACTGCCGCTTCCGATCCGGCTGCCCGGCCAACGACATCGTCTACGCCACCTCCACCAACGGCACCAGCTGGTCCGCCGTGACCCGCGTCCCGATCGACGCCACCACCAGCGGCGTCGACCACTTCATCCCCGGCATCGGCGTCGACCACGCCACCTCCGGCAGCACGGCCAAGATCGGGCTCTACTACTACTTCTACCCGACAGCCAACTGCACCGCTGCCACCTGCAAGTTGGAGGTCGGCTACCTCTCCTCCACCAACGGCGGCAGCACCTGGAGCAGCCCGACCGCCGTCGCCGGCCCCATGCCCCTGTCGCAGATCGCCGACACCACCCAGGGCCGCATGGTCGGCGACTACCTCTCCACCTCCGTCATCGACGGCAAGGCCGTCTCAGCCTTCGCAGTGGGCAAGTCGCCAACCAACGGCCAGGCATTCGACGAAGCCCTCTACACCGCCGGACCTCTGACCGTCACCGGCGGCAGCCGCGCCTCCACCACCCGCGGCGCGGCCCTTGCGCCTCTCCGGCACGGGGCCACGAGCTCCACTCCCCTGCCGGTCCGACGCTGAAGCTCCGCTTCCCTCACGTGGGGTGCGTTCCCGTACCTACTGGAACGCACCCCACGTCATCCGAGCGGGAACGGCCAGGAACGGAACGTAGACCAGGACGTCACCGTGGTGTGCGATGGCAGAAGGGGCGGGTGTAGCGATGGAACACAGCAGACGCAGCATGTGGTACGAGCCGGCCTGGCCTTGGTTCGGAGCTGTCCTGGTCGCCGCTTCCGGTGTCCTGACTGGCTGCGGAAGCGTCGGCGGCGACTCGCAGGCGCACTCGGCACCGCCGCACCCTTCCGCCGATCCGCTCACCGGGACGCCGACCTCGTCTCCCCAGGCGGGAACCCCGATGTCCCCAGGGGACGGCCTCCGCGCCACCGGAATGTGTCGCCGGCTCCGCCACCGTCACCCACGGCCTGGGGACGCCTCCGTCGGGACCCGTGTCTCCGCCCCTGCGCGACAGTGGCCGTGATTCTGAAGCCCCGTTCCGGAGACCACCTGGCCGCAGCCGCACAGCGGCAACCCGATGCCGGCCATGGTCACCTCGACCACCACCAGCCGGAACGGCGCCACGCACGTCACCGTGCGAGCTGCGCGCACCGGCGCGGTGACCGTGACCTGGGGCACGGTCCGCGCGCCGGTCTTCACCCTGCGGCTGAGCGTGGCGGCATATCCAGTGCAGTGAGCCGAACACGGGACAGCCGGTGCGCCTCCCGCAGGGGGTACGCACCGACCGCCATGTGAAGGGGATCCGTCGAGGTCAGTCGTTTCGGCCTCGGCGATGAGCCCCGAAGGGGCGCACGGCATCCGTCACGGTCTCCTGACATCGGACGGCAGATCCGCGCACCGTGAACGCGAGCAGTCCGCGTGACGCCGACAGCAGTGCCCGCGGGCACACCACGATCAGGCATCCGCCGGAACGCCTCATTCCCCGGCCGCGACGACCACCGTGCCAGTTCCATGCCGGCTCGGGCGGTGACCAACGGTCAATGAGGGACAGCGAGGCAACCGGACACGGCACCCCGATAAGTGGCGTCTTCGCTGGTCAGCTATATGGACGTCGCGCCTGTTCCTCGCGGCGCGACGAACGGGTTTGTGGCGGTAGCCTCTGGAACCTCGCGGTGTGGATTCCGCTCTCGTGGGTCAGCCCGCCGGGCTGGGCACATCGGTCGGTGGCCCCCTGGCGCGAGCACCCCGGACGTACGCGGTGGTCAGCCGCGCGGGGACGGTGCACGATGGAAAGTGTTGGTTCCCCGACCGCACCGTGCCGGTCCGCGGCAGCCTCGGCCAGTGAGCCGAACGCTGCTGGCGCTGCCTGTTCTGCTCATCGCGGTGATCACGATGGTGGACCTGCGCACTCCCCAGGACATCCACCTGGGTCCGGCGCTGGTCATTGCCCCGGCGATCACCGCGGGATTCGCCGGTCCCTATCTGACCGGTTTCATCGGAGTAGTGGCACTGACCGCCCAGGTGATCATCGCGCTGTTCCACGGCGGGCTGACCACCGCGAACCACCTGATGCAGATCGTCACCCTCGCGGTGCTCACGGGTCTGGTGGTGGCCCTGTCCTCCGTGCGCGAGCAGCGCACCGCCCAGCTGGCCCAGGTCCGGTCGGTGGCGGAGGCCGCTCAGCACGTCTTGTTGTGGCCGCTGCCGGAGCAGATCGGGCAACTGAAGATCGCCTGCCTGTATCTGGCCGCGGAGGACGAGGCCCAGATCGGCGGCGACCTGTACGCGGCCACCCGCACCGACAGCGGCGTGCGGGTGATGATCGGCGACGTGCGCGGCAAGGGCCTCGGCGCCATCGGTGAGGCCGCTCTGCTGCTCGGCGCCTTCCGCGAGGCCGCCCACCAGCACACCTCGCTGCCCGCGCTGGCCACCGCCCTGGAGACGAGCGTGACCCGCTACCTGGCCGACTTCGAACCGGCCGAGGAGATCGGGGAACGCTTCGCCACCGCCCTACTGCTGGAGATACCTGACGACGACCCGATCACCCGGATGACCAGTTGCGGGCATCCCCCGCCGCTGCTGCTCAGCCCCGGGAACATCGTCACGGTCCCGACCCTGCACCCCGCACCGCCGCTGGGGGTCGGCGGCCTGGGGATCGAGAACTACACACTCGACGTGTTCTCCCTCGAACCCGGCGACACCCTGCTGCTCTACACCGACGGCGTCATCGAGGCGCGCAACGCCGACGGCGGCTTCTACCCGGTCGAGCAACGGGTCTCCCAGTGGACCGAGGCCAGCCCCGCCTCCCTGCTCCAGCACATCCACAGCGACCTGCTGGCCCACGCCGGCGGACGTCTCGACGACGACGCCGCCCTCATCGCGCTCCGCCGCACCCCGACCGCCCATCGGGGCCGCCGCCACGAACGGGTCATTCATGCCGACGGGTTCCGTCATCGCCCGGCAACCGAGCCGCCGGGCTCGTGATCACATGTTCGCGGTCCGTCTGTCTCCGGAGCAACCAGCCCGGGCGTTACCGAATTTGACGCAGACCACGCATGGTGGTCGCTCGACGACCGGGCGTCGCCCGCCCCCTGCGGGCGGGTCGGCGCCTGGGGCACCATCCGTGGGAGCACATCCCACAGGAACCCACGGCTCATCCGACACCAACCGTCCAACGGTCCCCACCCCGACAGCTGTCGCACCCACCACATGAGACGGTCTGTGAAAGGGGTCCGTGCTTGCCCTAGAACGCACTCCAAGTCGTAAGGTCGCGGCGCCCAAGGTGACGACGACCAAGGAGAGTTCATGCGCCACCGCGTTCTTGGCGGGACCGGGATCGAGGTCAGCCCCTACTGTCTCGGCACGATGATGTTCGGTTTCGTCGGCAATGCCGACCACGGCGAGTGCGTACGGATCATCCACGCCGCGCTGGACGAGGGGATCAACTTCATCGACACCGCCGACATGTACTCTGCCGGAGAGTCGGAGACGATCGTCGGAAAGGCGCTGAAGGGCCGCCGCGACGACGTGGTACTGGCGAGCAAGGTCCACTTCCCCATGGGGGAGGGCCCCAACCGGGGCGGCAACTCGCGGCGCTGGATCGTCCGGGAGGTGGAGGACAGCCTGCGGCGGCTGGGAACGGACTGGATCGACCTGTACCAAGTGCACCGGCCGGACCACACGACCGACATCGAGGAGACGCTCTCCGCCCTGACCGATCTGGTGCGCCAGGGCAAGATCAGAGCGTTCGGATGCTCCACGTTCCCTGCGGACGAGATCGTCGAGGCGTACCACGTGGCCGACCGCCGCCGCCTCCAGCGGTTCCGCACCGAGCAGCCGCCCTACTCGCTGCTGGCCCGAGGCGTCGAGAGGCATGTGCTGCCGGTGGCGCAGCGCCTGGGAATGGGCGTGCTGACCTGGAGCCCGCTGGCCTCGGGGTTCCTGACCGGGCGCTACCGCAAGGGCCGGGCTATCGATCTGAGCAGCGGACGCCCCACTCTGCACCCGGGCCGCTTCGATCCGGCGGCGCCGCTCACCGCCGCGAAGCTGGAGGTCGTCGAGCAACTCGTTGCCGTGGCCGACGAAGTGGGCTGCTCACTGCCCGAGTTGGCCATCGCCTTCCCACTCGTGCATCCGGCCGTCACGTCGGTGATCATCGGCCCGCGCACGATGGAGCAACTGCGGAGCACGCTCAAGGGCACTTCCGTGGCGCTGGACGACGACGTCCTCGACCGGATCGACGACATCGTGCCGCCCGGAACCGACATCTATCCCCCGGACGGCGTCTGGACTCCGCCGTCGCTCACCACGCCGGCGCTCCGGCGACGCACAGCCGAGTCCAGGTCCGCCGTCTGAAACGGACCCCGGTGGGAGCCTGGCGATGCGTGGTCGACACCTGAGGTCGGCCTCCTGTTCCCGTCGGAGTATTCACCCTCCTCGCGCTCGGCCTGCCCGTTGCTGTCCGTGGGACCGGCTCACCGTGATCGAGAATGCCGTGCAGTTCCGCTCGCTGCACGCCACACCCCCTCACCAGGCTGATCCACTCCGCACGCGCAGGCAGCGCCACCACGCGGTGACGGCATAACAGAAAGGGAGGCACCCGGAACGGCGGCTGAGGCGCCTTCGGGCAGGGCGCAGGCCCGCAGCGGCAACGCACCACAGGCGGGTCCGGCGGTGTCGCGAAGCCCGGCCCACGGCCTTGGCCGGTCCTCGTCACCATCGCACTCGCACAGCTCTTGGCCGTGCTCAGGCCGGACGCCGGATGCGGCTCCGGCCGAGCCCGGTCGGCGTCCGACGGCTTGCCCCACCTCACGCGGATCAGCACGACGGGCATACCAGGCAGCCGTACGACCCGTCGCACACGTCCCTGGCGGGGACCCGCTCCACTCAGATCTGCACCGCTGGTTCATCCGCGTGCCTGCGGGAGCCCTTCACTTCAGAAGTGCCTTGGCGATCGAGCATGATGGAAGCGTAGGAACTCCCACCATCGCTGGTCAGCAAGCACCTCTTCCTGCTTCTCCCACCACTGAGGTTCCTCACACGGTGGATCGAGGTCAGCGGCTGCGGTCGACAGTTCACACGGTGACTGGGTCTCCGCACCGACCACAGGTCAGCGTGGTGTGTGGGCGCGATCCGCACACTTCGTGCGTCCAGTTCAGCGGCTTGTGTTCGGCGTCCGCCATGTCGTCGGTGAGATGGATGGCGCCCCATTGCATCAAGATCATCATGGCCGGGAAGAGATCGAGGCAAGCCTGGGTGAGTCGGTATTCGTGGTCGTTGCGGATCGGGCCGCCTGCGTACCGCTCCCGGGTCAACAGACCGGTGTCGACCAGCTTGTGGACGCCGCGCCTACCGCGCACCGTTCGCCGATCGTCGCCCCCAACCGGATCGCCCAACTGGATATGGGCCGACCGGACCGACTCGGCGGACCCTCCACGAGTATCGATATGCAGCTGGGCCGGCGTGGACGTACTTTCCGGCAGCCAAGGACCGAACGTGAGCAACTCGCACCGCCCTCCCGGGGTTCCGTGTCTCCGATACGGCTCCATGCCTTCAATTCTTGAAGACTGCCAGCACCCTTGACGTCCCATCAGTTCACGAGTTGAATCACGCCGCACATGACGTCGGCAAGCCAACCCGACCCCAAGGGACCCCCCATGCCTCCCACCCCAGGCGCCCTTCCCCCTGCGCCATCCCAGGCCGCCTCTCCCCCGCAGCCCGACCGTCCGCGTACCCGAATACGCCACCGCCGGCGCACCCGCGCCGCCCTCGCCACGGCTCTCATGCTCGCGGCGGGCTGGACATCGGCGACCACGGCCGAGGCCGACGGCAGCCCGGCTTCCCACCGGACCGCCGCCGTCACCACCTTCTCCGACGACTTCGACGGCCCCGCGGGCAGCGCGGTCGACGGCGGCAAGTGGCGTTACGAGACAGGCGACAACGTCAACAACCACGAGCGGGAGTACTACACCTCCGGAACCAACAACGCCGCACTGGACGGCCAAGGCCATCTGGTCATCACCGCCCGCAAGGAGAACCCGGCCGGCTACCAGTGCTGGTACGGCAGTTGCCAGTACACCTCGGCTCGGCTGTCCACCGCGCAGACCTTCACCCAGGCGTACGGGCACTTCGAGACCCGCATGAAGCTACCTCGCGGCCAGGGGATGTGGCCGGCGTTCTGGATGCTCGGCAGCGACATCGGCCAGGCGGGATGGCCCAACTGCGGCGAGATCGACATCATGGAGAACGTCGGCTTCGAACCCGGCACTGTACACGGCACCCTGCACGGCCCCGGCTACTCGGGCTCCGGCGGTCTGGGCGCCGGCTACACCCTGCCCGGCGGGCAGGCGTTCGCGGACGACTTCCACACCTTCGCCGTGGACTGGTCACCGGGCGCCGTGACCTTCTCGGTCGACGGCCACGCCTACGAGACCCGCACCCCCGCCGACACACACGGCAACAAGTGGGTCTTCGGCCACCCCTTCTACCTCATCATGAACCTCGCCGTCGGCGGCTACTGGCCCGGTGACCCCAACGACAGCACCCAGTTCCCACAGTCCCTGGTCGTGGACTACGTTCACGTCACGGCCGGCAACAGCGCGCTGCGCCACTGACCCGGCCGATCGGTGGCCCACCATCGCACGGACAGCGAACGGAGGCGGGTAGGGCGACGCGCCCTACCCGCTCCGCTTCGTGACCAGCTCAACCGCGAACGACCCAGCGCACCGGGAGGTCCGCCGACAAGACCAACTCGGTGGAACCCTCCACGAGTACCAACATGCCGCCCGGACAAGCCGGATGACGTTGGTGCGGCACAGTACGGCGTCGGGGGCTGGGGGGCGAGTTCGTTGTCGATGGTGTCGTTGCCGTGGAGGCGGATGGGTGCGTCGACGATGGCGAGCCAGCGATTGGCCTCCTGGGCGAGGCGGGCCCGAAGCGGAAGGATGGTGACAGGGCCAGGGATGTCCCGTCGAAGTCGGCCATGACGTCTTTAGCCGTCCGCATGACGGCCGGTTCGCCGGAATGAGGCCGACCCCCGACATCAACCTGGCGAGAACTGATCGAGGTCCGCCGGCGGGCTGCTGTACTGCGCACATGGCAGATCAGAAGCAGTGCGCGGTGGTCCGCACCGGGCTCTACGAGGGAATCCAGGGCGGCATGTTCGGGACAGGGATCAGCGCCCAGTCAGCCGGGGCGCAACGGCTGTGTCTCCACCGGCTGGTGATGCCTGCCGGCACCCGGGGCCGCCCGCACCTGCACGAGGGCCACGAATCGGCCATCCATGTCCAGACCGGCCAGGTCGAGGTATGGCACGGGGAGGGCCTGGCCGAGCATGTGGTGCTGCACACAGGTGACTACATCTACATTCCTCCGGACACCCCGCACATGCCGGTGAACAACAGCAGCGAAGACGTGATCTGCCTGGTCGCACGGACGGACCCCGACGAGCAGGAAGGCGTCCGGCTGTTGGAGCTGCCGGCCTGGCTGGAAACCCGCATCGGCGCACTGCCCGTCGGAGCCGGCTGAGCCCGGTCGAGCCCTGCCGTGGTCGACGCGGTCACCGGCGGCAGCCCGGCGTCCCATCCCCACATCCCCACGCCGCCGACAGCCGAGGCCGCCCCAGGCACTCGGACCTACCGCCATACGCCGAGGACGCCTTCGTCCATACGAACCCAGGGCTACGCGAGCCGGGCCCGAGCGCCTTCGCGTGCCGCGGCCACATTCCGGCGGGCGCGGCACACCGGGTCCTCTCAGCGCCGGATGGAGCCAACCGGCAGTGGTCACCGGCCGCCGTGGCGGCGATGGACGTCGGCGCCGTCCGGGCCGCGCTCTCCCGCAAACCGTCGCCGGCAGCGCGGCAACGGTCCAAGCCGCGCATCCGCGGGCCTGCGAGGTGTACTCGCCGACCGGGCCGCGGCCGGGTAGGTCGGCCCGGGCGTGGTACTCGACCGACGTCGGCGAGAAGCCAGAGCCGAGGCACCAGTCGAAGCGCCGGCCGAGCAGAGCCACCGCAAGCACAGCACCGAGCGCGAAATTCCCTGCAAGCAGCACGGCTCGGCCACCACCGCGCGATACGCCTACGGCGCCGTCCACCGCCTTGGCCCGCGCCGGATCGGGGAGTTGCCGTGTCACCAGGGGACGGACGGCCCGGAGACGGGCCCAGAGGCGTAACGAGGCAACTCCTCGCGGCCGGAGGAACCAGTGGCCGCGCCGTCGAGGCGCAGCCCGGCCAGGAACTCCGGGCCCGGGGGCCGGAGTCGCTACCCTGCGGCCGTCCGCCGGGCACACTTTGCGCCCGACCGGCCCCGAACCGTTCCCCTCCCCCTCAGCTCGCCCGCCCCGCCCGCCGCTCCTCCAGCACGCGCACCACCGCGTCAAACGTCACCCCGTGTCCGGCGAGTACCGCCCCTGCCGGACCGTGCCGGGCGGTCAGCGCCAGCAGCAGATGCTCATCGCCGATATGCCGGTCACCGCGCCCGACCGCGATCCGCAACGAGCGTTCCAGCACCGCCTTCCCCTCCGGTGCGAACGCCCGGCGCACACGCTTGCCGCGCCCGGCGCGCCGGCCCCCGTCGGCCAGCGCGCCCGCGCCGTGCGCCCGCTCCACCCGCGCGACGACCTCGTCCACGTCGATTCCAAGACCTGCCAGCGCCACCGCATCGGCCGCCGAGATACCGGCCCGGCGCCGGTTTGCCGCCAGTTCCCCGGCCAGCGGCTCCCGGCGAGCGCCGAGCGCGTCGAGCGCTGCGGCGGCCGGCGAACCGGTGCGGTCCAGCAGTGCGAGCAGCAGCTCCGGCTCGCCGACGGTGTCGCTGCCGGTGCGATCGGCGTGCTCCACGGCATCGCGCACCACCGCCCGGGCACCGGCAGTAAACCTCTCGAACATCAACGCCTCCCATGCTTCTTGTGGACCGCCTGCCTGCTGACGCCCAGCTCGGTGGCGATCTCCTGCCACGACCAGCCCTTCGCGCGGGCGCTGCGCACCTGTACGGCTTCGAGCTGTTCCAGCAGCCTGCGGAGCGCGGCCACGGCGCGGAGCCCGGCCCGGGGGTCCGGGTCACTCGCCCGCGCGGCAAGATCCGTTGCTTCGGTCATGCATGTCAATTTACATTGACACCAGAGATCGCGTCAACGCTGGTTGACATCTATGGGTCGCCCCCGAACAACCGCCGCACCGGACAGGACGAGAACACGGACGGCGTCCATCCCCCCGAAGTGCAACCGCGGCCACCCAGCCGCACCTCGGCAAGCGTTCATTCCACCAGCGCAGGCAAGGTCCTGGCGGGCACGTCGAGCACGACGCCACCGACGCGGAACTTGACACCGGTGCCCCGGATGCCGTCCCGGATCCCCGACGCCGCGTGCCTCCTGGGCGGTCTGCTGTCCGGGCGCGGCGACGAGCCGCGGAGCTGTACGCCCGTGCGGTCGAGCTGTACCACGAAGCCGCCGTCCCGTGGTTGGCCGCGGACGCCGAGGCCCGCCTGGCCGAACTCTCGCTCGCACCGGGCCGACCTCAGCAGGCCGAGCAGGCCACCCGCGCCGCCCTCGACCACGGCGCGGAGCTGTTCGCGCCGTTGGGCTTCGCCCGCCTCCACCTCCTTCTCGCCGAGGCCCTGGTCGCCACCGGGCAGGACGACAACGACGTCGCCGCCCATGCCTTGGAGGCCATGCACCGGGCGGACGAGGCGGCCCAGGGCGACGGGCTCGGGGCGTGGGCGGGGCCGCTGCTGGGCGGCGCCCTGCTCCGCCTGTCCGGGTGTGCCGTTGACTGACGCGCAGGGGGCGCGGATCGAGCCGTTGCTCCCGGACCGGATGCCGTAGCGGGGTGGCCGGTGGAGGGATCACCGGGAGGTGATCGACGCGATCGCCTTCACGTTCCAGACAGGAACGCAGTGGGTCGACCTGCCGGAGAAGTACGGCAACTGGCGGGGCGTCTACAACCGGCTGCGGATGTGGGCTGTCGACGGCACCTGGGAGCGGGT
The DNA here is from genome assembly GCF_014648695.1 of Streptomyces albospinus. GTDB lineage: Bacteria > Actinomycetota > Actinomycetes > Streptomycetales > Streptomycetaceae > Streptomyces > Streptomyces albospinus. Next base: position 81,012 of record NZ_BMRP01000029.1, read on the forward strand.
GTTCACTGCGCTGATGGCCCAGGCCGACGGGGATGAGGACCTGAACTGGGCCGTCTCGGTGGACTCCACGATCGTGCGTGCCCACCAGCACGCGGCCGGGGCCCGCAAAAAGGGGCCCCGGCCGGCGAGCCGGACGACCATGCCATCGGCCGGTCCCGGGGCGGGCTCACCACAAAGATCCGTCTTGCTGCCGACGACCGCTGTCGGCCGCTGGCCTTCGTTCTTACCGCCGGACAGGCGGGCGATGCGCCCGCTTTCACAGACGTGATGGCACGGCTGCGCGTTCCCCGACGCCGTGGACGGCCCCGCACCAGGCCAGACGTGGTCCTTGCTGACAAGACATCCCACGCGGATAAGAGTCAAGCTGCTTCGGCTGCGAGCTGTGCTGACG
>NZ_BMRP01000030.1 GCF_014648695.1 Streptomyces albospinus
GTTCGGCCGCCGGGCGCGGCGGTGGGCCGGCGCGGGCCCGCGGTGGCGCCGCCGGTACGCCCGGCGGTCCGGCGGGCGGCACCCGCCAGGGCGGCGCCGGACTCCACCGCAGCCGCGGCGGGGCGAAGGCCGCCGAAGCCGAAGCCCAGGGGAAGGGCAGGGGCGAGAAGGAGCGCACCGCCGGGCAGCGGCCGGACTACCTCGTCGAGGACGAGGAGCCCAGCACGCCGCAGCGCACGGTGGCGCCCCGCGTCATCGAGTAGCCCGCCGCCCGCCGGGCCGGCCCCCGCCGGCGGTCGGCCCGGCGGGCGGCGGGGGATAAATCGGGAGACGGTACCCCGGCCGCCCTGCTAGCTTCCGCGTCCATGGACCCCGTCGGTGAAAAAGCGATACGCGCCTCGTTCGTCAACTGCTCGAAGGGCGAGGCGAGCAGGATCAATCTCCCCGCACTGCCGGACGTCTCCTGGGGGGACCTGGACTTCCTGGGGTGGCGTGATCCGGGTGCGCCGGACCGGAGTTATCTGGTCGCGCCGCGCGGCGAGGGACTGATCGGCGTGACGCTGCGGGTGCCGCAGGGCGTGCGGCGGACCTTCACCAAGACGACGGTGTGCTCGGTCTGCCTGACCGGGCACCCCGGTTCCGGGGTCAGCCTGCTCGCCGCCCGCCGCGCCGGTCCCGCGGGCCGCCAGGGCAACACCGTGGGGACGTATCTCTGCGCCGACCTCGCCTGCTCCCTCTACGTCCGCGGGCGCAAGCAGTCCCAACTGGCCGGCCGGCACGAGGAGACGCTCCCGGTGGAGGAGCGGATCGCCCGCGCGGTGCGGAACCTGGACGCCTTCCTGGACAAGGTCCTGGAGGGCGCGGCCTAGGGCCGGGCGCACGGCCAGACCCACCGCTCCGACCCACCGTTCCGACCCGCCGCTCCGGCCCACCGGCCCGATCCACCGCCGGGCCCCGGGCGCTCCTCTAGAGCCCGTGCTCCGCGAGGAAGTCAGTGACCAGCGCCAGCCACTCCTCGCCCCGTTCCACCATCGGCAGATGGCCGCTCGCGATCTCCGCGTACGCGGCTCCCGGTATCCGGTCCGCCAGGTGGCGGGAGTGGGAGGGGTGCAGCAGCGCGTCCCGGGTCGTGGCGATGACCAGGGTCGGGACCGCGATGCCCGGGAGGTCGGCGGTGGTGTCCACGGTCCCGACGAGGGCCGTCTGTTCGGCCGAGCCGCGCGGCGGCAGCGCCGGGTCCGGGTCCAGGACGGCCGCCAGCTCGGCCGGCGGCAGCGCGCTCAGGTACTCGGGCGCCAGCCCGCTGAGGGCGCGGGCCTGGGCGAAGCCGGCGTAGTCGCCCCGGTCCAGGAGGCGCAGCCACAGGTCCAGCCAGATCCGCGCCCGGGCGTCCGGCTTCGCCAGGCCGGCGGTCAGGACGAGGCCGCGCACCCGCTCGGGGTGGCGCGCGGCGGCCCGTACGGAGACCGCCGTGCCCAGGGAGAAGCCGATCAGGGTGAAGGTCTCCAAGCCCGCCGCGGTGGCCTGTCCGACCACCGCGTCGGCCAGCGCGTCCAGCTCCAACGGGCCGGTGGCGCGCGGGGTTTCGCCGGACCCGGGGTAGTCGGGGGCCACCACGCGGTGGCCGGAGGCGGTGAGTGCGGGGATCAGGGTGCCGTAGTTGTTGTGGACGCTGCCGGTCGCGCCGTGGGCGAGCAGTACGCCGGGGCCGGCGGCCGGGCCCGCGACGGTCGTGGCGAGCGGCGGAAGGGGGGCGGGGGCGGCACCGTGCGGTGCGGGAATCTGCGTCATGGGAAAGAGGTTGCAGCCTGACACCGGTGTGAAGGTCAAGCCGGCGGCGGCAGCAGGTCCCGCCGGCGCGAGCAGCAGGGGGAGACGACGGCATGGAGGATCGGATGCATATCGGGGAGCTGGCGCGCCGCACCGGCGCCAGCACCCGCTCACTGCGCTACTACGAGCAGCGCGGGCTACTGTGCGCCCGCCGCGACCCGAACGGCTACCGCAGCTACGACGCCGAGTCGGTCGAGACCGTCGCCCGGATCCGCGAACTGCTCGCCACGGGGCTGAACACCGACACCATCCGCGCGCTGCTGCCCTGCGCCCAGGGCGGACCCGGGCTCACCCCGTGTGCGTTCTCGTCTGGCGTGGTGGAGCAGCAGATGGCCCAACTCGACGCGGAGATAGCCCAGTTGCGGGAGCGCCGGGCGGCGCTGGGCGCGTATGCAGAGATCATGCGGGAACGGCGCGTCCAGGACCGGGCGTTGGCCGCGATGGCGCTACGGTCGGCCTGAGCGGCCCGGCGCACCGGACACCCGGCACCGGAGCCGCCGGCACGGCGCGCACAGCGCGATCATCGGGAGCAACGGGGGACGGCGTGCTGAGAGTGCATTTCACCGCGCGGGATCTGGCCTGCACGCGACTGGCCGACGGGGCGGATCCGCTCTGGGAAACGGTGCTGAGCCTGCACGCGCTGCGCGACCCCCGGGCCCGCAGCGACCCGGCGCTCACGGCCTGGCGCCGGCACGCCGTACGGCACGGGCCGGGCCCGCTGCGCACCGTCCTGCCGCTGGTGCCGCAGCACGGCTACTTCCCGGACTTCCTCACCCCGTTCGCGGCCCTGCACGGCGTGGAACCCGGCCTGGAGGCGGTGATGAGCACCCCGCGCCGGCGGCTGCGCGCGGAGCTGGCGCTGCTGGCCGAGCGGCACGGGCAGCCGCTGCCGCCGTGGGTCCGCGAGATCGCCGACGGCGAGCCGCCCGCGCTGCGCCGGCTGGCCCGCGGGCTGCGTACGTACCACCATCTCGCCATCGCGCCCGGCTGGCCGCGGATCGCCCAACAGGTCGGCGCGGACCGGGCGTTGCGCCGGCACGCGCTCGGCGAGGCGGGCGCGGAGGCGATGCTGCGCACCTTCGGCCCGACGATGCGCTGGCAGCGGCCCGTCCTGGAGGTCGCCTATCCCGTCGACCGGGAACTCCACCTCGCGGGGCGGGGGCTGGTCTTCGTCCCCTCGTACTTCTGCCGGGGCGATCCGGTGGCGCTGGCGGACGGGGAGCTGCCGCCGGTGCTGGTGTATCCGGCGGCGGCGCCGCAACGCCCGGCGTACGGCGAAGGGCCCCGCTTCCGTGCGTACGGAAGCGGGGCCCTCGATGGCCGGGTGGCCCCGGGAGGGGCCGGTCGGCTCAGAAGCGCCGGGTGATCAGCGCCCGCTTGACCTCCTGGATTGCCTTCGTGACCTCGATACCGCGCGGGCAGGCGTCCGTGCAGTTGAAGGTCGTACGGCAGCGCCAGACGCCGTCCTTGTCGTTGAGGATTTCGAGCCGCTGCTCGCCGCCCTCGTCGCGCGAGTCGAAGATGAAGCGGTGCGCGTTGACGATCGCCGCCGGGCCGAAGTACTGGCCGTCGTTCCAGAACACGGGGCACGACGTGGTGCAGGCCGCGCACAGGATGCACTTGGTGGTGTCGTCGAAGCGCTCGCGGTCCTCGGCGGACTGGCGGCGCTCGCGGGTCGGCTCGTTGCCGGTCGTGATCAGGAAGGGCATCACGTCCCGGTACGCCTGGAAGAAGGGCTCCATGTCGACGACAAGGTCCTTCAGCACCGTCAGGCCCTTGATGGCCTCGACGGTGATCGGCTTCTCGGGGTTGATGTCCTTGATCAGCGTCTTGCAGGCCAGGCGGTTGCGGCCGTTGATGCGCATGGCGTCGGAGCCGCAGATGCCGTGGGCGCAGGAGCGCCGGAAGGTCAGCGAACCGTCCTGGTCCCACTTGATCTTGTGGAGGGCGTCCAGGACGCGCTCCTTGGGATCGATCTCCAGCTGGAAGTCCTGCCAGCTGGCGTCCTCCGCGACCTCCGGGTTGAACCGGCGGATCCGGAAGGTGACGCTGATCAGGTGCGACGCGTCGTTCTCGGCCGCGTCCAGCGCCGCGGAGTGCTTGTCGAGAGTCGGGGTGCTCATCAGTACTTACGCTCCATCGGCTGGTAGCGGGTCTGCACGACCGGCTTGTAGTCGAGGCGGATCGACTCGGAGCCGTCTGCGCCCACCTCGCGGTACGCCATGGTGTGCCGCATGAAGTTGACGTCGTCGCGGTTGGGGTAGTCCTCGCGGTAGTGGCCGCCGCGGGACTCCTTGCGGGCCAGGGCGGACACCGCCATGACCTCGGCCAGGTCGAGCAGGTTGCCCAGCTCGACGGCCTCCAGCAGGTCGGTGTTGAACCGCTTGCCCTTGTCCTGGATCGCCACGTTCCGGTAGCGCTCGCGCAGCTCGGCGATCTTCTCGACCGCGGTCTTGATCGTCTGCTCGGTGCGGAACACCATCACGTTGGCGTCCATGCACTCCTGGAGCTCCTTGCGCAGCTCCGCCACCCGCTCGTTGCCGGTGGAGTTCCGCAGCCGCTCCACCTGGTCGGCGACGAGCTTCGCCGGGTCCTCGGGCAGCTCCACGAAGTCGGCGGTGGCCGAGTACTCCGCGGCGGCGATGCCGGCCCGGCGGCCGAAGACGTTGATGTCCAGGAGGGAGTTGGTGCCCAGGCGGTTGGCGCCGTGGACGGAGACGCAGGCGACCTCGCCGGCGGCGTACAGGCCCGGGACGACGGTGGTGTTGTCGGCCAGCACCTCGCCCTCGACGTTGGTCGGGATGCCGCCCATGGCGTAGTGCGCGGTCGGCTGGATCGGGATCGGGTCCGTGTAGGGCTCGATACCGAGGTACGTGCGCGCGAACTCGGTGATGTCCGGGAGCTTGGCGTCCAGCTGCTCCGGCGGCAGGTGCGTCAGGTCCAGGTAGACGTGGTCGCCGTCGGGACCGCAGCCGCGGCCCTCGCGGATCTCCGTGTAGATGGAGCGCGAGACGACGTCACGCGAGGCGAGGTCCTTCATGACGGGCGCGTACTTCTCCATGAAGCGCTCGCCGTCCTTGTTGCGGAGGATGCCGCCCTCACCGCGCGCACCCTCGGTCAGGAGGATGCCCATGCGCCAGATGCCCGTCGGGTGGAACTGGAAGAACTCCATGTCCTCCAGGGGCAGGCCGCGGCGGTACGCGGCGGCCTGGCCGTCACCGGTCAGGGTGTGCGCGTTGGAGGTCACCTTGAAGAACTTGCCGGTGCCGCCGGACGCGAAGATGATCGCCTTCGCCTGGAAGACGTGGATCTCGCCGGTCGCCAGCTCGTACGCGACGACGCCCGCGGACTTCTTGACGCCGTCGACGTCCTGGAGCAGCAGGTCGAGCACGTAGAACTCGTTGAAGAACTCCACGCCCTCCTTGACGCAGTTCTGGTACAGCGTCTGGAGGATCATGTGGCCGGTGCGGTCCGAGGCGTAGCAGGACCGGCGGACCGGGGCCTCACCGTGGTTGCGGGAGTGGCCGCCGAAGCGGCGCTGGTCGATCGTGCCGTCCGGGGTGCGGTTGAACGGCAGGCCCATCTTCTCCAGGTCGAGGACCGAGTCGATGGCCTCCTTCGCGAGGATCTCGGCGGCGTCCTGGTCGACCAGGTAGTCGCCGCCCTTGATCGTGTCGAAGGTGTGCCACTCCCAGTTGTCCTCCTCGACGTTCGCGAGGGCGGCGGCCATGCCGCCCTGGGCGGCGCCGGTGTGGGAGCGGGTCGGGTAGAGCTTCGTCAGCACGGCGGTGCGGCTGCGCTTGGTCGACTCGATGGCCGCGCGCATGCCCGCGCCGCCGGCGCCGACGATGACGGTGTCGTACTTGTGGATCTTCATTGATTGGTACCTCGGTCCCTCGTGGCCCGGCGCCTAGCGGATGTTCGGGTCGAAGGTGAAGATCACCAGCGTGCCCAGAAGGACGGTGAACACCGTGGCGGTGTAGAGCAGCATCTTCAGCCAGAAGCGGGTGTTGTCCCGCTGCGCGTAGTCGTTGATGACGGTGCGCAGGCCGTTCGCGCCGTGCAGCATGGCGAGCCAGAGCATGCACAGGTCCCAGGCCTGCCAGAACGGCGAGGCCCAGCGGCCGGCCACGAAGGCGAAGCCGATCTTGGAGACGCCGCCGTCGAGCATCAGCTGGATCAGCAGGTGGCCGAGGACGAGGACGACGAGCACGATGCCGGACAGCCGCATGAACAGCCAGCCGTACAGCTCGAAGTTGGTGCGGGTCGACTTCGGGGTCTTGCCGGTGCGCTTGCGCGGCGGCTCGATGACCGGTGCGGGGTTGTCCACGTCGTAGAGCGGGACGCCGTCGGACGCGCCCGCCGCGGTGGCACCTGCGGTGGTGGAATCAGCAGACATCTCGCGTCAGCTCCCGAACAGCGTGCGCAGCGTGTGCTGGAGCACGGGGTAGAAGGCACCGGCCATCAGCACGACCCAGACACCGACAACGGTCCACAACAGCTGCTTCTGGTACTTCGGGCCCTTGGACCAGAAGTCCACCGCGATGACCCGGAGGCCGTTGAGCGCGTGGAAGAGGATGGCGGCCACCAGGCCGTACTCCATCACGTTGACGATGGGCGTCTTGTATGTCGCAACGACGTTGTCGTACGCCTCGGGAGAGACGCGCACGAGAGCGGTGTCGAGGACGTGGACGAACAGGAAGAAGAAAATGAGGACGCCGGTGACTCGGTGAGCCACCCAGGACCACATGCCTTCCCGGCCGCGGTACAGCGTTCCAGCCGGCACGGAAGAACCCTCCGGGAGCGGGGACTAGGGCCGCGCCGGCTTCTCTGTCGGTCGGGCCCGGCCGGGTACGGTCCACCGGCCGCTCGTCATCGTATCGACGAGCTGTCGGTTCCTCGCGCGGGGGTCCTTAGGTGTGATCAAACAGGCACCAACGGGCTATCACACAAGCACGAAGCGGGACGTCAGGGACAGGTGGCCGCAAGTCGCGCCAGTCGGCCGCGGGCCAGTCGCCGCAATTCGTCCGCGGTGACCGACCGCTCCTGGTCCGGTGCGTTGCCCAGCCGGGTGCGGAGGGCGTACAGCGTCCGGTCCAGCAGCTCCTCGTCGCGGTAGCCGTCCAGGCAGAGCGTGAAGACATGGCGGAAGCGGCGCTCGTACTCGGCGTGCGCGGCCCGCAGCGCGGTGGCGGCGGCGCGGGTGCCGGGGCCGCGGGCAGCCGTCGGGAGCGGGGCGGCGGACTCCCGCGCGAGGGCCCCGGCCACCTCGGTCGGGGTGAGGTCGTAGCTGGCCTCGTCGCAGGCGGCCAGCAGGGATCCGGGGTCCGGGTAGGGGCGGTGCGCGGCGACCCGCTCGGCCCAGCGGCGGCTGCCGCAGCAGGCCAGCAGGGCGGCCACCGCAGCGTCGTGGGAGAGGGCGTTGAAGCGGTCGAGACCGCGCGGCGGGGGGTGTGCCGATGGCGGCGCGATCCGGCTCTGCCAAGGTATGCCGCACCTCTGGACGTGCGGGTGAGGCCGCGTCATCGGGCGGGCGGCCGGGGTGTCGCCGGACAGCGTGGGCTCCTCGGACGGATGAGATCGGATGCGAAGGGGTCTGTTCGACGGGTGCGGGGCGGGCGGCTGACGGAAGCTGGAGGGGCGCTTGAGCGGAGTTGAGCGAAATCGGATGAAAAGCCTGATGCGTACGGAAGCGGAGGCGGGTGCGGTGATGCGGCGGACGATGCGGCACCAGGCGGATTTCCGGCGGTCCAGCGGCCCCCGTGAAGGGGTGAGCGACGGTGACCCCACGCTAACGACGCTTGTCGGCCACTGTCCGATGGATGCGCGATTTTCACCCGGATGAGAGAGCTTTTGCGCGCACGGTGGACGACCCGTTCTGCGCTCCTGGCAATGCCTTCGCCCCGAAAAGTGAGGATTGCACGATGTCGAACCCGATGCGGCTGCCGCAGTTCCTGTGGCCCTCGGCCTCCCCACCGCCCCCTCGGAAGCCCCGCGGCACCGGCCCGGCGGCCCGGTCCGTGCTGCTGGCCGCCCCGGTGCTCGCCGGAGCGCTGGTGCTCAGCGGCTGCTCGGGAGCGGCCGATTCCCAGCCCCCCGGGCGTGCCGTGGCCCCCGAAGGCCGTGCCGCGCCCACCCCCACCTGGGCAAAGGTGACCGGTCCGCCGCACATCGTCCCGGCCGTACGGGAGTTCCGCCCGGCCGACGGCATCGGCTGGCGTCCGTCCAAGGGCGCCCGGGTGGTGGTGACGGCCGGAGCGAAGAGCACCGTCGCCGATGAAGCGCAACTCATGGCCAAGGATCTCGGCGGGCTCCCGGTTGTGTGGGGGGAGCAGACCGTGCGGCCCGGGGACGTCGAGGTGAAGCTCACCGGAAAGGGCGGCGGCCGGCCGGACAACGCGCCGCCCGCGAGCACCGCCGACGAGTCCTACACGCTCACCGCCCGCGGCACCCGGCTCACTCTCACGGCCCCCACCGACGCCGGGATCTTCAACGGCACCCGCACCGTCAAGCAGGCCGTCCGCACCGCCGGCGGGCTCCCCGAGGGCACCATCGACGACCGTCCGGACCGCCCCGAGCGCGGGATGATGCTGGACAACGCCCGCAAGCCGTTCACCGCGGCCTGGATCGAGGCCCGCATCCGGGAGCTCGCCGACCTCAAGCTCAACCAGCTCCAGCTGCACTTCTCCGACGACCAGGGCTTCCGCATCCAGAGCGACAGCCACCCCGAGATCGTCTCCGCGGACCATCTGACCAAGGACCAGGTCCGCCACCTGGTGAAGGTCGGGCAGAGCCTGCACGTCGCGGTCATCCCGGAGATCGACTCGCCCGGCCACCTCGGTGCCGTGCTGGACCACCATCCCGACCTCCAGCTGCGCAGCGCCTCCGGCAGGGTGGTGCGCGGCGCGATCGACATCTCCAAGCCGCAGTCCGCCGAGCTGGTCGACTCGCTGCTGAAGGAGTTCACCCAGCTGTTCCAGGGCCCGTACTGGCACCTGGGCGGCGACGAGTACCAGGCGCTGACGGCCAGTGATCCGGAGGCGTCGTATCCGCAGCTCGCCCAGGCCGCACGGGCGAAGTACGGGTCCGGTGCCACCATCAAGGACCTGGCCGCCGGCTGGCTCAACGACCGGCAGAAGACCGTGGAGGCGGGCGGCAAGAGCCGGATCGAGGCCTGGAACGACGGCTTCTTCGCCGACGGCAAGGTGGCCGCGGACAAGAACCGCACGGTCGTCTACTGGACCGGCAAGGAGATCGGCGCCCGCGACCCGGCCGCGTACCTTAACGAGGGCCGCCGGGTGCTGAACGCCAACGACGAGTACCTCTACTACGTGCTCGGCGAGCCCAACAACTTCACGTATCCGACCGGCGAGCGGATCTACCGGAGCTGGACCCCGAGGGTGCTGCGCGGCACCGCCCCGGTGTCCGTGCCGGTGAGCCGGACCGGGCCCGACCGGATCCCGGGCGGGCGGTTCGCGGTCTGGTCCGACCGGTCGCAGGCGCAGACCGAGCAGCAGATCGCGGACGGTATCCGGCTGCCGCTGGCGGCGCTGGCGCAGAAGACCTGGGACCCGCGGACCCCCGCCATGTCCTGGGCGGACTTCAAGGCGCTGGCGAACCGGGTGTGAGCGCTCCGGGGAGAAGCACCGGAGACGGGATACGAGGGACGGCCGGGGCCGCCACCCCCCACAGGAGAGGCCCCGGCCGTCGTTCTCGGAGAGCCCGCAACGGGCTCCTAATCGATACAGCGCCGACGGGCCGAAAAGCGTCACACGGGGTACGGGCGGCGGCACGGCCAGTGGTCTGGACGTGAGCCGGGCAGGGCCCGTAACGTGCCAGAACGCGCCGGTGGGCGCGTTGATCGCGGCCGTTCCGGCGGCCGAAGAACGGCCAGTTACCCGGGAGTTCAGATGGAATCGTGCGCGCGTGACGCTTGTGCGCCGAACGTCCCAAGAGGTGGGCCGGGTGCCGGAAGACCGATCTCACGGGTTACGGTCAGCAGACGCAGCCGGATTACCGGCGGTCGGCCGGGCAGCTGAGCGAGGCGATCGCACGGCGGCTCCGGCGGACGGACGACGAACCATCAGCGAAGAACCAGCGGCAGTGCGAAGCAGCAAGGACCGGGCGGCGGACATTCAGCGTGCGACAGGATGGACCCGTGCGAGGGGACGACATTCAGCCGGACGACGGTCGGCTGACGGTTGCCGTGCAGGCGGCGCAGGACGGCGACGAGGCGGCCTTCCGGGTCGTCTACCGCGCAGTGCATCCGCGACTTCTCGGATATGTACGGACCTTGGTGGGCGAAGCGGACGCGGAGGATGTGGCGTCCGAGTCCTGGCTCCAGATAACCCGCGACCTCGCCCGCTTCAGCGGCGACGCGGACCGCTTCCGCGGCTGGGCTGCCCGGATTGCCCGAAATCGCGCGCTTGACCATATTCGGATGCGCGGGCGCCGCCCCGTCATCGGCGGCGACGAAAGTGAACTCGCCGACACTCCCGGCGCGTCCGACACCGCGGGCGAGGCGCTGGAGGCACTGGGCACCGGCCACACGCTCCGGCTGATAGCGCGGCTGCCGCAGGATCAGGCCGAGGCGGTGACGCTGCGGGTGGTCGTCGGGCTGGACGCCAAGAGTGCGGCACAGGTCCTGGGCAAGCGGCCCGGGGCGGTGCGCACGGCGGCGCACCGTGGGCTGCGCAGGCTCGCCGAGCTGCTGGAGGAGGGCGGTGCGGACGGCGGGGGACAGGGTTCCTCCGGGGCGTCCGCGGCCGGTTCGGGCAAGGGTGGTGGAACCGTGGGTGAGGTGCCCATACAAGGGCGAAGACGTCGCGATGGTGTGGCGGAATCGTACGTACCAGGTGTGACGGAAACGGCCGCACGAACGCAGAAGGACATGTGATGGCCGACGACGACCGGTACAGCTGGCTCGACAAGGACGCCGCGGAGCGACTGCTGCGTGGCGAGCCGGTCAGTTCCCGGGACGGCGACGGCGCACACGAACTCGAACAGCTGCTGACGGCCGCCGCGGCCGTCGGCTCCGGCCTGCCCGAAAGCGCCGTCCTGCCCGGCGAGGAGGCGGCGCTGGCCGCCTTCCGCCAGGCCGGGCACGGCCCCGACGCGCGTGCGCGCGATGCCGCCCGGGCCGGCCGGCTGCCCACCGTGCATGCCGCCCGCTCCACCGACGTCGCGGAACGCACCCGGCTCGCCCGCCCGTTCCGGCGCGGCTTCGCGGTCGCCCTCGCGGTCTGCGCGATCGGCGGCATCGCGGTCGCGGCCGGTACGGGCGTACTGCCGACCCCTTTCCGGGGCGGCGAACCCGAGCCCGGTGCCAGCGTCTCGGCGGCCGAGTCGCCGAGCCCCCTCGACGGCGGGCAGCCCGCGCAGACCGGCGGCGAAACCAGCCGGACCCCGGGGGCCGCCCCCGGCGGCCGGACCGCCACCCCCGGCCCGACGCCCACCCCGGGCGGCAGCCCCGGGAGCAGCCGGAGCCCGGCCACGCCCGGCCCCGCCGACGGAATCCTCGGCGGCACCATAGGTGGCGACGGCAAGAACCTGCCCGGCGGAGCCAACAAGAAGAACCTGCTGCTGACGGTCTGCACGGACTACGAATCGGGCAAACGCGGCGATATGGACCGCGACACGCTCAAGCGCCTGGAGAGCAAGGCCGGCGGCCCGGACAAGGTGCACGCCTTCTGCCGGCAGTACCTGGCGCAGAGCCAGACCGGCGGCAGCACGGGTGACAACGATGGCTTGGGCGGCGGCAGCGGCCACAGCGGCGGTCAGAACGGCAGCGGCGGTGGCGGTGGCGGCGGTGGCGGCGGCCAGAACAGCAGTGGCGGCAGCGGCGACGAGGAGGGTGACTCTTCCCCCTCCGCCTCGCCGAGCGTGAGCCCCCCGCCGGCCCCCACCACCCCCGCGCCGACCCCCTCCACGGCCTCGCCCACCCCCGCCTGAACGGCTCCCGCCGGCCAGGTGTGACGTTTTTTGAGCCAGTGACGCAGTAGAGAATGAGCCGACTGGTCATCGGCGGCGCACGAGCCGGGGTTCCCCCCGTACCCACGGCTCAGCGCACACGGCGCGGGCGGGGCACGTTCCCCCGGCCCTGCCCGCGCCCAAGCTTCAGCCCCCATTGCGCCTAAGCCGGCGCCGCTCTCGCGGAGTCGGTTGCGCGGAGTGGGGGTTTCTCAATTTTCGCTTCGGTCAAAGACCTTTCTTGGGGGGCGCCGTTCAGGGCGCTTCGCGGCCGGAGTTCCGCGGGTGCGGCTCTCCGCCTTCCGGCTTGTGGGTTCGGGAGAGCAGGGCCGATCGGTCCGCTGTGGTGAATTCGCCGGTCGGCGGAAGTCCCGCCTGTTTCTGGAAGGCGCGGAGCGCCGTGGCGGTTTCGGTGGCGTAGTAGCCGGTGGGGGAGTGGGGAAAGAGGCCCAATTGGGTTAGCCGGGCCTGGAGGTCGCGTACGGGGGCACCGTGCGCGCTGGTTCTCATGAGGGTGGTCGCCGTCGCGGGATGACAGGCCGCGGCCAGTGCGAGCACCGCCAGCACCGCCGCCGTTCGCCGTCCGCTGCTCCGCCGCATGACCCACCCTCTTCCCAGCGGTGCGACGGGGCGAACCTGCGGGCATGCTGTGAATACGGCGGAAACCGGTACTGGTCACCCATTTGGAGGCGTACGGGATATGGCGCGGTACAGCGAGAGCGGGCTGCCCCTTGAGCCGGTGTACGGGCCCGAGGCGCTGGCGGGGTGGGATCCGGCGCAGAAGCTGGGGGAGCCGGGCGCGTACCCGTACACGCGCGGGGTCTATCCGTCGATGTACACCGGGCGTGCCTGGACGATGCGGCAGTACGCGGGGTTCGGTACGGCGCGGGAGTCCAACGCGCGCTATCGGCAGCTGATCGAGCACGGCACGACCGGGCTGTCGGTCGCCTTCGATCTGCCGACCCAGATGGGGCACGACTCGGACACCCCGATCGCGGCCGGCGAGGTCGGCAAGGTCGGGGTGGCGATCGATTCCGTCGAGGACATGGAGGTGCTCTTCGGCGGAATTCCGCTGGGGACGGTGTCGACGTCCATGACCATCAACGCGCCGGCGGCGCTGTTGCTGCTGCTCTACCAACTGGTGGGCGAGCAGCAGGGAGTGGCCGGCGGGCAGCTGAACGGCACCGTGCAGAACGACGTGCTGAAGGAATACATCGCGCGCGGCACCTATATCTTTCCGCCGCAGCCGTCACTGCGGCTGACCGCGGATATCTTCCGCTACTGCCGGGCGGAGATTCCCCGGTGGAACACGATCTCGATCTCCGGCTATCACATGGCGGAGGCCGGTGCCTCGCCGGTGCAGGAGATCGCCTTTACGCTCGCCAACGGCATCGCCTATGTCCGTACCGCGCTCGCGGCGGGAATGGACGTCGACGACTTCGCGCCCCGGCTGTCGTTCTTCTTCGTCGCGCGGACCACGCTCCTGGAAGAGATCGCCAAGTTCCGGGCGGCGCGCAGGATTTGGGCGCGGGTGATGCGGGAGGAATTCGGTGCGCGGAATCCGAAGTCGCAGATGCTGCGGTTCCATACGCAGACGGCGGGGGTGCAGCTGACCGCGCAGCAGCCGGAGATCAATCTCGCGCGGGTGACGGTCCAGGGGCTGGCCGCGGTGCTCGGCGGGACCCAGTCGCTGCACACCAACGCGTTCGACGAGGCCATCGCGCTGCCCACGGACAAGGCGGCGCGGCTGGCGCTGCGGACCCAGCAGGTGCTCGCGTACGAGACCGATGTGACCGCCACCGTCGATCCGTTCGCCGGGTCGTACGCCGTCGAGGCGATGACGGACGAGGTGGAGGCGGCGGCCGTGGAACTGCTGGGGCGGGTGGCGGACATGGGGGGCGCGGTGGCGGCCATCGAACGGGGCTTCCAGAAGGACGAGATCGAGCGCAACGCGTACCGGATCGCGCAGGAGACGGACGCGGGGGAGCGGGTGGTGGTCGGCGTCAACCGCTTCCGGACCGAGGAGGAGGAGCCGTACGAACCGCTGCGGGTGGATCCGGAGATCGAGGCGCGGCAGGCCGAGCGGCTGGCGGCGCTTCGCGCGCGGCGGACCGGGTCCGCGGTGACCGCGGCGCTCGGCGCGCTGCGCAAGGCCGCCGAGGGGACGGACAACGTGCTCTACCCGATGCGCGAGGCGCTGCACGCGAAGGCGACGGTGGGCGAGGTGTGCGATGCGCTGCGCGGGGTGTGGGGGACGTATGTGCCGACGAACGCGTTCTGAGGCGCTGTGGGGGGCATCGCCGAGGTAAGTCCACAAGCCGGACGGCGGCCGGTGACCGCCGGCCGCCGCCCCGCCCAGGGCATGTCCTGTGGAACTGCGAGAACTGTGAGAACTGTGCGAACTGCGTTGGGGCTTCGCCGCGCAACGGCGAATCGCAGGACAGGCCCCAAAAGCGTGTTCGCCACAGGTGACGCGCTCGGCCGTCGGCGTTACCGGGCTGTTTCCGTCCAGGTGACCGGCAGTTCGTGGACACCGTAGATGTTCATGTCGGTCTTGAGCTTCACCTCGCGGGCGGGGATGGCGAGTTCGAGGGTCGGGAAGCGACGCAGCAGTCCGTCGAAGCCGGCGCGCATCTCGATGCGGGCCAGTTGCTGGCCCAGGCACTGGTGGACGCCGTGGCCGAAGGCCAGGTGACCGCGGGCCTTGCGGTGCACGTCCAGGGTGTCGGGGCTGTCGAAGCGCCGGGGGTCGTGGTTGGCGGCCAACAGCGCGACGAGGACGGTGGATCCCTTGGGGATCGTCTCACCGCCGAGTTCGATGTCCTCCGTGGCGTAGCGGTAGAAGACGTCGCCGACGGTCAGGTAGCGCAGGAGTTCCTCGACGGCATCGGGCAGCAGATCCGGGTCGGCGCGCAGTTCGGCCAGCTGCTCGGGGTGCTCCAGGAGCGCGAAGGTGCCCAGTGCCAGCATGTTGGCGGTGGTCTCGTGGCCCGCGAGCAGCAGCAGGAAGGCGATACTGGTCAGTTCCTCGATGCTGAGGTCGTCATGGCGGGCCAGGTCGGACAGGAGGTCGTCGCCGGGTTCGGCGCGCTTGCGGGTGACCAGTTCGGCCAGGTACGTGGTCATTGCGCCGTACGCGGCCATTTTCTCGTCGAGCGTTACGTCCTTCTCCATGAACTTGGTGGAGTTGACCTGGAAGTTCTCCCGGTCCGCGTAGGGGACACCGAGCAGTTCGCAGATCACCAGCGAGGGCACCGGCAGCGCGAACTCCTTGACCAGGTCGACCGGCGGGGCCAGGCGCGCCATCTCGTCCAGTTGCCGCTCGACGATGTCGCTGATGTGCTCTTCGAGCTGCTTCATGCGTTTGACGGTGAAGGCGCCGGTGAGCTTGCGCCGCAGCCGGGTGTGGTCCGGCGGGTCCATGGAGATGAACAGGCCTGGCACCTGCGGGGACGGTTCGGTGGCGGCGGGCATGCCGGGGGTCTCGAACGGCACGTGGAGAATGCCGATGTCCTGGCGGGAGCTGAACCGGGTGTCGGCCATGAGGTGGCGGACCGCGTCGTAACCGGTGACGAGCCAGCCCTCGTGACCGTTGGGGAAGACCAGGGGACTGACCGGGCGGGCCTCGCGCAGCCGGGTGATGCCGCGGGGCGGGTCGAAGGGGCCCGCATCGCGCTCCATCGGGAGGCCGTGCGGGACGGGAGCCGTTTCACTCATCTGCTTGCCTTTCGCGGTGGTTGTTGCGGCCGGACGGCGGCGGGTGACTGCGGACCGGCGCGCCGTGGCGTGGGCATGACAGGAGAGCCCGTGGGGGCCTCCTGCCATCGGAGGCCGAAGTGACCGGGGAGTGGGCGAGTGGGCGGGGCCGGTGCTCAGGGCTTGGCGCGGAGGACGTCGATGTTGCCGTACCGGGTACGGGCGCGGACCTCGACGGTGTCCTCGGCCGTGTCCGGGGACTCGGACGCGGTGAGTGTGTTGCGCACCTGCCCGGAGCGCGAGCTGACGTCGAGCCAGGCGGCCGTGCCCTCGCGGATACCGACCTCGATGGCGCCGTAGGAGGTCTCCAACTGGACGGTTCCGCGGGCCACGTCGGCCACGCGCACGGTGCCGTGGGCGGTGGTCGCGGCGACCGAGCTCTCGGCGCGCCGGATGTCGATGTCGCCGTTGGCGTTGCTCACCCGCAGCTCGCCGGTCACGGCGCCGACGGTCGTGGTGCCGTGCGAGTTCTTCAGGACGGCGGAGCCGTCGATGAGGCCGACGCGCAGGCTGCCGGTGCTGGTGGTGATCTCGGCCGTGCCCTCGACCCGGTCCACGGTGATCGAGCCGTGCGAAGCGGTCAGATACAGCGGTCCGGTCGTGTCCAGCCGTACATCGCCCGCGGAGGTCTTCACGCGGACCTCGCCGAGCCGGCCCTCGCCGAGCACCTGGGCCCAGGCGCCGGTCATGTCGATGCGTGAGCCCGCGGGCAGTTCGACCGTCACATCGACGGTGCCGGGGCGGCGAAGCGAATTGCGCAGCTTGGGGGTCCTCACGGTCAGGGTGCCGCTTGCGTACGTGACCTCGGTCTGCTCGGCCGACCGCACGTCCCGGTCCTGCTTCGGGTCGCGGGGCCGCACCTCGACGACCGTGTCGAGGCGGTCGCCCGCGGTGAACTGGATGGAACCGGCCTCCACGTGCACCGTGGCCGCGATCGGTTCGGGAGTGTCGAAAGAAGGCATGGCTGTCCCGTCCTCTTGGGTCTCATGATCGTCCCCGCTCGTGGGGACGTGGTGTGGGTGAAGTGGCGCGGGCGCGGGCGCGGCTAGCGCACCCAGCCCTTGAAGTTCTGTCCGAGGGTGTGGGCCCGCTCCCCCGTACGGGGCCGCGCACCGCCCTCGACCGCGGCCGACACGGCGCGCACCAGCCACGCGTTGACCGACAGGCCCTCGCGGCTCGCGGCCTCCTCGGCGCGCGCCTTGAGGTGGGCCGGCAGCCGCAGATTGACGCGGGCCGTGCCACCTTCGTCGCCGTCCGCGGGGAGCGGCGCCGCGAGCGGTTCGGCGGGTGCGGTCGCCGCTTCCGGGTGGCCGTTGTCACCGGGCGGCAGCGTCACCACGAAGTCGGGGTCCAGCCCGCGCAGCCGTACGTCGACCGAGCCGGGGGCGAGTTCGCGGGTGATCTCGTCCATCGCGGCGGAGAGCACATTGAGCATGGTCAGACGGGTCGCCGACTCCAGAGGTGCGGTGAGCCGCTCGGCCAGCTCGCGGGCATCTTCCCCGCCGGCTTCGGCGGCCACCGCCAGTTCGCGGCGGAGAGTGTCGACATACGGGGTGAGGTCCATGACGTCATGATGGCACCACTGTGGTGCCATATGCAAGTCCGGATGGCGTCGCATGTGTGGCGGGTCCGGGGGTGGCCGCCCTGACCTGCGGAAAGGGGGAGGGATGCGACCTGAGCCATTGTGGCGCCATGCGCGCTCCTGTGCTTTCGGGGGTGGGGAATGGCGGCGGGCGGCACCGGGTGGCGCCGGGCGGCACCGGGCGGCACCGGGTGGCACCGGGTGGTGCTGGGTGGTGCTGGACGGTGCCGGATGGTGCCAAGTCGCGCCATCCGGCGTTGTGTGATGCCGCGATCCCGTGTGATGCCGCGCGATGCCGCGTGATCCCGTCTGACGCCATGCGATGCCGCGAGAGGGCGGACTGCCGGCCCCTCGTGCTCCGCCGCCGTTCAAGAGCTGTCGCCGCTGGCCTTTCGGGCTTACCTCGGCGGTACCCCCTGTGCAGTGGTCCGGAGCGCCGGGCCGGGTGCGGTGCGGGGGGCCTCGGCCGGTCGGTCACACTGGTGGCATGTCGTCACCCCGCAGGGCGTGCCCCGTCTGCACCCGAGAGATCGCCGTCGTCGGCGGGCGTTTCGCTCGTCATGATCCTCCCCCAGCTAACGCTGGGAGGTACCCCCACGGGACGGCGTACAGGATCGAGCTGATCTCCTGCCCGGGGTCGCGGCGGACGGCCCCGATGATGGCGCCGGCGGAGAAGCTGTTCGACCCGGAGGAGCCGCCGATGCCCGGTCAGCAGCCGCTGTTCTGAGGCCGTTCGGCGAACTACGGTGCCAGCACGTCCAGTTCGGCCATCGCGCCGGCCGTGATCTCCCGCGTCAGGGACTCCGCGCGGGCCGCGTCCCCGGTCCGTACCGCCTCGGCGACCTGGACGTGCAGGGTCACCGCGGCCGGGTCGGGGTCGGTGAACATGACGTGGTGCTGGGTGCGGCCGGTGAGGACGGCGTCGACGACATCGGCGAGGCGGGCGAACATCTCGTTGCCGGAGGCGGTGAGCACCACCCGGTGGAAGGCCATGTCGTGGACGAGGTAGGCGTCGAGCTGCTGGCCGCGTGAGGTGGCCACCATGCCCATGGCGTGCTCGGTGAGCTGGGCGCACTGGGCGGGCGTGGCGTGGGTGGCGGCGAGTCCGGCCGCGACCGGTTCGACGGCCGAGCGTAGCACGGTCAGCGAGCGCAGCTGCCGGGGGCGATCCCGGCCGGTCAGCCGCCAGCCGATGACCCGGGGGTCGTAGACGTTCCACTCCTCGGTGGGGCGCACGGTCACCCCCACCCGGCGCCGGGAGGCGACCAGTTGCATGGACTCCAGGACCCGGATCGCCTCGCGGATGACGGTGCGCGAGACGTCGAAGCGCTGCGCCAGCTCGTCCGTGCGCAGGACCGTTCCCGGGGGGTAGTCGCCCGCGGTGATCGCGGGCCCCAGGGACTCCAGTACGCGGCCGTGCAGGCCCTTCTCCCCGTTGTCCCCGGTGTCCGCGGGCGCCCCGTTTTCCATGGGCCAAGCCTACGGTCCCGCACCTCGGCCAAATAAGTATGACTTTTGCGTCACAGGGGCTTGAATACGTCGTACCTAATGGGTTTCAGTGGGGGCGCACGAGGTCGAAGACGACGGCGTCATAGCGGTATGGCGCGGTCCGTCCTGCTAGGTGAGGTAAACGGGATGAGCAGCGCCGACGTCATCGTCGTGATGGGCGTGGCCGGGACCGGCAAGACCACGATCGGTCCGCTGGTGGCCGCCGCACTGGGCGTTCCGTACGCCGAGGGCGACGACTTCCATCCGCCGGCCAATATCGCCAAGATGTCGGCGGGCACCCCGCTGGACGACGCCGACCGCGGCCCCTGGCTCGACGCCATCGGCGCCTGGGCGCACGGCCGGGCCGGGCAGGGCGGAGTGGTCAGCAGCTCCGCGCTCAAGCGCGCCTACCGCGACCGGCTGCGGGCCGCCGCCCCGGGTGTGGTCTTCCTCCATCTCACCGGTGACCGCGCGCTGATCGAGGCGCGGATGGCTGAGCGCAAGGGCCACTTCATGCCGGCCGCGCTGCTGGACTCGCAGTTCGCCACGCTCGAACCGCTCGGACCGGACGAGGCGGGCGTCGCCGTCGATGTGTCCGGGACGCCGGAGGAGATCGCCGGACGGGCGGTGGCCGCACTGCGGGCCCTGGCCCCGAACAGCTAGCCCCGCCCCCCCCGGGCCGCACCCCACACTCGCCACCCCCCGCACCCCCTTCCCCCTCCGTTCAACCAAGGGAATCGCCGTGACACATCTCAGCGTCGAGATGCTCGCAGCGGATGCGACCGCGCCCATCACCACGGCCGGTCATGCACAGCTGGGCATCGCCGTTCTGGCGGGTATCGCCGTCATCGTTCTGCTGATCACCAAGTTCAAGCTGCATGCGTTCCTGTCGCTGATCGTCGGCTCTCTGGTGCTCGGCGCGGTGGCCGGGGCGCCGCTCGACAAAGCCATCGCCAGCTTCTCGACCGGGCTCGGGACCACGGTCGCCGGTACGGGAGTGCTGATCGCGCTGGGCGCCGTACTGGGGAAGCTGCTCGCCGACTCGGGCGGCGCGGACCAGATCGTGGACACGATCCTGGCCAGGGCCGGCCGGCGGGCGATGCCCTGGGCGATGGTGCTGATCGCCGGGATCGTGGGGCTGCCGATCTTCTTCGAGGTCGGGATCGTGCTGCTGATCCCGGTGGTGCTGCTGGTCGCCAAGCGCGGCAACTTCTCGCTGATGCGGATCGGGATTCCGGCCCTGGCCGGGCTGTCCGTGATGCACGGGCTGATCCCGCCGCACCCCGGGCCGCTGGCCGCGATCGACGCGGTCAAGGCGAACCTGGGCGTCACGCTGGCCCTCGGCGTCGTCGTCGCGATACCCGCCGCGATCATCGCCGGCCCGGTGTTCTCGCGGTACGCGGCCCGATGGGTCGACATCGCCCCGCCCGAGAAGATGGTGCCCGAGCGGGCTTCCGAGGAGCTGGCGAAGCGGCCGGGCTTCGGGATCACCGTGGCCACCGTGCTGCTGCCGGTGGTGATGATGCTGGCCAAGGCGCTGCTGGACGTCGTCGTGGACGACCCGAAGGACGGCCTCCAGCGGGTCTTCGACGTCGTCGGCTCACCGCTGATCGCGCTGCTCACCGCCGTCGTCGTCGCGATGTTCACCCTCGGGCGCTCGGCCGGCTTCACCCGTGGCCGGATCGCCTCGACCGTCGAGAAGTCGCTCGGCCCGATCGCCGGGGTGCTGCTGATCGTCGGCGCGGGCGGCGGCTTCAAGCAGACACTGGTGGACTCCGGCGTCGGCCAGATGATCCTGGACATATCCCGGCACTGGAACGTCTCGGCGCTGCTGCTGGCCTGGCTGATCGCGGTCGCCATCCGGCTCGCGACCGGCTCCGCGACGGTGGCCACCATCTCCGCGGCGGGCCTGGTCGCCCCGCTCGCCGCCGAGATGAGCACCACGCACAGCGCGCTGCTGGTGCTGGCCATCGGTGCCGGGTCGCTGTTCTTCAGCCATGTCAACGACGCGGGCTTCTGGATGGTCAAGGAGTACTTCGGGATGGACGTCGGCCAGACCCTGAAGACATGGTCGGTGATGGAGACGCTGATCTCGGTGGTCGGGATCGCGGGCGTGCTGCTGCTGTCGCTGGTCGTCTAGCGACGGCAGCGGCAGCAACCGCCCGCTCCGCCGGGGAACTTCGCGACGATGCGGCCTCGCCGCGGTGCGGGAGCGGCACCGCGGCGGGGCCGACGCCACTGGCGGAGACTCAGACCGCCTGCGTGGCACCGAAGTACGCGCCCAGGGCAGCCGCCACCGGTGCCGTCGCCCCGTCCGCCGGTGCCGCGAGTGCGATATAGCCGTCGGGGCGGACGAGGAACACGCCCGGCCCGGCGCCGTATGCGTCCCGTATGTGCCCGTCGGCGTCGAGCAGGTCGGGCGCCGGGCCGCCCACCCGGACCGTGCGGAGCAGCGCCGGGTCGTCGGCCCCCGGAAGTGACGCGACGTCAAGATCCGTGTCACCCAGGGCGATCAGGGTGAAGTGCGGGCCCCTGAAGGCGTCGAAGAGGCGGCTGGGGGTGCCGTCGGCGGTGGTGCAAGGGGCGTCGGGGGCCCGGTCGCCGGCGGTGCGGGCGCCCTCGGGGAGGCCGGTGCGCAGTTCGCGGGTGAGCGGGCTGTCCGGGTAGCCGATGTCGAGCTGGTGCAGGTCCCGGCCGCGGCGCAGCGAACCGGAGCGGTGCAGCCGGGTGCTGGTCTCCAAGATGCGGGCCGCGATCGGGCGGCGCTCGGTCTGATAGGTGTCGAGGAGGCTTTCGGGGGCGCCGTGCCGCAGCACCTGGCCGAGCTTCCAGCCGAGGTTGTAGGCGTCCTGGACGCTGGTGTTCATGCCCTGGCCGCCCGCGGGCGAGTGGATGTGCGCGGCGTCGCCGGCCAGGAAGACCCGGCCGTGGCGGTAGGTGTCCGCCATCCCCGCCCGGGGGCGGTAGACGGAGGACCACAGCACCTCGCGGACCTGCTCGGGGGCGAGGTGGGTATGGCACGCGATCAGCGCGCGGACCGCCTCGGGGGAGGTGTCCGGGTCGCCGCCGGCCGCCGCGAAGCACTGGAAGTGGTCGGTGCCGACGAGCGGGAGCAGCGTGACGAAGCCGTGCGGCGGCAGCACCCAGCGGTGCCAGTGGTCCCGGTCCAGGCCGTCGATCCGCACGTCCGCGACGATCGAGACGCCGGGCGGCAGGTCCGGGCCGCTCATCTGGATGCCGAGCTGCCTGCGGACGGTGCTGCGCCCGCCGTCGGCGGCCACCAGGTAGGCGGCGCGGACGGTGCGGACGGCGCCGTCCGCACCGGTCAGCCGGGCGGTCACGCCGTCCGCGTCCTCGGTGAAGTCTTGCAGCTCGGTGCCCAACAGGACGCTGCCGCCCAGCTCCAACAGCCGTGCGTGCAGCACCTGTTGGTTGCGCCACTGGGGGAGCATCAGGGCGTTGGAGTACGGGGTCGAGGGGGTGGGGTCGACCAGCTCGATCATCTCGTGGGTGTGGGCGATCCGGCCGTCCTCCCACAGCGCCAGCGGCGGGTACAGGCCCCCCGCGGCCTGGGCGGCGGCGAGCACGCCGAGGTCGTCGAAGACCTCCTGGGTGCGCGGCTGGACGCCGGTGCCGCGGGCGCCGCGGGAGAACTCCGGCTGCCGCTCGACGAGCAGCGCGGTCACTCCGCGGCGGGCGAGGTCGATGGCGAGGGCGAGGCCGGTCGGACCTGCGCCGGTGATCAGTACGTCGACGGGCGCGGTCGCGGCGTCGGCGGTGTCCCCCGGCATGGCCTCAACGATGTCTTTAACGGTGTTAAGTTCCATGGTTCCCAGGCTGCATTTAACGGTGTTAAGTTGTCAACGTGGTTTCGCGAATCGACCGGAAGCAAGTGGCCGGGACGGCCCTGCGGCTGCTGAACGAGGTCGGCCTCGACGGGCTGACGCTGCGCCGCATCGCCAAGGAGCTGAACGTCCAGGCCCCCGCGCTCTACTGGCACTTCAGGAACAAGCAGGAGCTGCTGGACGAGATGGCCACCGAGATGTTCCGCCGGATGACCGGGCCCCTGGTGGCGGAGCACCGGTCCGGCGGCGGCCAGGTCTGGGAGACCTGGCAGGAGATGGTGGTCGCCACCTGCTCCACTCTGCGCGAAGCCCTGCTCGGCTACCGCGACGGCGCCAAGATGATCAGCGGTACGCGGATGACCGACGACAGCTTCGCCGCGCCGCTCGAACTCTTCATGAGCCACTTCACCGCGGCCGGCTTCGCACTGCCCGAGGCGGCGCGCGCCTGGTGGACCGCGTACAACTTCACCATCGGACTCGTGATCGAGGAGCAGTCGGTCCACCCCGACCCCGCGGCGCCGCAGGTGCGGGACCCCGCGTACGACGTCACCGACCGCGAGCGGCGGCTGGCCGCGGACTATCCGCTCGCCGCGACGGCCGGGCGGCAGATGTTCGGCGACTTCGAGGAGGGGTTCCGCACCGGGCTGCGGATCATCATCGCGGGCATCGAGGCCAACCACGGGCCGGGGGACGGGAGTTGAGGGTGAGCCGGCGGATCCGGCCGGGCGGATCCGCCGGCGCTACCGGCGGGGGTCGATCGCGCGTCGCAGCCGGGGCGTCAGCGGCCGTTCCACCCAGCGGTGCATCATCCACGCCAGTGTCAGCATCAGGCCGACGGTCAGCAGCAGCGTGGCGTACGAGGGCAGCCCGGCGCCGTGGTGCAGGGCGTGGATCACGACCCAGCCCAGATGCTCGTGGACGAGGTAGAAGGGGTAGGTCAGCGCCCCGGCGACGGTCAGCCAGCGCCAGTTCGCCCGGTGCAGCTTGCCCAGCGCGACGGCCGCGACCAGCGCGAAGCCCGCGGTGACGACGGCGACGATGCCGGCCGCCGAGCGGTAGGAGAAGGCGTGCACGGAGGCCGGGTGCCAGAGCCCGGCGACCGCGTAGTGCTGCCCGATCAGCCAGCTGACCAGCACGATCGTCCAGGCGACCGGGTCCCGCGGGCCGAAGCGGTGCAGCAGGTAGAGGCCGACCCCGCCGATGAAGAACGGGGCGTACTGCGGCATCAGCACGACGTTGAGGAACGGCTCGTGGGCCGACTGCGCCAGCGCCGCGGCCAGCGTCCAGCCCGCGCAGAAGAGGACCACCCGGCCGCGGGTGGCGCCCGGCAGGACCACGCACAGCGCGAAGAGCGCGTAGAACCGCATCTCGGCCCAGAGCGTCCAGCACACACCGAGGACGCGGTGCACGCCCAGCGGGTACTGGAGCATGGTCAGATTCGTCAGCACCTCGCTGGGCGAGAGCGCCTTGTAGGCCACCCACGGAAGCGTGAAGACCGCGGTGACCAGAAGGATCGCGACCCAGTACGCCGGGTAGAGGCGGGATATCCGGGAGGCGACGAAGGAGCGCAGGGTCCGCCCCCAGCCGCTCAGGCAGATCACGAAGCCGCTGATCACGAAGAAGATCTGCACACCCAGGCAGCCGTAGGCGAACAGCCCCGAGACGTACGGGAATTGGTGGGCCGGCGAGCCGCCCCAGGCGCGGGAGATGTCGCCGCTGCGGCCCCCGTAGTGGTACCCGGCGACCATCAGGGCGGCGATCAGCCGCAGCCCGTCCAGCGCGCGCAGCCGGGCGGCGCCGCCCTCCTTGCCGCGGCCCCGGGGTGCGGCGCTCGGCTCGGTGGCGGTGGCGGTGGCGGTGCGGTCCGGCGCCGCGGGGCGGATGCCGTTCGCCGGTGTGGTGGTGGTCATCCGAAAGCGGCCCGCTTCTTCAGTCGGCGCTGTACGGCCCGTGCCCGGCGCGCGACCCGGCGGACGGTGGCGTTGCGCGGGATGAACGACAGCTGGGAGGGGATCGCGCCGGGCAGCGCCAGCGCGGTGAGCCGGCGGCGCTTGAAGTAGCGCCGGGTGTACGGGTCGAGGTGGGCCGCGAGATAGCGCTCGGCGGCCGGGCGCAGCTGCGGGTAGATCTGGTGCTGCATCGCGTAGCCGACGGCGGTGACCAGGCCGTTGATGTTCTCCGCGGCGGTGGCGGCGCGCGGCTGCGGGCTCTGGTCGTCGAGGTCGGGCACCAGCGCGTCCACGATCGTCACCGGCACCCGGTTGCTGTTCTGGTACGGCGTCAGTCGTTCCAGCAGCAGCCCGGTACCGGTCCGCGCGACCGGCAGGCCGTAGAACGCGGAGGCGGTCAGCAGCGCGGTGGAGAAGCAGCCGACGACCAGCGCGGGCCGCATCCGCTGGTAGAGCACCTCGGCCAGGACCGGGCGGTCCAGCACCGTCAGGGAGATCTCCAGCTTCTCCGCCTCCCGCTCCAGCAGCTGCGACCAGCGGGCCGGCGCGGACGGATGCGGTTTGAAGACGATCTCGCGGTGGCCGCGCTCGACGGCACCGCGCACCATCCGCACATGCAGCTCCTCCTCCTCTTCGGGAGTGAGGATGGACAGCGCCGAGAGGTACTGGCCCAGGAGCAGCGCGGCGCCCTCCGGTACGCCGTCCAGGTCCGTCGACTCGTCCGCATCCTCGGCGAGTTCGGCGAGCACCTTGGTGAAGACCGCGGTCGGTACGGTCTCCGGCTCGACGTCGAACTCGGTGAGCAGCAGCGGCTTCAGCCCCGGGACGAGGTCCAGGTGGAGCAGCCGGTTGATGCGGGTGCCGACGAGCGGGTCGAGCTTGTTGCGGGTGGGGCCGTAGCTCATCAGCCCGTCCGCGTAGACGTCGACCGGCGCCTCCGGGAAGAGCTGGGCCAGCGCGAGGGCCGGGCTGACCTGGATGGACTCCACGACCAGCTCGACGCGGTCGTCGCCCAGGTCCCACAGCATCCTCAAGTACCGCTCCCACAGCGGGACATCGTCCGCGCGCGGCGACCAGCCGCCGGGGTGGAACGGGCGGATCGTCTCGTTCCAGGACAGCACCCGGTCGAACCGGCCGCGCAGCCGCGCGAAGCCCGGCATGGTGTCCAGCGAGGCGGTGGTCTCCGGGGTCGTGGCGTTGTTGCTGAGCAGCAGCAGCCGGCGGTCGGCCGCGGGGAAGCAGTCCGCGTCCAGCGCGGCGGCCAGCGTCGCCGCGCCGTAGAGCGTCGACGCCAGGAAGATCTGGGTAGTGGGCCGGTTCGGCATCAGGCGGCGACCTCCGCCGGGACAGGGCGGCGGCGCAGCCGCCGCAGCCGGGACGCGCGCTGCACATCCATCGAATCCAGGGCGTCCTTCAGTACGTCCTGCGGCATGCGTTTCATGGCCGCCGCGCTCATCGCGCGCAATTTACGGGCCACCGGCGGCTCGAATCGTTCGATCGAACCGAGGTGGTGGGAAATGATCGCGCAATAGGTGCGCACCGCTTTGGGCAGCAGCAGATGCGCATCGCGATCCTGTGCGGTTTCCTCGATCACCTGATCGAAAGCGCGGATGAAGTCCAATTGCCGTACGTCTCCGATCTGGGTCAGCGACGACGCCACTCCGCGCCGGTAGAAAACCCCGAGCAGGCCGGTCACCGCCATGGATTCCGCCTCGCGGTGCAGCCGCCAGATCCACGGGCGGTCCTCCGCGGTGCGCAGTCCGTCCCGGAAATGCAGCACTCCGGCGTCCAGCAGCCGGCGGTGGTAGATGCCGGCCCAGGCGTAGGCGTAGTCGACCGAGGTGGAGCGGTCCGTGGGCAGGATCGCCGCCCGGGGGTCCATCACCACTCCGCGCCGGCCGTGCGGGACCCGGTGCACGGTGCGCGCCTTGGCGGTGCACTGGACATGGTCCGTGCGGACGAAGTCGCACCCCAACTCCTCGATCACGCCGAGGAGTTCGGGGAGGTATCCGGGCTCCAGCCAGTCGTCGCCGTCGAGGAAGGTGACGTACTCGCCGCGGGCCGCGTCCAGTCCGGTGTTGCGGGCGGTGGCCAGGCCGCCGTTCTTCTCGTGCCGCAGTACCCGGGCGCCCGGCAGCTCGCGCCCGGCGCGCGCGAGGATCTGCGGGGTCTCGTCGCGTGAACAATCGTCGACGAGCAGGAATTCGAAGTCCTCGCGAGAGTTTGCCGCCAGGCTTTTCAGGGTGTCGGGCGCGTATGTCTGCACGTTGTAGAACGGCACGATGACGGAGAGCTTAACCACCCGCGTGACGTTAGGTCCGGCGCCCGGCATTCGTCTTGACGCGGTGCGTACTTCGCGGTGAACGAAGAATGGCGGGATGGTTAACCGGCTCGATAATCGGTCGGGTTCGGTATCCGTCGGCGCGCTGTTAACCCTTTGTTGCTTCCCAGTTGGCCCGCCGACCCACGGGCCTTCCTAGCGTCTTCGACGTGCCATCACGTACCGAATCCTCGCTGCGGGTCGCGGTGCTCGCCGACTCGGACACCCGGTGGAAATGGGGCGCTTTGACAGCGTACCGCCTCCAACCGGGCAGCCGGCTCGACGGCTATCTGCTCCGCGGTCGTGCCACCCCCACGGTCCGCCAGCTCGACGAGGTCGGCGCCCGTGCGGACGCGCTGCGGGAAATCAGGGGAGTCGACTTCCTGGACGTGATGGAGCGCGCCGCGCGCGGCGCCGGCCCGGACCGCTGCGACGTCGTGGTGCTGGCCTGCGTGGGCGGCGCGGTGCAGGCGATGCTGCACGGCCTCGCCCACGCCTGGCGGGGTGCACGGCGCCGCCCCGTCGTCGTCACCGGTTACGTCGGTGTGGTCTACGAGAAGCTCGCCGACGGGCTGCTGCTGCGGCACGGCGCGGATGTGGTGCTCGCCAACTCCCGCCATGACGCGGACCGGTTCCGCGCGGTCTACCACGGAGTGGGAGCCGCCACCGGCAGCGTCGTGGAGTGCGCGCTGCCGTTCCTCGGCGGCACGCCCTACGCCGGCGAACACCACCCGTACACCGTGGTGTTCGCCGCCCAGCCGTCCGTCCCGGACAACCGTGCCGACCGAACATACCTGCTGCGCCGAGCAGTTGAGCACGCCCGCCGGCACCCCGACCGCGAGGTGCTGATCAAGCTCCGCAGCAGGCCCGGCGAGCACACCACGCACATCGAGGAACTGCCGTACCAGAAGCTCGCCGCGAAGATCCCCGGCGGCCTGCCCGCCAACTGCCGCCTGGTGTACGGGAACATGGGCGAGGTCCTGGATCGCACCGACCTGATGGTCACGGTCAGCTCCACCGCCGCCCTGGAGTCGCTGCACCGCGGCATCCCCACCGCGGTCCTCACCGACCTCGGCATCCGCGAGGCGCTCGGCAACCACCACTTCCTCGGCTCCGGCTGCCTCGTCTCCTGGGACGCACTCGACGCCGGCCGCCGCCCGGTGCCGGCCCCGACGTGGCTGGCCCGCCAGGGAGTCGCCGCGTCCGGCACCCCCGGCACCACCCCGCACGACGCGTACGAGCACGCCTTCGATGTCGCCCGCGACCGGGTCGACGAGCTGCGCACCGCCGACCGGCTGCCGCCGATCACCCCGTACTACACACCCCGCACCGCCCCCGGCTACCTCCCCGGCATCCTGGCCCGCTACGGCCTCGACCCGCAGGGCGCGCCGCTCACCGGGCACACCGAGGAGCCCGCGGAGGCCGGCGGGCTGCGCCGGATCGCCCGCGACACGGTCCGCGAGGCCGCCCGCGGCGCCTACCGGCACGGGGTCCAGCGCGTCGCGCCCGCCATCCGCCGCTGGGGGCAGCTGTGACCGTCCCCCGCTCCCGCCCGACGAAGGAGTTCGCAATGCACCCCACCGTGGTGGCCGTCATCCCCGCCCGCGGCGGCTCCAAGGGCGTACCGGCCAAGAACCTCGCCGCCGTCGGGGGAGTGCCCCTGGTGGCCCGCGCGGTCCGCGAGTGCCGGGCCGCCCGGCTGGTCACCGACGTGGTCGTCTCCACCGACGACGCCGGGATCGCGGCAGCCGCGCGTGGCGCCGGCGCCATCGTCATACGCCGCCCCGGCGAGATCGCCGGTGACACCGCCACCAGCGAGGCCGCGGTACGGCACGCCATGGACGCCTACGAGCAGGAGCAGGGCCGGCCGGTCGACGCGGTGCTGCTGGTCCAGTGCACCAGCCCGTTCCTGGTCCGCGAGGACATCGACGCGGTGGCCGCCGCGGTGGTCGAGGGCGGCGCGGACAGCGCGCTGACCGTGGCCCCCTTCCACGGCTTCGTCTGGCGGGACGCCGAGCCCGATGACCCCGCCGACCCCGAGGCCCCGGAGGCCACCGGCGGCTTCGGCGTCAACCACGACAAGTCCTTCCGGCCGCGCCGCCAGGACCGCCCGCAGGACCTGCTGGAGACCGGCGCCGCCTACGCCATGGACGCGGCCGGCTTCCGCATCAGCGGCCACCGCTTCTTCGGCCGTACGGAACTGGTCCGCACCGACCCCGCCCGGGTGCTGGAGATCGACGATCCGCACGACCTGGCCCGCGCCCGCGCGCTCGCCCCGCTGCTGGACGCCTCTCCCCCAAGCACTCCGTGCAGGGGGTACCCCCAGGCTTCGAGGGCGCTTCCGACGAGGGACGACATCGACGCCGTCGTCCTCGACTTCGACGGCACCCAGACCGACGACCGGGTGCTGATCGACGCCGACGGACGGGAGACCGTGGCCGTGCACCGCGGGGACGGCCTCGGGATCGCCGCGCTGCGCAAGGCGGAACTGCACCTGCTGATCCTCTCCACCGAGCAGAACCCGGTGGTGGCCGCCCGCGCCCGCAAGCTCAAGGTGCCGGTGCTGCACGGCATCGACCGCAAGGACCTCGCCCTCAAGCAGTGGTGCGAGGAGGCCGGTGTGCAGCCCGAGCGGGTGCTCTACGTCGGCAACGACGTCAATGACCTGCCGTGCTTCGACCTCGTCGGCTGGCCGGTCGCGGTCGCCTCGGCGCACGACGCGGTGCGCGGCGCGGCCCGCGCGGTCACCGCGACGCCCGGCGGCAGCGGCGCCATCCGCGAGATCGCCGGCTGGCTTCTCGGCCCCTCCCTGTGACGCCGTTACAGCGCCCGCCCGCCACGACCGCCACCCCGTTGCCCACTCCCGTGACCCACCCCTATACCGCCCCCGTACCAGAGCAGAGGAACCTCCCATGAGCAGCAACTCCCGTCTCCGCGCCCTCGGTGACCGCCTCGCCGGCCCCGGCCGCCCCGTCTACGTCACCGGCGAGATCGGCATCAACCACAACGGCGACCTGGAGAACGCGTTCGCGCTGATCGACGCCGCCGCCGACGCCGGCTGCGACGCGGTCAAGTTCCAGAAGCGGACCCCGGAGATCTGCACCCCGCGCGACCAGTGGGACATCGAGCGCGACACCCCCTGGGGCCGGATGACCTACATCGACTACCGCCACCGCGTGGAGTTCGACGAGGACGGCTACCGCGCCATCGACGAGTACTGCAACAAGCGCGGCATCGCCTGGTTCGCCTCCCCCTGGGACGTCGAGTCCGTCGCCTTCCTGGAGAAGTTCGACGTCCCCTGCTACAAGGTCGCCTCCGCCTCGCTCACCGACGACGAGCTGCTGCGCGCCATGCGCGCCACCGGCCGCACCGTCATCCTGTCGACCGGCATGTCGACCCCCCGGCAGATCCGGCACGCCGTCGAGGTCCTGGGCAGCGACAACATCCTGCTCTGCCACGCCACCAGCACCTACCCGGCCAAGGCCGAAGAGCTCAACCTCCGCATGATCCACACCCTCCAGGCCGAGTACCCCAACGTCCCGATCGGCTACAGCGGCCACGAGACCGGCCTCCAGACCACCCTCGCCGCGGTCGCCCTCGGCGCCACCTTCATCGAGCGGCACATCACCCTCGACCGCGCCATGTGGGGCTCCGACCAGGCCGCGTCCGTCGAGCCGCAGGGTCTGACCCGCCTGGTCCGCGACATCCGCACCATCGAGGAGTCCCTCGGCGACGGCGTCAAGAAGGTCTACGAGAGCGAGCTGGGCCCGATGAAGAAGCTGCGCCGGGTCGCCGGCGTGGTCGCCGAGGCGGAGGCCACCGAGGCCGCCGAGGCCGCCGACCGTGCACCGGCGACCGTCTGACGGACTGACAGGAGTTCCGGACGTGAGCTCACCCGAAGGGACCCGCGCCGAGCCGCCCGCAGCCGGCGCGCCGGTCCCGCCCCAGGAGACGGCGGGGACTCCCGCCCGCCGTCTCCTCGGGGTCCCCCGCCAGCGAAAGAGATCAGTGCCCTCGGGAGACGCGCCCCCCATGCCCGCTTCGGACACCGCCGGCGACACCGCCACCCTCGCCTTCGTCGAGAGCCCGGTGCAGCTGCTGAACGTCCTCGAATGGGCCCACGCCGACCGGGCCGGCGCGCTCACCGTCGTCGTGCTCGCCCCGCACGACCCGATGACCCGCGGCCAGCTGCGCCGGATGGCCGAACTCGCCCGCGACGAAGGCCATACCGTCCGCTGGGAAGAGGCCCGCGGCGGTGCGACCGCGCCGCTGCGCACCGTCGGCGGACTGACCGGGCACCTGCGCCGCGCCCACCGCATCGTCATCGGCGACCCGTTCTCCCGCTACGTCCAGCTCCTCCTCGGCCTCGTCCGGGCCCGCGACATCGTGGTGGTCGACGACGGCACCGCCACCATGGAGTTCATCTCCCAACTCGCCCGCGGCGAACGGCTGGTGCGCTGGCACCGGCACGGCAGCGGACGCCGCCCGCGCGATCTGCTGTTCGCCCCGTTCGCCGCCACCGCCCGCCGCCGGCTCACCCCGGGGCCCGAGGACGCCCGGCGCCGCCGCACCGTCGCCCTCTTCAGCTCGATGCCGGTCGAGGCGCCAACGGGCATACAGATCCAGGCCAACGAGTTCGCCTGGATGCGCGGGCGCTTCGGCCCGCCCCGCCCCACCCGCACCGCCGACATCGTGGGCACCTCGCTGGTGGAGACCGGAGTCGTTGACGCCGACCGCTACCTGGAGGCGGTCGCCGCCCTGGCCCGGACGCACGGCGCCACCCGCTACTTCGCCCACCGCCGCGAACGCCCCGGCAAACTCCGCCGCCTGGCCACCGAGACCGGCCTGGAGGTGGTGCGCCCCGACCTGCCCCTGGAACTCATCGCCCGCCGCGGGCCCATCGGCCGGTTGATCCTCAGCTTCCCGTCCACCGTCGTCCACACCCTGCCGCTGGCCCTCCAGGGCACCGGCGTCGAGGTCGCCGTCTGCGACATCGACCCCGCCTGGCTCACCGCCAACGCCTCGCCGCGCGCCCAGGGTTTCCTCGACGACGTCACCGGCACCGCCCGCGACGTGCGGCGACTGCCGCCCGCCGAAAGCGACGCGGCGCCGTAAGCGGTACTTCATACCCGTCCCATAAACCGTCCATGCACCGAGCGGCCTAAATTTTCTTCCCCTAACGGGCTGAACTTTTGTTGATCGAGGGACAGTTGCCCAGTTCGGCCCCGTACCCTTCAACGGGTGAACCAACTGATGTCCCGCGATGCCGACCACCCTCATGCCCCCGACCTCGCCGGCACCCTCCCCGAGGAACTGGTCCCCGAACTCACCGCGTTCCGCCGCGACTTGCACCGGCACCCGGAGCTCGGCAACCAGGAGTTCCGGACCACCGCGGCGATCAAGGACCGCCTGGAGCGGGCCGGGCTGCACCCCCGGATCCTCGCCACCGGCACCGGCCTCATCTGTGACATCGGTACGGACACCGGCGCCGGCGACCTGCTCGCCCTGCGCGCGGACATCGACGCCCTCCCCATCCCCGACACCAAGACCGTCGGCTACGCCTCCACGATCCCCGGCCGGGCGCACGCCTGCGGACACGACGTGCACACCACCGTCGTCCTCGGCGCGGGCCTGGTCCTCGCCGACCTGGCCCGGTCCGGCCGGCTGCCGCGCCCCGTGCGCCTGATCTTCCAGCCCGCCGAGGAAGTCCTCCCCGGCGGCGCCGCCGACGCCATCGAGTCCGACGTCCTGGAAGGCGTCGGCCGGATCCTCGCCGTCCACTGCGACCCGCGCGTCGACGCCGGCCGGATCGGGCTCCGTACGGGAGCGATCACCTCCGCCTGCGACCGCCTGGAGGTCGAACTCGACGGCCCCGGCGGCCACACCGCCCGCCCGCACCTGACGACGGACATGGTCACCGCGGCGTCGCGGGTGGCCCTCGACGTGCCGGCCCTCATCGGCCGCCGGGTCGACGCGCGGTCCGGTCTCTCCGTCACCTGGGGCCGCCTGGAGTCCGGCCACGCCTGCAACGTCATCCCGCAGCGCGCCGAACTCTCCGGCACCGTCCGCTGCCTGGACCTGGACACCTGGCGCCGGGCCCCCGACCTCGTGCACGCCGCGATCGACGAGGTCGCGACGCTGCACGGCGCCAAGTCCCAGATCAACTACGTCCGCGGCGTCCCCCCGGTCGTCAACGAGCCCGCCAGCACCCAGCTCCTCCACGACGCCATGGCCGCCCGCCGCGGCAGCGCCGCCGTCGAGGACACCGAACAGTCCCTCGGTGGCGAGGACTTCTCCTGGTACCTCGAACACGTCCCGGGCGCCATGGCCCGCCTCGGCGTCCGCCCGCCCGGCGAGCTGAGCCGCCTCGACCTCCACCGCGGCGACTTCGACGTCGACGAACGCGCGATCGCCGTCGGCGTGGAGCTGTTCACCGCCGCGGCCCTTCTGGACGGGGACCGCCCGGCCTGATCACCGCCTGTCCGCGCCCCGTTGCCCTGCGCCATGTCACCGAGGGTGGATGGCGTGTGACGTTCCGCGGTCGCGGGTGGCTGACACTTGTCAGCCGCCCGCTCTTGTTTCCGTTCCGCGTCCTGGGAGACGAAGTGATAACGGCCACGCATTGGAGGGTTTTGCGCCGGGTCTACGCGCGTTAATCTCCCGGCAGTCAGCGTCGAAGGAGGCGCTACGAGTCGAAGGGGCCCTCGTGCACCGGGTATCCAAGATCGTTGCCGCGGGCATTGCCACCGCGGCCCTCACCGCCTCGCTCAGCGCCTGCGGCGCGTCGTCCACCGAGTCCGGCAGCAAGGACAAGGGCGTCGGGCTCGCCTTCGACGTCGGCGGCCGGGACGACCACTCGTTCAACGAGGCGGCGTCTCGCGGCGTGGACAAGGCCCAGAAGGACTTCGGCGAGAAGTCCAAGCTGATGACCGCCAAGAACGGCGAGACCGAGGCGGACCGCGAGCAGCGGCTGTCCTCGCTGGCCGAGGCGGGCTACAACCCCGTCATCGGGGTCGGCTTCAACTACGGCAACTCCGTCAACAAGGTCGCCAAGCAGTACCCGAACACCACCTTCGGCGTCGTCGACTCCCCCTCCCAGGCCAAGAACGTCTACGGCATGGTCTTCGCCGAGCAGGAGGGCTCCTACCTCGCCGGTGTCGCCGCCGCGCTCAAGAGCAAGACCCACCAGGTCGGCTTCATCGGCGGTGTGAACAACGCGCTGATCCAGAAGTTCCAGGCCGGCTTCGAGCAGGGCGTCCGGGACACCGACCCCAAGGCGAAGGTCACCTCCGAGTACCTCTACGCCAACGACGACAAGGGCTTCAACGACCCGGCCGCCGCGAAGGGCAAGGCCAAGGGCATGCTCGACGCCGGTATCGACGTCATCTACACCGCGGCCGGCCAGTCCGGCAACGGCTCGATCGAGACGGTCGCCGGCAAGAAGGGCACCTGGGCGATCGGCGTCGACTCCGACCAGTACCTCCAGCCGGGCCTGGCCCAGTACAAGAGCTCGATCCTCACCTCGGTGATGAAGAACGTCGACGTGGCGGTGTACGACCTGATCAAGAGCGTGCACGACAAGAAGCCGCTGACCGGGAACAAGAGCTACACGCTCAAGGACGACGGCGTGCGCCTGTCCACCTCGGGCGGCTTCATCGACGACATCCAGGCCAAGATCGACGAGGCGAAGAAGAAGATCGCTTCGGGTCAGGTGAAGGTCAGCGAAACCCCCGCCAAGCAGTAAGGTCTCTCCAGCCCGGCGCGGCGGCCATCAGGCCGTCGCGCCGGGCTGGCGGCCGGAGCAACCCGGCAGCTCATTCGGCTTTTTTCGGCGCCAACACTACGCGCGTAGCGCGGAGTTGGCGCGATATCTTCACCTCTCCGCTCCTTCGTACCACTCCCTGTCCCCCGAGGAGAGTGCGCCATCAAAGCGTCCAGCAGCCCCCAGGCAGACAGCGCCCCCGCCGCGGCACCGGCGGTGGAACTCCGCGGGATCACCAAGCGGTTCCCGGGAGTCGTCGCCAACCACGACATCGACATCACCATCCACCGCGCCACCGTGCACGCGCTGGTCGGCGAGAACGGCGCAGGCAAGTCCACGCTGATGAAGATCCTCTACGGCATGCAGAAGCCGGACGAGGGCACCATCAGCATCGACGGCGAAAAGGTCAGCTTCCACAGCCCGGCCGACGCCATCGCCCGCAACATCGGCATGGTGCACCAGCACTTCATGCTCGCCGACAACCTCACCGTCCTGGAGAACATCGTTCTCGGCGGTGAGAAGCTGCACGGCATCGGTGCCAGGGCCCGCGCCGAGATCATCAGGATCTCCGACCGCTACGGCCTCGGGGTCCGTCCCGACGTCCTCGTCGAGGACCTCGGCGTCGCCGACCGCCAGCGCGTGGAGATCCTCAAGGTCCTCTACCGCGGTGCTCGTACCCTCATCCTCGACGAGCCGACCGCGGTCCTGGTCCCGCAGGAGGTCGATGCGCTCTTCGACAACCTGCGGGAGCTCAAGGCCGAGGGCCTGGCCGTCATCTTCATCTCGCACAAGCTGGGCGAGGTGCTCTCGGTCGCCGACGACATCACGGTCATCCGGCGCGGCACCACAGTCGCCTCCGTCGTCCCCGGCGAGACCACTCCCAAGCAGCTCGCCGAGCTGATGGTCGGTAGCGAACTGCCCTCGCCGCAGACCGGCGAGTCCACCGTCACGGACGTGGAGATGCTGAAGGTCGAAGGGCTGCGGCTGAGCACCGCCGACGCGGAGGGGGTGGCGCGCACCGTCCTGGACGATGTGTCGCTGACCATCCACAAGGGCGAGGTCCTGGGCATCGCGGGTGTGGAGGGCAACGGCCAGGCCGAACTGGTCGAGGCCATCATGGGCATGCGCGACCCCGACGGCGGCACCATCACGCTGGACGGCGTCGACATCAGCCATCTGCCCACCCGCACCCGGCGCGAGGACGGCATCGGCTACATCCCCGAGGACCGCCACCGGCACGGCCTGCTGCTGGAGGCCCCCCTGTGGGAGAACCGCATCCTGGGCCATGTCACCGAAAAGCCCAACGCCAAGGGCAGGCTGCTCGACCTGAAGGCCGCCCGTGCCGACACCGAGCGAATAGTCGCCGAGTACGACGTCCGTACCCCCGGCATCGAGGTCACCGCGGCCTCGCTCTCCGGCGGCAACCAGCAGAAGCTGATCGTCGGCCGGGAGATGAGCCACCACCCCAAGCTGCTGATCGCCGCGCACCCCACCCGGGGCGTGGACGTCGGCGCCCAGGCACAGATCTGGGACCAGATCCGCGCCGCCCGCCACGAAGGTCTCGCCGTGCTGCTGATCTCGGCCGACCTGGACGAGCTGATCGGCCTGTCCGACAGCCTGCGGGTGATGTACCGCGGCCGACTCGTCGCGGACGCGGACCCCGCCACCATCACCCCGGAGGAGCTGGGCTCGGCCATGACCGGTGCCGCCAGCGGCCATCTCACCGATTCCGACGGCGGCACCGCCGCCGACCCGGAGCCGCGCCCGTCCCAGGAGGGAGAGTCCGAGTGAAGAAGCCCGACAAGAACAAGCTGATCCTGGGCATCGCCGCGCCGGTTCTGGCGATCATCGCCGCACTGGCCATCACCTCGGTGATCATCCTGGTCACCGGCAAGGACCCGATCCACGCCTACATGGTGATGGCCGACTTCGGCTCCAAGAGCGACAGCCAGGTCTGGATCATCAACAAGGCGGTCCCGTACTACCTGTCCGCGCTGGCCGTCGCCATCGGCTTCCGGATGAACCTCTTCAACATCGGCGTCGACGGCCAGTACCG
Source organism: Streptomyces albospinus (assembly GCF_014648695.1). Taxonomy (GTDB): domain Bacteria; phylum Actinomycetota; class Actinomycetes; order Streptomycetales; family Streptomycetaceae; genus Streptomyces; species Streptomyces albospinus. Next base: position 36,558 of record NZ_BMRP01000030.1, read on the forward strand.
CATCGCGGCGTTCTTCGCCGCGGTGGTCGGCGGTGCGCTCACGCTCCCCGGCTTCCTCCAGATCCCGCTGATCATCATCGTCGCGATGCTGGTCGGCTCGGTCTGGGCGGGCATCGCGGGTCTGCTGAAGACCACCCGCGGTGTCAGCGAGGTGATCACCACGATCATGCTGAACGCCATCGCGGCGGCCGTCATCGGCTACTTCCTCCAGGACGGCCGGCTCGCGGTCAAGGACGGCAACCTCTTCCACACGCCGAACCTCCCGGCCTCCAGCCACTTCTTCACCCTCCCCACCACGCCCGCCCCCATCGACGGCTTCGTCGTCGTCGCCGTCGTCGTCGGCTGCGTGTACTGGTTCGTGCTCAACCGCACCCGCTTCGGCTTCGACCTCCGTACGGTCGGCCAGTCCGAGTCCGCGGCCGAGGCCAGCGGCGTCAGCGTCAAGCGGATGATCGTCACCTCCATGCTGCTGTCCGGCGCCGCCGCGGGTCTGATCGGCATGCCGACACTGCTCGGAACCTCGTACAACTACGGCACCGACTTCCCCATCGGCATCGGCTTCACCGGCATCGCCATCGCGCTGCTGGGCCGCAACCACCCGGTCGGGATGGCCGCCGCAGCGCTGCTGTGGGGCTTCCTCGAACGCACCGGCACCCAGCTCGAATTCGAGAACTACCAGCAGGAGATCGTCGGCGTGATGCAGGGCGTCATCGTGCTCTGTGTCGTCATCGCCTACGAACTCGTGCGGCGATACGGCCTCAGACTCCAGCAGCGGCAGGTCGGCGCGGAACTCGCCGCCCAGGCCCGTAAGACCGAGAAGGCGGAGGTGTCCGCGTGAGCACGAACCTCACGGCTCCGGTCGACCAGAGCCCCACCCACCAGCCCAAGCCCAAGGCCTCCCGGGCCAAACTCAGCTACCCCCAGGTCCTGCTGATCATCGCGGGCGCCCTGGTCCTGCTGTCCCTGCTGCGGGTCGTCACCGGCGCCACCAACCTGACCGAGTCCGGCCAGTACACCGCCGCGCTCAACGCCGCGGTGCCGATCGGCCTGGCCGGTCTCGGCGGCCTGTGGGCCGAGCGCTCCGGCGTCATCAACATCGGCCTCGAAGGCATGATGATGCTCGGCACCTTCTCCGCGGGCGCGGTCGGCTGGCAGCACGGCCCCTGGGCCGCGGCGCTGGCCGGCATCGTCGGTGGCGCGCTCGGCGGACTGCTGCACGCGGTCGTCACCGTCACCTTCGGCGTCGACCACATCATCTCCGGCGTCGCCATCAACATCATGGCGCTCGGCCTGACCCAGTTCCTCGCCAAGCTGCTGTTCGGCGCGGACGGCAGCGCGGCGGCGACCGCCGGCGGCAACGACAAGCAGTCGCCACCGATGCACGACATGCCGACGTTCACCGTCCCGGGACTCTCCGGCTGGCTCCAATCCATCGAGCATCACCACTGGTTCCTGGTCTCCGACGTCGCCGGCATCCTCGGTTCCCTGGTCACCAACGTCTCCTGGCTGACCCTGCTGACCGTCGGCCTCTTCGTGCTCAGCTTCTTCGTCCTGTGGCGTTCCGCCTTCGGTCTGCGGCTGCGCTCCTGCGGCGAGGGTCCGATCGCGGCCGAGTCGCTGGGCGTCAACGTCTACCGCTACAAGTACGCGGCGGTGACCGTCTCCGGCGCGCTGGCCGGCCTCGGCGGCGCGTTCCTCGCGATCTACGTGCACATCTACCAGGACGGCCAGACCGGTGGCCGCGGCTATATCGGCCTCGCCACCATGATCTTCGGCAACTGGCGGCCGGGCGGCGTCGCCATGGGCGCCGGCCTGTTCGGCTTCATGGACGCGCTCCAGCTGCGCGGCGGCGGCCCCACCGTCCACGCGCTGCTGCTTCTGCTCGCCGTTCTGCTGGTCGGCCTGGCGCTGTGGAAGCTGCGCGGCGGGCAGCGTGTCCAGGCCGTGATCAGCCTGGTCGCCGCCGCGCTGCTCGGCGTCTGGTACGCCACCACCGATACGGTGCCGCTGGAGATCGTCGGCGTCGCGCCGTACATCGCCACGCTGCTGGTGCTTTCGTTGGCCGCACAGCGACTGCGGGTACCGAAGGCCATCGGCAAGATCTACAGAAGAGGTCAAGGCAAGTGATCACACCTCCCGACTGGGAGTCACTGCGGACGCAGGCCCGGGACGCGATGTCCCGGGCCTACGCCCCGTATTCCGGCTATCCCGTCGGCGCCGCCGCCCTCGTGGACGACGGCCGCACGGTCACCGGCTGCAACGTCGAGAACGCCTCGTACGGCCTCGGGCTGTGCGCCGAGTGCGGGCTGATCTCCGCGCTGTTCGCCGGCGGCGGGGGCCGGCTGACCGCCTTCACCTGCGTCGACGGCGCCGGCGAGCTGCTGGTCCCGTGCGGGCGCTGCCGCCAGCTGCTCTACGAGCACGGCGGCCCGGAGCTGCTGGTCGACACCGCGCTCGGCATCCGCCCGCTGGCCGAGCTGCTGCCCGACGCGTTCGGCCCCGGCCACCTGGCCCGGTAGCCACCCCCGGTATCCCCCCGGCGCCGTTGTTCCCGTCCCTTCTGGCCGCCGCCGGCTCTATGCGTGTAGAACGGGAGCTACCCGTTCGAAAGGAAGCCCCATGGACGTCATCAGCGTCATCCGTACCAAGCGCGACCGCGGAGAGCTGACCCCCGATCAGATCGACTGGGTGATCGACGCCTACACCCGTGGCGAGGTCGCCCACGAGCAGATGTCGTCCCTGGCGATGGCCATCTTCCTCAACGGCATGAACCGTACGGAGATCGCCCGCTGGACCGCCGCCATGATCGCCTCCGGCGAGCGGATGGACTTCTCGTCCCTGCCCCGCCCCACCGCCGACAAGCACTCCACCGGCGGCGTCGGCGACAAGATCACCCTCCCGCTCGCGCCGCTGGTCGCCGCCTGCGGCGCCGCCGTCCCGCAGCTCTCCGGCCGTGGCCTCGGTCACACCGGCGGCACCCTCGACAAGCTGGAGTCCATCCCCGGCTGGCGCGCGCAGCTGAGCAACGACGAGATGCTGGCCGTCCTCCGCGACGTCGGCTCGGTCATCTGCGCCGCGGGCGACGGGCTGGCCCCCGCCGACAAGAAGCTCTACGCCCTCCGCGACGTCACCGGCACCGTCGAGTCCATTCCGCTCATCGCCTCCTCGATCATGTCCAAGAAGATCGCCGAGGGCACCGGCTCGCTCGTCCTGGACGTCAAGGTCGGCTCCGGCGCGTTCATGAAGAACATCGACGACGCCCGGGAACTCGCCTCCACCATGGTCGGGTTGGGCAGCGACCACGGCGTGAAGACGGTCGCCCTGCTCACCGACATGGCCACCCCGCTCGGCCTCACCGCGGGCAACGCCCTCGAAGTCCGCGAATCCGTCGAGGTATTGGACGGCGGCGGCCCGCAGGACGTCATCGACCTCACCCTCGCCCTCGCCCGCGAGATGCTGGACGCGGCCGGCCTGAAGGACGCCGACCCGGCCAAGGCGCTCGCCGACGGCTCCGCCATGGACCACTGGCGCCGCATGATCACCGCCCAGGGCGGCGACCCGGACGCGGCCCTCCCGGTCGCCCGCGAGACCCACATCGTGACCGCCCCCTCCACCGGTGTGCTCCAGACCCTCGACGCGTACGCGGTCGGCCTCGCCGCCTGGCGCCTGGGCGCCGGCCGGGCCCGCAAGGAGGACCCGGTGCAGGCCGGCGCGGGCATCGAGCTGCACGCCAAGCCGGGAGACGCGGTGACGGCCGGCCAGCCGCTGCTCACCCTCCACACCGACACCCCGGAGAAGTTCGACTACGCGCTCGCGGCGCTGGAGGGCGGGGTGGAGATCGGGGCGGCGGACGCGGGCTTCACGGCCTCGCCGGTGGTGCTGGAGCGGATCGGCTGACCCAGGCGTTCTCGCCCGACGTCAGGCGCGGAACTCCCCGTTCCTGACCGCGGAGACGAACGAGGCCCACCCCGCCGCCGAAACGACGACCACGTCCCCGTCCGGAACCTTGCTGTCCCGGACGGGGACGACGCCGTGGGCTTCTATGTGGGCGGGGGAGAATTCGAGGCACTGTCCGCCGTCGCCGCCGCTGTAGGACGACTTGATCCACTCGACGTCCGAAAGATCGAAGCCAGTGCTCATGATCGGTACCCCTTCAGCACGGTCTTGATGAGAACTCGTGATTGCGCGGGAGACAACGCGTTCGCCCTCAACCGATCGTAGCTGTCGAGGTGCAACGTGATGGTGTCGGCGGAGTCATACAGCTTGCCGCCCTGCGGACCATCGGCATACAGCACGGTGGGGGAGCCATCGAAGGTCAGCATGGTGAACGGCCTTGTATGCGCCCCCGGTGCTCCTGCTGAGAACGGCATGATCTGGAGGTCGACGTGTGGTGACGTCATAGCCGTCATCAGGTACTCCAACTGTTCGGCCATAACTGCTCTGTCGCCTACGACCGTTCGTAGGCACGCCTCGTGCAGGATGACCCATAGCGGCGGCGGTTTGTCACGCTCGAAGACTTCGCGACGACGCAGACGGGCTGCGACCCTGCCGTCGATCAGATCCGCGCTTTCCCGTGGGTGCGACGAGCTGAAAATGGCCCGTGCGTAAGCGTCTGTCTGGAGGATGCCCATGACGAGGCTCGCGGAGTAGTCCAGTATCGACAACGTCGAGGAGGCCCAGCTCCGCCTCGCCGCCGAACTCGTCGAGGAGGCCCGGCGCGTGCTCGACGCCCGTAGCTGGACGTCCGGTGAAATCCACCTGCTGGCCGTCGAGTTGACCGATTCGCTGGCCGACGTCCACCGCGTCGCGGAGAGCCGGGGCGCCCGCCTGCCCGCGGACGCCCGTCCCGCGGCCATCGTCGGATGACGCCCGTGGTGTACGTTCCGGCCGGTCGGGCCGTGAGGCCGTGCCCGTTCCCGTGCGCCGTCTGCCGGCGCGCGGGCCGCCGGACCGAAGCGCACGAGGAGACCCCCGTGACCGAACTCACCGCCGACCATTACCCGGTGGAGGACCGTGACCTGACCATTGACACGTCGCCGTTCGGGCGGGACTGACCGGCAGCCGGTACGACGAAGGGCCCACCCCGCCAGGACAGGTGGCGGGACGGGCCCTTCGGCTCGCGGGGCCCGGAGGGCCGGGTAGGGCAGGCGGTTACGCGGCCCTCGCCAGGCTCAGCAGCCGCCGCTCGGCCGCCGCCTTACGCGTGGCGTACAGGGTGATCGACGCCGCACCGACCATCGCGGCCAGCCCCAGAAGGACCGTGCCCTGCCAGCCGGCGGCGCGGAAGGCGACCGCGCCGAGGGCGCCGCCCAGGCTGCTGCCGATGTAGTACGCGCACTGGTAGAGCGCGGACGCCTGGGCGCGCGCGGTCTTGGCGGTGCGGCTGACCGAGGACGAGGCGACCGCGTGGCCCGCGAAGAAGCCGGCGGTGATCAGCACCAGGCCCGCGAGCACCGCGGCGACCGAGGCGGCCAGGGTGAGCAGCAGACCGGTGGAGGTGGTGCCGACGGCCAGGTACAGGGCGCCGCGGCGGCCCATCCGGCCGACCAGCTTGCCGGCCGCGGCCGAGGAGACCGTACCGACCAGGTAGACGATGAAGATCGAGCCGACGATGCCCTGCGGCAGGTTGAACGGCTCGGCGACCAGGCGGTAGCCGATCACCGTGTAGACCGCGCCGAAGACCGTCATGAACAGGGCGCCGATGCCGTAGAGGCGGCGCAGCAGCGGGTCGGAGAGGTGGCCGCCCAGCGTACGGGCCAGCGTCCGCGGGCCCACCGAACGCGCCGCGAAATGCCGGGCCTTGGGCACCAGCAGCCGGAAGGCCACCGCGCACACCACGGCCAGCACGCCCACCGCGCCGAGCGCGGCCCGCCAGCCCCAGGCCTGCGCGACCCAGCCGGTCACGATCCGCCCGGACATCCCGCCGATGCTGTTGCCGGCCACGAACAGGCCGATCGCCCCCACCAGCGCCTTGGCGCGGACCTCCTCCGCCAGGAACGCCATCGCCGACGCGGGCAGCCCGGCCAGCGCGACGCCCTGGACGGCGCGCAGCGCGATCAGTACGCCGAGCGTCGGCGCGAACGGGACCAGCAGCGCGATCAGCGCGGCGACCGAGAGCGAGGCCGTCATCAGCGCGCGGCGGCCGAAGCGCTCGGAGACCGCGCTCAGCGGGATCACGCCCAGCGCCAGCCCGAAAGTGGCCGCCGAGACGGTCCAACTGGCCTGGTCGGGGGAGACGTTGAGGTCGCCGGAAATGGCGGGCAGCAGCGCCTGGGTGGAGTAGAGGAGGGCGAAGGTGGCCACTCCGGCGGCGAAGAGGGCGAAGCTCATCCGGCGGTAGCCGGGGCCGCCCGGCCGCAGCTTGTCCGACTCGGGGTCGGGCGCGGCGGCGGTGGAAGAGGTGTCTGTGGACGACTGGGGAGAGGCGACCGCACGGTCGGTGACGGACGCCCCGGTATCAGCGGGAGGCATACCCCGAACGTAGGCCCCCCTACTTCATGCGTCCAATGCATAAAAACGCCATAATCGATGCTGTGACACATGATCCCAGTTCACCACCGCCTCTGTTGCAAGGTCGCAACAGAAAACACATTCCGGAACGCCCCCGCGGCGCCCCGCGCGAAGGCCCGGAGCCCGCGGAGCTGGGCCCCGGATCCTGGGCGCCGGCCCTCGCTCCGCGGCTCGCCCAGTTCGCCGCCGTCGCCCGGCACGAGCACGTCACCCGCGCCGCCCACGAACTCGGCATGCCGCAGCCCACCCTCAGCCGCGCCCTGGTGCGGCTGGAGGACGACCTCGGCGTCGCCCTCTTCGCCCGGCACGGCCGCACGCTCTCCCTCACCCCGGCCGGCCGCGGCTTCCTCGCCGCCGTCGAGCGCGCCCTCACCGACCTGGAGCGGGCCACCGACTCCGTCCGCGCCGACGCCGACCCGGCCGCCGGGAAGGTCGCCTTCGGCTTTCTGCACACGCTCGGCCCGGAGACCGTCCCCGGCCTGATCCGCAGCTTCCGCGCCGACCACCCGGGCGTCCGCTTCCAACTCGTCCAGAACTACGGCGAGGCGATGATCGAACGGCTGCGGGCCGGCGACCTCGACCTCTGCCTGACCTCCCCGGTGCCCGACTACCCCGACCTGGTCGCCCGCCGGCTCGACGAGCAGAAGCTCCGCCTCGTCGTCCCGGACGACCACCCGCTGGCCGCCCGCAAGCGCATCCGCCTCGCGGAGGCCGCCGGCGAGCTCTTCGTCACCCTCGAACCGGGCTACGGCCTGCGCCGGATCACCGACGCACTGTGCGCCGAGGCCGGCTTCACCCCGCGCGTCGCCTTCGAGGGCGAGGAGGCCGAAACCCTCCGCGGCCTGGTCGCGGCCGGCCTGGGCGTGGCCCTGCTGCCCCCGCCCGCCGTCCCCCGCCCCGGTGTCGCCGAACTGACCGTGACCGCCCCGCGGGCGGTCCGGGAGATCGGCGTGGCATGGCTGGACGGCCATCCGGACACCCCGCCGGTGGCCGCGTTCAAGAAGTTCCTGCTGAGCCGGCGGGGGGTGTTGCTCTCATGAGGCGGCGAGCGGCCCGGGCCCAGCGGGCGGCGGCCTGCTCGACGGCGTCCACGGTGGGGACGGGAGCCACCGGCTCCCAATAGGGCCGCGCCGCGGTGTACTTGGCGGCGAGCTCGCCGGCGAGGGACCGACGGACCTCGGGGGTGGTCGCGGCCGCGATCCGGCGGGCCCAGCGCACGGTGTCCACCACCGCCGACTTCATCCGCTCGTAGCCGAGGTAGAACCCGAGGCCGTTCAGCCAGCCGGGCCGGCATTCGGCCGGGGCGGCGCGCTCCCACAGGGCCCGCACCCGGGCGTCTTCGCCCGGCAGGTAGGACATCTTGTGCAGGTGGTCCGCCAGGTCGTAGACCGGGTCGCCCCACAGCGCCAGCTCCCAGTCGAGGAAGACCGTCCGCCGGTCGTCGGTGATCATGTTGCCGCGGTGCAGGTCGGCGTGGAGCAGCCGGAACGGGCGGGCGCGCAGTGCACCGGCCCGCCTCTCCAGCAGGCCGCAGGGATCGTCGGGGACGCCCAGTTCCGCGTAGAGCCGCAGGGTCGGCGGGTCGCCGGCGGCGCGGATGGTGCGGACGAGCGCCAGCAGCGCGGCGGCGAAGCCGGCGGTGTCGCCGTCCCCGGGCCAGCCGGCCGGCGTGGCGGGGAGCTTGCCGGACGGCACCCGCAGCAGCTGCCCGAACAGCTCGCCGATGTCGTCCAGTACCCGGCCCGGCAGCGCCGTCCCCACCGGGCACACCTCGTCCAAGGACCGGCCCGCGATGAACTCGTGGATCTGGAAGGGCGGTTCCGCCTGTGCGTGGAGCAGCTGCGGCGCTGCGCCGACGTACGGGCGGATCGCCTCCAGCAGCTGTGGCTCCGACCACACCGTCAGGTCCATCGACTCCGCCCCGGGGGTCGGAATGCGGACCATCACCGGGCCGTCGCCGGATCCCACCCGCACGTTGCGGTTGTAGTAGCCGGCGTGTCCGTCGTCCCGCCGGCGGGCCTCCTCGTACAGCGTCATCGCGTCCATGCGCCTGTCCACCGCCCCTTCATGGGCTCCTGTGCGTCGGTCCCCTGCGCAGTCCGGCGCGGATGTCCTCGGTCGTGACGTCCGAGACCACTCCCCAGTCCCGACGGGCGGCATTCACCTTCTTGGCCAGACGTGACACAAGAAACGCGCCGAATGCGGGATCCGTACCGGGCGCGGCCAGCTGCTTGGAGTAACGGACGGTGTCCACCACCGCCGACTTCAGGCGCTCGTGGCGCAGGTACGCCGCCACGTCGCGCCGCCAGCCGGCGGTGCACCCGGCCGGCATCGCGCGCAGCCAGCGGGCCACCAGCGCCTCCCGTTGGTCCTCGGGATAGTCCATCTTGTGCAGGTGGATGGCGAGTTCGTAGACCGGGTCGCCCCACAGGGCCAGCTCCCAGTCGAGGAACCACGTCGCCCCGCCGGACACGATCATGTTCTTCCGGTGCAGATCGGCGTGGAGCACCGAGAATGGGCGAGATGTCAGCGCGGCCCACCGCTCCTCGGTGCCCGCCAGCGGATCGGCCGGGAAGCCGAAGTAGGCGAACACCTCGCCGTACTCCGCCAGATGGTCCGCGTGGATCCGCCGGGTCAGCGCGGACAGCCGTCGCCCGAAGCCCGTCGAGTCGCCCGCGACGGGCCACTCGCCCGGCAGCGACGGCAGCTTCTCGGCCGGGATCGCCGACAGCTGCGCCAGCAGCCGCACCACATCGTCCAGGACATGGCCGGGGACGGCGCTGCCGCGCGGCGAGAAGCCGTCGAGCAGCCGCCCGTCGATGAAGCTCTGCACCTGGAAGCGTGGCCGCTGCGAGACGTGGCGCAGCTCCGGCGCGTGGTCCACGTACGGGCGGACGGCGGCCAGCACCTCCTCCTCCCGCCACAGCCGGACGTCCATCACGTCGGCGCCCGGCAGCGGGATCCGCACGTTGACCCGGCCCTCGGGCGTGTCCAGCCCTGTGTTGCGGTTGTAGTACCCGGCCGCGGTCTCGGTGGTCGCCAGCGCCACCGCGTACAGCTCCTGGTGGTTCATGCGCCCGCCCCCAAGAACAGCGACAGCATCGCGTCGGTCCGGCGCTCCAGGGCGTCCAGCGGGAGCAGCAGGTGGAGGCCGGCCCGGGCGCGGGTGGCGGCTGCCGCGAGCTCCGGGTCGTCCGCGCCGAGCCGCAGCGCCGCCCGCTGGATGGCGAGCACCAGCGACGGATAGACGTCGCACGCCTCGAACTCGGCGACCGCCCGGCGCAGTAGCGCCAGACACTCCCCGCGGTGCCCCTGTCGCAGCAGCAGGAACGCCCGGTACATGTCGGCACGGGCCCGGCCGGACCGGTAGCCGGCCCGGTCGAGGGCGGCGTAGGCGCTGAGGAAGGACGAGGCGGCCCGCTCGTAGGCGCCGAGCCGGGTCTGTGCCATGGCCATCGCGGTGTACGCCTTGCCGATCTCGTGCTGGGCGCCCAGCTCCCGCTGGACCTCCAGGGCCGCCGCGGCCTCCGCGACGGCGCCCTCCGGGTCCGTGAAGGCCAGCAGTTCGGCGCGGTTGGTCCGGATGTTCGCCGAGCCGAACGGGTCGGCGGTGTGCCGGTACTCCTCCTCGGCCTCCGTGAGCAGTTCGCCGGCCGCGTCGAAATCGAGCAGGAAGCGGTGGCCTAGGTGGAGCAGCCGGGTGACGTCCGCCCGGATACCGCGGTGTTCCGTCCCGCACATCTCGTATACGGAGACGGCCAGGTCGAACGCGGCCGCGAAGTCACCCTGCCACATCCTGATGTCGGCCAGGCAGAAGCCCGCGGAGATCCGCACCGGACCTGACTGCTCGTCCCAGACCTGCTGGAAGATCCGGGCCGCGGTGCGGCTCTCGCCTGCGATCCGCCGGGCGTTGGCGGCGGCGAGCGCGAGCCGGGCCGAGACCGCGGTACCGGCCTCCCGCTCCACCTCCGGCGCCAGGTCGATCACCGCCCGGGCGTTGCCCAGGGCGAGCAGTGACTCCGCCTCCAGGCAGTCCGCGGCCTCCCGCAGCGAACCGTCCGCATCGGGCCGGGCGGCCAGGTAGTCCCGCAGGTCCCGCACGATCCCGTCCACTGCCTGGCGCCCGCCCATCGCCATCCCGCGGTCGGCGCAGGCGTGGATCTGTTCGGCGGTGATCTCCTCGGCGTGCAGACCGTGGTAGACCGCCTCCCGCAGTGGCGCCGAACGGGACACCCCACCCCTCTCCGGCAGACCCCCCGAGCGGTCCACGGCCTCTTCCCAGTACGCCCGCAGCCGGGCGTGCACGGCCCGCCGAACGGCGGGGGAGAGGTGGGACTGGAGGGCGGCGACCATGAGCTGGTGCAGCCGGTACCGGCCCTGGGCCAGGGGATAGGCGAAGGAGTACGCGGTCAGCGACTCCCAGGTCAGCAGATGCGCGGGGAGATTGAAGGCCCGTCCCAAAGCCCGGAACGCCTCGAAGTCGAAGGTGCGCGCCACGCTGAGCAGTTCCAGGATCCGGACCTCGTCGGGCGGGACGTGCTGGAGGAACCGCTGGACGATGTGCTCGGAGGTGATCGTCGTCTCCAGCCGGGCCGGGTTCTGGTGGTACGTGTCGATGGCCAGGTGGAGGTAGAACGGCACCCCGGCGCTGGCCTCCGCGATCGACCGCTGCCGGCCACCCTCGGCGATGCCCGCGGCGGACAGCAGATCGAGCCGGGCCGCCATCGGCAGCCCTTCCACGGACACCTGGCGGATCACCGCAGCCCAGTCCTTGTCGTACGCCGCCCACTGGAGCGGCTCCCGGCTCGCCACCACGGTCAGCCCGCCCTGTAACTGGCCGAGCAGGTCCCGCAGCCAGGCGTCCGCGCCGAAACTCTTCCCGCCGGGGAGCGGCGCGGGGACGAGCGCCTCGTATGCGTCCACGAACAGCACGAACGGCCGCTCGCGACTGGCCTCGCGCAGTTCCTCGGCGAGCAGGTAGGAGACCGCGTATCCCAGTTCCGCGTTGGAGAGGTTGTCGAGGTCCCGGAGCGTCGGGTCGTTCTTGATGCGCTGCTTGCGCTGCCGGCTGGTCAGGACCCGGTCGGTGAGCCGTACCAGCCCGGCCGCGGTGCCGAAGACCGGGAACCCCATGGCGTCGTCGAGGATCTTCGAGAGCACGTCGCTCTCCTCCGCGAACGGCGTGCTGGACCGGTCCATCCGCAGCTGCGGATGGACGCGTTGCCACAGCACGGCGTAGGCGATGTCGAAGCGGTCGAACTTCACCCCCTGCGCACCGAAGTCGGTGCGCAGCACGGCGAGCGCGTCCTCCTGCTGCCGCAGCGCGGGGATCTGGAGGTCGAGGTGGGCGGTGCGGTACGCCTCCCCGGTGCGGTTGCGGAGCTCCTGCAACAGGCGGGACTTTCCGATGCCGCCGACGCCCACGATGTTGAGAAGGTGCGGACCGTCGGACGGCGGCAGCCGGAACAGTGCCTCGTCATAGGCGGACAGCGCGTTCTCCCGGTCGAAGAACTGGCGCTGCAGCGCGGACACACGCCGGTATCGCGGCCCAATGGGCATACCGAATCCCCCCGTTGCTCTCGGCTCCCAGGGAGGCTACCCCCGACGCAACCACCCCGCACCGGAGTTGCCCTGCTGGCTCAGTACCGCAGCGACCGCCCGAACCCCGACGCCAGCGGCATCCGCAGTCCCAGGGGCGGGGGCGCGGCCAGGGCGTCCTTCACCGGCCGGGCGAAGTTCCGGGTGAACAGCGAGCCGAGCATGAAGTCCGCGGCCAGCGCCCAGACTTCGGAGCGGTGCTGATGCAGCGTGTGGCCGTCGGAGTGCACCTCGAAGCGGCAGGTGTCGCGGTTGACCTTCTTGGCCCGCTCGGCGTAGCGGTAGGAGATTTCGGGGTCGACCCGCTCGTCGTTGGTGCCGTGCACCAGGAGCACCTGCCGGCCGATGAGCTGCTTGACCGGGTCGGGCTCGCCGTCGTCCCGGCGCGGGTCGGGCAGCCAAGGGGCTATCGCCAGGACGGAGTTGACGGCCGGGTGGCCGGCGGCGTGCAGTGCGGCGCGGGCGCCCATGCCCGTACCGACCAGGGCCACCGGAACGTCGCCGTAGCGCCGCACCACCTCCTCCAGTGCCCAGGAGGCGTCCCGTGCCGGATGCGCGGCGGCGCCGTTCCAGCCGCGGCAGCGGTAGTGCACCACGTGGGCGGTCAGCCCCTCGGGTCGACCGGCCTTCGCCAGCCGGGCCGCCAGCGGGCGCACCGCGAGCGCGGGCACCGGCGACGGCCGCCCCAGCCCGGTCGGCCCGCCCCCGGGCAATAAGAGAGCGACACCGCTCACCGCCTTGTCCGTCCCTGCCGGTCCCAGTGGTTTTCCCAGCCGGGCCTCGCGCACCGGTAGCGCTTGCTGAGCCATGACGAGAACGATGGCAGAAGGCGGCGCGCTGTCCACCCTGTGGATGGGTCACTGTTACGTATCGTTCGGCGAGCTCTACGCGCGTAGGGGCTAGAGTGCGGAAATGACGAGCGAGACCAGTAACCTGCCGACCGCCGAACAGATCCGCCGCGCCCCCAAAGTGCTGCTCCACGACCACCTCGACGGCGGGCTGCGCCCCGGTACCGTCGTCGACCTGGCCCGCGAGAACGGATACGCCGGACTCCCCGAAACCGACCCGGAGAAGCTCGGGATCTGGTTCCGCGAGGCCGCCGACTCCGGCTCGCTGGAGCGCTATCTGGAGACCTTCGCGCACACCTGCGCCGTCATGCAGACCCGCGAGGGGCTGACCCGGGTCGCCGCCGAGTGCGCCGAGGACCTGGCCGCCGACGGCGTCGTCTACGCCGAGGTGCGCTACGCCCCCGAACAGCACCTGGAGCAGGGCCTCAGCCTCGAAGAGGTCGTCGAGGCCGTCAACGACGGCTTCCGGGAGGGCGAGCGGCGCGCCCGCGAGAACGGCCACCGCATCCGCGTCGGCGCCCTGCTCACCGCCATGCGGCACGCCGCCCGCGCCCTGGAGATCGCCGAACTCGCCAACCGCTTCCGCGACTCGGGCGTCGTCGGCTTCGACATCGCGGGCGCCGAGGCCGGCTACCCGCCCACCCGCCACCTCGACGCCTTCGAATACCTCAAGCGGGAGAACAACCACTTCACCATCCACGCCGGTGAGGCCTTCGGCCTGCCCTCCATCTGGCAGGCGCTCCAGTGGTGCGGCGCCGACCGCCTCGGCCACGGCGTCCGCATCATCGACGACATCGAGGTCGGCGAGGACGGCTCCGTCGCCCTCGGCCGGCTCGCCTCGTACGTCCGCGACAAGCGCATCCCGCTGGAGATGTGCCCCACCTCCAACCTCCAGACCGGCGCCGCCACCTCCTACGCGGAGCACCCCATCGGCCTGCTGCGCCGGCTCCAGTTCCGCCTCACGGTCAACACCGACAACCGCCTGATGAGCGGCACCAGCATGTCGCGGGAATTCGAGCACCTGGTGAGGACATTCCGCTACACCCTCGACGACATGCAGTGGTTCACGGTCAATGCCATGAAGTCTTCCTTCATTCCTTTCGATGAACGTCTGGCCATGATCAATGACGTCATCAAGCCCGGATACGCGGAACTCCGGTCCGAGTGGCTGTTCCGCCAGAGCGCCACAACTCCCCTCACCAACAGGGGATCTGACGCTGGGTGAGTGATGCGGAAAAAAGCTGTAGCGCAACGGCCGGTGAATTGTCCACCGGCCGTTTTTTCCGTGGTGGTGGCTGTTTGCGGCGACGGTGGCGGAATCACTAGGTTTCTTAGCCGGTCAAGCCCCCATCACGAGGACGTAATTCGATGAAGCAGACTGTCAAGACTCTTGGTGCCGTCGCGCTCGGCGCCGTCTTCGCCGCCACCGCCGCGGGCGTCGCCTCCGCCGCCCCGGTCGGCAACTCGATCGACACCAACGGGGTGCTGCACAGCCTGCCGGTCAAGGACGCCACCAAGACCATCGCCGGGGCCTCCGGCCACATCAAGAAGGACGGCAACGGCCCCATCAAGGCTCACCTGAACCCTCAGGGCAACCAGATCGCGGGTCTGCCCGTCGCCCTCCCCGTGAACCCCTGAGCAGCCGACCGGCCTGCTCGCCGTCCCCTAGGGGACGACCCCGCCGTGCCCCGTTCCGTACGTCGTGTCCCGTATGGAACGGGGCACGGTCATGTCCCGGGGGAGCCCCGGGTCACCACGCCGCGGCACCGGTCGCCTGCTCCTCCGAGGGGAGGAGCACCCAGAGCGCCAGATAGACCAGGAACTGCGGGCCGGGCAGCAGGCAGGAGAGCAGGAAGATCACCCGCATCGTGGCCGGGCGGATGCCGAAGCGGCGGGCGAGGCCGGCGCAGACGCCGGCGATCATGCGGTTGTCGGTGGGGCGGACCAGTGCGGCGGGCATGGGGCTGCTCCTTCTCGGCGTCCTACGGGACGGCTTTCTCGGCTTTCTCGGCCTTCTCGGCTTTCTCGGCCTCGGCGGATTCGGAGCGATCGCCCCGATGCCTCAAAGGTAGGTTCGGCCGCCGGAGAAGACGTCAGCCTGCGGGGCCAGACCGACCCTGGAGATCTTCGGGGTCGCACCCCTGGGATGCTCGTACCGGCGGCGGAGCCGGGACCGGGCCCCGGGGACGACGGCGAGGTGGGCCAGTGCCACCCCCAGGGTGCTCAGCAGCGCGGTGTCGATGTCCGGGACCTGCCCCGGCACCCCGGATTGGAGCACCTCGATGGTGAGCGCGATCATCGCCCCGGCGAAGACCGTACGGGCCAGCGAGCCCAGCGGGGAAACGTTCAACCGGCCGCCCGCCAGCGGCAGCAGCACCCCCAGCGGCGCCAGCAGCAGCACCGAACCGCCCAGGTGCCACACCGCCTGCCACGTGCCGCGCGCCAGCTCGGCGTGGATCGACGCCAGCGGCTCCAGATTCGGCGCCGGCACCCACGGCACCGTACGAGGACGCAGCATCAGCCAGCAGACGATCAGCAGGTGCACCACGAGGAGGAGAATTCCGGTGGCGCGCAAACGGGGGGCGACGGTGCCGCCAGGGCCATGACGCTGCACACAGGCCAGGACGCCGGCAGCGGGGGCCGCGGTTCCGCCCGCTTGCGCCCGGCTCGGGCGGATGCGCGGCCCGGCCGCGCACGAGCCCCGCGCACCCGCGGCGGCCCCTCGGAGCGGTGCCGCTCAGCTCTGTTCGGAGAGCGGATCGCCCCAGCCCGTCCGCTGCGCGATGTCCGGATTGGTCAGGACGTCCGCCGAGCAGTCGTAGCGGTGCGGCGCCCCCGCCCCCGGGCCGCCCAGCAGCGCCGCATGCGTCCGGCCCAGCGCGCTGCTCGCCCCGTACGTGCACACCAGCTGCGCCAGCGCGAACGACGGCAGGTCGTCCGGCTGGACCGACAGCCGCAGCGCCTCCTCCGGATCGCCGGACCGCGGCCCGTCGACCCGCAGCTCCCTCGGCAGCACCGTGCTGAACCCGGCCCTGACCTCCCCCGGCAGCGGCTGCTTCTGCAACTCCGCCAGCAGCGTCCGGGCGGACAGCAGCCGGACCTCCGCCGCCGTGGTCCCCTTGGGCAGCGACACCATCCGCTCCACCTGGGCCAGCGCCGAACCGCACACCAGGTAGACCGAGACCTGCACCGTGGCGGACGCGCCCGGCCCCGGCTCGGCGGGCGGGGCCTTGCAGCTCACCCGCGACGGTGCGCCGCCCGCGTCGACCGGCACGGACGTCCCGCGGATCCCGCAGCCCGCCGCGGCCAGGGCCAGAGCCGCGACCGCCGCGGTGCGCCGCCACGTCCCGGGCCGGATGCAGACCGTCATCGCTCGCCCCCCGTGCCCTCGCCGCCACCGCCGGACGTCCCGCCGTCCGCCCGCTCCGCGCCGTCGGCCAGCCGGGAGGCGTCCATCGGCAGCCACAGGGTGAACACCGCGCCGCCCTCGGGGTGGTTGGCCGCGGTGATCTCCCCGCCGTGGATGTGCGCGTTCTCCAGCGCGATCGACAGGCCCAGACCGCTGCCCTCGGACCGCGGCCGGGACGCGCTGGCCTTGTAGAAGCGGTCGAAGACATGCGGCAGGACCTCATCCGGGATGCCCGGACCGTGGTCCCGCACCCGGATCACCAGCCGCCCGCCCTCGTCCGCCGGGCCTTCGGGCAGCTCGGTGCGCTCCCCGGCCTCCGTGCGCTCCGCTGCCTCCGGACGTTCCGCCGGCTCGGTGTGCACCGACACCCGCACCGGCGAGCCGCCGTGCTTGAGGGCGTTGCCGATCAGATTCGCCAGGATCACATCCAGCCGCCGCGGGTCCAGACGGGACACGATGCCGCGGTCGGCGTCCAGATCCACCGCGTCCAGCCAGGCCCGCGCGTCGATACAGGCGGTCACCTGGTCGGCGACATCGACATCGTCGAGCACCAGCCGGGCCGTCCCCGCGTCGAAGCGGGTGACCTCCATCAGGTTCTCGACGAGATCGTTCAGCCGCCGGGTCTCGCTGACCACCAGCTGCACGGCCGGCGCGATCATCGGGTCGAGGGAGTCCGCCTCCTCCTCCAGCACCTCGCTGACCGCGGTGATCGCGGTCAGCGGGGTGCGCAGCTCGTGCGACATGTCCGCGACGAACCGGCGGGACGCCGCCTCCCGCGCGCTCAGCTCCTCGACGCGCTGCTCCAGCCGCTCCGCCGTGCGGTTGAACGTCCGCGACAGATCCGCCAGTTCGTCCGTGCCGGTCACCCGCAGCCGGGTGTCCAGCCGCCCCTCGCCCAGCTGCCGCGCCGCGTACCCCAGCCGCTGCACGGGCCGCAGCACGGTCGTCGCGGCGGCCTGCGCCAGCAGCGCCGAGCCGACCAGCGCCAGCGCCGTCGCGATCCCCAGGGACCAGGCCAGCGAGGTGAGGTCCTGCCGCTCGGTGGCCAGCGACTTCAGCATGTAGCCGGTCGGCCCGCCGCCGATCACCTTCGCCCCGGCGATGAGATACGGGACGTCCCCGACCTCCTTGCGCTGCCAGTACAGGTGGTGCGCGAAGTGGTTGGACTCGTCGACCGGGCGCACCTGGTCGACCGCGTTGCGCAGCGACTGCGGGACGCTCTTGAGCGTCAGCAGGTCCTTGTTGGTGGTGGCCGCGCACTCCTTGCCCGCGCGGTCCAACCCGATCAGCAGCACCGTGTAGTTCTGCGGACCGGCCGCCATCTGCCGTGCGGCGTCCTGGAGTTCGGAGCACCGCGGGCGCAGCGGCAGCGACCGCGTGCTGTCCTCCAGCGACTTGCGGAAATCCTTGAGGACGGCGTTCTGCGTACGGTCCAGCACGGTGTTGCGGTTGAGCCAGTACGCGATCCCGGACGCCGAGACCGCCGCCGTCAGCGCGACCAGCGCGAACACCACGACCAGCCGCAGCCGCAGGCTCGTCCAGCGCAGCAGTCCGGCGGCCCGGCGCAGCAGCCGGGTGGGCCGCCGACCGGAACCGGCCGCGGTGGATTCCCGGCCGGCGGTGTCCCGTGCGTCCGAAGCCCCGCCGTCCGCCGGCGTGCCCGATGTCCCGTCGTCTCCCGGGGAGCGTGGTGTCACTGCGGGGTGTCCAGCCGGTAGCCGACACCGCGGACCGTGCGGATCAGCGTCGGCGAGGACGGCACGTCCTCCACCTTCGCGCGCAGCCGCTGCACACAGGCGTCCACCAGCCGCGAATCCCCGAGGTAGTCGTGCTCCCACACCAGCCGCAGCAGCTGCTGCCGGGACAGCGCCTGACCGGGCCGGCGGCTGAGCTCCAGCAGCAACCGCAGCTCGGTCGGCGTCAGTTGCAGATCCTCGCCGTTCTTGGTGACGGTCATCGCCGAGCGGTCGATCACCAGCGAACCGAACGTCGCCGAATCGCTGGACTCGCGCTCACCGCGCCGCAGTACGGCCCTGATCCGGGCGTCCAGCACCCGCCCCTGCACCGGCTTGACGACATAGTCGTCCGCACCGGACTCCAGGCCCACCACCACGTCGATGTCGTCGTTGCGCGCGGTGAGCAGGATGATGGGCAGCTGGTCCGTACGCCGGATCCGGCGGCACACCTCGAAACCGTCGATGCCCGGCAGCATCACATCCAGCACGATCAGGTCCGGCCGCTGCTCGCGCAGCAGTTTCAGGCCGTCCTCGCCCGTCGCCGCGGTCACCACACGGTGACCCTGGCGCGACAGCGAGAGTTCGAGGGCCGTGCGGATGGCGTCGTCGTCCTCGATCAGCAACAGGAAAGGCACGCAGCCATTCTGGCCCATGGCACGGCGGGAGATCGACCGGTGCCGCCCTGCCACACCGGACCCGCCCGGATGACGGACCGCGCCGCACCGTCACCGGCCCTGTGACACGTCTGTGACAGTCGGCGGACACCCCGATGAAACTGGCTTGGCAGTCTTTTGGGCATCCGGAAGAGATCAACACCCGCAACGGGCGAGATCAGCGCCGGGGACACACCGAACGAACTGGCTCGACCGACGGGGGGCGCGAGATGAACACACTGCACGGCACCACTTCCAGCGCAGTTATCACGCGGCTCCACGACGTCGTGCGGGCCGGCGAGAAGTCCGGTGCCGTGGGCGGGCGGGGGTGCGCTCGCGGCACCGGGCGTCAACGGCCGCCGTACATGGTGGCCATTGACGCGACGGTGGTGCACAACAGGCCCAACGGGGGAAACGGGGGCCAGGAGAGCGCCGACGGGGGAACGGAGTACAGGGAGACGGGGGACCGGCGCACCGCGGCGGAAGTGGCCGAGGCCGAAGCGGCCTTCACCGCCTACGTCCAGGAACGCCGCGCCTCCCTGTACGCCACCGCCTACCACCTGACCGGTGACCGCTACGAGGCCGAGGACCTGCTCCAGAGCGCGCTGTTCTCGACCTACCGGGCCTGGGACCGGATCAGCGACAAGGCGGCGCTCGGCGGCTATCTTCGGCGCACCATGACCAACCTGCACATCAGCGCCTGGCGCCGGCGCAAGCTCAACGAGTACCCGACCGAGGAACTGCCCGAGACCGCCGGCGACGTGGACGCGATGCGCGGCACCGAGCTGCGCGCCGTCCTGTGGCAGGCGCTGGCCCGGCTGCCGGAGGCGCAGCGCACCATGCTGGTGCTGCGCTACTACGAAGGCCGCACGGACCCGGAGATCGCGGACATCCTCAACATCAGTGTCGGCACGGTCAAGTCCAGCATCTGGCGCTCCCTGCGCCGGCTGCGCGAGGACGAGGTCCTCAGCTTCGGCCGTGACGAGGAGGAGTCCTTCGGCGAACTGGTCGCCTGAGGACGGGGGGGGAACGCCCGAGGGGGCGGAGAAACCCGAGGGGGATCCGGGGGGAGAGCCCGAGGGGGACACGGGGGAAGCAGGGGGGATACGGGGGAAACGAGCGGGTTCGGGCGGCCGGGGGGTCTGTCCGAGCCCGCTCTCCCGTTTCCGGGGCCGACCGCCGACCACGCCGCCCGCCAACCGCCGTACGGCTCAGGACCGTACGGCCGTCCCGACCAGGTCTGCGGAGTGCGCCGCCGCTATCCGTTCCAGCGCCTCCGTGCCGGCGCAGGCGTACGCGCCCAGCGAGGTGTGCCGGGCCACGATCGTCCGCTCGCTGCGCAGCAGCCGCAGCCCGCGGCGCACCAGATACGGCGCCGGCTTGCGGCCCTCGCGCAGATCCCGCAGCAGCCGCCGGCGGAAGGTCGTCGTGGGGCGCCCGCGCAGGCACAGCGCGTCGGCCAGCACGCCCGCAGCCCGGCAGCCTTCGATGACGTCGGCGGCGAAGATGCCCTCGGCGATGAACAGCGGAGCCCCGTCGAGCGTCAGTGCCGACGAGCCCACCCGGGCGCTGACCGAGATGTCGTACACCGGAACCGCGGTCCGTCCCGTGCGGCACAGCGCCTCGATGGCGGCGACCGCGGCGCCCGCGTCCCAGGAGAGCGGTGAGTCCCAGTCGGCGCCGCCGCCGTCCGGCAGCTGCGGCAGCGTCGGGTCCGTGCCCTCCTTGTAGAAGTCGTCGAGGTTCAGCACGGGCAGGCCGGTCCGCGCGGCCAGGGAGGTCTTCCCGGAGCCGGACGGACCGGTCAGCAGCACGACATGGGCAACGGGGGGCCGGGCGGGCGAGTGGGAGGTCACGGGTACTCATTGTCGGGCATTGCGCCGTGGGGGGTACCCCTGGCGCGCGAGGTGGAACGGCCGGCACCCGGTCAACTACTCTGTGCAGTCAATCGATTACGCAGTGGTGCGGCGGAGGTGCCGCCGGCTCGCGCAACCGGTGGAGATGCTCGGTTTCCGAATCCACAGGCAGGTGGCAGATGCCCTCCCACGCACGTCCCAAGCCCAGCCGCGTCCCGCGCAGTGTGCTGCGCGCCGGACTGGTGATCTCCGCGGCCGGCGCCGCGATGGCGGGTGGTGCGGCGGCGAGCGCCGCCCCCGCGCACGGTTCCACGGCCCCCCGGGTGTCCGTGCTGGACCCCAAGAACACGTCGCTGACCGCCGCGCTCAAGTACGGCTCGCGCGGCGGCCTCGGCCCCGTCAAGGACATCCGGCTGGACCCGATGAACAACACCGGCGTCGATCCGCTGGCCAACGCCGTCGGCACCCGGGTCGCCGACTTCAAGCCGGTGAGCACGGCGCAGGTGACGGGCCCGGTGACGAACGGCGGCACGCTGCGCACGCTGCCGGTGACCGGCCAGGTGATGCGGACCATGCCCGGCTGACGCACCGCCGCGGCGCACCGCGGCCGGACCCGCGGAAACGGCGCGGGACCCCACCCGTCGGGTGAGGTCCCGCGCCGTTCGCCGTACCGGAGTCGGTGCGCCGAAGACCGGTCAGACGCCCATCGGGTGCCAGACCGTCTTCGTCTCCAGGAAGGCCAGCAGCCGCTCCGTGCCCGGGTCCGCCGTCCAGTCGACGGCCCGCGGGCGCAGCACCCGCTTGAGGTTGTCGGCCGCCGCCGTCTCCAGCTCCACGGCCAGTTCGGCGCCGGCGCCGGTGAGATCGACGGCGTTGACGTCCTGGTGGGCGGCGAGCGGAGCGGCCAGCTCCGCCGTACGGCCCGAGAGGAGGTTGACCACACCGCCGGGCAGGTCGGAGGTGGCCAGCACCTCGGCCAGTGACAGCGCCGGCAGCGGGGCCTGCTCCGACGCCACCACCACGGCCGTGTTGCCGGTGACGATCGCCGGGGCGATCACCGAGACCAGGCCCAGGAACGACGACTCCTGCGGGGCCAGGACCGCGACCACACCGGTCGGCTCCGGGGCGGACAGGTTGAAGTACGGGCCCGCGACCGGGTTCGCCGAGCCGGCGATCTGGGCGACCTTGTCGGACCAGCCCGCGTACCAGACCCAGCGGTCGATCGCCGCGTCCACCTGCGCCGCGGCCTTCGCCTTCGACAGCCCCTCGGCGTCCGCCACTTCGGCGGCGAACTGGTCCCGGCGGCCCTCCAGCATCTCCGCGGTGCGGTAGAGGATCTGGCCGCGGTTGTACGCGGTGGCGCCGGACCAGCCGCCGAACGCCTTGCGGGCGGCGACCACCGCGTCCCGCGCGTCCTTGCGGGAGGACAGCGGGGCGTTGGCGAGCCAGTTCCCCTTTGCGTCGGTCACCTCGTACACCCGCCCGCTCTCGGACCGGGGGAACTTGCCCCCGACGTACAGCTTGTAGGTCTTGAGAACGCTCAAGCGATCAGACATCGAGGTACGCCTCCAGACCGTGCCGGCCGCCCTCGCGGCCGAAACCCGACTCCTTGTAGCCGCCGAACGGCGAGGCCGGGTCGAACTTGTTGAACGTGTTGGACCAGATGACGCCCGCGCGCAGCTTGCTCGCCATCCACAGCATCCGCGAACCCTTCTCGGTCCAGATGCCCGCCGACAGCCCGTACGGCGTGTTGTTGGCCTTGGCCACCGCCTCCTCCGGCGTGCGGAAGGTCAGCACGGACAGCACCGGGCCGAAGACCTCCTCGCGGGCGATCCGGTGGGCCTGGGTGACGCCGGTGAACAGGGTCGGCGCGAACCAGTAGCCGGAGCCCGGCAGTTCGCACGCCGGCGACCAGCGCTCGGCGCCCTCGGCCTCGCCCGCGTCGGCGAGCTCGGTGATCCGGGCCAGCTGCTCGGCCGAGTTGATCGCGCCGATGTCGGTGTTCTTGTCGAGCGGGTCGCCGACCCGGAGGGTGGCCATCCGCCGCTTCAGCGCGTCCAGCAGCTCGTCCTGGACCGACTCCTGGACCAGCAGCCGCGAACCGGCGCAGCAGACGTGGCCCTGGTTGAAGAAGATGCCGTTGACGATGCCCTCGACGGCCTGGTCGAGCGGCGCGTCGTCGAAGACGATGTTGGCCGCCTTGCCGCCCAGTTCGAGGGTGAGCTTCTTGTCCGTACCGGCGACCGTGCGGGCGATCGCCTTGCCGACCTCGGTGGAGCCGGTGAACGCGACCTTGTCGATGCCGGGGTGGGCCACCAGCGCGGCGCCGGTCGAGCCGTCACCGGTGACGATGTTGACGACGCCCTTGGGGAGGCCCGCCTGGCGGCAGATGTCCGCGAAGAACAGCGCGGACAGCGGGGTGGTCTCGGCGGGCTTGAGGACGACGGTGTTGCCGCAGGCCAGCGCCGGGGCGACCTTCCACGCCAGCATGAGGAGCGGGAAGTTCCACGGGATGACCTGGCCGGCCACGCCCAGCGGCCTGGGGTCCGGCCCGAAGCCCGCGTGGCCCAGCTTGTCCGCCCAGCCCGCGTAGTAGAAGAAGTGCGCGGCCACCAGCGGCAGATCGGCGTCCCGCGACTCGCGGATCGGCTTGCCGTTGTCCAGCGTCTCCAGGACGGCCAGCTCGCGCGAGCGCTCCTGGATGATCCGGGCGATCCGGAAGAGGTACTTGGCGCGCTCGGCGCCGGGCAGCGCGGACCACTTCCCGAACGCGGTGCGGGCGGCCTTCACGGCCCGGTCGACGTCGTCGGCGGTGCCCTGGGTGTACTCGGCCAGCACCTCTTCGGTGGCGGGCGAGACGGTCTTGCGCAGGTCGCCGCCCGTGCCCTCGGTGAACTCGCCGTCGATGAACAGCCCGTAGGCCGGTGCCAGGTCGACGACCGCGCGGGACTCGGGCGCCGGTGCGTAGTCAAATGCTGAGCTCATAGCGGTTCAGTCCACCGTCACGTAGTCGGGGCCGGAGTAGCGGCCGGTGCTGAGCTTCTGGCGCTGCATCAGCAGGTCGTTGAGGAGGCTGGAGGCGCCGAAGCGGAACCAGTCGGCATTGAGCCAGTCCTCGCCCACCGTCTCGTTGACCATCACCAGGTACTTGAGCGCGTCCTTGGTGGTCCGGATGCCGCCGGCCGGCTTCACGCCGACCTGGATGCCGGCCTGCGCGCGGAAGTCGCGGACGGCTTCGAGCATGAGGAGGGTGACCGGCGGCGTGGCGTTCACGGCCACCTTGCCCGTCGAGGTCTTGATGAAGTCGGCGCCCGCGAGCATCGCGAGCCAGGAGACCCGGCGGACGTTGTCGTACGTCTGGAGCTCGCCGGTCTCGAAGATCACCTTGAGGTGCGCGGCCGTACCGTCGGGGCGTACGCACGCCTCCTTGACGGCCTTGATCTCCTCGAAGACGTCCAGGTAGCGGCCGGAGAGGAAGGCGCCACGGTCGATCACCATGTCGATCTCGTCGGCGCCGGCCGCCACCGCGTCCCGGGTGTCGGCCAGCTTGACCGGCAGCGCCGCCCGGCCCGCCGGGAAGGCGGTGGCGACGGACGCGACGTGGATCCCGGAACCGGCCAGCGCCTCCTTGGCGGTGGCGACCATGTCCGGATAGACGCAGATCGCCGCGACCTTGGGGACGGACCGGTCCGTCGGGTCCGGATGGATGCCCTTGGCGCACAGCGCCCGGACCTTGCCGGGGGTGTCCGCGCCTTCGAGCGTCGTCAGGTCGATCATCGAGATGGCCAGGTCGATGGCGTACGCCTTCGCCGTGGTCTTGATCGAACGGGTGCCGAGCGCGGCGGCGCGGGCCTGGAGCCCTACCGCGTCGACGCCGGGGAGTCCGTGCAGGAAACGGCGCAGCGCTCCGTCGGAGGCGGTCACATCCGCCATCGACGCCAGTCGCCCCGCGGCTTCGTTGCCGGATGCGGGTACTTCCGAAATGGCAGTGGGCATGGTCACGAGGGGAGCATATCTACGCGCGTAGCGACATGCCAGCCCCCCTGCGCGGACGAGTTTGGGGCGGCCGTCCGCCGCGGGCCGCCGCCATCGATGCCGTACCGCAATATCCACTCCGTGTCCGGCATCCGGACAGTCGGGCAGAATCGGCGGCATGACGAGCCCGGACCGGTCCACCTCGCCCCAGCAGCAGTACGCGGAGCGCAGCTACCGCTCGCCCGCGGCCCTGGCCGGCGGCGCGCTGCTCCTCCTGCTCGGCCTCTGGCTCGGTGCCGACGCGGTGCTGCGCGGCACCGCCCACACCAAGCTCACCGCGGTCTTCGTCCTCCTCCTCGGCGTGCCGCTGGTCGTCGCCTTCACCCTGCGGCCCCTGGTCAGGGCGGGCGAGGACCGGCTGACGGTGCGCAACCCGTTCCGTACGATCACGCTGCCCTGGTCCGCCGTCGAGGAGCTGCGGGCGACCTTCTCCGCCGAGGTGCTCACCGGCGGCGGCAAGTACCAGCTCTGGGCCATCCCGGTCTCGCTGCGCCAGCGCAAGAAGGCCGCCCGGCAGGCGGACCGCGGCGCGGGCGCGGCCCGGCCCCGCTTCGGGCTCCAGGCGGACACCGGCCCGGTGCCGCGCGCGATGGCCGACCAGGCCCTGGAGGAGCTGCGCGAGATCAGGGAACGCGCGGCCCACCGCGAGAGCGCGCAGGGCGAGCCGGAGGTGCGCTGGTCGTATGCGGTCATCGCGCCGAGCGTGGTCGGCGCGGTGGGGCTCGCGGTGATGCTGGCGCTGTAGCGGCGCCGACGTCCCCGGACGCGCCCGGCTACGGCGCGCCGGTGTACACCAGCGTCATGTACGCGCCCACGTAGGCGGACGCCAACGCGGCACCGCCCAGCGCGAGTACGGCCGTCCGGCGCCGCGCCCGGACGATCCCGCGGGCCAGCGGCAGCAGCAGCGGGAAGCCGGGCAGCAGGAAGCGGGCGCGCGGGAAGTACACCCCGCCGCTGCCCAGCACGATCGCCAGCAGCACCCCGCTGAACACCAGCAGCGGCAGCGGCTGCCGGTCGGCCACGCACAGCACGTACAGCGCGCCCGACCCGATCAGCACCAGCGACACCACGACGTAGAACAGCTGCGGCCGGGCCTGTTGGCCGAGGATCGAGCGGAGCGAGCGCAGCGTCTCGGCGCCGCCGTCCCACTCGTTGTGCCACATCCTCTGGACCGCGAAGTAGCCGTCGGCGCGGCCGAGTCGCCGCCCCACCCAGCCGACGTACCCGAGCCAGCCGAGGGGCGCGAGGAGCGCGGCGGCGAGCAGCCGGGGGGCGGGCGGGCGCGACGCCGCACCGCCGGGCCGCCGCCGGAGGGCGAGCAGCGCGCACAGCGAGACCGCCGCGGCGAGCGCGAGGCCCGTGGGGCGGGTCAGGCCGGCGAGCAGCGCGAGGCCGCCGGCCGCGAGCCAGCGCCCCGTCAGCACCGCGTACAGCGACCAGGCGACCAGCGCCGTGAACAGCGACTCCGTGTAGCCCATCCACTCGATCACGGCGACCGGGGCGGCGCCCCACAGGACCGCCAGGACGGTGCCGACCCGGCGCCCGTGGAGCCGGTCGCCGACCGCGAAGACCCCCCACGCCGCGAGCAGCGAGCAGCCGACGGCGATCAGCAGCCCCGCCGTGGCCCGGGAGCCGGGCATGACCACCGCGACGGCCTTGATGAGCACCGGGTAGAGGGGGAAGAAGGCGAGGTTGTTCTCGTGGTAGCCCTCGGAGCCGTCGGGGCCCTGGCCGCCGAGGGTGTGCTCGTAACCGTGGCCGGCGATGCCGAGGTACCAGTCCGAGTCCCACTGGGTGGCCAGCAGCGGCCACAGCCCGTGGTGCCGGATGTGCGCCCACTTCATCAGGACGAGGGTCCCCAGGGCGCGGACGGCGGCGTAGCCGAGCAGCGCGGGCGCGGCCCTGCGGAGCGCCGCGGCCAGGATGCCGGCCAGCTCGCACCGCCGGGACGGCGGCGGCCCCGCGGGCGCCGGGCCGGTGGCGGTCGGCGGGGGTGCGGTCGTGGGCACGGCGCAACTCCTGGAGGACTGGGTCCGGGCGCGGGGAACGTCCGGCTCCAGCGTTCCGCGCTCCGGCCCGGCCCGCCGTGGAGAGCTGCGACAGGTGCAGTACGGGTGTCACCCGTAAGGGCCGGGCTCCCGCGGGCCGGGCCGTCTGGTGACCGTCAGGCCGGGAGGTGCCATGTCCGGGATGCTGGAGTCGGCCAGCGAGGGCACCCGTGACCAGGAAGATTCCTCATCCCCTGTGCGGAACCGGCCGGCCGGGACTCCCCAGCCAAGGCGTGTGCCGGCCGTCGGCAGCCACGCTCATGCCGAAGTGCTCCGGGCGGGGGCAGCCATGGCTTCTCCACCAGTGGTAGGCCGCCTCGACCTCGCTCCAGAGGCGGCGGTGGCCGTGCTCCCAGACGGTGAACCGTTTGTCCGTCTCTCCGTCGTAGTCGATGGCGGCCCAGGACGTGGCGTCGACGGTGGCCAACCAGAGACGGGCGGACACCCCTTCGACGTCGGGGTCTTCGTGCCAGGTCCACCACACGTCGGGGAGTTGGAGGCCGATGGCGAACTGGGCCGCCCAGTCGTCCCCGGTGACGCTCCGGGGAGACAGGGTGGTGGATCTTTCGTCGGGTACGTGTCCGTCCCTGACCACGTCGCGGAAGATCCGAAGGTCGGTGCGTTGGCCGCGCATGAGCATGAATGCGGAACGGGGGTGGAAGGTGCCGGAGGCGCTCCCGTCGGAATCCGCGGTGAGGCGCAGGAGGCCGTAGCAGAGCCAGGGCGATTCCCAGGGAAGGAGCATGACACCGCCGGACTTCATCCGGGCTACCCAGCCGGGCGGCACTCGTCGGACGGAACAGGTCGCCAGGAAGCGGTCCAGGCCGTGGCCCACTTCCAGCGTGGCCCCGTCTCCCGTGATGACATGTGGCGCCAGCCCGGCAGCCTTCAGGTTGTCTCGGGCCCGATCCGCCAGAGCCGGGTCTACTTCCACCGTGGTCACCAGGTCCGAACCCAGCCGGTGGGCCAGGAGGCCGGCGTTCCAGCCGGTTCCCGTTCCGATCTCCAGTGCGCGGTCCCCGCTGCGTACGTCGAGCATGTGCAGCATGCGGAAGACGATGCCGGGGGCGGAGGCGGAGCAGGACGGCCAGCGTTCGCCGTCGCCGGGGTCTGCGCCATCGTTGACCTGGGTCACGACGGGTTCGTCGTCGTAGGCCGCGCGGAGCCATGCGCCCGGGGTCTTCCGGCGGTCGCACGGGGTGAGGTCGTCGCCCAGCCACACCGTGTCGGGGAGGAACCCGTGGCGGGGCACTGCCTCGTAGGCCGCTTGCCACTCAGGCGCCAGAGGCTGCGCCAGTGTCTTGTTCAGCCTGCCGAGCAGGCCGCTCGCGGCGGCCCGCTCGGCGGCTCCGGTGGTGTCGGTCATCCGGAGAGTCCTACTTTCCCTTGCCGTGCTTCGGGCCCGGGTTGGGGTCCTTGGTGTCGGACGACGGCTTTGCCGTGCCCGGGTCCTTGCCTCCGGCGTGCTTTCCGTCGCCTCCGTCGCCGCCCTTACCGGTTCCCCATGCCATTCCTGTCTCCCCTCACTGCGGCTGTCAACGTGATGGTGTGCGTTCGCGCCTTGGGTTGTTCGCCGCGCCAGGTCGAGGCGACGACGAGCGCGTACGGCGGAAGCCGGGAGGTCCCGCCCTCCGGTCATCAGGGAGGGCGGGACCGGTTTCCCTCACCGCGCGGGCGGTCCCTGCGCGGCATCCTTCAGGGGAGCGCCCGGGACGCTCCCCGCGGGACGGACCGGGGCGGTGAGCCGAGCCCGTCGGTTCGGGCGGGACACGCGCTGTCCCTGCTCAGGGCCTGGCCGGTCGGGGGAGTCGTACGCGGGCGGGGCTCCGCGTCCTCCGTCGCCCGCATCGCCCGCATCGCCCGCATCGCCCGCATCGCTCGCGTCGGGCTCGTCGTTCTCGGTGTCCCCGGCGTCCACCTCGTATTCGTCGTCCTCGTCGGGGTTGTCCTCCAACAGGAGCAACCGGGCGCCCCGACTCTCCGAAACTCGGTGGACCTTGGTCAGGTGGTTGTTCAACTCGACGGCCAGCAGGTGGATTTCGCCGGGTGTCCACGTCCGGTCGGCGAGGATACGGCAGGACTCCGCGATGAGTTCGGCGGCCGAGGTCATCTGCTCCGCCTCCACCTTGTCGGCGAGGCGGGAGACATAGCCGGTCCTGTTGTTCGCGAAGAGGTAGCACGGCTTCCCGTCCGGGCTGGTCCACGGCAGCAGCCGGGCAGTGTCCATGGGGTTGGTCACGCCGTCACCTCTACTCCGTGGATCCAGCGGGGCCCCGTGTCAATGCCGTGGATGGCCAGCCACCGAGTCCGGGTTTTGAACGGCATTCCGCCTCCAAGCAAGCCGGGCAGTTCACGGCGCGCAGCCACTCGACGGCCTGAGTGTCAAGCCCTCCGGCGCCGCACTTGGCGCCAAGTCCTTCGCCGGCCGTGACGAGTTCGTGGACGGTGAGTACATCGTCCCCGACCGTGCCGGCCGTGACGTCCTCGCGCGCGGGGGTATCGATGCAGTTCACTTGCGGTCCTTCCTGCCATGCGAGTGGCCAGCGAGCACGGCATCGCGGCTTGGAACGGAGGGCGTGTGGCCGGATCCGCTTCCTCTCTGCGCATATGTCATGAACGCCTCCACGCGTCGTTTGATTCGCTTCCTGTGCGCGCCTGCACCTCGATGCCCACAGCCGATACGTTGGGCTGACAACTTCAAGGAAACCGCAGGATGTTGGGGCTTACCAGGGCAATCGTGCGGCACTCTTGATGCAGAAAAGTGCGTTGTGTGCACGCGATTGCGGTGCGGGCAACCCGGAGAGGAGGTGGACATGGGGCTTCGTGAGAGACGTCTGGAGATGGGGCACTCACAGGAGAGCCTTGCTCAGGCGGTCGGAGTTGACCGCACCACGATCGGTCGATGGGAACGCCGACTTGTCCAAGTGCAGCCGTCGTTACGCCCAAGACTGGCGGAATCTCTCAAGCTTGACCTTGCCGGACTCGACGCTTTACTGAAGCAGCCCGCGGCTCTGCTTCAAGGGGCCGCACAGCTGCCACCCAGTAACGATTGCGGCTCAGGGAGCACTGACATGATCCGACGCGAATTCCTGCGGGTGATAGCTGTCACTGGTGCCCTCGCGGCTGTGTCAGCCGAAGAGGCCGAGGAGCTTGCCGAGGGTGTAGGCAGGGGGACGTCCGTTGGCTTCCATCGCATGAACGCACACCTGTGGCAGGTATACCAACTCGCACGCTCCAAAAACTCTGTCTATCCAGCCGTCCACGAACAGATCGTCTCGTTGACCGATGCTCTCAAAGGCCGCTCTGATGCTGAAGTGGTCCCCTTGTGTGCGGCGGCCGGCGATCTGTTCCAGCTGGCCGGCGAGCTGGCATTCGATGGCAACGACTACGAGGGCGCGGCAGCCTCATACGCCCTGGCCGCGACGGCCTGTCGAGACTCCGGGGCATTTGACCTGTGGGCGTGTGCGCTGGTGCGGCATGCCTACGTTGACGTATACGAACGGCGTTACGGGGAGGCCGAGAAGACCCTCGCTACAGCGGCCAGGGTAGCCAAGCGCGGGGACACCGCACTGTCGACCCGGCATTGGGTCAGCTCAGTGCAGGCAGAGGTGCACGCAGGTCTGGGCAACTTCGATGCCTGCGAGCGGGCACTTGACGAGGCGGAGAGGGTTGCCGACCTCACCAGCACAGGATGCAACGGGGGATGGCTCCGCTTCGACGGATCACGGCTGGCTGAGGAGCGGGGAGCGGGGTACGTGCAGCTCGGACGGCTCGATCTGGCAGAGGCCGCGTTGGGGAAGGCTCTTGAACAGCCGAACCTCGCCAAAGGGCAGTCTTACCGAAGGCGCGGAGTCGTCCTGACCGACCTTGCGGCGATCGGCGCAAAGCGGCGTGACGCTGACCAGGTTCTGACGTTCGGACGCGAGGCTGTGCAACTTGCGCGGACGTCCTCGTCGGGATACGTCGCTCGTAGACTCCAAGGACTGCGAGCAGAGTTCGCCCCTATGGTCCGGGATGACCGCATCCTCGGCCTGGAAGCGGAAATCAGCGCACTGAGCACGCACTGAGCACCACTGAAGACGACGAGAGGGGTACGTATGGCGGACCACGAGGGTGCACGGTTGTTCCGCGAGGCGTGGATTGCCGGAGTGCACGCGCATTTTCCCGGTGAGCCGAAGCCTGGTTATGTGGCCCCTTGGGAGGACACGCCGGTCTGGGAGCGCGAGGCTGCGGGAGCGGTGTACGAACAAGTGCGTCAGTTTCTTGACGTCTCTGGGGGCCATGCGGCACGGCTCAGCCGTGAGCAGAAGGGCCGTTTCGTGGCGACCTGCTGGACGGCCCAAATGTTCAAGCACTTTGTGGACCCGAAGCCTGGATACGTGGCCGACTGGGCGGAGTTGCCTGATTGGCAGAAGGAGACGGATTCCGACATCTTCGCCGCTGTCGAAAAAGCCCTGAGTTGAGCGTGCCCCGCCACCGGTATGGCCGGATATGGCAAGAGTTCGGGCCGGGCTCGCAGTCGAGCCCGGCCCTCGCCGCATCCGCTTGACGCTCCGTCAGATCCCGGCCGCCGCCGACAGGTCCTTCTTGATTGCGGCCAGGGTGTTCGCCGCCTTGGCCCGTGCGTCCGGCAGCGCCGCCGCGTCGCCCACCGGCACCACGACCTCCAGGTAGCACTTGAGCTTGGGCTCGGTGCCGCTGGGGCGGACCACGACCCGGGCCGCCTCGATGCCGGCCTCCGGCGCGCCCGCCAGGTAGTAGCGCAGCCCGTCGGTCGGCGGGAGGGCGGCGCTGCCCTCGTTCAGGTCGTCCGCCCGGGTCACCGCCAGGCCCGCCAGCGCCGTCGGCGGCTGCTCGCGCAGCCGGCGCATCGCCCCGGCGATCAGCGACAGGTCCTCGACGCGCACCGAGAGCTGGTCGGTGGCGTGCAGGCCGAACTCGACGGCCAGTTCGTCGAGGAGGTCCGCCAGGCCGCGCCCTTCCCGCTTCAGCTCCGCGGCCAGTTCGGTGATCAGCAGCGCGGCGGTGATGCCGTCCTTGTCGCGGACGCCCTCGGGGTCGACGCAGTAGCCCAGCGCCTCCTCGTAGGCGTAGCGCAGGCCGTCGGCGCGGGCCAGCCACTTGAAGCCGGTCAGCGTCTCCTCGTAGGGGAGCGAGGCGCCGGCCGCGATACGGGACATCAGCTGGGAGGAGACGATCGTCGTCGCGAACGTGCCCGTGGCGCCCTTGCGGACCAGGTGCGCGGCCAGCAGCGCGCCGACCTCGTCGCCGCGCAGCATCCGCCAGCCTTCCGGCGTACCGGGGGCGGGGACGGCGACGGCGCAGCGGTCCGCGTCCGGGTCGTTGGCGATGACGATGTCGACGCTGCCCGGGGCCTTGGACCGGGCGGTGGCGAACGCGAGGTCCATCGCGCCCGGCTCCTCCGGGTTGGGGAAGGCGACCGTCGGGAAGTCCGGGTCGGGCTCGGCCTGTTCCGCGACGACCGCGGGGGCCGGGAAGCCGGCGCGCGCGAAGGCGGCGACCAGGGTGTCCCGGCCGACACCGTGCATCGGCGTGTAGACGACCCCGATGTCCCGGGCGGAGCCGGGGGTGAGGACCGCGTCGGTGCGCTCCAGGTAGGCGGTCAGTACGGCCTCGTCGAGGGTCTCCCAGCCCGTCTCCGGGCGCGGCACGTCGGCCAGCGACCGGACCGCGGCGATCCGCTCGGCGATCCCGGCGTCCGCGGGCGGCACGATCTGCGAGCCGTCGCCCAGGTAGACCTTGTAGCCGTTGTCCCGCGGCGGGTTGTGGCTGGCGGTCACCTCGACGCCGGCCACCGCGCCCAGGTGCCGGATCGCGAAGGCCAGCACGGGGGTGGGCAGCGGGCGCGGCAGGACCGCGGCGCGCAGACCCGCACCGACCATGACCGCCGCGGTGTCCCGCGCGAAGTCGGCACTCTTGTAGCGGGCGTCGTAGCCGACGACGACCAGGCCTTCGCCCTGCCCGCTGTCCTTCAGGTACGCGGCGAGCCCGGCCGCCGCCCGGATGACCACGGCACGGTTCATCCGCATCGGACCGGCGCCCAGCTCGCCGCGCAGCCCGGCCGTGCCGAACTGGAGGGTGCCGGCGAACCGCCCCGCCAGCGCGTCGAGGTCCTCCGCCTCGATGAGCTTGGCGAGCTCGTCCCGGGTCTCCGGGTCGGGGTCCTCGGCCAGCCACGCCTGTGCCCGGCTGATCAGCTCCGCGGGAACGGTAGCCACGTGATGCTCCTGCCTGTGGATGCGTTGTGGGGGTTGCGTACGGTCCGGCCGGCCCCGCCGGCGACAGCCGCCGGCCCGTGCCCGGCCCTCGCCGGCAGCTGGATTCTGCCGCCGCCGGAGGGCCCCGGGCCGGGTTCGGCTAGATCTTGGCGAGGACCTGGCCGAGCAGCGCGCCCATCCGGGTCGCGGAGTCGCGGCCGGCCTGGAGCACCTCTTCGTGGTTGAGGGGCTCGCCCGTCATGCCGGCGGCGAGGTTCGTCACCAGCGACAGGCCCAGGACCTCGGCGCCGGCCTCGCGGGCGGCGATGGCCTCCAGGACCGTGGACATGCCGACGAGGTCGGCGCCCAGGGTGCGGATCATCTTGATCTCGGCCGGGGTCTCGTAGTGCGGGCCGGGGAACTGGGCGTAGACGCCCTCCTCCAGGCTCGGGTCGACCTCCTTGCACAGCGCGCGCAGCCGCGGCGAGTACAGGTCCGTCAGGTCGACGAAGTTCGCGCCGATGATCGGGGAGGTGGCGGTGAGGTTGAGGTGGTCGCTGATCAGGACCGGCTGGCCGGGGCGCATGCCGTCGCGCAGGCCGCCGCAGCCGTTGGTGAGGACGACGGTCTTGCAGCCGGCGGCGACGGCGGTGCGGACGCCGTGCGCGACGGCGGCGACGCCGCGGCCCTCGTAGTAGTGGGTGCGGCCCAGGAAGACCAGGGCGCGCTTCTCGCCGATCCGGTACGAGCGGATCTTGCCGCCGTGGCCGGCGACGACGGGCGGCGGGAAGCCGGGCAGCTCGGTGACGGGGAATTCGTGCTCGGGCGCGCCCAGGGCCTCGGCGGCCGGGGCCCAGCCGGAGCCCATGACCAGGGCGACGTCGTGGGTCTCGGCGCCGGTGAGCTCGCGGAGGCGGGCGGCTGCGGCGCCGGCGGCGCCCTGCGGGTCGATGTCCGGGGTAACAGATGCGTTCACGCGGACGAGGGTAGCCGGTAATCCCCTACGCGCGTAGATGTCGCTGCCCACGGTGCTGGGAACGGATGGTTGTGGCTTCTGCCAAATGGGGTGCGGCACGCCGCGGGCGCGCGGGCGCCGCCCGGCCGGCCGGAGGGGTGGTACCCGGCTCCGGTCGGCAGTGGCACCCGCCGGCCCGTCAGCACGGCCGCTTGCGGATCTCCATCACATAGTCGTGCGGGGCGCCGGCGGACTCCGCGGCGTCGGCGAGCTCGCCCAGATAGCGGGCGGAGGGGAGGCCGCCCTCGTAGCCGTTGAGGACGTAGATCCAGGCGGCCTCGTCGCCTTCGAGGGTGTGCACCCGGACCCGCATGCGGCGGTAGATGTCCAGGCCGACGCCCTCCCAGCGGTCCATCGACTCCTCGTCCATGGGGGCGATGTCGTAGAGCGCGACGAAGAGCTGGGAGCCGGGGTCCTCGACGACCGTCGCCAGGGAGCCCTCCCAGCCCATCTGCTCGCCGCCGAACGTGAGCCGCCAGCCGTTGAGCCAGCCGGTGCCGCGCAGCGGTGAGTGCGGTGCGCGGCGGGACATCAGCCGCGCGTCGAGGTTGCCGGCGTACGCGGCGTAGAGCGACATGCTTCTGAGGGTACGGGAGGTTCCTCGATGGGCTCGTGGTACCGGAGGTTCGTACGACGGGGCTGGCGAGAGTGCGGACCGGCGCCCGCCCGGCGACGTCCGCGCCCCCGGGGGAGAGGTACGTACGGGCGTGCGGGACAATGGAGTACGTGACTCGGATCGTGATCATCGGTGGCGGACCCGGCGGATACGAAGCGGCCCTGGTGGGCGCCTCGCTCGGCGCGGAGGTGACCGTCGTCGACTGCGACGGTCTGGGTGGAGCGTCGGTGCTGACCGACTGCGTCCCGTCGAAGACCCTCATCGCCACGGCTGAGGTGATGACGAACTTCGACTCCTCGTACGAGGAGCTCGGGATCAGGGTCGAGGACGACACGCCGTACAAGGAGCGCCCGGCGCGGGTCGTCGGCGTCGACCTCGGCAAGGTCAACCGGCGTGTGAAGCGGCTGGCGCTCGCCCAGTCGCACGACATCACCGCTTCCGTCACGCGGGCCGGCGGCCGGGTCATGCGCGGTCGCGGCCGGCTGGAGCCGGGGCAGGCGCCGGACGGCTCGCGGAAGGTCACGGTCACCGCCGCCGACGGCACGTCCGAGGCGCTGATCGCCGACGCCGTGCTGATCGCCACCGGCGCGCACCCGCGCGAGATCCCCGACGCGCTCCCGGACGGCGAGCGGATCCTGAACTGGACGCAGGTCTACGACCTCACGGAGCTCCCCGAGGAGCTCATCGTGGTCGGGTCCGGCGTCACCGGCGCCGAGTTCGCCGGTGCCTACCAGGCGCTCGGCTCCCGCGTCACCCTCGTCTCCTCCCGCGAGCGCGTGCTGCCGGGCGAGGACCCGGACGCCGCCGCCGTGCTGGAGGACGTCTTCCGCCGCCGCGGCATGAACGTCATGGCACGCTCCCGCGCCCAGTCCGCCAAGCGGGTGGGCGACCGCGTCGAGGTCACCCTCGCGGACGGCCGGACGATCTCCGGTACGCACTGCCTGATGGCGGTCGGCTCCATCCCCAACACCGAGGGGATCGGGCTGGAGGCGGCCGGGGTCAAGCTGAAGGACTCCGGTCACATCTGGACCGACAAGGTCTCGCGGACCACGGCTCCCGGGGTGTACGCCGCGGGTGACTGCACCGGGGTCTTCGCGCTGGCTTCGGTGGCCGCCATGCAGGGGCGGATCGCGATGTACCACTTCCTCGGCGACGCGGTCACGCCGCTGAACCTCAAGACGGTCTCCGCGAACGTCTTCACCGATCCCGAGATCGCCACCGTCGGCTACTCCCAGGCCGACATCGACGGCGGCGTGATCGACGCCCGGGTGGTCAAGCTTCCGCTGCTGCGCAATCCGCGCGCCAAGATGCAGGGCATCCGCGACGGTTTCGTGAAGCTGTTCTGCCGCCCCGGTACGGGCATCGTCGTCGGCGGTGTGGTCGTCTCGCCGCGCGCCAGTGAACTGATCCACCCGATCTCGATCGCGGTCGACAACAACCTGACCGTCGAGCAGATCGCCAGCGCCTTCACGGTCTACCCCTCGCTGTCCGGATCGATCGCCGAGGTCGCCCGCCAGCTCCACACCCGCAAGGCGGCGAGCGAGTAGGGCCTGTCCGGTGGGTCGGGGTCGGAAAGGCCCTGGCGAACCGCCCATACGGCGGGCAGCGGAAGGGCCCCGGGCGGGCGAGCGGCGCACGGAACAGCATGGAATATTTGTGCCCCCGGTGGGCACTTGGGGTGAAACGGTCCTGCATGGTCAGGATCGGGCAACCCGCCCCCGGGGGCCGCAAATTCTTGCCCGAGAGCGTAACTGACCAGGCATCGAGCGCGTTTGGGTGTGCAGGGTGACGGGGCAGAGCATGTGCATGCCGCATATCACGTCATGCGGTGCCGTGTGAACAACTTCCGTTAATTGGTGCAACCTGCTGAAAACAGACGGTCGTTGGCGTTACTGTCAGTTTCGTGTTCGCTGCAGAACGTCGCCAATTGATCCTAGAAATGGTGCGCGCGAACGGAGCCGTGTCGCTCCGGGAGCTCGCCCGCGTCGTCCAGACCTCTGAAGTAACCGTACGGCGCGACGTGCGGGCGCTGGA
Organism: Streptomyces albospinus; assembly: GCF_014648695.1. Classification (GTDB taxonomy): domain Bacteria; phylum Actinomycetota; class Actinomycetes; order Streptomycetales; family Streptomycetaceae; genus Streptomyces; species Streptomyces albospinus. The sequence goes on from NZ_BMRP01000030.1 coordinate 73,134, forward strand.
GGCGGAGGGGCTGCTCGACCGCCGACACGGCGGTGCGGTCCTACCGGGTGGTTTCACCCGGGAGTCCGGCTTCCCGCAGAAGTCCCACCTCGCGACCGCGGAGAAGACGGCCATCGCCGACCTCGCCGCGGGCTTCGTCGAAGAAGGCGAGGCCATCGTCGTCGGCGCCGGGACGACCACCCAGGAGCTGGCCCGCCGGCTCGCCAGAGTCCCGGGCCTGACCGTCGTCACCAACTCCCTGCTGGTCGCCCAGGCGTTGGCCCATGCCAACCGCGTGGAGGTGGTGATGACCGGCGGGACCCTGCGCGGTTCCAACTACGCGCTGGTCGGCAGCGGGGCCGAGCAGTCGCTGCAAGGGCTGCGGGTCTCGCGCGCCTTCCTGTCGGGCAGCGGCCTGACCGCGGAGCGCGGGCTGTCCACCTCCAACATGCTCTCCGCCAGCGTCGACCGGGCGCTGGTGCAGGCGGCGGGGGAGGTGGTGGTGCTCGCCGACCACACCAAGCTCGGCTCCGACACGATGTTCCAGACGGTGCCGACGGACGTCATCACCCGGCTCGTCACGGACGAGCCGCCGGCCCATGACGACCGGGCCGCCACGGAGTTGCAGGCGCTGGCCGACCAGGGCGTCCAGATCGCCGTGGCCAGCGGCTCACCGGTCGGGCAGGGGCCGGGCCAGCCGGCCATGGAGGCTGCTCCGCAGGAGCGCCGGGGCCCGCGGCGGGACGTACCGCTGCCGGGCCAGCGGCGCAGCCACCCGGGCGGCGCGGCCGGTGCGCCGCAGCTGCGGTCCGCGGGCTCGCTCGCGGACGGGCCGGGCGGCCGGGTGGCCGACCTGGCGCCACGGCGCCGCTGAGCGGCCGGGCGGGCGGCGGGAGTTTGACGACAGGACCTAGGCCCCCGCTCCCGCGGCGCCCGCCTTGAGCCCCCGTAGCGTCAGGGTCAGCAGCCGGTCGGCCAGCTCCGGGTCGTCGGGGGATTCCTCGGCGGCCAGGGCGATGCCGTTGGTGAGCTGCATCAGGTCGTTGATGGAGACGTCGCGGCGTACCGCGCCGGCCTGCTGGGCGCGGGCCAGCAGTGCGCCGCCGGCCTCCCGCATGGGCACGCTGCACCGCGCCATCCCCGAGGACTCGTCGGCCGACGCCGTCATCAGGGCCCGGGACAGGCCCCGGTAGGTGCCGGCGTGGGTGATGATCGCGCGCAGCCAGTCGACCAGCGCGGTGCACGGCTGCGGCGCGTCGGCCAGTTCCCTGGCGTACGCCAGCAGGGCGTCGACCTCGCCCTGGAAGACCGCGCCCATCAGGGCGGTGCGGTTGGGGAAGTGCCGGTAGAGCGTGCCGATGCCGACGCCGGCGCGGCGGGCGATGTCCTCCAGCGAGGTGTCCGTGCCGTGCTCCGTGAAGGCCGTACGGGCCTCGGTCAGCAGCCGCTCGTAGTTGCGGCGCGCGTCGGCCCGCATGGGGCGTACGGTGGGCGCCCCCGCCGGTGCGTGCGCCGTGGCGGCGTGCTCTGCCCGCCGCTGCCCTGCCGTCTCGGTCGCCATCGCCCGTCCTTCCTCGATCCGGCCGGTCCCGGCCCGGATGCGTCCAGGATGCCATCGCACCGGCGGGCGCCGGGGCGGGACGTACGCCCCCGAGGCCCGGTGGACGGGCGGCGGCCGGCGGATGACGCGCCGGAGTACCGCAGCCGACGGCTGGCCGAACTCCTCGGAAAGGCCGCAACGTCACCGTTCCAAGGGCCATCAAACCTGGCGCAATGAGGTCTTCCGGGGGTTTCCGGAGGCCGCTGGAACACGTTGCGTGGCGACCGGCCGCCGAAGGGACCGGCGGGCCGAGCGCGCTGCGTACGGATATCCGGGAACAGCCGGAATATCCCGGACACCTGGGGAACATGTCATGGGACTGACCAGCCAGTCGCTGTTGTTCGCGATGATCGCGGTCGCCGTGGTCTGCGTGGGGCTCACGGTCTGGATGTGGCCGCGGTTCGCCGGCCGCGGGCCGCGGGCGGTGCTGGGGCGGCTCGGGGTGATCGCCGCGACCCAGCTGAGCATCGTGGCGGCCCTCGGCCTCGCGGTGAACTCCAACTTCGAGTTCTACGCCTCCTGGCACGAACTGCTCGGCCTCTACGACGGGGCGCCGGCCGCCGTCGGCAAGTGGGGCAACGAGGGCAAGGCGGGGCCCGCCGGAGACCCGTCCAAGGGGCTCGTCCAGCCGTCCGGCCCCGAGGGCCTGGACAAGGTCCACGGGATCCCCACGGGGCCGCCGGACAAGAACGGCAAGGTCGAGACCGTGAAGATCGTCGGCAAGCGGACCCGGGCGGTGAACCCGGCGTACGTCTATCTGCCGCCGCAGTACTTCCAGAAGCAGTACGCGCGCCAGCGCTTCCCGGTCGTCGTGGCGCTCGCCGGCTACCCGGGCGGGATATTCCTGCTGGGCCAGCACCTGCGGCTGCCGGAGACCGCCTCCCAGCTGATCCGCAGCGGGAAGATGCAGCCGACCGTCATCGTCATGATGCGGCCCACCATCGCGCCGCCGCGCGACACCCAGTGTGTCGACGTGCCCGGCGGCCCGCAGGCCGAGACGTTCTTCGCCCAGGATGTGCCGGACGCGCTGCGGTCGCACTACCGCGTCGGCAGCGACCCGGGCGCCTGGGGCGTCATGGGCTACTCCTCGGGCGGCAGCTGCGCCCTCCAGCTGGCCATGATCCACTCCCGTACGTACACCTCGGCGGCGGCGCTCTCGCCCGACTACAAGGTCTCCACCGACCCCACCACCGGCAACCTCTTCGGCGACGGCAAGGACCGCGGCCGGCGCCGCGAGGAGCACGATCTGATGTGGCGGCTGAAGAACCTGCCCGCCCCGCAGGTGAACGTGCTGATCGGCACCAGCCGTGCGGGCGAGCCCAACTACCCGGCGGCGAAGGAGTTCCTGGACGCGGTCAAACCGCCCATGAAGGCCGACTCGATCATCCTCGACCACGGCAGCCACAACTTCGCCACCTGGCGGCGCGAACTGCCCGCCGCGCTCCAGTGGATGAGCAGGTCGCTGACGTTCCCGGAGGACGTGGTCGGCAGTTCCTGAACGAACGAACAGGAACGGGCGCCCGGCGGCTGGCTGCCGGGCGCCCGTTCCTGAGGGCGGTGTGCCGCCGGGTCAGTCCTTGATCTCGCAGATGACCGCGCCGGAGGTGAGGGCCGCGCCGACCTCGGCGGTCAGGCCCTTGACGGTGCCGGAGCGGTGCGCGTTGAGCGGCTGCTCCATCTTCATCGCCTCCAGGACGACGACCAGTTCGCCCTCGGTGACGTGCTGGCCCTCCTCGACGGCGACCTTGACGATGGTGCCCTGCATCGGCGAGGCGAGGGCGTCGCCGGAGGCGGCGCTGCCCGACTTCTTGGCGGCCTTGCGCTTGGGCTTGGCCCCGCCGGCGACCGCGGCGCGGGCCAGCGGCATGCCGAGCGAGGACGGCAGGGAGACCTCCAGGCGCTTGCCGCCGACCTCGACGACGACCGTCTCGCGGGTGTCCGCCTCGGCCTCCTCGGCGCCCGGCGCGGCGAACGGCGGGATCTCGTTGACGAACTCGGTCTCGATCCAGCGGGTGTGGACGGTGAACGCCTCGTCGGAGCCGGTGAGTTCGGGGGCGAAGGCCGGGTCCTTGACGACCGCGCGGTGGAACGGGATGGCGGTGGCCATGCCGTCCACCTGGAACTCGTTCAGGGCGCGGGCGGCGCGCTGGAGGGCCTGGGCGCGGGTGGCGCCGGTGACGACCAGCTTGGCGAGCAGGGAGTCCCAGGCCGGGCCGATGACCGAGCCGGCCTCGACGCCCGCGTCCAGGCGGACGCCCGGACCCGACGGCGCGGCGAACGTGGTGACCGTGCCGGGCGCGGGGAGGAAGTTGCGGCCCGGGTCCTCGCCGTTGATGCGGAACTCGAAGGAGTGGCCGCGCACCGCCGGGTCGTCGTAGCCCAGCTCCTCGCCGTCGGCGATCCGGAACATCTCGCGGACCAGGTCGAGGCCGGTGACCTCTTCGGTGACCGGGTGCTCGACCTGGAGGCGGGTGTTGACCTCCAGGAAGGAGATGGTGCCGTCCTGGCCTACCAGGAACTCGCAGGTGCCGGCGCCCTCGTAGCCGGCCTCCTTGAGGATGGCCTTGGAGGCGCGGTACAGCTCGGCGTTCTGCTCGTCGCTCAGGAACGGCGCGGGGGCCTCCTCGACGAGCTTCTGGTGGCGGCGCTGGAGGGAGCAGTCACGGGTGGAGACGACCACGACGTTGCCGTGCTTGTCGGCCAGGCACTGGGTCTCGACGTGGCGCGGGCGGTCCAGGTAGCGCTCGACGAAGCACTCGCCGCGGCCGAAGGCGGCGACCGCCTCGCGGACCGCGGAGTCGTACAGCTCCGGGACCTCTTCGAGCGTGCGGGCGACCTTCAGGCCGCGACCGCCGCCCCCGAAGGCCGCCTTGATCGCGATCGGCAGGCCGTGCTCCTCGGCGAAGGCGACGACCTCGTCCGCGCCGGAGACCGGGTCCGGGGTGCCGGCGACCAGCGGGGCACCGGCGCGCTGCGCGATGTGCCGCGCCGCGACCTTGTCGCCGAGGTCGCGGATGGCGTGCGGGGGCGGGCCGATCCAGGTCAGGCCGGCGTCCAGGACGGCCTGGGCGAACTCGGCGTTCTCGGAGAGGAAGCCGTAGCCCGGGTGGACCGCGTCCGCACCGGAATCGGCGGCGGCCTGGAGGACCTTGGCGATGTCCAGGTAGCTGGTGGCAGGGGTGTCACCGCCCAGGGCGTATGCCTCGTCCGCAGCGCGTACGTGCAGGGCGTCCCGGTCGGGCTCGGCGTAGACGGCTACGCTCCCGATTCCGGCGTCCCGGCACGCCCGAGCAACGCGGACAGCGATTTCGCCACGGTTGGCGATGAGCACCTTGCGCACGATGGGTCCTTCCTTGGCGCTACGCCGCAACACACTGAACGCAGCGAGTTTAGGGACTGGCGACACCGCGTGCCGACCCGTTTCCCGGGGTGAGCTTGCCCACACGGAGCGTGCACGCGGCGATGGTGAGGGACCAAAGTCCGTTGGAATCCCAGGGTAGGCCCGGATTCCAGGGCTCCGGCGCGCGGCACGGTGTGGCCTAGGTCTCGAACTGCGGACGTCCGGCGGATCGTCAATTCTTTGTGGAGTCCCTACGAATGGGCGAGTGAAAGTTTTCGGGTGAGCACGGCGCGTGCGGATGCGCCGGCGCGGGTCCGGACGGGGTCGTGCACACCCCTTGCCCTCACGGTTACCCGTTAGTAGCGTGCCTGATGCCTCTGTACTCCTGGTAACGGCTCGTGATGACGGCGCATGACGGTGGAAGTGAGGTGGGCGGGGTGGTGGCGCGCAGACCGGTGGCTCTGGCGGCGGCGGTGGTCCTGATCCTGGAGGCGGCCGGGATCCTGCTGCTGAACTGGATCCTGAGCATCGTGGTGGACCGGCAGCAGATGTCGCTCGCGGGGCTCCAGCCGCGCGCGATGTCCGCCGGGGCGTGGATCGGCGGCGGGGTCTTCGGCGCCTTCCTGGCCTTCTGCGCGGTGGTACTGCTCCGCAGCGCGCTGCGCGACCGCGCGCCCGGCGGGTTCTCGCGCATCGTGCTGATCGCCTGCGCGGTGGTGCACGGGGTGCTCGGGGCGTTCGCCGTCGGGCTGGTCGGCTGGGTGGCGTTCCTCGCGCTGATGGTGGTGCTGGCACTGCTGGTGCTGACCCTGGTGGCGTACGGGGAGCCGCGGGACGCCGCCGCGGACGCCCCGGCCGCGGACGGCGCCCCTGCCTGACGCGCCCCTGCCTGACGCCCGCCCGGCGCGGCGCTGCGGACCGCGGCTCCCGCATTCCCGGTCGCCGGTCCCGGGTTCCCGGGCCCTGCCCTTCGTTCCCTGCCCTTCGTTCCCTGTTCTCCGTCCCCTGTTCTTGTCCTTCGTTCCCGGCCCCGAACTCCTCCCGCGGCGGCCCGAGTTGGGTGCCCCTCCGGGCCGTGGGGCACGCCCTTGTAGGCTCTGTGGGCTGTTGCCGGGGGCACGACACGGGCTGGACCAGGGGCAGAGGGGGAGAGGGCGCATGCAGCCGCATGACGCGACGGCGGGCGATCCGGGGCGGTTCGACGCCATCGGGCCGTACGTCGTGCTGGCCGCGCTGGACGACGCCGCGTCGCCCGTGCCCGTACCCGAGCGCCGGTACGTGGCGCGCAGCGCGGACGGCGACCGTACGGTCCTGATCAGCCTGCCGCTGCCGGGCGCGGACGCCGGGCGGTTCCTGGCCGAGGCGGAGACCTCCCGCTATCTGCTCGGGCCGTGGTCGGCGCCGGCCACCGAGCTCGCCGCACCGGGCGAGCCCCCCTGGCACGCCCGCCCCTACCTGCCCGTGCTGCCGCTGCCGGCCGCGCTCGCCGCGCACGGCGGGCCGTTGCCGGAGCGCACCGTACGGGCCATCGGCGCCGCCCTCGTGGAGACGCTGGTCATCGGGCACGGGCAGGGCCTGGTGCATGCCGGGGTCTGCCCGGCCGCGGTGCTGCTCGCGGCCGACGGGCCCCGGCTGACCTGCTTCGGCGCCGTCCGGGCGGCGGCCGGTGACGGCCTGCCGCGCTCCGGCCTGCCGGGGCTGGAGTCGGGCAGCCTGCCGCCGGAGCAGGCCGTCGGGGATCGGCCGCTTCCGGCGGGGGACGTGTATGCGCTCGGCGCGACGCTGGCGTACGCCGCCACCGGGCACACCGTGCCCGAACGGGACGAGATCCCGGCCGGGTTGCGTTCGCTCGTCGGCGCCTGCCTGTCGCGCGACCCGGCGGCCCGGCCGCGGCCCGCGGAGCTGCTGGAAGAGCTTGGTCCGGCCGCCGGGACGGACGGACCGGACGAACTGGGTGAACCGGCCGGGACGGACGGTTCGGTGGACCGGCCCACGGCGGTGCTCGCCGCCGTACCTGCCGCCGTGGCCGCCGCCGCGCCCGCGGGCGCGCAAGCGGTCACCGCCCCCGAAGCCCCGGCCGACCGCGCCGCCGCGGCCCTCGGCCCCGGCTGGCTGCCCGGCCGGGTGATCGCCGCGCTGGCCCGGCAGTCGGCCGAGCTGCTGGCGGTGAACCTGCCCGAGGAGAAGCGGGCGGTCCCCGTGGCGCCCGCCCCG
>NZ_BMRP01000031.1 GCF_014648695.1 Streptomyces albospinus
GGCGCGATGGGGGTCCCCCCGGACGGAGTCCGGGGGAGCCTCGATGAGGGGTGGCGGTCGGGCGACGGGCGGGCCGACGGCCATCCCGAGGACGACGTGGACGACGTGCGCGAGGTGACGGTCACCGGCCTGGGCGCGCGCTGGGCGGACGCCGGGCTGCCGGAGCTGGAGCTCTGCTGACCGGGGCCCGTTGACGGGAGCCGTCGCGAGGGCCGCCGGGCCCCGGACCGGGTCCCGCGACCGGTAGTTTCCGACAAGCCGTCGGCATGATGTTGCGCGCGCGGTGCCGGACATGGTCACATGGGTGGGAGAGCCCTGGTTAGGTGTGCCTAAGTACAGCCTAACCTCAGTCGCTTGCCCCAAAAGCCCGGGAGGCGTCCATGTCCCCCCACCAGCCCGTAGCCCAGGCGGCCGGGCGCGCCGAGCAGGACGCGCGGAAGACGCCGCCGACGATGACCGAACTGCTCGCGGCGTGCGCCGCGGCCAGCGCCGTCTCCACACCGCCCGGCGCCGCGGAGGAGACCCGCGCCGCCGAACGGGACGAGGCGGTCGAGGCGCGCGAAAAAGGCGAGACCGGCGGAACGGACAGCGGTACCGGACCCTCGGGCGGCGCGTCCACCCCGGGGCGCGATGCGGCGTAGCCCGTAGGGGCGAAGCTCCGGGAGCCGGGCTCCCGGGGACGGACGTCTCAGGACACCACGACGATCTTCGCGCCGCGCAGCGCGAAGTCCCACAGCGCCTTGCCGTCGTCCCGCGACTCCCGGATGCCGCCGGTCTTCTTCGCGCCGTCCGGCGCCGGCGTGGAGCCGTCGACCGCCGCACTGAAGCCGACGACCACCCCGTTGACGGTGGCGAACCGCACCACGTGCTCGATCGCCACCCCGTCCGAGCCGGTCACGCTCACCGACCGCGAGGTCACCGCGTACGCGCCCGGGGCCGGGCTCACCGTGCTCGGCGTCACCGGGAAGGTCCGCTGCGCCTTGCCGTCCGCACCGACCAGCCAGACCCGCTTGGCGCCGAGCCCGTAGACGACCCGCTTGCCGGTGCCGGACGCCGCCGGGACCGGGGCCGGGGCGGGGCCCGGCTCCTTCTTGCCGGCCTGGTCGTGGGCCGGCGGCTTGCGGTCGGTGGCGGGGCCGTCGCCGCGCACCGCGGTCAGCGGGGCGGACGCGGAGGCGGACGCCTGGTAGCCGAGCACGCCGATGGCGACCAGGGCGGCTGCGGTGAGCGCGGTGACGATCGTGCTGCTCTTAGCGGGCACCGCGGTGCCACCTTTCCGTACGCTCCCGGCCGCGGGCGGGGAGGCTGCTGGCTGTGCTTGCTGCGCTTGCTGCGCTGGCTGTGCTTGCTGCGCCGGCTGTGCTGGCTGGGGGTCGACGGTAGCACCGCACCGGGCACCGCCGGCCGCGCCGTAGTCTTGAGGACGTGCTGTTGCTAGCTCTTGACACCGCCACCCCCGCCGTCACGGTCGCGCTCCACGACGGCTCCCGCGTCCTCGCCGCCGCCGCCGAGGTGGATGCCCGCCGGCACGGCGAGCTGCTGCTGCCCGCCGTCGACCGGGTGCTGGCCGAGGCCGGCCTGAAGCTCGACGCGGTCAGCGACATCGTCGTCGGCGTGGGCCCCGGCCCGTACACCGGACTGCGGGTGGGGCTGGTGACCGCCGCGACCTTCGGGGCGGCGCTGGACGTGCCCGTCCACGGCCTGTGCTCGCTGGACGGCATCGCCTACGCCTCCGGCCTGACCGAGCCCTTCGTCGTGGCCACCGACGCCCGCCGCAAGGAGGTCTACTGGGCCAGATACGCGGATGCGCACACCCGGCTGACCGAGCCCGCCGTGGACCGCCCCGCCGAGATCGCCGACGAGGTGGCCGGCGTCCCGGCCGTGGGCGCCGGCGCGCTGCTCTACGACACCGTGTTCACCGGCGTACGCCGCGACGGGCCGGAGCACCAGTCCGCCGCCGCGCTCGCCGGGCTGGCCGCGCGGAAGCTGGCCGCGGGCGAGGAGCTGCTGCCGCCGCGACCGCTGTACCTGCGCCGCCCGGACGCCCAGGTGCCGGCCAACTACAAGGTGGTCACACCCCGTTGAGCGCCCGTCCGTCGCCCGACAACCGCCCCTCACCGGCACCGCTGCGCGGCGGCACCCCGTCACCCGTCGTGCTGCGCGAGATGCGCTGGTGGGACCTGGAGCCGGTGCTGGAGCTGGAGCGCGTCCTCTTCCCCGAGGACGCGTGGTCGCCCGGCATGTTCTGGTCCGAGCTGGCGCACGCGCGCGGGCCGCTGGCCACCCGCCGCTACCTGGTCGCCGAGCTGGCGGTGCCGCCGCGCAGCGGTGCCGGTGAGGGGTGGTCGGGCGACGGGCGGGGCGGCCGGATCGTCGGCTACGGCGGGCTGGCCGCCATCGACGGCACCGGCGACATCCAGACCATCGCCACCGCCCGCGACCAGTGGGGCACCGGCCTCGGCGCCCGGCTGCTGTCCGAACTCCTCGGCGCCGCCACCGACTTCGAGTGCCACGAGGTGCTGCTGGAGGTGCGGGTCGACAACGCTCGCGCGAGGCGCCTCTACGAGCGCTTCGGCTTCGAGCCGATCGGCTTCCGCCGTGGCTACTACCAGCCCGGCAACGTCGACGCCCTGGTGATGCGTCGCACCACCCAGACCTCCTCCGAAGCACCCTCCGTACAAGGAACTTGAGAACCATGGCTGACCCAGCTGACGCACGCGGCGGACCGCTCGTCCTCGGCATCGAGACCTCCTGCGACGAGACCGGTGTCGGCATCGTCCGCGGCCACACCCTCCTCGCGGACGCGGTCGCCTCCAGCGTCGACGAGCACGCCCGCTTCGGCGGTGTGGTGCCGGAGGTGGCCTCCCGGGCACACCTGGAGGCGATGGTCCCCACCATCCAGCGCGCACTGAAGGACGCCGGGATCGCGGCGAGCGACCTGGACGGCATCGCGGTCACCGCGGGCCCCGGCCTGGCGGGCGCGCTGCTGGTCGGCGTCTCGGCCGCCAAGGCGTACGCCTACGCCCTCGGCAAGCCGCTGTACGGCGTCAACCACCTCGCCTCGCACATCTGCGTCGACCAGCTGGAGCACGGCCCGCTGCCGGAGCCGACCATGGCGCTGCTGGTCTCCGGCGGCCACTCCTCCCTCCTGCTGGCCCCGGACATCACCTCCGACGTACGGCCGCTGGGCTCGACGATCGACGACGCGGCGGGCGAGGCGTTCGACAAGGTGGCGCGGGTGCTGAACCTCGGTTTCCCCGGCGGCCCGGTCATCGACCGCTGGGCCCGCGAGGGCGACCCGGAGGCGATCCGCTTCCCGCGCGGGCTGACCGGCCCCCGCGACCCGCGCTACGACTTCTCCTTCTCCGGCCTGAAGACCGCGGTGGCCCGCTGGATCGAGGCCAAGCGGGCGGCCGGCGAGGAGGTGCCGGTGGCGGACGTCTCGGCGTCCTTCCAGGAGGCGGTCGTCGATGTGCTGACCCGTAAGGCCGTCCGCGCCTGCAAGGACAACGGCGTGGACCACCTGATGATCGGTGGCGGGGTCGCGGCCAACTCCCGGCTGCGGGCGATGGCCCAGCGCCGCTGCGAGGACGCGGGCATCCGGCTGCGGGTTCCGCGGCCCAAGCTGTGCACCGACAACGGCGCGATGGTCGCGGCCCTCGGCGCGGAGATGGTGGCGCGCAACCGCCCGGCGTCCGCCTGGGACCTGTCCGCGGACTCCTCGCTTCCGGTCACCGAGACCCATGTCCCGGACCCGCACGCGCACGGCCGCGGACATGATCATGATCACTTTCACGAGCTGAGCAAGGGCAACCTCTACTCCTGACGGCGGCACCGCCCGGCGCAGGTCTTACCCTGGGCAGCAGCACAGGTGCGGGCGCGGGGAGGCGGCAGGCTGTGGACTGGTTCTGGTGGGTCTTCATCTTCTTCATGGCGGGCGGCTTCGCGAAGGTGGCCGACACCGCGCGCACGGCCCTGCGCACGCGCCACGAGCGCAAGATGGAGCGACTGGAGACCGCCCGCCAGGAGCGGCACGAGCTGGCCGCCGCGCAGAAGCCGCCGGAGCCGGTGTGCGGCTGCACTCACCACCTCGCCAAGCATGACAAGAAGGGCAAGTGCCACGAGCTGGTGCAGGTGCCCGTCGCCTGGGACGCGCACCACGAGCCGGTCCAGTACGAGGCCGGCCAGTGCACCTGCCAGCAGTACGTGGGCCCGCAGCCGCTCTCCCAGGTCTATGCCGAGGACCTGACCGACCTGGCCTGAACGGCCTGCGTCAGGCGGCGTCCGCCGCGGGGTGCCCCAGCAGCATCGTGGGCGCCCCCGCGACCCGGGTCAGGAAGACCGTGCAGGAGTGCGGCCCGCCCAGCTTCAGCTTCCTGCGCAGCTCCTCGGGCTCCACGGCGGACCCGCGCTTCTTGATCACCGCGACGCCGACCCCGCGCTCCCGCAGCAGCGCCTTCAGCTTCTTCACGTTGAACGGCAGCACATCGGTGATCGCGTACGCGGTCGCGTACCGCGTCGGCACCAGCTGATCCGCCGTCACATACGCGATCGTCGGGTCGATCAGCCGCCCGCCGACCTCCTGGGCGACGTCGGCGACCAGATGCGCCCGGATCACCGCGCCGTCCGGCTCGTAGAGCCAGCCGCCGACCGGGCCCGGCTCAGGGTCCGGCAGTCCGGCGCCCAGCAGCGACGCCCCCGAGGGCAGCAGTGTGGCCCGCCGGCCGCCGCCGGTGCCCGCCCCGAACCACAGGACGGCCTCCTTCACGTCGCCGGCGTCGGAGATCCACTCCGTCTCCGCGTCCTCGGGCAGCGCCTCGTGCGGCACACCGGGCGCGATCTTCAGCGCCGCGTACGGCGCCGTACGGGCCGCCTCGACGGCCCACGACAGCGGCGGGGAGTACGCCTCCGGGTCGAAGATCCGGCCACCGCGTGGCCTGCTCCGCCGGGCCGGGTCGACGAACACCGCGTCGTACCCGGCCGTGTCCACCTCCGTCACCTCCGCGCAGCGCACCTCGATCAGCTCCGCGAGCCCCAGTGCCTCGGCGTTCGCCCGGGCCGCCGCGCAGGCCAGCGGGTCGCGGTCGACGGCCAGTACCCGGATTCCGGCCCGGGCCAGCGCCAGCGCGTCGCCGCCGATGCCGCAGCACAGGTCGGCCAGCGTACGGACGCCGAGTCCGGCGAGCCGGGCGGCGCGGTGCGCGGCGACGGAGGTGCGGGTGGACTGCTCGACGCCGTTGGGCGTGAAGTACATCCGCTGGGCGTCCGCACCGAACTTCGCCGCCGCCCGGCGCCGCAGCTGCGCCTGCCCGATGGCGGCGGAGACCAGCGGCGCGGGATGGTCGCGGCGCAGCCGGGTCGCGGCGGTCAGCTCGTCCGCGGCGTCGAGGTGCCGCAGTTCGTCCAGCAGCGCCCGCCCCTCGGGGGTGAGCAGCGCGGCGAAGGTGTCGAGGTCGGTCATCTGCACCATTGTGGTCCAGCCCGTGGGCCGGGCCCGCTTCCGGCCCTAGGCCTCGGGCTCGCCGCCGGTGATCCGGCGCACCCGCTGGGTCGCGTCCGCGGCCGGGCGCTCGGGCGCCGGGCGGACCGGCTCGCGCCGCCGCTGGGCGCTGTCGCTGACCCGCAGCAGCACCGCCACCATCACCCAGTTCGCGACCAGCGACGAGCCGCCCTTGGCGAGGAACGGCAGCGCCTTGCCGGTGAGCGGGATCAGGCCGGTGACGCCGCCGGTGACGACGAAGACCTGGAGCAGCAGGGCCCCGGAGAGCCCGACCGCCAGCAGCTTGCCGAACGGGTCGCGGGCGGTCAGGCCCACCCGCAGCCCGCGCTGGGCGAGCAGTGCGTACAGCAGCAGGACGGCCATCACTCCGGCCAGCCCCAGCTCCTCGCCGACGGTGGTGAGGATGAAGTCGCTGTTGCCGGCGAAGCCGATCAGCTCGGGGTGGCCCTGGCCCAGGCCCGTGCCGCCGATGCCGCCGCTGCCGAAGCTGAACAGCGCCTGCGCGGCCTGGTCGGAGATCAGGCCCGGCGGGCGCTTGTCCGCCGGCAGGAAGATGTCCATCGGGTGCAGCCAGGCCATCACACGGCCCTTGACGTGCGGCTCGGTGGAGCCGACGACGCCGGCGCCGACCACGGCCATGAGCAGGCCGCAGAGCACCCAGCTGGTGCGCTCGGTGGCCATGTAGAGCATGATCACGAAGACGCCGAAGAAGATCAGCGAGGTGCCCAGGTCGCGCTCGAAGACCAGCACCAGCAGGCTGATCACCCAGATCGTGAAGATCGGCCCGAGCTGCCGGCCGGGCGGCAGCTGCATGCCCATGACCCGGCGCCCGGACAGCGCCAGCGCGTCGCGGTTGACCGTGAGATACCCCGCGAAGAACACCACGATCATGATCTTCACGAACTCGCCGGGCTGGAGCGACAGCGGCCCCAGCAGGATCCAGCGCTTGGCGCCGTACATGTCCGCGCCGAAGAAGGCCGGCGCCATCAGCAGCACCAGCGCGACCACCATCGTCAGATAGATGTAGCGCTGGAGGATCCGGTGGTCGCGCAGCACCATCAGGATCACGATGCAGACCGCGACCCCGATGACCGTCCACACCAGCTGCCCGGTGGCCGCCTGCCCGATCTTCAGCCGCGGCTTCTCCGCGTACGTGATGTCCAGCCGGTGCAGCAGCACCAGGCCGATGCCGGTGAGCAGCGTCGACAGCGGCAGGATCAGCGGATCGGCGCGCGGCGCGAAGCGCCGGACGACCAGGTGCGGGACCAGCGCGATGAAGAACATGCTCACCGCGAAGCCGGCCAGCCCGGCGGGCAGCGTGTCCTTCATCGACAGCTCGGTGTAGCCGTAGCCGAAGACGGTGATCAGGACGACGAAGCCGAGCAGCCAGGCCTCGGTTCTCCGGCGGTTCGGGGCCTGGGCGAGCGCGGCGAACGTCATGGTGCGCTCGGCGTCGCTTTCCGGGCCCCCGGAATCCTGGGGGGCGCTGGTCAGTCCACGCACACTTTCCTCCGCCATCGATGGTCAGGGCCGCGGTGCGGCCGGGTCTTGGCCCGGTTGTCAGCGGTCCGGGGAGCTAGACGGGGCATCGCCGGGCCTGGTTGCAGCGGAACAGCAAGGTGTGTCCGAGTCCACCCGGCGGCCGTCGACAGGGACACGGTACGCGTCCCCGGCGCGCTGGCACTCCGCTTGACCGAGTGCTAACGGCGTCATAGTCTCAGCGTTGGCACTCTCCACTGGGGAGTGCCAACACAGCGACGGGCAGGTCCGGCACCCGCGACGACGGATCCACCTGGTCGCCACCTCAGACAGTTAACCCCGTGAGATCTCCGAAGGGGGAGGTCGGATCGTGACGACCACCAGCTCCAAGGTTGCCATCAAGCCGCTTGAGGACCGCATCGTGGTCCAGCCGCTCGACGCCGAGCAGACCACGGCCTCGGGCCTGGTCATCCCGGACACCGCGAAGGAGAAGCCCCAGGAGGGCGCCGTCCTCGCCGTCGGTCCGGGCCGCTTCGAGAACGGCGAGCGCCTGCCGCTCGACGTCAAGGTCGGCGACGTCGTGCTCTACAGCAAGTACGGCGGCACCGAGGTGAAGTACGAAGGCGACGAGTACCTCGTTCTCTCGGCTCGCGACGTGCTCGCGATCATCGAGAAGTAAGTCACCCCAGTTTTGCCCTGATCTGCGCCCCTGGTGCCCGTGTTCTCACCGACCCGGGGCAGGGGCGCAGTTCATTTGAGCGAGAGCGGTCACGGCGGCGAGGCCGACGATCGCTACGAGAGGACTTGAAGCATCCATGGCGAAGATCCTGAAGTTCGACGAGGACGCCCGTCGCGCCCTTGAGCGCGGTGTCAACAAGCTGGCCGACACGGTCAAGGTGACCATCGGCCCCAAGGGCCGCAACGTCGTCATCGACAAGAAGTTCGGCGCCCCGACCATCACCAACGACGGTGTCACCATCGCCCGCGAGGTCGAGGTCGAGGACCCGTACGAGAACCTGGGCGCCCAGCTCGTCAAGGAGGTGGCGACCAAGACCAACGACATCGCGGGTGACGGCACCACCACCGCCACCGTGCTGGCCCAGGCGCTGGTCCGCGAGGGTCTGCGCAACGTCGCCGCCGGCGCCTCCCCGGCCGCCCTGAAGAAGGGCATCGACGCCGCGGTCAAGGCCGTCTCCGACGACCTGCTTGCCACCGCCCGCCCGATCGAGGACAAGACCGACATCGCCGCCGTCGCCGCGCTGTCCGCGCAGGACCAGCAGGTCGGCGAGCTGATCGCCGAGGCGATGGACAAGGTCGGCAAGGACGGTGTCATCACCGTCGAGGAGTCCAACACCTTCGGCCTGGAGCTCGACTTCACCGAGGGCATGGCCTTCGACAAGGGCTACCTCTCGCCGTACATGGTCACCGACCAGGAGCGTATGGAGGCCGTCCTCGACGACCCGTACATCCTGATCCACCAGGGCAAGATCTCCTCGATCCAGGACCTGCTGCCGCTGCTGGAGAAGGTCATCCAGGGCGGTGCCTCCAAGCCGCTGCTGATCATCGCCGAGGACGTCGAGGGCGAGGCCCTGTCGACCCTGGTCGTCAACAAGATCCGCGGCACCTTCAACGCGGTGGCCGTCAAGGCCCCCGGCTTCGGCGACCGCCGCAAGGCGATGCTCGGCGACATGGCCACCCTCACCGGTGCCACCGTCATCGCCGAGGAGGTCGGCCTCAAGCTCGACCAGGCCGGTCTGGACGTGCTGGGCACCGCCCGCCGCGTGACCGTCACCAAGGACGACACCACCATCGTCGATGGCGGCGGCAACTCCGGGGACGTCGCGGGCCGCGTCGCCCAGATCAAGGCGGAGATCGAGACCACCGACTCCGACTGGGACCGCGAGAAGCTCCAGGAGCGCCTCGCCAAGCTCGCCGGCGGCGTCTGCGTCATCCGCGTCGGTGCCGCGACCGAGGTCGAGCTCAAGGAGAAGAAGCACCGCCTGGAGGACGCCATCTCCGCGACCCGCGCCGCGGTCGAGGAGGGCATCGTCTCCGGTGGTGGCTCCGCGCTCGTCCACGCCGTCAAGGTGCTGGACGGCAACCTCGGCAAGGACGGCGACGAGGCCACCGGTGTCGCCGTGGTCCGCCGCGCCGCGGTCGAGCCGCTGCGCTGGATCGCCGAGAACGCCGGCCTTGAGGGCTACGTCATCACCTCGAAGGTCGCCGAGCTGGACAAGGGCAACGGCTTCAACGCCGCGACCGGCGAGTTCGGCGACCTGGTCAAGGCCGGCGTCATCGACCCGGTCAAGGTCACCCGCTCCGCCCTGGAGAACGCCGCCTCCATCGCCTCCCTGCTGCTGACGACCGAGACCCTGGTCGTCGAGAAGAAGGAAGAGGAGGAGGCCGGCGACCACGGTCACGGTCACGGCCACGCGCACTGACCCCTGACCGCTTACGCGTCAGCTCCCACCGAGGCCCGGTCCCGCCACCGCGGGGCCGGGCCTCGGCCGTGGGGCCGTGGGGTCGAGCCGCCGGCCGCGGCGCAGCGGGCCGCCGGGCCGTCAGGCCGAGTGCGCCAGCCCCTCCGGCCGTACGGGGTCGGCGAACGGGAGTCCCCTCGCGTACCGCTCCAGCTCGTCCAGCGCGTGATCGGCCATCCGGTGCAGCTCGCCGCCCAGCGAACCGGCGACGTGCGGGGTCAGCAGCACGTTCGGCAGCTCGTACAACGGCGAGTCCGGGGGCGGGAGTTCGGGCTCGGTGACGTCCAGTACGGCGGCGAGCCGCCCGCTGCGCAGCTCGGGGAGCAGGGCCGCCTCGTCGACCAGCGAGCCGCGCGCGGTGTTGATGAGCGTGGCGCCGTCGGGCATCAGGGCGAGTTCGCGGGCGCCGATCAGATGCCGGGTGGCGGGCAGCGCGGGGGCGTGCACGCTGACGACGTCGCTCCCGGCGCACACCTCGTCCAGCGGTGCCGCCACCACACCGAGCCGGTCCGCCTCCGCGCCGTCCACGAACGGGTCGTACAGCAGCACCCGCAGTGCGAAGGGGCGCAGCAGCTCGATCACCCGGCGGCCGATGTGGGAGGCGCCGATGATTCCCACGGTGCGGCGGTAGTTGCCGGCGCCGGCCAGCTCCCGCGGCCAGTCGTGCGCGGTGCGCAGGGCGCGGTAGCGGTGGGCCGCGTGCAGCACGCGCTTGTTGGCGAACAGCACGGCGGCGAGGGTGTATTCGGCGACCGGCAGCGCGTTGACCGCGGCGGCGGAGGCGACCGCGATGCCCCGGGCCCAGCAGGCGTCGGTGATGTGGTGCTTGACCGATCCGGCCGCGTGCACGACGGCCCGCAGCCGTGGGGCCGCGGCCAGTACGTCCTCGGTGAGCGGCGGCGCGCCCCAGCAGGTGAGCAGCACCTCCGCCTCGGCGAGGGCCGCGGCGACGCCGGGCGCGGGGTCGGCCAACCGGTGCGCCACGAGGCGGGAGTCCGTACGGGCGAGGGCGTCGAGCCGTGTGTGGTGCCGGTCGTCGAGCAGCCGCTCGGCGACACCCGGGCCCATGGACAGCAGCAGGGCCGGGCGGCGGGCGGCGGTGCGGGAGGTGTCCGTGGCGGGGCGCATGGGGTGACCGGTGCTCCTTGGTCGGGCGGTGGCCGGACCGGTGGGGCCGGCGCTGCCGCAGGGGTTCCGTCCGGTGGGTGGGGACTACCCCGGGGCGGCCCCGCCGACCCCCGCCGGCCGCCCGCCGGCGGTGAACTCCGGCCGCGACGGCGGGTGAACCCCCCACCGGGGAATGGCCACCGGCCGCCCCGACCCGGATACCGTTCCGGTATGACGACTGCACTGATCACAGGAGCGACGGCCGGCATCGGCGCCGCATTCGCCCGCCGGCTCGCGAGCGACGGCCACAGCGTGGTGCTGGTGGCCCGCGACGAGAAGCGGCTTCGGGAGCAGGCCACCGAACTGCACGACCTGCACGGCATCGAGGCGGAGGTGCTGAGCGCCGATCTGTCGACCGAGGACGGTATCGCCGCCGTCGAGGCGCGGCTCGGCGACACCAGGCACCCGGTGGATCTCCTGGTCAACAACGCCGGCTTCGGCAACAAGGGCGAATACCTCGAAGTCCCGATGGCCGACGAGCTGACGATGCTGAAGGTGCACTGCGAGGCGGTGCTGCGGCTGACCACGGCCGGGGTGCGCGGTATGCGCGACCGCCGGCGCGGCGCCGTCGTCAATGTGGCGTCCGTGGCGGCCTTCGTCCCGCGCGGCACGTACGGCGCGAGCAAGGCGTGGGTCGTGCAGTTCACCCAGGGCGCCGCCCGCGACCTGGCGGGCAGCGGGGTGCGGCTGATGGCGCTGTGCCCCGGCTTCGTGCGGACCGAGTTCCACCAGCGGGCCGGGATGGGGACGGACAACATCCCGGGCTGGATGTGGCTGGACGCGGACAAGCTGGTGGACGCGGCCATGAAGGACCTGGCGCGCGGCAAGTCCCTGTCCATCCCGGACCCGCGCTACAAGGCCCTGATGGGCGCGGTGAAGCTCGCCCCGCGCGGCGTCCTGGGCGGTCTGACCTCCCGCACCGGCCGGAAGTACGGTCCGCGCTAGGACCCGGCCCCGCCTCTGCCCCGACCCGTCGAACGGGCCCCGGGGCCGCGTCCGCCGCGTCCCGTCGTTCGCCCGGCCCCCGCGCCCCTCCGTCGGCGCTCCCTCAACTGCCCGTCCGCCCCCGGTACTTCACCGCCGCCTCCCGGACCTCCCCGGGCAGCGCCGCGCCCGCCTCCAGCAGGAGCGGCAGCAGCTCGCGCCGGGTGGTCAGGGCGCGGAACATCATCACGAGGGTCACCTCGTGGTCCGGGCGGTGCACCACCTCCACGGTGTCCCCGGCGCGGATCTCGCCCGCTTCCAGCACCCGCAGATACGCGCCGGGCACCGCGGCCTCCGTGAACCGCTTGATCCAGCCGCGCTCGCCGAGCCGCCCCTGGAACGTCCGGCAGGGGATCCGCGGCGAGGTCACCTCCAGCAGCAACTCCGGCCCCACCCGCCAGCGTTCGCCGATCCGGGCGCCGCTGACGTCGAGGCCGGAGGTGGTGAGGTTCTCGCCGAAGGCGCCGTTGGCCAGCTCGCGGCCCAGCGCGCGCTGCCAGTCGTCGAGGTCCTCGCGGGCGTAGGCGTAGACGGCCTGGTCGTCGCCGCCGTGATGGCGCAGGTCGACCACCGCGTCACCCGCCAGGCCGCTTCCGCCGCTGCCCTTGGGGCCGGGGGCGGCGACCGCCACCGGACCGTCCACGGGGCGTTTGTCGATGCCCGTACCGCCCTCGGCGGAGGTGTACGCGGACGGGGTGGCCCGCCCCAGGTTCACGGTCAGCAGCTTCGCCTCCATGCCCGCACGGTAAGCCACCAGGGCAAAGGATGCACCCAATTTTTCCCGGTCTATCCAAGATTCGCTTATGCTTGAGGCGTGATCGAAGCCCGCCATCTCCGAGTGCTGCGCGCCGTCGCCAGGACCGGCTCGTTCTCCGCCGCCGCGCGGGAGCTGGGCTGCACGCAGCCGGCCGTCAGCCAGCAGATGAAGGCCCTGGAGCAGTCCGCGGGCACGCCCCTGCTGGTGCGCGCGGGCCGCGAGATGCGGCTGACGCAGGCGGGCCAGGCGCTCGTACGGCACGCCGTCGGCATCCTGGCCGGGCTCACCGCCGCCGAGGAGGAGGTCGCGGCGATCGCGGGTCTGCGCGCGGGCCGGGTGCGGCTGGTGTCGTTCCCGTCGGGCAGCTCGACGCTGGTGCCGACCGCCCTCGCCAAGATGCGCGCCGCCCACCCGGGCATCCGGGTCTCGCTGGACGAGGCCGAGCCGCCGCGCTCGATCGAGCTGCTGCGCGGCGGCGACTGCGAGATCGCGCTGGCCTTCCGCTATCCCGAGGTGCGCGGTGCGGACCCGGCGGCCGGGGCGGAGTGGGAGGACCTGGTGGTCCGGCCGATCCTGTCGGACCGGCTGGTCGGGCTGGTGCCGGACGGCCACCGGCTGGCGAAGGCCGGCAGTGCGTGCTTCGCCGACCTGGCCGGCGAGCCCTGGATCGCGGGCTGCCCGCGCTGCCGCACGCATCTCGTCGAGGTCTGTGAGAGCGCCGGCTTCACCCCGCGCATCGATTTCGCGACCGACGACTATCCGGCGGTGATCGGGCTGGTCGGGGCGGGCCTGGGGGTGGCCGCGCTGCCCGAGCTGACACTGGCGTCGGTACGGCCCAAGGGGGCCACGGCGGTGCGGCTGGAGCCGGCCGTGCACCGCGAGATCGTCGCGCTCACGCTGCCGGATCTCGCGCAGGTGCCCGCGGTCGGCGCGATGCTCGACCAGCTGGCGGACGCCGCGGGGCGCTGACCGCGCGGGCCCGGGAAGGGCGGCGCGTCACAGGGGGCTGCGCAGCGGCAGCACGGACCGGAGCGGCGCGGGGCAGTGGCGGTGCGGTGCGGTGCGGATGCAGGATCGTTTCTTCGGTGACCGTCCGCTGTGGCGGTCAGGCGCCGGGCATGCTCGCGTGGCCGGGCAGCGAGGTCGCGGGAACCAGTCGGTGGCGTGCCCGGCCCATGAGCTCCTCGCGTTCGTCCTCGGTGAGGCCGCCCCAGACCCCGTAGGGCTCACGTACGGCCAGCGCATGCGCCGCGCACTGCGCCCGCACGGGGCAGCGCATGCAGACCTCCTTCGCCGATGTCTCACGCGCGCTGCGGGCCGCTCCGCGCTCGCCCTCGGGGTGGAAGAAGAGCGAGCTGTCGACACCGCGGCAGGCGGCCAGCAGCTGCCAGTCCCAGAGGTCTGCGTTCGGGCCCGGGAGGCGGGAGAAATCTGCCATTGCTTGTCCCCTCGAAAGCGATGCTGTTTCGGGCTCGGTGCTCACGACCGTACATCTACTGTCGAAGTAGATGTAAATATGACTCATTGCGAATCTAGTCATAGTCAACGCGAAAATGGAAGAAAGAGAGCCAAATAGGGCATAGGGTGCACGCGTGGATGCCGGTCGCCTACTGGGTCGCCTGCGTATCCGGCTCCTCACGGAGCGTGCTGAACTCGGTCGCCGAAGCCGTAACTCTTTCGAGTGACCGTCGTTGAGTGTGCGGAGGCGGTTGACAGAGGTAGCCCTCGGGCAGGTGTCCGAGGCCGTCAATCGCACAGGTGACGATACGTACCAGCCTGGAGGCTCAAGGTGACGCGCATCAGCTGCGAGAGCCGCGGAGGTCAGTCATGACATCCGTCCTCGTCTGCGACGACTCCCCGCTTGCCCGAGAGGCGCTTCGTCGGGCGGTGGCAACCGTGCCCGGCGTCGAGCGCGTGACGACCGCGGCCAACGGCGAGGAAGTCCTCCGCCGCTGGGGGGCGGATCGCTCGGACCTGATTCTGATGGACGTCCGGATGCCCGGTCTCGGCGGTGTCGAGACCGTGCGCCGGCTGCTGTCCGCCGACCCCGGTGCCCGGATCATCATGCTCACGGTCGCCGAGGACCTGGACGGCGTCGCGCTCGCCGTCGCCGCCGGCGCCCGCGGGTATCTGCACAAGGACGCCTCGCGCGCCGAGCTGCGGGCGACGGTGACCCAGGCGCTGGCCGATCCGACGTGGCGGCTCGCCCCACGCCGGCTGCGGTCCGCCGAGATGGGTGCCGCGCCGACGCTCACGGCCCGCGAGATCCAGGTGCTGGAGGGCATGAGCCACGGCCGCTCCAACGCGGAGATCGGACGTGAGCTGTTTCTCTCGGAGGACACCGTCAAGACGCACGCACGGCGGCTTTTCAAGAAACTCGGCGCCTCCGACCGAGCTCACGCGGTGGCGCTCGGTTTCCGCTGGGGACTGGTCCGCTGAGGTGTGGTGACGTGCAGCGATGCGGGGGATTGAAGATCCCCGCCCGCCCTGTGGCGGGCGGGGCGGCAAGGTGCCCCGCACGCCGCTCGGGTCCCGCGGCGGCCCGATTCCCCGCGCGGTGCCGCATCCTTGAGGCATGGAGTTCCTCGGGGACGGGTCGGTCGGGCACGAGGGGAGGGCGCAGGAGATGACTACCGGCGCACCTGCCGCGCATAACGCTTCAGTGCACAAGCATGGACCTGATGCCGATGATCGTTCGGCGCCAAGGCACCATGGACCGATGCGCGATGACGGGAAGCAGGAGATCGGCGCTCTCGTCGCACGCGCCGTCGAGGGCGACCAGCGGGCCACGCACGATCTGCTGGCCCATGTGCATCCGCTCGCCCTGCGCTACTGCCGCACCCGGCTGTCCCGGCTGCCGGGTGACGCCCGGCACTTCGTCGAGGATCTGGCGCAGGAAGTCTGTGTCGCGGTGCTCTGCGCACTGCCCCGCTACCGCGACACCGGAAAGCCCTTCGAGGCGTTCGTCTTCGCGATCGCCGGGCACAAGGTCGCCGACCTCCAGCGGGCCGCGATGCGGCACCCGGGCAGTACGGCCGTGCCGTCGGACGAGATGCCCGAGCAGCCGGACGATTCCCTGGGCCCCGAGGAGCGGGCGCTGCTGAGCAGCGACGCCGAGTGGGCCAAGAAGCTGCTGGCCAATCTGCCGGAGAACCAGCGGGAGCTGGTCCTGCTGCGGGTCGCCGTCGGGCTGACCGCCGAGGAGACCGGGCAGATGCTGGGGATGTCGCCCGGCGCGGTGCGGGTCGCCCAGCACCGGGCGCTGAGCAGGCTGCGGGCGCTCGCCGAGCAGTGACCGGGCCGCGGGCCGTCGTCTCCCGGCCAACGCCGTGCCATATGGCGGGATGTCGCCGTAGGAACGTACGAGTGATGAGCCCCTCATCCGTCGTGGATTGGGACACCCCACAAGGCCGTTAGCATGGGAGTCCGCGCTGAGGCAAGAGCATTGGGGAAGGTGTCATGAGTGACAACGTCGACGGTATGCCCGCCAAATTCGCCATGCTCGGACTGACATACGACGACGTGCTGCTGCTGCCCGGTGCGTCGGAGGTGCTGCCCAACGCGGTGAACACCGCCTCCCGGGTCTCGCGGAACGTCAGCGTGAACATCCCGCTGCTGTCCGCCGCGATGGACAAGGTCACCGAGGCGCGGATGGCGATCGCGATGGCGCGCCAGGGCGGCGCGGGCGTGCTGCACCGCAACCTCTCGATCGAGGACCAGGCCAACCAGGTCGACCTGGTCAAGCGCTCCGAGTCGGGCATGGTCACCGACCCGATCACGGTCCGGCCGGACGCCGCGCTCGCCGAGGCGGACGCGCTGTGCGCCAAGTTCCGGATCAGCGGGGTGCCGGTCACCGATGCCGCGGGCAAGCTGCTGGGCATCGTGACCAACCGCGACATGGCCTTCGAGATGGACCGCAGCCGTCAGGTCCGCGAGGTCATGACGCCGATGCCGCTGGTCACCGGCAAGGTCGGCATCTCCGGTGACGACGCCATCGAGCTGCTGCGCCGCCACAAGATCGAGAAGCTGCCGCTGGTCGACGACGCGGGTGTGCTCAAGGGCCTGATCACCGTCAAGGACTTCGTCAAGGCGGAGAAGTACCCGAACGCGGCCAAGGACGCCGAGGGCCGGCTGGTCGTCGGTGCCGCGGTGGGCGTCGGCGACGCGGCGTACGACCGGGCGCAGGCGCTGGTGGGGGCCGGGGCGGACTTCCTGGTCATCGACAGCGCGCACGGCCACAGCCGCGGCATCCTCGACATGATCGCCAAGGTCAAGTCCAACATCAACGTCGATGTCGTCGGCGGCAACGTCGCCACCCGGGACGGTGCCCAGGCGCTGATCGACGCGGGTGTCGACGGGGTGAAGGTCGGCGTCGGCCCCGGCTCGATCTGCACCACGCGGGTCGTCGCGGGCATCGGCGTGCCGCAGGTCACCGCGATCTACGAGGCCGCGCAGGCGTGCCACGCGGCGGATGTGCCGCTGATCGGCGACGGCGGCCTCCAGTTCTCCGGCGACATCGCCAAGGCGATCGCGGCCGGCGCGGACACCGTGATGCTGGGCTCGCTGCTCGCCGGGTGCGAGGAGTCGCCGGGCGAGATGGTCTTCATCAACGGCAAGCAGTTCAAGTCGTACCGGGGCATGGGCTCGCTGGGCGCGATGCAGTCGCGCGGCCAGGGCCGCTCGTACTCCAAGGACCGCTACTTCCAGGACAACGTCCTCTCCGAGGACAAGCTGGTCCCGGAGGGCATCGAGGGCCAGGTGCCCTACCGCGGCCCGCTGTCCTCGGTCGCCCACCAGCTCGTCGGCGGTCTGCGCGCCTCCATGGGCTACGTCGGCTCCGCCGACATCCCCGAGCTCAAGGAGAAGGGCCGCTTCGTGCGGATCACCGCCGCGGGCCTCAAGGAGAGCCACCCGCACGACGTCCACATGGTCACCGAGGCGCCCAACTACGCCCGGGGCTGAGCCGGTAGCGCCCGTCCGCGCCGTCCGCGTCGTGGACGTGATGCGGGCGCGGGCGGTGGAGTGAGACGCTGATGCGCCCCCTGTGTCCCCGGTCGGGGATACTGGGGGCGTATTCCGTAGGAAGGCAGAACACGTGACTGAGATCGAGATCGGACGCGGCAAGCGTGGCCGCCGGGCATACGCATTCGACGACATCGCCGTCGTACCCAGTCGTCGCACCCGCGACCCGAAGGAGGTCTCGATCGCCTGGCAGATCGATGCCTACCGCTTCGAGCTGCCGTTCCTGGCGGCTCCGATGGACTCTGTGGTCTCCCCGCAGACCGCTATCCGCATCGGCGAGCTGGGCGGCCTCGGCGTGCTCAACCTCGAAGGGCTCTGGACCCGGTACGAGGACCCCGAGCCGCTGCTCGCGGAGATCGCGGAGCTGGACGGCGCCACCGCCACCAGGCGGCTCCAGGAGATCTACGCCGCGCCGATCAAGGAAGAGCTGATCGGGCAGCGGATCAAGGAGGTGCGGGACGCCGGTGTCGTCACCGCCGCCGCACTCTCGCCGCAGCGCACCGCGCAGTTCTCCAAGGCGGTCGTGGACGCGGGCGTGGACATCTTCGTGATCCGCGGGACGACGGTCTCGGCCGAGCACGTGTCGAGCGCCGCCGAGCCGCTGAACCTGAAGCAGTTCATCTACGAGCTGGACGTGCCGGTCATCGTCGGCGGCTGCGCCACGTACACCGCGGCGCTGCACCTGATGCGTACCGGCGCGGCCGGTGTGCTGGTCGGTTTCGGCGGCGGGGCCGCGCACACCACCCGCAACGTCCTGGGCATCCAGGTGCCGATGGCGACCGCGGTGGCCGATGTCGCGGCGGCGCGCCGGGACTACATGGACGAGTCCGGCGGCCGGTATGTGCACGTCATCGCGGACGGCGGCGTGGGCTTCTCCGGCGACCTCCCGAAGGCGATCGCCTGCGGCGCGGACGCGGTGATGATGGGCTCGCCGCTGGCCCGTGCGACGGACGCGCCCGGCCGCGGCCACCACTGGGGCATGGAGGCCGTCCACCAGGACGTGCCGCGCGGCAAGCGGATGGACCTCGGCGCGGTCGGTACGACCGAGGAGATCCTGTGCGGTCCCTCGACGACGCCGGACGGGTCGATGAACTTCTTCGGCGCGCTGCGGCGCGCGATGGCGACCACCGGCTACTCCGAGCTGAAGGAGTTCCAGCGGGTGGAGGTCACGGTGGCGCCCCGGCGGTAGCCGCCCACGTTTTTGGCTTTCCCGCCGCGCGGGTTGCCGTTTCCCGCCTTCGGCGGGAGGGGGTGTCGGGGTTGGCCCCGGTGTGTGGTGGGTTGCGGGTGCAGCCCTCCGGGGGTGGGTGTTCGGACTGCTGCGCTTTACGTCCGAACACCCACCCCCTCCGGTCCGCCCCCTCCCGCCGGTGCGCGGACCCCGCCCCGGTGGGGGAAGTGAGAAGCCCGGTTGTGCCTTGGCGCGGCCGGGCTTTCGGCTTTCCGGAGAAGTGGGGCTACAGGCGGTGGGCGGCTCCGGTGGGGGTGGCGCCGCGGGTGTCGAGGAGGAGCTGGGCCTTGACCGCCAGGCCCTGGAGGTCGTACGTGCGGTGCGGCTGGAGCAGCACCGTCAGGTCGGCGGCACAGGCGGCCTCGTAGAGGGAGTCGGCGCGTGGGACCGGGCGGTCGAGGACGTTCCACTCGTAGACGTAGGGGTCGTGGTAGGTGAGGTGCGCGCCCAGTTCCATCAGGCGGGAGGCGACCTCGCGGGCCGGGGAGCCGGCCTGGTCGCCGATGTCGGGCTTGTAGGTGACGCCGAGCAGCAGGACCCGGGCACCGCGGGCGGACTTGCCGTGTTCGTTGAGGAGGGTGGCGCAGCGCTGGATGACATAGCGCGGCATCCGGCCGTTGACCTCCTGGGCGAGCTCCACCATGCGGAGCGGATGGCCCAGTGAACGGCCTTTGTAGGAGAGGTAGTTGGGGTCGATGGGGGCGGCGTGGCCGCCGACTCCGGGGCCGGGGCGGAAGGCCTGGAAGCCGAACGGCTTGGTCTCGGCGCAGCGGATGACGTCCCAGAGGTCGACGCCGATGTCGTGGCAGAAGACCGCCATCTCGTTCATCAGCGCGATGTTGACGTGGCGGTAGTTGGTCTCCAGCAGCTTGGCGGTCTCGGCCTCGCGGGGGCCGCGGGCGCGGACGACCTTGTCGGTGAGCCGGCCGTAGAAGGCGGCGGCGGCCTCGGTGCAGGCGGGGGTGAGGCCGCCGATGACCTTGGGGGTGTTGCCGTAGCGGTGGATGCGGTTGCCGGGGTCGTGGCGGGCGGGGGAGCAGGCGAGGTGGAAGTCGCGGCCCGCGGTGAGGCCGGAGCCCTCTTCGAGGAGGGGGCGGACGACGTCCTCCGTGGTGCCCGGGTAGCCGGTGGATTCGAGGATGACCGTGGTGTGCGGGCGCAGCCGCGCGGCCAGGGTGCGGGCCGCGTCGGTGACCGCGGACAGGTCCAGTGCGCGGTCCTCGCCGAGCGGGGTGGGGGCGCAGATGACGGCCGTACGGACCCGGCCGAGGGTGGTGGGGTCGGTGGTGGTGCGGAAGCCGGCGGACAGCAGCCGGCGGATCTCGGCGGGGGACAGCGGCCCGTCGGTGCCGGGGAGCGCGGCGGTGCGGGGGTCGGGGTCGTAGCCGATGGTGCCGATGCCGGCGGCGGTGGCGGCCTGGGCGAGCGGGAGGCCGAGGGCGCCGAGTCCGATGACGGCGAGGTCTGCGGGCATGCTGCTGCCGTCCTTCCCTGGCGACGGTGGGGTGCGTAGGCGCATGACGTATGCCGTTCCAGCGCATCTGCGACTAAAGCGGCATAAATAGACTAAGCGGATATTTGACCCAGAATGGGTATTGGCGGATCGAGGTGGCGGGGTGTTGCCGATGTGAGCGGAGGGTGGCTTGCGGCACCGGGCGCCGACAGAATCGACGGACGGGGGGTGTGGCTCCGATCACAGCGGGAGGCAGCGGTGAAGACAGCGACACTCGGACCGGCGCAGCGTGCCAAGGCACTCACCCAAATGGCAGAACGGGAACTGGACGTTCTGGTGGTCGGCGGCGGAGTCGTCGGCGCCGGTACGGCACTGGACGCGGCGACCCGGGGGCTGGACACCGGGCTGGTCGAGGCGCGCGACTGGGCCTCGGGCACGTCCAGCCGGTCGAGCAAGCTCATCCACGGCGGCCTGCGGTACCTGGAGATGCTGGACTTCGCGCTGGTGCGCGAGGCGCTGAAGGAGCGGGGGCTGCTGCTGGAGCGGTTGGCGCCGCATCTGGTCAAACCGGTCCCGTTCCTCTACCCGTTGCAGCACAAGGGCTGGGAGCGCTGGTACGCCGGCTCCGGGGTGGCGCTGTACGACGGGATGGCGGTCTCGTCGGGGCACGGGCGGGGGCTGCCCGTCCACCGCCATCTGTCGCACCGTAAGGCGCTGCGGGTGGCGCCCTGCCTGAAGAGGGGCGCGCTGGTCGGCGCGCTCC
The DNA here is from genome assembly GCF_014648695.1 of Streptomyces albospinus. Taxonomy (GTDB): domain Bacteria; phylum Actinomycetota; class Actinomycetes; order Streptomycetales; family Streptomycetaceae; genus Streptomyces; species Streptomyces albospinus. The sequence continues at coordinate 20,837 of NZ_BMRP01000031.1, forward strand.
AGTACTACGACGCGCAGATGGACGACGCCCGGTACGTGGCGACCATCGTGCGGACCGCCGCCGCCTACGGGGCGAAGGTCGCCAACCGGGCGCGGGTGGTGGGTTTTCTGCGCGAGGGCGAGCGGGTGGTCGGCGCGCGGGTGCAGGACGTCGAGGGCGGCGGGACGCACGAGGTCCGGGCCCGGCAGGTCGTCAACGCGACCGGGGTGTGGACCGATGACACCCAGGCGCTGATCGGGGAGCGCGGGCAGTTCCACGTCCGGGCGTCGAAGGGGATCCACCTGGTCGTCCCCAAGGACCGGATCCATTCGACGACCGGGCTGATCCTGCGGACGGAGAAGAGCGTGCTGTTCGTCATCCCCTGGGGGCGGCACTGGATCGTGGGGACGACCGACACCGACTGGGATCTGGACAAGGCCCACCCGGCGGCCTCCAGCGCCGATATCGACTATCTGCTGGAGCATGTGAACGCGGTGCTCGCGACGCCGCTGACGAGGGATGACGTGGAGGGCGTCTACGCCGGGCTGCGGCCGTTGCTGGCCGGGGAGTCGGACGCCACCAGCAAGCTGTCGCGGGAGCACACCGTCGCGCATCCGGTGCCGGGCCTGGTGGTCGTCGCGGGCGGCAAGTACACCACGTACCGGGTGATGGCCAAGGACGCCGTGGACGAGGCGGTGCACGGGCTGGACGCCCGGGTCGCGGAGTGCGTCACGGAGGACGTGCCGCTGGTGGGGGCCGAGGGCTACAAGGCGCTGTGGAACGCGCGGGCCCGGATGGCGGCGCGGACCGGGCTGCATGTGGCCCGTATAGAGCACCTGTTGAACCGCTACGGGTCGCTCACGGAGGAGCTGCTGGAGCTGGTGGTGGCCGATCCTTCGCTGGGCGCGCCGCTGGCCGCCGCGGACGACTACCTGCGGGCCGAGGTCGTCTACGCCTGCACGCACGAGGGCGCCCGGCACCTCGACGACGTGCTGACCCGGCGGACCCGGATCTCCATCGAGACCTTCGACCGGGGCACCCGCAGCGGCCGCGAGGCCGCCGAACTGATGGCGCCGGCGCTCGGCTGGGACAGCGACCAGATCGAGAAGGAGATCGCGCACTACCGGAAGCGGGTCGAGGCGGAGCGCGAATCGCAGCGGCAGCCCGACGATCTGACGGCGGATGCGGCGCGGCTGGGCGCGCCGGACATCGTGCCGCTGTAGGGCCCGGACGCCCCGTCAGGCGCGGGGCGCGCAGAACTCCGCGGTGAGGACGGCCGTGCCGTCGGCGGGGCGGGCCGGTGTGTCGGTGTTGATCCGGTAGCTGACCACGTGCCGGCCGTCGGCGGTGCCCGCGCTCTGTGCGTACGAGCCGTTGATGTCGCCGTTGTGGCCCCAGACGGTGACGCCGCAGGGGAGTCGGGTGGCGTACAGGCCGAGGCCGTAGACGCCGTCGGTGGCCCGTTCGCTGCGCAACTCGGCCATCTGGCGCGGCGCCAGGAGCCGGCCTCCGAGGAGCGCGGCGAAGAACCGGTTGAGGTCGCCGAGGGTGGTGACCATCTCACCCGCCGCGCCGGCCCGGCTGGGGTTGAGCGAGGTGCTGTCGACGCGGTGGTCGCCGATCCGGGAGTAGCCGCGGCCGTGCGGTGCGGGCAGCGCCGCGCGCTCGCCGGGGAAGGAGGTGTCGTGCAGGCCCGCGGGCCTCAGGATGCGGCGGCTGACCTCGGCGGCGTACGGGTGGCCGGTGACCGCCCTGATGACCAGGCCGAGCACCAGGTAGTTGGTGTTGGAGTAGGAGTAGCGGGCGCCCGGGGCGGCCACCGGCGGATGGTCGAGGGCGATCCGCAGCAGTTCGGCCGGGGGGTAGCGGTCGTAGCGGTGGGCGCGGAAGTCCTTGCCGTACAGTTGTTCGGAGAGTCGGGGGTCCTCGGTGTAGTTGAACAAACCACTCGTGTGGTCCAGCAGCTGGTGGATCGTTACCCGCCGCAGATCGCTGTGGCCGCCGGCGCCGGTGACCGGCACTCCGGCCGGCAGCCGCGCGCCCGCGGCGTCGTCCAGGGCGAGTTTCCGCTCCGCGACGAGTTGCAGGACCACCGTGGCGACGAGAGTTTTGGTGAGACTGCCCGCGCGGAAGTGGTCCAGGCGGCCCATCTTCCGGCCGCTGCGCAGATCGGCGACGCCGGCCGTGGCGAACCGCGAGGCGGCGATCCGGCCGTTGCGGGTGGTCAGCGAAGCGGCGCCGGGCGCCCCGTCGGCGACCAGGCGGTGCAGTGCGGCCACCGTGGTGGCCGACGGCCGGGATGGCTCCGCGGACGGATCGGAGACGGTGCCTGACGTGGTACACGCCGTCAGGGCCAGTGCGGCCAGGGCGGCCTGGGCAGCCTGGGCGGCGCACAGGAGAGTGCGGAGCATCGTGCGGGGCGCCGCGTGGCGGGTTCCCGGTGGTCCCGGGCGCGGCGGGCGGTTTGCCAAAAAGAACTCCCGTCGTCGGGGCCATCATGACGGGTGCGCGGCGTTGCTCCGCACCGACCCGGGCCTTCCGCATGGCCGCGGATGAGGGAGAATGAAGGCTCTGCCAGGGTGGGTTGTCCGAGTTGGGCCAGTTTGGCGTCGATGGAGAATCGAAGCTGCCAACTCGGCTGGATTGCAGAGGGGATTCAGTGGGCGACGAGGTCGAGATGGACGGCAAGGAGGGCAGGCTGCTCGCCGGCCGGTACCGGCTCGCCGATGTTCTCGGCCGGGGCGGTATGGGCACTGTCTGGCGGGCCGAAGACGAGGTCCTGGGCCGTACGGTCGCGGTCAAGGAACTGCGCTTCCCCGGCGGGGTCGAGGAGGACGAGAAGCGCCGCCTGATCACCCGCACGCTGCGCGAGGCCAAGGCGATCGCCAGGATCCGCAACAACGGCGCGGTGACGGTCTACGACGTGGTCGACGAGGACGACCGGCCGTGGATCGTGATGGAGCTCGTCGAGGGCCGCTCGCTCGCCGAGGTGGTCCGCGACGACGGTCCGCTGACCCCGCGGCGCACCGCCGAGGTCGGCCTCGCCGTGCTCGACGTGCTGCGCGCCGCCCACGGCCAGGGCATCCTGCACCGCGATGTGAAGCCGTCCAACGTCCTGATGTCGGACGACGGCCGGGTCGTGCTCACCGACTTCGGGATCGCCCAGGTCGAGGGCGACCCCTCGGTGACCTCGACCGGCATGCTCGTCGGCGCGCCCTCGTACATCTCCCCGGAGCGGGCCCGCGGCCAGAAGCCGGGCCCGCCGGCCGACATGTGGTCCCTGGGCGGGCTGCTCTACGCCTGCGTGGAGGGCGTCCCGCCGTACGACAAGGGCTCGGCGATCGCCACGCTCACGGCCGTGATGACCGAGCCGATCCAGCCGCCCAAGAGCGCCGGGCCGCTGGAGGACGTCATCCACGGCCTGCTGGTCAAGGACCCGGCGGCCCGCCTGGACGACGCCGGCGCGCGGGCGCTGCTGCTGGACGTCATCCACGCCCCGGAGCCCAAGCCGGAGCCCCCGGCGGACGCCACCCGGGCGATGGCGCTGCCCACGGCGCCCAAGGAGCGGTCGGAGCGGTCCGACGCCGCGAAGCCCGCCAAGCCGGCGAAGAGCGCGGTCAAGCAGCGGATACCGCGGAAGCCCAAGGGGAAGCCCGCGGGCGCCGCGGCCGGGACGGCGGCGGCCGTGGAGTCCGGCGGCGCCGCGGGGACCGCCGCGGCGACCGGTTCCGGTGGCTCCGGCGGCGCGGCCGGCGCTGCCGCGTCCGCCGGGACGAAGGCGAAGACGCCGAACGCGGCGGAGAAGAAGGGCGATTCGGGGCAGCGGGGCAAGGGCGCTCCGGAGCGGCCCGGTTCCGGGCCGAAGGATCCGGAGCGCACGGCCCCGGCCGCGTCCGGCGCGGACCGGTCGCCGGCCCGCCTGGGATTCGCCTCGGAGGCCACCAAGGAGCGGATGCGCGCCGCCCTGAAGTCCGTACGGAACGCCGCCGCGGCTGCCGCGGCCCGCCCGGAGTCCAGACCCGACGACGACGGGAACCGCCCCGCCGCCCCGCGTGCTTCGGTCACCGACGTCGTCCCGCGCCGCACCCTGATCATCGCGGTCGTCGTGGTCGTCGCGGTGCTGGGCACGGTGCTCGCCCTGGTGTTCAGCAGCAGCGGCGACAACAGCAGCAGCGACAACGCGGCCGGGCCGCGCGGGAAGGGGGCGTCCGCGAGCGAGGCGGCCACGCGGTCGGCCGACGCGGGCACGGATCCGGGCACGGACGAGCCGGACGCCGCCGGGTCGCCCAAGTCGGGCGGGGCGCCGGGCGGCACCCCGGGCGACACCAAGAGCGGCAAGGGCGGCACGGGCGGCAAGGGAGGCAAGGACGACAAGAGCGGCAAGGGCGCCGACGCGGTCCCGGCCGGTTTCGCCGAGGTCGCCAACGGCGGGTTCCACTTCCGTATGGCCATGCCCGACGGCTTCCGGCAGACCGCCACGGCCGGCGAGAACTCCGGCGCCATATACAGCGCCTCGGGCGGCTTCCCGCGCGTCCAGATCGACTTCAACGACCAGCCCGGCCAGGACGCGGCGGCCTCCTGGCGCAGCCTGGAGCCGAGCGTGGCAGGCTCCAGCGAGGACTACCACCTCATCGGCATCAAGGCCATCGACTGGCGGGGCTACCCGACCGTCGCGGACTGGTCGTTCACCCGCCGGCAGAACGGCACGGAGGTGCGGGTGCTCAACCGCGGCTTCCGGGTCGACGACCAGCACGGCTACGCCATCATGATCACCTGCAAGGCGGACGCCTGGGACGAGAAGGAGTGCCGGCAGCTGCGCGACACGGCCTTCCGGACGTTCACGGTGAAGGACTGACCCGGACGGATCGCGCACGGCCGGCCGCCCGGACGGCGCGGCCGGTCCCGGCCCGGTGCGGACGGACACGGCGCGCGGTGCGGCCCGGCGGGCTCAACTGTCAGCGCTGCCACGTATCGTGAGAAGTCCAGAGCCGTACGTATCCGCGATCCGCGGGAATGCGGCGCGGACCCCGGGGAGGCGCTGTGGAGGAGTACGCGATGGGGGCACCTCCCATGCCGTTCAGGCAAGGGGGGAGAGTGCTCGCCGAGCGCTACCGCCTGCCCGTGCGCCCCTCCGGCGACGGCTCCGGCGGCGACGGCGGCGGTGCCGTGGACGGCTTCGAGGCGGGCCTCGACGCCCCTCCCGCCGACCGGTTCGCCGACACCCGGGCGTTCGACACCTACAGCGGCCAGGAGGTGCTGGTCCGTCAGGTGCCGCTGCCGGAGGTGGTGGACGCCGAGGTCGTCGGGGCCGACGGCGGGCGGCCGGGGTTCGCGGAGTCCGGGTTCGCCGACGGGGGCGGGGCGCGGTCCCGGAGAGCCGGGGGCGGTGCCGACCGCAGCCCCCGGGATCCCGTCGTACGGCGCGTCCTGGAGGCGGCGACGGCGGCTGCCCAGCTGCCCGACCACCCGCTGCTCGACCAGGTCTTCGACGTCTTCGCGCAGGACGGCAGCCTGTGGATCGTCGGTGAACGCCTCCCGGCCCGCCCGCTGTCCGCGCTGCTCGCCGAGCGGACGCTGTCCCCGCACCGCGCCGCGGAGATCGCCGCCGATGTGCTGACGGCGCTGCGCGCCCTGCATGCGCACGGCTGGATCCACCGCAACATCACCGCCCGTACGGTCATGGTCTGCGACGACGGCCGGGCCATCCTGACCGGTCTGGCGGCCGGGGCGGCCCAGGAGGCGCTGTGTGGGTACGACCCGGTGCCCGGGCCGGGGGACGGGCCCGCGGCGGGTGCCGCGTCCCCGGGCCGGACGTCGCTGGTCAAGCAGGCGCGGGGCGCCGCCGATGACGCGCCCGCCCCCGAGGAGAGGCCCACCGGGCTCACGGGGCTCGCCGCCGAGCGGGCCCGGCAGGCGCGGCTCCAGGTCGTCGGGGCGGTCACCGAGCGCTGGGCGCCGGAGCAGGCCGGGCCGGTCGGCGAGGGCGCGGCGCCGGCTCCGGAGGCGGGTCCGGCCGCGGATCTGTGGGCGGTCGGCGCGCTGCTGTTCCGCAGCGTGCAGGGGCATCCCCCGTTCCCCGAGGAGAGCGCCGCCGAGCTGGTGCGGCTGGTGGGGGCGCAGCCGCCCGCCGGTGCCGCGGAGTGCGGGGCGCTGCGCCCGGTCGTCGAGGCGCTGCTGTGCCAGGACCCGGCCGCCCGCCCGGAGTTCGAGGAGCTGCGCGCCCGGCTGCGGGCGCTGATCCGTACGGCGCCGGAGCCGGATCTGGGCAGCCGGCTGGTGACGCTGCCCGCGCTGGAGCAGGGCGCCGATCCGCGCCGGCTGCCGATCGTCCGGCGCCGCGGCGAACTGGTCCGCAGGGGGCGGCAGAAGAAGGTCCGGGCCCGCGGCGAGCAGCCGCGCCCGGGGGCCGACGGGCGGCCCGCGCCGGTCGGCCGGGCGCAGCCGTCGCGTCCGGCGCGGATCCCCGAGCAGCCCAAGCCGCTGCGGCGCCCCAAGGCCGCCCGGCCCGCCCGGCCGCCCCGGTCCGCGAGCCGCCCGTCCGGCGATCCGTACGAGGCGCAGGAGCTGCTGGGCCATGTCGGGCTCGGGCGCGCGCCGCAGCGGGCGCGGCCGGGGCGGGCGCCGCGAAGCCTGGGCCGGGTGCTGCTGACGGTGATCCTGCTCCTGATGGTCGGCGGGATCGCGTACGCCATGGTGTTCCTGCCGAAGTCCGGCGCGGCATCGGCGGGCGGCCCGTCCGGCGCGGACCTCAGCGGCTCCTCGGGCGCGGCGCCCGGCGGCAGCCCCACCCCTTCGGCCGGGCGGGACGGCGGCGGGACCGGCGGCAGCGCCTCCCCGGGGACCGGCGAGCCGCAGACCACCGCGCCCGGGAATCTCGCGCCGGGCTACGAGCTGCGGACGGACCCCATGGGGTTCCAGGTCGCGGTCCCCAAGGGCTGGCAGCGCCGTGCCGAGACCGATCGCAGCCAGGTGCGCTATACGGGCGGCGACTTCGAGCTGGTGGTCGTGCCCGGCCGGGACACGACGGCGCAGGCCGGCGCGGACCCGATGGCGTATCAGCAGGACAAGGAGGCCGAGCTGGCGCCCTACCGGTCTTCCGGCTGGTCCTCGTCGTCCGGGCTGCGGCGCATCGACGTGGGGCAGACGGCGATGGCCGAGGGCACCTTCACCTGGCGGGACAGCAGTGGCCGCCAGGTCTACGTCCGCAACCTCGCGATGATCCACAACGGCCGCTACCACATCGTCATGGTCATCGGCCCGGACGCCGGCCGCGGCGAGGTGGACAAGCTGTACGAGCAGGCGAGCAGCGCATACCGCCCCAACTAGCCGGGGCGTAGGGCTGGTTGGCGTTCGCCGGCCGTCATCGCGCACTCAGACCCCGCCGCCCCCGCCGCCCCCGCCGCCCCCGTCGCCGTCTTCGCCCCCGCCGCCCCCTTCGCCCCCGAACCGCTCCCGCAGCCCTGCTTGAGCACCTTGCGCAGCGTCGCGCCGCGCGGCAGGGCGGGCAGCACCTCCAGCTGCTCGGGCAGTTTGTGCGGCGCCAGGCCCTGCGAGAGCAGCCGGGAGGCACGGGGGAGGGGCCGGCTCGTCGAGATAGCCGCGGAAGACGGACGGCCCGCGCAGCAGGATCTCCCCGCTGTCGGGCGCGATACGGATCTCCATGCCGGCGGGCGGCCGGCCGTCGGTACCGGCGAGCAGTTCGGGGCTGTCGCAGGGGTCGCCCATGGTGACCATCGGCGCCTCGGTCAGCGCGTATCCGTGGGTCAGCTGACAGCCCAGCTCGGCGACGAACTCGTGGTACAGCTCGGGCGGCTTGGGGGCGCCGCCCCCGGCCAGCAGCCGCAGGGACGGCAACAGCCGCTGTCCCGGCGGGAGTTTGCGCTGTTCGGCGAGGAAGAGGGTGTAGCAGGCGGTGGAGCCGCCGGCGACGGTGACCCGGTGGCGCCGGTAGGCGGCGAGCGAGCCCGCTCGTACAGTCCGGCGGCGACCCGTTCCGCGCGCCGGTGCAGCCCGCCGAAGGTGATCCGGCGCTCGTGCCGGGCCGAGGGGGCGCCCTGGATGAGCGCGGCGGCGTCGGGCGTGCGGGCGGCCCGCCAGGCGACCAGGTCCCAGAGGGTGCTGCCGGTCATGCGGCTCTCCCGTCGGCTGCTGCCGTCCCTCCGGCGGCCGGCCAGAGGTCTTTCTGGCGCAACGTCAGATTCCTATCCGGGGTTAAGGGTCGGCACCTTGCCGGTCCAGAGGGCCCCGGCTAGGCTCTTTCTGACGGTACATCAGATATGGATGCCGCCGACCGGGACCGCGCCGGGACGACCGGACGCGGGGCGAGGGGAACAGGGGAGCCCGATGGAGCCACCGCGCACCGCCAGCGCCGACGACCGCCCGAGCGGGCTCGCGCACCGCCGCACGGCCCGGCCCCCGAAGAACCGCCGGGACCGCTAGTGGACCTCACGTACACCGAGGAGGAGGAAGCCTTCCGGGCGCGGCTGCGGGAGTGGCTCGCCGAGGTGCTGCCGAAGGTGCCGCCGAAGCCGGCCGCGGCCGACTGGCCCGGCCGGCGGGCGTATGACGCGGCGTGGCAGCGGATGCTGTACGACGCCGGGTACGCCGGACTGCACTGGCCCGTCGACGCCGGGGGCCAAGGTGCCACGCCCACCCAGCACTTGATCTATCTGGAGGAGTCCGAGAAGGCCGGCGCCCCGTACGTCGGCGCGAACTTCGTCGGCCTGCTGCACGCCGGCCCCACCATCGCCGCGGAGGGCTCCGCCGCGCAGCGCGCCCGCTGGCTGCCGCCCATCCTGCGCGGCGACGAGATCTGGTGCCAGGGCTTCAGCGAACCGGACGCCGGCTCCGACCTCGCCTCGCTCCGTACGAAGGCCGTACGGGACGGCGACGACTATGTGGTCTCCGGCAGCAAGATCTGGACCTCGCACGCCGAGGTCGCCGACTGGTGCGAACTGCTCGTCCGCACCGACCCCGAGGCCCCCCGGCACCGCGGCATCAGCTGGCTGGCGATGCCGATGGACGCCCCCGGGGTGACCGTACGGCCGCTGCGGACGCTCGCCGGGTCGGCCGAGTTCGCCGAGGTGTTCCTCGACGAGGTGCGGGTGCCGGCCGCGCACCGCGTCGGCGCGGAGCACGACGGCTGGCGGGTGACGATGGTGACGTTGTCCTTCGAGCGCGGCACCGCGTTCGTCGGCGAGGTGGTGGCCTGCCGCCGGGTGCTCGGTGCGCTTGCCCGTACGGCTCGTGCGAACGGCCGCTGGGACGATGCGGTGCTCCGCCGCCGGCTGGGCAGGCTGCACGCGGAGTTCGCGGCACTGTGGCGGCTGACCCAGTGGAACGTCAGCGAAGCACAGAGCATCGGCGGCGTCCCCGGCAGCGGCGGCTCGGTCTTCAAGCTGCGCTATTCGCACGCCCGCCAGGAGCTCTACGACGCGGCGGCGGAGGTGCTGGGCGCGGAATCGCTGGACGCCGACCGGGAGTGGGTCGCCGACCGCCTCTCCGCCCTCTCGTACACCATCGCCGCGGGCACCTCCCAGATCCAGCAGAACATCGTCGCCGAGCGGATCCTCGGCCTGCCGAAGGGGCGGTGACCGGGCCGGTGCACTTCCAACTCACCGACGACCAACGGGCGTTGCGGGACGGCACCCGCGAGCTGCTGGTCGGGCGCCACGACCGGGACCGGCTGCGGGGTAGGGGTCTCCCCTGCTCATGGGGGTCCCCCCGCTCATGGGGGTCCCCCCGCTCATGGGGGTCCCCCCGCTCGAACGAAGTTGAGAGTGGGGGAGAAGTTGAGAGTGGGGGAGAAGTTGAGAGTGGGGGAGAAGCTGAGAGTGGGGGAGGAGTTGAGAGCTCGGGGGAGGTCGACGACCCGGCACTCGACCGCGCGCTGTGGCGCGAGCTGGGCGACGCCGGGTTCTTCGCGCTGCGGCTCCCGGAGGCGGCGGGCGGCGTCGGCCTGGGGCTGCCGGAGGCCGTCCTGGTCTTCGAGGAGGCCGGCCGGGCGCTGCTGCCGGGACCGCTGGTGGCCGGGCAGCTGCTGGCCGGGGTGGTGGACGGCGTGGCGGCCGGCGAGCGGATCGCCGGGCTGTGCGACGCCGCGGCCGATCCGGTGCTGTGGGAGCACCCGGCCGGCTGCGACGAGGTGGTGTTCCTGGGGGAGGGCACACGGGGCGCACGGGGGCGCACCGGCGAGGCGTACCGGAGCGCAGCCGCCGATGTCACCTGCGCCCCCTTCGCCTCCGTGGACCCGCTGACGCCGCTCGCCCGCGTCACCGGCCGGTCGCGCTCCACCCCGCTCGCCCTGGACGTGCCCCGCCTGCGCCGGGAGGCGGCCCTGCTGACCGCCGCCCAGCAGCTGGGCAGCGCCGCCCGCACTGTCGAGATGGCGGTCGCCCATGCCCGGCGGCGCGAGCAGTTCGGCGCGCCCATCGGCTCCTTCCAGGCGGTCAAGCACCTGTGCGCGCAGATGCTGGTACGCGCCGAGCTCGCCCGGAGCGCGGTGTACGCGGCGGCGGTGACGGACGACGCCCTCGATGTCGCGGGCGCCAAGCTGCTCGCCGACGAGGCCGCGGTGCGCAACGCCCGGGACTGCGTCCAGGTCCACGGCGGGATGGGCTTCACCTGGGAGGCCGATGTCCATCTGCATCTCAAGCGGGCCTGGCTGCGGGCCGAATGCTGGGGCACCGCCCGGGAGGCGGAGGAAGCGCTGGCCGACGCGCTGCCGGGGTGACGGACGATGTCAGACTCTGGCAACTCGTGTGCGGAATGTCGGACTCGGCACGCATAAGCGGTCACGGAGGGTCGATATCGGGTTGTGTCCTAGGCGTGACTCGTCACACGCGGGAGTCGGGGCCCTGCTCGGGTACTCTCCGTTGGGTGCGAGTGGTCCTGAGGCGCAGGGGTCGCGGTGCCGCCGGAAGGGCGGCTCCGGGCTACGGACTGCGCGCCGCTCGCCTCGGGCAAGTCCCCGATGGCCCCCCATGTTCGACTCCCCGCAATGTGCGTCGCACAGTATGCCGCACGCATACTCCCTTGCGCTGGAATATGCCCGAAGCGGTTGTTGCGGTGACTGAACGTCAACCATGCTGTGCTTCGCCGGAGTCACGCATCGTGACTCCGTGGAGGCGCGAGGCGATGTTTCCGCCGGTTCGGATGGTGTGAGCGGTGCAGGTGCTTCAGGTGCAGTTGGAAGTGCGGCCCGACCCCGCGGAGGTGGGGCGGGCCCGGCGGTGGGCCCGGTCGAGGCTCGCGGGATCGGGCATAGGGGCGGACGAACCGCTCGCCGAGACGCTGATCCTGCTGATCTCCGAGCTGGTCACCAACGCCGTGGTGCATACCGGCACGGCGGCCCGGCTGCGGATGTGTTTCTCCGGCTCGGGAGCCGTGGTGGGCACCGTACGGGTCGAAGTGGTGGACGCCAGCGCCCGCCCGCCGCGCCAGCGGCACGCGGACGGCGAGGACACCAACGGCCGTGGCCTGGAGCTGGTCGACGGTCTGGCGGACCGCTGGGGCTGGCAGCACGAGGGCGCCGGCAAGCGGATCTGGTGCGAGGTGGACCGCGGGCAGCCGCTGCTGATGGCGGCGGGGGCGGACCTGGGGGCGTACGACCCTCATTGCGCCGCGACGCACCGCGCCTGACGCGAGAGCGACGCCCGCACGGCAGTGACGTTCCGCGCACCGCACGGCAGTCGCGAAGCAGCCGTAGAGAGTTGCGGCAAATCGCAACGAATCGGGCATATTGCCCGCAACTGCGGAATCTGCGGCGGAATTAGTCCAGACCAGGTGTTGACGTGGCGTGCGCTGGTGATCACTCTTGGGGGAGCGATTCGCGGCGAGGGGACGCCGAGGCCGTGGAAGGGGAGTCGGGGTGCCGCCATGGCGGAATCCCGGTCCGGGGCCTTGGCGAGTGCGGGTCGTGGCGTGGTGGGGGCCCCAGCGGTAGCCGGGGAAGGGTGGCGGTTCGCGGTGCCGTGCTCGGGGCGCGCATGAGCGCACCGCCACCCGGCCGGGCAGGCTCACAGCACCGCGACCGGCGCGACCGGGGCGCCGGAGCCGCCGACGAACGGTTCGGCCATCGCCGACAGCAGGAAGGCGTAGCGGCCCTCCGCGGCGCAGGTCTTCGACAGTTCCTCCAGATTCCAGTTCTGGCCCTGGAGCATGCCCATCTCGACCAGGTGGAGGGCGTGCACCGGCATCCACAGGTGCTCGATCTCCGGCGGGAAGATCTCGAAGGTGAGGGTGTCGTTGGCGACCGCCGCGACATCGCGGGCGTGGAACCACTCCGGGGTGCGGAGCGAGAGGCCCGGGGACGGGAACGCGTACGCCTCCCGGTCGCCGGCGAGGTAGTGCCGGAGCTGCCCGGTCCGGATCAGCACGATGTCGCCGGACCGGACCGCGGTCCCGGCCAGCTCCTCGGCGGCCTCCAGGTCCTCCGGAGTGACGGCGTGCCCGCCCGCCAGCCGGTCGCAGCCGTGCGCGCGGGCCACGTCCAGTAGTACCCCCCGCGAGACGATCGGCGTGGCCTTCTCGATGCCGAGGGCGGTGGCGCCGCGGTGCGCCGTGACGGAGCCGGCGGGGCGGTTGTTGTAGAGCCGCCCGGAGTGCGAGACGTGGGGGAGGCCGTCCCAGTGGGTGGCGGCCTGGAGGCCCATGGTGACGGTGTCGTCGGAGGTGGCGACCGTACCGGGGCCGAAGATCTCCTGGTTGATGGCGACCATGGTGTGCAGCGGATTGACCCGGCCGGGGATCACGCCGGTCTGCACACCGTCCTGCCGGAGCGGCAGTGCGAGGGGGATGCGCAGCCCGCTGCGTACGGTCGCGGCAGCGGCGCGCACCACGTCCGCGGTGATCAGGTTCAGCGTGCCGATCTCGTCGTCGGCGCCCCAACGCCCCCAGTTGTTCACGCGGTTGGCGATGTCGTGGAACTCCTGCGGCAGTGACACGGCGCCTCCTTGGCGGCTCGGGTGGCCGGGGTGGCCGGGTGGCTCGGACGGGACGGGTGGCGGGGGCGGCTTCGGTCCGGGGGCTTGTGTTCGTACCGCGACTGCTCAAAAATCTAACGGTCCGTCAGAAACCGTGGGAAGGGTCGCGGCATGGGGAACTTCTTGGCCGGCAGGGTGGTCGCCGTCACGGGGGCGGGCCGCGGCATCGGGCGGGCCGTCGCCCTGGCCGCCGCCGCCGAGGGTGCGAAGGTGATCGTCAACGACTACGGCGTCTCGATCGGGGGCGGCGAACCGAGCAGCGAGGTCGCGGCGGCGGTGGTCAAGGAGATCGAGGCGGCCGGCGGCAGCGCCACGGCCGTCGCCGACGACGTCTCCACCATGGCCGGCGGGCAGCGGATCGTGGACACCGCGCTGGCGCGGTACGGGCGGCTCGACGGTGTGGTGTGCGTGGCCGGGATCCTGCGCGAGCGGATGCTCTTCAACATGTCCGAGGAGGAGTGGGACCCGGTCGTCGCCACGCATCTGAAGGGCACGTTCACGGTGTTCCGGGCCGCCGCGGCGGTGATGCGCCGGCAGAAGTCCGGCACCCTGATCGGCTTCACCAGCGGCAACCACCAGGGCAGCGTCGCCCAGGCCAACTACGCCTCGGCGAAGGGCGGGATCATCTCGCTGGTCCGCAGCGCGGCGCTGGGCCTGCACAAGTACGGGGTGACGGCGAACGCGGTGGCGCCGGTCGCCCGGACGCGGATGTCGGCGAATGTGCCGATGGAGCTGAAGGAGATCGGCGAACCGGAGGACGTCGCGGCGTTCGTGGTCTATCTGCTCAGCGAGCGGGCGCGGGCCGACGGGGTCACCGGCCAGGTGTACACCGTGGCCGGGCCGAAGATCGCGGTGTGGGCGCAACCGAGGGAGCTGCGCTCCGTTTACGCCGACGAGGGTGGGTGGACGCCGGAGCGCGTCGCGGAGGCGGTACCGAGGTCGGTCGGGGTCGATCCGATGCCGATGCTGGCGCAGTTGGAGGAGATGGCCAGGGCTGCGGCTGCGAAGGAGCGTCCCAACGTGTAGCTCGGCGCTTGGCCTGCTTCCCACGATTTCGGCTTTCCCGCCGTGGTGGTTTTTATCCGCTGCGCGGGGCTGTCGGGGTGCGGTGACGGGCCTCCGGGGCGGGGTGTCCGGACTGCTGCGCTTTACGTCCGGACACCCCGCCCCTCCGGCCCGTCCCCTCCCGTGGGTGGTGGGGAGAAACGGTGGGTGGGGGGCTGGTGTGAGTGGGAGGGCTCGGGTGGAGTTCGGGATCGGTCGTGAGGATGAGGTGTTTCGGGGGGAGGCGCGGGAGTGGCTTGAGAGGCACCTCGTAGGGGAGTTCGCCGCCTTGCGGGGGCGGGGTGGGCCCGGGAGTGAGCATGTGGGGTGTGGTGTGCGGCGGGCCTGGGAGCGGGAGTTGGGGAGCGGCGGGTGGATCGGGCTCGGGTGGGACCGGCGGCAGGGCGCGTACGGGAACCGGGCGGGGTCGCTGACGCAGCAGGTGGTGTGGGCGGAGGAGTACGCGCGGGCCGGGGCGCCGGGGCGGGTGGGGCACATCGGGGAGAACCTGCTGGCGCCGACGCTGATCGCGTACGGGGACCAGGCGCAGCGGAAGCGGTTCCTGCCGGCGGTGGCGCGGGGCGAGGAGCTGTGGTGCCAGGGGTACAGCGAGCCGGAGGCGGGGTCGGATCTGGCGGGGCTGCGGACGGTGGCGGTGCGGGACGGGGGCGGGTACCGCGTCAGCGGGCAGAAGGTGTGGACCTCGCTCGCCATGGAGGCCGACTGGTGCTTCGTACTGGCGCGGACGGATCCAGGGGAGCGGCGGCACCGGGGGCTGTCGTTCCTGCTGGTGCCGATGGACCAGCCGGGGCGGATCGAGGTGCGGCCGATTCGGCAGATGTCGGGGACGGCGGAGTTCAACGAGGTGTTCTTCGACGGGGCGGTGGCGCGCGCCGAGCACGTGGTGGGCGGGGAGGGCGCGGGCTGGCGGGTGGCGATGGGGCTGCTGGCGCTGGAGCGGGGGGTGTCGACGCTGGTCCAGCAGATCGGTTTCGCCGCGGAGCTGGGCGTGGTGGTCGGGGCGGCGCTGCGGAGCGGGGCGGTGCGCGATCCCGTGTTGCGGGAACAACTCGTAAGGCAGTGGGGCGAGTTGAAGGTCATGCGGTGGAATGCGCTGCGGACCCTGGGGGCAGGTGATGACGCGGGGGCGCCGAGCGTGGCGAAGCTGCTGTGGGGCGGCTGGCATCAGCGGCTGGGGGAGCTGGCGATGCGGGTCCGCGGGGCGGCGGCCGTGGTGGGGCCGGCGGACTGGTCCGCGGCGGCGCCGTACGAACTCGACGCGCTGCAACGGCTGTTCCTGTTCACCCGGGCCGACACGATCTACGGCGGCTCGGACGAGATCCAGCGCAACATCATCGCCGAGCGGGTGCTCGGCCTGCCGAGAGCGGAGCGGTGCAGATGAAGGGCGTCATATTCGACGGTGAGCAGCCCCGGGTCGTGGACGATCTGGAGGTGCGGGATCCGGGGCCGGGCGAGGTGCTGGTGGGGATCCGGGCCGCGGGGCTGTGCCACAGCGATCTGTCGGTGATCGACGGGACCATTCCGTTCCCGGTGCCGGTGGTGCTGGGGCACGAGGGGGCCGGGGTGGTCGAGGCCGTGGGGGCGGGTGTGGACCATGTCGTGCCCGGTGACCATGTGGCGCTGTCGACGCTGGCGAACTGCGGGGCGTGCGCGGAGTGCGACCGGGGGCGGCCGACGATGTGCCGCAAGGCGATCGGGATGCCCGGGAAGCCGTTCCGGCGGGGAGAGGCGCGGCTGTTCAACTTCGCGTCGAACTCGGCGTTCGCGGAGCGCACCGTCGTCAAGGCGGTGCAGGCGGTGAAGATCGCCCGGGACATTCCGCTGACGTCCGCGGCGCTGATCGGGTGCGGGGTGCTGACCGGGGTCGGCGCGGTGCTCAACCGGGCGAAGGTGGACCGCGGGGACTCCGTGGTGGTCATCGGGACCGGCGGTATCGGCCTCAACGTGCTCCAGGGCGCGCGGATCGCGGGCGCGTCGGTGATCGTGGCGGTGGACGCCAATCCGGCGAAGGAGGCGGTGGCGCGGCAGTTCGGGGCGACGCACTTCGTCGACGCGTCGGCCGTCCCGGACACCGTGAAGGCGGTGAAGACGATCCTGCCGACCGGCGCCGACCACGCCTTCGAGTGCGTGGGCAGTACGCGGCTGATCCGGCAGGCGATCGACCTGCTGGACCGGCACGGGCAGGCGGTGCTGCTGGGCGTTCCGCCGGCCACCGCCGAGGCGTCCTTCCTCGTCTCGTCGATGTACCTGGACAAGTCGATCCTGGGCTGCCGCTACGGATCCTCCCGCCCGCAGCGGGACATCGCCCTGTACGCCCGGCTCTACCGCGAAGGGCGGCTGCTGCTGGACGAGTTGGTGACCCGCACGTACGCGGTGGAGGACTTCGCCAAGGCGGCGGACGACGCGCACCACGGGCGGGTGGCGCGGGGGGTGCTGGTGTTCGGGCGGGACCGGGAGTGAGCGGCCGGCCGGAGGGCCGGCCCGGGGGGTGAGCCGCCGGCCGGAGGGCCGGCCCGAACCTTGCGAACCCTGGCCCTCCGGCCACTCGTTCGGTGCGACCGCTTCCCCGAAGCTGTCGGGGTGCCCCAGACACCGCCTGATCTGCCGCTGCGCGGGCCCGCCGAGGAGGCTCCCGCAGCGCCCCGGCCGCCCGGCCAGCCTGTCGACGGCGGAGGGAAGGCAGGGGCAGGGCCTTCCTCGCCTGCCCGCCCCTACGGCCTCGACTGGGTCGCCACCGTTCCCCCGACCATCGCCCTCTGCCGCGAGCACTACGGAGCAGACAGCGCCATCGTCTTCGGCTGGGTCCTCGGCGCCCACCGGGTGGGCGCCGCCCTCGTCGCCTACTTGGGCGGCCTCGCCCGCGACGCCTTCGGCACCTACGACCCGGTCCGGTACGCCTCCGGTGCACTGTGCGCGGTGGCGGCGCTGACGGCGGTGGTGGTCCGGGGGAAGAGGCGGGCGACGGCGTAGCGCCGGGCGGCTCAGCGGCGCTGTGATGCGGGGTGGCAGCGGAGGGCGACGGTGAGGGCAGCGACGGTGAAGGAGGTCACCAGCAGGGCCCAGCTGCGTCCGAGTTGGGTGAGGGCGGTCGCCCCGATGACGGCGCCGAGCGCGGTGCTGCCGATGAGGCCGAGGCGGCGCGGGGTGTGCGAGCCGGTGCCGGTGCAGGCGCCGTGGACAAGGGAGATCAACGCGCCGGTCAGGGCGAAGGTGGTGAGCAGCTCCGGTATCGCGAGGCTGCGGACGGCGGCGCAGCGGATGCCCATCGTCAGGGACAGCAGGGCCACCAGCGCGTGGTGACCGTGGCCGCCGGGGTGCCGGAACGAGATGACCGCGGCGGCCAGGAGGAGCAGGGCCTCGACGGCCATGGCCGTGCAGAACCAGTGGCGGGAGGCGGGGGAGGCCGCCCTGCGCAGGGCGGTCGCGGTGGCGGCGACGCCGGACAGGAAACCGGTCAGGGCCAGCAGCGGGGTGAGCCGGGCGAGGTCCGGTGCGCCGCCGAGTGCGAAGCCGAACGCCACGACGTTGCCGGTCATCATGCCGACGAAGACCTCGCCCAGGCCGAGGAAGCTGATGGCGTCGGTCATGCCGATGGTCACCGTCAGGGACAGCACCGCGGCCGGGAACGGATCGCCGGAGGACGGGGCCGGGACGGCGGGCGGGGGGTCGTCTCCCCGGGGCGGGCCAGGATCAGCAACCATGCACATGATCCTTCGTGGATCCCCGCCGCCGTGCAACCAATCACCGTGAATGGGCCGAAAACCTCCGTATCGGGGCTTCTTTCGGGAAAGTGCCCCGGCCGGGGGCTCCGTCAGCCGTCGAACCGCCCGAACGCCCCCCGGTGGAAGAGGAGGGGGCCGCGTTCGGCGGCAGCCGGGTCGGTGCCGAGGGCGTCGACGCGGCCCACGACGATGAGGTGGTCGCCGCCGGTGTGGACGGCGTGGATGGTGCAGTCGATCCAGGCGGGGACGTCCGCGAGGCGGGGTGCGCCGGTGGCGGGGGCCGGGGTGTGGCCGACGCCGGCGAACTTGTCGGCGCCGCTGACCGCGAAGGCGCGGCAGAGGGCGCCCTGTCCGGCGCCGAGGATGTTGACGCAGAAGACGCCGGCGCGGGCGATCCGCGGCCAGGTCGTCGAGGTGCGGGCGACCATGAAGGCCACCAGGGGCGGGTCCAGGGAGAGGGAGGCGAAGGACTGGCAGGCGAAGCCGGCCGGGCCCGCCGCGTCCGGGGTCGCCGGGGCCGTGATGATCGTGACGCCGCTCGCGAAGTGGCCCAGGACGGCGCGGAATTCGGCCGGGTCCAGGGGGGCGCGTTCGTCCTCCCGCACGGCGCGGAGGGCGGGGCGGGGGAGTGCGGCGGGGTCCTGTGCGGCCGGGGGAGCGGCCTTGGTCGGTGCGCCCACGGAGCGGAGGTAGCGCACTGCGGTGGCCGCCATTCCGGCGTGTCCCATCATGCCTGCATTGAATCTGATGCTGCGTCAGATGGGAAGGGCGGGCGCCACCCTGAAGGGTGGTTTGGGGGGAACTCCGGGGGCGGATCAGGGGTATTCGGGGGAGCGCGAGGGGCGCTCCTGATTGCGCGCCGAGCGCACGGGTACGTCCACCTCGGTCGCGCCGTAGCCAAGCACGGGGGAGTGTTCCGGTACATGGCCGATGTGACACCGCCGGCATCCATGTCCGCCGCGTCATCCGTATCGCCCACCTTCGACGAGGTCTTCTGCGGCCTGCTGCCCCGGCTCTACCGGCGGGCGGTGATGCTGGCCGGATCGCGGCAGTCCGCCGAGGACGTGGTGCACGAGGCGTATCTGAAGCTGGCCGCCCGGCCGCAGCGCTTCCTCGCGCACCCGGAGCCGTACGCCTACGCCTTCACCGCCGTGCTCAGCGTCGCCCGGGACGCGTACCGCAAGGACCGCCGGCAGGTGCTGGTCGACGAGGTGGCGGGAGTGGAAGGGGCCGAGGACGCGGGAGTGGGCGGTGGCGGGTACGGCGGATGGGACGGCGGGGTGGCGCGGCGGCATGCGGAGCTGGAGGCGGTGCGGCTGCTGGGGCGGCTGTCGCACCGGCAGGCGGGGATCGTGATCCTGGTCGATCTGGACGGGTACACGATCGACCAGGCCGCGAAGATCATGAAGGTGCATCGCGGCACCGCGGCCCGGCACCGGGCGCGGGCCCTGGACAGGCTGCGCGCGTACCTCGTCGAATCGGAGCACGGGCAGGCCGGGAGGTGAGCGGCACGGTGGACGCGGGGCCACGGTACGGCGGCGCGGACGAGGAGGCCGCGGCGCTGCTGCGGGCGCGACTGCGGCTCGCCGACGAGCAGATCGGGACGCCGGCCGGATTGTGGGACCGGATCCGGGAGCAGCCGGGCGCGGGGCGGCAACCGGCGGGCGCGTGGGCGCTGCGGCGCCCCTTCGCCGTCGCGCTGGCCGTGGCCGCCGCGGTGGCGGCGGTGGCGCTGGGCGTGTGGTGGCTGGTGCGGCCGGGGCCGGTGGACATCCGGCCGGCCGGCCCGCCCGGGACGGTGCCGGTCACGGTCTACAACAGCGAGGAGGCGTGCCGTACGAGCCGGACCATGGAGTGTGCGCTGCGGCTGGCCAAGGACCCGCACACCGCCTATGCGGCGCGCGGGAACCTCGCCGGGCGGGTCTGGCACGGGGAGGTCCTGTGGGTGCGCTGCGTGGCCTCGGACGGGCAGCTGCTGCGGGACGAGGAGGGGGTCACCTCCACCCGCTGGTACCGGGTCACCGGCGGGGACGGGGTGTCGGGATGGCTGCCGGGGGTGCGGACCCGTAATACGCGGGAGGTGCCCGAGTGCCCGGCGGGGGCGCGGTGAGCGGCCTGCGCCCCCCCGCAGGCGGTGGGACGCGGTCAGCGCCCCCGGTAGGTGGGAGGGCGGCGCTCCACGAAAGAGGCGACGCCCTCCTGTGCGTCCGCCGTCGTCATGGTGATCTCCTGGGCGGTGGCCTCGGCGGCGAAGGCAGTGCCGCGGTCGGTGTCCAGGGAGGCGTTGACCAGCGCTTTGGTGAGGGCGAGGGCGCGGGTGGGGCCGGCGGCCAGGCGCTCGGCCCACTCCCGGGCGGTCTTCGCCAACTCGCCGTCGGGGACGACCCGGTTGACCAGGCCCAGGCGCGCGGCCTCGGCGGCCGGTACGGCGTCGCCGAAGAACATCAGCTCCTTGGCGCGCTGCGGGCCGATGAGCCGCGGCAGCAGATAGGCGCCGCCGCCGTCCGGGACCAGCCCGCGGCGCGCGAACACCTCGATGAACCGCGCCGATTCGGCGGCCAGCACCAGATCGCAGGCGAACGCGAGATGCGCGCCGATCCCGGCGGCGGTCCCGTTGACGGCGGCGATCACCGGCTTCTCGCAGTCCAGTACGGCCGCGATGAACCGCTGGGCGCCGTTCCGGATCATCCGCGCGACATCGCCGGGCACCCGGTCGCCGCCGTCCGCCCCGCCCGCCGGCGGCGAGCCGCGCAGATCGGCGCCCGCGCAGAACCCCTTGCCGGTCGCGGTGATCACCACGGCCCGTACGTCCGGGTCGGCGGAGGCGTCGGCGAGCCGGCCGATGAGGCGTTCGCGCTGGTCCCAGGTGAGGGCGTTCATGGCGTCCGGGCGGTTGAGGGTGAGCCACGAGACGCCGTTGTCAGTGGCGTGGAGTATCAAGGAATCGACGGGATCGGCAGGGCCGGCGGCAGGCGCCGGGCTCTCGCCGGCGGGGGATGCGGCGCGGGGGGACGGTGCGGAGGTCATGGGGGAGCGGCTCCAGAGGAAGGGACGGGGAAAGGGCGTCGGGGGCCGGGGACTTGGCGGGGACGCGCCACGGTCAATGGCACACGGCCAGTGCGTCCAGCGCCACCGCACCCTGGCCGCGGGGCAGCACGACCAGCGGATTGATGTCCAACTCCGCCAGCTCGCCGCCGAGTTCCAGGGCCATCCGCTCCACCCTGAGGACGACCTCGACCAGCGCGTCGACATCCGCGGGCGGCGCGCCGCGTACGCCCTCCAGGAGCGCATGGCCGCGGAGTTCGCCGAGCATCGCGCGGGCCCGGTCCTCGCCGAAGGGCGGTACGCCCACCGCGATGTCCCGCAGGACTTCGACCAGCACCCCGCCCAGGCCGACGGAAACGGTCGGCCCGAAGAGCGTGTCGTGGGTGACGCCGACGACCATCTCGACGCCCCGCTCGACCATCTGGCAGACCAGCACGCCGTCCAGCGGCACGCCTTCGTAGCGGGCGATCTCGGTCAGCTCGCGATAGGCGTCCCTGACCTGGCTGGCCGAGGTCAAACCGACCTTGACCAGGCCCAGTTCGGTCTTGTGGGCCAGTTGCGGGCCGGAGCCCTTCATGACCACCGGATAGCCGACCAGGCTCGCCGCCCGTACCGCCGCCGCCGCGCTGGTCACCAGCTGTTCGCGCGGCACGCGGATGCCGTAGGCGCGCAGCAGCTGCTTCGCCGCGTGCTCGCTCAGCTGCTCGCCCGGCCGCATCAGCGCCTGCGCCTTGCGGAAGGAGGGGGACAGCACCCGCGGCGCCTCGTCGAAGGGCGAGCGGTAGCCGGCGGCGAAGCGGTGGTGGTCGAGGTAGGCGCGGACGGCGGTGATGCAGTTGGCGAAGGTGCGGAAGGTCGCCACGCGCGAGGAGCCGAGGAGGGTGCGGCGATAGGCGTCCTCGGTGCCGACCGGCGAGCCCCAGACCACGCACACCGGCTTGTCCGTCTGCTCCGCCGCGTCCACCAGGTCCTGCGCCAGCCTGTCGCTCATCGGCGGGAAGGGGCCGGTGATCGGGCAGATGAGCACGCCCACGGACGGGTCGGCGAGGATCGCGTCGAGGATCTTGCGCCCGCGCCAGTCGCCGACCGGGTGGCCGCCGTTGTCGATCGGGTTGGCGACGTTGAGGTAGTCCGGTATCCACTGGTGGAGTTCGGCCTGCTTGGCGTCGGACAGGGTGGGCAGCCGCAGGCCCGCCGCGGTCGCCAGATCGGAGAAGTGGGCGCCGGTGCCGCCG
Source organism: Streptomyces albospinus (assembly GCF_014648695.1). Lineage (GTDB taxonomy): Bacteria > Actinomycetota > Actinomycetes > Streptomycetales > Streptomycetaceae > Streptomyces > Streptomyces albospinus. Next base: position 42,866 of record NZ_BMRP01000031.1, read on the forward strand.
GAGATCGAACAGACGGCGATGCCCTCGGCGGTGGGCTTCCTGGCGCGGGCCAGCAGCGCCGCGGTGTCCTGGAGTTCGTCGAGCCCGTCCACCCGGATCACACCGAACTGGCGCATCGCGGCGTCCACCACCTCGTCCGCGCCGGTGAGTTTGCCGGTGTGCGAGGCGGCCGTCCGGGCGCCGGTCTCGGTGCGGCCGACCTTGACGACGACCACCGGCACCTTGTTGCGGGCGGCGCGGTCGGCGGCGAGCAGAAAGCTGCGCCCGTCCTTGAGCCCTTCCACATACGCGGCGATCGCCCCGACCTCGGGACGGGTGGCGAAGTAGGAGAGGAAGTCGGCGGTCTCCAGATCGGCCTCGTTGCCGGTCGGGGCCCAGTGCGAGAGGCGGATGCCCAGTTCCTGGAGGGTGAAGACGGGCCGGCCCTGGTGGCCTGACTGCGTGATCAGCGCGATGGCCGGACCGTCCAGATCGTCGCGGAACTTCTCGAAGGCGTTGAGGTTGGTGTTGGGCCCGAGGAGCCGCAGGCCGGAGCGTTCGACGGCCTCGGCGAGCCGGGCCTGGGCGGCGGCCCCGTCCGCACCGGTCTCGGCGAATCCGGAGGCGAAGGCGACCGCGAACTTCACCTTGGCCTCGGCGAGTTGCTCGATGACCGGCAGCGGCTCCCCGACCAGCAGCACGGCGAGGTCGACGGCTTCGGGCAGCTCGCCGACGGTGGCGTGGCAGGCCCGGCCGAAGACCTGCGCGCGTCCCGGGTTGACGGGGTGGAGCCGGGCGCCGACCCGCTCCGCCCAGGCGATGAGCTGGCGGGTGATGCCGGTGTTGGGGCGGCCTTCGCTGTCCGAGGCGCCGATCACCGCCACGGACTCGGGCCGGAAGAAGCGGTCCAGGTCGGGGACGGGGGCGCTCAGCGGACGGCCGCTGACGTCGCGGTCGACGGCGCCGTCGCCGCTGCCGTCGCCGAGCCGCCCGGCGTCGCCACGCGGGTCGGTCATGCTGTGGACGGTGTGTGGGGGTTGCTCCCCGCAGGCCACGACGCGGGCCGGCCGGGAGTGCGTGGTGAGGGTGCCGTGAGTCGATCCAAGCATCGCAGACGCCCGCTCCTGTGTGACGGCTCTCGTTGACTGCACTGTGCGCCGCACCGCACACTGCACCGCGTGCGATGCGGCGCACCTGTCGGCTTGCGCTGCACCACGCATGCCGCACGCCGCGCGCCGCGCATTGCACTGCACCGCTCCCGCTCCGTACGTGGCGATACCTGACGCCTAGTCAGATTACTGAACTGACGGCATGTCAGGAATGGGGCTGCACGGTAAAGCTTCACGGGGTGGACCCGAGGGCGCTCCGGCCGGGCCGGTCCCGAGGGTGCTCCGGCCGGGCCGGCCTCGGCCTCTTGCGCACCGGCCGCCCATCCGCTGAACTGACGTACCGTCGGAAGACCCGTAGGGGATGCCGTCAGGGGATCGCCGGACGGGAACAGCGGTGCGCGCTGGGGGTGTGCGGATGAGTGCGGGACGTACGGGGAACCCGGCCGGAGCGGCAGGCGCCGCCGGGAGGGCGGTGGCGCGGTGCGATCTGCCGGAGCCGGACGCCTTCACCCGGCCGTACTGGGACGCCGCGGGCGAGGGGCGGCTGCTGCTGCGCCGGTGCCGGGCCGAGGGGTGCGGGGCGGTCCACCACTACCCGCGCGAGTTCTGCCCGCACTGCTGGAGCGAGGACGTCGTCTGGGAGCCGGCCGCCGGCCGCGCCACTCTCTACACCTGGTCCGTCGTGCACCGCAACGACCTTCCGCCCTTCGGCGACCGGGTCCCGTACGTGGCGGCCGTGGTCGAACTCGCCGAAGGCCCCCGGATGATGACCGAGGTGACGGACTGCGCGGCGGCGGACCTCCGGATCGGGATGCCGCTCACGGTGCACTTCCGCAGGGACCTCCCGGACTCACGCGAGGAAGGGGCGGCGGGCGGCGGCGGGTGCGCGGTCCCGGTCTTCCGGCCGGCGCGCGACGGGTGAGCGGGACGGCCCGTGCGGCGGGCCCGGCTGCCCGCGGGCACTCGGCGGCCCCCGGTAATCCGGTGGCGGCCCCGCCCCGTCCGCGGCACGCTGATCCGGTGCCGATCCCACCTGAGCCGAACTCGCCTGAGCCGAACTCGCCCGTACCGACCCCACTCGTGCTGATCCGCGACGCGACCGCCGCCGACTGGCCCGCCGTCTGGCCGTTCTTCCGGACCGTCGTGCGGGCCGGGGAGACCTACACCTACCCGCGCGACATCGACGAACCGGCGGCCCGCGCGAGCTGGATGCTGGAGCCGCCCGGCCGTACGGTCGTCGCCGTCGACGCCTCCGGGACGGTGCTGGGCTCGGCCAAGATGAACCCCAACCACCTCGGCGGCGCCTCGCACATCGCCAGCGCCAGCTTCATGGTCGACCCGCGGTACCGCCGGCGCGGCACGGGGCGGGCCCTGGGCGAGCACGTCCTGGCCTGGGCCCGTGCCGAGGGCTATCGGGCGATGCAGTTCAACGCGGTCGTGGAGACCAACACCGGCGCCGTCGCCCTCTGGCGGTCCCTCGGCTTCACGATCATGACGACGCTGCCCGAGGGCTTCCACCACCCCGCCAAGGGGTATGTGGGGCTGCACATCATGTACCAGCAGCTGTAGGTGTGGCGCTCCCGTATGCCGCCGGCCGGGTAAGCCCTCAGGGCCAGAGCAGTTCCCGCTCCCAACCGCTCTCCGTACGGCGGTAGTTGAGCCGGACGTGGCGCCGTAGCGCATCGCCCTGGAAGAACTCCACCTCGTCGGCGCGCAGTACGTACAGCGTCCAGCTGGGGACCGGCGCGTCCGGTTCGCGCCGGGCGTGCTCCCAGGCGGCCTCCGAGGCGCGGGCCAGCTCCTCGGCCGAGCCGAGCACCTCGCTCTGGTGACCGACCAGCGCCGCCGCCAGCGCGCCCGTGGAGCGGTGGTGCAGATCGGCCGCGCTCTCCTCCGGGCCGGCCGCGGTCACCGTGCCGTGGATCCGTACCTGGCGGCCGACCGCCGGCCAGTAGAAGCCGAGCGCGGCCCGCGGGCGGGCGGCCAGTTCGCGGCCCTTGCGGCTGCCGCGGTGCGTGCCGAAGTGCCAGCCCCGCTCATCGGCGTCGTGCAGCATCAGGGTCCGCAGGGAGGGGGCGCCGGCCTCGTCCGCCGTCGCCAGGGTCATCGTGTGCGGCTCGGGGACGCCGGCCTCGGCGGCCTCCCGCAGCCACCGCCGGAAGAGCGGCAGCGGGTCGGCGGGAGCCTGCGCCGGGTCGAACGACGGCAGTTCGCACTCCCAGACCCGCAGTCCGCGCAGCAGCTCGCGGAAGGCGTCCGCGGCGGCGGCCCCCTCGGGCGCGTCTTCGGGGGACCGGCCCGCGGGGCCGGGGGAGCGGTCGGAGTGCGCGTGGTGATCGGCCATGTCAGGCAGCGTACGTCGGCCGCGCGGGACGGGCCGCGGGCACCGGCGGCAGCGGGTAGTCCTTGAGCGTGATCGCACGGGCGCCGCGCTGAACGTCCTCGGCGACCTTCCGCGCGACCCAGTCCTTCCACGGCATGTGCGGCAGCATCCGCAGCATCAGATGCCGGAGCCGGATCTGCCACCAGGTCATCGGTGTCATCTCGCGGGCGAACTTCTCCGCGAGCGCGTGATTGACCGCGACATAGCCGCGCATCTCCGCTTCGTAGCGCGCGAACGCACCCGCCGGGTCGCCGTCGGCCGCCGCGAGCTCCCCGGCCAGTACATACGCGCCGACCAGCGCCATCCCCGTGCCCTGCCCGGAGGCGGGCGAGGCGCAGTGCGCGGCGTCGCCGAGCAGTACGACCGGACCGCGGGACCAGCGGTCCATCTGGACGAGATGCAGGCCGTCGAAGTAGAAGTCGTCGGCCTCGCGGGCCGCTTCGAGCAGCCGGGGGATCCGCCAGCCGTCGCCCGCGAACGCGCCGTCCAGCAGGTCGAGCTGGCGCCCGGTGTCCCGGTGGTCGTACTCCAGCAGCGGGGAGCGGAAGCCGAGCAGGCCCTTGGCGCCCGGCTCGCCGGCCGAGTGGTAGACGCAGGTCAGCTTGCCGGGCAGGGCGTGGTACAACTCCTCCCGATCCAGGCCGAGTTCGTTCTCCATGGAGAAGGCCGAGAGGTACCCGCCGAGGTGCCGCAGGAAGCGCGCCTCGGGGCCGAAGGCCAGCCGCCGGACGGTGGAGTGCAGCCCGTCCGCGCCCACGACCAGGTCGAAGCGGCGGGTGGCGCCCCGCTCGAAGGTGACCTCGACGCCGTGCTCCCCGGTGCCCGTGAGCGGCGTCAGGGACGTGATCGAGTCGCCGAAGAGGTAGTCGACGTCCGCCCGGGTGCGCTCGTAGAGGATCTGCGTCAGCTTGCCGCGCATGATCTCGTCGTCGCGGTCGACGCGGGCGCCGAAGATGTCGGCGGGGAGGGTGGCGATCCGCTTGCCGCTGCCGTTCACGTAGGCACCGGTCTGCATGTCCGTACTGGAGCGCTGGATGTCCTCCAGGATCCCCATCCGTTCGGCGACCTCGATGGCCGCGCCCCGGATGTCGACCTTGTAGCCGCCGGTCCGCAGTTCGGGGGCGCGCTCCACGACGGTGACCGCGAAGCCGTAGCGGTGCAGCCAGTAGGCGAGCGCGGGGCCGGCGATGCCGGCGCCGGAGATCAGCACGGTCCGAACGGGCCGAACGGCCGGAGTGGAGGGAACGGCCGGAGTGGAAGGAACGGGCTGAACGGAGTGAACGGGCAGAACAGTCTGAACGGGCTTTGGGGTGGGGGGCGTTGCGTCGGTGCCGGGCATGGCGGGGTTCCCTTCGGGGCGGTGGTGCTCCTGGCCGGGTGGCTTGCGCAGCACGACTGTACAAGCGTCTAAGACGATTGTCTATGACGGATGTATGGATCCGGTGGGACCGCGCAGCGCATCTGCCGACGCCCGATGCGCCGGCGAAGCTGGAATTTCGTGTAGGGCTGACCAGCAGCGACGCGAGCGCGAGCGGGTGCGGCGGCATCGGTTGATCGTCCGGGCGGCGCGCGAGCTCGCCGAGCCCCAGGGCTGGGGCGCGGTCAGCGCCCGCCGGCTGGCCGAGCGGGTCGAGTGCAGCCAGTCGGTGCTCTTCGGTCACTTCACGGGCAAGGGGGAGATCGTCAACGCCGTGGCGCTGGAGGGCTTCGCCGAGCTGGCACGGGCCACTCGCGCCGTGCGCGCGGAGGTCGCGGGTTCACCGGACCCGCGCCGAAGTGAGCAGCGGTGAGCAAGCAGTGAGCAGCAGTGAGCAGCCGAAGGAGGAAGGAGTAAGGGGGAGGAGGCAGGAGTAAGCAGGAGTAGGCAGGAGTGGGCAGGACGAAGCAGAAGCGGGCAACGGGGCCGCCGCTACCCTCGCCCCAGCACCACCGTCCCCGACGAGCAGAACCAGCCGCCTGTCCCGGAGGCCACCGCGAGCTGCGGCAGACAGCCGCCGGGTTTCCGTACCTGGCGGTCCGGGCCGGCCTCGCCGCGGAGCTGGCGTACCGCCTCGACCAGCAGGAACAGTCCGCGCATCCCCGGGTGGCAGGCGGCCAGCCCGCCGCCGTCGGTGTTCACCGGTAGTTCGCCGTCCCGCAGCAGCCTCCCCTTCTCGACGAACGCCCCGCCCTCCCCCTTGGCGCAGAACCCCAGGTCCTCCAGGGTCACCAGGGTCATATAGGTGAAGGCGTCGTAGATCTCGGCGAGGTCGATCTCCGAGGGGCGGACGCCGGCGCGCTCGAAGGCCAGCCGGCCGGAGACGGCAGCCGGGGAGACGGTGAAGTCGTCCCACTCCGACATGGTGGTGTGCGAGACGGAGGTGCCCGAACCGAGCACCCAGACCGGGGGCTTGGCCAGGTCGGGCACGTAGTCCTCGGCGACCAGCAGCACCGCGCAGCCGCCGTCCGAGCGGATGCAGCAGTGCAGCTTGGTGAACGGGTCGGCGATCATCGGGCCGGAGAGCACCTCGTCGACGGTGATCGGCGCGCGGTACATGGCGCCGGGGTTCGTCGCCGCGTTGGCCCGTGCCTGGACGGCTATCTGAGCCAGCTGTTCCAGGGTGGTCCCGTACTGGTGCATATGGCGGCGGGCGGCCATCGCGTACTTGGCGATCAGGGTGTGCCCGTAGGGGACCTCGAACTGGAGCGGGCCGCGGGCGCCGAAGGAGAGGTTGGCGGTGCGGCGCCGCGCCTTGATGTCGGCGCGGGCGGTGGAACCGTAGGCCAGCAGCACGGCGTCGGCCCGGCCGGCGGCGATCGCGTCGGCGGCATGCGCGGCCATCACTTCCCAGGTCGAGCCGCCGACCGCGGTGGAGTCCACCCAGGTGGGGTGCAGGCCCAGATATTCCGCGACCTCGATGGGCGCGAGCGTGCCGAGCCCCGCCGAGGCGAAGCCGTCGATCACCGACCGGTCGAGGCCGGAGTCGGCGAGCGCCCGGCGGGCGGCCTGGGCGTGCAGGGCGTACGGGGTGGCTTCGTCCACGCGCCCGCAGTCGGACAGGGCGACTCCGGCGACGGCGACCTTGCGGTTCCGGGAAAGGGTCCCTGAAGTCATAATCTGACGCTACATCAGATGTGGAGGAGTGGGCAGGGCGCGCTCCTGGGGAGCGGGCGTGGGCGGTCGGGAAAGTCCGCCCGGCACTGGGAAACTGCGGCACCCATCCCTACTATGACGCTCCGTCAGATATGCGGGATCGCGTCAGAGCACGTCGGGTCGCGTCAGAGCACGTCGGATCACGTCAGAGCACGTCACACCAAGCCGGATCACGTCACATCACGCCAGATCACATCAGTTCATGCCGGACCGCGCATGCCGCGCAGCCGCGCCCCGCACGCCCGCGCCCCGCATGCCCGCAATCCGTCATGACCGGAAGCCGGGCCCGTCCGCCCGACCGGGCGGGCGGTGCCGCACGGCCGGGAGGAGCCCGCCGATGGATGCCGCGTTCACCGAGGAGCAGGAAGAGATCCGCCGTACGCTGCGCGAACTGCTGCACAAACGCTGCGGTCCGGACGAGGTCAAGGCGGCGGTACGCACCCCGGAGGGCCATGACGCGGCGCTGTGGCGGCAGCTCGCCCAGCAGCTCGGGCTGCCCGGCCTGGCCCTGCCCGCCGCGTACGGCGGGGTCGGCTGCGGGCCCACCGAACTCGCCCTGGCCTGCGAGGAAACCGGCCGCGTGGTACTCCCCTCGCCGCTGATCGCCACCGCCGTGCTGGCCGCCCCGCTGATCCTGGCGCTCGGCAGCGCACGCCAGCGCGCCGAGCTGCTGCCGGCCCTCGCCTCCGGGGAGTTGACCGCCACCCTCGCCGTACCGGGCGGGCAGCTGGCGACCGCGCTGGCGCTGACCGGGTCCAACGACGGCGACTGGGCGGGCGGCGGCCGGGCCGGGGGGATCCAGGCGCGGTTGCCGCAGGAGCTGCCGCCGACGGGCGGTGGCGCGGGCTGGCGGCTCTACGGGGAGGCCGGTCAGGTCCTCGACGGGCACACCGCCGACGTGCTGGTGATCGCCGCGCACACGGGCGGGTTCGCGCGCAGCCGCACCCGGCTCTTCGTCGTACGGGCGCAGGGGCGGGACGGGGCCGGGACGCCCGGTCTGCTGCGGACCCGGCAGACCGCGATGGACGAGACCCGGCCGCAGGCGCGGGTCCAACTCCGCGATGTGCCCGCCGAGTTGCTGGGAGAGGGCGAGGCGGGGCGGGAGGGGTGCGGGGTGGCCGCGGCGCTGGCCGCCACCGGGGCCTCGGCGGCTGCGGCACTGGCCGCCGAGGCGGTCGGCGCGGCCGATGCGGCGCTGGCCCGCACGGTCGGCTACGTACAGGAGCGCACCCAGTTCGGCCGGCCCATCGGCTCCTTCCAGGCCGTGCAGCACCGGCTCGCGGACCTGTACGTGGCGGTGCAGGCGGCGCGTTCGGCGGCGTACTACGCGGCCTGGGCGGCGGGCGGCGGGCGGACCGGGGAGGCCGACGGGCCCGGGGTGGGCGCGCTGGCGCTCGCCCAGGCGCTGGAGGCGCTGCGCGCGGTGGCGGCCGAGGCGGTGCAGTTGCACGGCGGGATCGGCTTCACCTGGGAGCACGACGCGCACCTCTACTTCAAGCGGGCGGCCTGCGACGAGCTGCTGCTCGGGCCGGTGCACCGGCTGCGGGCCCGGGCCGCCGAACAGGTCGGCCTGTTCGCGGAGGCGGACGGGGCGCCTCGTGCGGGGCGAGCGGCGGTCGGCGCCTGATGCCCCACGGGGAGCGGCTGGTGCAGAAGGTCTCCGCGACCCGTACGTTCGCGCGGATCGCGCCACACGTCATTCCCGCGCTGGACCGCGCCGTGCACCGGCTGACCCGCGGGAAGGTGCTGCTCAGCGCCCGGATGCTGCCCGGTGTGATCCTGACCGCGACCGGGGCCAGGAGCGGGCAGCCACGGCGCACCCCGCTGGCCTGCCTGCCGCAGGACGACGGCGGCTGGCTGCTGATCGGCAGCAACTTCGGACGGCCGGGGCATCCGGCCTGGACCGGAAACCTCCTCAAGAACCCGGAGGCGGAGGTGAGTTGGCGGGGGCGGGACATTCCCGTACGGGCCAGGCTGCTCACGGGGGAGGAGCGGGCGCGGGCCTGGCGGGCGGCACGGGACTTCTGGCCGCCGTACGCCGCCTATCAGGCGCGGGTGGAGCGGGAGATCCGGCTGTTCCGGCTGGACCGGCGCTGACCTGTCCGGGGGCGCGGCGGGTCTCCGTACACGCGCAGCGGGTGCCGTACGGACCCCGGAGGGGTGGCCGGCACCCGCTGTGTGCGCGATACAGCTATGGCAGGACGGACTCAGGACGGAGGGCGAACTGTCCCGGGAACACCGGGACATCGAGGCAGGCGAGCTCTCGACGCGACCGGTTCGATCCGGTATCCGGTGATCCCGGTTATTTGGTCGGCTTCTTGCCGGTGACACCGAAGTGCACCAGCAGGGCCAGATTCGGCTTGAGTTCAGCCTGCTTGACGCCCCAGCTCTGGAAGCCCTTCTGGTGTCCGGCGACCGCCGCCAGCATCGCGACGATCGATCCGGCCATGGCCGCAGGGCTGACGTCCTTGTCGACCTTGCCCTTGTTCTGGAGCTCCTGGATGGAGTCCGTAAGGGAGTTGGTGACCGCGTTGAGGATCTTCATGCGGATCTTGTAGAAGCGCTTGTCGCCCTCGGCCGCGCCCAGATCGACGACGCGCAGAATCGCGTCGTGCTTGCGCCAGAAGGAGAGGAAGCCTTCGACCAGTTCCTCCGCCGCCTGCCAGCCGGACTTGCCCACCCAGGAGCGTTCGGCGACCAGATCGGTCAGACTTGCGCCTTCTTTGGCCATCTCCTCGGCGATTTCGAGGACGGCGCCTTCCACATCCGGGAAGTACTGATAGAACGTTGCGGGTGAAGTGCCCGCTTTGCGGGCCACATCGATGACTTTGACGTCCCGATAGGGGGACGAACTGAGCATTTCGCTGAGGCAGTCGAGAAGCTTTTGCCGCGTCGCCTGTCCGCGGCGGCCGGCAACTCTGCCGTCGACGGTTCGAACTTGTCCTGTCATGCCGTCAGCTTACCGAGGGGTGATCGGAGCGCGATTTGGCTGCCTGCAAATGGGGACGGGGGAGTTCAGGGCTTCCGATCCTCGTTGCCGCCTGGATAACGGGCCTGATCGCGGCCCGGACCGGCGGGGCACCCATTGGTCCGATCCAGTGAATGGTGTTATCAACAGGCTGTGGACAACTTTGGTGGACAAGGCTTGCGTCGAGGCGGCAAGTGCACACCGGAGGTTGCCCGTTGATGATCCGCGACCCTTGCGAGGGCGGCGTCCGTCGCGCGGCGGTCGCGCATGAATCGCCCCTGTGTTCGAATTCTGGCCGCGCGGGACGCCTACCGCACGGCTAGCTTGGACGGAGGCGGGACGGCGCTGCGGCAATCCGTGCGCCACGCGCGGTGTCCTGCCCCCGAAATCGCCCTGCGCGGCGCAGAATTGACCCGCCGGCATCGACCCGCCGGCGCGCAGGGGCGGAATGCGGGGGATGGGATGCGGAGCGGTACGGGCGGGATGCCTGGCGTCAGAGGGTGGCGAAGGGTGTGGTTTCGGCCACCGGTGGCCGGTCGCCGGGCCGGCCGTCCCGTGCGCGCCCGACGGGTGTGTGAGCGCTTTTTATCCGGTTCCCGGTGCGGAATCCATCCGTCCGGATGGGGTGACGGGCGGGAGGAATTCCGCCGACGCCCCCTCGGGGCGGCGCGCAACTCGCCGGTAACCCCTCGGTAACCGCCCGTCCAAGGACGTATCGGAGCACGTCAGGCGGGGGTGGAATACGCCGGGTAATGGCCTTGTTGCGTATTGCAGGGGGTGATTCGTGACACGGCCGACAGGCCCCGGGTTCGCAACCGTCGGCCCGGCCAGGAAGAATCAGGGTGCGTACGGCCGTTTCGACACTCCTTGCCGCAGGCGGGGAGACGCTGCACGGGGCAGTGGCTCTCGGCGGCTCGTGACTATTGAGAGTCTCTTTTACGCCCCACGGGGAGGTGGCAGGCAAGTGGTGGAGCAGCTGACGCAGCTGACGCAGCACGATCCCCGGCGGATCGGCCCGTTCGAGGTCCTCGGCCGTCTCGGGGCCGGCGGCATGGGGCTGGTCTATCTGGCGCGGTCGGCGTCCGGCCGGCGGGTGGCGATCAAGACGGTCCGCACCGAACTCGCCGAGGACCAGCTGTTCCGGGTCCGGTTCACCCGCGAGGTCGAGGCGGCCCGCGCCGTCAGCGGCTTCTACACCGCGGCGGTGGTCGACGCCGACCCCAGGGCGGCCGTGCCCTGGCTGGCGACGGCGTATGTCCCCGCGCCCTCCCTGGAGGAAATAGTCAATGAATGCGGGCCGCTGCCGGCCCAGGCGGTGCGCTGGCTGGCCGCCGGGATCGCGGAGGCGCTCCAGTCGATCCACGGCGCCGGGCTGGTGCACCGCGATCTGAAGCCGTCGAACGTCCTGGTGGTCGAGGACGGCCCGCGGGTGATCGACTTCGGTATCGCCTCCGGGGTGTCCAACACCCGGCTGACGATGACCAACGTGGCCGTGGGCACCCCGGCGTACATGTCGCCCGAGCAGGCCCGCGACTCCCGCAGCGTCACGGGCGCCAGCGATGTCTTCTCGCTCGGCTCCACGCTGGTCTTCGCCGCCACCGGGCACGCCCCGTTCCACGGCGCCAACCCCGTCGAGACGGTCTTCATGCTGCTCCGGGAGGGCCCCGACCTGGCCGGGCTGCCGGATGAGCTCCGGCCGCTGATGGAGTCCTGTATGCAGATGGAGGCGGCCCACCGGCCGTCCCCGGCCGACCTCCAGTCCCAGTTGGCGCCGCATCTCTTCGGCTCTGGCAGCGACGACAGCGGCACGGCGTCGGCCTGGCTGCCGCCCGGTGCCGTGGCGCTCATAGAGCAGCGGCGCGGCGGCGGTCGCGGCGCCGTCCCGCAGTCCACCCCCCGCGGCGCCGGCCGCCAGCAGTCCGCGCCGCCTCCGCCGCAGGCCCCCGCCCCGCAGCAGCCGGTGGCGCCCCAGCGGCCGGAGAACCCGCCGGCCGTGGCAGCCGAGTACGGCAGCCCCCGGATCGGCGCCGGCCCCGGTGCGCACCGCGGCGCCGACCCCCGTGGCGCGGCCCCGGTGCCGCAGCCCGTGGGCCCGGAGGCCGCGGCGGTGGACCTCGCCCCCGCCGGCGGTCCCGTGCGGCTCGGCGGTTCGCATGCCCCGATAGGGCCGGGGCCGCGCGCGGGGGAGGCCCCGCCGCAGCGCGCCCAGGCCGGTGCCGCGACGAACTGGGTCCGGCCGCCCGGCGGCGCTCCGGCGGCGGCCGGTGTGCCGCAGCAGGGCGCGGGCGTGCCCAACGGCGCGGCGGGTGACGGGATCCAGGCTGCCCAGGGTGCTGCGCCCGCCCCGGTCGCCGCGCCCGAGGCGCCGCAGGCCGAGCCGGGCCGCTGGCGCCCGTGGCGGTTCCGGATGTCGAACGACGTCTGGGGCACCCCCGTGGTCGCCGGCGACCTGCTCTACGTCACCTCCTTCGAGGTGCACGCACTCGATGTGGCCAGCGGGCGGCGGAAGTTCAAGACCCGCGATGTCGCGTGGGCGATGGCGGTCGCGGACGGCCGGATCCACGCCTCGGACGGCCCGACCCTCTACGCCCTCGACGCCGTCGACGGCACCGAGCGCTGGCGGCTGAGCACCGAGGGCTGGGTCTACGCCCTCACGGCCGGCCGCGGCACCGTCGTCACCGGCACCCGGGGCGGCGGCGTCCAGGCGTGGGAGGCCGCCAGCGGCGAGCTGCTGTGGGAGATCGGCGGCGTCCAGACGGACTTCGAGTCCGCCGAGGCCGGGCCGGTGCTGCACGACGGCACGGTCTTCGTATGGGCCGACGCGCGGCTGAAGGCGCTGGAGCTGCGTACGGGCGTCGAGCGCTGGTCGTATCCGGTGGGCGACGCGGCGTCCTGCGGCGGTGTGCCGGTGCGGCTGCTGCCCGCGCCGGACGGTGTGGTCTATGTGGTCGCCGGGACGCGGGTGCTGGCGATCGACATCGCCCGCGGCGATGTGCGCTGGCACTTCGAGGCGCCCGCGGTCTTCGTGAGCCCGCCCTCCTTCGCGCCCGGCCCGGCCGTCACCGGCGGCGGCATCTACCTCGCCGACTATCTCGGCACGGTCTACGCCCTCGACGCGGCGGACGGCCGGGACCGCTGGCGGATCGCCACCGAGGCCCGCCAGTCCACCGAACCGGTGCTGGTCGCGCACGGCGCCGTCCACCTGGGCAGCGGCAAGGCGCTCTACACCCTCGACGCGGTGACCGGCACCCCGCGCTGGCGTTTCCAGGCGGGCGCCGAGGTGGTGGGCTCACCCGTCGTCGCGGAGGGCCGGGTGCACTTCGGGTCGGCCGACCACTGCCTGTACACCCTCGATGCGATGGGCGGTCAGCTGCGCTGGAAACTGGCGACCGGTGGTGAGATCACCGGCTCGCCGGTGGCGGTCGGCGGGGTCGTCTATGCGTGCAGCAAGGACCGCTGCGTCTATGCGCTGGACGCCGCCAAGGGGACGGGCCTGGCGCGCCGGTCGTAGTCCGGGCGGGGGCCCGGTCCCGGGCCCCGGCGCTCTACGCCCCGTTGTCCGGGGGCTGTTGGGGACCCGGCCCCGGCGGGCCGGGCTGCCCGTGCGCTCCGGGATACCGCTGCTCCTTGCCCCATTCCACGGGACGGGTGGGCGGCTGCCGGTGGTTCGGCCGGGTCGGTGGCTGCGGGTGCTGCCGGGTCGGTGGCGGCGGCGCCGACCAGGGGGCCGGGGGAGTGTCGTCGTCCGCCCGGTAGATGCTGTGGGTGTCCCCGATGTACGGTTCCGGGTCCCAGCTCTCGGGGGGCGGATAGGGCTCGCGGTCGTCGTAGCGTTCGAGCACCCGGCGCGGGCGCCCGCGCATGACCAGGGCGCCCAGGATCAGCAGCGCGCCGCCCCCGAGGGCGTTGGCCGCGCCCACGCCCATTCCGTGGGTGCCGGCGGTCAGCTCGCCCGCGGTCTGCCCCTGGCGGACCATCCACAGGATCGTGAAGCCCAGTACGACCAGGCCCGCGACGGTGATGACCAGGCGCGAGCGCAGCACCACGCCGACCAGGGTCAGCAGCCCGGCGAACACCATGGGAAGCACCAGCGACCCGAACAGCGTGGCGCTGTTGTCGGTGATGCCGTTGAAGAGGTCCTCGATCCGCACGTCACTGCCGTGACGGCCGTCGTACCAGGGACGGAAGGGGCTCCAGACGGCGGCCGTCGCTCCGATGAGGGCGATCAGACATCCGAGAACGTTGCGCACCACCGGTCGTCGCCTCGCTTCGGCTCGTCCTGCTCGTCCTCCGTGACCGACGCTACGCCTGCCCGTCGGTGCCCGCTAGACAAGCAGGGCCACCTGCGCCGGTTCGTACAAATGGGCCCGGCGCGGGCCGTCCACGGCTCTTGCTAATGTGCCGTGCACGCGTCAACCCTGGGGGTGGCGTCGTTTCGGATGGATCTACGGGGGATGGGCAGACGTCATGCAGCAATGCGCACGCACGGGTACGGCCGCCACGGTCGGCGGCGGGGGCACCCGTAGGGGAATCAGGGCGGCGGTCGCGGCCGGGCTGACGGTGGCGTCGCTCGCCACGGTCAGCGGCTGCGCGTTCCCCCAGCCCAAGGTGGACTTCCCGACGAACTTCCCGTCCCCCTCGTCCTCCACCGGCTACAACCCGTACAACCCGACGCCCTCGTCGTCGTACACGCCGTCCTACACCTACTCGCCGTCGCCCACCGAGGAGACCTTCGACCCGGACGGTCGCAGCGACGTGCGCGGCAGCGGCTGCGACTTCTCGGATTCGCTGCACCAGTTCACCTACACGGTCTCGATCACCAACCCGTCCAGGACGACCACGTTCTCCTACGACATGGCCGTCAACTGGATGAAGGCGAAGCCGGCGGACGGCACCGCCTACGGGCTGCACCAGCGCAGCGTCGTGGTGGCGCCGGGCGCGACCGAGACCTACACCGCCCAGTACTCCCTGCCCGCCAACAACTACCAGCGGTTCTGGTTCACCTGCCAGATCACCCGGGCGCACAAGACCAAGATGTAGCCGCGGGGCGTCCGTCATCTGACGGGCGGCGGCTGCGCGTTGCGCGCGCGGCCGGCGAAGAGTTCCGCCTGGCGGTCCGGCGGCAGATTGCCCAGCGCGATCAGCTGCGGGGCATGCGCCAGCGCCTGCGCGCGGGCCGCCTCCTTGGCCGCCCACAGGGCCCGTACGGTGCCCTGGACGGCGTCGGTGGGCTGGGCGGCGAGCACCGCGGCGCTGCGCAGCGCCGCTTCCGCCGCGCCGCCGGGCGGGGTCAGCTCGGAGACCAGCCCGATCTCGTACGCGCGCCGGGCGCCGAGCCGCTCCGCCGTGCCCATCAGGGACAGTCGGGCGATCTCCCCGAAGGGCATCCGCTGGGCCATGTAGATGGCCTCGTAGGCGCTGACCATCCCGTAGGTGGTGTGCGGGTCGAAGAAGGTGGAGTTCTCGGAGGCGACGATGAACTCCGCCTCGCCCAGGAGGTAGAAGGCGCCGCCGCAGGCCATCCCGTCGACCGCGGCGACGACCGGTTTCCACAGGTCGTTCGCCTTGGGGCCGATACGGATCAGGGGGTCGTCGAGGGAGTACGGGGAGGCCGGCTGGGGCACGTCCGCGGAGCGGTCGATGCCGGTGCAGAAGGCCCGGCCGCCGGCGCCGGTGACCACCGCCGCCCGTACGGTGTCGTCGCGGCGGAACTCCCGCCAGACGGCGGCGAGTTCGTCGGCGGTGGCGAGGTCGACGGCGTTGTGCCGCGCGGGCCGGTCCAGGGTGACCAGGGCGACCCCGCCGTCGATCTCGGTACGGACCCCGGGGGCCGTCATGGCCGCTCCAGGAGCCAGCGGGGCACGGTCACCCCGCCGGGCAGGGTGTGGAAGGCGACCTTCACCGGGGCGCCGATGCGCAGCCGGGCGGGGTCCACGGAGTTGAGGGCGCCGTCGGGTGTCGCGACGAGATTGCCGACGAGGCGGATGCGCGGTGCCTCCGCCAGCTCCACGATGATCGCGTTGTACGGCGCCTGGGCGGCGTACGCGGGCAGCAGCGGCGGGTGCGGCACCACGTACGACCAGATCCGGCCGCGCCCGCTCATCCGCTGCCAGTGGGCGGCGAAGGACTGGCAGTGCGGGCAGCAGGGGCGGGGCGGAAAGCGCGGTTCGTCGCAGTCGGAGCAGGTCTGGACGCGGAGTTCGCCGCGCGCGGCGTAGTCCCAGAACGGTGCGCCGTCGTCGTCGGGCACGGGAAGCAGCAGGTCGGCGGCGGTGTCCGGACGATTGTCAGTGGCGGGTGGCAGGCTTGTAGTCATGGAATCACGGACAGTGACGGAAGAGTGGGTGGGTGCCGGCTCGGGTGCGCTCATCGCGTATCAACTCCTCAGCAGCAGGGCGGAGGTGGGCACGCCCTCGCCCGCGGTGACCAGGCAGGTGGCGGCGTCCGGGACCTGTGCGGTGCTGGTGCCGCGCAGCTGCCGGACGCCTTCGGTGATGAGGTTGAAGCCGTGGACGTATGCCTCGGAGAGGCCGCCGCCGCCGGTGTTGAGGGGGAGCCGGCCGCCGGTCTCCAGGGCGCCGCCCTCGGTGAAAGCCGCGCCCTCGCCGCGTCCGCAGAAGCCGTATCCCTCCAGCGAGAGGGGGATCAGGGGGGTGAACGCGTCATAGATCTGTGCCACGTCGACGTCCTGCGGGCCGAGGTCGGCGCCTTTCCAGAGGTGCCGGGCGGCGGTCCAGGCGGGGCCGGTGAGCGGGTCGTCGTTCCAGTAGTTGACCATGCCGTGGTGCTGGGCGGGCAGGCCCTGCGCGGCGGCGTGGACGTAGACGGGCGGGCGGCGGCAGTCGCGGGCGCGCTCGGCTGCGACCACGACGCAGGCCAGCGCCCCGTCCGTCTCCAGGCAGTTGTCGAAGAGGCAGAGCGGTTCGCTGATCCAGCGGGCGGTCATGTACATCTCGCGGGTCAGCGGGCGGTCGTACATGATCGCGGCCGGGTTCTGGTTGGCGCGGTTGCGGCAGGCGAGGGCGACGTTGAAGAAGTGGTCGCGGGTGGCGCCGTATTCGTGCATATAGCGCCGGGCCAGCATGCCGATCTCGTCGGCGGGGCGGAGCAGTCCGAAGGGGCGGGTCCACTGCCCGGGGGTGGGCAGCTGGACGCGGGTGTTCTTCCAGGGGCGCGGTCCCGAACCGCGTTTGCGGGACCGCCAGGCGACGCCGACGCCCGCCTGTCCGGTGGCGATGGCGGCGGCCAGGTGCGCCACCGTCGCGCAGGAACCGCCGCCGCCGTAGCCGACCTTGGAGAAGTGGGTGACGTCGCCGGCGCCGATGGACTTGGCGATCTCGACCTCGTCGGTCTCCTCCATGGTGTAGGAGGCGAAGGCGTCGACCTCCGAAGGGGCGATGCCGGCGTCGTCCAGCGCCGCGGTGATCGCCCGGCAGGCCAAGGTCTTTTCGGATTCGGGGAGTTGTCTGGCAAAGGGAGTCTGTCCGATACCGACTATCGCCGTAGCGTCCTTGAGGGTCGCCCCCATCGCCACCTCCGTGGTCGGTCGTCCGTGGTCGGTCGTCCGTGCTGACAGCGGAGGAGGCTACCGCTAATCTGACGGACAGTCAGCTAGTGCGTTACGGCTCTTTGCAGGGAGGGAGCGCGATGCGCGAGGACCTGGATGCGCGAGCGGACCTGGAGTACGGCTCCCTGGCCCGGCTGGTGCGCACGGCCGCCGAGCGGTACGGCCCACGGGAGGCCGTCGTCGAGGGCCGCACCCGGCTGTCGTACGCCGAGCTGGGCGAGCGGGTGGAGCGGGCCGCGGCGGCCTGTATCGCGGCCGGTGTCGCACCCGGCGACCGGGTCGCCGTCTGGGCGCCCAACACCCTCGACTGGATCGTCTCCGCCCTCGGGGCGGTGACCGCCGGCGCCGTCCTGGTGCCCGTCAACACCCGCTTCAAGGGCACCGAGGCCGCCTACGTCCTGCGCCGCACCCGCGCCAAGATCCTCTTCATCACGGGCACCTTCCTCGGCACCTCGTACGTCGCCTCGCTGCGCCGCGCCGCCGGGGAGGGCCCCGGCCGAGGCCCGCTGCCCGGACTGCCGCGGCTCGAACGGGTCGTGGTCCTCGCGGACGACGCCCCCGCCGACTTCACCACCTGGCGGGACTTCCTCGCCGCCGGCCGGGCGGTGCCCGCCGGCACGGTCCGCACCAGAGCCGACGCGCTCCGCGCCGACGCCCCCTCGGACATCGTCTTCACGTCCGGGACCACCGGCCACCCCAAGGGCGCCGTGATCACCCACGCCCAGACCCTGCGCGCGTACGACGTCTGGAGCGAACTGGCCGGCCTCCAGGAGGGCGACCGCTATCTCATCGTCAACCCGTTCTTCCACACCTTCGGCTACAAGGCCGGCATCATCGCCTGCCTGCTGCGCGGCGCGACGATGATCCCGCAGCCGGTCTTCGGCGTGGAGACCGCGCTCGCCAACATCGCCGCCGAGCGGATCTCCGTGCTCCCCGGCCCGCCCACCCTCCACCGGCAGCTCCTGGACCACCCGGACCGGGCGCTGCACGACCTCACCGCGCTGCGCCTCGTCGTCACCGGCGCCGCCGTCGTTCCCCTGGAGCTGGTCGAACGGCTGCGCAGCGAGCTGAAGATCGCCACCGTACTGACCGCCTACGGCCTGTCGGAGAGCTCGGGCGTGGTCACGATGTGCCGCCGCGGCGACCCGCCCGAGGTCATCGCCGCGACGTCCGGTCGCGCCCTGCCGGACACCGAGGTCCGGGTCGTCGACGCCACGGGCCGCGCGATGCCTCCCGGCCGGCCCGGCGAGGTCCTGGTCCGCGGCTACCACGTCATGTCCGGTTATTTCGAGGACCCGGCCGCCACCGCCCGCGCGATCACCCCCGACGGCTGGCTGCGCACCGGAGACGTCGGCGTCCTCGACGCGGACGGCAACCTGCGGATCACCGACCGCATCAAGGACATGTTCATCGTCGGCGGCTTCAACGCCTACCCCGCCGAGATAGAGCAACTCCTCGCCCGCCACCCGGACATCGCCGAGGTCGCCGTCATCGGCATACCGGACCCCCGCCTCGGCGAGGTCGGCAAGGCGTATGCGGTCCGCCACCCCGGCTCCTCGCTCACCGCCGACG
The DNA here is from genome assembly GCF_014648695.1 of Streptomyces albospinus. GTDB lineage: Bacteria > Actinomycetota > Actinomycetes > Streptomycetales > Streptomycetaceae > Streptomyces > Streptomyces albospinus. Next base: position 61,577 of record NZ_BMRP01000031.1, read on the forward strand.
ACCTGATCGCCTGGTCGCGCCGCGAGATGGCCAACTACAAGGTGCCGAGGGAGGTGGACTTCGTCGCCGAGCTGCCCCGCAACGCCAGCGGCAAGGTCGTCAAGACGCGGCTGCGGAGGCGGAGTTAGGGCCTGATCCGCCGGCGCCGGGGGATGCGCCGGCAGGCCGCTTCCGCATCCGGGGCGCGGCCGGTCACTGCCCGATCCGGCCGTCGGCCACCCCGGTCGCCTCCGCCAGGGCCCGCATCCGGTCCGCGAAGCCGCCGTCCACCGCGCCGAACCACACCCCGAGGTCCTCGGCCCCGGCCGCCTCCCAGTCCGCGACCTCGGCGGTGACCTCGGCGAGCGTACGGTCCGGGCCGTCCCAGGCGATCCGGGTCCCGGCCGCGACCCGGGGCGCGCCCGCGGCGGACCGGCCGGCCGTCGACTCGCCTGCGAACCACCGCCGCCGCTCGGCGAATTCGCCCGGGGTCAACCCGACCCCCTGCCAGTAGCCGCCGAACTCCGCCGCGCGCCGCAGCGCCGCATCCGAGTTCCCGCCGATCAGGAACGGCACCGGCTCCTCCGGTACCGGCTCGAACACCGCGCGCTCGTCGAACGACACCAGCCCGTCGTCGTACGGCCCGCCCGCCCCCGTGTGCAGCCGCCGCACCAGCCGCAGCGCGCGGTCCGTCCGCGCGCCCCGGGTGCCGAAGCCGACCCCGGCCGCCGCGAACTCGTACCGCTGCCAGCCGACGCCGACGCCGAGCACGAACCGGCCGCCGCTCAGCCGGGCCAGCGTCGCCGACTGCCGGGCGAGCAGCAGCGGTTCGCGCAGCGGGGCGATCAGCACCGACGTCCCGAGCGTGATCCGCTCGGTCACCGCCGCGAGGTACGCCAGCGCCGCCAGCGGCTCGTACACCCCGCCGTACGACTGCGGGGGCGCCCCGTACGGCCCCGGCGGCAGCAGATGATCCGGCAGCCAGACGCCCGCGTACCCCAGCTCCTCGGCCTGCCGCGCGAGCCCGGCCAGTTCCCGCACCGCCATAGCGGCGGACTCGGAGGGCAGTACGACGTGCAGGCGCATCCGGTCCTGCGGCCCGGCGTGCGGCGCGGACTGGTTCGGTGGGGACTGGCGCGGGGTGGACTGGTTCTCCTGCTGCTGGTGCGTGGCGGCGTCGCCCATGGGGGCCTCCCGTTCCCGAAGCATCGGTTCGACGCCCCCCTTCTAAGCCCTCACACCGGTGTGAGAGTCAAGGGCCGGGAGCACGGGGACGCCGGGTGCACGAGGACGTCGGGAGCTCGGGCACATCGGGAACTCGGGGACGCCGGGTGCACGGGCACGCCGGGTGCATGGGCACGAGGCGGCACCGCCCCCTGACCGCCCGCCGCGCGGCCGGTCCCGCGCCGCCGGCCCCCCGGGAGCCGCGTCTCCCTCTCCCCTCAGGACGACCGGGGCGTCCAGTCAGGGCGTCCAGTCAGGGCGCCGACCGCTGAGCGCCACCACCCGGTCCAGCAGCGGCGCGCCCTGTGCGACCGGGACCGGGTACCCGAAGATCGTGCCGCGCCCGGGGTCGTCGGCGGAGGCCGCGAGCAGTGCGTACGAGACGTCGAGGGCGGGCCCGTCCGGCGCGTACTCCTGGCCGGTGGCGCGCGCCAGGTCCCAGCCGTGCACGACCAGTTCGTCGAGTGCGAACCGGCCGACGACCGCGGCCGGCAGGGTCACCCCGCCCACCTGGGTCTCGCCCTCCCAGGCCTCCGGGGCGCGCCACGCGGCCACCAGCTCGCCGAGCCGGCGCTCCAGCGTCTCCCGCCAGCCGGTCTCCACATCCGGCAGGCCCGCGTCCGGGGGAGTACTGGTCGTCGGCCCCAGGTCCTTGCGGGCGGCGTCCCGGAACGCCGCGGTCAGCCCCACCAGATGGCCCAGCAGGTGCCGTACCGCGTACTCCTCGCAGGGGGTGGGCGCAGCCAGCTGCCCCTCCGCCGTGTTCTCCGCGAGCCGGGCCACCACTCGGGCCTGCGCCGCAAAGTCGATCATCTCGCTCGCTTCGGTCGTCTCGCTCGTCTCGGTCTTGGTCCGGGATCCTCCCGTCTCACCGGGCTGCCCCGTGCGGGTGGCCTCGCCAGTGAAGACTCCCGCCGCCGGCAGAACTCATCGTCGCGCCGCCGGCGGCCCGAAACCGCCCGCCCCGGCGCTACGCCGGCGCCCCGTACCGTTCCCCCCGTACCGCTCCCGCAGCGCCGCCTTCAGCACCTTGCCCAGCGGCCCGCCGCGCGGCAGCGTTTCGATGATCTCCAGCTGTTCCGGCAGCTTCTGCGTCATCAGTCCGGCCGCCCGCAGATGCGCGGTGAGCGCCGCGAGAGTGAGCCCCGGCGTGCCGTTGCCGTCCGCCGCCTCGGCGAGTGTGACCACCGCGCACACCCGCTCCCCCCGCTCCCGGTCCGGCAGCCCGATCACCGCCGCCTCCGCGACCGCCGGATGCGTGTGCACCAGGTCCTCGACCTCCTGCGCGGAGATGTTCTCGCCCTTCCTGATGATGATGTCCTTGAGCCGCCCGGTCAGCACCAGGTGCCCGTCCGCGCGCAGATACCCCAGGTCACCGGTGCGGAAGCGGCCCTCGGCGTCGAACGCCTCGGCCGTCAGCGCCGGATCCGTGTACCGCCGGAACACCACCGTCCCGGCGACCGTCACCTCGCCCGCCTCGCCGGTCGGGGCCTCGCTCCCGTCCGCCCGTACGATCCGCACCCGCGCGCCCGCCACCGGCCGGCCCACCGTGTGCGCCAGCTGCTCGTCGCTGTCGTACGGCGTCCCCATCGCGATCATCGGGCACTCCGTCATCCCGTACCCGTGGACGATCGCGCACCCCAACTCCCGCCCGGCCTCCCGGTACAGCTCCGGTGGCAGCGGCGCCCCGCCACCGGAGAGCAGCCGCAGCGACGGAATCAGCCGCCCGGCGTCCGGTGCGGTCGCCCGCCGGCGCCGCGACGCGTCGTGGAACGCCTGGTAGAACGCGGTACTCCCGCCCGCCATGGTCACCCCGTGCCGCCGGTAGACCCCGGCCGCCCGCTCCGCCTCGAACGTGTCGAGCACCACCGCGGGGAACCCGCTGACCAGCATCGCGATGACGTAATCCGGCCCGGCGATGTGCGCGTACGGGAAGGCGATCGAGCCGACGTCGTCCGCCGACATCCCCAACGCGGTCGCGAGCCCCACGCCGCCGGCGATCAGCGAGGCGTCGGTGTGCTCAACTCCCTTGGGGGCGGCGGTCGTCCCGGAGGTGTAGTAGACCCAGCGCGTGCGCCCGTCCTCTCCTTGCGGGGGCTCCGGCAGCGCGCCCGGATCCCCCACGGGCAGCCCGCCCGCCACCGAGACCACCCGCACCCCGTCCCCGGCCAGCCCACGCACCATCGCGTCGTGGTCGCACCCCCGCCACACCCCCGGTACGAGCACGAACTCCGCCGCCGACTCGGCCAGCACGAACCCGACTTCACGCTCCCGGTGCAGCGGGATCACCGGCGTCTGCACGGCCCCCAGCCGCGCCAGCGCGAGAGATGCGACGACGGTCTCGATTCGCGTAGGCAACTGCCACATCACCCGCGTCCCGGCCCCGATCCCGAGCTCCTGGAACCCGGCCGCGACGCGCAGCGCCTCGTCCCGTACCTCGCCGAAGGTCACGGTCCGCCGCCCGTCACCGTCCCCGTCGCCGTCGAAGAACATCGGCGCGCTCCCGGAGGCCCGCGCCCGGTACTCGACCAGTTCCCAGAGCGTGTGGATACGAGCGGGGTCGAACACGGCGCGCCTCCTGGGGGTGAGTGGGGCGGGGAGTGCGGCGTGACTGTAGCACTGGATCTGACGGAGCGTCAGGGCTGCTGCGTGCGCGGGGCGTTGCGGAAAGGGGAAAGGGCCGGGCGGCTGCCCGGCCCTTCTCCGCGGGCTCGCGATACGGGGCCCGCTCCGCCCTCGTGATCAGGGGATGTGGTTGTCCTGCGGCGACAGCGGGATGTGGTTGTCCTGCGGTGCCATGGGCAAGTGGCTGTCCAGGGGCGCCGCGGCGACCGGTATGTGGTTGTCGGCCATGGCAGGCACCGCGGCGCCGCCGAGTGCGGCCAGCGCCACGGCGGCGACGGCGAGAGACTGCTTCGTGCGGGTCATTCCCAACTCCTTGGTAAACGGGAGGCGTTGCTGTTGAAAACAAATTAGCGGCAACCGCGTGCAGATGTTCGATGCTTGTAGGGGAAAGGCGCTGAATTTCGCGGGATTTCCCGCCGGGCCGAAAACGCCGCAGGGGCCGATTTCAATGGCGTCCCCTCCTCGCCATTGAAACGGCCCCTGCGATCCCCCGAATGCCCCCGTTGGTTCGGACCCCCCTGGTTCGTACCCCCGGTTCGGAACCATCGCGGTTCAGAACCCCCCCGGTTCGGAACCTCGTTGGTTCGGCAGGTGTTACTTGGGCTCGCCGAGAGGCTGGTGGTTGTCCTCTGTGGTGACCCCGGTCGCGGCGACGGGCTGGTGGTTGTCCATCGGCTTGACGACGTCCCGCTCCCCCGGCTTCTTGACCCGCGGCGTGACGTTCGGCCCGATGATGGGCTGGTGGTTGTCCATAGGCCCGATGATGGGCTGGTGGTTGTCCATCGGCGCGATGATGGGCTGGTGGTTGTCCATTGGCCTGATGGTGTCCCGGTCACCCGTGACCGGGGCCTTGTTGTCGGTGCTCACAGAGATCAACTCCTGAATGGGCGCTTGATGCTTGGTCAGCCCGGCCGGCGACTCCCCCGTGGGTCGCCGGACGGGTATGACACGGCCGCTAAAGATAACTGCGCGGCCTGGGCACCGAGCCGCTTGCCCCCCGAGGCGGCGGATCGATGCTGATAAGAGTGGCCCGGCGCGATGAACGATCGATAAACGTCCGCGTTGGCAGTGAACGGCCGAGGTCAGGCCACCGCAGTCGGCGACAGAAGCGCCTGGACCACGCTGCCTTCCGGCGCCCCTGTCCGCTCGAAGGTCGCCAGCGCCTCCTGCCAGCACACGCGCGCGCGGCCGGTGTGCCCGAGTGCGTGCAGGGCCCGGCCCAGGGTGGTCAGGACGGTTGCGCGCCAAGAGTCGCCGCCGATGCCCCGCAACGCGGTCAGCGCCTGTTCGGCGTGGTTGGCCGCGGAGGCCGGGCGGCGGGCGGTGAGGTCTACCTCAGCCAGCCGGAAGTTGGTCATCCCTTCCCAGAAGCGCTGCCGGCTGTCCTTGAAAATGGCCAGAGCCCCGGTCAGTTGCTCGGTCGCCTCCTCCAGCCGCATGGCCTGGGTGTAGGCGAGAGCCAGGGCGTACATGCCGTTGGCCAGCCGGCGCTTGGCACCCAGCTCGCGGTAGATCGCGATGCCCTGCTCCGCCAGCTGGATGGCGCTGTCGACCCGCCCGGTGTCCAGGTGGACACGGGAGAGGTTGCACAGCGCACTGGCCTCGGACTGCCGGTTGTGGTCGTCGTGGAAGGCGTTCAGCGCCTGCCGGAGATATGCCTCGGCGTCGTCGTGGCGGCCCTGGGCGTTGGCGATGATCCCCCGGTCGTTGGGCGCGTACGAGCACGCGAAGGGGTCCTCGGTGGCGAGCCCCAGCAGCATGGCGGACTTGGCGTTCTCATCGGCCTCGTCCAGCCTCCCCGACAGCGTGCGGACATAGGTGAGGGCCAGATGGAAACGCGCCTCGGCGTGCTGGTCCTCGACTTCCCTGGCGGCCTTCAGCAGCGCGGTGCTGGTCTGCTCGTACTGGAGCGCATCGGCACCGGACTCGGCCAGATCCTTGGTGAGCAACAGCAGGTCGGCGGCGCGCCGCAGGGTCGTGCGACTGCTGGACTGCCGTGCGCAGGCGAGCAGGCACCCGGCCTCGCTGAACAGCCACTCCAGCGCCGAAGCGCGGTCCCGGAAGTCCAGCCCCGGGTAGTCGGTGCGCTCCATGTGGTGGATCAGCCGGTCGCCGGGGCGCTCCAGCGCGTACATCCGCGAAGCCGTCACCAGGTAGAAGTCCAGCAGCCGCGACAGCGCCGCGTCCCGCTCCGACGGCGGGTGTTCATCGCGCTCGGCGCAGGCACGGGCGTAGAGGCGCACCAGGTCGTGGTAGCGGTAGCGGCCCGGCGCCGCGGACTCCAGGAGGGAGGTGTCCACGAGGGATTCGAGCAGCTCCTCCGTGGTGTCGGTGTCCAGGTCCAGTACGGCTGCCGCGGCGGACAGCGAGATGTCCGGGCCGTCCGCCAGTCCCAGCAGCCGGAAGGCGCGGGCCTGGGCGGGCTCCAGCTGCTTGTAGCCCAGTTCGAAGGTGGCCTTCACGGCCAGGTCGCCGGCGCGGAGTTCGTCCAGCCGGCGGCGCTCGTCGGCAAGCTTGCGGGCCAGGGTGGAGACCGTCCACGTCCGGCGGGCGGCCAGCCGGGAGGCGGCGACACGGATGGCCAGCGGGAGGAAGCCGCAGGCGCCGACGACCGCCATGGCGGCCTGCCGCTCGGAGGTCACCCGCTCCTCGCCCACGATGCGGGTGAAGAGGGTGAGGGCCTCCTCGGGGCTCATCACGTCGAGGTCGACCAGATGGGCGGAGGCCAGGTCGATCATGCGGGAGCGACTGGTGATCAGCGCCGCGCAGCCCTCCGTCCCGGGCAGGAGGGGACGGACCTGGGCGGCATCCCGGGCGTTGTCGAGGAGGGCGAGGACGCGGCGGCCCGCGAGGGCGGAGCGGTACAGGGCGGCCCGCTCCGCGACGCCGTCGGGGATGACGGAGTCGGGGGTGCCCAGGGCGCGCAGGAAGGAGCCCAGGACGGCCTCCGGCTCGGAGGGGGTGTGCCCGGCCCCCTGGAGGTCGACGTAGAGCTGGCCGTCGGGGAAGTGGTCGCGGGCGGCGTGTGCGACATGGACCGCGAGGGTCGTCTTGCCCACACCGCCGATACCGGCGACGGCGGAGACCGCCATGACATTGCCCTCGGCCGTGGCGAGCTGGTCGCTGAGCTCGCGGACGGTGGCGGCCCGTCCCGTGAAGTCGGCCACCGTGGCGGGCAGTTGCTGCGGCCGCACGAACGTGGCCTCCGCGGAGCCCTGTTCACCGGCCGCCGGCGCATCCAGCTCCGTGTCCGCCCGCAGGATCCGCTGGTGGAGGTCGGACAGCGACGCGCAGGGGTCGACGCCCAGTTCGTCCGCGAGCAGCCGCCGGGTGTCGGCGTACACCGCGAGCGCCTCCGCCTGGCGGCCACTTCGGTAGAGGGCCAGCATCAGCAGCTCCCGCAGCCGTTCGCGCAGCGGGTGTGCGGAGGTCAGGGCGGTGAGTTCGGAGACCGCCTCGGCGTGGCAGCCGGCTTCCAGGTCGAGGTCGAGGCGGGTCTCGGTGAGCGAGAGCCGCCATTCCTGGAGGCGGGTGCGCTGGGTCTCGGCGTACGGGCCGGACAGCCCGGCCAGCGGTTCGCCGTCCCACAGGTCCAGTGCGGCGTCGAGGAGTTCACGGGCCCGCCCGCGGTCGCCGGCGGCCTTGGCCTTCTCCGCCTCCGCGGCGAACTGCTCTGCGGTGTCGTGGTCGAGGTCCAGGGGCAGCTCGTCGACGGACCGCAGCGCGTAGCCGCCGGACTCGCTGACCAGCGCGTCGGCGTCCGCGCCCAGGGCCTTGCGGATGCGGGACGCGTACGTGCGCAGTGCGGCGAGCGCGGCGTGCGGCGGCTCGTCGCCCCAGAGGGCGTCGACGAGCTCGGGCGCGGTGGCGGTTCGGCCGCCGCGCAGCAGCAGTGCGGCGAGCAGTGCGCGCTGCTGCGGGGAGCCCGCGGCCAGCGGCGTCCCGCCGCGCCAGGCCCGTACGGGACCGAGCACGGTGAAGCGGAGCCGCTCCCGTACCTGCCCCGGACCGTCGTCCATGGTGTCCCCCTGCCCTGTCCCGTCCATCCGCGCCGTACGCACCCCTACACGGTGCGCAACGGTCAGTCTGCCTTGTCGCGACCATTTCCGTCAGTAGGGGTCCGGAGCGTGCACAAGACCTTCTCGGCCTCCCGGGGCGGGAGTCGGTCCGCCCCGCGCGGGGGCGCGGAACGCCGCCTTCCACCGGCCCTGTTCCGGCCCTTCCCCTGCCCTGTCCGTGGTCACCCCATTGGTGTGCCCATTGGTGTGTGCACGAATGTGCCCCTGGCTGCTGCTGCTCTCCTCCCCGGTCGCCCCCTCGGTCGCCTCTACCCGGGTGGCCGGGCGGCATCCCTGACTGGCTGGTTTGTTTCCCGGGTGGCGCCGCCGTGACGGGTGAGGCGCCCGCGGAACGTCTACCTGCACGCGTCCCGTACTTGGCCGGTTCGTTTCCGCATGCGCGAATTCCGCCGCCTCGTACCCGGCCGGCGACCGCAGCCGTCCCACTTGCTGACGGATCGTCAGATCGGCGCTACGGTACCGCCCATGGAGACCAAGGAGCCCTTCCCTCGGATCATCTCGGTGGACGACCACACCGTGGAGCCCCCCAACGTCTGGCGGGACCGGCTCCCGTCGAAGTACCAGGACACCGGGCCGCGCATCGTCCGCGCGCCCGTGCAGGAAATGACCTTCGCCGGCGGCAGGTTCGCCCCGAAGATGGGCGCGCCCGGAGACGACGGCCCGATAGCCGACTGGTGGGTCTACGAGGACCTGCACCGGCCGCTGACCCGCCTCGACACCGCCGTCGGCCACTCCCGCGACGAGATCAAGCTGGAGGGCATCACCTACGAGCAGATGCGCCCCGGCTCCTTCAGCGTCCCCGAACGGCTCGCCGACATGGACGTCAACCACGTCCAGTCCGCGCTCTGCTTCCCCACCTTCCCCCGCTTCTGCGGCCAGACCTTCACCGAGGCCAAGGACCGCGAACTGGGCCTGCTGGGCGTGCATGCGTACAACGACTGGATGGTGGAGGAGTGGTGCGGCCCGCAGGCCCGCGGCCGGCTGATCCCGCTGACCCTCGTCCCCCTCTGGGACGCGGAACTGGCCGCCGCGGAGGTCCGCCGCAACGCGGCCCGCGGCGTCCGCGCCGTCTGCTTCAGCGAGATCCCGCCCCACCTGGGGCTGCCCAGCATCCACACCGACTACTGGGACCCGTTCCTGCGCGCCTGCGACGAGACCGGCACGGTCGTCGCCATGCACATCGGCTCCTCCTCGAAGATGCCGTCCACGTCTCCCGACGCCCCGCCCGCCGTCGGCTCCACGATCACCTTCGCCAACTGCTGCTTCTCGATGACCGACTGGCTGATGAGCGGCACGTTCGACCGCTTCCCGCACCTGAAGATCATGTACGCCGAGGGCCAGATCGGCTGGATCCCGTACATCCTGGAGCGCGCCGACGTCGTCTGGGAGGAGAACCGCGCCTGGGGCGGCGTCGCCGACAAGGTCCTCCGCCCGCCGTCCGAACTCTTCGCCGACCACGTCCACGGCTGCTTCTTCGACGACGCCTTCGGCCTCAGGAACCTCGACGCCATCGGAGTCGGCAACGTCCTCTACGAGACCGACTACCCGCACTCCGACTCCACCTGGCCCAAGTCCAGGGAGGTCGGCGAATCCCAGATGGGCCACCTGCCGGCAGACGTGGTCGAACGGATCGTGCGCGGCAACGCGATCGAGCTGCTGGGACTCACGGGGGAGGGGCTTTGGGGGCCTTCGGCGGGGCGAGGAGTGGCAACTGCTCCTCAAAGTCCGGGCTGATCGCTACGAAGAGATCGAGGCGTATCTGCTGAAGCACCATCCATGGCAGAACCCGGAAGTCTCTGCCGTGCGGATCGTTGCCGGTGCCGAGGCATATTTGCGCTGGGTGAAGACGACGACGGAGCCGAACTGCATCAGGCTTCCGCCTGGTCCAGGAGTTCGGCCACCACGGGCAACTCACGGTGCGCGCGCAATCGCCGGAGGGTTCGCGCGATGCGTCGGCGTGGCCGCACGGACGCCACTCCGGTCGAGAGTTCCATGGCGCGGCTGGTGACGCTCGTTGCCTGCTCGACCTCTCCGGCGGAAAGGTAGGACTCAGCGAGCCAGGACAGATAACGGCACGCCGTTTGAGCAATTTCGATCCCGGCGTGCCGGTCCCCATCGGTCTTCTGGTACGCGAGGAAGGCAAGGGCGTTTCCGGCAAGGGCGGAATCCCCGGCTTGAACGGCAGCGGTGTAGCTCTCCTCGTACACTCCGCCCTGCTGGGGCACGCGGACGAGCTGCTTGACGCGCGGCGGGTGACGCTGGAGGAAGTGCGTTTTCTCTCAAGGCGGTTGCGCACTGCCTTGCTGGATGTGCACCGCGTAGCCGAGAGCCGGGGGGCGCGGTTGGCCGTGTCCGAACGACGGCTGTAAGGCTCGGGCAGCCCGGGGCTCGCGGAACCCGAGGAGTACTCGTCCGGCGGGTGAGCCCCGACCAGGGACGCGGGGGCAACAGACCAACGCTCGCCCCGTCGGGCGCATGGGCTTCCGCCCCCCTTGTCTGATGGCCCGACAGCCCTCACCATGACCGCACTCGGGATAAATGACGAACCGTCAGATGGGGAGTCCGGGCATGGTGCAGGTTCTGCCGCAAGGGCGGCTCGCGTACGGGATGCAGCTTCCGGTGCAGTCGCAGAGCGCGATCTACGCGGAGGCGTGGGAGGCCGGGGCCGGGCCCGCGGACCTGGTGGCGGTGGCGCGGGCGGCCGACCGGGCCGGGTTCGCGTATGTGGCGTGCTGCGAGCATGTGGCGATTCCGCGGCGGCTGGCCGGGGCGATGGGGACGACGTGGTACGACCCGGTGGCCACGCTGGCGTATCTGGCGGCTGCCACCGAGAGGGTGCGGCTGCTGAGTCATGTCGCCGTGGTCGGGCTCCGGCATCCGCTGATCAGCGCGAAGCAGTACGCGACGCTGGACCGGCTGTCGGGCGGGCGGCTGATCCTGGGGGTCGGCGCCGGGCATGTGCGGGAGGAGTTCGAGGCGCTGGGGGTGCCGTTCGCGCGGCGCGGGGCGGTGCTCGACGAGGCGATCGACGCGTTGAAGGCGGCGCTGGGGGAGGAGGAGTTCCCCGAGTTCAAGGGGGAGCGGTTCGCGTTCGAGGGGCTGGGGCAGGCGCCCCGGCCGGTGCAGAACCCGCGTCCGCCGGTCTGGGTGGGCGGCTCGTCCCCCGCGGCCGTACGGCGGGCCGCGGTGCGCGGGGACGGGTGGCTGCCGCAGGGGGATCGGCGGGGGCAACTGCCGGAGCAGATAGGGAAACTGCTGCGGTGGCGGGAGGAGGCGGGGGTGCGGGAGCCGGTGGAGATCGGTGCGATCGCGGAGCCCGTGTATGTGGGGGAGCCGGGGTGGGATGTCGGGCGGTGGACGCTGACCGGGGCCCCGGAGCGGATCGCGGAGTCGCTGCGGGAGTACGGCGCGATGGGGGTGCGGCAGATCCAGGTGCGGTTCCGGAGCCGCAGCCGGGCGGAACTCGTCGCGCAGATGGCGGCGTTCGGGGCGGAGGTCGCCCCGTTGCTGAACGACTGAGCGAATGGGGGGAACGGCTGAGCGGCTGAGCGAATCGGCGGGGGCACGGCTGGGGGCAGGGGAGCGGGCGCGGGCGGCGTGCGCCGTGCGGGGCGGCGGCGCCGGGAGTGGCATACGGGCGGATGACGCACACACGACGCACACGAGGAGTGCAGGCATGGGCAAGCTCGACGACCGGGTCATCGTCATCACGGGTGCGGCGCGCGGACAGGGGGAGCAGGAGGCGCGGCTCTTCGTGGCGGAAGGGGCGCGGGTGGTGATCGGTGATGTGCTGGACGGGCCGGGGGAGGCGTTGGCCGAGGAACTGGGGGAGGGGCGGGCCCGGTTCGTGCACCTGGATGTGGCGCGGGAGGACGACTGGGCGGGTGTGGTGGAGGCCGCGAAGGGGGCGTTCGGGAAGATCGACGGGCTGGTCAACAACGCCGGGATCCTGCGGTTCAACGAGTTGGTGAACACGCCGCTGGAGGAGTTTCAGGAGGTGGTGTCCGTCAACCAGGTGGGGTGCTTCCTGGGGATACGGACGGTGGCGCCGGAGATCGCGGCGGCCGGCGGCGGGACGATCGTCAACACCGCCTCGTACACGGGGCTCACGGGGATGGCGTTCGTCGGCGCGTACGCCGCCACCAAGCACGCGGTGGTGGGGCTGACCCGGGTCGCGGCGCTGGAGCTGGCGGGCAGGAGGATCCGGGTCAACGCGGTGTGCCCGGGGGCGGTGGACACGCCGATGACGAATCCGGCGGCGCTGGATCCGGACGCGGATCCGGCGGAGTCCGCGCGCGCCGTCGACGAGCTGTACCGGAAGCTGGTGCCCCTGGGGCGGATCGGGCGGCCGGAGGAGGTGGCGCGGCTGGCGCTCTTCCTGTCGGCGGACGACTCGTCGTACATCACGGGGCAGCCGTTCGTGATCGACGGGGGGTGGCTGGCGGGGGTCGGCCTGTTCTGAGGGGCGATCGGCCGTTCGGGGCGCCGGGGCGGGCCGAGCGGGGCGACCTGATGGTACGTCAGTTGTGGCGGTTGCGGGTATTGACGGGTTCCGGCCCCGATGGAACAGTCGGGCCATCGAATCTGACGGTACGTCAGAAGACGGTAAGGGACGGTGAACCCCCTTGGAATTCGGGCTCTTTGTGCAGGGCTATGTGCCCGCCGCGCGAGCGAAGGCCGAGCCGCAGGCCGAGCACCACGCGCTGATGGAGGAGACCGAGTACGTCATCCAGGCGGACGCATCGGGCTTCAAGTACGCCTGGGCCTCCGAGCACCACTTCCTGGAGGAGTACTCGCACCTCTCCGCCAACGACGTCTACCTCGGCTATCTCGCCCACGCCACCGAACGCATCCACCTCGGCTCCGGCATCTTCAACCCGCTCGCGCCGGTCAACCACCCGGTGAAGGTCGCGGAGAAGGTCGCGATGCTCGACCACCTCTCCTGTGGGCGCTTCGAGTTCGGCTCGGGGCGCGGCGCCGGCAGCCACGAGATCCTCGGGTTCCTGCCGGGGGTGACCGACATGAACCACACCAAGGAGATCTGGGAAGAGACCATCGCGGAGTTCCCCAAGATGTGGCTCCAGGACGAGTACGTGGGGTTCAAGGGCAAGCACTGGGAGCTGCCGCCGCGCAAGATCCTGCCCAAGCCGTACGGGAAGTCCCACCCGGCCATGTGGTACGCGGCCGGGTCGCCGTCCTCGTACGCGATGGCTGGCAAGAAGGGGCTCGGGGTCCTGGGCTTCAGCGTGCAGAAGGTCGCCGACATGGAGTGGGTCGTCGAGTCGTACAAGAACGCGGTCAAGGACGCCGAGCCGGTCGGGGACTTCGTCAACGACAACGTGATGGTGACCTCGACGGCGATCTGTGCCGAGACGCACCGGAAGGCGGTGGAGATCGCCGTCGGCGGCGGGCTCAACTACCTCCAGTCGCTGCTCTTCCGCTACCACGACACCTTCCCGCGGCCGGAGGGCGTGCCCGAGTGGCCCGAGCTGCTGCCCGAATACACCGAGGAGATCATCGAGCTGCTGATCGCGGAGGAGCTGATGATCTGCGGCGACCCGGACGAGGTGCTGCGGCAGTGCAAGCGCTGGGAGCAGGCGGGCGCCGACCAGCTCTCCTTCGGGCTGCCGATCGGGGTGAGCCGCGAGGACACGCTCACCACCATCAAGCTGATCGGGGAGCACGTCATTCCGAAGATCGATACGGATCCGGTGCACCGCACGACGCGGTTCCGGCAGGCGGCGGGCGACTGACCGGCCGCCGACACAGCCATCACCGCCACCCGTTCCTCTCACCGGCCCCTCCCACTCGTCCCTCCGATCTGTTCCCGCACCGGACCCACCCACCCGCCCCGCACCGGAAAGGACGCAACCCCCATGCTCGACCACCTCATCAAGGCCGCGACCGTCGTGGACGGCACGGGCGCGCCGGCCTTCACGGCCGACGTCGGCATACGGGACGGGCGGATCGCGGTGATCGCCCGGCCGGGGACCGTCACCGAGGAGGCCCGGACGAGCGAGGACGCCCGCGGGCTCGTCCTCGCGCCCGGGTTCGTCGACCCGCACACGCACTACGACGCCCAGCTGTTCTGGGACCCGTACGCCACCCCGTCCCTCAACCACGGCGTGACCACCGTCGCCGGCGGCAACTGCGGCTTCACCCTCGCCCCGCTGCACCCCGACCGGCCCGAGGACGCCGACTACACCCGGCAGATGATGAGCAGGGTCGAGGGGATGTCCCTGGTCGCGCTGGAGGAGGGCGCGCCGTGGAACTGGCACACGTTCGGGGAGTACCTGGACGCGCTGGAGGGGCGGATCGCGGTCAACGCCGGCTTCATGGTCGGGCACTGCGCGCTGCGGCGGCACGTGATGGGCGCGGACGCGATCGGCGGGCAGCCGACGCCCGCCCAACTGGACGAGATGCTGCGGCTGTTCCACGACGCGATGGACGCCGGGGCGTGGGGGCTGTCGACGACACAGTCCTCCACCCACTCCGACGGCGACGGGAAACCGGTCGCCTCCCGGCACGCCGGCCCCGGCGAACTGCTCGCGCTCTCCCGGGCGGTGGCCGACCACGAGGGCACCCAACTGGAGGCGATCGTCGCCGGCTGCCTCGACCGGTTCGACGACGCCGAGATCGATCTGCTGGTGGAGATGTCGGCGGCGGCCGGCCGCCCCCTCAACTGGAACGTGCTCACCATCGACGCCGCCGTACCGGAACGGGTGCCGCGGCAGCTGGTCGCCAGCGAGCGGGCCCGCAAGGCCGGCGGCCGGATCGTCGCCCTGACCATGCCGATCCTCACCCCCATGAACATGTCCCTGGGCACCTTCTGCGCGCTGAACCTCATACCGGGCTGGGGCGATGTCCTCGGCCTGCCGGTGCCCGAGCGGATCGCCAGGCTGCGCGACGCCGGCGTACGGGCGGAGCTGCTGCGACGCGGGAACAGCGAGGAGGCCGGGGTCTTCCGGCGACTGACGAACTTCGAGCGCTATGTCATCGGCGACACCTACTCGGCGGCCAACGAGGGGCTGACCGGCCGGGTGGTGCGGGACATCGCCGCCGAGCGCGGCCAGGAACCCTTCCACTGCCTGGTGGAGATCTGCGCCAACGACGGCCTGCGCACGGTGCTCTGGCCGATGCCGACCGACAACGACCCGGACAGCTGGGCGCTGCGCCAGGAGACCTGGCAGCACGAGGATGTGCTGCTGGGCGGCTCGGACGCCGGCGCGCACCTGGACCGGATGTGCGGTGCGCCCTACACCACCCGCTTCCTCGGCGACTGCCTGCGCGGGCGGAAGCTCGTCGGGCTGGAGCGGGCCGTGCAGATGCTCACCGACGATCCGGCCCGGCTGTTCGGGCTCCGCGAGCGCGGGCGGATCGCCGAGGGCCACCACGCCGACCTGGTGCTCTTCGACCCGGAGCGGATCGACGCGGGCGCCGCGACGCTGGTGCACGACCTGCCCGGCGACAGCCCGCGCCTGGACTCGAAGGCGATCGGGATCGTGAGCGTACGGGTCAACGGGGTCGAGACGATCCGGGACGACGTGGTGACCGGCGCGGTGCCGGGGACCGTGCTGCGGTCGGGGCGGGACACGCGGACGGTGAGCACCAGGTGAGTACGGGGGAGCGCCAGGCGGGAACGGGAGGACGCGCGGGCGGCGGCTCGGGAGGGGCGGCCGGCGGCTGGGGCGGAGCGGCCGGCGACGTCGGGCGGCTGTTCGACGAAGGGCAGCGCGGGCGGCGGCTGTTCGTCGAAGGGCAGCGGCTGTTCATCGGCGGGGAGTGGGTGGCGCCGGACGCCGGGCACTACGACGTGGTCGACCCGGCGACCGAGGAGGTCGTCGGGCACGCCCCGGAGGCGAGCCGGGCGCAGGTGGAGGCGGCGGTGGGCGCGGCCCGGGACGCCTTCGACGGCTGGTCGCGGACCGCGCCCGCGGAGCGCGCGGCCGTACTGGAGCGGGCCGCGCGGGTGATGCGCCGCGAGTTCGCCGGGTACGCGGCGCTGGCGCAGGCGGAGAGCGGCGCGACGACCAAGACCGCGCGCGCCATGCAGGTCGGGGTGTCCGTGGCCCGCTTCGAGCGCTATGCGCGCGGGGCCCTGGAGCCGGCGGAGACCGCGCTGCCGCCGCAGGTCAACGAGGCCGGGCCGATGGGCCGGGCGGGCGTCTTCGGGGCGGTCGCGGTGCGCCGGCCGGTGGGCGTGGTCACCTGCATCACCTCGTACAACAACCCCTGGGCGAATCCGGCGGGCAAGGTCGCGCCGGCACTGGCGACGGGCAATACGGTCGTGGTCAAGCCCGCTCCGCAGGACCCGCTGTCGGTGTACCGGATGGCGGAGGCGCTGGCGGAGGCCGGGGTGCCGCCGGGGGTGGTCAATGTCGTCAGCGGGGCGCGGCCGGAGGTCGGCGAGGCGGCGGTGGCGGCGGACGGCGTGGACATGGTCAGCTTCACCGGCTCCACCGCGGTCGGGGTGAAGATCGCCGAGGAGTGCGGTCGCGGGATGAAGCGGCAGCTGATGGAGCTGGGCGGCAAGGGCGCGGCGCTGGTCTTCGACGACGCCGACCTGGCCTCGGCGGTGTCCGGCATCGGCACCACCTTCTCCTTCTACAGCGGGCAGATCTGCACCGCACCGACCCGGGTACTGGCCCAACGAGGGATCTACGAGCCCCTGGTGGCCGGGCTGGCCGACTACGCGGAGCGGCTGACGGTCGGCGACCCGCGGGATCCGGCCACGGTCGTCGGCCCGGTGATCTCCGCCGCGCACCGGGACCGCATCGAGGCGTACGCCGAACTCGCGGTGAAGGAGGGCGCCCGGCTGGTCACCGGGGGCGAGCGGCCGGCCAGGGAGCGCGGCTTCTATGTGGCGCCGACGCTCTTCGCGGACTGCACCAACGAGATGCGGGCGGTCCGCGAGGAGATCTTCGGGCCGGTCGTGGTGGTCGTCCCCTTCGACGACGAGGAGGAGGGCATCGCGCTGGCCAACGACAGCGACTACGGGCTGCTGGACTACGTCTGGTCCGGCGATGTGGCGCGCGCCTTCCGGGTGGCCGGACGGCTGCGGGCAGGCGGGGTCGGCATCAACACGGTCGGCCGGAACATGGAGGCGCCGTTCGGCGGCTTCAAGCGCAGCGGGGTCGGGCGCGATGTGGGCTCGTACGCGCTGCATGCGTACAGCGAGCTTCAGTCGATCGTGTGGCCGGGGTCCTC
>NZ_BMRP01000032.1:0-5970 GCF_014648695.1 Streptomyces albospinus
CCCCCTCCCCCTCTCCCCCTTCGGGGGAGGGGGCGGGGGGTGGGTTCGGGGGTGGGGGGAGTACGACAGGCCCAGCTGCCGCGCCGGAGGGCGAAACGACCGGCGCACCCGCGGCCGTGGCGGGCGGAACCCCCATGCGTCGCCTCGGCAGCGGCGGGCGCGACGACGGCACGCAACCTCAACGGTGGAACAGCGACATCCGCACCGTCGGCAGTGAGCTCGGAGCGCCGCGCGCACGCTCAGCAGACGTGCGTGGCGAAGCGCTGTACGACCTCGGTGAGGACCTCTGTGCCGTCGCGCGCCCACAAGGCCGGGTTGAAGATCTCGACCTCGATGGGGCCCCGGTAGCCGGTCGCGTCCACCTGCTGCCGGAACCGCCGCAGATCGACCGAGCCGTCGCCCAACTGTCCACGCCCCAGCAGGACACCCGCGGGCAGCGGTGTGATCCAGTCGGCGAGCTGGAAGGCGGCGAGGCGCGATGCGGCGCCTCCGGTACCGCCCACGCCGCCGGTACCGCCCGCGCCGCCCGTACCACCGGCGCGGGCGATCTGCGTGTCCACCGTGTCGTCCCACCACAGGTGGTAGGTGTCCACGACCACGCCCACCTGCTCCGCGGGGAAGCGTTCGGCGAGGTCGAGGGCCTGGGCGAGGGTGGAGACCACGCACCGGTCCGCGGCGTACATCGGGTGCAGGGGTTCCAGGGCCAGCCGTACTCCCCGCTCGGCGGCGTACGGGGCCAACTCGGCGAGCGCGTCGGCGATCCGCTCCCGGGCGCCCGCCAGGTCGCGGCTGGCGGGCGGCAGTCCGCCGGAGACCAGGACCAGGGTGGCGGTGCCGAGGACCGCGGCCTCCTCGATGGCGGCCCGGTTGTCCGCCAGGGCGGCGCGGTGCTCCCCGGGTTCCTCGGCGGTGAAGAACCCGCCCCGGCACAGGCTGGTGACCGCGATCCCGGCGTTCCGTACGAGCCGGGCAGCCGCGACGGTCCCGTATTGCCGCACCGGCGCGCGCCACAGGCCCACGCCCCGTACGCCCGCCCGTGCGCACCCGTCCACCAGCTCGGGCAGCGACCACTGCCGGACGGTCTCCTGATTGAGACTCAGGCGCGAGAGGAGGGCGGGGGTGGGGGCGGGGGCAGGGGTGAGGGCGGCGTCGGGGTGCGTGGCGTTCCCGCTTGTACCGACACCGCCCCTGCCACCCCTACCGCCCGCACCGCCCGTACCGCCCGTACCCATCGCCGCCGCCGCGCCGCCTGTCACGTCCCTTGCCCCGTACGTCGTGCCTCCGCCCCATATACGACCGTCGCCTCCTGCTCCTGCACCTGTTCTTGTCCCTGCCCCTGGTCCTGGTCCTGCTCGGGTGCGCCGTACACCGTCAGGAGGGTGCGCAGTCTGGTGGCGGCCAGTTCCGGGTCGGGGAACAGGCCGAGCCCGGCGGCCAGTTCGTACGCGCGGCGGAGGTGGGGCAGGGAGCGGGCGGACTGGAGGCCGCCGATCATGGTGAAGTGGCGCTGGTGGCCGGCGAGCCAGGCGAGCAGCACCACGCCGGTCTTGTAGTAGCGGGTGGGTGCCCGGAAGAGGTGGCGGGCGAGTGGCACGGTCGGGTCCAGGGTGGCGCGGAATCCGGCCGTGTCACCGGTGTCCAGGAGGTGGACGGCCCTGGCGGCCAGGGGTGCGAGCGGGTCGAAGACGCCGAGCAGGGCGTCGCTGAAGCCGTGGGCGTCGCCGGCGATCAGTTCGGGGTAGTGGAAGTCGTCGCCCGTATAGCAGCGCACGCCCTTCGGGAGGCGGCGGCGCAGTGCCACTTCCCGTGGGGCGTCCAGGAGGGAGACCTTGACGCCGTCCACTTTGGCGGGGTGGTCGGCGATGATGCGCAGGAGCGTCTCCGTGGCCGCGTCGAGGTTCGGGCTGCCCCAGTACCCCGTCAGCGCGGGGTCGAACATCGGGCCGAGCCAGTGCAGGATCACCGGGCGCGTGGTCTGGCGCAGCAGGTGCCCGTAGAGGTCGCGGTAGGTGTCCGGGCCGCCGTCGAGCGCGGCCAGTTGGCGGGAGGCCATCAGGATGGGCTGGGCGCCGGCGTCCTCGGCGAGGGCGAGCTGTTCCTCGTAGGCGGCGCGGACGTCCGTCAATGTGGCGCCGTGGGGCGGGAGTTGGTCGGTGCCGGTGCCGCACGCGATCCGGCCGCCGGTGGCCCTGGCCTCGGCGGCGGAGCGGCGGATCAGCTCGGCCGCGCTGCCCCAGTCCAGGCCCATGCCGCGCTGCGCGGTGTCCATCGCCTCGGCGACGCCCAGGCCGTGTGCCCAGAGGTGACGGCGGAAGGCGAGGGTGGCGTCCCAGTCCAGGGCGGCCGGGCCGTCCGGGGTGGTGTCGGCGTGCGGATCGGCGACCACGTGGGCGGCGGCGAAGACCGTGCGGGAGCGCGGCGGGGGCCGCCCGGTGGTGGTCGCGGCGGCCTCCGGGGCGGTCACCGGGTCAGCTCCGGTACGGGGAGCCGGCGGCCCTCCTTCGAGGAGCGCAGGCCCAGTTCGGCGAGCTGGACGCCGCGGGCGCCTGCCAGCAGGTCCCAGCGCCAGGGCTCGTCGCGCACCACATGGCGCAGGAAGAGCTCCCATTGGACCTTGAACGCATTGTCGAAGTCGGCGTTGTCCGGGACCTCTTGCCACTGTTCGCGGAAGGATCCCGCGGCCGTGTTGTCGGGGATGTCGGGATTCCAGACCGGTTTGGGGGTGCCGGCGCGGTGCTGGGCGCGGCAGCGGCGCAGTCCGGCGACGGCCGACCCTTCGGTGCCGTCCACCTGGAACTCCACCAGTTCGTCGCGGTGGACCCGTACCGCCCAGGAGGAGTTGATCTGGGCGATGATGCCGCCGTCCAGTTCGAAGATGCCGTAGGCGGCGTCGTCGGCGGTCGCCTCGTAGGGCGTGCCGGACTCGTCCCAGCGGTGCGGGATGTGCGTGGTGACCCGGGCCTGGACGGAGCGGACCGGGCCGAACAGCTCGTGCAGGACGTATTCCCAGTGGGGGAACATGTCGGCCGCGATACCGCCGCCGTCCTCGGTGCGGTAGTTCCAGGAGGGTCGCTGCGCCTGCTGCCAGTCGCCCTCGAAGACCCAGTAGCCGAACTCGCCCCGTACGGACAGGATGCGGCCGAAGAAGCCGCCGTCCACGAGGCGGCGCAGTTTGCGCAGTCCGGGCAGGAAGAGCTTGTCCTGGACGACGCCGTGTTTGACGCCGGCGGCGTCGGCCAGCCGGGCCAGCTCCAGTGCGCCCGCCAGGTCGGTGGCGGTGGGCTTCTCCACGTAGACGTGCTTTCCGGCGGCGATCGCTTTCTTCACGGCGTCGGTGCGGGCGGCGGTGATCTGCGCGTCGAAGTAGACGGCGATGGTGTCGTCGGCGAGTACGGCGTCGAGGTTGTCGCTCCAGTGCTCCAGACCGTGGCGTTCGGCGAGCGCCCGGACCTTGTGCTCGGAGCGGCCGACGAGGACCGGCTCCGGCCAGATCACCGTTCCGTCGCCCAGGTCGAGGCCGCCCTGGGCGCGCAGGGCGAGGAGGGAGCGGACCAGGTGCTGGTGGTGGCCCATGCGCCCGGTCACGCCGTTCATGGCGATGCGTACGGTCGTGCGTGTCACGGTCCGGCCCCTCTCGCTCGCGGCAGGTCGTTCGGTCGCGTGGATGCGTGGGTGGGGTGGGCGGCTGGCGGGCGCTTTCCGCCGCGGGTGAAGCTAGCCTGCGCGGCGCGGCAGGGACAAGAGGGCACCGGACCGGGAGCGGAGCGGCGGCGCCGGGTGCGGAAACAGCCGTGCGCGGAGCGGCGCAGGGGCGTACCCTTGACTCAGTCAAGCTTGACTGAGTCAAGGACGAGGGGGGTCGGCTATGACCGACGGGACGGCAACCAGTACCGCAACCAGTACGGCAACCACCGCGACATCCACCACGGCATCCGGCCCGGCGGCCGGCCCCGCCGTCCGCGAGCTGCGCAGATTCAACCGCTTCTACACCAACCTGATCGGCGCGCTGGACTACGGCCGCCATCTGTACACCCCGTACACCCTCACCGAGGCCCGGGTGCTCTACGAGGTCGCCAACCGGCCGGAGGTGGACGCCGCGGACCTGCGCGCCTCGCTGTCGCTGGACGCCGGGTATCTGAGCAGACTGCTGGGGAAGTTCGAGGACCGCGAGCTGATCACCCGCGGCAGATCGGACCGGGATCCGCGCCGGCAGCGCATCACCCTCACCGAGGGCGGCCGGGACGCGGCCGGGCTGCTGGAGGAGCGTTCGCAGGAAGCGGCGGGGTCGCTGCTGGAACGGCTCCCGGACGCGGACCGGGAGCGGTTGACGGCCTCGATGCGGACCATCCGCGCCCTGCTCGGCGAGGACGTCCGGCCCGGCGAGGAAGGTGCGGGGGCGGAAGGGGCGGGGGCGGACGGCACGCCGCAGGAGCGGAGCGCCGGGAGCGCGTCCGCGGTGACCCTGCGCACCACCCGGCCCGGCGACCTGGGCTGGATGGTGGAGCGCAACGCCGCGCTGTACGCCGCCGAGTACGGCTTCGATCTCCGCTACGAGGCGCTGGTGGCCCGGATCGTCGCGGAGTACGCGGAGGGCTTCGACCCGCGGTGGGACCGCACCTGGATAGCCGAGCTGGCCGGCGAGCGGGTCGGTGCGGTGATGTGCGTACGGGACGCGCGGCCGGGGGTGGCGCGGCTGCGGCTGCTGCTGGTGGAGCCCGGGGCGCGCGGGCACGGCGTGGGCCGCCAACTGGTCGACGCCTGCGTGGAGTTCGCCCGTGAGGCCGGGTACGGGGAGATGGTGCTGTGGACCAACTCCGTGCTGGGCGCGGCCCGGAGGATCTACCAGCAGGCCGGGTTCGAGCTGGCCGCCGAGGAGCCGCACCGCAGTTTCGGGCAGGACCTGGTCGGGCAGGACTGGCGACTGACGCTGGCGTAGCGGACGGCCGCCGCGGTTCGCCCGGCCGAGGCGGTGGCCGGGCCGGCCCAGCGGTCGACGCGGGAGGCGCGGCCGGCACGGGAGGCACGAGAGGCACGGGCGGCACGGGAGGCACGGGCGGCACGAGAGGCACGGGCGGTACGGGAGGCACGATGGGCGGCGGGGACGGCTCGGCGGCGGTGCGGTTCGCGTTCTCGACGCTGGGGGTGCCGGGGATGCCGGTGGCCGAGGTGCTGCGGCTGGCGACCGGTGCCGGATATCAGGGGGTGGAGCTGCGGGCGCACCCCGAGGAGCCGGTGCATCCGCTGCTCGGCATGCGGGAACGGGCCGCGGTGCGCGGGCGGTTCGCGGACGCGGGGGTGGCGGTCCTGGCCGTCGCCGGGTACGCCCGGGTCGCGGCGGACGTACGGGGCGCCGCGGGCGAGGCCGAGTTGGCGCGGGAGCTGTCCGAACTGGTGCTGCTCGCCGCCGATCTGGGGGCGCCGTATGTGCGGGTCTTCCCGGGTGGCGGCGGGCGCCCGGCGGAGGCGGCCCGCGCGGATGCGGTCCGGCGGCTGCGGGCGGTGGCGCCGCTCGCCGCGGAGCGCGGGGTGCGAGTGCTGCTGGAGACCCACGACTCGCATCGCACCGGGGCGTCGGCCGCCCGGATTCTGGGCGCGGTGGGGCGGCGGCAGGCCGGGGCGCTGTGGGACGTCCTGCACAGCTGGCTCGCCGGGGAGGCGCCCGCCGAGACGTATGCCGCGCTGGCGCCGTATCTGGGGTATGTGCAGGTCAAGGACGTCGCCTCGGCGGACGATCTGACGCCGCTCGCGCTGGGGGCGGGGGTGCTGCCGCTGCCCGCCGTGGTGGCGGCGCTCGGCCGGGAGGCCGGCGGCTGGCTCTGCTGGGAGTACGAGCGGCGCTGGTATCCGCGGGCGGCCGGGTTCCCCGGCCTGCTGGCCCGGGGCCGCGAGCATCTGGAGCGGCTGCTGGACGGGGCCGGCGGCCGGCCCGGCGCCGGCGCTCCGGCGGGCGGCTGACCCGGGGCGCGCCCG
>NZ_BMRP01000032.1:5990-66734 GCF_014648695.1 Streptomyces albospinus
CACCCCCGCCCGCCCCGCAATCCCTGGGCGGCGCAGGGTCCGTGGGTCATTGACCGGCCCGTGCTTTCCGGCTATCCGTTTCTCCTTGGAAGTTTCCTTCACGTGTTCGAGGAAGCCCCCCGGAAGGAGCGCAGATGCACTCCAGACGTACCGTCCTGACCACCGCCGCCGCGGCAGCCGCCGCAGCCGCCCTCGGCGACGGGCCCGCGCACGCCGTCGGACCCCGGCCCGCTGCCCCGTCCCCCTCCCCCGCCCGTCCGCCGTCTCCCGCCACCCTGGACCGGCTGCGCCGGATCGTCGCCCGTATGACGCCCGAGGAGAAGGTGGGGCAGCTCTTCGTGATGCGGGTGTACGGGCACTCCGCGACCGCCCCGGATCCGGCCGATGCGGCGGCCAACCGGAAGGAGATCGGGGTCGCCGACGCCGCCGAGCTGATCGCCAGGTACCGGGTCGGCGGCATCATCTACTTCAACTGGGCGCACAACACCCGTGATCCGCACCAGATCGCCGACCTCTCCAACGGAATCCAGGAGGCCGCCGCCGCGCTGCGCGTCCCCGTACCGGTGCTGATCTCCACGGACCAGGAGCACGGCATAGTGGCCCGCATCGGCGCGCCCGCGACGCTGTTCCCCGGGGCGATGGCGCTCGGCGCGTCGGGATCCCGGGAGGACGCCCGTACGGCGGGGCGGATCGCCGGGCAGGAGCTGTTCGCGATGGGCATCCGGCAGGACTACGCGCCGGACGCGGACGTCAATGTCAACCCGGCCAACCCGGTGATCGGCGTACGGTCCTTCGGCGCCGATCCGCAGGCGGTGTCCCGGATGGTCGCCGCGCAGGTGGAGGGCTATCAGGGCGCGGGGGTCGCGGCCTGCGCCAAGCACTTCCCCGGGCACGGCGACACGGACACCGACAGCCATGTCGGGCTGCCGTACATCCACCACTCCGCGCAGGAGTGGGAGCGGCTGGACGCGCCGCCGTTCCGGGCCGCGATCGCCGCCGGGATCGACGCGATCATGACGGCGCACATCGTCGTGCCCGCCTTCGACCCCAGCGGTGACCCGGCCACCCTCTCCCGTCCGATCCTCACCGGCATCCTGCGCGAACGCCTCGGCTTCGACGGGGTGGTGGTGACGGATTCGCTGGGCATGGAGGGCGTACGGGAGAAGTACGGGGACGCCCGGGTGCCGGTGCTGGCGCTGCTGGCCGGCGCCGACCAACTGCTGAACCCGCCGGATCTGCCCGTCGCCTACCGCGCCGTCCTCCAGTCCCTGGCGGACGGCGAGCTGAGCGAACGGGACATCGACGCCAAGCTGCTGCGGATCCTGCTGCTCAAGGAGCGCCGCGGGCTGTTCGCCGACCCGTACACCACCCACCGGGCGGTCGACCGGGTGGTGGGGACCCGCGGCCATCTGGCCGTCGCGGACCGGATCGCGGACCGCACCACCACGCTGCTGCGCAACGACGGCGGGGTGCTGCCGCTGTCCCGGCGGCGGGAGGGCCGGGTGCTGGTGGTGGGCGCGGACGCGGCGGCACCGTCCGGCAGCGGGGGCCCGCCCACGAAGGTCCTGGCACAGGCGCTGAACGGGCTCGGGTTCACGGCCACCGCGCTGCCCACCGGGATGGCGCCGACCCGGGCGCAGATCGACCGGGCGACGGCGGCGCTGGCGGAGCGGGACGCGGTGGTGGTGGCCACGTACAACGTCACCGCGTCGTCGCCGCAGCGGGATCTGGTCGGCGCGCTGCTGGCCACCGGGAAGCCGGTGGTGCAGCTGGCGGTCCGCAATCCGTACGACATCGCGCAGTTGGACGGTGTCGGGGTGGCGCTGGCGAGCTATTCGTGGACGGATGTGGAGCTGCGGGCGGCGGCCCGGGTGATCGCCGGCCGGCGGGATCCGGCGGGCCGGCTGCCGGTGGCGATAATGCGCGCGGACGCGCCGGAGACCGCGCTGTACCAGATCGGCCACGGGCTGAAGTACTGAGCCCGGCAGGGCTGTTGGGGGTCGGCTCTCCGCGACGCCGCAATCCGGGTCGCGGGGAGCCCGTCACCGCGCGGGCGGTGCGGTCACGGCCGCAGGGTCGTCATCCGGTGCAGCTCCGGCCGGTCCAGGTTCTTGTCGTACGGGGCCCGGGCGGTGGCCCGGCCGTTCGCGGGGACCGGGAGGCCCGCCCAGGACAGGAGTTCGGCGGTGGCCTTGGTGCGGTCGGCGTCCTTCAGCTTGGCGATGTCGGCACCGTGGTTGCCCCCGGGGACGGTGAAGACGTACGAGTCCCGGGCGCCCTTGCCGAGTTCGAAGTGCTTGGCGCTCCAGGGGTCGTACTGCCCGTTGACGAACATCATGTGCCGGGCGTGGTGGCGCACCCAGCGGTCGACGTCCGGCATGGCGCGCTTGTCGAACGCCATGGGGATCTCGCGCGGCACGAACGAGCGGGAGTTGTTGATGCCGGGGTAGCGCAGCAGGTCCTGGATGTTGGGGTAGTGGTACGTGGGCTCACCGAGCTGGGTGCCCGCCTGGTAGTAGTACGGCAGGAACTTCTCCATGCCCTGGTCGGTGTAGGAGTCAAAGCCGCCGACCTTGTCGATCCACTGGTACAGCGCGTCGGTCGAGGCACCGGGCGCGGGGATCGCGGCGCAGGCGGTCTCGGCGGGCTGGTACTGCCAGAAGCCGAACACCAGGTCCGTGACGAGGACTTCGTAGGCCCGGTCGGCGTTGCCGATCAGGGTGAAGGTGCGCTTGTTCTCGCCGGCCCACTTCGCGTAGCGGTTGACGATCTCGTCGCGGCGCAGCAGCGCCTCCCGCTCGGCCTTGGCGACGTCGGCGCGGCACCGGGCGCTGCCGACGGTGGCGAAGAAGCGGTCGTAGGGCGCGGCGTCGGCACGGTCGGTGTTGTTCGGGGCGACGTAGGCGACGGTGCCGTTCATGTCGTGCGGGAAGAAGCGGCGGTAGTACGTGGCCGTCATGCCGCCCTTGCTGCCGCCGGTGGCGATCCAGTTCTTGGGGTAGAGGGCGTGCAGCGCCTGGAAGATGCGGTGCTGGTCGGTGGCCGCCTGCCGGATGTCCAGCTTCTTCCAGTCGGTGGGCGTGGGCCGCGACGGGGTGAAGTAGCGGTATTCCAGGGAGACCTGGTTACCGTCGATGATCTTGGTGGGTTCGCTGCGGGACGGTGTGGTGCTGACGTTGTAGCCGGAGGTGAAGAACACCGTCGGGCGGTCCACCGACTTGTGCAGCACGGTCAGCCGCTGCTGGAAGGTGCCCCGCTCCGGGTGCCGGTGGTCGACCGGCTGGGTGTAGTCGAGGACGAAGTAGCGGTAGCCGTCTACCGGCTTCTCCTCGATCAGGCTCATACCGGGGATCGCGAGGATCCGGTCCTTGATGTCCTGGCCGTCGCCGCCTTGTGTGGTGGCACTGCCGGCGTTCCTGACGTCCGAGCGGTTCGGCTCGGCGGCGGTGGCCGCTCCTGCCGGTGTGCTGACGGTTCCTGCCGTGCCTATGAGCACCGCGAGCGACAGCAGCCATCGTCTGGCCTTGCGCATGCACCCTCCCCTTGGGATAGCAAAGGTCGGGCCGAACATATCCGCGAGGAAGGGGCGCCACCAGCCTCCATTGCGGCGAGGGTGACGCCCCGGTGGCCTGATTTCGCCGGGTGCTGCGGGTGCGGGCCGGAGCCTGCCCGGCCCGCACCCATCAGACCGGCCCTATACGGCCAGCGGCTCCTCCTCGCCGGTGAACGTGCGCCACAGCTCCGCATAGCGGCCGTCGCGGGCGAGCAGCTGGGCGTGGGTGCCGTCCTCGATGATCCGGCCGTGGTCCAGCACCACCACCCGGTCGGCCCGGGCGGCGGTGGTCAGCCGGTGGGCGACGATCAGGGTGGTGCGCGCGCCAGAGCTCGATGAGGGGATTGGGGTCTCCCCTGCGCATGGGGGTCCCCCCGCTCGAACGGAGTTGAGAGTGGGGGAGGAGTTGAGGGCTTGGGGAAGGTCGGGCGACGGGTGGGCGGTGCGGCGGCCGGCGAGGCGGTCGGTGGCCTGGTTGACGACGGCTTCGGTGGCCAGGTCCAGGGCGGCGGTCGCCTCGTCGAGCAACAGCACGTCGGGGTCGACGAGTTCGGCGCGGGCCAGGGCGAGCAGCTGGCGCTGGCCGGCGGAGAGGTTCCGGCCGCGCTCGGCGATCTCGTGGAGGTAGCCGCCGTCGAGAGTGGCGACCATGGCGTGGGCGCCGACGGCCCGCGCGGCGGCCTCCACCTCGGCGTCGGTGGCGTCCGGACGGCCGTAGGCGATGGCGTCGCGGACCGTGCCGGCGAAGAGGTAGGACTCCTGGGGGACGATGCCGAGCCGGCGGCGGTAGCCGGTCAGGTCCAGGTCGCGCAGGTCGGTGCCGTCCACCCGGACGGCGCCCGAGGTCGGGTCGTAGAAGCGGGCGACCAGCTTGACGAGGGTGGACTTGCCGGCGCCGGTCTCCCCGACGAAGGCCACCGTCTGGCCCGCGGGGATGGTGAGGTCGATACCGGCCAGCGCCTGTTCGTCGTGTCGGCCGTAGTGGAACTGCACGGCGTCGAAGGCGATCTCGCCGCGCAGCGAGGGAACCGGGCGGGGCTGCTCGGCGGCCGGGGTGGTGGTCCGCTCGCCGAGCAGCTCGCCTATTCGGCCCAGCGAGACGGACGCCTGCTGGTAGCCGTCGAAGACCTGGGAGAGCTGCTGCACGGGCGCGAAGAACAGGTCGATGTACAGCAGATACGCGACCAGGGCGCCGGCGGTGAGGGTGTGCGCGCCCACCCGGTCGGCGCCGACGATCAGTACCAGGGCCGCCGCCACGGACGACAGCAGCTGAACGAAGGGGAAGTAGACGGATATCAGGAACTGGCCGCGCACCCGGGCCCGGCGGTAGGCGTCGCTCCGGGCCGCGTACCGCTCGGAGCCGTGGCCCTCGCGGCGGAACGCCTGGACGATGCGGAGTCCGGCGACGCTCTCCTGGAGGTCGCCGTTGACGACGCTGATCCGCTCGCGGGCGAGTTCGTACGCCTTCACGCTCTGCTTGCGGAAGAAGTACGTGCCGGCGATCAGCGGCGGGAGGGTGGCGAAGACGACCAGGGCGAGCTGGACGTCGATGGCGAGCAGTGCGATGAGGATGCCGAAGAAGGTCAGCATCGAGACCACGGCGGTGACCAGGCCGGTCTGGAGGAAGGTGGACAGCGCGTCCACGTCCGTGGTCATCCTGGTCATGATCTTGCCGGTCAGCTCGCGCTCGTAGTAGTCCAGGCCGAGGCGTTGGAGCTGGGCGAAGATCTTGACGCGGAGGGAGTACAGGACCCGCTCGCCGGTGCGGCCGGTCATGCGGTTGGAGCCGATCTGGGCGGCCCATTGGGCGAGCACGACGATGAGAGCGAGGCTCGCCGCGGTCCAGACGCCGGCCAGTACGCCGCGGCGCACTCCCTCGTCGATGCCCTGCCGGATGAGGACCGGCACCAGCAGGGAGGCGATCGCGTCCACCGCGACCAGGGCGAGGGCGGCGGCGAGCGGTGGGCCGAAGCCGCGCAGCATCCGGCGCAGGCCGTAGGAGGTCTCGGGGCGGACGGCGGCGGCCTCGTCGATGTCCGGGGTGTCGGTGGCCGGGGGCAACGCGGCGACCTGGTCGAGCAGTTCGGGGGTCGCGGGCATGCCGGCCGTCGCGGCGGCCAGGCCGGGCCCTGCGGCGCCGGCGGCCCGGGGCGCCGGGCCGGCCGCGCCCGCCTCGGCCTCCTGCTCGCGGCGGACCCACAGCTCGGGGGTGATCCCGGCGACCGCCGCGGCTTCGGCCTCGCGGTCGGCGGCGCGGTCTTCCGTGTCGCCGGGCGCGCCGTCGACCAGGCCGTCGGGCCGTACGGAGCCGCCGGCCGGCCGGCCGAGCACGCCGCTGGTCCCGGCCGCGGCGAACTCGCCGTCGAAGTTCCCCGAGCTCTCCACATCGTTCGAGGAGGGGAGACCCCATTCGGCCACCGCGCCCGCCGGGTCGTGCTCGATGCCGCCCAGCTCCTCCGGGTCGGTCAGCAGCCTGCGGTAGAGGGCGCAGCGCTCCGCCAGCTCCTCCTGGGTGCCGATGTCCACCAGCCGTCCGCCGTCGAGGACGGCGACCCGGTCGGCGAGCGCCAGGGTGGAGGCGCGGTGGGCGATCAGCAGGGTCGTGCGGCCCGCCATCACACCGCGCAGCGCCCCGTGGATCTCGTGCTCGACGCGGGCGTCGACCGCGGAGGTGGCGTCGTCCAGGACCAGCAGCCGGGGGTCGGTGAGGATGGCGCGGGCCAACGCGACCCGCTGGCGCTGGCCGCCGGACAGGGTCAGGCCCTGCTCGCCGACCTTGGTGTCGTAGCCCTCGGGGAGCTCGGATATGAAGCCGTCGGCCTGGGCGGCGCGGGCGGCGGCCCGGATCTGCTCGTCGGTGGCCTCGGGATGGCCGTAGGCGATGTTGTCGCGGATCGCGTCGGAGAACAGGAAGCTGCTCTCGGGGACGAGGCCGATGGCGGCGCGCAGCGACTCCAGGGTCAGCTCGCGGACGTCGTGGCCGCCGACCAGGACGCGGCCCGCGGAGACGTCGTAGAAGCGGGGCAGCAGCAGCGAGACGGTCGATTTGCCGCTGCCGGAGGTGCCGACGACGGCGACGGTCTCGCCGGCTTCGATGCGCAGCGAGAAGTCCTCCAGGACGGGGCGGAGGGCGGCGGCGCCGCCGTCCTCCCCGGGGGAGGCACCGGGCGGTGCGTAGCCGAACGTGACCTTGTCGAAGACCACGGTCGCCGGGGCGTCGGCGGGCAGTTCGTGGGCGTCGGGGCGCTCCTCGATGGTCGGTTCGGTGTCGATGAGCTCGTAGACCCGCTCCACGCCGGCGCGCGCCTGCTGGCCGACGGTCAGCATCACCGCCAGCATCCGGACCGGCCCGACCAGCTGGGCCAGATACGTGGAGAACGCGACGAACGTGCCGAGGGTGATGTGGCCCTGGGTGGCCATCCAGCCGCCGAGCGCCAGCATCGCGACCTGGCCCAGGGCCGGGACGGCTTGCAGGGCGGGGGTGTACCGGGCGTTGAGGCGGACCGTGCGCAGCCGGCCGGCGAACAGCCGGCGGCTGACCTCGCGCAGCTTGTCGGTCTCCTGCTCCTCCTGTCCGAACCCCTTGACGACCCGGACGCCGGAGACCGCGCCGTCGACGACGGTCGCCACCGCGGCGGCCTGGCCCTGGGCGTACCAGGTGGCCGGGAAGAGCCGGGCGCGGCTGCGCCGGGCGATGAACCAGAGGGCCGGGGCGACGGCCAGCGCGACGACGGTCAGCAGCGGCGACAGCACCGCCATCACGACCAGCGAGATCACGAACAGCAGGACGTTCCCGATCATCATCGGGAGCATGAACAGCAGGCCCTGGATCAGCTGGAGGTCACTGGTGGCGCGGCCGACGACCTGGCCGGTGCTGAGCTCGTCCTGCCGCCGGCCGTCGAGCCGGGCTATCGCGTCGTACATCCGGGTGCGCAGGTCGTGCTGGATGTCCAGGGCGAGCCGGCCGCCGTAGAAGCGGCGGACGTAGGTGAGGGCGTACACGACGACGGCGGCGGCGACCAGGAGGGTGGCCCACGGGGCGAGGGTCCGCTCATGCCGGACGATCACGTCATCGATGATCAGCTTCGGGATGAGCGGGACGAGCGCCATCACGGCCATCCCCGCGAGCGAGGCGCCCAGCGCCAGCAGGACGTCCTTGCGGTACTGCAAGCAGTCCCGCGTCAACCGCCGCGCCCAGCCCCCTCGTGCCGTGTCCGTCCCCGCCACCCGATGCCTCCCATGCGTCGTCCACCGCATGGCACCAACACCGCGGGCGGCGGATTTCATCCCGCCGCAACAAACCAACCCGGCGCTGCACAAGCCCGGGGGCCACCGCGGATCGCCGCGATGGCCCCCGGCCTGTCCGTCTACGGCGTCACTGCGCGCGCTGCACCGTCAGCTCCGTGATCCCCGGACGCGGCTTCGGCTTGCCGTCGGGCCCGGTGCCCGGCACGCCGTGCACCACGACCCGTACGTACCGGGCCTGGCTGCGGCCGGCGTTTCCGGTCCCGGTCCAGTGCTTGCCGTCCCGCGAGATCTGGACGGCGTACGACGTGGGCCTGGTGGCGGTCCAGTGCGGGGTGATCTGCCCGATGGCCGTGGTGCGGCCGAGGTCGACGGTGAGGGTGCCGTCGGCGGCGTCCGGGACCCAGGCGGTGGTGGCGTTGCCGTCCACCGCGGCGCCCGCGTACATGCCCGGCTCCTCGGAGGTCGCGGTGGCGGTGGCGCACCGGGCGGCGTTCAAGGTCGGGGCCAGATCAGGGCGGCGGGTCTTGAGGACGGCCGGGACGCCGCGGCTGACCACCTTGTCGCCCTCGGGCGTCTCGATCCGCATCGGCGCCCCGGAGGTCAGTCGGACCGTCGTCTGGTGCGCGCCGATCGCGATGTCGTACGTCCTGCCCTGCCAGTGCATCCCGCGCAGGGTGACGCCGGCGGACAGCTGCGGCGGCAGCATCGGGTCCAGGTGCACCCGGTCCTCGCGCAGCCGCAGGCCGGTCAGCCCGTTGGTGAAGGTCTGGAGGAAGCCGCCCTTGCCGGTGAGGAAGTCCTGGGCGGGCTTGCCGGCGTGCGGGTCCTCGGCGCCGGCCTTCTCGCCGCGGGCCTCGGAGAACTCCGCGAACGGCCCGCGGACGAACGGCTTGACGGCGCGCAGCAGATAGCTGTACGTGGCGCAGCCGGGCTCGCCGATGGCGGCGGCGTCGATGGCGTGCACCGAGTCCGTCATGGCCGGGCCGTCGGGGTCGGTGCGGGCGGCGTAGTAGTCGAGGGTGCCGGCCGCCTGCTGCCGGCTCATGGGCCAGGCCAGGGGGTACATCAGCAGCACCGTGTCGGCCTGCTTGATGGTCGTCCCCTTGTACCCGGCGTACTGCTCGAAGACCTTCTTGGTGCTGTCGTAGGGGATCCGCAGCTTGTCGGCGATGGTCGTCCAGGAAGCCGGGGCCCGTTCGCCCAGGAGAGTGGCGGTGCGGGCGGCGTTCCGCAGGGCGGTGGCGGCGCCGGCGTTGGTGAAGACCGCGTCGTCGACGCCGTTGCTGTACTCGTCCGGCCCGGCGACGTTCTTGATCGAGTAGCTGCCGTCGGCGTTGCGGGTGGCCCGGGAGGCCCAGAATTCCGCGATGCCCTGGAGGACCGGCCAGCCGCGGGAGCGCAGCCAGGCGGTGTCCTTGGTGGCGAGGTAGTACTGCCAGGTGGCGAGCGAGATATCGCCCATGAGGTGGTTCTGGGTCTTGCAGTGCGGCGGGTCCCAGCTGTGGCACTCGGTCCACAGGTCGCCCTTGCCGCCGCTGGTCCAGGAGTAGAACAGCCCCTGGTAGCCGAGCCGCCGCGCGTTGGCGCGGGCGGCGTCCCGGGTGCGGTAGCGGTAGTCGACGATGGACCGGGCGAGGTCGGGGTGGGCGGCGAGCAGGCCCGGGTACATCCAGGTCTCGGCGTCCCAGAAGATCTCGCCGGCGTAGTTGTCGCTGGTCAGGCCGGTGGGGCCGATGCTGTTGGCGCTGCCGGCGCGGGTGGCGGCCAGCAGTCCGTACTCGGCCGAGCGGACCCAGGACTGGAGCTCGGGCTGCCCGGCCACCTCGATGTCACTGCGCCACAGCTGCTGCCAGGCGGCGCTGTGCCGGGCGAACAGGGCGCGCCAGCCGCCGTCCGCGGCACGGCGCGACGCGGCCTCGGCGGCGGTACGCGGGGCGCGGGAGGTGAGCGCGGTGTCCACCCCGACGTACTTGGTCAGCTCGTACGAGCGGTCGCGGCGGACCGGGAAGGTCAGCTGCTGGCTGCTGCTCAGCTTCGCGGCGGATGCGTTCTGCTGCGGCTGCCCGGTGCGCGGTTGCGGCCGGGGCCGTCCGGCGGCGACGCCGGGGCCGGCCCGCAGGGTGGAGGCCACCGCGCCCTCGGTCCCGGTCCCGTCCGTGCGGAAGCCGACGGCCAGGGTGCCGTCGGGGCCGGCGCCCGGCGTGCCCGAGGGCTGCATCCGCCGTGCGCCGCGGCCGTCGAGGGTGTCGGTGACGGTCGCCCGGCCGCTCCAATGGGGCGTCATCCGCAGCCGTACGGCGCCGGTGTGCGCGTCGGCCCGGTCGGCGAGGACGTCGTAGACCAGGTCGGTGGCCCGGCCGTCGGCGGCGGTCCAGGTCAGCGACGTCCGGACGAAGCCGCAGCGCAGCGACAGCGTCTGGCGGTAGTGGGTGATGCGGCCCGGCCGGGTGGCGGAGGAGAAGGTCTCACCGTGTGCGCCCCCGGTGGTGACGTCGAGCGTCGTCCAGGTGGGGAGCGCGGCGATGGCCTGGCGACCCTGGAGGTCCTGGGGGCCCTTGGCGTAGAGCCCGGAGGCGAAGGACCCGTCGTATTCGGGGGTCTTGAGGGGCCAGCCGGTGGTTCCTCCGGGGGCGGCGTATCCGGTGCCGTTGGGCGGGACCCGCTGCCCCAGGTAGCCGTTGCCCACGTAGGCGTGGTGGCTGTCCTTGGGGTCGATGGCGGTGGCGGTGGCGGCCCAGCCGTCGCCCGTACAGGACGGCTGGTGGTCCCCGGCCGGCGCCGGGGCCGCGGAGGCGGCGGGCGCCAGGGCCGCGACCAGCGTGCCCGCGAGCAGCGCGGCGAGCGCTCCCCGGGAGCGGCCGGCGGCGGGGCGATCCGCACTGTCCGTGCGATCCGTGTTATCCGAGCGATCCGAGCGATCCGAGCGATCTGCGCAACCCGTGCGGTGAGCGCTCCCCCCGCTGCCTATGTCCCCCTCCTGGCCTGCGCGGTCCTCGTTGCCCGCGTGGCCCGTGTGGCTTGTGTGGCCTTTACGGCCGCACTGATCCCTGTGGTCCGTGTGTTCCATGGTTCTCCGTCGTTGCCGTCACACGCAGTACCGCGCGTGACGGCACAAACTCAGCGTCGACCCCCGCCAACCTCTGCGCACCCTATGGCGCCGGGCCTCCCGAGGTCACCCGTTCCGGACCGACCGTTTTCAGCCACCTTGGCGCCGAAGGCCCCCCGATTGGTCAATACGGCCACACATGCGGCACACTTTTAGACTGACCAGTCAGAACAAAGGAGGGGTTGTGGACACCACCCGCCAGGGGGCGGCCGTCAACGCCAGGGGAATCGGAGTGGAGGGCCCACGGGGATGGGCCTTCAGAGGTGTCGACATCACCGCGGAACCCGGCGCGCTGATCGCGATCCAGGGCCCGTCCGGCTCCGGACGCACCTGCCTGCTGCTCGCGCTCACCGGCCGGATGCGGATCACCGAAGGCCACGCCACGGTCGCCGGACTCCCGCTGCCCAAGCGGATGGGCACGGTCCGCGGCCGTACCGCCCTCGCACACGTACCGGGCGTCGCCGACCTCGAACCGGCCCTCACCGTCGCCGAACACCTCCATGAACAGGCCCTGTTGGGCCCCCGTCTCCAGGGCTCACCGGCCGGCGCGCTCCCCTGGGGCCGCCGCCACAAGGAAGCCACCCGGGCCCGGATCGACGCCGCACTGGCGGCTGCCCGGCTCGACCCCGACACCCTGCCCAAGGGTCTCGGGACCTGCGTACGCGACCTCGAACGGCTCGAAGCGCTGCGGCTGTCCATCGCACTCGCGGTCATGCACCGGCCGCGGCTGCTGGCCGTCGACGACGTCGACCTCAAGCTGTCTCCCGAAGAGCGCGCCCTGGCCTGGCAGTCGCTCCGGGACGTCGCGCTGGAGGGCACCACCGTGGTGGCCGCCGGCAGCGACGCCCCCGCGGACGCACTGATCGTCTCCACCGCCCCGGCCACCACCACACCCGACACCCACAAGGAGGAAGCGGCGCATGCGTTCGCCGAGACTGGCCGCGCTTGAGCTCCGGCGGTTCGGCAGGGGGAAGCTCCCCCGGCTGGGCCTGGTCGCCCTGATGCTCATCCCGCTGCTGTACGGAGCGCTCTACCTCTGCTCCTTCTGGGACCCGTACAGCCGCCTGGACAAGATCCCGGTGGCGCTGGTCAACGAGGACCAGGGCGCCACCGCCGACGGCAAGAAGCTGACCGCCGGCGCCGATCTGGCCAGGAACGTCAAGGACAGCAAGACCTTCGACTGGAAGGAGGTCAGCGCCAAGGACGCCGCCAAGGGCCTGGAGGAGGGCAAGTACTACCTCTCGCTGACCGTCCCGGAGAACTTCAGCCGGCGGATCGCCTCCAGCGCCGGTGACGACCCGCAGACCGGCGCCCTCCAGGTCCGCACCAACGACGCCAACAACTACATCGTCGGCTCGATCTCCAAGACGGTGTTCTCGGAGATCCGCGCCAAGACCTCGGCGAAGTCCTCCCGGGCCTTCCTCGACAAGATCTTCGTGTCGTTCTCGGACCTGCACGACCAGACCGCCAAGGCCGCCGACGGCGCCGGCAAGGTCGACGACGGCCTCGGCACCGCCAAGGAGAAGACCGGCGAACTGGCCGACGGGCTGGGCAAGTTGAACCAGGGCGCGGGGGATCTGAGCAAGGGGGCCGGGGACGTCAGCACGGGCGCGGCCCAGGCCGCCTCGAAAGCCCGGCAGCTCAGCCAGGGCGCCGGCCGGGTCGCGGACGGCACCCAGCAGCTCGCCGAGAAGGTGCAGGGCATCGCCCGGAAGGACCTTCCCTTCCTGCGGGAGCACGGCAAGGAGATCGGCGAGAAGGCACAGATCGTCGCCGACCTCAGCCAGAAGCTCGACGACGACCTGAGCAAGCTCCCGGGCGACTCCGCGAAGGCCGCCCAGCAGGCCCGCAAGAACGCCGACAACGCCTCGGACCTGTACCAGCAGCGCTGCGGCGGGCTCGTCTCCACCGACCTCGACTGCGCCAAGCTGAAGGGGATCGCGGACGGTACCGCCATCGCCGCCGACGCGGCGGAGAAGGTCAACGACACCATCGCGCACACGGACTTCGGCCAGTGGCACACCAAGCTGCGCGAGCTGCACCAGGGCGCCGTGATGGTCGCCCAGCAGGCCCCGGGCATCGCCGAGCGGGCGGACACCGCCATCGGCCAGATCAACGCGCTCAACGCCGGTGCCCACAAGGTCTCCCAGGGCGCCGGGCAGTTCGCCGACGGCATCGGCGCGCTCTCCGACGGCGCGGGCAAGGTCGCCGACGGCGCCGGCCAGCTCCACAACGGCCTCGGCACCGCCCACGACGGCGCCGAGAAGCTCAGCGGCGGTCTCTACAAGCTCAAGGACGGCGCCAACCAGCTGGCCACCGGCCTGCACGACGGCGTCGCCAAGATTCCCGACTACGACAAGAAGGACCGCGACACCCGCACCGGCGTGATGTCCGACCCGGTGGCACTCGCCGCCAAGTCGATGCACAAGGCGCCCAACTACGGCACCGGACTGGCCCCGTACTTCATCCCGCTCTCCCTCTGGGTCGGCGCGATGGTCGCGTACATGCTGCTCCAGCCGCTGGGCAAGCGGGCACTGGCCGCGGGCGCGCCCGGCTGGCGGATCGCCCTCGGCTCGTGGCTGCCGGCCTTCGCCATCGGCGTCATCCAGGTGCTGGCCCTGATGGCCGTACTGCACTGGGCCCTCGGCCTGGAGATGGCCCGCGCGGGCGCCACCATCGGCTTCCTGCTGCTGGCCACCGCCTGCTTCACCGCCGTCATCCAGCTGCTGAGCGCCTTCTTCGGACCGGCCGGCCGGGTGCTGACGCTGGTCATCCTGATGCTCCAGCTGACCTCGGCGGGCGGCACCTACCCGGTGCAGACCAGCCCCGGCTTCTTCTCGGCCATCCACCCGTTCCTGCCGATGAGTTACGTCGTCGACGGCCTGCGCCGGCTGATCACCGGCGGCGACCTGGCCATCGTCTGGCAGGGCAGCGCGGTGCTCGCCGCGTTCACGCTGGGCGCGCTGGCCCTCACCTCCCTCGCGGCCCGCAGCCGGCAGGTCGTACGGATGAAGGACCTGCACCCGGAGCTCAGCCTGTGAGCACCCGCTCCGGCAACGGGGGCGGCGCCGGCGACGGCGCCGCCCCCCGCCGCACCTCGACCCGGCGCCGGCTCTTCGAGGCCGCCGTCACGCTCATCGCCGAACAGGGCTTCTCCGCCACCACGGTGGACGAGATCGCCGAACGGGCCGGTGTCGCCAAGGGCACCGTCTACTACAACTTCACCAGCAAGAACGTCCTCTACGAGGAACTCCTCCGGGACGGCATCGACCTCCTCGCGGCCTCCCTGCGGACCGCAGCCGACGAGGTCACCTCCCGGGGCGGCACCCGGATCGACGCCCTGGACGCGATGATCCGCGCCGGCCTGGACTTCATCGCCGGCGCCCCCGCCCTCACCCAGCTCTACGTCGCCGAACTGTGGCGCACCAACCGCACCTGGCGCGCGACCCTGACGTCCGTACGGGGCCGCGCCCTGACCGTCGTCGAATCGGTCCTGCACGACGCCGTACGGGTCGGCGAGCTCAGCGACGAACTCGACGTCCCGCTCACCGCCTCCGCGCTGCTCGGCATGGTGCTGGTCGCGGCCCTGGACTGGCAGTCCTTCCAGCCGGAGCGCTCGGTGGAGGAGGTCCACGCGGCGCTCTCCCAGCTGGTGCAGGGGAGGGTGGGGACGGCCGCCGCCTAGGGCACATGGGAAGCACCCGGGCAGGTACCCAGGGGAAGTCCCCGCGGGTGCCCGGGCGTTCGCCGCCCCGAGCGCGCCGGACCTTCCACGCACCTGGCTGACGTACCGTCAACCAGCTGCGTGGCGGCGAACATCCGCAGCCGGGCCGGGAGGACGACGGCCGGGAGGACGACGGCCGAGGGGCCGGGAGCGACCAAGGCCGCCGCCAGGTCCGCGGTGAGGCGCTCCTGGGCCGTACGGACCGCGGGGACGCCGAACGACTCGGCCGGCGCGACGACGTCCGGGCGGGTCGGCTCGGTGGCGGCGGCCGTGGTCTCCCCGAACGCGTCGGTCATGTACGCGCGGAGGATGCCGTACCCGCCGTCGTCCACGATGAGCCAGGTCACCGGCAGGTCGTACTGGCTGTTCCTGCCCGGGAGTTGGGACCGTACGGCGACTTCCCTGGGCATCCACCGCAACACCGTCCGCCGGCGCATCACCCGTATCGGCACCCTCGTCGACACCGACCTGGACGACCCGGACGTCCGTATGGAACTCTGGTTCGCCCTCCGGTCGCTGGACCGCGACCCACCACCGGCGTGAGCGTCGCGCCCCGATACGAGCGCCCCCGGCAACAGGAGGTGCCCCCACCAGGAATCGCGCCGCACCACCACCCTCGCAACCGCGTCCACGTACGTGTCCACGCCCACGTACGTGTCCACGCCCACGTACGTGTCCGCACCCCGCCCCCTCGACGCATCAACGACAAACCGCATATCCACGGCAAGCGGGGCGCATGTCGGCAGCAAACGGCACATCCACCATAAGCAGCGCATCCGAGGCAAACAATGCGCCCTGGACTCAAGGTCCATGAAGCCCGGGTGCCGACTGCGGCAGCGAACCGCCCACGCCTCCGCAACGTCAGTTAAGTTGACCTGGATCCATAAGAACCGGACGTCAGGTTTGATCGCGGATCGGGTCGGCTCGCCGTACCCCCGGCCCCGACACGATCTTGACTCCGGTTTGACCACACGTCATGACAGCCGACAAGACCGAGCAACAGGGGAGGGACCTCCATGACGGACTCCGCATCCGGCGGCCCCGGCGGCGCCACGGGCGACACCACCGGGGCGAGCCCGCAGGCGAACACCGGAGGCCCCGGGGCGAACCCGCAGGGAACCACGGGGGGCGCCGCCACGGGCAACCCGGGGGGTGCCACCACGGGCAACACGGCGGGCAATGCGGCTGACAATCCGACGGGCAATGCGGCTGGCAATGCAGCTGGCGATCCGGCGGAGGCCGCACCCGCCCAGCCGCCGCTCCCGCCGCCCTTCCCGCCCAGCACCGCACCGGGTCAGCAGCCCGCCGGCGGCCCCGCGCCCCAGGTGATCCCGACCTCCGCCGAACACGCCCGGGACATCGGCCGCGCGTACTTCCCGCCGGTCGGCTCCCCGGACGGCCCGGTCTCGCTCCTGGTCCACGAATTCGACGAGGGCTACCTCGTCCAGGCCGGCTGGCCGGCCCCCGAGGACCCGACCGCCCTGCCCTCCAGTCCGGGCGGCGCCAACATCGTCATCGCCAAGAGCGACGGCGAAGTGACCTACGTGCCGAACTTCCCGCCGGAAACGGCCATCGCGCTCTACCGCCGAACCCGCCGCCAGGGGACGTCGTGACCGATCGGACCGATCGGACCGATCAGGTCGCGATGCGTCCGCGGACGATGATCCGGCTCGCATCGGTGACAGCCCTGTGACAGCAGGCGTCTTGATGAGTTGTCGGTACGCGCGACTAAACTTTGTTGAACGCTGTGCAGTATGCGACGAGAGCCCTGAACGGGGGAAGCAATGGCCGGAGATGGACTGCA
This sequence comes from Streptomyces albospinus, assembly GCF_014648695.1. Classification (GTDB taxonomy): domain Bacteria; phylum Actinomycetota; class Actinomycetes; order Streptomycetales; family Streptomycetaceae; genus Streptomyces; species Streptomyces albospinus. Next base: position 22,426 of record NZ_BMRP01000032.1, read on the forward strand.
AGCAGACGTACCGTCGCTGAAGTCCGGGGGCAGCGCCTTCACCAACGTCGGGGAGCGCTACCAGTCCGCGGTCGAGAAGCTGCAGAACGGGCTGACCGACCTGGAGGGCAATGGCACCCCGCCCTGGGGCGACGACAACATCGGCCAGAAGTTCGGTGTCGTCTACGAAGGCCTGCGTGACGGTATGTACGAGTCGATGGGGCATCTCGCCGCCAAGCTCCAGGAAATCGGCGGCGCGCTGACCACCATGGCCAACAACCACGAGAGCAACGAGGACTTCAACCACTCCTTGATGCAGCAGCACGTCGCCAACGCCGAGGCCGAGAGCGAGATGATCAGCAAGGTCAAGGCGCCCAACGTCTCAGCCTGATCACCACGCGGCAGGCGCCTGCCCGCCCGCCGCCTCAAGGGGCCGGCCTCCCGGCCCCTGAACCCGGAGTCCGCACCCGCGGGCTCCCCCACCCCTCCCCATCTCCGCCGCTTTCCCGCCTTCTCCGCCTACGTCTCCGTCTCCGTCTCCGTCTCCGTCTTCTCCATCGTCGCTTCGCTGTCCTACGGGGGATTACCGCTATGTCACTCATGCTGCCGGGCTGGCTGGAGTGGGTCCTTCAGATGCTCGGCTACGACTGGCCGACGGGCGACGAGGACAAGATGAACGAGTCCGCCAGCCACTGGCGGGAGTTCGCGAACGCCGTCGAACAGCTCCAGTCCGAGGGCGCCACCGCCGCCGGCAACGTCCTGTCGGCGAACAAGGGCGACAGCATCGACGGCTTCCAGAAGAACTGGGAGAAGTTCTCCGCCAACGGCGGCAACGGGTACATGAACGACGCCCGTGAGGCCGCCGAGCTCATCGCCTTCGCGATGGACGCGGGATCCGTGGTGATCGTCGGCATGAAAGTCGCGGTGATCGCCCAGTTGGCGATCCTCGCAGCGGAGATCATCGCGGCCCAGGCGGCGGCCCCGTTCACACTCGGGCTATCCGAGATAGGGGCGGCGGGCGCTACACAAGCAACCCGCCTCATCGTGCGCCGCATCCTCAAGGAGGCGGCCAAGTCGCTCGTCGACGCGGCCTTGAACACCGCCAAGCAGCCCGCCATGGACGCGCTGCAAAAGATGATCTCCGACGCCATCACCCAGGGCGTCAACATGGAGTTCGGGGCCCAGAGCGGCTTCGACGTCAACCGCAGCCTCAAGGCCGGCGCCAAGGCTGCCGAGGACTCGCTCAAGAACACCGGCCAGAACTTCGCCACGAACTTCCGCGACTCCCTGGGCGGCAAGGCAGGCCACCACGCCAAGGGCGGGCTGGACCGTGCGGCCGGCCATGGCGGTGAGCACGGCGGCGGCGAACACGGCAGCGAGCACGGAAGCGAGGGCGGCAGCTCCGGCGAACACGGCGGTTCCGGAAGCGGCTCCGGCGAACACGGTGGGTCGGGGAGCGGCTCCGGCGAGCACGGTGGGTCGGGGAGCGGCTCCGGCGAGCACGGCGGTTCGGGGAGCGGCTCCGGCGAACACGGCGGTTCGGGTTCCGGCTCCGGATCGGGTTCCGGCGAGCACAGTGGGTCGGGCTCCGGCTCCGGCTCGGGCAGCGGCTCCGAGGGACACTCCGGCAGCGGTTCGGGGTCAGGTTCCGGTTCGGGATCGGGTTCCGGATCGGGTTCCGGATCGGGCGGTTCCTCCCACACCCCGCGCCCCGGCGAGAACAGCGGCAGCAGCCCGTCCACCACCCCCGAGCACACCAACTCGGGCTCCGGCACGAGCCACCCCACCCCGACCGCTCAGCCCCTCCCGCCCCCGGAGCACCGCTCTCCCTTCGACGAGGGCTACCAGGGCGGCCACAACAACCCTTACGGGGACACTCACACCCCGGAGTCGGGGCCGTCGCCCGAATCGAGCCACGCCCCGAACTCCCCGCACCCGGATTCGATCAGCACTCAGCCGACCCCCGAGCACACTCCCAACTCTGTCAGCACGCACCCCACGCCGGAGTCGGCTCCGGCCGAGCCCGTCAGCACGCACCCCACCCAGGGGCACACGCCGGACCCGGTCAGCACCCAGCCCACCCCGGAGCACGCCGCTCCGCCCACCCCGGAGCACGCCGCTCCGCCCACCCCGGAGCACGCCGCTCCGCCCGCCCCGGAGCATGCCGCCCCGCCGTCCAACTCCCCCTCCTCCGAGGGCACTTCACACAGCGAGCAGGCATCCGCCCCGCAGCCGTCGCCGTCGCCGTCCCATGACTCCGGCGCCGGCAACCCGCCTTCCAACACCGACCACTCCAGTTATGGCAGCGGCGGGGGCGACGGTTCCAGCGGGGGCGCGCGTCCCGCCACGCCGCAGGTGAGCATGCCCACCCAGGGCGCCCCCGTGCAGCACTCCTCGGGCCAGCCGTTCCAGCCGCGTGACTCCTCTTCGGGCGGCCCGGTCCACCACGACGGCGACGCGAACGACACCACCGTTCGCACCCAGTCCGCCGACACCATGACCGCGCCCCAGCCCACCCAGCACACCGCGGACACCGCCCCCAACTCCCCCACCCCGCAGCAGAGTCCGCAGCAGGGCGGCCCCCAGGGCGGCACCCCGATGACGGGCATGCCCACCACCATGCCGACCCACGGCGCACCCACCACCTCGGCCCCGAGCACGCCGACCACCAGCGCGCCCTCGACCAGCGCGCCGCGCCCGACCAGTGACACCCCCTCGCAGCCCCACCGCCGCCCGGACGCCGCCTCGCCCACCCGCGACGTCCCCCAGCAGCGCGCCCAGGACCGCCAGCCGTCCACGCCGCGCCCCACCACCGCACCCACCAACCCGGGCCCCACCCGCCGGCCCGAAACCCCCGCCCCCAGCCAGTCCACGCAGCCCACCCGGCCTCAGCCGAGCCAGCAGCCCCGGTCCCCCCAACACCCGGACCAGACCCAGCCGGTCCACCCGAACACCACCCGCCCCGAGCAGACCCAGCCCGTACGGCCGGAGAACACGCGCCCCGAACAGACCCAGCCCGTACGGCCGGAGAACACGCGCCCCGAACAGACCCAGCCCGTACGGCCCGAGAACACGCGCCCCGAACAGACCCAGCCCGTACGGCCCGAGAACACGCGCCCCGAACAGACCCAGCCCGTACGGCCCGAGAACACGCGCCCCGAGCAGACCCAGCCCGTACGCCCCGAGCAGCAGGGCCCGCACAACCAGCGTCCGGAGACCAACCAGCCGCACCCGGACACCGCTCCCACTCAGCCGCGCCCCGAGAACACCCGACCGGACATTCCCCGCCCCGAGAACGCCCAGCCGCGCCCCGAGAACACCCAGCCGCGCCCGGAAACCGCCCACCCGGACGCCCAGCACCCCAACACCCCGCGTCCGGAGAACACCCGCCCGGACATGCCGCGTCCGGACACGCCGCGCCCCGAGAACGCGCACCCCGAGACCCCCCGGCCGGACACCACCCACCCCCAGAACGCCCGGCCGGACACGACGCACCCGGACAACGCGCGCCCGAACACCCCGCGCCCCGACACCACGCACCCGGACACTCCGCGTCCCCGCCCGGACGCCACGCATCCGGACGACCCGCGCAACCACCCGCAGAACGGGCGCCCCGACCCACGTCAGCCGCACCCTGACCAGGCCCAGCCCCGCCCGGACGCGCCGCGCCCCGAGAACACCCGGCCGAACGTTCCCCGCCCGGAGAACACCCGCCCGGACGCCCAGCACCCCAACACCCCGCGCCCGGAGAACACCCGCCCGGACACGCGTCGCCCCGACGCGACCCGTCCGGAGACGCCGCGCCCCCGCCCGGAAGCTCAGCAGCCGCGCCCGCAGGAGCAGCGTCCGCACGACCCCAACCAGCAACACCCGCAGCAGCAGCCGCACCCCAACCAGAACCAGCCCCAGCCCCACCACCCGGACCCGCGCCAGCAGCAGCCGCAGCCGCAGCACCAGCCGACGCCGCAGCAGCCGCACCACCCGGACCCCCGTCAGCAGCCCACGCCCCAGAGTCAGCACCAGCAGCCGACGAACCAACAGCACAACCCCCAGCACAACCCTCAGCAGCACCCCCAGAACCAGCAACACCCCCAGAACCAGCAGCAGCACCCGCAAAACCAGCAGCCCCAGCACCAGAACCCGAACCAGCAGCACGCCCAGAACCAGCAACAGCACCACAACCAGCAGCAGCCCCAGGACCACCAGCAGCCGGAGCACCAACAGCAGCACCACGAGCAGCAGCCCAACCACCCCCCGCGGCCGAACCTCCACGACATCCGGGCGAGCCTCAACCACCAGCCCAACGGCCTGTATTCGCCGTTCCCGCACGACCAGCAGGCGCTGGAGCACCACTTCCCGCGCAACCCGGACGGCACCCCGCAGGTCCACGCCGACCCGTTCCAGCCCTGGGCCCGCTACCAGAACGACGGCGGTCCGGCCGTCCCCGGCCGCTCCAACAACTGCGCCGACTGCACCCGCTCGTTCATCGAGTCCTGGTACGGCAACCCCCAGGTCTCCGCGGTCCGTACGTACGACAACGACGGGCACGGCGGCCTGGACCGCGTCAGCGGTGAGCGTGAAGGCACCAACAACATCCAGAAGTGGGCCGGCACCGAATTCCGGCACTCCGGCCAGAATTCGCACGAGGCGTACCAGAACATCGCCCACGAACTCCAGCAGTCCGGGCACGGTTCCGCGTCGGCCGTCCTCGTCACCTGGCCGAAGAACCCCGACGGCAGCGGCGGCGGTGCGCACGTCTTCAACGCGGTCAACCACAACGGCCGCGTCGTATGGGTGGACAGCCAGACCGGCGAGATCAGCCACCAGCCCATCCACACCAACGCCGAGGGCGTCTGGCACCTGACCCTCGACGGCAACCGCAACCCGTACGACCCCACGGCCCACCAGAACCAGCAGCCGAACCAGGCCCAGCACCAGGCCCAGGCCCAACACCAGCAGCAGGCCCAGGCCCAGAGCCCCCAGCAGAACCAGCACCAGAACCCTCAGCAGAACCAACCCCAGCACCAGACCCAGCAGCCCCAGCCCCAGCCCCAGCCCCAGCCCCAGCCCCAGCCCCAGCCCCAAAACCAGCAGCAGCACCAGCCGCAGCAGCAACCCCAGACCCACCAGCCTCAGCAACAGCCGCAGCACGACCCGAACCAGCAGCACCCCCAGAACAACCAGCAGCACCAGCCGCAGCAGCAGACACCGCAGCCGCAGCAGCACCAGCCGCAGAACGGTCAGCCGCAGCCTCAGCACGGGCAGCCCCAGCAGCCGCACCCCGACCAGAGCCAGCACCAGGCCCAGCCCCAGAACCACCAGCAGACACCGCAGCCGCAGCACCAGCAGCAGCACCAGGGCCAGGGTCAGACCCAGCAGCCCCAGCACGGCCAGCCGCAGCAGCAGCACAACCCCTACCAACAGCACCAGGCCCAGCCGCAACACCCCCAGAACCCGTACCAGCAACACCAGCCGCAGAACCCGTACCAGCAACACCAGCAACACCAGCCGCAGAACCCCTACCAGCAGCACCAGGGCCAGCAACCTCACAACCCGTACCAGCAGCCGCACCAGGGCCAGCCGCAGCACCCGCAGCAGCAACCCCACGTGCCGCAACAGCAACACCCCCAGCAGCCGCAGGTACAGCACCCGCAGCAGCAGGCACCCGTACCGCACCAGCAGCACACCCCCAACCAGCAGCACGGTGGCGGCACCCAGCACCCGGCGGGTACGCCCGACACGCACCACACCCCCGCCGGCAAGAACGACACCCACCACACCGAAACGCCGCACGACACCCCGAACACGCACCACGACGCACCGAGCACCCACAGCGCTCACGACGGTGACGGCGCGCACAGCACTCACGACGGCAACAGCACCCACCACAGCAACGGCACTCACGAGGGCAACGGGGCACACCACCCCAAGGACCCCGCGCAGGAGCCCGCCCCGCACCACTCCGACCCGACGCACCCGGATCACCACGCCAACCCGGACCATCACACGGACTCGGAGCACCACACCACCCCGGAGCACGCGAACGCCGAGCACCACCCGAACGCGGAGCATGCACCGGCGCACGGCAACTCCGGGCATCCGCACGAGGCTCCGGTGCCCCGCAAGCCCGGTGCGCTGCCGCCGCCCGATCCGTCCGGTCCGCAGCACGCGGGGCAGAAGCACTCGCTCTCCCCGGAGCCCATGGAGATCGACGGGGAAGGGTCGCCGCACAAGCAGCCCAAGCTGGACCACCACGGCGATCACGACGAGCACATGCCGGACGCCGAGCACGACCACGACCGGCGCCCGCTGCCGGACAAGGAAGCTGCGGACGCGAAGCAGCACGGCATCGAACCGGACGCGGAGCAGCACTCCCTGCGCGAGGAGTCGCCCGTTCACCGCATCGAGCTGGACCATGTCCACGAGCAGATGCACAAGTGGGCGGAGGACGGACGGCTCTCCGGTCTCCTGGAGGAGTCGCACCGTCGTCTGGAGGCAGAGCGCAAGGCGCTCAAGGAGGGTGAGGAAGTCCCGCCGACCGCTTTCAGTCACCAGGAGTTGGAGCACCACCTCGGCGACGAATTCCGGCGGATGAACGACGGCGAGCGGATGGCCGTCGTCGCCACGCTCGCCCGCGTCAGCAGCGACTACCACGAGAGTCAGGGCGTCGGCCACAACCCCCACCACGACTCCCAGCCGTACGCCAACGCCGGCAACCGCGCCGACGGAACCCCGGACCCGGCCAAGGCGTACGACCGGTCCGTGAGTGCCGAGGCCCGCGAGGACGCCAATTCCAACTTCCCGACCAAGTACCGCCGGGACGCCGATACCCGAAAAGACATCGCGTCCCTGCACGAGCAGCTCACCGGCAGCAAGAAGGCCCGGCCGAACGCGGACGAGGTCAATGCGATCGTCGATTCCGTCGACCGGCACAAGCCCGACTTCTCCGGGAAGAATTACGCGGTGGTCGAGGTGAAGGACCACGAGGGCAAAACCACGTACATCGTGGATTCCTCCGTCCCCGCCGGTTCCCAGGCCGTGACGCCCAGGCACTCCGAAAAGCACCTGCTGGACTGGGTGGACCGGCAGAATTCGCTACAGCCCGACGGGAAGAAGTACACGGTCGCCAGCCTGTACACGGAACGCGAGCCCTGCGGTACGGGACAGGGGCATGCGCACTGCTCCAGGCTGCTCGAAGGCCACGAAGCGATGCACGGCAAGCCGGTGTACTACAGCACGACGTACCGCACCGACCCGGCCGGTGTGGAGGCCCGTAAGCAGGAGCGCGAGAAGCTGCATCAGCAGTACGCCGCCGAGATCGACAAGGCGAAGCAGATTCCTGACGAAAAGCAACGCCGCGAGGCGCTGAAGTCGATCAGCAAGACGATCAACACCCAGGTGGGCAAGGTAAGGTCGCAGCCGGAGAAGAAGATGGAAGCCGAGATGGACAGGCATCTGTCGGCCGTGGGCGCGATCTGGGCCAAGTCGATGCTGCACATCGTTCAGCCGCAAGCGAGTGACGCGTGACCGAACCATCCCCCGACCACCCCCGCCACACCACCGAACAGGCCGTCGCCCGCATCCTCGACTGGTGGGAGCACGGCCGCGACGACGCGGGCCGGGTGCAGCTCGCCGTGGAGCGGGACGGCCCGGCGGTCGACGCCGTGGTGCGGCAGGTGCACCACGGCGTTCCGGGCAGCGTGCTGCTCGACGCCACCGGCAGGACGGCGGAGGAGCTGCTCCAGGAGCTGCTGGAGGGCATCGGTGTCCCGGAGTCCGCCCGCTCTCCGTGGGATTGGGACGAAGCCGTCGAAGACCTGGACGAGGACCACCTGGTCCTGATCGGCCACGCCCGGTCCGCCGGTCCCACCCGCCGTTCCGCCCAGCCCGAGCAGCTGGTGAGTCAGCTGGCCGCACGGCTGGGCATCACCGACGGCCTCGGTGTGGTCCTCGCCGTGTCCGCCGACCACGTGCAGCGGACCGGAAGCGTCACCCTGCGCCTCGACGACTCGGCCGAGGCGGGCTCCGGAGCGCCCGCGCCGGCGGACTTGCCGCTCCCCGTCCAGGCCCTCGCGTTCTCGGAACCCCGGCAGGTCCCGCTCGCCGTATGGCGCGAGCTGATCATGGCGGCCACCGCCGCCGGCCTCACCGCACCCGCCCCGGTATCCGACGCCGGGCCGCCTGCCGACGACGCGGAACTCTCCTCCCTGGCCCAGCAGTTCACCGGCCACCTCCGGTGCGCGGACGGCCAGGTCGGCTTCCTCGACGAGGGGACGGCCGACGCGATCCGCCGGGCGCACGGCCCGGAGCTCCAGGCAGCCGTCGGCCGCCACATGGTCGCCTGGCTGCGGGAGCGCGCGGCCGACTTCCGCCACCCGGACGGCTGGGCCGCCTCGGGCGGCATCGGCCGCTACGCCGCCGAGGGCATCGCCATGCACGCGGTCCAGGCCGGCCTCTTCGACGAACTGCTCGCCGACGGCACCGTCATCGCCCAGATCCCCCAGCGCTCCCTCCTCGACGCCGCACACTGCGCCCACAACGGCTCGCTCCCCGGCAACAACGCCGCCGCCGACGCCGTCCATCTCCAGATGTACGGCCTCGCCCGCACCGACCAGCCCACCTGGGCGGCCTGGCTCCACCTCATGGCCACCGCCCGCAGGGACACCGCTTTCGCCGGCGCCATCGAGCGCTCAGGCATCCGACTCCCGTGGCAGACCCTCTGGACCCACTGGCGCCCCCCGGGCGGCTACCACCACACCTACCTCCGCCCGGGCTCGATCGGCAATCTGTTCTCCGTACGGTGGCAGGGCCGCCCCGCCGTGCTCTCCGACGGCGGACGCAGCAACGGCATCCGCGTATGGGACCCGGCCTCGGGCGAACTCCTCGCCGGCCCCTGGGCATCGGGCGAGGGCTTCCCCGCCGAGGCCCGGCCCGCCCTCACCTGGGCCACCGGCGGTCACGACACCCCCGGGCCGACCGCACTCCGCGAACTCCGTGGCGCCGCACCTGCCGCGGACGACTGGGAAGGCGCCCTTGAGGAGCTCCTCTTCGTCTCCCTGACCGCCGACGCCCTCGACCCCACCATCGTCGTGGCCGGCGCCGGCGGCCTCTTCGCCGTACGGCCACAGCCGGGTGCGGATGCCGCCGGACTCCGCCGCCCCGACGCGACTCCCCTCCTCGGCGCCACCACGGCCGCCGGCCCGGCCACGCCCGCCGACGCCCCCGACCCCTCGCCGCAGGACCTTGCCGATCTCCACGGCGCCGAGGCGTGGGTCGCCACAGCCCCCGGAAACCTCCCCGAGGGCCTCACCGACCCGACCGCCCGCCGCATCCTCACCGGGACCGGACTCCCCGACATCACCGAACGGGGACTGCGCCTCGAACCGTCCTACGAGCGCTTCCTGTGGGAAATCCCCTGGCCGGAAGAGCACCCGCAACAGCCGGACGAGACAGGCCCGTTCTTCCAGATCGGCCTCTGGATGGGCGGCGAAATCCTCGTCGACGGACCGACCGGCCGCATCCTGCGCCGCCCGGGCGGCATCGACGATCCCACCGCGGAGGGCGGCGTCCTGGTCGCCACGGACCTGGACAACTTCCTCACCATGGCCGCCCTCTGGCTCACCGGCCGCCGCATCCTCGCCGACATCGACAACAGCGACGAGTCCCACCTCCTGCGCCAGCACATCGAAGACGCCCTGTGGACCGTGGACTGGGACGGTGCCGGCGCCGGCGCCTGGACGTACCCGCTGCACAACGAGTGACCGCGGCAGCCCCGAACGACAAAACCGCCGGCCGGCCCTTGCTGGGCCCACCGGCGGTTCCGGGCTGTCTGCGGCCCGTCAGCCCCGTGCGTCCGCGATCTGCCGCGACATGATCGTGGTCAGCTCGTACGCGGTGTGCGAGGCGGCGACGGCGGTGATCTCGGCGTGGTCGTAGGCGGGGGCGACCTCGACGACGTCGGCGGAGACGAGGTTGCAGGACGCCAGTCCGCGCAAGATCTCCAGGAGTTCGCGGGAGGTCATGCCGCCCGCCTCCGGCGTGCCGGTGCCCGGGGCGTGGGCCGGGTCGAGGCAGTCGATGTCGATGGAGATGTACAGGGGACGGTCGCCGATGCGCTGGCGGAGCTGGTCGGCGACCTCGTCGGCGCCACGGCGGTAGATGTCCGCCGAGGTGACGATGCCGAAGCCCATCTTCTCGTCGTCGGTGAGGTCCTTCTTGCCGTAGAGCGGACCGCGGGTGCCGACGTGGGAGAGCGCGGAGGTGTCGAGGATGCCCTCCTCGACGGCCCGGCGGAACGGGGTGCCGTGGGTGTACTCGGCGCCGAAGTAGGTGTCCCAGGTGTCCAGGTGCGCGTCGAAGTGGAGCAGGGCGACCGGGCCGTGCTTCTTGGCGACGGAGCGGAGGAGGGGCAGGGCGATGGTGTGGTCGCCGCCGAGGGTCATCATGCGGGCGCCGGTGCCGAGGATGTCGTCGGCGGCGGCCTCGACCGTCTCGACGGCCTCGTTGATGTTGAACGGGTTGGCGGCGATGTCGCCGGCGTCCGCGACCTGGGCGAGCGCGAAGGGGGACGCGTCCTGCGCCGGGTTGTACGGGCGCAGCAGGCGCGACGCCTCGCGGATGGCGTTGCCGCCGAAGCGGGCGCCGGGGCGGTAGGAGACGCCGGAGTCGAAGGGGACACCGACGACGGCGACGTCGGCCCGCCCGCCGACCTCGTCGAGGCGGGGCAGCCGGGCGAAGGTCGCCGGCCCGGCGTAGCGCGGGATGCGGGAGGAGTCGACGGGGCCCACGGGCTCGTGCGATGCGGTGGTCATGAGGGTGAGGGTAGGGTCGGCCGGCTTCCGGGCACATGGACATTTGCGCCGCGCCGGCAGGTGCCGTTCGACGTTCCGTCCAAGCGGTGCGGGCCCGTGACCACTCTGCGGAAGCCCCCGCCGCCGGAGAGTCGTCCGGGCACAATGGCGCTATGCCGATAGCCGCTACGGCCCCCTCGCGTGCCGCACTCATCGACCAGCTCGTCCGGACCCGGATCGCGGGGGACGTCGCCACCCCCCGCGAGAACAACCTCCTCCACTACCGCCGGCTCGCGAACGGCGACCGCCACTACTGGTTCGGCCTGGAGCTGGGCGAGCGGTGGACGGACGAGCAGGACGTACTGGCCGTGATGGCGGAGCGCTGCGGCGTCGGCGACGATCCGCACCACCGGCAGGGCCAGGACACCATCGACCCCCAGCTCACGGTGGACGCGCTGGACCGCGCCGCCGTGGTGCTGCGCAAGGCAGCCGCGGACCGCCAGCGGGTGCTGTTCGCCACCGGCCACCCCGGCGGCCTGCTGGACGTGCACCGAGCCACCGCCCAGGCGCTGCGCGAACGGGACTGCGAGATCGTGGTCGTCCCGGACGGGCTCCAGGCCGATGACGGCATGGTCTTCCAGTTCGGCGACGTGGCGATGCTGGAGCGCGGTGCGACGCTGTGGCACACCCACTCCCCCGCGCCGATGGCCGCCGTCCTGGAGGGCCTGGAGCGGGCCGGCCGTCCGCTGCCGGACCTGGTCATGGCCGACCACGGCTGGGCCGGCTGCGCGGGGCAGCGCGGGATCCCCACGATCGGCTTCGCCGACTGCAACGACCCGGCGCTCTTCCTCGCCGAGGCGGAGGGCACGCTCCAGGTGACCGTGCCGCTGGACGACCATGTCGCGAGCCCGCGCCACTACGACCCGCTGACCGCCTATCTGCTGGACGCGGCCGACCTGCTCTGACCCCGCCGGGCCGGGGCAGCCGGTGTCAGCCGTCCCACGGCACCCGTACGACCCCCTCCTGGATCACCGACACCACCAACTGCCCGTCGGCGGTGAAGATGCGGCCCTGGCCCAGGCCCCGGCCGCCCTGGGCGGTGGGCGACTCCTGGTCGTAGAGCAGCCATTCGTCGGCGCGCAGCGGGCGGTGGAACCACATCGCGTGGTCCAGGCTCGCGCCGACCACGTCGCCGACCGCCCAGCCGCCGCGGCCGTGCGCCAGCAGGATCGAGTCCAGCAGCGTCATGTCGGAGACGTAGGTGACCAGGCAGACGTCGAGCAGCGGGCGGGGGATCTCGCCGGCGCCGTCGAGCGTGCCGTGGGTGCGGAACCAGACCTGGGAGCGCGGGTCGCGCGGCCGGCCGACGGTGGCGTAGGGCGGCTCGTCGACGTACCGCAGGTCGATCGCGGCCCGGGCCTCCAGCAGCCGCTCGGCGACGTCCGGGGTGAGGTACCGCTCGGCGTGGCGGGGCAGCACCTCGGCGGCGGTGGGCAGCCCCAGCGGATCCGGCGCGGCCGGCATCGGCTCCTGGTGCTCCAGCGCCGCCTCCTCGTACGCGTGGAAGGACGCGGTGAGGTGGAAGATCGGCTTGCCGTGCTGGACGGCGACCACCCGCCGGGTGGTGAACGACCGCCCGTCGCGGATCCGGTCGACGGTGTAGACGATGGGCGCGCCGGGGTCGCCGGGGCGCAGGAAGTAGGCGTGCAGGGAATGGGGTGGGCGGTCGGCGGGGACCGTGCGGCCGGCCGCGACCAGCGCCTGTGCGGCGACCTGGCCGCCGAAGACCCGGGGCACGACCGAGGCACGGCTCAGGCCGCGGAAGATGTCCTGCTCGATCCGCTCCAGGTCCAGCAGATCGAGCAGCGACTTCAGTGCGTCGTTCACGTGCGTGCGGCCCTTACGCCCTTCACAGGCCCATGGACTTGGCGATGATGGACTTCATGACCTCGCTGGTGCCGCCGTAGATGCGGTTGACGCGGTTGTCGGCGTAGAGGCGGGCGATCGGGTACTCGTTCATGAAGCCGTAGCCGCCGTGCAGTTGGAGGCAGCGGTCGATGACGCGGTGGGCGACCTCGGTGCAGAAGAGCTTCGCCGAGGCGGCCTCGGCCGCGGTCAGCTCGCCGGCGTCCAGGGCCTCCAGTGCGCGGTCGGCGACGGCCTCGGCGGCGTCCACCTCGGCCTGGCAGGCGGCCAGTTCGAACTTGGTGTTCTGGAAGGCCGCGACGGCCTTGCCGAAGACGGTGCGCTCCTGCACGTACTGCTGCGCGAACCGGACGGCGGCCTTGGCCTGCGCGTAGGCGCCGAAGGCGATGCCCCAGCGCTCGGAGGGCAGGTTCCGGCCGAGGTAGGAGAAGCCCTTGTTCTCCTCGCCGAGCAGGTCCTCGACGGGCACCTTGACGTCGACGAACGCCAGCTCGGCGGTGTCGGAGACCTTCAGGCCGAGCTTGTCGAGCTTGCGGCCGATCGAGTAGCCCTCGGACTTCGTGTCGACGGCGAAGAGGGAGATGCCGTGGCGGCGGTCGTCCTCGCGCGGCGCGGAGGTGCGGGCGCAGACGATGACGCGGTCGGCGTGCACGCCGCCGGTGATGAAGGTCTTGGAGCCGTTGAGGACGTAGTGGGTGCCGTCGGCGGAGAGCTTGGCGGTGGTCTTCATGCCGGCGAGGTCGGAGCCGGTGCCCGGCTCGGTCATCGCCAGGGCCCACATCTCCTCGCCGGAGACGAACTTGGGCAGGTAGCGCTTCTTCTGCTCCTCGGTGGCCAGCATCTCGATGTACGGCAGGCCGAGCAGCACATGGACGCCGGAGCCGCCGAAGGTGACGCCGGCGCGGGCCGTCTCCTCGTACATGACGGCCTCGAACTTGTGCGAGTCGATGCCGGCGCCGCCGTACTCCTCAGGGACGCGGATGCCGAATATGCCCAGCTCGGCGAGCTTGTAGTAGAAGTCGCGGGGCACCTCGCCGGCGGCGTACCAGTCGTCGTAGACGGGTACGACCTCGCCCTCGATGAAGGCGCGTACGGTCTCCCGGAACGCCTCGTGATCCTCGTTGAACACCGTCCGGCGCATGCCCTCGGCCTCCTTCACCACCATGCTCGGCTAAGCGTTTGCTCAGCGAAAGCTACCCGCCGGTCACCAAGCTGTCCAGAGGTGGAACGGGCCCGCGGCCGGCCTCGGAAGGAGCCGGCGACGGACCCGGCGGCGAGCCGCTCAGCCCGCCCGGCGGGACGCCGCGACGCCCTCCACGACCGCCCCCTCGACCTCGGCGTCCACCGCGCCGAACGCCCCGAGCGCCAGCCGGTGCAGCAGCTCCGCCATCTCCGTGCGGCCGGGCAGCGACCCCGGCCGGCCGAGGTGCGGCGTGGAGTTCAGCAGGCCGAAGACCGCGTGCACCGCCGCCCGGGCCCGGGATTCCGACGGCCCGGGATGGACCCGGCGCACGACCTCCACCCACAGCTCCACGTACTGCCGCTGGAGCTGCCGCACCCGCTTGCGGTCGGCCTCCCGCAGCCGGTCCAGCTCCCGGTCGTGCAGGGTGATCAGCGGCCGGTCGTCCAGGGCGAAGTCGATGTGCCCGTCGATCAGCGCGTCCAGCACCGCTGCGGGGCTGTCACCGCCCTCCTCGACCCGCATCCGGCCGCCCGCCAGCAGCCGCTCACTGATCCCCACCAGCAGCTCGGCGAGCATCGCGTCCTTGCCCGCGAAGTGCCGGTAGAGGCCGGGCCCCGAGATGCCCACGGCCGCCCCTATCTCGTCCACGCCGACGCCGTGGAACCCGCGCTCCGCGAAGAGCCGGGCGGCCTCCTTGAGGATCTGCTCGCGGCGGCTGGTGGGGGCGGGGACGTGCGCATCACTCATGCCGTCGATTGTAGACAGCCGGGTTAGTGCTCGTTAACCTGAAGGAAATGAGGTTAACGCCCATTAACCCGCCTGGCCCCGGCGCACACCCCGCGGGCGCCCGGCGGGCAGCTGACCGAGCAAGGGGGCTCATGGGAATGGACGGCATCGAGCAGGCACCGGTGCTGGGGAGTGCCGCCGATCCGGCGTCCGACTCCTGGCGGGCCAATGAGGCCGCGCACCGCGAGCTGGCCGGCCGGTTGCGCGAGAAGCTCGCCGCGGCCCGCCTGGGCGGCGGCGAGAAGGCCAGGGCGCGGCACACCGCACGCGGCAAGCTGCTGCCCCGCGAGCGGGTGGACGCCCTGCTGGACCCCGGATCGCCGTTCCTGGAGCTGGCGCCGCTGGCCGCCGACGGGATGTACGACGGGGCCGCGCCGGCCGCCGGGGTGATCGCCGGGATCGGCCGGGTGAGCGGCCGGGAGACCGTCGTCGTCGCCAACGACGCGACGGTCAAGGGCGGTACGTACTACCCGATGACGGTCAAGAAGCATCTGCGCGCCCAGGAGGTCGCGCTGGAGAACCGCCTCCCGTGCCTCTACCTCGTCGACTCCGGCGGCGCCTTCCTGCCCAAGCAGGACGAGGTCTTCCCCGACCGCGAGCACTTCGGGCGGATCTTCTACAACCAGGCGCGGATGTCCGGCGCGGGGATCCCGCAGATCGCCGCGGTCCTCGGCTCCTGCACGGCGGGCGGCGCCTACGTCCCCGCCATGAGCGACGAGGCGGTGATCGTCCGCAACCAGGGCACGATCTTCCTGGGCGGCCCGCCGCTGGTGAAGGCGGCCACCGGCGAGGTGGTCACCGCCGAGGAGCTGGGCGGCGGCGAGGTGCACGCCCGGACCTCCGGGGTCACCGACCACCTCGCCGAGGACGACGCGCACGCGCTGCGCATCGTGCGCACCATCGTGTCCACCCTCGGCGAGCGCACCCCGCTCCCCTGGTCCGTACGGCCCGTCGAGGAGCCCAAGGTGGACCCGGCCGGGCTCTACGGCGCGGTGCCCGCGGACTCCCGTACGCCCTACGACGTCCGCGAGGTGATCGCCCGGCTCGTCGACGGCTCCCGCTTCGCCGAGTTCAAGGCGGAGTACGGCACGACCCTGGTCACCGGCTTCGCGCACCTGCACGGCCACCCGGTCGGCGTGATCGCCAACAACGGCATCCTGTTCTCCGAATCCGCCCAGAAGGGCGCCCACTTCATCGAGCTGTGCGACCAGCGCGGCATCCCGCTGCTCTTCCTCCAGAACATCTCCGGCTTCATGGTCGGCCGCGACTACGAGGCGGGCGGCATCGCCAAGCACGGCGCCAAGATGGTCACGGCCGTGGCCTGCGCCCGGGTACCCAAGCTGACCGTCGTCATCGGCGGCTCCTACGGGGCGGGCAACTACTCGATGTGCGGCCGGGCCTACTCCCCCCGCTTCCTGTGGATGTGGCCCAACGCCAAGATCTCCGTGATGGGCGGCGAGCAGGCCGCCTCCGTCCTCGCGACCGTCAAGCGCGACCAGCTGGAGGCGCACGGCGAGGAGTGGAGCGCCGAGGACGAGGACGCCTTCAAGGCGCCGATCCGCGAGCAGTACGAAACCCAGGGCAACGCCTACTACGCGACCGCGCGGCTGTGGGACGACGGGGTCATCGACCCGCTGGAGACCCGCCAGGTCCTGGGCCTGGCGCTGACCGCCTGCGCCAACGCCCCACTGGGCGAGCCGAGTTTCGGCGTCTTCCGGATGTGAGAGGACCTATGACCACCTTCGACACCGGCCGCTTCGACACCGTCCTGGTCGCCAACCGCGGGGAGATCGCGGTCCGCGTCATCCGCACGCTGCGCGCCCTGGGCATCCGCTCGGTGGCCGTCTACAGCGACGCGGACGCCGACGCCCGGCACGTCCGCGAGGCCGACACGGCGGTACGGATCGGCCCGGCCCCCGCCGCCGAGAGCTATCTGTCGGTGGACCGGCTGCTGGACGCCGCCGTCCGCACCGGCGCCCAGGCGGTCCACCCCGGCTACGGCTTCCTCGCCGAGAACGCCGCCTTCGCGCGGGCCTGCGCCGCCGCCGGGCTGGTCTTCATCGGGCCGCCCGCCGACGCCATCGCCCTCATGGGCGACAAGATCCGCGCCAAGGAGACGGTGCGCACGGCCGGCGTCCCGGTCGTCCCCGGATCCTCCGGCAGCGGCCTGGACGACGGTCAACTGGCCGCCGCCGCACGGGAGATCGGCACCCCGGTGCTCCTCAAGCCGTCCGCCGGTGGCGGCGGCAAGGGCATGCGGCTGGTCCGGGACGCGGCCCTGCTGGCCGACGAGATCGCCGCCGCCCGCCGCGAGGCCCGCTCCTCCTTCGGCGACGACACCCTGCTCGTGGAGCGCTGGATCGACCGCCCCCGGCACATCGAGATCCAGATCCTGGCCGACGGCCACGGCACCGTCCTGCACCTCGGCGAGCGCGAGTGCTCCCTCCAGCGGCGCCACCAGAAGATCATCGAGGAGGCCCCGTCGGTCCTCCTGGACGACGCCACCCGCGCCGCGATGGGCGCCGCGGCCGTCCAGGCGGCCCGCTCCTGCGGCTACCGGGGCGCCGGCACGGTCGAGTTCATCGTCCCCGGCAAGGACCCGTCCTCGTACTTCTTCATGGAGATGAACACCCGCCTCCAGGTGGAGCACCCGGTCACCGAACTGGTCACCGGAATCGACCTGGTGGAGTGGCAGGTGCGGATCGCCGCCGGCGAGCGCCTGCCGTTCGCCCAGGAGGACATCACGCTCACCGGGCACGCCGTGGAGGCCCGGATCTGCGCCGAGGACCCGTCCCGCGACTTCCTCCCGACCGGCGGCACGGTGCTCGCACTGCACGAGGTCAACGGCGCATGGGACTCCCCCCTGGCCGAGCGGGGCCGGGGACCCGGCGCGGTCCGCACCGACTCCGGCCTCTCGCAGGGCGCGGAGGTCGGCAGCCGCTACGACCCGATGCTCTCCAAGGTCATCGCCCACGGCCCGGACCGCGCCAGTGCCCTGCGCACGCTGCGGGCCGCGCTGGCCGCCACCGTCACGCTCGGGGTGACCACCAACGCCGGGTTCCTGCGCCGCCTGCTGGCCCACCCGGACGTGGTCTCCGGCGACCTGGACACCGGGCTGGTGGAGCGCGCCGCGGCCGGCCTGGTCGACGGCACGGTGCCGGACGCGGTGTACGCGGCGGCCGGCGCGGTCCGGCAGGCCGCGCTGGAGCCGGCGGTCCCCGAGGGCGGCTGGCGCGACCCGTTCGCCGCCCCCAGCGGCTTCCGGCTCGGCGGCGAGCCCGCACCGGTACGCCACTGGCTGCGCGTCCCGGGCCACGACCCGGTGGCGTACGACGTCCGGCCCGGCGCCGCCGAGGACATCCGGGAGGTCACCGCGGACCGGGTCCGGATCACCGTGGACGGTGTGCTGCACACCTTCCACCGCAGCGGCGACTGGCTGGGCCGGGACGGCGAATCCTGGCACGTCGCCCCGTACGACCCGGTGGCCGAGGCGCTGCGCGGTGCCGCCGGGGCGCACGGCGCGGACACCCTCGCCGCCCCGATGCCGGGCACCGTCACCGTCGTCAAGGTGGCCGTCGGCGACGACGTGGTCGCGGGCCAGGGGCTGCTGGTGGTGGAGGCGATGAAGATGGAGCACGTCATCTCCGCGCCGCACGCCGGGACCGTCACCGAGCTGGACGTCACCGCGGGCGCCACCGTCGCCATGGACCAGATCCTGGCGGTGGTCGCCCCGCACGAGAGCGCCACGGACGCCGGGGACGCCTCCCCGCGCACGGACGAGGAGGACGCGTCATGACCGCGGCCGGACTGCCGATGGCGGTGCAGGCGGAGGGCCTGCCCACCCGCGTACGGATCCACGAGGTCGGTGCGCGGGACGGGTTGCAGAACGAGTCGGCGGTGATCCCCACCGAGATCAAGGCCGAGTTCATCCACCGGCTGGCCGCCGCCGGACTGCCCCTGGTCGAGGCGACCAGCTTCGTCCACCCCAAGTGGGTGCCCCAACTCGCCGACGCCGAGCAGCTGTTCCCGCTGCTGGGCGATCTCGACCCGCACCGGCTCCCGGTGCTGGTGCCCAACGAGCGGGGCCTGGAACGGGCGCTGGCGCTGGGCGCCCGCCGGATCGCGGTGTTCGGCAGCGCCACCGAGTCGTTCGCCAAGGCCAACCTCAACCGCACGGTCGACGAGGCGCTGGCGATGTTCGCCCCGGTCGTCCAGCGCGCCCGGGACGAGAAGGTCCACGTCCGCGGCTACCTCTCCATGTGCTTCGGCGACCCCTGGGAGGGCCCGGTGCCCATCGCCCAGGTCGTCCGGGTCTGCCGCGCGCTGCTCGACCTGGGCTGCGACGAGCTGAGCCTGGGCGACACCATCGGCGTCGCCACCCCCGGCCACGTCCAGCACCTGCTCGCCGCCCTCAACGAGGCGGGCGTGCCCACCTCCCGCCTGGGTGTCCACTTCCACGACACCTACGGGCAGGCCCTCGCCAACACCTTCGCCGCGCTCCAGCACGGCGTCACCACCGTCGACGCCTCGGCGGGCGGCCTCGGCGGCTGCCCCTACGCCAAGAGCGCCACCGGCAACCTCGCCACCGAAGACCTCGTGTGGATGCTGCACGGCCTCGGCATCGAGACCGGCGTCGACCTGGACCGGCTGACCGAGACCAGCGTCTGGCTGGCCGGAGTCCTGGGCCGCCCCAGCCCCTCGCGCACCGTCCGCGCACGCGTGCAGCCCGCACAGTCCCCCAAGGAGTGACCATGTCCCTGGACCACCGCCTGCCCGCCGAGCTGGAGGAACTCCGGCGTACGGTCGAGGCGTTCGCGCACGACGTCGTCGCCCCGGAGATCGGCACGTACTACGAGCAGCACGCCTTCCCGTACGACATCGTCCGCCAGATGGGCCAGATGGGCCTGTTCGGCCTGCCGTTCCCCGAGGAGTACGGCGGGATGGGCGGCGACTACCTGGCGCTCGGGATCGCCCTGGAGGAGCTGGCCCGGGTCGACTCCTCCGTGGCCATCACCCTGGAGGCCGGCGTCTCCCTGGGGGCGATGCCGATCTACCGCTTCGGCACCGAGGAGCAGAAGCGCGCCTGGCTGCCGAAGCTGTGCTCCGGCGAGCTGCTGGGCGCGTTCGGCCTCACCGAGCCGGACGGCGGCTCGGACGCCGGCGCCACCCGCACCACCGCGGTCCGCGACGGCGACACCTGGGTGATCAACGGCAGCAAGTGCTTCATCACCAACTCCGGTACGGACATCACCGGCCTGGTGACGGTCACCGCGGTCACCGGCCGCACCCCGGACGGCGCCCCGCAGATCTCCTCGATCATCATCCCGTCCGGCACCCCCGGCTTCACGGTCGCCGCCCCGTACTCCAAGGTCGGCTGGAACGCCTCGGACACCCGCGAACTGTCCTTCTCCGACGTCCGCGTCCCGGCCGCCAACCTCCTGGGCGAGGAGGGCCGCGGCTACGCCCAGTTCCTGCGCATCCTCGACGAGGGCCGGATCGCCATCGCGGCGCTGGCCACCGGCCTCGCCCAGGGCTGCGTCGACGAGTCGGTGCGGTACGCCAAGGAGCGGCACGCCTTCGGCCGCCCCATCGGCGCCAACCAGGCCATCCAGTTCAAGCTCGCCGACATGGAGATGCGCGCCCACACCGCCCGGCTGGCCTGGCGCGACGCCGCCTCCCGCCTCGTCCTGGGCGAGCCGTTCAAGAAGGAGGCCGCGCTCGCCAAGCTCTACTCGTCCGAGATCGCGGTGGACAATGCCCGCGAGGCCACCCAGATCCACGGCGGCTACGGCTTCATGAACGAGTACCCGGTCGCCCGGATGTGGCGGGACGCCAAGATCCTGGAAATCGGCGAGGGCACCAGCGAGGTCCAGCGGATGCTTATTGCACGGGAGTTGGGCTTCTAGGAGCGACCCCCGCCCCCGCGGCAAACCCCTCAGGGGCGGGCGAACAGATCCCTTAGGGGGTGGCAACGCCCCCTGTGGGCCACAACGCGGCGGGCCCGGGAGGGTATTCCCGGGCCCGCCGCGTCGCTTTCTAGGCGGAGAGCGAGGCCGGCGTCACGAGCCGAGCGCGTTCATAGAGGTCCCGTGCGGCATGATTCTTGAGATGGGGTCGGATGAGCTTGAACATCGTTTGCATGCGTTGATCCGCCCGTCCTGACTGGATCAAAGGGTAGTCATCCAGAGCGAGATGCCATGTCGCGCAGGCGGCTTCCAGGTGGCCGACTTCCAGTAGACGCTCGGCCAGGGTAGCGCGGTGGCGTACGCGGGCGCGCCGATAGACGCTGTAGCGCACCCTGTCCGATTCCTGCATGGCTTTGATGGAGCCGGGAACATCGCCGAGTTCGTACCGCACCTGGCTGATGTGGTAATTCAGGGCTGACGGATCGTACGAGCCGAACGCCTTGCCCCTGGATTCCGCCTTGTCCATGGCCACTTCGGCCTCTCGTAGGTACGTCAGCGCACTGTTGCTCCCGCCGATCTGCGCGTACGCGTGTGCCTGCTGCCCGGCAAGGAAGGCCCGCATCCGTGGACCGGCTTGGGGAGACGCGGCAGCGGCAGCATCGGCGAGCCGTCGCGCCTCCCTGCCGTGCCCTAGATCAACAGCCTGAACGCTCATCCCGCGCAGCGTCGTGCAGTACGTCAGGTGGTCCTCTGCCGCTCCGGCAAGTTCCAACGCCTTCAGGTAATACTGTTGCGCAAGGCCGTGGACACCTTCATCCACCGCCATATATCCGGTGAGGTAGCTCAAGTCCGCAGCAGCCGACAACATGGCTTTCCGTACGGATTCAGAGGCATCCGCCCGCAGATACGGGGCTACCGTGTTCACCAGGAAAGCCGCGGCCATCGGCCGGGCATGGCGCCCACCGAATTGGTCATCCAGCTCTGATACTTTCTCAGTCATAGCAATGACCATGTCGACCTCTGGCATACCGATGCGCCGAGTCTGACCCGCTTGGGAAGCTTCCATTCGCCCCACCACGTCTGGCCAATTGGGCACGGTCAGCGCAACGGAAAAAAGACTTATACCGAGGATGCTGCGGCGGGAGGGGTCCATATCTCCGCTACCTAGGTCAATCAGCCCTTCGACCGTGCTCGGAGCGGCGTCCGAGCCTCTGGCAGGGGCCGGGAACCCGGCCTCGGCATGGGTGACCGGACGTCCCAGCTTCCGCGCCAGCGCCTCCAAGACCAGCGGCCTGACCGTCTCCTTGGGCATCTGCCCCTGACGCCACTGGTGGGCCGACGGCTCGCGGTACCGGAGCGGGGTTCCTCTCTCGGTACCGATGCGGTTCACGGCCTGGACGAACTGCCGCAGCGTCCAGCCGGTCTCCCGATAGAGGCGTTCAAGGCGCCGGTTCGGCTCCCGTGTACCCACCGACCTCAACTCCTCATTCCGTAGGAGTGCTTAAAGCTCTTAAAAGCCGCTGCCAGTCCAACGGTACCGCCGGCTGTAGCGGACCGGTTGCCTAGAGCGAGGACGCGCCCTCCTCTCGCGACAGCCGCTGCGAGGTTGGCGAGACAACGAGAGGACCCCCGCGACCGTGGTGGACGGCCCGGGAGCATGGCCATCAACTACAAGGGAGTTGACAACATGACTCACGCTACAGCGCGGTTCTTAATCCCGCTGCTGCGGCCGGCGTTTCCCGCGCGGGGGCGACGGCGGGCGTTGTGGTGCGCGGTGCACGGGGTCGGTGCCGGGCCGCGCCGGATTCACGGCGTGGAGGTGGTGGGCTGATGCCCCGCAGGTGCCGCACCGTTCACCTGATGGACCCGGTTCCGGCGCAGGATCCCGAGTCGGTTGCCGGCTGCGACGTGCGCGGGGCTCTGGCCCGGCAGCGTGCACAAGCGCGTGCCATCAGAGACCTGACGAAGGTGATCGACTGCAACATCGAGATCCATCGCCACCCCCATGCGAAGCGGGAGGGCCGATGACGACCGCGGCACGCCCGGAGGGCCCCGCCGCCATGGTCGCCTACCGGGATCTTCAACTCGCCCTGGCAGAAACGAAGCTGACGTTCCCGGAGTCGACGTTCAGCGACACCGCCGGCGGGGAGCTCCGGACCGACCTGGGGCGCGTCGGAATCCGTACGGCCGCGATGCCGGCCCGCGTACGGAAGGCGGCACGCTGACGTGCCCAGGCCCCCATCTCCAGTGCCGGGGGTGCTACGGGCGCGGTTGGGCAGCAGCGGAGTTGTTCCGCGTGGAGCCGAGCCTCCGGGGTGTCACCGCGGTGGCACCTCAGGGGTGCCGGGCGTGCCGACGGAGGGGGTTCTTCTGCAAGGCCCACCCACCATGCGAAGGGTTTCACGAGCCGGGCACACCCACGGTTCTCGCCCATGCGCTGCCCCCAGTATGAACTCCCGGCCCCTGGCCCCTGGGTGACACCACGCCAGGGACCGGAGCACCAAGGCCCTCTGCCGCGGGCGAGAAGTTGACGCCAAGCTGAGCCCCGGCAGGGTCCTGCAAGTCCGAACAAGCCGAAGAAGGGAATCGGATGTTTGCCCACTCCAACCGGCTCCCGACCGGGACGCCGCTCCCGTCGGGTCATGTCGCTCCCATCCCGTGGGGCCTGCGCCGTATGGCTCCGTACCCGGCGTTCGCCCCCGGTTACGCCCGTGTCGAACTCGACCCCGTCACTCAGACCGGTCGCTACTTCGACGCTGCCGGGCAGCCGATGATGATGCCGGGGCATGGGACGAGCACTGGTACCAACCCGCCCACCAACACCGGTAATCCGTCCGATGGTTCGGGCCCCGGTGGCGCCGGTGGCGGTGACCAGGACACCGGAAACGACAGCGATCAGTGATGCATCCGGGTCCGGTTCTGGTCGTCACCAATCTGGACGACCCCACAACCGACCTGGTGATTGACGAGCTGCACGACCGGGGCGTCCCGGTCGTGCGGTTCGACTCCGGGGACTTCCCCGCCACCTTGTCGGTCGCGGCCACCCTCACCAGCGACGGCCTCACAGGCACCCTGACCACGCCGTCGCGCACCGCCGACCTCGGGCACGTGCGGTCGCTGTACTACCGCCGCCCCTCCGGCTTCACCTTCCCGCATCTGGACGAGCAGACCGCGCGGTTCGCCGTTGCCCAAGCCCGCTACGGCCTCGGCGGCGTAATCGCCGCCCTGCCCGGCTGCCTGTACGTCAACCACCCCCACCGCATCGGCGACGCGGAGTTCAAGCCGTCCGGTCTAGCCACCGCCGTGGCAGCCGGGTTCCAGCTCCCGCCCACCCTGATCACCTCGGCCCCTGACGCGGCCAAGAGCTTCATCAAGCGGTACGGGCCGGTGATCTACAAACCGCTCTCCGCGCCCCTCTACCGCGACGAGAACGGCGTTTCCTGCACGGTGAAGGTCGCCGAAGTCACCGCGGACGAGATCAACGGCGCCGTCAGCGGCACCGCCCACCTGTTTCAACAGCGCATCGACAAGGCCACCGACATCCGCGTGACCGTCATCGGCGACCAGGTTTTCGCTGTGCGCATCGACTCGGACCTGTTGGACTGGCGCACTGACTACAGCCGGATCACCTACTCCGTCGTCAAGCCGCCCCCGGGCATCGCCAAGGCTCTGCGCACCTACCTCGCACACTTCCGGCTCGTCTTCGGCGCTTTCGACTTCGCCGTGGACCGCGAAGGGCAATGGTGGTTCCTGGAGTGCAACCCGTCCGGACAGTGGGCGTGGCTGGAGCCGGAGACCGGCTTGCCGATGGTTGCGGCCATGGCCGATCTGCTCGAAAGGAAGTCCGCGTGACCGACGACGACAAGGCCCTCCGCGTGGCCCTCGCCAGCCGGCTGGCCTCCGGCGGATACCTTCGCACCGCCCCATGGCAGGCCGCCGTCGATTGGGTACCCCGCCACGCGTTCCTCCGCGGCGGATTCTTCGACCAGGTGGCCGGCTCGGCACCGACGGCATGGCGGCCGGTCATGCCGGACGATCCACGCTGGCTGACGCGCTGCTACGACGACGACTCCCTCGTCACCCAGATCGCCGGGACGATCGCCCCTCGGGACATCCGCGGCGAGATCCGGCGCGCCCCCACCTCATCAAGCACCATGCCCGGCTTGGTGGTGCGGATGCTCGAAGACCTTCAAGTGGAGGACGGTCACCGGGTACTGGAGATCGGAACTGGCACCGGCTACTCCACCGGGCTCCTGTGCCACCGACTCGGCGACGACTGTGTGACCTCCGTGGAGGTCGACGAGGACGTAGCCGGCCACGCCCGGGTCGCTCTCGGCGACATCGGTTACCACCCACGCACCCTCGTGGGCGACGGCCTTCTCGGCGCCGCCGACGGCGCGCCCTACGACCGTCTGATCGCCATGTGCGGAGTGGTCGATCTGCCCTACGCCTGGGTCGAGCAGACCCGACCCGGCGGAATCATCCTCGCCACCCTGTGCGGCTGGCTGTACTCCTCCGAACTCGCCCGGCTCACCGTGGGCGAGGACGGGACAGCCCGCGGCCGGTTCCTCGGCGGACAGATCTCCTTCATGCTCGCCCGCCCCCAACTACCCCCACCGCTCGGAATGCTGCCCGATCTCGATGACGGCGACGAACGTCCCACCTCGCTCTCAGCCGATGTACTGGACGACTGGAACACCCGCTTCGTCGCCCAGCTCGCCACACCCGGGGCGCAGCGCATCAGACTGGAGCGCAACGGGCACACCGAGCACGTTCTTATCGACGTATCCGCCGGTGCGTGGGCGGCACTTGCCCAGGACGGAGGAAAGTGGACCGTTCGGCAGGGTGGACCGGCCCGCCTCTGGGACGCGGTAGAGGAGCACATCAGCCGCTGGCGCGCCGATGGCGCCCCCGATCTCGAACGATTCGAGGTCACCGTCACCCCCGAGGGGCAGACCGTCACTTGGCCCAAGGTCTGATCGCGACGAGAACCAGGAGGGTGGGGACGATGGGCGACTCGGCAGATGAACCGCTGGACCACTGGGCGGCCCGCAGACAACAGCACTTGCGGCCGATCGGTGAGCGGAAGGCCGTCAGTCTCGGCGCCGGCCCTCATCAAGGCGCACACGTCGATCCCCAAGCCCGTCGGATGGTGGTGGAATGGGACGGCTTCCAGTGGATTCCGGTGACTGTGGTGGAGAACTACGCGGCTGCCTGTCGCATGCTCAACCCGGTGCCGGAGCCCACGAAAACGGAGGAGCGGTCGGCTACGTGGTCACCCATGACCCCAGGGACCGGTCGCCACCGCAAGCCCTGATCCGGCGCACTATGACGGCGAGGACACCAGCGAGGTCCAATGGACCCTGTTTGCAAGGGAGTTGGAGTTCTAGGGGCGAACCCCTCGGGGGCGGGCGAACAGATCCCGTAGGGGGCCACGACGCCCCCTACGGGCCACAACGCGGCGGTCCCGGAAGGTTATTCCCGGGCCCGCGGCGTGTGCTTCACCGCCCCAGCCGCGGCTCCACAGGACTCACCGCCCCTCAGGCCACGGCACCTCCGCCGCCCGGTGGTAGCCGATGCCCTGCGCGTCCCAGCGGGGCCCCTGGGCGGCCAGCCGCACCTTGTAGGCGTCCCAGTCGTGCGTACGGGACGGGGACCAGCCCAGTTCGGCGATGCCGGGGAGCCGGGGGAAGGCCATGTACTCGATGTCCGCCGAGGTGGTGAGCGTCTCCGACCACAGGGCCCCCTCGACGCCGAGTACCGAGGCCGGCGGCGCGTCCTTCAGGTAGCTGCCGGGGTCCCAGTCGTAGGCGCGCCGGACGTTCACATAGCCGGCCCAGTTCAGGCCGAGCGGGGTGTCCTTGTCGTACTTCATGTCGAGGTAGGCGCGGTCGGCGGGCGAGAGGACCAGCCGGGTGCCCTTCCGGGCGGCGTCGGTGACCTGCTTGCGCTCGGCGGGGCCGGTGGCGTCATAGCCCCAGTACTGGGCGACGGCGCCCTTGGCGGGGTGCGCCCCGGTCAGCTGGTGCCAGCCGATCGCGATCTTGCCGTACTTGGCGACCACCGGCTGCACCCGGTCCATGAAGGCGACGTAGTCCGCGTGGCTGGTGGCGTGCGCCTCGTCGCCGCCGATGTGGAGGTAGCGGCCGGGGGTCAGCGCCGCGATCTCCCGGACGACGTCGTCGACGAAGTCGTACGTCACCTTCTTCGGCACACACAGCGAGCTGAAGCCGACGTTGGTGCCGGTGTAGAGGGGCGGTGCCACGCCGTTGCAGTTGAGCTCGGCGTACGAGGCCAGCGCGGCGTTGCTGTGGCCCGGCATGTCGAGCTCCGGGACCACCGTCAGGTAGCGGCTCGCGGCATAGCGGACGATCTCGCGGTAGTCGTCCTTGGTGTAGTAGCCGCCGCGCCCGCCGCCGACCTGGGTGCTGCCGCCGTAGGTCGCCAGCCGCGGCCAGGACGCGAGGGCGATCCGCCAGCCCTGGTCGTCGGAGAGGTGCAGATGCAGCGTGTTGATCTTGTAGGCGGCCAGCTGGTCGATGTAGCGCTTGACCTGGCCGACGGTGAAGAAGTGCCGCGACACGTCCAGCATCGCGCCGCGGTAGGCATACCGCGGGGTGTCCGCGATCGTGCCGCCGGCGATCCGCCAGGGGCCGGGCTGCGGGGTGTGCTTCTCCACCGCGGCGGGCAGCAGCTGGCGGAGGGTCTGGACGCCGTGGAAGAGGCCGGCGGGGTGGGCCGCGCTGATGGTGAGCGCCCGGCCGCCGGAGGCCAGCCGGTAGCCCTCCGCGCCGAGCCCCCGGGCGTCCCGGCCGCCGAGGCTGAGGACGATGCCGTCCCGGCCGCCCTCGGAGGTGACCGGCAGCCTGAAGCCGGTGGCGGGCCGCAGCAGCCCGGCCAGATAGCCGGCGATCCGCCGGGCCTCGCCGGAGCCGCCGGGCACCCGGATCCGGGTCCGCTCGCCGATCGTGTACGGGTCCCCGGCCGGGCGTACGGTGGCCGGCGCGGGGATCACCCGGTCCAGCGGGACGGCGGCCGGGGCGTGGGCGCCGGCCGGCGGGACGGCTGCGGTCACCGTCCCGGCCGCCGCGACCAGCAGCAGCGAGAACAGAAGTCTGCGTCGTCTCATGGACGATCCCTTCGGCGAGCTTCGTCAGCGGCACGTTCTGCACAGCGGCACATCGGCACGGCATGGAGCGACCGAACGGTGACCATGCGTACCGCGCACCCCGGACGCGGTCAAGGTGTAGACCAGTTTCCGCCCGCAATGTCGGCGACCTGCCCGATATCGGGCAGATTTCTTGCGAATCTCCGCGCTTCCCCTCAGTATCGACGGGTGCTCGAACGCCGTCCGTCCCACGAGGACCTCATCGACCACCTGGTACGCAGCACGCCGCTACAGCGCGGCGAGGCGGCCCGGGTGGTACTGGACGTGCTCGCGTACTTCGACGAGACCACGGAGGGGTTCGTCCGCCGCAGACACCGCGAACTTCAGTCCCAGGGGCTGCGGAACGAGGCGATCTTCGAGCGGATCTCCCACGAGCTGCCGCACCGCGCCGTGTCCCCTCCGCCCCTGTCGACACGCCAGCTGCGCCGCCTCGTCTACGGCTGAGCGGCGGGCCCACAAGGCCCCGTGGACGGCGGGCGGGCACCCATGAACGATCAACGAGACGCTCAACAAGAAGGGTCACTGCATGTGCGGGATCGTCGGATACATCGGCAAGCGCGACGTCGCTCCGCTGCTCCTTGAGGGCCTCCAGCGCCTGGAGTACCGCGGCTACGACTCGGCCGGCATCGCCATCCACGCCAAGGGCACCGGCAAGGCCGCGGGCGGCCTGAAGACCGCCAAGGCCAAGGGCCGGGTCCGGGAGCTGGAGTCCCGGCTGCCGAAGCGCTTCGCGGGCTCCACCGGCATCGCGCACACCCGCTGGGCCACCCACGGCGCCCCCACCGACGAGAACGCCCACCCGCACCTCGACACCGAGGGCAAGGTCGCGCTCGTCCACAACGGCATCATCGACAACGCCGCCGACCTGCGCGCCCGGCTGACCGCCGAGGGCGTCGTGTTCGCCTCCGAGACCGACACCGAGGTGCTGACCCACCTCATCGGCCGCTCCACCGCCCCGACGCTGGAGGAGAAGGTCCGCGAGGCGCTCCGCCACGTCGAGGGCACCTACGGCATCGCCGTCCTGCACGCCGACTTCGCCGACCGCATCGTCGTCGCCCGCAACGGCTCCCCGGTCGTCCTGGGCATCGGCGAGCACGAGATGTTCGTCTCCTCCGACGTCGCCGCGCTGGTCTCGCACACCCGCCAGGTCGTCACCCTGGACGACGGCGAGATGGCCACCCTCAAGGCCGACGACTACCGCACGTACACCACCGAGGGCTCCCGTACGACGGCGACGCCGGAGACCGTCGAGTACGCGGCCGAGTCGTACGACCTGGGCGGCCACGACACGTACATGCACAAGGAGATCTCCGAGCAGGCGGAGGCGGTGGACCGGGCGCTGCGCGGCCGGATCGACGACCGCTTCTCCACCGTCCACCTCGGCGGCCTGAACCTCGACGCCCGCGAGGCGCGCGGGGTGCGCCGGGTCAAGATCCTGGGCTGCGGCACCTCGTACCACGCGGGCCAGATCGGCGCCCAGATGATCGAGGAGCTGGCCCGTATCCCCTCGGACGCCGAGCCGGCCTCCGAGTTCCGCTACCGCAACCCGGTCGTGGACCCCGACACCCTCTACGTCGCCGTCTCCCAGTCCGGTGAGACCTACGACGTGCTGGCCGCCGTCCAGGAGCTCAAGCGCAAGGGCGCGCGGGTGCTGGGCCTGGTCAACGTGGTCGGCTCGGCGATCGCCCGGGAGACCGACGGCGGCATCTACGTGCACGCCGGCCCCGAGGTCTGCGTCGTCTCCACCAAGTGCTTCACCAACATGGTGGTCTCCTTCGCGCTGCTCGCCCTGCACCTGGGCCGGATCCGCGACCTGTCCGTCGCGGACGGCAAGCGGATCATCGAGGGCCTGCGCAAGCTGCCCGGCCAGATCGACGAGATCCTCAAGGGCGAGGAGGAGATCAAGAAGCTGTCGGCGCAGTACGCGGACGCCAAGTCGATGATGTTCGTCGGCCGGGTCCGCGGCTACCCGGTGGCCCGCGAGGCGTCCCTCAAGCTCAAGGAGGTCTCGTACATCCACGCCGAGGCGTACCCGGCCTCGGAGCTCAAGCACGGCCCGCTGGCCCTCATCGAGCCCGCGATGCCGACCGTGGCGATCGTGCCGAGCGACGAGCTGCTGGAGAAGAACCGCGCCGCGATGGAGGAGATCAAGGCCCGCAGCGGCCGGATCCTCGCCGTCGCCCACGAGGAGCAGGAGAAGGCCGACCACACCATCGTCGTGCCGAAGAACGAGCCCGAGCTGGACCCGATCCTGATGGGCATCCCGCTCCAACTCCTCGCCTACCACACGGCGTTGGCCCTCGGACGGGACATCGACAAGCCGCGCAACCTCGCGAAGTCGGTCACGGTGGAGTAAGTCCCCCCTTCGGAAATCCACCCTCTTCCGTCGAACGAGGCCCTTTTCTCCGAAGCGACAATTGCGCAACCCTCACGGCGAGAAACCCCCTCCGCGAAAGCGGGCGGCGGTTCAGCCGCAAAGGCGGGCGGCGGCTTCGCGCGAGCCACCATTCGCGCGAAGCCGCCGCCTCCCCTTTGCCGGCGTCGCCCATTACGCCGGCAGGATGCCGCCGCCCCGGGATCCGTCACTTCCCGGCCGGCAGCACGCAGTTGTGACCGTTTTCTACCCATCACAAGCGCACAACCAACCTCGGATGACCGGCCGGACTTCACACTGCCCACAATCGCCATGACGCCCCCTCAACTGTGGCGACACCGAGGAGAACCGATCACACGGCAGGCCCCGCAAGGGAGTTCACACAGCGGCAGGTACCGGATCCGCGTCAGGGAATGACCATCACGGGCCGCTGCGCGCGCCGCGCCAGCCGGCCGGCGACCGAGCCGAAGATCCGGCCCACGATGCCGTGCGTCGAGCCCACCACGATGGCGTCGGCCTCGTACTCCCGGCCGACCTCCTCCAACTCGTGGCAGATGTCGCCGCCGCGCTCGACGAGGATCCAGGGGACCTCGGAGAGATGGTCGGCGCAGGCGAGCTCCAGCCCGAGCACTTCGGTGCGGTGGTCGGGTACGTCCACGAAGACCGGCGGCTCGCAGCCCGCCCAGACCGTCGTCGGCAGCCGGTTGGCCACATGGACGATGATCAGCCCGGAGCCGAGGCGCCGGGCCATACCGATTGCATACGCCAACGCGCGTTCGCTCGACATGGAACCGTCGAAGCCCACCACGACGCCGTGCCGGAAGGCGGGATCGCAGGAATGGCGCTTCTGTTCCGCCGCTTCGAGGTCCGCCATCGGATCGGCGACCTGCTTGCGGTCCGCGGGTTCAGGGGTTTCGTGACCGGCCATGGGTGTCTCGGCGAGAACGTCCTCTAGCGGAGGGGCGAACGGGGAACGGCGATTGACTTGATCCGGCAGTTGACTGGGCGGCTCGATCAAGGAGCAGGAGCCATAGTTCAAAGGGGAACGATACGACTGGGAATCATCTTTCCAAGCCGATACCCCAAGAGTACGGCGCTACTCCTCCACTGCCCAGGGCACGATCAGGCCGCCGGGAGCCCGCACGGCGGTCCGGTGCCTCGAACGTTCCCCGGAGCATGCCGGAGCGTGGCGCGGATGGCAATGCCCCGCCCTGCCCCCGTACGTACCCCCCGGTGGTGACCCAAGATCGACGACGGCGTTGTAGTAGCTGCCCGTCCGAGGGGAGCCAGCGGTGCCCGTGCCGTCCCGTAGATCACCCGACCCAGTGAGCGATGTCGCGCGCTGGGGTGCGTTCAGTTGCGCCCTGGTGCCCGTCGTCCTGATCGTGAGCGGCGCCTCCTGGGCCGGTGCGGCCGGCACCGCGGGCGGCCTCGCGGCGATCACCTGCGTCTGCCGCGCACTGCTGCGGCGATCCGAACGCACCGCGGCCGGAGCCCGTTCCGACGGTGGCGGACGCCGCAGGGACAGAAGAGGACGTAACGGGGCAGGAGCGCATGGGGGCGGACGGCACTCCGAAAGGCGTACGCCGGTCGATTGAGGCGCCCGCAAGTCCGCACACGACCGTTTTCAGCCAACTTCCGTCCCGGACCCACCCCTTGCTCCCGACCCCCCTCAACCCTGGTGTGAGCAGGGCGGAAAGGACCGCTGGGCATGGTTGTGCCCTACTGCGAACGGGCAGAGCCGAGACGCGTACTTCCCATGCAGGCCCGACGAGTGGAACGCTTCGTGATCGAATGCTTCGCGCCAAGTTGCCATATCGACATACCAGTGGGTGGTGAACTTGGCCATCCATCCTCACGGGACACAGTAGATTCGATCTTGGTAGCTACGGCGGGGGAACTGTGCAGGACCGAGAGGGCGAGACGACCGAGGGGGGCTTAAGTGCCATGAGCCAGGACTCCGCTGCCGTACCAGATGCCGCACGCAAGCTCGCCGCCCGACGACGCCGCGAAATAGTCGCGGTGCTCCTCTTCAGTGGCGGCCCCATTTTCGAGAGCTCCATTCCGCTCTCGGTCTTCGGCATCGACCGCCAAGACGCAGGCGTTCCGAGGTACCGGCTTCTTGTGTGCGCGGGCGAAGATGCGCCTTTGCGCACGACCGGGGGGCTCGAACTGTCAGCCCCCTACGGGCTGGAGGCGATCTCCCGTGCCGGGACGGTCGTCGTGCCGGCCTGGCGTTCCATCACCCAGGCCCCACCGCCCGCGGCGCTCGACGCGCTGCGCCGCGCGCATGAAGAGGGGGCCCGGATCGTCGGGCTGTGCACGGGGGCGTTCGTCCTCGCCGCGGCCGGACTGCTCGACGGCCGGCCGGCCACGACCCACTGGATGTACGCGCCGACGCTCGCCAAGCGTTATCCGTCCGTCCATGTGGACCCGCGCGAGCTCTTCGTCGACGACGGCGATGTGCTCACCTCCGCGGGGACGGCCGCCGGGATCGACCTGTGCCTGCACATCGTGCGCACCGACCACGGCGCCGACGCGGCCAACGCGCTGGCCCGCCGGCTGGTCGTACCGCCGCGCCGGACCGCCTCGGACATGGGGCACCAGCGCTACCTGGACAGGTCGTTACCAGAAGAGATCGGCGCCGACCCGCTCGCCGAGGTCGTCGCCTGGGCACTGGAGCACCTCCACGAGCAGTTCGACGTGGAGACGCTGGCGGCCCGCGCGTACATGAGCCGGCGCACCTTCGACCGGCGCTTCCGTTCCCTTACGGGGAGCGCTCCGCTCCAGTGGCTGATCACCCAGCGGGTCCTCCAGGCCCAGCGGCTGCTGGAGACCTCCGACTATTCGGTGGACGAGGTCGCCGGGCGCTGCGGGTTCCGCTCGCCGGTCGCGCTGCGCGGCCACTTCCGGCGGCAGCTGGGCGCCTCGCCCGCGGCCTACCGCGCGGCCTACCGCGCGCGCCGGCCGCAGAACGGCGCCCCGGAGCCCGCACTGCGGCCGGAGCGCCCGGAGCGGGCCGAGCGGCTGGAGCGTGAGCGGACGTCGCTGGCGGCCGGGGGTGCGGAGCGGTTCGCCGCCGCCGCGCTGGCCGGGCACGGGCTCACCGCCGAGGCGGCGGACCCGGGCAAGCCGCAGCCGGACGCGTATGCCGCGCGGCTGCCGGAGACCCCGGTCGGCCGAGGGGCCGGCCGCCCCGTGCTCCCCGGCCAGCGGGAGCGCCCCGTAGGGTGAGACGTATGAACGATCGCATGGTGTGGATCGACTGCGAGATGACCGGACTCTCGCTGGCGAGTGACGCGCTTATCGAGGTGGCCGCCCTGGTCACCGACTCGGAACTGAACGTGCTGGGTGACGGGGTGGATGTGGTGATCCGCCCCCCGGCCGAGGCGCTGACCACCATGCCGGAGGTGGTGCGCCAGATGCACACCACCTCCGGGCTGCTGGCCGAGCTGGACGGCGGCACGACGCTGGAAGCAGCCGAGGCACAGGTGCTGGATTACATCAAGCAGCATGTGCCGGAGCCGGGGAAGGCGCCGCTGTGCGGAAACTCCGTCGGTACGGACCGCGGCTTCCTGCTGCGCGACATGCCGACGCTGGAGAGCTATCTGCACTACCGGATCGTCGATGTCTCGTCCGTGAAGGAACTGGCCCGGCGCTGGTTCCCGCGGGCGTACTTCAACAGTCCGGACAAGAACGGCAATCACCGGGCACTGGCGGACATCCGCGAATCCATCGCGGAACTGCGCTACTACCGGGAGGCCGTCTTCGTGCCGCAGCCCGGGCCCGACTCGGAGACCGCAAAGGCCATCGCGGCCAAGCACAAGCCGTCCGCCGATCCGGAGTCGGCGGGAGCGTGATCCAGCTCGCTCCCGGGGACACCAAACCTGGGAGCGAGCACCCCTCCGGAGCCTGTACACTTTTTCTCAGCCGGTGGGGAAAAGGAACCACACAGCACCGGTCTTGGTGGGTATAGCTCAGCTGGTAGAGCACCTGGTTGTGGTCCAGGATGTCGCGGGTTCGAGTCCCGTTACTCACCCCAGCATCGAGGCCCCCGATCTTCGGATCGGGGGCCTCGAATGTTTTCCGGGGGCCTTCGCCGGGCCGGGCGCGGGCGTTGGCGCTGCGCAGCCGACGGGCTCAGTAGCCGACGGTGAAGCGCTCGCCGATGTGGCGGGGCTGCTCGACCTCGTCGAGCAGGGCGACGGCGTAGTCCTCGGCGGAGATGCGGCTGCTGCCGTCGGCGGCGAGGACCAGGTCGTCGGCGGCCGTGCGGTAGCCGCCGGTGCGCTCGCCGGGCTCGATGGACGAGGCCGGGCTGATGTTGGTCCAGCGGACGTCGGAGACGGTGCGGTAGTAGTCGAGCGCGTCGCCGTGCGCGTGCATGATCTGGAGCAGGGGGACCGGCAGGCCCTCGGTGTCCCAGACCTGGCTGCCGTCGGGCTTGCGGAGCGAGCCGGCGCCGCCTACGGCGATCAGCCGGGGTGCGTCGCCGCCCAGCCTCCGCACCCCCTCGACCAGCGCCTCGGCGGAGGGCCGGATGGTGGCGATGTGGCCCGGGCCGTCGCCGCCGCCGACCGCGCTGACCACCACGTCCTGGCTCTTGGCGACCTCGGTGACGGACTCCGAATCGAGCACGTCGCCGTAGATCACGGTGAGGGCCGGGTGGGTCGCGGTGACCTTCGCGGGGTCGCGGACGACCGCGGTGACCTGGTGGCCGCGGCGCAGCGCCTCGTCGAGGATGCGGCTGCCGATGGTGCCGGTGGCCCCGAAGAGAGCGATCTTGGACATGGTGGGTTCTCCCGGTGGTTCGGTGGGGGGCGAGGTGTGCCCATGCGGACCGCGGTGTTCCGGCCTCCGCGGTGCGGCTGCCGTTTTCCGCCATCAGTCGTGCTGACGTCTCCTACGCTAGGGGTATCAACGGGAGATTCCGGGGTAGCGAGGCGACGGGTCATGGTGAAAAAGCGACAGGACCCCCGAGAGGACGCAGGGGAGATCCGCGAAGTGGCGTTCTCAGCACCGGCCGGGCGGCCCGCCGGGGTGGAGGTGATCACGCTCGCCGAGCTGCGCGAGCGGGCCGACGCGTGCCGGCTGTCGACCCCGCACCGGCCCGGCTTCCACCATCTGCTGACCGTCGGCAGCGGGCGGTTGGTGCACAGCGTCGACTTCCGGGAGCACGTCCTTGCGCCGGGGGACCTGCTGTGGTCGCGCCCCGGGCAGGTGCAGCACTTCGGGGACCTGACGGGCGCCGAGGGGCGGCTGGTGCTCTTCGAGTCCGGCTTCCTGGACCCGGCGACCGCCGCCGCGGCCCGGATCGAGGACTGGTACGGGCCCGCCGTACGGCATCCGGAAGGCGCGGCGGCGCGGGCGCTGGACGAGGCGATGGGGCAGCTGCACCGGGAGTTCGGGGCGCTGGGCGGGCTGCCGCTGGAGGTGCACATAGAGGTGCTGCGGCACCTGCTGGCCGTCCTGGTGCTGCGGGCCGCGCATCCGGACGGGCCGGCGGACGGGGCGGACGGCGCGGCGGACTGCGAGGCGAGCGAGACGTATCTGCGGTTCCGGGACGCGGTGGAGCGGGACTTCGCCCGCAGCCGCCGGGTCGGCGACTACGCCCGCTCGCTGGGCTATGCGCCGCGTACCCTCTCCCGGGCCACCGAGGCGGCGGCCGGGGTCGGGGCGAAGGAGTTCATCGACCGCCGGGTGGTCCTGGAGGCAAAGCGGCTGCTGGCACACGGCGATCAGTCGGCGGCGCGGATCGCGGACCGGCTGGGGTTCGCGGACGCCACCAACTTCAGCAAGTTCTTCCAGCGGCAGGCCGGGACGACGCCGATCGCGTTCCGGGCCGCCGTACGGGGCGGGAGCTGACCGGCTCCGGCCGGGCGGGCCCGTGGTGGCGGGGCGCAGCGGGTGGGGGGAACCGCCGCGCCCCGCCGGGGCGGTCCGAGGCGGGGGCCCGGACCGGTGTGGGGGGTCGGAATCAGCCGGTGTAGGCGCCGAGCGCCTTGGTGAAGTCCAGCGGCGACTGGGCGATGGAACTGCACGTCGGCTGAGCGGAGTTGGTGGAGCCGCCGGGGCACGGCTTGTCGCGGGTGGCGGACCACATGGACAGCCAGGCCAGGTGCTTGCTCCGGGCGAACGTGACCAGCGCGGCGGCGTCGGCGGGCTTGAAGACCTCGTTCTGGACGTCGTTGACGCCGATCATCGGGGTCACCGCGACGCTCCTCCAGGCGTCCGCGTCGCTCAGCCCGAGGGCCTTCTTGAGCTGGGCCTGGGTGGCGGTGGCGGCCTGGGTGGCGTAGCCGCCCATGCTGCCGCTGTAGGAGGAGCCGTAGTCCATCGCCATGATGTTGACGGCGGAGATCTTGACGCCGCCCTTCTTGGCGCCGGTGAGCAGGTTGACGCCGTCCTGGGTGAGGCCCTCCGGCATGACCGGGAGGGTGAAGGAGACGTCCAGGCCGGGGTGCTGCTTCTGGAGCTGGGCGACGGCCTGGGCGCGGCGGGTGTTGGCGGCGCTGTCGGGCAGCGCCCCGCCCTCGATGTCGAAGTCGACCTTGGTGAGCTTGTACTGGTCGACGACCTTGCCGTACGCGGCGGCCAGGTCCGCGGCGGAGGAGCAGGCGGCGCCCAGCTCGGTGCCGTTGGCGCCGCCGAAGGAGACCCGGACGTCGCCGCCGGCCTTGCGCAGGTCCGGTATCTGCTTGGCCACCGCGTCGCTGCCGAGGTCGCCGGAGCCGCCCCACTTGGGGGTGCAGCCGCCGCCGGAGGTGATGAAGGCGAGGTTGAAGTTCTTCACCCCGGTCTTCTCGGCGGTGTCGGCGAGGTCGTAGGCGGGAGTGAGGGAGGTGTCGACGAACGGGGCGAAGCCGGCCTTCGCGGCGGCGGCCGGCCGCGGTGCCTTGCTGGCCATCGCGGAGCCGGCGACGGCGAACGCGCCGCCGGCCGCCAGCGTGCCGGCCACCGCCGTCCCGATCAGCTTGGCCGTGCGGCTCGAACGCCGGCGGTGTGCCGAGGAACTCATCTCGTGCCTGCCTGTCTCACGTGGGGGGGAGCTGGAGGGGGGTGCACCGTGGTGCGTCCCGCACGCTAGCGGCAGCGAAACGGACAAATGCCGGGATCCGTACGGCGGTTGGCGGAATTATGGCCGCCTTAAGGAAGCGGAAGGGGGTGGTTAAGAGCCGTGCCCCGGCGGCCCGTTGCGCGCCGCCCGCCGTCACCCGCCGGCGTCGGGTGCGCCGTTGCCCCGCGTGCCGGTGCGCGCGGCCCGCCGCCCCCGGGAGCCGAAGCCCCGGCCGCCGAGCCTGCGGCGCAGCCGGTGGCCG
The DNA here is from genome assembly GCF_014648695.1 of Streptomyces albospinus. Lineage (GTDB taxonomy): Bacteria > Actinomycetota > Actinomycetes > Streptomycetales > Streptomycetaceae > Streptomyces > Streptomyces albospinus. Next base: position 59,857 of record NZ_BMRP01000032.1, read on the forward strand.
CGGCGCACGCCGTGGTGGGCGCGCCGGCCGTCCAGCGCCAGCCAGACCCGTACCTCGGTGCCGCCCAGGACGGAGCGGCCGATCCGGACGTCGCCGCCGGTGGACTCGGCCAGCCGGCGCACGATGTCCAGGCCGAGGCCGGTGGAACCTCCCCCGGCTACCGCTGGGCGGTGCCCCCATTCCCCGCCCCCCGACCAGCCGCGGCGCAGTGCCGCGGCCGGGTCGGCGATGCCGGGGCCGGCGTCCGAGACCAGCACGATGACCGCCTCGTCGGCATTGTGCACGTCCACCGCGAAGGCGGTGCCCTCGGGGGTGTGCCGGAAGACGTTGCCGAGCATCGCGTCCAGGGCCGCGGCGAGTTCTGGCCGGGCGACCGGGACCCGTACGGGGCGGTCCGCGCCGGCGACCCGGGCCGTGCGGCCCTCGTCCTCGGCGAGCGCCGACCAGAAGTCCATCCGGTCACGGATCACCTCGGCGGCGTCGCAGCCGGCCGCGGCGACCGCCTGCTGGGTGTGCGCCTTCTGCGCGCGGGCGGTGCGGATGATCTGGTCGACCTCGCGCTCCAGCTGCTCGACGGCCTCCCGGGTCTGCTCGGCGGCCGGGCCGTCGCCGAGCGAGGCGGCGTTCAGCCGCAGCACGGTCAGCGGGGTGCGCAGCCGGTGCGAGAGGTCGGCGGCCAGCTCGCGCTCATTGGCCAGCAGCTGGGCGACCTGGTCGGCCATGGAGTTGAACGCGCTGGCCGCGGACCGCAGTTCCTTGGGGCCGTCCTCCTGGACGCGGACGCCGAGCCGGCCCCTGCCGAGGTCGTGGGCGGCGGCGGCCAGCCGTTCGGCGGGGCGGACCATGCGGGTGCCGAGCCGGTCGGCGACCGCGACGGAGCCGATGACCAGCGCCAGGCCGACGCCGGCCAGCACCATCCAGGAGGTGGTCACGCCGTTGGTGAGCGCGTCGTCGGGCACGTACACCTCGACGACCGCGATGCCGGAGGCGACGGCGGTGGGCTGGAGCAGGGAGGTGCCGCCGGGGACCGGTGCGATGGAGGCCCGGCCGAGCTCGACGGCGGCGGCCACGTCCGCCGGGGCGGCCCGGCAGGTGCCGATCTCGGCGGGCGCGCCGCCCTTGGCGGCGGCCGGGACGTGGACCCCGATCCGGCCGCCGGGCCCGGTCTCGGCGCTGGCGACGGCCCGCTCCAGCTGGGTGCGGGCGGTGGTGATGGCGAGCACCGGGCCGATGGTGGCGGCCTGCCGCTCGGCGTTGGAGTACGCGCGGTCGCTGGCCATCTCCTTGACGACCAGCCCGAGCGGCACCGCGAACGCCACCACGACCATCGCGGTGACCGCCAGCGCCACCTTGACCAGGGCCCATCTCACGGCGTCTCATCCTTCGCTGCGCCGCCCACCAGGCACAGCGGTGTGGCTGTCGCTGTCGTCCCCGGCCGAGCGGCCTCGCGCGCTCCCCCGGCCACCGCTGGGTGGGAGTGCCCCCAGCTCACGGTGTCTCATCCTTCGCTGCGCCGCCCACCAGGCGCAGAGGCGCGGCTGTCACTGCCGTCTGCGGCCGAGCGGCCTCGCCCGGGTCGCTCACCGTGGTGGCTCCAGCTTCACGCCGACGCCGCGCAGGGTGTGCAGATACCGCGGCCGGGCGGCGGTTTCGCCCAGTTTGCGGCGGAGCCAGGACAGATGGACGTCAATGGTCTGGTCGTCCCCGTAGGACTGCTGCCAGACCTCGGCGAGCAGTTCCTTGCGGGGGACGACGACGCCGGGGCGCCCGGCGAGGAAGGCCAGCAGGTCGAACTCCCGGCGGGTGAGGTCGAGCGCGGTGCCGTCCAACTCGGCCTGGCGGCGCAGCGGGTCGATGGACAGGCCGCCGACCCGGATCACTCGTGAGGGCGGTTCCGCACCGGGCGCACTGGCACGGGAGCGGCGCAGTACGGCCGACATCCGGGCGGAGAGGTGTTCGACCGAGAAGGGTTTGGTGAGGTAGTCGTCGGCGCCGTCGTTCAGCAACCGTACGATTTCGGCCTCGTCGTCCCGCGCGGTGGCGATGATCACGGGCACGTCGGTGATCCCGCGCAGCATCTTCAGCGCCTCGCCCCCGTCCAGATCGGGCAGACCGAGGTCGAGGATGACGACGTCGAAGCCGACGTGCGCCACCTCGCGCAGCGCTTCCAGGGCGGTCCCGACGCTGCGCACCGTGTGGCCGGCCTCGGTCAGATGCCGGATGAGGGCCGAGCGTACGAACTGGTCGTCCTCGACCACGAGCACACTTGCCATGGGCGGCACCGTACGCCATTCGGACGGGTTTCCCGGTCCGCGGTTGACGGGTGGACGGTGGTGACCCCCGCCACGGGAGGGCTGCGACCGGGCGGGCGGGTGGTGCAGTATGAGCCAAATGCAACGAGGTCTGGTTCATGCGGCGGCCTGGACGCTGGCGACCGGCGCCGCGGTCACCCTGTCGTGGTTCGGCGTGCACACGGTGCTGTCCGGCACCGCGTACGACCCGCCGCGCGCGCTGCCGCTGTCCGAGCAGGCGACCTCCTCGGCCACGCCTCAGGTCTCCTCCACCCACCGCCCCAGACCGTCGGTTTCGGCCACCGCGAGCCCCTCCCCCTCCGACACCGGTTCGCCGCGGACCGCCGGCCCGTCCCGTACCGGCGGCGGTACGTCGTACTCCCCTTCGGCCAACGCGGGCGGCGGCTCCGCACCGGCCGCCGGCAGCCGGATCCGGAGCTACGCCGCCTCCGGCGGCCGGGTCGTCTTCGACCTGCACTCCTCCTACGCCGAGTTGGTCTCGGCCACCCCCAACGCGGGCTGGGAGATGCAGGTGTGGAAGCAGGATGGGTGGATCCGCGTCGACTTCACCGGCGGCGGTGCGCACACCTCGGTCATCTGCACCTGGAACGGCCATCCGCCGACCGTGGTGACCAGCAACAACGCCACATAGCAGGGGAGTTGGCGGCACCGCTCCGCCACGCCGGCGGAACCGTCAGTCGAAGGCCCCGTCGGGCGGGGCCGGCGAGGCGACGGCGGTGGCGTCGGTGACCGGGGACGCGCCGCCGGTGAAGTCCAGCAGGCCGCGGCCGTGTTCGACCCGGCCGGCGTGCGGGTCGCCGGCCGCCCGCCGGGTCAGCTCGGCGACCGGCAGCTCCCGGTCGGCGGCGAGCAGCACGGCGTTGCCGAAGCGCTTGCCGCGCAGCACGGCCGGGTCGGCGGTCAGCGCGAGCTCGGGGAAGACCGTGCGGACGGTGGCTATCTGGCCGCGCAGGAACCGCAGCGGCGGCCCGTCCGCGAGGTTGGCCGCGTAGCAGCCCCCGGGGCGCAGCGCCCGGCGCACCTCCGCCACGAATTCCGTACTGGTCAGATGCGCGGGCGTACGGGCCCCGCCGAAGACATCGGCGATGATCAGGTCCGCCCAGCCGTCCGGGATCCGCGCCAGCCCCGCGCGGGCGTCCGCGCCGCGCACCCGGATCCGCCAGCCGCTCTCCAACGGCAGCCGGCTGCGGACGAGTTGGACCAGCGGGGTGTCGATCTCCACGACCTGCTGGGTGGACCGCGGGCGGGTGGCGGCGATGTAGCGCGCCAACGTCAGCGCGCCGCCGCCCAGATGGACCGCCCGCAGCGGTGCGCCGGGCGGGGCGGCCAGGTCGGCGATGTGGCCGAGCCGCCGCTGGTAGGAGAACTCCAGGTACGCCGGGTCGTCCAGGTCCACATGCGACTGCGGGGCGCCGTCGATGAGCAGCGTCCAGCCGCGCGGCCGGTCCCGGTCGGGCCGCAACTCCGCGACACCGCCGCCGACCGTCTCGGTCACGGACTCCGGGCCGCCTCGCCCGCGCCTGCTCTTCGCCATGTCTTCAGTATGGCGTGCCGGCGCGGGGACGTATCCGCTGGTCAGCGGCCGTCTGCCGGCCGGACCCGAGGTGCTCGGCCGGGCCGGGCGGCGGCCGGGACGAGCGGCGGGCCGCCCGCGGCCGAAGCCGTGGGCGGCCCACCTTCATGCCCTGCCCCGTGCCGGTCCGGTGTCCCTCCGGGCCGGCGACGGGTCACTTGTTGATGCAGACGTTGCCGAATGCCGGGTTCAGCAGCGCGATGAACACGTCGACGGTGTTGCCGCACACGTTGATCGGGATGTCGATCGGAACCTGGATGACATTTCCGCTGAGGACACCCGGCGAGTGCTTGGCGAACCCGATCGCGGTCGCACCCCGCCCGTGGCGGCGCTTCTCCTCGAAGCCGCGGCCGTGGTGGCCGTGGCGGTGCCCGCCGTCACTGGCGGATGCGACACCCGCGCCACCCAGCACCATCGTGGAGGTGACGGCGACCATCGCGGCGGTCTTGATGAACCGCTTCATCCCATTCTCCTTTCTGTTCGCGAATGGGGCATCGGACACAACGAACAATGGGAACGGGGGATGCGGTCGTTCCCTCTTACGGGAAAACGTTGGGCTGTCTGGCTGGTATTCGGCTGATCGGAATCCGCGCCGGCCGTGCGGCGTGCCTCCCGCGATTTCCAAGATGATTTTGTCAGAGTGCTCTCCTGTTTGACTGACTAGCAGCCGGAGAGGAAGTCATGCGGAAGTCGATGGACCGCACCGGGCGCGGCGCCGTATGCGCGCTCGCGGCCCTGGGATTGTCGGCCGTGCTGACTTCGGCGGCAGCGGCACCGGCGCCGAAGGAGTCCTTGCGAATTCCTTTCGGCGAGCGGTTCCATGCGACGCAGCACGGCGGCATCGCGCGCGCGGCGAATTCCTCGGTATCCGCACCCGGCTGCCGCCCGGCGGTGCGCCGGGCCGGCCCGTCCTGCGCCGCGTCCCCGCTGCGGCTGCCGGCCGGCTCCCGGGTGAGCTACGCCCGGCTGTACTGGGGCGGCAGCCTGCGGGCCGGCGGGCGGAAGCTGGCCGGGGACACCGGGCGGGTGCTGCTCGCCGTGCCCGGCGGCCGGTCCAAGGAGGTGCGCGCGGACGGCGCGATCGGCCATCGCCGCACGTCGCAGTTTGACGCCTACCAGGCGTCCGCGGACGTGACCGGGCTGGTGCGGCAGAGCGGTCCGGGCCGGTACACGGTGGCCCGGATGGGCGCCGCCGAGGGGCGTTCCCGGGCCGGCGCGCCGGGCGGCTGGACGCTGGTGGCCGTCTACGAGAACACGAAGGAGCCGCTGCGCCGGCTCTCGCTGTGGGACGGATTCGAGGTACTGGGCGCGCACCAGAAAGAACTCGCGGTGCAGCTGAAGGGGCTGCGGATTCCGGCGCATTCGCGGGGAACGGCCGGTGTCGTGGGATACAACGGCGACCCCGGTAACGGAAACAACGGGATCGCGGTAAGCGCCGGGAAGCAACCGCCGGTGGCACTCCAGGATTCCGCAGAGCCGGCGCACGGCACGAGGAAACCAGCCCCCGCCGATTTCGGCCGGGAGACCGCCCGGACGCCGGGCGGTCGGAACACTCCCGGATTCGGTTCCGCCGTCTACGACCTGACGCCTGCGCTGCGGTCCGGCGGCGACCGGCTCACATTCCGCTTCACCACCCGCAATACGGGATATCTGCTCGGTGCGCTCTTCGTCCAGACCGATCCGGGGCATTGAGCGACGCCGCCGGTAATTCCCGCGGAGTTCTGTCAGCTCGGTAATCAGGGGAGCAGTGCGCGTGCTGCGACAGGAACCACCTTCCCAGGAGCGGCCCACAGTTCTGCATGTGTCCCAGTCGGTGGACGGCGGGGTCGCCCGGGTCGTCGCCGACCTGGTGCGGGCCCAAGTGGCGGCCGGGCTGCGGGTCGTGCTGGCCTCGCCGCCCGGCGGGGCGCTGCACGCGGAGGCCGCCACGGGGGGCGCGGAGGTGATGCTGTGGCCGGCGCGCCGCGGCGCCGGGCCCGCGCTCTCCGGTGAACTGCGGCGGCTGGCCCGGGTGATCCGGCGCACCGGCCCGCATCTTGTCCACACCCACAGTGCCAAGGCCGGGCTCGCCGCCCGGCTGGCCGTACGGGGGCGGATCCCGACGGTGCATCAGCCGCACGCCTGGTCCTTCGAGGCGGCCGGCGGGGCGATGGCCCGGCCGGCGCTGGGCTGGGAGCGGTACGCGGCACGCTGGTCGCACCGGGTGCTGTGCGTCAGCGAGGCGGAGCGGGCGCGCGGGGTGGCGGCGGGGGTGCCGGGCCGGTGGGTGGTGGTCCCCAACGGGGTGGATCTGCGCCGGTTCTCGCCGGCGGCCGACGAGGACGAGGCGGCCCGGCACGCGCTGCGGACGTCGCTGCCCGCGCTGCGGGAGCAGGCGCTGCCCGCCGGGGCGCCGCTGGTGGTGTGCGTGGCCCGGCTCTGCCCGCAGAAGGGCCAGCTGACGCTGCTGCGGGCCTGGCCCGAGGTGGTCGCGGCGGTGCCGGACGCCCGGCTGGTCCTGGTCGGCGACGGGCCGGACCGGGCGGCGCTGCACCGGGCCGCACCGCCCGGGGTGCTGTTCGCGGGCGCCGCCGACAGCGCCGTCCCCTGGTACCGGGCGGCGGACCTGGTCGTCCTGCCGTCGCGCTGGGAGGGCATGGCGCTGGCCCCTCTGGAGGCGATGGCCTGCGGCCGGGCCGTGGTGGTCAGCGACGTCGGCGGGGCCCGGGAGTGCCTGCCGCCCGGGGCCGCGGACGACTGCCTGGTGCCGCCGGACGAGCCGGCCGCGCTGGCCCGCGCGGTGCGCGGTCTGCTGACCGACGACGAGCGGCGGCTGACGCTGGGTCAGCGGTGCCGGGAGCACGTACGGGCGGCCCATGACGTACGGCGGACGGCGGGCGCGGTGCTGAACGTGTACCGCGAACTGTTCGCCGTACCGCGGCCACCGGCCGGGGAGCGGGTCCGGCCATGACGACGGAGCGGGCGGACGCGCCCCGTCCCCGGGCCCTGCCCCG
>NZ_BMRP01000032.1:66832-77155 GCF_014648695.1 Streptomyces albospinus
GCCGTACGGCACCGGACCACCACCGCCCCGCTGATGGCCGCGGATCTGCTGGCCACCGCCGGGGCGGCGCTCCTGCTCCCCGGCCCGGGACCGGCGCCGGCGCTGCTCGGCGCGCTGGCGTCCGGACTGCTGCTGCTCCATGCCCGCGCCGGGCTCTACCGTCCCGGGCCCGCCCCGGCCGCGCTGGACGAACTGCCGCCGCTGCTGGTCCGGGCCGCCGCCGGCTGGTGCGCGGTGGCCGCCGTGCGCCCGGGGCACCCGCTGCATCCGGCGGTACTGCTGGGCGCGGTGGCGGTGCAGGCGGTGCTGGCGTGCGCCGGCCGGGCCGCGGTCTACCGGGTGCGCCGCGCCGTCCTCCGGCGCCGGCCGCGCGCCGCCCTGCTCGTCGGCCCGACCCCGGCCGCCCGGCAGCTCGCCGCAGCGCTCACCGCGCACCCGGAGTACGGGCTGCGCCCGGTGGGTCTGGTGGCGTGCGGCCCGGTACCGCCCGGCGGATCGCGCGCCACGCCGCCATGGCTCGGCTCCGGCGAGGAGATCACCCGGGCCGTCATCCGGCATACGGTGCGCGACGCGGTGTTCCTGGTGCCGCCGGAGCGCGACCCGCACACCGCGGCGCTGCTGCGCCGGTTCCTCGCCCAGGGCTCGGCGGTCTGGCTGGCCGGCGCCGGGGCGGTCCGCGACGGCCGGCCGCCGGAGCCGGGCACCGGTCACCTGTGGGGCTTCGCCTGCCGGCCGTGGGAGACCGCAAAGCCGCGGCCCGGCGGCCTGCCGAAGCGGCTCCTGGACCTCGTCCTGGCGTCGGTGGCGCTGGTGGCGGCGGCCCCGCTGCTGGCGGGCTGCGCGCTGGCCGTACGGCTCGCGGACGGGCCCGGGGTGCTCTGCCGTCAGGAACGTACCGGCAGGGGCGGTCGCCCCTTCACCCTCCTCACGTTCCGCACCCTCGGGCCCGGCGACGCGGCGGAACCGGCGGCGCGGCGGAACGCGGCCGGCGACGCGCGGGCGGGCTCCGTCGGCCGGCTGCTGCGACGCACGTCGCTGGACGGGCTGCCGCAGCTGTGGAACGTCCTGCGCGGCGACCTGAGCCTGGTCGGCCCGCGCCCCGAACACCCCGTCCTCGCCGAGCAGTTCACCCACCGCTGCGCCGGCTACGCGGCCCGGCACCGGATGCCGCCCGGCATCATCGGGCCGGCACGGGAGCACGGGCTGCGCGACGACGCCCCCCTTGAGGACCGCACGCGCTTCGACAACCTCTACATCGACAGCTGGTCGCCGTGGCAGGACGTCCGGATCCTGCTGCGGACGGCGGGTCGGCTGCTCCGCCGGGGGCGCCGGTGAGCGCGCCCGCCGCGGCCGGGGCGGTGGTGCCGCCGGCCGCCAGCACCGCCGCCGCGCGCGCCGTCCGTGCCCCCGCGGCCCGGCGGTCGGCCCCCGCCGCCCGTACGGCCGACGGCGCCGCCGGCACCCCGGTGCGACTGCGCCCGAAGCGTGCCCCGCATCCGCCGCGCCGCCGTGCGCTGCCCACCGAACAGGCCACCCCGGCCGCTGACGAGACCACCCTGGCCGCAACCTCTGGAGGCATCCGGTGAAAGTCCTGCATGTCATCACCGGCCTCGAAGTGGGCGGCGCCGAATTGCAGTTGCGTCTGCTGCTGCGCCGGCTGCCCGCCCGCTGCGAGGTCATCTCGCTGACCACCCCCGGCCCGCTCGCCGCGGCCATCGAGGCGGACGGCATCCCCGTCACCCACCTCGGCATGACCGACAACCGCGATCTGAGCGCGCTCCCCCGCCTGGCCGGACTGATCCGCGCCGGCGGCTACGACCTCGTCCACACCCACCTCTACCGCGCCTGCGTCTACGGCCGGATCGCCGCGCGGCTGGCGGGCGTACGGGCCGTGGTCGCCACCGAGCACTCCCTCGGCGACGCGGTCATCGAGGGCCGGCGGCTGACCCGGGGCGTCCGCACGCTCTACCGGGCCACCGAGCGGCTGGGGTCGGCGACGGTCGCCGTCTCCGACACCGTGGCCGCCCGGCTGCGCCGCTGGGGCGTGCCCGAGCGCCGGATCCACGTCGTCCCCAACGGCGTCGAGGCGCACCGCTTCGCCTACGACCCGGCCGCCCGGGCCACCGTGCGCGCCCGGCTCGGCCTGCCCACCGACGCCTTCGTGGTCGGCGGGGTCGGCCGGCTGGTGCCCGGCAAGCGGTTCGACGTCCTGGTGCGGGCGGTCACCCGGCTCCCGGGGGTGCAGCTGCTGCTGGCGGGTGACGGGCCGGAGCGGGAGGCGCTGCGGCGGATGGCGGAGCAGTTCGGCTCCGGCGACCGGATCCGGCTGCTGGGCGCCCGCGACGGGGCCGATGGGCCGGCCGCCGGCGAGGCCCCGAGCATCCCCGGTCTGCTGTCGGCCATCGACGTCTTCGTCTCGCCGTCCCCGGACGAGGCGTTCGGGCTGGCCGCCGTCGAGGCGCTGGCGTCCGGACTGCATGTGCTCTACGGCAGCTGCCCGGCCGTCGACGACCTGCCGGCCGACCAGGCCCCCGGCGCCCGCCGCTTCAGCCCCGGCGTCCACGAACTCACCGCCGCGCTGCGGGAGTTGCGGCGCAGCGGACCGGGCCGGCTGCCGGTGCCCCCGGTGGTGCGGCGCTACGACATCGAGCGCAGCGCCCAGGACCTGATGGCCGTCTACGAAGCGGCGGTCGCCGCGGCGCGCCGCAGGACCCGCCCCGCGCCGGTGCCCGCCCCGCAGCCGGCCGGGCCCGCGTCGCCGGCCCTGCCCCCGGGCGTCTCGCTGCCGGACCCCTCCCCGGCCCCGTCGCCGGGCCGCCGCCGGACCGCCTCCCGGTAACCCCTCGGCGCCTCCGGCCCCCGCCCGGCGCATCGCCTCGCGCCGACTCGTCCCCGGCGAACACCGGCCGGGCACACGCCGAAAGGGCCGCCCGGCTTCAGCCGGCGGCCCCGCGCTCCCGCCTCACTGGCAGCGGTCGACGGCTTCGATGGTGCGCGCCGCCTCGCCCAGCGCCGCCCGCAGCACCACGGGGTCGGTGGCATCCGCGTACGCCCCCTCGGGCGGCACCAGCCAGCCCGTCCCGGTCACCGGCGGGTCGATGACGGCGTCCTCGCCACCGCCCAACGCGATGCCGCGGCCGTACGTCTGCGTGCAGGCGCTGCCCGGTACGTCCCAGCCGTCGGCGGTCCCGGGCGGGACCAGGAAGCCCAGGGTGTCGCAGGCGCCGTCGTGCAGGACCGGGCCGACGCCGTCCCGCAGCCGCAGGATGTCGACCGCCTCCAGGCCCTGCCGGGCCGGCACCGTGACGAGGTCGCAGGGCTGGGACGGTACGCCGCCGGGCGCGGCGCACCCCCCGCGCCCGGCGGCCTGGCCCGCGGACTCCTTGCCGCCCCTGCTCACGCCGGTCTCCCACACGGAGAACCCCTCCTCAAAGCACGCGCCACACCCTTTACACCGTCTTCAACGGCCGGCCGCGTCAACAGCTACGGCGGCGGAACGCTGCAAAGGGTGGCACTTCATGGCGGATCGTGGGTGAGATATCCGGTTTGTAGCCAAACCCTGGGTGTCGGACCCGTCACAGCCGGTACCGTCGTCCCGCCGCACCGCCAGGAAGCGGCATCGCCACAAGATGGCACGGAGAGGGTCCGCCATGGCGTCGCAAGCTGCACGATCAGCGTCGTCCCGCACCGTACCCGCCCGCCCGAACACCGCCTTCCGACAGCTGCGCGGCCGGCTGTCGCCCGGTGAGTTCGCGGCGGCGGTCCGACGGTCCGCCCGTGAGATCGGCGAGCAGGTCTCGTGCGACGCCCGCTATGTGGGCCGCGTCGAGTCCGGGGAGATCCGGTGTCCGAACTACGCCTACGAGCGGGTGTTCCGGCACATGTTCCCGGGACTGACACTGCCCGACATGGGGTTCGCGCCGCGGGAGACGGTACGCGGACGGGGGGCGCAGCACGAGGGCGCGGCGTCAGCCGCTCCAGCGATTGGGGCCTCCCCTGCTCAAGCGGAGCCGAGAGCTTGGGGAACGGTGCCTGCACCGGTGGTCAGCGCCGCGCCCCTGGCAACCGACCCCGACCACCGCGATACCCGTATCCAGATCTGCAAGGAGAGCGACGTGCTGCGTCGCGCGTTCATCACCGGCGGCCCGGCAGCCGCCCTGGGCCTGGCCGGCCTCTGGCCCGGCGACCCCTTCGACCCCTTCCCCGGTGCAGGCACCGGCTCCGGCTCCACCGGAGCGGCTGACGCCGCGCACCCTGCCGGGACCGCCGCGACCGCCACCGTCCCCGGCCCCCGTACGCCGCCCGGCGGCCGGGCCGGCGCCACCGAGGCCACCGCCGTCGAGGAGGCCGTCCGCCGGATCCGCCTGCTGGACGACCGGCACGGCGCCGACGGCCTCTACCCCCGCGCCACCCAGCCGCTGCGCGCCGCCTACGAGCTCCTGGACTCCGGCGTCCAGCGCCGCGCGGTCTACGACCGGCTCCAGGCCGGCGCGGGCGAACTCGCCATCTCCGTAGGCTGGTTGGCACATGACTCCGGCCGCTTCGACGACGCCCGCTCGCACTACGCCGAGGCGCTGTCCACGGCCCGGGTCTGCGGCGACGCCGCCCTGGAGGCGCACGCCTTCTGCAACACCGCCTTCCTGGCCCGCGACACCGGGCGCCCGCGCGAGGCGGTACGCGCCGCGCAGGCCGCCCAGCAGGCCGCCAAGCGGCTCGCCTCACCGCGGCTGCGGTCGCTGCTGGCACTGCGCGAGGCCGGCGGCTGGGCGGGGCTCGGGGACCGTACGGGCTGCGAGCAGGCGCTGGCGCGGGCGGAGCGGCTGTTCGCGGCCGGGCCGGGCGAGCGCGACCCGGAGTGGATGAGCTTCTACGGCGAAGCCGAGCTGGCGGGCCTGGAGGCGCAGTGCTGGTCGGCGCTGGGCGAGACGAGGCGCGCGGCGGAGCACGCACGCCGGGCGGTCGCCCTTCAGGATCCGCACTTCACCCGCAACATCGCCCTGTTCACCGCCGAGTTGGCCGGCAACCTCGCGGCCGGCGGCGCCCCCGAGGAGGCCGCCGCGGCGGGCATCCGGGCGCTGGCGCTGCTGGAGCAGGTCCGCTCGGCACGGATCCGGGCGATGCTGGACAGCACCGCCCGGAAGCTCCGCCCGTACCGAAGCTGCCGCCCGGTCCCGGAATTCCTGGAGCAGCACGCGGCGTCGGCGGGGCGGCAGCCGGTCTGAGGCCCGCGGCCGTCGGTCAGCCGAGGTGCCCGGTGTCGTTCCAACGCTCGATCGCCGGCTCACCGTACGCCCAGCCGAGGACCGACAGGGACGTCGGCTCCAGCCGGATCCGGGCCCCGAACGAGATGTCCAGGCCCAGCCAGCGGGCGCCCAGGGAGCGCAGGATGTGGCCGTGCGCGAAGACCAGCACGTCACGGTCGGCGGACCGCGCCCAGGCGACCACCTCGTCCGCCCGCGCGGCGACCTCGGCGAGCATCTCGCCCTCCGGCGCCCCGTCCCGCCACAGCAGCCAGTCCGGCCGCCCTGCCTTGATCTCGGCCGGCGTCAGCCCCTCGTAGGCGCCGTAGTCGACCTCCATCAGCGCGTCCCAGTCCTGGGCCCGCTCCCCGAAGCCGGCCAGTTCGCAGGTCTCCTTGGCGCGCACCAGCGGGCTCGTGCGGACCTCGACGCCCGGCAGCCCGTCCCAGGGCGCGCGGTGCAGCCGCTCGCCCAGCAGCTTGGCGCCCCGCCGCCCCTCGTCGAGCAGCGGGATGTCGGTCCGTCCGGTGTGCCTGCCGGACAGGGACCACTCCGTCTGCCCGTGCCTGGCCAGGAATATGCGCGCTGCCATGGGTCGTACCTCTCGCCGGTCTCCCGGCTTGTCGTCGTGCGTGTGTCGGCGCGGGCGGCGTTGACCGCGGGCTTTCCATCATCGCGCACGGCGCGGGACGGCACCGGGCGGCCCCGCTTGTCGGCGGCGGATGCCAGACTTCGGCGGGTGAACGTTTCCCGCGAGAGTCGACCCACAGCGGCCGGAGCAGGGGGCGCGGCGGCCACCGCTCCGGTGATCGGGGCCTCCCCTGCTCAAGCCGATTCGAGAGCTTGGGGACCGGTGCCCGCCCCGGGGGGAGTGCCCACGCCGGCCCCGAGCCTGCGGCAGAGTCTGCGCGAGCTGCGCGGAGCCGGGGTGCGCCCCCGGTCGCTGGACGCCCGCGCGCTGGCCGCCCTCGCCGCCAACCCCGGCTGCCGGCGCCGCGCGCTGCTGGACGGCGCGGGCATCGACAAGGGCGCGCTGGCCCGCGCGCTGGGCTCCCCCGCGGCGTACGGGCAGTCGCAGTTCGCCCTGGTGCGCGGCAACTCCTTCGAGGCGCGGGTGAAGGCGGACGGCGGCGCGGAGCTGCTGCGGCTGGTGTGCGAGCGGCTGGTGCCGGGCGGCCCGGCGCCGGAGGCCGACGCGGTCGCCCGGCCCGATCTGTCCGCGGCCGGGCCCGAGGGCCGGGCGGCGCGTACGGCGCTGGCGCTGCGCGAGGCGACCGCGGCCGGCGGCTGGGCGCTGCTGGACCATCCGATGCTGGCCCTGGAGGTGGCCGGGTCGCCGGCCTATGTGGAGCCGGATGCGGTGGTGGTGCATCCGGACGGCGGCTGGACGGTCGTGGAGATCAAGTCCTTCCCGATGATCGACGGCGCCGCGGACGCCGCCAAGGTGGGCGCCGCGGCCCGGCAGGCGGCGGTGTACGTCCTCGCCCTGGAGGCGGTCGCCGGGCATGTCGCGGCGCGCACCGGCCGCCCCGCCCGGGTCCGCGACCGGGTGCTGCTGGTCTGCCCCAAGGACTTCTCCAACCTCCCCGCGGGCGCGGCCGTCGACGTCCGCAAGCAGCTGGCCACCACCCGCCGCCAGCTGGGCCGGCTGACCCGCGTCGAGGAGATCGCCGCCGCGCTCCCCCCGGGGACCACCTTCGACCTCCGGCTGGCCGACGACGGCACCACGCCGACCCGCCCGCCCGAGGAGCTGACCACGGCCGTCGACGCGGTCGACGCGGCCTACGCCCCGGAGTGCCTGGCCGCCTGCGAACTGGCCTTCCACTGCCGCAAACGGTCCCGCCAGGAGGGTGCGGTCACGACCCTGGGCCGGGGCGTGCGGGGCGAGTTGGGCGGGCTGCGCACCATCGAGGAGGTGCTGGCCGCCGCGGGCGGCCCCGGTTCCCCCGGCTGCCCCGACGGCCCCGATGACCCCGGCGACCCCGACGACCCGGCCGTGGCCGCCCTGCGCCGGGCCGCCGCGCTGCGCGCCGAGGCGCTGTCCGGCGCCGCCGCCGTACCGGCCCCGCGCGACGGGGAGCCGGTATGTCCCTGATCGAGACGCTGGCCCGGATGGAGGCGGTGGCCGCGGGCCGCGCCCAGCCGCTGACCACGGTCCGGCACCGCCATCTCTCCGAACGCCCGCTGGTGTTCGTCCCGTTGACCACCGCCGGTGAGGCCGGCGCCCCCCTGGGCGCGCTGGTCGGCACGGACCGGGAGAAGCCGCTGCTGCTGACCGTCCCGCAGCCGCGCGACCGCGATCTGCGGTTCGCCTTCCTGGCCGAGCTGGCCGAGTCGGTGCTGCCGTACGTGGACGGCTTCGCCGACGCCGTCGAGTGGGAGGAGCGCAAGGAGACCGACCCGGAGACCGGCAAGAAGGTCCCTGTGCAGGTCGAACTGTGCGCGGACGCACCCCAGTTGATCGTGCCGAGCACCGCCGGCATCGAGTACGTACGGCTTCTGGGCCGCTCGATGCGGTTCCGGCGGACGGCCGAGCAGGAGCCGGAGACGCCGTATCCCGCGCCACCCCATGTCCCGCTGCTGGGCCGCTGGTTCACCCACTTCGGGGAGCGGGCGCGGGTGCCGGGCGCCGCTCTGCTGCTGTCCATGACGGGCCTGCTGACCCGCCACTGGGCGACCGGCCAGAGCGTCCTGGAGGACCAGCACCTGGGCGCGCTGCTCGCCTGGATCGCCCCGCCGCCGGGCGTACGGGGCCAGGACGCGGCCGAGTACGCGGAGACGGCGCGCGACGCCGCCGGCCAGCTGTGGTGCCCGCCGGCCGGGCCCGCCACCGACCCGGCGTTCGACAACCGGCTGCTCGCCCCCGCGATGGCCCGCTACGACGCCGGCCTGCCCGGTGCCGCGGAGGAGATCCGCACCCTGGTCGAGAGCCGGCTGCGGCCCACCTGGGACGCCGTGTGGCAGGGCGTCGACCTGCTGCGCGGCCTCCCGGAGGGCGCCCGGGTCGCCGACCGCTGGAAGCGCGACCGCTGGTCGTACACCGCGCACCGCGACCGGATCCGTGCCGGGGAACCGCCGCAGCCCCGGCAGGACGACGCCGTCACCGCCGCCCGGAAGCTGTCCGCCCGCGAGAGCGCGCAGGCCCAGCTGGACGCCCAGGAAGCGCTGGACGACCCGCTGGTGATGGCCGCCCGCCGGCTGGCCGGGGAGGCGCTGCACGGCACGGTCACCGCCGTCGAGATGGCCTACTCCGAAGGCAAGCGGCCGATGCCGCGCCCCCTGGTGACGGTGCGCACCGACGACCGCCCGCAGCTGGACGTGGACGCCAAGCTCCACCGCCCGCTCGCCGACGGCCGCACCCAGACCGCAGAGTTCGTGGCGTACGGGGCCGGGGAGCCGGGGACCCTGGTGGTGCGGCTCACCGGCGGCATGGGCCGCGGCAGGACCCCCGAGCCCGGATCGGTCCCGGAGCCGGACGACGCGGTGTGCTGGACGCTCTTCGAGCACGCCCCGCGCGGCGGCCCCGACCTGCCGGACCCGGAGGACACCCCCTGGACGCACGGCGGCCCCCCGCCCGGCACCACCGGCACCACGGGTGCCACCCCGCTTCCCGCCCCCGACACCGACACCGTCACCGCGGAGGACTTCCTGTGATGCCCCGTTCCGCCAACCCCCCCGGCAGGCGCCGCGGCATGACGGACCTTCACCACGCCGGCCCGAGTGCCGGCCGGCAGCCCTTCGACCCCGGCGCCGCGGCCGGCCGGGCGACCGACGCGATCCTGCACGACACCCTCCACAGCACCCACCGCGGCGTGGTGGTGGACTCCCCGCCGGGCGCCGGCAAGTCCACCCTCGTGGTCCGCGCGGCCCGCGAACTGGCCGCCGCCGGACGCCCGTTGATGGTCGTCGCGCAGACCAACGCCCAGGTCGACGACCTCGTCCTCCGGCTGGCCGGCAAGGACCCCGACCTCCCCGTGGGCCGCCTGCACAGCAGCGAGCCGGGCTCCTTCGACCCCGCACTCGCCGACCTCCCCGCGGTCCGCACCTCCGCCCGGATCGCCGACCTCGCCGGGATGGACATCGTCGTCTCCACCGCCGCGAAATGGGCCTACACCAAGGTCGACGAGCCCTGGCGGCACGCCATCGTCGACGAGGCGTACCAGATGCGCTCCGACGCGCTGCTGAGCGTCGCCGGGCTCTTCGAGCGCGCGCTGTTCGTCGGCGACCCGGGCCAGCTGGACCCGTTCAGCATCGTGGGCGCCGAGCAGTGGGCCGGGCTCGCCTACGACCCCTCCGCCAGCGCCGTCTCCACCCTCCTCGCCCACAACCCCGACCTCCCCCAGCACCGCCTCCCCGTCTCCTGGCGGCTGCCCGCCTCCGCCGCGCCCCTGGTCTCCCGCGCCTTCTACCCGTACACGCCGTTCCGCAGCGGCACCGGCCACGGCGACCGGCGGCTGGCGTTCGGCGTGCCGGGCGACGGGTCGGCCGTGGACCGCGTGCTGGACGAGGCGGCCGAGTCCGGCTGGGGGCTGCTCGAACTCCCCGCCCGCCACACGCCCCGTACGGACCCGGAGGCGGTGCGGGCCGTCGCGCTCACCGTCCGCCGCCTCCTCGACCGCGGCGGCGCCGCCACCAGCGAGCACGCCGCCGAGCCGGCCCCGCTCACCGCCGCCCGGATCGCCGTCGGGACCGCCCACCGGGACCAGGCCGCGGCGGTCCGCGCGGCGCTCGCCGGGCTGGGCGTGACCGGTGTCGCGGTGGACACCGCCAACCGCCTCCAAGGCCGCGAGTTCGACGTCACGGTCGTCCTGCACCCGCTGTCCGGGCGCCCCGACGCCACCGCCTTCCATCTGGAGACCGGCCGGCTGTGCGTGCTCGCCTCCCGCCACCGCCACGCCTGCATCGTCGTCTCCCGCGCCGGGGTGGCCGACCTCCTGGACGAGCACCCCTCGACGGAGCCGGTCCAGCTGGGCGTCACGGTCAAGTTCCCGGACGGCTGGGAGGCGAACCACGCGGTCCTCGCGCACCTCGCGGAGCACCGGGTGGGGTGGGGAACGTGACCGGCACACCGGCACCCGGCCGA
>NZ_BMRP01000033.1:0-30721 GCF_014648695.1 Streptomyces albospinus
CGCCGATGGTACTGCAGGGGGGACCCTGTGGGAGAGTAGGACGCCGCCGAACAATCATTGTGGGAAGGCCGCGCACCGTATGGTGCGGGGCCTTTCTGCGTTTACGGGTATGGATAGCTCTTCAAGGGGGCAGCCGAGCGGTACTGCCGGGGTGAGTGGATTGCCCCCTCGCATGGCTGTCGTAATGCCGTGGCTGTGCCGCCGATGCAACGTGGAGTGCTCAGACGTAGGCGGATGGGTATGCGCTGGCGTGTGTAGGCGGCAGGGCAGATCTCTAGCGCCGTCACGGTCCGCTATCGGCGGGCGATGATCGTGCTGGCTTCGGCCGGCGTAAACAGCGTCCCGGTCATCGCCCGGCTCGTGCAGGCCGACGAGGACACCGTCCGCGATGTGGTCCACAAGTTCAACGAGACGGGGCTGGCCTGTCTGGACCCTCGGCGGGCGGGAGGCCGTCCCCGCCTGCTCGACCGTGACGACGAGGACTTCGTCATCCAGACGGCCACCACCCGCCCCAGCCTGCTCGGCCTGCTTCACGCGCTGGTCGGTGTGGAAACTCGCCGCCTACCTGCGCAGAGCCCCGGGACGGTGAATACGCATCGGCCGGGAGACCCTGCGGTGCCTGCTCATCCGACGCCAGATCACCTTTCAACGGACCAAGACGTGGAAGGAGTCCACCGACCCGGACAAGGACGCCACGCTGGACCGGATCGAGTACGCCCTCAACGAGCGCCCCGACCGCACCTTCGCCTTCGACGAGTTCGGCCCACTCGGCATACGTCCGGCCACCGGGAACTGCTGGGCCAGGCAGGGCAGGCCCGACCGGCTCCCGGCCACCTTCCACCGCACCCACGGAGTGCGCTACTTCCACGGCTGCTACTCCGTCGGCGACGACACGCTCTGGGGCGTCAACCGGCTTCGCAAGGGCACCGATCACAGCCTCGCCGCGCTCAAGAGCATCCGGGCCGTCCGCCTGGACGGCGCCCCGATCTACGTCATCCTCGACAACCTCTCCGCCCACAAAGGCATCGAGATCCGCCGATGGGCGGCCAGGAACAAGGTCGAGCTCTGCTTCACGCCGACCAACGCGTCCTGGGCCAACCCCATCGAGGCGCTCTTCGGGCCGCTGCGGCAGTTCACCCTCGCCAACTCCCACCACCCCAACCACACCGTCCAGACCCGCGCGCTGCACCACTACCTGCACTGGCGCAACCGGAACGCCCGCCATACCGACGTCCTGGCCGCCCAGTGCCGGGAACGCGCCCGTATCCGCAGCGAGAAAGGTATCCGCTGGGGCGGCCGCCATCTCAACCCCGCGGCCTGAGCGCCGCGCCGTGACCGTCGGCGATCTGACACAAGCGGCCTCGCCGGAGGAACAAGCCCCGTCAGGGCTTTTCGGGCTTGCGGGCCAGCAGGCAGGCGTGCGGTCTGTTCACCCGTCCGCCGGGCTCCTGCTCCAGCCTCGCGGTGACGACGAGTCCGGCCTGCTCCAGCAGGCCGACCATGCGGTCCAGAGGCAGGAGGTACGACTCGTAGGACACCGGACGGCCATAGCCCTGGGTCGGCCGCAGCCGTTCATCGCCGACATAGTCTCCCCAGAGCAGGTAGCCGCCGGGCGCGAGCGTGCGGTGGAACTCGGCGAACACCGCCGGCAGCCACTGCGTGGGCGTGTGGTGGGTGGAGTACCAGGCCAGGATGCCGCCGAGCTCGTCGTCCCTCATCTCCAGCGCGGTCATCGAGCCCTCGGCGAACCGCAGGTTCGGATAGGCGTGCCGGGCCAGCCCGATCATCTTCGGCGACAGATCGACGCCGAAGGCGGACACCCCCAGCCCGGCCAGGTGCGCCGTCACACGGCCGGGGCCGCACCCCAGGTCCGCGACCGGCCCCAGAGCAGCCGTCCGCACGAACTCGGCAAACCCCGCCAGCATCGCGCGTGACAGCGGGTCCATCTCGGCGGGAGGCGGGACGCGTTCGACGTAATCAGCGGCGACCGTGTCGTACGACTCGCGCACGGCGGTCAGAAAGGAGGGCTCAACCATGCGGGCGACCCTAGACCAGGGAACTGACAGGCCGTGTCACGACCTTGAGCTGACCTGCGCGACATCCATCGCCGTAGACACCCGGCAGAACCCACCTCGGTGAAGGTTTTCGCTCACGGCACCAGCGGTGTCTGAGGCGCAGGCGCGGTTGTTGGTTGTGGCAGGGCAGCTCTGGGAGTAGGAGCCGTGGTCAGAGGCGGCCGGTGGCCTTGAGGGTGAGGTAGGTGTCGGCCAGGTCGGGGGCCAGATGGTCCGGGGTGGAGTCGATGACCGTGATGCCCTGGTGGCGGAGGCGGTCTGCGGTGCGGCGGCGGGCGGCGCGGGTCTGTTCCGCGGCGGCTGCTGCGTAGACGGCCTGAGGGGTGTGACGGCCGGCGGCCATCTCTTCGATGCGGGGGTCGGCGACGGCCGCGACGATGAGTTCGTTGCGCTGGGCTAGGCGGGGGAGGACGGGCAGCAGGGCCTCCTCCACGGGAGCCGTGTCGAGGCCGGTGAAGAGGACGATCAAGGACCGGCGCGGGGTGTGGCGGTGGATTGTGGCGGCCAGGCCGCGGGCGTCCGCCTCGATCAGTTCGGATTCGAGGGGGGCGAGGGCGTCGGTGAGCGCCGGGAGGAGGTCACGGGCGGCGCGGCCCTGTACGGAGGCACGTACGCGGCGGTCGTAGGCGAGCAGGTCGACGCGGTCGCCGGCGCGGGTGGCGAGGGCGGCGAGGAGCAGAGCGGCGTCCATGGAGGCGTCGAGGCGAGGGGTGTCGCCGACGCGGCCGGCCGAGGTGCGGCCGGTTTCCAGGACGAGCAGGATGCGGCGGTCGCGTTCGGGGCGCCAGGTGCGGACGGCGAGGGTTTGCCGGCGGGCGGTGGCGCGCCAGTCGATGGAGCGGGTGTCGTCGCCGGGGGTGTAGTCGCGGAGACTGTCGAATTCGGTGCCTTCGCCGCGGGTCAGGATGCTGGTGCGGCCGTCGAGTTCGCGGAGCCGGGCGAGTTTGGCGGGGAGGTGCTTGCGACTGGTGAAGGGGGGCAGGACGCGCAGGGTCCACGGGATGTGGTGGCTGCCCTGGCGGGCCGCCAGACCGAGCGGGCCGTAGGAGCGGACCGTGACGCGGACGGCGTGGTGGTCGCCGCGGCGGGTGGGGTGGAGCGTGGTGGTCAGGCGCCGGCGTTCGCCGCCGGGGATGCGGGTGGTGTGGCGGGAAGCGGGGATGTCGGAGCCGGGGTGGAAGGAGCTCGGGGGCCAGGCGTCACGGATCTGGGCGCGCAGGGTGCGGCGGTCGGGGTTGGTGATGGTGAGGTGGATGTGGGCTTCGCCTGATAGTCGAACGGTTGTGTCACCGGTTCGGGTGAAATGGAGCTTTCGTGCTGGCGCGGCGAGTGCCATGTCGCACAAGATTGCTATCAGCAGGGCGAGTTGGACGATGAGGACCCCGATCCAGCTGGGGAGCACGAAGCCGACGAAGAGTGCTCCGAGTGCGGAGACGAGAGCGGTGCGTCCGGTGAGGGCCACGGTCTTGCCTCAGCGGGGGACGGGGAGATGAGCGAGCACGGCGTTGATCACGGAGTCTGGCGTGACTCCTTCCATCTCCGCTTCGGGGCGGAGCTGGACGCGGTGCCGGAGTGTGGGGAGAGCCAGGGCTTTGACGTCGTCGGGGGTGACATAGTCGCGGCCGGTGAGCCAGGCCCAGGCGCGTGAAGTGGAAAGCAGGGCGGTGGCTCCTCGGGGGGAGACGCCGAGAGACAGCGAGGGGGATTCGCGAGTGGTACGGCAGATATCGACGATATAGCCGGTGACTTCGGGGGAGACGGTGGTCTTGGCGACTGCGGCTCGGGCTGCTTCGAGGTCTGCGGCGGAGGCGACGGGGCGCAGACCGGCGGCGTTCAGGTCGCGCGGGCTGAAGCCGGCTGCGTGGCGGGTGAGGATGTCGATCTCGTCCTGGCGGGCAGGGAGCGGCATCGTCAGCTTCAGCAGGAAGCGGTCGAGCTGAGCTTCCGGGAGTGGGTACGTGCCCTCGTACTCCGTGGGGTTCTGCGTGGCGGCCACGAGGAACGGTTCGGGGAGCGGGCGGGGCGTGCCGTCGACGGTCACCTGACGCTCTTCCATGGCTTCGAGCAGGGACGCCTGGGTCTTGGGCGGCGTCCGGTTGATCTCGTCGGCGAGAAGGAGGTTGGTGAAGACGGGGCCCGGCTGGAAGGAGAACTCGGCGTTGCGGGCGTCGTAGACCAGCGAACCGGTTACGTCGCTGGGCATGAGGTCGGGGGTGAACTGGACGCGCTTGGTGTCGAGTTCGAGCGTCGCCGACAGGGCGCGGACGAGCAGGGTCTTGGCGACGCCGGGGACGCCTTCGAGGAGTACGTGACCGCGGCACAGCAGCGCGACGACCAGGCCGGTGACGGCAGGGTCCTGGCCTACGACGGCCTTGGCTATCTCGGTGCGCAGTTCCTCCAGGGAGGCTCGGGCGCTGTCAGCGGTCGGGGTGCTCACGGGGTGCGTGCCTCTCTTGGGAAACGATGGAGTCTTCGAATGCGTCGAGTTGGTCTGCCAGGTGGACGAGGGCTTTGTCGTCCGCGGGGGCGGGGCCGAAGAGCAGTGTGTGGAGGTCGGCTGCCGGCGTGGTGGCGGTGGTCAAGTGGGCCTGGATGGCCGGGAGAAGGATGTCGGGGGTGTGGGCGTGTGTGGGGGGCACGCCGATGAGGGGGGCGAGCCGGCCACGGGCTGCCGAGCGCAGTACGGCGGAGGCCCGGTCGCGGGCGTGGGCCTGTTCGTAGAGGCGGGCGTGGCCTTCGGTCGTCTCGGCGGCCGGGACGGTTACCGGGAGCCGTTCGGGCACCAGGGGGCCGAGTCGGCGGGCGCGCCAGAGTGCTGCGCATGCGGCGGCGATGGCGAGTTGGAGCAGCGCCCAGTTCCAGCCGGAGGGGATGAGATCGAGGAGGCCGGGCTGGTTGTCCTGGGCGGATGACGGGTCGCTGACGGAGGGGAGGTACCAGACCAGATGTTTGTGCGCGCCGAGGAGTTGAAGGGCCAGCGAGGCGTTGCCTTGCTCGGCGAGGTGGAAGTTGTACAGGAAGTCGGGGGAGCCGAGGAGTACGGTGTCGCGGTCCTCGCCGGGGGCCGGGAGGCGCAGCAGGGTGGGCAGGCCGCCGCCGGGGTAGCAGTGGTCGGCCCCGGGGGCGGATGTCTCGTAGCGGAGACCGCCGAGGAGGGCATCTCCCGCACTGAGGGCGGCGGGCAGCGAACAGCCGGGGCGGCGGGGTGCGTTGGGGACCGCCGGATCGGCCTGGACTCCGGGGGCGAAGAGCTGGAGGGACGCGGGGCCCGGGGCGAGCAGGACGGTGCGGCCGGGTGTGTGGGCGGTCGCCGCGGACAGGGCGGTCAGCTGATCTGCGGTCAGGACGTCGGGGTCGGTGACGAGGAGAGTGGTATGCGGGCCGGCCGCGGCGGCGGCCTCCTCGACGGTGGTCGCGACGCGGGTGGTGACGCCGTGGGCGGAGAGGAGTTGGGCGAGCGCGCGGCTTCCGGTCCGGTCCGCGGAGCGGGGGTCGAGCCGGCCGTGCTGTTCACCGGACTGAAGGGCCGCGAGGACCAACCCGCTGATGACGAGCAGGAGCAGCGCCAGCAGCAGTCCGCGGGAGCGGATCCACAAGCGTCGTGCGGTGGCGCCGGGAGTGGCGGTGACGGTGGCGGCCGTGGTCATTCGCGGCTCCTGGTCGGGGTGGCGGCCAGGTGGGGCTTGGCGTGTTGCAGCTCGGTGTCGAGGTCGGCAAGGAGGGCGTATGCCCGTTCCGTACCGGGACGGCCGCCGTATGCGACGTCGTCGAAGGTGCGGGCTGCGGTGCGCAGTTGGGCGGCGTGCGGGGGGAGTGCCAGGCCGGCTTCGGCGGCGGCCTCGCCGGCGGTGCGGCCGGGGCCGGGAGTGATCAGGGTCCGCTCTTCGAGGGCGAGGACGATGGCGCGCATCCGGTCCTGGATCGCCTCGTTCCAGCGGCCCTCGGCGGCGTGCCGGTCGGCGGCTGCGCGGTGTTCGGCGGCGGTGCGGGGGGTGTCGGCGAACAGCGCGCCGCCGGTGGTCGGAGTGCGGCGCAGCGCCCCGAGCCGCAGTCGGAGCGCGACGGCCAGCAGGAGGACGAACGCCACGATGGCGATGAGTCCGGTCCAGCCGCCGGGGGTGGCGCCGGCGGCTGCGTGGAAGAGGTCGCCGATGCGGTCCCAGAGCCAATTCAGGGCCCGCTGGACCGGGTTGGGGTCGTGCTGGTGGTACCGGGGGTCGGACAGCTCGCGCCGGGCCGCTTCCCGGGCGGGGGCGCGTGGGATCCGTACCGGTATGTCGTCGTCGGCGCGCGCGATGAGGCGTATGAGCGCGGCTGTCCTCCCCCCGGTGGTCACCGCATCAGCTTCCCGGTGCGGCGTCGCTCGGGCGCGGGCCGGGGATGTCGGCGGAGGCGTCCTCGGGCGCGGTGGGGGCAGCGGGCGTATCCGGGCCGGTTGCCGTGGCGTTGTCCGGCGCTTCCTGGAGTGCCTTCGCCGGGTGCGTGCCTGCTGGTTGACCCTCTGTCGGGTGATGCCCCGTCTGCTGAGTCGCTGTCGGCTGCGCTTCGGCGCGGTCCGGTGGGGTGTCAGCGGTGGGGCCGTCGGCCGGCGGGGTGTCGGAGGGGAGCCTGGGGGCCGGGGTGGTGGCAGGGCCGGGCGTGGCCGCCGCCGGGGCGGCGGGTTCGTTGTCGTAGCCGGGGAGCCCGGCGGCGCGGGCGAGTTCGAGGTCGAGGGCCTCGCGGCGGATGCGCTGGTCGACGTAGACGAGCACGGTGACACCGGCGCTGATGGGGAAGGTGATGGCGGAGCTGATGATCGAGCCGATGCCCAGCACGATCAGGAACGGCCAGCTGGAGGAGTTGCCGGTGCCGTTCGCCCAGTCCATGAGGCTTTCGCCGCCGACGATGAAGGCGATGAGGGTGGCCGGGATCTGGATGATGAACTGGACGATGGCGACCAGCAGGTAGGCGAGGAGCTGGACGCCCAGCACCCGCCACCAGGCGCCGCGTACGAGCTTGGCGGAGCGGCGCATGGCCGCGATGACGCCCTGCTTCTCCAGCATCAGGGCGGGGGAAGCGAGGCTGTATCGGACCCACAGCCAGATGCTCACGACGGTGGCGGCGAGCCCGCCGATCAGGATGAGGACCAGGCCTGTGGTGGCCGTGCCGCTGGCCGTGACGACGAGTCCGGGCACGATACCGACCGCGAATACGGTCGTGATGAGCAACGGAAGCAGGACGAGCAGGCCCAGCAGGCGCGGGAGTTGGCCGCGGGCGTCGCGCCAGGCTTCCCCGGCGGTCGCCGGTCGGCCCAGCACGGCGCGGCTGACGACCATGGTCAGCAGCCCGGTGGCGATGATCGTGGCGAGCAGCCCGATCAGCGAGGAGATGGCGGAGCCGGCCAAGGTGTCGCCCATGTCGCTCAGGGCCTGACGCAGCGGCGGGTTGCTGTTGGTGTCGAGGGCGGGGGTGCGGCCGGCGCCCTGGAACCACACTCCGGTGACGATGGTGTTGGCGGTCTGCGAGACGATCGCGACGATCAGCGAGACGCCGAGCACGGTGCGCCAGTGGGCGCGCATGGTGGCGACCGCGCTGTCGAGGATCTCCCCGACGCCGAGCGGGCGCAGCGGGATGACGCCGGGCTTGGCGGCGGGCGGCATCGCGGCCCAGCCACCGCCCCATCCGGGCCCGGTGCCCCAAGTGGCCTGGTTTCCGGGGCCCGGCGGGGTGCCCCAGCCGCCCGGGGCGGGGCCGCCGGACGAGGCGCGGGTGCGGTCGCCGGTGGTGCCGTTGGCGCGCCGGCCGCCGGGGCCGCTCTGGCCGGGGATGCCGGCCGGGGCCGTCCACTGACCGGCGGGCGGCTGCTTGCTCGACCAGTTCGGCGGGGTCGGCTGCTCGGACGTGCCGCCGGGATGCTCTTCCGGGACGGACGGCTGAGGGGGCTGCTCCTGGGTGCCGCGGTCCGGCTCGCCGGAGGGGGCGGATCCGGGCGAGGCCCAGCCCGGAGAGTTGTTCATCGTCGCTCCTTCTTGCTGCCCGTCCGCTGCGGCGGCGGGGGTCCGGGGTCCGCGGTGTCAGTCATCGTGTCATGGAGGGTGGCGCTGTGTACCCGTGCCCTTGGAGGAAGGGGACCTTCTGTTCGACGGGTGGTCGGCGGCAGACTGAGGGGATGGCTGATCAGCACGAGGTATCCGGGACGCTCACGCTTCCGTCGTTGCGCTGGGACGAACCACCCGAGGGACCGGTACTGGTCCTTCTTGATCAGACGCGGCTGCCGGTGGAGGAGGCCGAGCTGGTCTGTACGGACGTGCCGGCGCTGGTTCAGGCGATCCGCACGCTGGCCGTACGCGGCGCGCCGCTGCTGGGCATCGCGGGCGCGTACGGCGTCGCGCTGGCCGCGGCGCGGGGATTCGACGTCGACGACGCGGCGGAGGCGCTGGCGCATGCCCGGCCGACCGCGGTCAATCTGGCGTACGGCGTGCGGCGAGCGGCTGCGGCGTACCGCCGGGCGGTGGCGGACGGCGCCGATGCACAGGCGGCTGCGGCAGCCGCGCTGGCCGAGGCGCGTGCCGTGCACGCGGAGGATGTCGAGGCCAGCAGGCGGATGGCGGAGCACGGTCGGGCGCTGCTGGGCGAGTTGCTGCCGGGCGGTGGGTACCGGATTCTCACGCACTGCAACACGGGTGCCCTGGTCTCCGGGGGACAGGGGACCGCCCTGGCCGTGGCGCTGGCGGCGCACCGGGCCGGGGAACTGCGTCGGCTGTGGGTGGACGAGACGCGTCCGCTGTTGCAGGGGGCGCGGCTGACCGCCTATGAGGCGGCGCGCGCGGGGATGGCGTACACGGTGCTGGCGGACGGTGCCGCGGGGTCGCTGTTCTCCGCGGGCGAGGTGGACGCGGTGCTGATCGGGGCGGACCGGATCGCGGCGGACGGTGCGGTGGCCAACAAGATCGGCAGTTATCCGCTCGCGGTGCTGGCCCGGTATCACCGGATTCCGTTCATCGTGGTGGCACCGACCAGCACGGCGGATCTCCAGACCGAGGAGGGAGCCGCTATCGAGGTGGAGCAGCGGCCCGGCCATGAAGTGACGGAGTTCTCGTTGCCGCACATGTGGGGGGCCGGAGCGGAGGCGGGTGCCGGGATTCCGGTGGCGCCGTTGGGCGCGCATGCCTACAACCCGGCCTTCGACGTCACGCCGGCGGAGCTGGTGACGGCGATCGTCACGGAGGCGGGAGTGGTGTCTCCGGTGACGCGGAACGGGCTGGCAGAGGTGTGTTCCACATCACGATGGAGTAAGTCACGATCAGGTAATGGGATGATGGCCGAATGAAGGGACGCGTCCTGGTCGTCGACGACGACACCGCACTGGCAGAGATGCTCGGCATTGTGCTGCGCGGCGAGGGCTTTGAACCGTCGTTCGTCTCGGACGGCGACAAGGCTCTTGCGGCGTTCCGCGAGACCAAGCCCGATCTTGTGCTGCTCGACCTGATGCTGCCCGGACGGGACGGCATCGAGGTGTGCCGCCTGATCCGGGCCGAGTCCGGCGTGCCGATCGTCATGCTGACCGCCAAGAGCGACACGGTGGACGTGGTGGTCGGCCTCGAATCGGGGGCGGACGACTACATCGTCAAGCCGTTCAAGCCCAAGGAGCTGGTGGCCCGGATCCGGGCCAGGCTGCGGCGGTCGGAGGAGCCGGCGCCCGAGCAGCTGGCGATCGGTGACCTGGTCATCGACGTGGCGGGGCACTCGGTGAAGCGGGACGGGCAGTCGATCGCGCTGACGCCGCTGGAGTTCGATCTGCTGGTGGCGCTGGCGCGCAAGCCGTGGCAGGTGTTCACGCGCGAGGTGCTGCTGGAGCAGGTCTGGGGGTACCGCCATGCCGCGGACACCCGGCTGGTCAACGTCCATGTGCAGCGGCTGCGCTCCAAGGTCGAGCGGGACCCGGAGCGGCCGGAGATCGTGGTGACCGTGCGCGGGGTCGGCTACAAGGCCGGACCCAGCTGAGATGAGCCGGGACGGTTCGGCCCCGGAAGGAAAGCGGGGGCGCACCGTCGGCCCGACGGGTGATATGTCCTTTTCGGATCGGTTGGCGGCGTGGTTGCTGCGGGGCGGGCAGTTGCTGCCCGACGGCGCGGTGAGCGGGCCGGTCCATCCCTTGCTGCGGCTCTTCAGCCGGTGGGTGCGGGGGCCCCTGCTGCCCGCGCTGCGGCTGTGGCGCCGCAACATCCAGCTGCGGGTGGTCGCGACGACCCTGCTCATGTCGCTGGCCGTGGTGCTGCTGCTCGGCGTCGTGGTCGTCGGACAGGTCCGCAACGGCCTGCTCACGGCCAAGGCGCAAGCCGCCCAGAGTCAGGCCGTGGGAGGCTTCGAGGTCGCCCAGAAGCTGGCCGACGGCGGTGACGGCAACCGGCCCGACGACAGCAACCGCACCGCCAGCCGCGGCAGCCAGGACTCCGCGACCTGGTTGACCAGCCTCGTCGAGCAGCTCGCCAGCGGCGGACAGGGCGTATTCTCGGTCGTGGCGCTCAGCTCCGACTCCGACGAGCCCTTCGGCGACGCCACCCCGGGCACCCGCGGGCCGCGCGCCTCCGGGGACGTCGACCCCGAGCGGAGCGTCCCCGCCGAGCTGCGGCGGAAGCTGGACACCAAGCCCGGGACGTTCCGCCAGTACACCCAGATCAAGCGCATCGGGTCCGACGACGGGGTGTCGGCGCTGATCATCGGCAAGCGCCTCAACGACATCAACGGCAACCAGTACCAGCTCTACTACCTCTTCCCGTTCAGCCAGGAAGAGGAGTCCCTCAGGCTCGTGACCGGCACGCTCGCGACGGCCGGCGTCTTCGTCGTGATCCTGCTCGGCGCCATCGCCTGGCTCGTGGTGCGGCAGGTCGTCACCCCCGTACGGATGGCCGCCGGGATCTCCGAGCGACTGGCCGCCGGCCTTCTCCAGGAGCGGATGAAGGTCACCGGCGAGGACGACATCGCCCGCCTCGGCGAGTCCTTCAACAAGATGGCGCAGAACCTCCAGCTCAAGATCCAGCAGCTGGAGGAGCTCTCCCGCATGCAGCGGCGCTTCGTCTCCGACGTCTCGCACGAGCTGCGGACACCGCTGACGACCGTCCGGATGGCCGCCGACGTCATCCACGAGGTGCGCGACGAGTTCGACCCGGCCACCGCGCGCTCCGCCGAGCTGCTCCGCGGCCAGCTCGACCGCTTCGAGTCGCTGCTCGCGGAACTGCTGGAGATCAGCCGGTTCGACGCGGGCGCGGCGGCGCTGGAGGCCGAGCCGGTCGACCTGCGCGATGTGGTCAACCGCGTCATCGAAGGCGCCGAACCGCTCGCCGAGCGCAAGGGCACCCGCATCGTGGTGCGCGGCGCCGAGCAGCCCGTCATGGCCGAGGCCGACCCCCGGCGGGTGGAGCGGGTGCTGCGCAACCTCGTCGTCAACGCCGTCGAGCACGGCGAGGGCCGCGATGTCGTCGTGCGGCTGGCGTCCGCCGGCAGCCGCAGCGGCGGCGCGGTGGCCGTCGCGGTGCGGGACTACGGCGTCGGCCTCAAGCCGGGCGAGGCGACCCGGGTCTTCAACCGCTTCTGGCGCGCGGACCCGGCGCGGGCCCGTACGACCGGCGGTACGGGGCTCGGCCTGTCCATCGCGGTCGAGGACGCCCGGCTGCACGGCGGCTGGCTCCAGGCCTGGGGCGAGCCCGGCGGCGGCTCGCAGTTCCGGCTGACCCTGCCCCGTACGGCGGGCGAGACGCTGCGCGGCTCCCCGATACCCCTGGAGCCCGAGGACTCGCGGCGCAACCGCGGCCTCGACGCGATGGGGCAGCCGCGTTCCGGTGCAGACGGCAAGGCGTCCACCATCCCCGCGCAGCCGCGCCCCGGGGAGCAGCGCACCCCCGCCCGGCCGGAGGCGGACCCGACGGCGCTGCCCGGCAGCGGCTCCCGTGTGGTGCCGCAGAGCGGGGCCCTGCGGAGCGATGAGGGCGCACGGGGCGGCGCGACGGCGCGTGGCGGGAGCGGGAGCGCGAGCGAGAGCGCGTACGACGGTGCGGGCACAGCGGTCCGGGACGCTCAGTGCCCTGAGAAGCCGGAGCCCGAGGCGTCGGGCCCTGGGGGGTCAGGTACTGAGGCATCGGGACAGGGGGACCGGGCCCCCGGCGAGCGGGGTCATGGCGCGGCAGCCGGCGAAGGCGCGGCCGTCGGCGGGACGGAGCGGCAGGCCGGACGCGGCATGGATCGGGAGGGCGGACGGAGTGGGCACTGAGCGCGGAGGCGAGCGCGGCGTGGACATACCGTTCGGCCGGCGCGCCCGGAAGGGAGCCGGCGCCCGCACAGTGCGGAAGACCGTACTGTTCGGCTGCGCGGCGGCACTGCTGGCCGGATGCGCGTCCATGCCGGACAGCGGGGACGTCACACCGGTCGACCAGTCGCCGCGCTCCGACGGGGACTCGCAGGTGCGGGTCTACGGCGTCCCCCCGCAGGACGGTGCGCAGCCCACCAACATCGTGCGCAGCTTCCTCGACGCGACGACCAGCGACGAGGCGGATTTCCGTACGGCCAGGATGTATCTGGCCAAGTCGGCGAAGCGGACCTGGCGGCCCTTCCTGGCCACCAACGTCCTCCAGGAACGGCCGAAGTCCGAAGCGGAGGCGGCCCCCAACCGCGAGGACGCCAACGGCTATACGGTCGCGCTCTCCGGCAGCCAGGTGGCGATGGTCGACGACAACCACGCCTACACCCCGGAGGAGAAGCCGTACCGCGAGACGATCCACCTCATCAAGGAGGGGGACCAGTGGCGCATCGACCGGCTGCCCAACGGCCTGGTGATGGGTCAGTCCGACTTCCAGCGCATCTACCGCTCCGTCAACAAGTACTACTTCGCGTCCTACAACTCCGAGTCGCAGGACCCCAAGGTGCACAAGAACGTGCTCGTCGCGGACCCCGTATATCTGCGCCAGCGCGTCAAACCGATCACCGCCAGCGTGGACGCGCTGCTCGCCGGTCCCACCAACTGGCTGAACCAGGTGACGTCTTCGGCGTTCCCGCTCGGCACCCGGCGCGCCTCCCGTGATCTGTCGCTGGACGACTCCAACGCCTTGCAGGTCAAGCTCAGCAAGCAGGCGGTCGGCGCCGACACCGCCCAATGCAAGCGGATGGCCGCTCAGCTCTTCTTCACCGTCCAGGACATGACGCGGGCCTCGAAGATCAGCCAGGTCGAGCTCCAGGACGAGAGCGGCAGCTCCCTGTGCACCCTGACGCAGGATCAGGCCGATCGCGACTTCGCCGCTCCGGCGCGCTCCGGGCGCTCCGCCAAGGAGTACTTCATCGACGCCCAGCACCGGGTCGTCGCCATCTCGGACTCGGCCACCGAACCGACGCCGATACGCGGGCCGTTCGGTACCGGCAAGACCCCGCTGCGTTCCGTCGCCATCTCGCGCGGCGAGAACGTCGCGGCCGGGGTGTCGAGCGACGGCCGGTCCCTGTACGTGGCCGGCATGGAGGACGGCATCGAACGCAGCGGGCCGCTGCTCAGCAGCGCCAGTACCACCAAGAACGCGGATGAGGGCCTGACCGCGCCGAGTTGGGACGGGCTGGACGACCTCTGGATCGCCGATCGCGACGCGCACGGCTCGCGGCTGCTGCGGATGCGCGAAGGCAAGGGCGACCCCGAGGAAGTCGCGGTGCCGGGCCTCGGGCAGCGGCGAATCAAGGCGATCAAGGTGGCCGCGGACGGTATCCGGATCGCGATCCTGGTCGAGGACAAGGGGCGTACGACGCTTCAGCTCGGCCGCGTCGAACGGGGCGGCACCTCTGCGCACCCCGTTCTGTCGGTGCAGGAACTGCGGCCCATCGCGCCGCAGTTGGAGGATGTGGTCGCGGCGTCCTGGGCGGGCGGCAGCCGGCTGGTGGTCGTCGGTCGGGAGGCCGGCGGGGTGCAGCAGATGCAGTTCATGGAGACCGATGGCTCGGCGTCCGATGCGCAGACCCTGCCGGGCGTCAACGGGGTCAAGGCGGTGGCGGCCTCGGAGGACGAGACCCGGCCGCTGATCGCGGACGCCACGGAGGGCATTGTGCGCCTGCCTCCGGACGCGAACTGGAAGACCGTGGCCAAGGACGGGACGGCGCCGGTTTATCCGGGGTGAGGGCTGGGGCTGGGGCTGGGCTGGTTTGGTGGTCTGGGGCTTGGTGTCCTGACCTGGCCTGACGTGTCCTGACGTGACGTGTCCTGACCTGACGTGACGTGACGTGACCATCTGTGCCTGCCCGGTTCCGGGGGGGGGCGGTTCGATGGTCTGGCTCTGTGGTCTGGCTTCCTGGCTGATCTGGTTCAGAAGGGGTCGGTGGGTTGCGGTCCCAGCTGGGGGCGGGGCGTGGCGTGGCGTGGCGTGGCGTGGCGGAGGGGTGTCGCCGCGGGGCGCTGTGTCGGGCTGCTGAGCATGCTCCGCCTTGGGTGCTTTCGTGCGGCTGAGGGCTGAGGGCTGAGGGCTGAGGGCTGGGCGCCGGGGACCCGGCGCTGGGCCGGCCGCTGCTCTGTGGCGGGTGCGGCTGCGCCGCGGTCGACTGTCGTTAACCCGATCGGGTGGCGGAGATGTCCACACTCCAGGAGTTATCCACAGGGGTGGCGGCCGACCACGCACCGCCACGACAGTGGACTCATGAAGGGGGTGTGGCGAGAGCTGGCCGGCCTGGTGCTCCCGGTCGACTGCGCGGGGTGTGGCCGGCCGCGTACGGAACTGTGCGCGGAGTGTCTGCGGGCGTTGTCGCGGGACGGGCGTGGCGCGCGGCGGGTGCGACCGTGGTCGGTGCCCGCAGGGCTGCCGCGGGTGTGGGCCGGCGCGCCGTACGCCGATGAAGTACGGGCCGTGCTGCTGGCGCACAAGGAGCGCGGTGCACTGCGGCTGGCCAGGCCGCTGGGGACAGTGTTGGCGGGGGCGGTGCGGGGGGTGGGGGGAGGGGGCGGCCCCCTCCTGCTGGTGCCGGTGCCTTCTGCACGCAGCGCGGTCGCCGGGCGGGGGCATGATCCGGTGCGCAGGATTGCGCTGGCGGCGGCTGCTGAGCTGCGGCGGGCGGGTGCCGGGGCGCAGGTCCTGGCGGTGCTGCGGCAGTGTCGTGCGGTGGCGGATCAGGCGGGCCTGAGCGCCCGGCAGCGGCTGGTGAACGTCGCGGGCGCACTGGCGGTGCCGGGCGCGGCCGGGAGGCTGCTGGCGGGGGCGCCAGTGGTGCTGGTGGACGACTTGATGACGACGGGGGCCACGCTCGCGGAGGCGGCGCGGGTGGTTGCGGCTGCCGGTGGCCGGGTGGTCGGGGCGGCGGTGGTGGCGGCACCTCGTAGCGCTTTCCCGGTCAACGGTCCGTGACCAGATCCCCGGTCCGTACCCCGATCCCTGCTCCGTGACCCCGTCCCCGCTCCGTGACCAGATCCTTGCTCCGTGATCAGATCCCCGCTCCGTGACCCGGTCCCCAGTCCGTGACCAGATCCCTGCTCCGTGACCAGATTCCCGCTCCGTGACCGGATCACCGGCCCGCGACCAGATCACTGCCCACGGAGCGGGACCGGATCACCGGTGGGCGGCTGAGCACCGGCGGGCAGCCGGGCACCGGTCGGTACGGACACCCTCCCCGGGGCGTTCGGACCGCCTCCGGAGGCGGTCCGGGCCACCCCACATGGTGGGTCTCTGGACGCTGCTCGCCCGCCGGATCAACTGGAACCGGCCGGGGGGAAGGAACGTTGCTGGTAATGAGCGCCGATTCTCACTCAAACGGAGCTGGTCGCTGCGAGGGGGTGCCGACACCCGTCCAGTAGAGCTATGTTCGGTTGTGAGGACTTGGTGGACGCTTTGCCTCGGATGTCGTGATGCGTGCGTTTCGGGGTTTTTGCAGCAATCCTGAAATCAGGGGAGTGGAGAGCTTGTCCCTGGGGGAGGAGGAGGTGAAAGTCGCCAGTCCGAGGCTCCGGCACTCACCGGAGCCTGGTGCAAGAAGGAGTTGCTCCGCCTGCTGAGCGGAGCGATCCGGGAACGGAGTTCTGCGTGGACATCGTCGTCAAGGGCCGCAAGACCGAGGTGCCCGAGCGGTTCCGCAAGCACGTGGCCGAGAAGCTGAAGCTGGACAAAGTCCAGAAGCTCGACGGCAAGGTGATCAGCCTGGACGTCGAGGTGTCCAAGGAGACCAACCCGCGGCAGGCCGACCGTTCCGACCGAGTGGAGATCACGCTCCGCTCCCGTGGCCCGGTGGTCCGGGCCGAGGCTGCCGCAGCCGATCCGTACGCCGCTCTGGATCTGGCAACCGCCAAACTGGAGGCGCGCCTGCGGAAGCAGCACGACAAGCGTCATTCGCGCCGTGGCAACGGCCGTATCCCGGCGAGCGCGGTCGCGATCACCGTCCCCGACGCGGCACGGCTGAACGGCCATGGCCTGACAGCCGCGGAGGAAGCCGTGGAGCGGGACAAGGTGCCGACCACCCGCATGGGATCGCTGGAGATCCAGGGCGAAGGTCCGGTGGTCGTCCGGGAGAAGACCCACTCGGCCGCACCGATGGCGCTTGACCAGGCGCTCTACGAGATGGAGTTGGTGGGACACGACTTCTATCTCTTCATCGACGCCGAGACCAAGCAGCCGAGTGTCGTCTATCGGCGGCACGCGTACGACTACGGCGTCATCCACCTGAATTCCGATGCGTTCGGAGAGGAATCGCCCGGCGGCGCAGGCGGCGCGCTGGGCGGCTGACCCCCACCCGTTCGGTGCCCCCGGCGCACGCCGGGGGCACCATCGTGCCTGCGGCGGGCAGGAGTTGAAGCCGTATAGTGTTTGTGCCAGCCGGGGAGTATGTGGGCACGAAACGGCGACATGCCGGGGAGACCGTCGTATGGCATTGATCGGGCCGGCCGCAAAGGGCTGTTGTCAACCAGCCTTATATCCAAGCTCTGGCCCTTCGGCCGAGTAGTTGACGGGGAGGAACAGTGGGGGAAGGTTTCGGGCCCGTGCGTGGTGACGCGGACGATGACGTCAGTGGTGCGGGGGGCCCTGACGGGGACGGTGCCGCGCGGGTGCCGCGCAAGGAGCCGATCCGGGTCCTGGTGGTGGATGATCATGCACTTTTCCGCCGGGGCCTGGAGATCGTTCTGGCGCAGGAGGAGGACATCCAGGTCGTCGGCGAGGCGGGAGACGGCGCGGAGGCGGTCGACAAGGCCGCCGACCTGCTGCCCGACATCGTGCTGATGGACGTGCGGATGCCCAAGCGCGGCGGGATCGAGGCGTGTACCTCCATCAAGGAGGTGGCCCCCAGCGCGAAGATCATCATGCTGACGATCAGCGACGAAGAGGCGGATCTCTACGACGCGATCAAGGCCGGCGCCACCGGTTACCTCCTCAAGGAGATCTCCACCGACGAGGTGGCGACCGCGATCCGGGCCGTCGCGGACGGGCAGTCGCAGATCAGCCCGTCGATGGCGTCCAAGCTCCTGACGGAGTTCAAGTCGATGATCCAGCGCACCGACGAGCGCAGGCTGGTGCCCGCGCCCCGGCTCACCGACCGCGAGCTGGAGGTCCTCAAACTCGTCGCCACGGGCATGAACAACCGCGATATCGCCAAGGAGTTGTTCATCTCCGAGAACACCGTGAAGAACCATGTGCGCAACATCCTGGAGAAGTTGCAGCTGCATTCCCGCATGGAAGCCGTGGTCTATGCGATGCGGGAGAAGATCCTCGAAATCCGGTGAGCCGGTGAGGGGTGCGGTCCGGGGGCCTTGCGCGCCCCCGGGAGCCGCCGCATTCTTCCGGGCATTCGTCAGGCCGTGGGTGCCTCCTCAGTGGCGCGGGTGAGTTCGGTGCGCAGGGCGGCGGCCAGGCGGGGGTCGTCGCAGCGGTCGACTCGTACGGCGTCGCAGCCCACCCAGCGTGCGGCTTCCCGGAGCGCCTGGGCCATCGGGCGTACGGCCTTGGCGCCCTGCATCGACAGCTGGCGGGCGACCAGGACGGTGCCCTCGCGGGCCGGGTCGACGCGGCCCAGCAGCTTGCCGCCGGCCAGCAGGGGCATCGCGAAATAGCCGTGTATCCGCTTGGGCTTGGGGACGTATGCCTCCAGGCGGTGGGTGAACCCGAAGATCCGCTCCGTCCGGGGCCGGTCCCAGACGAGGGAGTCGAAGGGGGAGAGCAGGGTGGTGCGGTGCCGGCCCCGGGGCGGGGTGGCCAGCGCCGCCGGATCCGCCCAGGCGGGCTTCGCCCAGCCCTCGACCGCCACCGGCACCAGCCCCGAGTCCTCGACGACGGCGTCCACCTGCTCGCCCTTGAGGCGGTGGTAGTCGGCGAGGTCGGCGCGGGTGGCCACGCCCATCGCGGCGCCCGCCTGGGCGACCAGGCGCCGTATGCACGCGGTGTCGTCCAGGTCGTCATGGAGCAGTGCGTCGGGGACGGCGCGCTCGGCGAGGTCGTAGACCCGCTTCCAGCCGCGGCGCTCCGTGCAGACCACCTCGCCGGTGTCCAGCAGCCACTCGACGGCGATCTTGGTCTCGGACCAGTCCCACCACTCTCCGCCCTTCCGGCCGCCGCCCAGTTCGGAGGTGGTCAGCGGGCCGTCGGCCTTGAGGCGGTCCAGGACGGCGGCGCAGGAGCGCGCGGAGTCCTTCATGATGTGCCAGCGGTGGCCCCGGGCGCGGAAGGCCCGGCGACGGAAGGCGAAGTGCGGCCACTCCTCGATGGGCAGGATGCAGGCGGCGTGCGACCAGTACTCGAAGCTGTGCGGTCCTGCGGGGGCGCCGGCACCGGAGGCGGCCGTCCAGTAGGCGGCGTCGACGGCGGGGCGGCCGACCGGGCCGAGACGGGCGTAGGGCACCAGCTCATGGGAGCGGGCCAGCACCGAGATCGTGTCGAGCTGGACCGCGCCCAGATGCCGCAGTACCCCGCGCACGCCCGCCCGGCGGTCCGGGGCGCCCAGCAGGCCCTGCGCACGCAGCGCCGCCCGCCGGGCGTCGTCGGCGGACAGGGTGGTCACAGGGGGTGGCAGCGGCTGTCGCTGCGTTACTGCGGTCATGCCGGAAAGGGTAGGGGCGGGCACTGACAATGCCGCCCGGTGTGCGTCTCTCCGCTGGTCAGCCGTGGTGCGGGAGGTAGGGCGTGCGGTCGGCGGCCGGTGTGCCCTCCGCGCCGGACGGCGCGGGCAGGTCGGACGGGAGCAGGGAGCCGATCCACAGGTCTCGGCGGGTGCCTCCGCCCACCAGCTTGGCGCGCAGGGTGCCCTCCCTCTGGAAGCCGACCTTGCGGGCGACCGCCCAGGAGCCTTCGTTGCCGGCCTCGGCGAGCCATTCCATCCGCTCCACCCCGAGGTCGCGGAACGCCCAGCGCAGCACCGCGCGGGCCGCCTCGGCGGTGTAGCCCCTGCCGCGGTGCTCCTTGGCCGTCCAGTAGCCGAGCTCGGCCTGCCGCTCGGGGGTGCGCAGCTGCGCGAGCCGGACCAGCCCCATGGAGCCGACCAGGGAACCGTCGGCCCGGGTGACGACCGCGAAGGTGTAGGTGGTGTCGTCGCGCCAGCCCTCGGGGGCGACCGTGCCGACGAACCGCTCCGCGTCCGCACGGCTGTACGGGGCGGAGACGCTCGTCCAGCGGGGGATCTCGGGATCCTGGCAGGCGGTGTGCACGGCGGCGGCGTCGGAGGGCTCGAACGGGCGCAGCAGGAGGCGCTCGGTGCGGAGGCTGACGGGCTTCATGAAGCGAGTCTGCGGGGCCGCGGGTGGCGCCGCGAACCGTTTTCGCCGTGATTCCGGGCACCTTCGCGGTACCTTCCCGGTGGCTTTCCGGGAACTTTCCCGGCACCTTCTCGCGGCCTCGTGCGTTGACGTGGCAAGGGGTCGGCGGGCTTGGCTGCGGCGGACCTCCCGGCCGGACGGCGTCCTCCTTTACGATGGCCGTTGCGGCGGGGCCTGCCCCCTTGGAAATATGCCGCGCCCGCGCACTCGACCGTGCAGGCCCGACCGGCAAGGAGACCAGCCCAAGTGTCCGTCTTGACGAAGATCATGCGTGCAGGCGAAGGAAAGATCCTGCGCAAGCTGCACCGCATCGCGGGCCAGGTCAACTCCATCGAAGAGGACTTCGCGGCCCTCTCCGACGCCGAGCTGCGGGCGCTCACCGACGAGTACAAGGAGCGCT
Source organism: Streptomyces albospinus (assembly GCF_014648695.1). Classification (GTDB taxonomy): domain Bacteria; phylum Actinomycetota; class Actinomycetes; order Streptomycetales; family Streptomycetaceae; genus Streptomyces; species Streptomyces albospinus. Next base: position 20,198 of record NZ_BMRP01000033.1, read on the forward strand.
ACGCGGACGGCGAGAGCCTGGACGACCTGCTGCCCGAGGCGTTCGCCACGGTCCGCGAGGCCGCCAAGCGGGTGCTCGGCCAGCGGCACTACGACGTCCAGTTGATGGGTGGCGCAGCCCTTCACCTCGGCTATGTCGCGGAGATGAAGACCGGTGAGGGCAAGACCCTGGTGGGTACCCTCCCGGCGTATCTGAACGCCCTGTCCGGCAAGGGCGTCCACCTGATCACGGTCAACGACTACCTGGCCGAGCGCGACTCCGAAATGATGGGCCGGGTCCACAAATTCCTGGGCCTGAGCGTCGGTTGCATCCTCGCCGACATGACGCCGGCCCAGCGCCGCGAGCAGTACGGCTGCGACATCACGTACGGCACGAACAACGAATTCGGCTTCGACTACCTGCGCGACAACATGGCGTGGTCGCAGGACGAACTGGTCCAGCGCGGCCACAACTTCGCGATTGTGGACGAGGTCGACTCGATCCTCGTCGACGAGGCCCGTACGCCGCTGATCATCTCCGGCCCGGCGGACTCCGCCACCAAGTGGTACGGGGATTTCGCCAAGTTGGTGCAGCGCCTGAAGCGGGGCGAGGCGGCCAACCCGCAGCGCGGTATCGAGGAGACCGGCGACTACGACGTCGACGAGAAGAAGCGCACCGTCGGCATCCACGAGTCCGGTGTCGGCAAGGTCGAGGACTGGCTGGGCATCGACAACCTGTACGAGTCGGTCAACACCCCGCTCGTCGGGTACCTCAACAACGCGATCAAGGCCAAGGAGCTGTTCAAGGTCGACAAGGACTACGTCGTCATCGACGGCGAAGTCATGATCGTCGACGAGCACACCGGCCGTATCCTCGCCGGCCGCCGCTACAACGAGGGCATGCACCAGGCCATCGAGGCGAAGGAAGGGGTGGAGATCAAGGACGAGAACCAGACGCTCGCCACGATCACCCTCCAGAACTTCTTCCGCCTCTACGACAAGCTCTCCGGCATGACCGGTACGGCCATGACCGAGGCCGCCGAGTTCCACCAGATCTACAAGCTCGGCGTCGTCCCGATCCCGACGAACCGGCCCATGGTCCGCAAGGACCAGGCCGACCTGATCTACCGCACCGAGCCGGCGAAGTTCGACGCGGTCGTCGAGGACATCGCCGAGAAGCACGAGAAGGGTCAGCCGATCCTCGTCGGCACGACCTCCGTCGAGAAGTCCGAGTACCTCTCGCAGCAGCTCAACAAGCGCGGCATCGCCCATGAGGTGCTCAACGCCAAGCAGCACGACCGGGAGGCGACGATCATCGCCCAGGCGGGCCGCAAGGGCGCGGTGACGGTCGCCACGAACATGGCCGGCCGCGGTACGGACATCAAGCTCGGTGGCAACCCCGACACCCTCGCCGAGGCGGAGCTCCGGCAGATGGGGCTGGACCCGGTCGAGCACGTGGAGGAGTGGGCGGCGGCGCTGCCGGCCGCGCTGGAGCGCGCCGAGGCGGCCGTGAAGGCGGAGTTCGAGGAGGTCAAGGAGCTCGGCGGGCTCTACGTCCTCGGCACCGAGCGGCACGAGTCGCGGCGTATCGACAACCAGCTCCGCGGTCGCTCCGGCCGCCAGGGCGACCCCGGCGAGTCGCGGTTCTACCTCTCGCTGGGCGATGACCTGATGCGGCTGTTCAAGGCGCAGATGGTCGAGCGCGTCATGGCGATGGCCAACGTTCCCGACGACGTCCCGATCGAGAACAAGATGGTGACCCGGGCGATCGCCTCCGCCCAGTCGCAGGTCGAGCAGCAGAACTTCGAGACGCGGAAGAACGTCCTCAAGTACGACGAGGTCCTCAACCGCCAGCGCGAGGTCATCTACGGCGAGCGGCGCCGCGTCCTGGAGGGCGAGGACCTCCAGGAGCAGGTCAAGCACTTCATGGACGACACGATCGACGCCTACATCCAGGCGGAGACCGTCGAGGGCTTCGCCGAGGAGTGGGACCTGGACCGCCTGTGGGGCGCGTTCAAGCAGCTCTACCCGGTCAAGGTGACCATCGAGGAGCTGGAGGAGGAGGTCGGCGACCGCGCGGGCATCACCGCCGAGTTCATCGCCGACGCCGCCAAGGACGACGTCCACGAGCAGTACGCCGCCCGTGAGGAGCAGCTCGGCTCGGAGGTCATGCGGGAGCTGGAGCGCCGGGTCGTGCTGTCCGTCCTGGACCGCAAGTGGCGTGAGCACCTCTACGAGATGGACTACCTCCAGGAGGGCATCGGCCTGCGCGCGATGGCCCAGAAGGATCCGCTGGTCGAGTACCAGCGCGAGGGCTTCGACATGTTCACCGCCATGATGGAGGGCATCAAGGAGGAGTCCGTCGGCTACCTGTTCAACCTGGAGGTCCAGGTGGAGCAGCAGGTCGAGGAGGTCCCGGTGGCGGACGCGGCGGAGCCGGCCTCCCTGGAGCGGGACATGGCCGAGGCCGTCCCCGCGGGCGCCGGCCGTCCGGAGATCCACGCCAAGGGCCTGGAGGCGCCGCAGCGCCCCGACCGGCTGCACTTCACCGCGCCGAAGGTCGACGGCGACGGCAGCGTCATCGAGGGCGACTTCGTCAGCGACGACGAGGCCGACGGCCCGGCCCGTTCCGAGGCGGACGGCCTGACCCGCGCGGAGCGGCGCAAGGCCCAGAAGGGCGGCGGGCGGCGCCGCAAGAAGTGAGCGGCGCACCGCGTTAGCAGAGTGGAGGGCGCTCCGGCCGGGGAAACCGGCCGAGCGCCCTTCGCGTTGCGCGGGGCCCGTGGCGCCGCGCTAAGGGGCCGGGGCGCCGGTGGCCGGGGCCGGGCCGATGTCGAGGGCGGCGCAGCGCCAGCGGGCGTCGGCGCCGAGTTCCAGGCGGAAGGCGAGGGCCCTCAGGCGCGCGCCGGTGGCGATCCGGGCGAACGCCTCGATGACGCCGTCGCAGGGACGGCACAGCCCGCATTCGTGCAGCGTCGGTACGGGGGCGCGGCGGCCCGGCGCGAGGTACGGGCGCAGCGGCGACAGCGGGGCGAGCTCCGCCAGCCGGTCGTAGGCGGCGGGCAGCGCGTGCCCGAGGAGGACGTGCACCGGGCGCTGGCCGCTGAGGGTGAGCAGCAGCTGGTGGGCGAACCAGCGGTGGGGGCGGCGCTCGTGGGCGCGGCGCCGGGCACCGGGGGTGGGAAGCGGGGTGTCCGGGGCGGGGAGCGGGGTGCCGGTGGCGCCGGCCGGGGTGGCCGGGCGGCGCTGCGCGGTGCCGGTGCCGGTGCGGGTCAGGTACGGGGTGCGGGTGGGGCCCCGATTGCCGGCCGATCCGGGGCCGCGGCCCGCGGGGCCGGAGGGGCGGCGGGTGCCGCGGCGGTGTGCGGGAGCGGTGCGCGGCCCGGGGGCTGCGGCGGCGGGCCGGGCGGCGGAGCCGCTGTCGGTGGGCGAGCGGCGGGGCCGGGGGACGGCCGGGGCGTCGGCCGCGACGGCGGTGACGCCTGCACCCGCCGTGCGCGCCGTTTCCGCCGTCCCCCTCGTTCCCGCCGTGCTCATGATGTCCGTCGTGTCCGTATGGTCCGTCGTGCCGGTGGTCCTGGTCGTGTCGCTCATGGGTGCCCCCTCATGCCGGGATCGGGTGGATTACTGGGCGGTAGCTTCGGTGGAGGATCTTGTCGGCGGGGTGCGGCGGCGGCAAGGCGCTCCGCGGGCGGGGAGCCGCTGCGGGGATTTCACCTGTCCGTGTCAGAGGCCCGGGACGAGGCGGCGGGACGGGGGCGGCGGGGGCGTGCCGGGCGGCCGGCGCGGGGGATGCGGGGGCGGCACGATGGGGGACTCGCCGCCGTATGCTGACGGGGCATTGTTCTGGATCTAGCGGGAGCGGCTGTTATGCGTGTCTATGTCCCCCTGACACTTTCCGGGCTCGCTGCGGCGCACGAGAGCGGTGAGCTGGGGTCCGGCCCGCTGTATGCGTACGCCGTCACGCCCGCGCTGCGCGAGTGGTACGTCTCGGACGACATCGAGGAGCTGGAGTACGCGGCGCTCAACCGCGCGGCGCAGGCGTCGCTGCGGCTGCTGGCCGGCCGTCCGGAGACCGCGCGGCGCCGTGTGGTGGTGGCGGTGGACGTCGCCGAGGGCGCGGCCGTCGCGGATCCGGACCGGGGGCTGGACCAGTCGTCGCTGGGCGAGGTGCGGGTCGCCGGGCCGGTGCCGCTGGCGAAGGCGGCGGCGGTGCATGTGGACGCGGCGGAAGCGGAGACGGACGTGGCGGCGGCTGCGGCGGCGCTGGGGGCGGCCGACCTCGGCGACGACGACGCGCAGTTCACGGTGGACGGCGCGGAGGACCACGACCTGATGTGGTTCGGGGTGCAGGAGATCCCGCAGCTGATCGGCTGAGCGCTCGCTGCGGGTGAGCGGCCCGTCCCGCTGCGTTGTCAGTGGCGGCGGGTACGGTTTTTCGCATGGGAAGCGCACGGGGGAAAGACCAGGGGAACGGCATGAGGAAGCCCGCGGCACACATCGTGTGGGACTGGAACGGCACGCTGTTCCACGACATCGACGCGGTGATCGCGGCGACCAATTCCGCCTTCGCGGAGATCGGCCTGGAGCCGATCACGCTGGAGCGGTACCGGGAGCTGTACTGCGTACCGGTGCCGCGGTTCTACGAGCGGCTGATGGGGCGGCTGCCGACCGAGGCCGAGTGGCTGGTGATGGACGAGACCTTCCACCGCCACTACGCCGAGCACCGGGTGGGGTGCGGGCTCGCCGAGGGCGCGGAGCTGCTGCTGGAGGGGTGGCAGGCGGCCGGGCGGAGCCAGTCGATCCTCAGCATGTTCGGGCACGACGAGCTGATACCCCTGGTGCGCGGCATGGGGATCGCCTCGTGGTTCGTGCGGGTCGAGGGCCGGACGGGGCCGTCCGGCGGCTCGAAGAGCGCGCACATGGTGCGGCACCTGGCGGCGATGGACGGTGTGGATCCGGGGCGTACGGTGGTGATCGGGGACGCTGCCGACGATGCGGTGGCGGCGCGCGACGCGGGCGCGTACGCGGTGCTGTACACGGGCGGGTCGCACAGCCGGAGCAGTCTGGCGGCTGCCGGGGTGCCGGTGGTGGACAGTCTCGCCGAGGCGGTGCAGGTCGCGGGAGACCTGGCAGGAGGCACCGCCTCCTAGCGGCTCTCCCGCAGGCATACTCCACCCCGGCTGGGCATTGTCCAGTAGGTCTAAGTTAGGGCTGATGTTTTGTACGGACACGGCCCATGACGGGACCTGTGCCGGGAGCGATAGCCTTGCACCGTGATCAGCGCGATAACCCGCGGGGGCGTCATGGCCCCCGCCGTGCGCCCGGGGCACCATCGTGACCGGGCGATCGCTGGTCGTTGCGGCCGTCAATCCACGTCGGCATCGTCGAAAATCGTCGATCGCGGCACGGCCTTCTCATATCGCGGCACAGCGTCGGCAGTGACAGGACACCCCGCGTCGCAGCGGCATTGTGCAGCTTCCGCAGCTATTCCCACGTATTTCCACAACGTCACGCAACGGCGCGCGACAGGAGCCAGAGGACATGCAGACCAAGCTGGACGAAGCCAAGAACGAGCTGCTCGCGAGGGCCGCCCGGGTCAGTGAGAGCACCCCGGCCGGGGGCGCGTCCCCGGTACGCGGGCTCGACCCGGAGACCCTCACGGGATACCTCCAGCGCTACTACCTGCACACCGCCCCCGAGGACCTCGCCTACCGCGACCCGGTAGACGTCTTCGGCGCCGCGCTCTCCCACTACCGCCTGGCCGAAAACCGCCCCCAGGGAACGGCGAATGTGCGGGTGCACACCCCGACCGTCGAGGAGAACGGCTGGACGTGCAGCCACTCCGTCGTCGAGGTGGTCACCGACGACATGCCGTTCCTGGTCGACTCGGTCACCAACGAGCTCTCGCGGCAGGGGCGCGGCATCCATGTCGTGATCCACCCGCAGGTGATCGTCCGCCGCGACGTCGCCGGCAAGCTGATCGAGATCCTGGCCGCCAACGGCGACACCTACGGCGTGAACGGGACCGGCAGGGCCGCCGAGCTGCCGCACGACGCGGTGACCGAGTCCTGGATCCACGTCGAGATCGACCGCGAGACCGACCGGGAAGACCTCAAGCAGATCACCGCCGACCTGCTCCGGGTGCTGTCCGACGTCCGGGAGGCCGTCGAGGACTGGGACAAGATGCGCGCCACCGCGCTGCGCCTCTCCGAGCAGCTGCCCGCGGAGCCGGTCGCCGACGACCTGCGGGACGACGAGATCGAGGAGGCCCGGGAGCTGCTGCGGTGGCTGTCCGACGACCACTTCACGTTCCTGGGGTACCGCGAGTACGAGCTCGCCTCCGCGCCCGGTGAGGGCGGCGTCGAGGAGGACGTCCTCACGGCCGTACCGGGCACCGGCCTGGGCATCCTGCGCTCCGACCCGCCGCACCGGGAGAGCGACGCCGGCCACCCCGTCTCGCCGTCCTTCAACCGGCTGCCCGCGGACGCCCGCGCCAAGGCCCGTGAGCACAAGCTGCTCATCCTGACCAAGGCCAACAGCCGCGCCACCGTCCACCGCCCCTCCTACCTCGACTACGTCGGGGTGAAGAAGTTCGACAAGGACGGCAACGTCATCGGGGAGCGGCGCTTCCTGGGCCTGTTCTCCTCGGCCGCGTACACCGAGTCCGTCCGCCGGGTGCCGGTCATCCGCCGCAAGGTCGCCGAGGTCCTCGAAGAGGCCGGCTTCAGCCCGAACAGCCACGACGGCCGCGACCTGCTCCAGATCCTGGAGACCTACCCGCGCGACGAGCTGTTCCAGACCCCGGTCGACCAGCTGCGCGCCATCGCCACCAGCGTGCTCTACCTCCAAGAGCGCCGCCGGCTGCGGCTCTACCTCCGCCAGGACGAGTACGGCCGCTACTACTCCGCGCTGGTCTACCTCCCCCGGGACCGGTACACCACCGCCGTCCGGCTGCGGCTGATCGACATCCTCAAGGAGGAACTGGGCGGCACCAGCGTCGACTTCACCGCCTGGAACACCGAGTCGGTCCTCTCCCGGCTGCACTTCGTCATCCGGGTCAAGCCCGGCGCCGCCCTGCCCGACCTCACCGACGGCGGCGTGGACCGCATCGAGGCGCGGCTGGTGGAGGCCGCCCGGTCCTGGGCCGACGGCTTCGCCGAGGCGCTGACCGCGGAGGTCGGCGAGGAGCGCGCCGCCGAGCTGCTGCGCCGCTACGGCCATGCCTTCCCCGAGGGCTACAAGGCCGACAACAACCCGCGCAGCGCGGTCGCCGACCTCCAGCACCTGGAGAAGCTCACCGAGGAGCCCGGCCGCGACTTCGCGGTCAGCCTCTACGAACCGGTCAACGCCGGCCCCGGTGAGCGCCGCTTCAAGATCTACCGCCGGGGCGAGCCGGTCTCGCTGTCGAAGGTGCTGCCCGGCCTCAACCGCCTGGGCGTCGAGGTCGTCGACGAGCGCCCGCACGAGCTGCGCTGCGCCGACTCGCCCCTCGCCTGGATCTACGACTTCGGGCTGCGGATGCCCGAGCACGTCTCCGGTGACGACGCCCGCGAGCGCTTCCAGGAGGCGTTCACGGCGGTGTGGACCGGCGCCGCCGAGAGCGACAACTTCAACAAGCTGGTGCTGCGCGCCGGCCTCAACTGGCGCCAGGCGATGGTGCTGCGGGCGTACGCCAAGTACCTGCGGCAGGCCGGCTCGACCTTCAGCCAGACGTACATGGAGGACACCCTCTCCAACAACGTCCACACCACCCGGCTGCTGGTCTCGCTCTTCGAGGCGCGGATGTCGCCGGAGCGGCAGAGGGCCGGCACCGAGCTGATCGACGGGCTGCTGGAGGAGCTGGAGGGCGCGCTCGACCAGGTCGCCTCCCTGGACGAGGACCGCATCCTGCGCTCCTTCCTGACCGTCATCAAGGCGACGCTGCGCACCAACCACTACCAGAAGGACAGCGCGGGCAAGCCGCACGCGTACCTGTCCGTGAAGCTGGACCCGCAGGCCATGCCGGACCTGCCGGCGCCGCGTCCGGCGTACGAGATCTGGGTGTACTCCCCCCGGGTCGAGGGCGTCCACCTGCGGTTCGGCAAGGTCGCGCGCGGCGGTCTGCGCTGGTCGGACCGCCGGGAGGACTTCCGTACGGAGATCCTCGGCCTGGTCAAGGCGCAGATGGTCAAGAACACCGTCATCGTGCCGGTCGGCGCGAAGGGCGGCTTCGTCGGCAAGCAGCTGCCGGACCCGGCGCAGGACCGGGACGCGTGGCTGGCCGAGGGCATCGCCTGCTACAAGACCTTCATCTCGGGTCTGCTGGACATCACCGACAACCTGGTCGGCGGCGAGGTCGTCCCGCCCAAGGGCGTGGTCCGGCACGACGAGGACGACACCTACCTGGTCGTCGCCGCCGACAAGGGCACCGCGACCTTCTCCGACATCGCCAACGAGGTCGCCGAGTCCTACGGCTTCTGGCTGGGCGACGCGTTCGCCTCCGGCGGCAGCGCCGGCTACGACCACAAGGGCATGGGCATCACCGCCCGCGGCGCCTGGGAGTCGGTCGAGCGGCACTTCCGAGAGCTGGGCCACGACACCCAGACCCAGGACTTCACCGTCGTCGGCGTCGGCGACATGTCCGGTGACGTCTTCGGCAACGGCATGCTGCTCAGCGAGCACATCCAGCTGGTCGCCGCCTTCGACCACCGGCACATCTTCATCGACCCGAAGCCCGACGCGGCGACCTCGTACGCCGAGCGCCGCCGGCTCTTCGAGCTGCCGCGCTCCTCGTGGGCGGACTACAACACCGAGCTGCTCTCCCAGGGCGGCGGCATCCACCCGCGCTCGGCGAAGTCCGTCCCGATCAACGCCCAGGTGCGGGCCGCGCTCGGCATCGACTCCGGCGTGAAGAAGATGACGCCGGCCGACCTCATGCAGGCGATCCTCAAGGCGCCGGTCGACCTGCTGTGGAACGGCGGCATCGGCACGTACGTGAAGTCCTCGACCGAGACGCACGCCGATGTCGGCGACAAGTCCAACGACGCGATCCGGGTCAACGGCGAGGACCTGCGGGTCAAGGTCGTCGGCGAGGGCGGCAACCTCGGGCTGACCCAGCTGGGCCGGATCGAGTTCGCCGCGGCCGGCGGGAAGATCAACACCGACGCGATCGACAACAGCGCCGGTGTGGACACCAGCGACCACGAAGTCAACATCAAGATCCTGCTGAACTCCGTCGTCGCCGACGGCGACATGACGGTCAAGCAGCGCAACAAGCTGCTCGCGGAGATGACCGACGAGGTCGGCGCGCTGGTGCTCCGCAACAACTACGCGCAGAACACCGCGCTGGCGCTGGCCATCGCCCAGTCCTCCAGCATGCTCCACGCCCAGCAGCGCTTCCTGCGCCGCCTGGTGCGCGACGGCCATCTGGACCGGGCGCTGGAGTTCCTGCCCACCGACCGGCAGATCCGCGAGCGGCTGGGCGCCGGGCGCGGTCTGACCCAGCCGGAGACCGCGGTCCTGCTGGCGTACACCAAGATCACGGTCGCCGATGCGCTGATCCAGACGCCGCTGCCGGACGACCCCTACCTCCGGCGGCTGCTGCACGCGTACTTCCCGACGGCGCTGCGGGAGGACTTCACCGAGCAGGTCGACGGGCATGCGCTGCGCCGCGAGATCGTGACGACGGTGCTGGTCAACGACACCGTCAACACCGGCGGTACGAGCTTCCTGCACCGGATGCGGGAGGAGACCGGCGCGTCCCTGGAAGAGGTCGTCCGGGCGCACACCGCGGCCCGTGCGATCTTCCGGCTCAACCAGGTCTGGGACGACGTCGAGGCGCTGGACAACGTCGTCGCCGCCGAGGTGCAGACCCGGATCCGGCTGCACTCGCGCCGGCTGGTCGAGCGCGGCACCCGCTGGCTGCTCAACAACCGCCCGCAGCCGCTGGAGCTGTCCGGGACCATCGACTTCTTCGCGGAGCGGGTGGCGCAGGTCTGGGCGGAGCTGCCGAAGCTGATGCAGGGCGGCGACCTGGAGTGGTACCGCACGATCCAGGAGGAGCTGACCGACGCGGGCGTGCCCGAGCAGCTGGCCGTCCAGGTGTCCGGCTTCTCCTCGGTCTTCCCGGCGCTGGACATCGTCGCCATCGCGGACCGCACGGGCAAGGAGCCGCTGGCCGTCGCCGAGGTCTACTACGACCTGGGTGACCGGCTGCGGATCAACCAACTCCTCGACCGCATCCTGGAGTTGCCGCGCAACGACCGCTGGCAGTCGATGGCCCGCGCCTCGATCCGCGAGGACCTCTTCGCGGCGCACGCGGCGCTCACCGCGGACGTGCTGTCGGTGGGCAACGGCTCGGCGACGCCGCAGGAGCGGTTCAAGGCGTGGGAGGAGGCGAACGTGGCGATCCTGACCCGGGCCCGCGCCACGCTGGAGGAGATCTACGGGTCGGAGGGCTTCGACCTGGCGAACCTGTCCGTGGCGATGCGGACGATGCGGACGCTGCTGCGTACGCACAGCTGACGCGGTGGGGGCGGCGCCCTGCGGCGCCTGCCTGCTGCCC
>NZ_BMRP01000033.1:30764-71828 GCF_014648695.1 Streptomyces albospinus
CCGGCGCTTGTGTGTCGGGGTGTGGGGGAGTGGGCCCGTGCGGGCCGGGGTATCGCTTCGCTCGTCCTCAAACGCCGGACGGGCTGGATGCGTGCGGACGGGCGGGAAATCCGGCTCCCTACGCCCCCGTGAAGTCCTCGTACGCCGCCAGGACTTCTTCGGTGGGGCCGTCCATCCGCAGGACGCCCTTCTCCAGCCACAGGACCCGGTCGCAGGTGTCGCGGATGGAGTTGTTGTTGTGGCTGACCAGGAAGACCGTGCCGGCTTCCTTGCGCAGCTCGCGGATACGGGCCTCGGAGCGCTTCTGGAAGCTGCGGTCGCCGGTGGCCAGTGCCTCGTCGATCAGCAGCACGTCGTGGTCCTTGGCCGCCGCGATGGAGAACCGCAGCCGGGCCGCCATACCGGACGAGTAGGTGCGCATCGGCAGCGAGATGAAGTCGCCCTTCTCGTTGATGCCGGAGAAGTCGACGATGCCGTCGTAGCGCTCGCGGACCTCCTCGCGGCTCATGCCCATCGCCAGGCCGCCGAGGATGACGTTCTTCTCGCCGGTCAGGTCGTTCATCAGGGCCGCGTTGACGCCGAGCAGCGAGGGCTGGCCGTGGGTGTAGACCTTGCCGCTCTCGGCGGGCAGCAGCCCGGCGACCGCCTGGAGCAGGGTCGACTTGCCGGAGCCGTTGGAGCCGATCAGGCCGATCGACTCGCCGCGGTGGGCGGTGAAGGAGACGCCCTTGACGGCGTGCACCTCGCGCACGCCGGTGGAGGGCCTGCGGCGGACGATGCGGTTGAGCGCCGCGGTGGCGCTGCCCTTGCCGGCGCCGGTGCCGTAGACGCGGTAGACGATGTGCAGATCGTCCGCGATCACGGTCGGGACGCGGGCCTCGTCCGCCGCCGGGCCGATGCCGTTCCGGTTCTCCGTCATGAACTCAGCCACGTCCGTACCGCTCCTCGGCCTTCCAGAAGTACACATAGCCCGCCACGCCCGCCAGCAGCGCCCAGCCGGCCGCGAACGCCCACACGTGCGGCGGCAGTTGCTTGTGGGTGAAGCTGTCGATCAGCGCGAAGCGCATCAGGTCGATGTAGACCGCGGCGGGGTTGCCGTTCAGCAGCACCACCACGATCTGCGGGAGGTGCTTGCCCTTGACGATGAGGCTGATGCTGAACATCACGCCGGAGGCGTACATCCAGGTCCGCATGATGAAGGGCATCAGCTGCGCCAGGTCCGGGGTCCGCGAGCCGAGCCGCGCCATGACCATCGCGAGGCCGGTGTTGAAGACGAACTGGAGCGTCAGTGCCGGGATGACCAGCAGCCACGACCAGGTCGGCACCTGCCCGAAGCACAGCAGGATGACCATCAGCACGGCCATGGAGTACAGCAGTTGCTGGAGCTGCGCCAGGCAGGACGAGATCGGCAGGCAGGCGCGCGGGAAGTGCAGCGCGCGCACCAGGCCGAGGTTGCCGGAGATCGCGCGGGTTCCGGTCATCACCGAGTTCTGGAGGAAGGTGAAGACGAAGACGCCGGTGACCAGGTACGGGATGTAGTCCGGGACGCCCTTCCGGGTGCCGATCAGCACGCCGAAGATCAAGTAGTAGACGCCGGCGTTGAGCAGCGGGGTGATCACCTGCCACAGCTGGCCGAGCTTCGCGGTGGTGTACATCGCGGTGAGCTTGGCGGTGGCGAACGAGGTGATGAAGTGCCGCCGGTGCCACAGCTGGCGGGTGTACTCGGACAGCGAGGGGCGGGCGCCGCTCACCGTGAGGCCATGGCGTTCGGCCAGGGCGCGCAGCTCCGGATCGGGCGCGGTGCCGGAGCCGGACGGCCGGGCGGGCGCCGGGGCCGGGGGAGCGAGGGTCTGGGGCATGAGGGGCCGCTTTCGCTTTCGTACGGCGACGTCAGAGTCCGGTGCAACGACGGAACGGGTCCGTATCGTCGCGACGCCGAGACTAAAGGGATCCCACGTCGAAACGCAACCGTAGCGTCGTACCGCTAGGATCAAGCCATGGCAAAAGACGGCACCGACAGCGAGAGAGCGACCGCGGCGCAGCGCCGGGCCCCGGCGGGCGCCGCCGTGCTGCGGGAGGACAAGACCGCCGCGATCCGCGCCGCGGTCTTCGAGGAACTGGCCGCGGTCGGCTTCGCCCGGATGTCCATCGAGGGCATCGCCCGGCGGGCCGGCGTCGGCAAGACCGCCGTCTACCGGCGCTGGCGCTCCAAGCTGCACCTGGTCCTGGACGTGGTCTCGGCGGTCGCCGCGGCCGGGCTGCCGGCCCCCGACACCGGGTCGCTGCGCGGCGATGTGCGGATGCTGCTGGAGGTCGCGGCCCGTGCGCTGCGGCACCCGATGGCCTCGCAGATCATCCCCGATCTGCTGGCCGAGGCGGCGCGCAGCCCGGAGATGGCCACCGCCCTGAAGACGGCGCTGCACGACAGCCAGGAGGGCGTCGCCGCGGCCGTGGTGGCGCGGGCGGTGGAGCGCGGTGAGCTGACCGAGGGCGTGGACGCCCGGCTCGCGCTCGATCTGATGACCGGGCCGCTGTACTGGCGGCTGCTGGTGGTCCGCGACGAGGTCCCCGGGGGGTATCTCGACGCGCTGTCCGGTTCGGTGGCGGTGGCGCTCGGCGCGGAGTAGGACGCGCGCGGAGCGGCGGAGATACGGCGAGGGGCGGCCCGGAGGAATCCGGGCCGCCCCTCGTGGCCGAGGTGCCGGCTGTGGCTAGTCCTTCTTCCAGAGCGTCAGCCTGGTCGCGTAGTCGGGCATCTCGCTCTCGTGGTTGGGGCTCATTCCGGTGATCTCCAGCATGGCGAGGTTGCCGTCCGTGGTCGTGGTACACAGCAGCGTGCCGACATGGATCGTCTGCCCCTTGTCGAGCTCCTCACGGCGCACCTTGTCCGGCAGCACGTCCGAGCGCGAGCCGTCCAGGCACGCCTGTGCCGTACGGCCGGCCGCCCGGCCCATGGGGGTGTGGAACTCCAGGCCGATACCGGACACCCCGTTGTAGGTGATCTCGTACGGCGACTCGTCGATCTGGGCGCCGGGGACCGCCTTCGGGACGTCCAGGTCGATGTTGTTGAAGCCCGCCTGGGAGGGGGCGCGCAGCGCGAACGGGCGGTCCTTGAAGACGACCCGGTAGCCGGCGTTCTGGTCGGGCGCCGCGTCCGGCGGGCCTGACCTGCCGTCCTGCCGGTGCGGGGGCGCGCTGGGGACGTGCCGGGTGTCGGCCCGGCTGTCGGAACCGCCGCCGCGGGCCAGCGACCAGGTGACGGCGACCACGGCGATCAGCGCCACCACCGCGACGGCCGCCGGCAGCGCACGGCTGCGGCGCGTGCCCGGCGCGGGGGCGCCTGCGCCGACCGTCGGCAGGGAGTGCACCCCGCCGGACGGCGGCGGGGGCGCCGGCGCGGACGCGGTCTGCGCGGTGGCGCGGTCGGCACCGCCCGCCGGGCCCTGGGTGGGGGTGTAGCCGGGCGCGCCCTGCGTCGGGGGATGGCCGGGCGGCGGCGGTACCTGGCCCGCCGCCGGCTCCGGTATCTCCTGGGCGGCGCGCTCCCGCCGTGCGATCTCGGCGGCCAGGGCGTCCGGGAGCCAGCCGTCGACGTCGCGCGGACCACGCCCCGACGCCCGCTCGCACAGCTCCGCCAGCTCGGCCGGTGCGGGCCGCTGCCCGGGATCGGCGGCCAGGCAGCGGGTGAGCAGCGGGCGCAGCGCGTCCGGGTAGCCGCCGAGGTCCGGCGGCTGCTGCGCGGTGTTGGCGATCCGGGCGGCCACGGTGATGGGCGCGCCGTCCCCGTAGGGATGCCGGCCGGTCGCCGCGACGGCCGCGATCAGGCCCAGCGAGAAGACGTCGGCGGCGGGCGTGACCTGCTCGCCGCCGGCGTGCTCGGGGGACATGTACTGCGGGGTGCCGATGAAGCCGCCGCTGCGCGTGAGCTGGGTGGCGTCGGCGGCGCGGGCGATCCCGAAGTCGATGACGTACGGGCCCTGCGGGCCGAGCAGGATGTTGCTGGGCTTGAGGTCGCGGTGGACGACACCGGCGGCGTGGACGGCGGTCAGTGCGCCGGCCGCCGCGCCGACGAGCTGGAAGACGGCCGGCAGCGGCAGGGTGCCGAAGCCGCTCAGCGCCTCGTCGAGCGGCAGGCCGGGGATGAACGCCGTGGCCAGCCAGGGGAGTTCGCCGCTGGTGTCGTGGTCGAGCACCGGCACGATGTGGTAGCCCTGCACCCGCCGGGCGGCCCGTACCTCCTGCTCGAACCGGCTGCGGAAGTCCGCGTCCTGGCCGAACTCCCGGCGGATGACCTTCAGGGCGGCCGGCTGGTTCCCCCGGGTCCGGGTCAGGTAGACCGAGCCCATGCCGCCCTCGCCGAGCCGCGCCAGCAGCCGGTAGCCGGCCACCTCCCGCGGATCCTCGGCGCGCAGCGGCCCGAACGCTCCGGATGCGCTGTCGTGCGTGCTGATGCGGACCCCCCCGGTCGAGAACTGACCGGGGGATCGTAACCGCCCGCGCCGTACGGCACAGCGGCCGGCCCCGCCAACTCGGCGCCGGACGGCCGGAGTCCGGGCAGGGGCGGCGGGGCCGCGGCGGCGGGCCGCCGTCCGGGGCGCCGGGTCCTCGGCGGGGTGACGGGGCGTTGCGCCGTACGGGCGCGCCGCGCGGTGTTCCGCACGGCGACGCGCAACTGATGACCTGTCGGACGAGCGGGATCGCCGGTCCCCGCAAATACTGAGCGTGTGCCCCCGTCAGGACCGTCAGGACCACTGGTTTCCCGCCGCCGGATGCTTCAGGCCACCGGCGGTTCCGTTCTCGCGGCCACCGCGGGCGCCGGCGTCTGGGCCTGGCTCTCGCCCGACGCGCCGCCCCGCCCGGCCGAGTCGGCCGGTGACCAGGAGTCCACCGAGGAGCCGGACGACCAGGTGTTCGTGCACGTCATCGCGCACCCCGACGACGGGCTGTTCTTCATGAACCCCAACCTGGAGCAGGCCATCCGCAGCGGGGCGCGCACCGTCACGGTCTGCCTCACCGGCGGCGAGTCCGACGGCCGCAACGCCGCCCGCGGCAGCAGCCTGCACGACCGGGTGCCCGCCGACCGGGCCGCCTTCGCCCGCGCCCGGGTCAACGGGCTGCTGGCCGCGCACGCCCAGATGGCCGTCGGCGACCGGGAGGGCCTGTGGGACGCGGAGGCGCACACCCTGCTGCCCGGTTTCCAGGTGGAGCTCCAGACGCTGCGCGCCGCCCCGCAGCACCAGCTGATCTTCCTGGAGCTGGTCGAGGCCCGCGCGGTGTACCAGCCGCGCGCCATCAGCCTGCGCGGCCTCTGGCTCGGGGTGGTCGGCTCGCTCCCCACGCTGCGCCCGGAGGGCAGCCCCGTGCAGCGCCAGTTCCGCTACACCCGCGCCCAGGTCATCGACACCCTGGCCGCGGTGCTCGACCGGTACCGGCCCACCGTCGTGCGCACCCTGGACCCCGACGCGGTGCACTCTTCCAAGCCCCCGCTGCCCGCCCCCGACCCGCGGCTGGCCGGGCTGCGCTACCACGACCACCAGGACCACACCGCCTCCGCCCACTTCACCCAGGCCGCGCTGGCCCGCTACTGGGGGCGCGGCCACCCCCGCGCGACCATCGTGGAGAGCTACCTCGGCTACGAGCTCGGCGTGCTGCCCCAGGACCTCGACCGGGCCACCGCCCGCCGCAAGGCCGCACTCCTGGACGTCTACGGCTGGGCCGACCACCGGCCCTGCGCCGACCCGGCCGGCTGCGGCGACCGCAAGGTGGGCGGCACGGCCCTCAACGGCAGCCCGCGCAGCTGGACCCGCAGCACCCGGCTGCGCGCACCCGGCTCCAACGCCTGGGTGCGGCCCACCCACGACGGCCGGCTGGCGGCGTTCGCGGTGCTGGGCGGGGCGGCGTACTGCTGGACGGAGAGTCGGCGGGGCAGCGGGCGGTTCGGCGGCCCGGTGCGGGTCGGCGGGGACATGCTGGAGGGGCAGATCCATGTGGCGCGCCACCCGGACGGCACCCTCCAGCTGTTCGGCTCCCGCACGGTTCTGCCGGGGCCCGGCACCGATCACCGCCGCGAGGTGGTCACCGCGGTGCAGCGCGGCACCGGGCCGGACGGGGTGCCCGCGTTCGGCGGCTGGGCGTCGCTGGGCTCCCCGGACCGGGACCCGGTCCGCTCGCTGGAGATCGGCTTCCCGGCGGCGGTGGCCACCCCGGACGGCACGGTGCACCTCTTCGTCCGGACCTGGGACGGCGGCATCGGCTACCGCAGCGGGCCGCACGGCGGGCAGTGGTCGCCGTGGGACCGGCTGGAGGGGCCGGTCGGCACCCTCAACGGGTCGCCGCAGATCGTCGACGGGATCGATGCCTGCGTGGACTCCGACGGGCTGGTGCACCTGGTCGCGCCCAGCGTCCGGACCGTGCAGCACTGGGTGTCCAAGGAGGCCGGGCAGATGCCGCGGGCGGGCGCCGCCACCGGGCTGCCGGAGCCCGGCGGTCCGGTCAGCATCACCCCCCTGGACGACGGTGTGGTCCGGATCGCCTACCGGCAGTCGGAGACGGCGCAGGTGCTGATCGCCGAGCGGCAGCGGGCGCCCGGCGGCTGGCGGGTGTCCGCGCAGTGCGAGCGGGTCGGCGGCTACGGGCGGGTGGCGCTGGCGCCGGTCGGGCCCGACGACCGGATGGTGCTGGCGGCCCGGGACGACGCCGGCGACGTACGGGTGGCGCTGGCGCAGGCCGCCCCGAAGCCCTGGCAGCGCTGCAGGCTGGCGCACTCGGCGGCGGCCGGCGTCGCCCCGGACGCGGGCGGGCGGGCCGTCCTGGTCGCGCTGGGCAACGACGGCCGGCTGTACGCGGCCCGGCAGAAGACGAGGGGGCAGACCGCGCCGTTCCAGGGCTGGCGGGCTCAGGCCGGTTCGCTGGAGCGGACCGGCGGCGGTGATTCCCCGTGATCCGCCTGCTTCACCTGGTCAGCCTGGTCCGGCTGATCCGCCTGATCCGGCCGCGCGTCCGCGCCGGCCGTGCGGGCCGGGGGCCGCAGGATCCGCCGGGAGACGACGAAGGTGGCGGGGATGGCCAGCAGCGCCGCCACCAGCGGCGCCACCGTGCTGTCCATCCCCAGCCAGCTCACCAGCGCCACCAGGCCCGCGCTCTGCACCGCGTAGTTGGTGACCTGGGTCAGCGGGAAGAGCAGGAACTTCTTCCAGGTGGGGCGGGTGCGGTAGGTGAAGTAGGTGTGGAGGAGGAACGAGCAGACCAGGCTCAGGACGAAGGCCGCCGTGTACGCCGCGAAGTACGGCAGCAGCCGGTGCAGCGGCAGGTAACAGGCGTAGAACGTCGCGGTGTTGACACCGCCGACCGCGGTGAACCGCAGCACCTGGCCCCACGGGACCGTCGCGGGCAGACCGCGCATCAGCCGGTCCGCGAGCCGACGGCGGCGTTGCCGGACGGCGTGGGCGCATGCGCCGGGGCGGCGGTGGGCAGCGCGCCGTCGCTCTCCTTGACCAGGAAGTGCGGGCGCCGCTTGGTCTCGTAGTAGATCCGCCCGATGTACTCGCCGATCAGCCCGAGCATCACCATCTGGAGCCCGCCCAGGCCCACGATGATGGCCACCAGCGTCACATAGCCGGGCGCGGTGACCCCGCCGGCGACGGCCGAGCCGATGACCCAGAAGGTGTAGAGGGTGGCGAGCGACGCCAGGCTGAGCCCGGTGTAGATGGCGGCGCGCAGCGGGCGGCAGTTGAACGAGATCATCCCGTCGATGCCGTAGTTGATCAGCGAGCCGAACCGCCACTTCGTCTCGCCGGCCTTCCGGGCGGCGTTGCGGTAGTCGAAGGTGACGGTCTCGAAGCCGATCCACGAGAACAGCCCCTTGGAGAAGCGGTTGTACTCGGGCAGCGAGATCAGCGCGTCCACCGCCTTGCGCGACAGCAGCCGGAAGTCGCCCGCGCCGTCGACGAGTTCGACATCCACCCAGGTGTTGACGGCGCGGTAGTACAGGCGGCTCAGGGCGGTGCGCAGCCGCCGGTCGCCGTCCCGGCTGCGCTTGGCGATCACCTGGTCGTGGCCGAGCTGGTAGAGGTCGAGCATCCTCTCGATGAGTTCGGGCGGATGCTGGAGGTCGGCGTCCATGATGATCACCGCGTCGCCGGTGGCCGCCTTGAGGCCGGCCAGCATCGCCGGCTCCTTGCCGAAGTTGCGGCTGAAGGAGAGGTAGCGGGTGGTGGCGCGGTGCTGGTGGGCCAGGGCGCGCAGCCGGGGGAGGGTCCCGTCGAAGCTGCCGTCGTCCACGTAGCACAGCTCGTAGTCCACCGCGAGGTCGCCGAGGACCGTGCGGAGCTGTTCGTCGAAACGGCCTATGACGGCTTCTTCGTTGTAGCAGGGGACGACGATCGAGAGCTTCATGGGCGGGCCTTTTCGCCGGGGACCAGGGGACGGTCGAGGGCCATCCCCTGGGAGTCAATTCTACGAATCAGGCGAAATGTCATGATTCAGGCGAATCAGTGGTATAGGGGCGCCGACGCGTCCGGCGGGCGGCCCCGGCGGCCACCGCGATGAGCACCAGCACCCCCGCTCCGCTCGCCGCCAGCCCCTGTTTCAGGCCCGGCGGGACGTACGAGCACGACAGCCGGGCCGCCTCCCGGCCCAGCGGGACGGCCATCAGCCCGCCGAAGGACCGGGGCGCGCGGACCGGCCCGCCGTCCACCGAACAGCCCCATCCGGCAACGGCGGGCACTGCGAGAACGGCGGTACCGCCGCTGCCCCGGGGTAGCACGGCGGCCAGCGTGTGCCCGCCTGCGGTGAGCGCGACGGGTCCCCGCGCGGCCCGCACCGCCGCGGCCAGCCGGTCCGGCGCTACGCAGCCGAGCGCATGCTCCGGGACGTACTGCCGGCCGTGCCCGGTGAACCGTACGGACAGCGTGCCGTCGGCCGGCACCGTGCCCAGCTGCCGCACCGGGTTCGCCGTCACGTCCCACCGCCCGTCGCCCCTGGTGGTCACGCCCAGCCCGCTGACCTCACCGGTGAACCACGGCGCGTACCAGACGGCGGTGCCGCCCGGGGCGCACCGCGCGGTGAAGACGGTCCCCGCGTCCTCCGGGCCCGCCTTCCCGCCGCGCGCCGCGGGCCGCGGCACCGGCGGCAGCGTCCAGCCGCCGGGGGCCCGCTGCGGGGCCGGGCCCCCGGCGGGCGTCAGCCGCGGCACCTCGTAGACGGCGGCGCCCAGCGCCCGCTCCTGGCGGGCGAAGACGGTGTCCGGGCCGCTGCCCGACCCCGGCAGCGGGCCCCGCCGGACGGTCAGCAGCGGCGCCGGCCGCCCGCGCCGCACCGTGTACCGGCCGCGCGGCCCGCCCCCCGGCGGCTCCGCGAGGTGGCTGCTGATCCCCATCAGCACCTGCCCCACCGGGTCCTCGAAGCTCAGCGCGTGCCGCCCGCGGATGTACCAGCCGGCGCCCAGGCCGTGCAGCGCGCGGGCGGTGGCCGCGGGCACATAGCTGCTGTAGTACGCGCCGCCCTCGCCGCCGATCAGCAGCGGATCGTTGTTGGCGAACTCGTGCGGCCCCGGATCCGTACGGGAGCGCGGCCAGTCGTCCCGGGCGGCCAGCCCCCGCCGGGTGGCCAGCGCCCCCGCGGTCAGCGTCAGCTTCGGCCGGAAGAACGGGATCTTGTCCCGGACGGCCGTCACGGAGAACGCGGTGTACGCCGATCCGAGCAGAACGGTGCCGGCCAGCGCGGCGGTGAGGGCGGTCCGGCCGCGGGGCTCGCCCCGCTCACCCCGCTCGCCCCGCGCCAGCCCCGTCAGCAGCCCCAGCGTCACCGCGGCGCCGCCCGCCACCACGATCCAGGTCGACGGACCCACCGCCCCCTGGCCGCGGCACCACCACGCCAGCACCGCCACCAGCGCCGCCCCGGCCGCCAGCTCCCGGACCCGCGGCCGATGCGCCAGCGCCAGCCAGGCGATCATCACCAGCACCCCGCTGAGGACGAAAGCGGCGCGGTACGCGCTCCCGTTGGGCAGCGCGAAGCCGTGCCACAGCAGGATCGTCGGCTTCCAGACGAACGAGGCGCCGATCGCCGCCGCCAGCACCGTCCACCCGATCCGCGTCCGCACCGGCACCGCCCGCACGAACGGGAACGCCGCCACCAGCAGCAGCCCCAGCACCCCGATGAAGATGTTGGGCGCCGGCTCCCCGCCGTGCCCGCCGGGCAGCAGCTGCGCCAGCTGGTCCGCCAGCGGCGGCCGGCCCCGGTAGACCGCCTCGGGCGGCGGCTGGGCGGCCCGGCTCGCCTTGAGCGTGACGGTCAGCACCGGCGCCGCGAGCAGCACGCCGACGCCCGTCATGGAGGCGGCCCGCCCCAGCACCCGCAGCCGGCCGCCCGGCGGCAGACCGCGGGCCGTCGCCAGCCGGAGCGCCAGCACGAGCCCGGTCGCCAGGGTGGCCATCGCCGCCGTGTAGAAGTTCCCCGCCCAGGCGGCGGCGACCAGCAGCGTGCCCGCCACCCACCGCACCCGCCGCAGGCACCAGTCCGCCGCGATGCCGGTCAGCGGCAGCGAGACCAGCCCCCACATCCACATCGGATCGGCGTACCCGTCGTTCAGCACCCAGGCGCACAGCCCGTACCCGACCGCCAGCAGCGCCCGCAGCACGCCGGACCCCGGATGCAGCCGCCCCAGGAGGACGGTCATCAGCGCGGCGCCCAGCCCGATGCTCAGCAGCGTCACCAGGAACACCGGAAGGTCCACCAGCGCCCGCGGGAACAGCCCCACGAGCCAGGAGAACGGATTCATGAGATACGTGAAGAAATCCGCCAGGAACGGGACGCCGTACCCGCTGCCCCAATTGAAGAACAGGTCGCCGTGCGCGGTCCCGTGCATCAGGTCCCACAGCCGGGCATGGAACGGCACGAACTGGTTGCCCAGATCGTTGACGGCACGGGAGCGCGCGCCGAGCGGATAGCTGCCGTCGGCCGCCAGTGCCAGGCAGTACGCCCCCATGGACAGCAGCGCCGCGAGCCCCGGTGACGCCGCTCGTCGCAGCGCCCCGCCCGCCGGTGTGGCGCTCCCCCCGATGGGCAGCACCCGGGCAACCTTCCGGGCCCGGACCCCCTCTTGGGGTGCGGAAGGCGTCGGGTTCACCGGCACTCCTCCAAGTCGGCGGACAGTCCACCACCGTTATATAGCTTGATGTCTCATTAGTCCGTTTTACTCCGGTGGGGGCGGGGTAGGGCGAGGACCTGCAGGAAACGAACGGAGGCCACGGTTCCCGTGTCCGACAACTCCGACCACCCCGCCACCGAGGCCCGTACCGGCCCGGCCCCCGAGGCGCCGGCCGTCACTGTGATCGTGCCGGTCCACAACACCCACCGCTACCTCGACCGCAGCCTCGGCTCGGTCTTCACCCAGACGCTCGACCAGCGCCGCATCGAGATCATCGCGGTCGACGACGGCTCCACCGACGACAGCGCCGCCTGGCTCGACGAGGCCGCCCGCACCCACCCCAACCTCACCGTCGTCCACCAGCCGGCCTCCGGCGGCGCCGGACGGCCCCGCAACGCCGGCCTGGACCGCGCCACCGGCGACTACGTCTTCTTCCTCGACTCCGACGACCACCTCGGCGCCGAGGCGCTGGACCGCCTCATCCGGACGGCCGAGGAGCACGGCTCCGACATCGTCTACGGCCGCATCGTCGGTGCGGGGGGCCGCGGCGCCCCCGTCGACCTGCGCACCTCCTCCGCCCGCGTCTCGGTCTTCGACTCACCCGTCTACTGGACCCTGGCCGCCTACAAGCTCTTCCGCCGCTCCTTCATCGAGGAACACCACCTGCGCTTCGTCGAGGGCCGGCTGCTCGGCGAGGACCTGCCCTTCGGCATCACCGCCCTGCTCCGCGCCGGCACCGTCTCGGTCCACGCCGACTACGACTGCTACTACCTGTACGGCCGCGAGGACGACAGCAACGCCTCCCGCCAGGACCTCGACTGGCCCGAATACCTCGGCTACATCGGCACCGTCCTCGAAGACCTCGCCGCCGAGGTCCCGCCCGGCCCGGACCGCGACAAGCTCATGGTCCGGCACTTCCACGGCGAGATACTCATGCCGTTCGCGGCGGCCTACCTCGCCCGCGACGAGGCCGGCCGGCGCGCCATGGCCGACGCCGCCCGCCCCCTCGTGGAGCGCTACCTCACCGACGGCGTCCTCGCCGCCCTCCCGCCCCGGCTCCGGCTGCGCGCCCACTGCCTGCGCGCCGGCCTCGACACCGAACTCGCCGCGATCATCGGCGCCGACACCGGCACCGGCGCCGAACCCGGCCCGCCCCGCATCACCGACGGCCGCGCCTACGCCCCCTACCCCTACTTCCGCGACCCCGGCCACTCCATACCGGACGCCCTCTACGACCTCACCGACCGCATCGGCATACAGCAGCGCCTGACCGGCGTCGCCTGGGTCGGCGGCGTCCTCCACCTCCACGGCACCGCCACCCTCCCCGCCCTCGGCGCCGACACCGTCGACGTCCTCCTCCGCCGCAGCGGTGCCCAGCTCACCGTCCGCGCCGACCACGCCGACGGCCACTGGCACGCCGCCCTCGACCCGGCGACCGCGGCACTCGGCGAACCACTGGCCGACGGCATCTGGGGACTGAAGGTCGCGGTCACCGCCCTGGACCACGACGCACAGCCCGCCACCCCGGCGGGCCCGCGGCCCGCAACGTCCGACGAGAGACCCGGGGCCCCCGGCGAGAGACCCGGGGCGCGTCCCGAGGCCTCCGGTGTACGGCGGGAAGCCTGGCTCTGCCCCGAGGCAGGGGAGGAGGGCACCGACCTCGCGCCGCACATCATCAGCCACGGCCCCGAAGGCCCCACCGTCGCCGCCCTCTTCCTCTCCACGCCGCACGGCCACCTCCACCTCGACCTGGACCACGACGGCGCCCGCCGCCCGCTCGGCGCGGACCTGCACGGCCGGGCCACCCGCACCCGCTCCGGCCGCACCACGCTCGACGCGGACCTCACCCTTCCCGGCTGCCCCGCCGACGCCGACCTCCAGCTGGTCCTCCGCGACGCCACCCGCACCGTCGCCCTGCGCACCACCGTCGAACGCGCCGCCGGCGACCGCTACCGCGCCCACTCCGTCCTCCGCGGCGGCCCGCCCGGCACCTGGCGCGTCGCCCTCCGCCTCACCGCCGGCTCCCTCCGCCGCGAACTCCCGGTCCGCTCCCCGGACGGCACCGGCCCACTGCGCCTCACGGTGCCGGCGAAGCGATGGCGGTGGGGGTGACGGCCGGGACGGTCGCACTCACGCGGGCGTGCGGACATCCGGCGCCCAACGCTACGAGTTCGACTGCGAGTTGGCGTCGATTGCCGGTTCCGCCCGGCGCCGCAGCAACATAAGGGCGAACGAGCGGTGAGTCCTCGGTGATCAAGAGTTGGCTGCATACGCCAGCTCGGCCCGGACGCGTTTTCCCCAAGGGAGCCGGTCGGTGCCCCATCGACACGACAGGGCGTCGATGACTGCCAGGCCGCGCCCGGTCTCGCCGCTGTCACCCGCCACCGCGAATTCGGGGGCGCGCTGGGATTTGTCGGCGACTGCGATGCGGACGGATGTCTCGGCCGGTCGCGTGATGGTCACGCGCACGGCACGAGTGCTGGTGTGCCGGGCGGCATTGGCGACGAGTTCCGTGACGATCAGAACGCCGCTGTCCTCGACGCTGCGTAGGCCCCAGGCCGCCAACGCCGCGCGGACCAAGGCGCGGGCCGGGGCCCGCCAGGCATTGGGAGTCCTCCGGAACGAAGGAGTGGCCGAGTCGCGCAAGGGCGCTGGAGTGTTCGTCCGGGCATTCCGCCCGCTGAGGCGCCGGGGCATCCAGCGGTTGTCCCAGGAGCGGTGGGGAGTCGGCCGGTCGATCTGGTCTGCCGACGCCGAGGACCGCACTCTGGTGGTGGACCAGGTGACGGTGTCGCAAGAAGAGGCACCGGAGCGGATCGGGCGGGTTCTGGACCTGGTTGACGGGGACACCGTATGTGTGCGGCGCCGGCGATTCGTGTGGGACGGCAAGCCCGTTCTGCTCGCGACGAGCTGTCTCGCCACGTCTCTGGTCGCGGGCTCCGCCCTCACCCGGGAGGACACGGGGCCGGGCGGTACCTACGCCCGCCTTGCCGAACTCGGCTGCAAGCCGGTGCACTTCCGCGAGGAAATCCGCTCACGCATGCCCACGAAGGACGAGGCGGCGCGGTTGAGCATCTCCGCGGGCACACCGGTGATCCTCGTCTGCCGGACGGCCTTCGCCAACGAGAGCCGCCCCGTCGAGGTCAACGAAATGACGCTCGATGCCGCCTCCTACATCCTGGAGTACGACTTCGACGCGTGACACGGCGCGCGGTGTCGGGGATGTTTCCCGGTTCATGGGTGCGCCTGAGTGCGTTCGATCCCTCGGCCCACTCCGGGCGTTGAGCCGACGCGCGGCGCAGCGCCCGGAGTGGGCTGCACCCTTGTCGCGTTCTTGACGCCTTTCCCGCGCCACGGCAACGCGCTTTGTTCTATAAAAGCTATAACAAGGTGACGGGGGAGGGGAGTTGGCCGTGGCCGGTCCTGCGCTGTTCTGCGGGGGCGGAGTCCGGCCGGGCGGGTGCCGCGGTGTTCGGCGAGCCCGCGACCGGCGTGCCACCGTCCCCTCCGCCCCCCCCGCTGTTCACTTCATCGTTCGCTTCACTTCTCGTTTCTCATCGCCTCAACCGACAGGGAGGTCCCATGCGTTTACACAACCGCCGGCGCGGCAGGATGCTCGCCGTGCTCATGGCGGCGGTCGCCGTCGCCACTGCCGGGCCGGTGCTGGGTGCCGCCGCGGACACGGCGTCCGCGGCTCCCCGAGCCGACCTCGTCCCGGCCGTGGACCGTGAGGTCCGCTTCACCGCGGACGGCACCACCGCCTACGGCACGGTGCACATACCCGCCCACCACGCGGGCCGCAGGCTGGCCGCGGCGCTGCTGATCCCCGGCAGCGGCCCGACCGACCGCAACGGCGACGAGCCGGGCGGCTTCACCCCGCACACCCTGGCCCTGATGGCGGGTGTCCTCGGCGAGGACGGCGTGATGAGCCTGCGGTTCGACAAGTACGGCACCGGGCGTACGGGGCTGGGCGGGCGGCACAGTGCGCCCGACATGGCCGCCTACACCCGCCAGGCCGTGGCCGCGTACAACGCCCTGCGTGCCCGGCCGGAAGCCGACCCGCACGCGCTGCTCGTGGTCGGGCACAGCGAGGGCGGCCTTCAGGCCCTGCTCGTCGACCGCGCCGTGCAGGCGAAGCCCGCCGGGCTCGCGCTGATCGCCCCGCAGGACCTGCGGCTGCTGGACATGCTCGACGACCAGCTGGCGGCCGGCCTGGACCGGGCGGTCGCGGCCGGGCAACTCACGGTGCGGCAGGCGCAGTTGAACAAGAAGGGCGTGGCCCGCGCCATCGCGGACTTCCGTGCCGGGCGCCCGGTGGACACCTCGGGGCTGCTGCCGTCCCTGTCCGCCCTCCTCAACGGCATGTTCGGCCCGGTCAACGCGGACTTCGTCCGCAGTGACGACGCCGTCCACCCGCCGTCCGTCGCCCGGGGCGTCGCGCACGGCACGCGTACGCTCGTCACCTGCGGCACGGCCGACACCAACGTGCCGTGCCGCACCACGCCGGCTCTGCTGGCGGCCCTGGCCGCCGCCCGCACTACGGGTCCCGGACTGCGGGTCCTGCCCGGACTCGACCATCTGCTCCACCCCGCCGGGACCCCGGCCGGCACGCCGGTGATCGCCCCGGTCGCGCGGCGGGCCCTGCACGACTTCGTCCGCCCCTGGCGGCAGGTCACGGCGGGCTGAGAACCTCGCTCCCGCCCGCCCCGGGTTCCGTGTCCAGCCCGTCCACCAGCCGGTCCAGGAAGCGGGCGAAGGCCGTCTCCGGCGTCGGTGGGCGGCCCGGGGCGGCGAGGGCGGCGGCGAGTTCCGGGTGGTGGCCGTCGGCGGCGACGGCGGCGAGGTAGCGGGCCTCGGCGGCGGCGCGGTCGGGGGAGCGGTCGGCGGACCGGGTGAGTTCGTGGCCGACGTACGAGGCGACGAAGCCGGTGAGCAGGCTGAAGACCTCCAGCTTGGCGGCGCCGTCCAGCCCGGTGGGGCGGAGGGCGGCCAGGGCGCGCTCCAGGAAGGCCAGGGTGTGCGGGCCGAGCGTCCGGCGGGCGCTCAGGGCGGCCGGTAGCCACGGGTGCCGGTGCATGTGGGCGCGCTGGAGCCGGGCGAGGTGCTTGAGGTCGGTGCGCCAGTCGCCGGTGAGCGGGTCCGTCAAGGGGAGTTCGGCGGAGACGTGGTCGACCATCAGCTCCAGCAGCGTCTCCTTGTCGGGCGCGTAGCTGTAGAGCGACATCACGCCGGCGCCGACCTGCGCGGCGACGCGCCGCATGGTGACCGCGTCGAGTCCCTCGGCGTCGGCGAGTGCGACGGCCGCCGCGGTGATCGCCTCGCGGCTGAAGGCGGGGCGGCGCCCGCGCCGGGGCCGGTCGGCCGCCGGCCAGAGCTGCTCGGGGTCGACGGGCGCGGCCTGCGGCCGGTCGCCGCGGGGTGCGGGCACGGGCTCGGTGTTCCTCTCTCGTCGGTCCGGCTCGTGAGCCGTCCGTCCCATCCGATCCGTCCCATCCAAGCAGCCCTTCGCGCATCGGTTATTCTCGTACGTAGTACGAGAATGGCTCCGGTGGAGGGGGACGGCGATGAACGGTCGGGTGGGGGGCGGGAGGCCGCCGCGGGCGTCGCGGTGGATGCGGGCGGCATGGCGGAAGGTGCCCGCCGGGCGGTACACGGTGGGGTGCGAGCGGGGGCTGGTGGCGCCGGCCGCCGACGGCAGCCCGCTGCTGACGGACCATTACTTCCCGTGCGCGCAGGGCGAGTTCCCCACGCTGCTGGTGCGCTCCCCGTACGGGCGGGGGCTGCCGTGGTCGCCGCTCTACGGGATCCTCTTCGCCGAGCAGGGGTTCCATGTGGTGGTGCAGAGCTGCCGCGGGACCGGGGGATCGGGCGGCGCGTTCCATCTGTGGCGCAACGAGGCCGCGGACGGCCGGGCGGCGGTGGCGTGGCTGCGGGAGCAGCCGTGGTTCACCGGTGTGCTGGGCACGATCGGGCCGAGCTACCTGGGGTACACGCAGTGGGCGCTGGCCGCCGAACCGCCCCCGGAACTGCGGGCGATGGTGGTCCAGGTCGGGCTCCACGACCCGGCCGCGTACTTCCACGGGGGCGGGGCCTTCCACCTGGAGAACGCCCTCGTCACCGGCATCGGTATGACCTACCAGCACCGCGGGACGGTGCCCTTCCTGCGCGCGGCGCTGCGGCTGGGGCGCGGGCTGCGCGGGGCGGACGCCTCGTCCGTGGCGGGTCTGATGGGTGAAGTGCCGTGGCTGGCCGAGGTGTCGGCGCATCCGGACGCCGACGACCCGTACTGGCGCGGGGCGTCCATGGCGGCGGTGGCGGAGCGGCTGACCGTGCCCACCGCCCTGATCACCGGGTGGCACGACGTGCTGGCCGGGCAGGCCCTGGCGCAGTTCGGGCGGCTGCGGCGGGCCGGGTGCGACACCGCGCTGCTCGCCGGCCCCTGGACGCACCACTCGGCGTTGCAGCAGGGCTGGCCCGAGGTGTTCGCCGAGAGCCTCGGCTGGCTGCGGGCGCACCTGTGCGGGGACCGGTCCGGGCTGCGCCCCACCCGCGTACGGGTGCACGTCGGCGGCGAGCGGGAGGCATGGCGGGACCTTGCGGACTGGCCGCCGGCCCCGGACCGGGTGAACTCCTGGTTCCCGGCCCCGGGCGGGCGGCTCGTGCGGCAGGCCCCGGCGGGCTCCGTGCCGCCGGCGTCCTTCCGGTACGACCCGGCCGCGCCGCCCCCGTCGCTCGGCGGGCCGCTGGTCTCCCGGGGCGCCGGGCCCCGCGACAACCGCGCGCTGGAGGCCCGGGAGGACGTGCTGACGTTCACCGGCGAGCCGCTGACCGGGCCCGTGGACGTCCTCGGCCCCGTCGCGGCGCGGCTGCGGCTCACCGTCGAGGGCGGCGGACCCGCCGATGTCTTCGCGCGGCTGTGCGACGTGGACGCGCAGGGCCGGTCGGTCAACGTGTGCGACGGGCTGGTGCGGCTGCGAGACGTGGGGGAGGCGGCGGAGGCGGGGCGGGAGCCCGTGGAGATCACGGTGCCGATGGGCTCCACCGCGCACCGCTTCGCCGCCGGGCACCGGGTGCGGATGCAGGTGAGCGGGGGCGCCTATCCGCGCTACGCCCCGGATCCCGGCGCCGGCCCCGTACGCGTCACGGTCCACAACGGCTCGGCGCTGACGGTGAGTTGAGCGGGTCGGCGCGGGGCCGCCTGCGGAACGGCCCCGTCCGCCGGCCCTCACGGGGAGTGGCCGGCGGACGGGGCCGGAACGCTGCTCTCGGTGCTGCCGTCAGCCCTGCCGGGCCTCCGGGTGGTGGTGCTGCCAGCCCGCCCACGCCGAGGTGATCATGTCGCGGACGTCGTAATGGGCCTTCCAGCCCAGTTCGTCCGCGATGCGGTCGGCGGCGGCGACCACGCGGGCCGGGTCGCCGGGGCGGCGCGGGGTGACCTCAGGGGTGACGCCCTCGTAGCCGGTGATCTCGGCGATCAGCGCGACCATCTCGCGGACCGACACGCCTTCGCCGCGGCCGATGTTGAGGGTCAGATCGCGGACCGGGCCGGGCTCGGCGAGCTTGCGGGCGGCGGCGACATGGGCGTCGGCGAGGTCCGCGACGTGGATGTAGTCGCGGATGCAGGTGCCGTCGGGGGTGTCGTAGTCGTCACCGAAGATCCGCGGGGCGGCGCCCTCGGTGAGCTTCTCGAAGACCATCGGGACGATGTTGAAGACCCCGGTGTCGGCCAGCTCGGGGGTGGCCGCGCCGGCGACGTTGAAGTAGCGCAGGCAGGCGGTGCTGATGCCGTGCGCCCGGCCCGCGGCGCGAGCCATCCACTCGCCGACGAGCTTGGTCTCGCCGTACGGGTTGATCGGCACGCACGGGGTCTCCTCCGTCACCAGGTCCACGTCGGGCATGCCGTAGACCGCGGCGGAGGAGGAGAACACGAACCGGCCCACACCGCCGGCGGCCATGGCCTCCAGCAGCGTCTGGAGACCGTGGACGTTCTCCCGGTAGTAGTGGAGCGGCAGGTCGACGGATTCGCCGACCTGCTTCTTGGCGGCCAGGTGGACGACATCGGTGATGCCGTGCTCGGCGATGGTGGCGTCGAGCAGCGCGCGGTCCAGCGTCGAGCCGACGACCAGGGGGACGTCCTCGGGGACCCGGGCGCGCACGCCCGTCGTCAGGTCGTCGAGGACGACGACCGTCTCGCCGGCCTGCCGCAGGGCCCGTACGACATGGGAGCCGATGTAGCCGGCACCGCCCGTGATCAAGTAAGACATAGGGCCAATCCTAGGCAGAGGGGTCAACAGCAGGAGCGGACGGGGTCAGCGGTGCAGCCGGCGGGCGGCGATCCGCCAGACGCTGCGCGGGCCGGAGGCGACGCGGAGCGCCAGGGCGCCGCCGGTGGTCGCGTAGGGCTGGGCGAGCAGCACCATCTGGCGGGGGCTGGGCAGTACGTGGCGGCGCAGACCCGGGCCCACGGCGCGCAGGGACGCGCGCAGCGTGGTGCCGTCGTCGCAGGTCAGCTCGGCCATCAGGTCCCACGGCTCGGGGTCGGCCGGGCGGGCGCCGGGCAGCGCGGTGAGCGGGGCGAGGTCCAGCACCACCTCGGCGGTCCAGGAGGAGCCGTCGGCGGCGGGTGTGAGGGCGGCGGTGCGGACCGGGCCGGGGCAGTCGTCGCGGCGGCGCAGCAGCTCGACGCCGATGCGCGCGGGCCCGGCGGCGGCCAGCCGGCCGTACAGGTCGTGCACCCGGAGCCGGAGCACGCTGCGGGACGCGCCGACGACCGGTTCGGCGTCGATGGCCACCGGCAGCCGGGCGGGCTCCCCCTCCCCGGCCCCGGAGCCGTCTTCGTCGCCGGCTTCGTCGCGGTCCCCGGCGAGGCCGTCCAGCGGGACCTCGGGCAGATCGGCGGACCAGACGGGGCGGCCGTCGCCGTCCCGGGCGTACGGGGGCAGCAGGCGGCCGGGACGGCCCGCGAGCTGGGTCAGCCGCTCCAGGTCGCGGGGCGCGGGGGAGGCCAGGACGACCCGGGCGAGCCAACGGGCCGGGGCGCGGGCGGCGCGCAGCTCCGGCTCCTCGAAGGCCGCCAGGTGGTCGCGGGTCAGCCGCCACCACTCGGTGCGGTAGTCGGCGCCGCGGGTGTGCAGCTCGCGGACGTACATCCGCAGGTCGTGGTCGAGGAACTTGGTGGCGGCGGCGTGCGCCAGCGCCTTGTGGCCGGCGTCCCGGAGGATCCGCAGCACGGTGCGGTGCGCCGCGATACGGGACTCCCAGTTGGCGACGTCCTTGCGGTCCAGGGAGATCGACTGCTTGGCGGCGGAGCGGCGGACGTGCCAGACGTAGACGGTGTCCGGGACCACCGCGATCTTCGGCGCCGCGGCCAGCACCTGCGCGGTGAACACGAAGTCCTCGTAGGTGAACCGGCCTTCGGGGAAGGCGATCGCGTGCTCGGTGAGGAACGTGCGCGCATAGAGCTTGTTGACGCAGAGGGTGTCGTGGACCAGCTGCGGAGCCGCGTCGGGGGTGTCGTACACGGCCGGCTCGCGGTAGAGCCCGGGCTGCCAGGGGACGTCGCGGCGGGCGGGCAGCTCACGGCGGACGCAGGCACCGGCGGCCACCGGCGCGCCGTGCCGCAGCGCCGCGGAGCGCAGCGCGTCGACCGCACCCGGCGGCAGCACGTCGTCGCTGTCCAGGAACATCACGAAGCGGCCGGTGGCGGCGCGCACGCCGTCGTTGCGCGGGGAGCCGCAGCCGCCGCTGTTCTCGCCGCGGTGGATGACCCGCACCCGGGGCTCGCTGCGGGCGAGGGCGTCCAGCGCGGCGCCGGTGCCGTCGGTGGAGGCGTCGTCCACCGCGATCACCTCGCCGACCGACTCTCCCTGCGCGAGCGCGGAGCGCACCGCGTCGGCGACGTGACCGGCATCGTTGAACGCGATGACGACGACACTGACCGGCGCGTCGGGCGTGAGGGTGGGCCCAGGCTGTGGCTCAAGGGCTTCATTCACAGTCACTAAATCTACATTCCGTGTCGACAGCAGCTCTTGGCGCGAGCGGGATCGGACCCAGTTCTTCAGGGTGAGAGGGCGAATCCCGCCGAGCGGTTGCACCGAGCACCTCCCTTCTTCGCCACATTGCCGACCGTGACCGGCCTGCCGGACGCCGCGGCCGGGCCGGGCCGCGACCGCGGGGACGGATCCGCAACGGCGCCTGCACAAGCTGTAACGACGCGGGCGCCCGGTGATGCCGATCCGGACGCGCGCACGGGGCGCACCGCGCCGCTCACTCCAGCAGGAGCTCCGCGACCCGGCCCGCCGCACCCCCGTCGTCCAGGTGGCAGAACGCCTCCCGGAAGTCCGCGTACGCCTCCGCGCTCGCCCGGCCGACCGCCGGCAGATCGCCCAGCGCGTCGACCAGTTCACCCGTGGAGGAGAGCAGCGGACCGGGCACCCGCGCCTCGAAGTCCAGGGAGAAACCCCGCAGCGTGTCCCGGTAGTGCGCCAGGTCCGGCGTCAGGAACAGCATCGGGCGGCCCGTGTTGGCGAAGTCCGCGGCCAGCGACGAGTAGTCGGTCACCAGCACATCGGCCGCCAGCAGCAGCTCGGTCGCGTCCGGGTACGCGGAGACGTCGACCGCGAACGGGGCGTGGTGCGCGGGCAGCCGGTCGGCGACCAGCGGATGGCTGCGCACCAGCAGCACATGGTCGTCGGCCAGGGCGCCGCGGGCCAGCTCCAGGTCCAGCGGCAGATGCAGCCGGTGGTGCGACGCGTCGTACGCCATGTCGTCGCGGGGCGTGGGGGCGTACAGGACGACCCGCCGGCCGGGCTCGACGCCCAGTTGTGCGCGCACCGCGGCGGCCACCTCGTCGCGGTGCGCGGTATGCAGCGCGTCGGTCCGCGGCAGGCCGGTCTCCAGCAGCTTGCCGGAGTAGCCCAGCGCGGACCGCAGCACCGGCGTGCTCGCCGCGTTCGGCGACAGCAGCACGCTCCACTGCCGGCCGAGCCGCGGACGCGGCGCCAGATGCGCCAGCCCCGCGCACAGCGTGCCCGCCAGATCGGCCCCGATCCGCTTGAGCGGGGTGCCGTGCCAGGTCTGGATCACCCGCTGCCCCGCCCGGCGCACGAACCAGCGCGGCAGATGCGTGTTCGTCACGATCCAGTGGCTGTGCGCCAGCGCACCGTGCCACGCCGCACTGCCCACCACCACCGCCCGCGCCGTCGGCGGCACCGCGGACTGCGCGTCCCGCACCGCCCACAGATGCTCCACATCCATCCCCCGCCGCACCAGCTCCTCATGGACGGCGCGCGGCGAATCCCCGTACGCCCGGCCGCCGAAGCTGCTGTAGAGGACGGTGTCGCGCAACGGGCGGGAGCGGTGCAGCGGATAGTGCTGCTCGCGCAGCACCCGCCGCCGGTACGGGCCCCGGTCGGTGGCCGGCAGCGCCGGACCGGCCGCCACGAACGCCTCGTCGCCCCGCACCCGGTCCAGGACGAACGGCTTGCCGCGCACCGTACGGGACGCCGGCAGCCCGTCCAGCACCGACGGCGCGAAGCGCACCGGCACGGCCGGCGGCGAGCCCGGCGCACCCTGCTCCCGCAGGTGCAGCGTCCAGCGGCCCTCGCGCAGCGGCAGCTCCCCGGCGCACGAGGGGAGCGCGGCCAGCGGCAGCGCGCAGTGGAACCGGCCCTCGTCGTGGACCGCGGGGAACGCCGCCTCGACGGTGTGCGCGGTGTGCCGGAGGAGCAGCTCCGGCGCGAGCGGCGCGGCGTCCGGCAGCACCCCCGCGATCAGCAGCGTGCCGTCCGCCCGCCACACCACCCGGTCCACGTACGGCTGCGGGATGCGGTCGTGCAGCACCAGATCGCCGCCCGGGGTGGCCGCCACCACCAACTCCCGCCCGTGCGGCAGCGGTTGGGTGAACGGCGCGGTATCGGGCGGGCAGCCGATCGGGCCGGCGGCGCCGTCCGCCGGCACCAGTTCCGCCGCCCAGGTCTCGGTGTGCGGCGGCGCGAGCACACCCGGCCCGCCGTCCCGGGCGGGCCGGGCCGCGTCCAGCGCATCGCACCGCACCCGGACGGTGAGCCGACCGCCCCCACCGCCCGCCGCCGCACCCGGCTCCCCTGGTTCGGCCGGTTCGGCCGGTTCCGCTGGTTCGGCGTTCTCCACCGGAAACGTCACCACCGTGCCCGTCCCCTGATGCGTCAGCCGCAGCGCCGCCGGCGCCGGCCCGGGCGCCACCACCGTCAGCTCCACCGCCCCGGCCGCCGCCACCGGCGGCCCCGCCAGCCACCGCACCCGCCGGACCACCGACAACCGCAGCCGCCCGTCCGCATACCCCGGCGCGATCCGCACACCGTCACCGGCCTCGTACGCACCCGGCGCGGCCCCCGACCCGCTCTCCGGCGCACCCAGCGCCGCCGCCCGCACCACCCCCGACGACGCCAGCAGCACCCCCACCGACCAGTCGCCCTCCTCCCAGCTCCCGCCCCGCCGCAGCCGCGCCGGATCCAGCCGCAGCTCGAAACCCGACCAGTCGTAGCAGTGCAGCTCCTGCCCCGACCCCGCGGTCGCCTCCGGCATCAGCACCGGCCGCAGCGGCAGCAGGACCCGCCGCCGCCCGCACGTCAGCACCGCCGTCCGCAGATAGCTGTGCCGGGCCGCCGCGGGCAGATTGCGCAGATACGCCCAGCCGCGCAGCACCAGCACCCCCTCCCGCCACACCGCCTCCCGGACCTCGGCCCGCACCGGGAAGTCGGCCCGCGCAAGCCGCGTCACCCCCGCCGGCAGCTCCAGCGGCACCTCCGGCGGCAGCACCGCCCGCTTGCGCAGCGGCGGCCCCGCCACCGCGAACCCGGCCGGATTGCGCGCCTCGTGCGCCAGCAGCGCCACCAGATCCGCCAGCCGCCCGGCCCGGATCAGATACCAGCGCATCCGCAGCTCCACCGGCAGCGCCCGCAGCAGCTGCGTATCCACCCGGGACAGGAAGTCGCGGGCGCAGTCCAGGAACGCGGTACGGCAGTCCGGCGCCGCACCCGGCAGCGCGTCCACCAGATCCAGCAGCCCGCCCGCCAACTGCGCCCGCTCGTACGCGGCCAGGTGGCGGCTCCGCTCCGGACGCGCCGGATCGTCCAGGAAGCCGCGGATCCGCGACACCGCCGCGAACCGGTCCCGCACCGCCTGCGCCGTCGGCGGCCGGTGCCGCTCCGCGCCCTCCGGCAGCCGCCAGTAGCAGACGTGCTCGTGCAGCACGTCCACCGCCTCGGCGAGGAAGTGCGCGGGCAGCGACACCGCCGCGTCCTCGCACAACTCCCCCTCCGGAAAAGCGAACCCGTGCCGGTCCCAGAACGCCCGCCGGAACACCTTGTTGCGCACGAACCCGTCGCCCAGCAGCGACGGGTCCTCGGTGACATGGGTGCGCAGCACCGTCTCGCGCCCCGCCGGATGGTCCGCCGACTGACTGCGGCCCGCCGCCCCCAGCCGGTAGACGTTGCCGGTCGCCAGATCCGCCCCCGACCTGTCCAGCAGCCCGCACAGATCCTCGTACGCCCGCGGCAGCAGCACGTCGTCCGTGTCGAGGAACGCCACATTGCCGGTGTGCGGATAGGCGTGCCGGGCACCGGCGTTGCGCGCCCCGCCGCGCCCGCCGCCCTCGTGGTGCACCACCCGGAACCGCGGGTCCCGCTCGGTGAACCGCCGCCACGGCGCATCCGGCGGGCCCTCCGCGGGACCGTCGTCCACCAGCACCACGTCCAGCCCGTCCAGCGTCTGGGCCGCCACCGACTCCAGACACTCCTCCACATTGCGCGCGGTCCCTTCGCCGCGAGGGACCGGGACGACGACGGTGAGCCGAGGCTTCATGGGCTGACAAGCCTTTCCGGACAGGCGAACCACGGGACGGTGCGGCCAACTCGTCCCTCAACTCGTCCATCGGCGGCACAGTCACCCGGTCTGCGCTGAAAGGGTGAGGCGAAGGTGCGGCGGCCCGGCCCGGCCCCCCGCCATGGCGTAGACCGAGGGACAGCGTGACCGGCGCCCCGCGCACCGGACACCGGCAACCACCCGCCGCCCTCAGGAAGGTGACCGCACCCGATGCCCGGCCGAACCGACAGCTCCGCCGCCACCGACAGCCCCGACGCCGCGGCCCCCGGTCCCGGCACCGCGCGCACCCCCCGCCCCCACCGCCCCGCGGGCACCGCCCCGGCCGCCTCCACCGCCCGGCTGCCCGCCCTGCGGGAACGCGGCGGCCTGGCCCGGCTGCTGCCCGCCCGGCCCCCCTACCGCAGGCAACTGCGGCGGATCGGCCCCGGACGCGTCCTGGAGGTCGGCTGCGGCAGCGGCGACACCCTCGCCGGCTGCGCACCCGGCAGCGTCGGCATCGACCACGACCCGCTGTCGGTGGCCCGCTGCCGGGCCCGCGGCCTCACCGCTTACACCGCCGACACCTTCCTGGCCGGCCCGCACGCCCGCCCCGGCGCCTTCGACGCGCTGCTCTCCGCGCACGTCCTGGAGCACCTGGACGACGAGCAGGTGGAGGGCCTGCTGCGGGCCTACGTGCCCTACGTACGGCCCGGGGGCGGGGTGGTGCTGATCACCGCGCAGGAGGCCGGCCACCGCACCGGCCCGGCGCCCGTCCGCTTCACCGACTTCACCCTGCTGCGGGCCTTCGCGGAATCCGCCGGACTGGCCGTCCGGCGCACCTACTCCTCCCCGCTGCCGCGGACCGCCGGGCGGGTCCTGCGGTCCAACGTCTTCGTCCTCGTCGGGCAGGTGCCGCGCGGCTGAACCCGCCGCACCGCCCGGCGCCCGGCGCGGCGTACCGGCCGGGGGAACGAGGCTCACGGCCGGGGGAGCGCCGCCCCGGCCCGGAGGCACGGCCCCGGCCGGGAAGTACGGCCCCGGCCCGTACCCCCGCCGCCGCTCAGCCCCGCGGCGCGGCCGACCGCTTCCGCGCCCGCACGATCGCCCGGGTCACCACCGGCGGCAGCACGTCCCGCGCCACCCGGCGCAGCACACCGCGCTCCGGGCGCGGCGCCGGACCGGCCGCGGACGTCTTCGAGGACCGCTCCGGCGCCGCCGCCCGCTCCGGCGTGCGCGCCGCCGCGGACGACGCATACCGGGACACCGGGTGCGCCGGCTCCTTCGCACCCTTCGCGCTCAGCCGGATCAGCGGCCCGCCGTTGACCTGCTGGATCTCGTGCCAGACATCGCCGCGGGCCGTCAGCCACTCCAGCAGCGCGTCCTGGTACGGCCCCGGATCACCCCACGTGCCGTAGAACTTGGTGCCCGTGATGCAGATCGGACGCAGCCCGTGGGACGTCACCGCCTGCCACGTCGCGGCGGCGACACCCGGGCAGTGCTCCGCACGGAAGTCGTCCATCACCACCACACCGCCCTCGGTGAGCAGCTCCCGCACGGCCAGGATGTCCCCGGCCACATGCTCGTACAGATGCGAGGCGTCGATGTGCGCGAACCGCACGCTGCGGTCCGCCACATGCTCCCGGATCACCGAGCTCAGCCCCTGCACGATCACCGGCAACTCGTCATGGAACGCACGGTAGTTGGCCTCGAAAGCGCGCCGCGTCAGCGTCGCGTACGACTTCGCCATCTCCTGGGAGTTCGAGGCGTCCCCGGCCGGCGAATCGAAGAGGTCGCAGACCGTGAACCGCTCGCCGGCACCCAGCCGCGCACCGAGGAAGATCGCGCTCTTGCCCATGTACGCGCCCAGTTCGAGCAGGTCACCCGCCTCGGACCGGTCCCGCTGACGGCTCAGGAACCAGTCGAAGAGCAGCTGGTCGGCGGTGAAGAACCAGCCCTTGACATCGGACAGCCGCGCGGGACGCGGCAGGTGTTCGGCACTCTGGTCTGCGGTGAGGGCAGTCATGTGCGGTCCGTCTCCAGACGGTCGGGAATCGATGGCGATGTACGACACGCGGGGTATACGGGGTGTGCGGGGCAGGGGACGGTGCGCCGCCGCCGCGGCCGGGCACTCGCCGTGACGCACCCCCGGCGCACCACGCGTTTCACGGAGCGGGCGCCATCGTGGGGGAGCAACATGAACGGAAGGTGAGCACCGGCCCCCGCTCCGGTCATGCGTGCGGAACCGCCCGTACCGATCCCGTACGTCCCGTGCCTTCCGTACGGCGCCGCCGCGCCCGCCGCCCTCACTTCACCGGCGTCACTTCACCGCGCCCGCCATCACCCCGGACACGAACTGCCGCTGGAACGCGAAGAAGACGACGAGTGGCACCACCATCGACAGGAACGCACCCGGCGCCAGCACATCGATGTTGTTGCCGAACTGCCGCACTTCCTGCTGGAGCGCCACCGTGATCGGCGGATGCCCGCTGTCCGCGAAGATCAGCGCGATCAGCATGTCGTTCCACACCCACAGGAACTGGAAGATCCCCAGCGACGCGATCGCCGGACCCCCCAGCGGCATCACCACCCGCGTGAACAGCCGCAGCTCACCCGCCCCGTCCAGCCGCGCCGCCTCCAGCAGCTCCCGCGGGATCTCCGCGAAGAAGTTCCGCAGCAGGAACACCGCGAACGGCAGCCCGAACGCCGTGTGGAAGAGGACCACCCCGGCCGTCGTCTCGAACAGTCCGACCGCACCGAACAGCTTCGCCACCGGAATCAGCGCCACCTGGACCGGCACCACCAGCAGCCCCACGACCACCATGAACCAGCCGTCCCGCCCCGGAAAGTCCATCCAGGCGAAGGCATAGCCCGCCAGCGACCCGATGACCACCACCAGCACCGTCGCCGGGACCGTGATCGCCGCGGTCGTCACCAGCGACCCCATCACCTTCCCGTTGGACAGCAGATGGCCGTAGTTGTCGAACGTGATCTGCGCCGGCCTGGCGAACACCTGCCACCAGCCGGACTCGGCGATCTGCGCCGGACTGCGCAGCGACGACAGCAGCAGCCCGACCGACGGCATCAGCCAGAACAGCGCGACCAGCACCAGGAAGACCCGCACCGCACCGCTGCCGGCCCGCGCCGCGAGCCGCCCGGCCAGCGGCCCCCGGCCGCCCCGCTGCACCGCGCGCCCGGCGACCCGGCGGCCGGCCGCGCCGCCGCCCGCGCCCACGGCCCCGTCCACGGTCGTCATCGGCGACGCTCCTTCCGTAGGCGCCGGAGATTGACGTACATCACCGGCAGCACGAGCAGCAGCAGGAATACGGCGATCGCACTACCCAGCCCCTCGTCGACATCCGTACCGAACGAGGACTGGAAGAGCTGCAACGCCAGCACATTGGCGGACCGGAGACTGGAACCCGGCGCGATGATGTACACCAGGTCGAAGATCTTCAGCACATTGATCATCAGCGTGACCAGCACCACCACCAGCACCGGCGCCAGCAGCGGCACCGTGATCCGGCGGAACACCTGCCACTCGTCGGCCCCGTCCACCCGCGCCGCCTCCAGCAGCTCCCGCGGCACACCCGCCAGCCCCGCCGCGATCAGCACCATCGCGAAACCGGCCCACATCCACACATAACTCCCGATGATGGCCGGCGTGACCAGCGCCGGCCCCAGCCAGTCGACACCGTTGTACGCCGCCGCGAAATCCGCCCCCGGCAACCGGATCCGCGCCCCCACGGCCTTCCCCGCCGGCAGCGCGAACGTCCCGTCCGCGGCCGTCGTCGCCGAGGCGACCACCGCCCCGCCCCTGACCGCCTGCACCGTCAGCCCGGCCAGCGCCCTCTCACCCGGGTCGATGACATTCGGCCGCCCGCCGCCGCCCCGGGTGAAATCCAGCCATGCGGTACCGGTCACCAGGCCCGGCCGCGGCCCGGCCGCCACCGCCTGCTTCGCGTCCCGTACGTCCCCCGGCTGCACCGCCACCAGCGGCAGCTTCACCGGTGACCCGGCCCGCACCACCGACGCCGTGGTGAACGAACCGCCACCGGACGGCCGCAGATCCGCGTTCGGCCGCGGCTTGGCCCCCGGGAACGGCGCCGGCGCGGCGAACGTGTCGTGCACCCCCACCCACACCGCATTCGCCACCCCGCGCTGCGGATCCTGGTCGTACACCAGCCGGAAGATGATCCCCGCCGCCAGCATCGAGATCGCCATCGGCATGAACACGACCAGCTTGAACGCGGTGCCCCAGCGGACCCGCTCCGTCAGCACCGCGAAGATCAACCCGAGCGCCGTCGACACCGTCGGCGCGACCACCACCCACACCACGTTGTTCCGCAACGCGGTCCGGATGCCATCGTCCGAGAACATCTGCCCGTAATTGCCCAGCCCCACAAAGCCGTTGCCGGACGCATCGAACAGGCTCCGGTAGACCGAGAACCCGATGGGATAGACCACCAGCGCCCCCAGCAGCACCAGCGCCGGCAGCAGGAACACCGCCGCCACCCAGGCCCGGGTCCCGGTGACCCCGCGCCGCCGCCGGGCACGGCCGCCGCCCGTCGCCCCGGCCCCGGCACCCGCATCGGCCGGTACGTCCGCGCCACCCCCATCAGCCGGTACGTCCGCGTCGCTCATCGTGACGATCTCCCGGTGCTCATCGTGAGAATCTCCCGGTGGTCATCGTGGGTGTCTCCCGGTGCTCATCGGGGGAATCCCGCGGTCCCCCCCGGCGCTCGCCGGCCGCGACCGAAGAGCGTCCCGCCCGGCCACCCACGCCGCCTCAGTGCCCGAACGACTTCGCCGCGTCCTTCTCCAACTGCGCCTGCGTACCCGCGACATCCTTCGGGTTCTTCAAGAAGTCCTGGAGGTCCTTCCACTCGCCCTGCCCCGGCTTGCCGCCGAACGACGCGGGCGCCTGGTCGGACATGTCGAAGCGGAAACCGTCCCCCGCCGCGATCAGCGCCTTGGCGATCCGGCGCATCACGTCATCGGCGTAAGCAGCCTGGTCCAGCTCCTTGTTGGGCGAGATGAACCCGCCCGCCTGCGCCCAGATCCTGGCCGCGTCCGTGGACGCCAGGAACGTCAGCAGCGCCTGCGCCGCCTTGCTGTCCTTGAGGGCCACCGCCACGTCCCCGCCGGTCACCACCGGCGATTTCGCCCCCACCGCCGGGAACGGGAACACCTTGGCATCCGTCCCGACCTTCGCCTTCGTCTGCGCGATGTTCGCCGCGGCGTAGTCGGCCGACGAGACCATCGCGGCCTTGGGGGTGTCGCCGCCGCTGAACGTCTGCGTCACCGACGTCGGGAAGTCCGTCTGCAACGCCCCCGCATTGCCGCCCGCCAGCAGCTCCTTGCGCCCGAAGAGCTGCCCGAGGGTGGTCAGCGCCTGCTCGACGGACGGGTCGGTCCACTTGAGGTCGTGCTTGGCCAGCAGGTCGTACTTCGCCGGACCCGCCTGCGAAAGGTAGACGTTCTCGAACCAGTCGGTCAGCGTCCAGCCGTCCGACCCGCCCACCGACACCGGCTCCACACCCGACTCGGAAATCGTCTCCGCCGCCTTCAGGAACTCCGGCCACGTGTGGGGCTCCGCCACCCCCGCATTCCCGAAGACCTTGGCGTTGTACCAGACCAGCGACTTGTTGCTGGCCTTGAAGTACACCCCGTACTCGGTGCCTTTGTGCGCACCCAGATCCCGCCACCCCTTGCTGAAATTCTTCGCCAACTGCGCCTTGGCATCCGCCCCCAGCGGCTTCAGCCACCCCTTCTGCGCGAACTCGTTCAACACGCCGACCTGCTGCAACATCGCCACATCCGGCGGTCCGCCACCCGCGATCTTCGACCCGATGAACCCGGCCATGTCGTCCCCGCTCGGCACGAAGTCGACCTTTGCCCCGGTCCGCTTCTCGAACTCCGCCAGAACCTTGGTGAAGTTCTCCCACTCGGCCCCCGTCCACACCGCCGTGACCTGTAACCGCTGCCCGCCGAGCTTCGGCAACTGCACCGTGGGAGCCGTCCCGCCCCCCTTGGCACCGCCCCCGCCCCCACTGCCGCCACCGCTGCCACCGCCACCGCAGGCAGCCAGCCCCAGCGCCATCGCGGCGCCCACCGCCACCGCGGCAGCACCCCGTACGCCCGTCCGGTCCATTCCTCTGCGCATCCCCGCAACCCCCTGTCGCTGCGCCTGCCGTGCGTCCCCCGCCACTGCCCGCTGCCTACTGCCTCAACGGGGTGGGCGGTACCTGCTGCGTGGTGCTGATACGAAGCGGTGCCGATGGTGCAGGTGCAGTGCAAGTGCAGCTACAGCTACAGCTACAGCCAAGCGATGCGTCCCGCTGGTACAAAGCCGTGCGAGGTGGCTCCCGTGCTGCCGGTGCTGCGCTTGGTGCCGGTGCTGCGCCGCCCCAGCGTCCGGCGGACCCTGGCACCCTGGCCCTGAGAACCTGGCACCTGGCCCTTGGCACCTGGTGCCTGACGCTGGTGTGCACCACGCCGCGCTGCCGTCCGCCGGTGCCCACTGCCTACCAAGCGTCCACCGCGCAACGCCGAGCCGTCCACTGCCGCTTGTATCGCCGCTTGCCTACTGCCGTTCGCGCCTGCCGCTCGCCAACTGCCCGTCAGCTACCGCTCGTCAACTGCCGCTCGTCAGCTACCGCCCGTCAACTACCGATCGGCAGCTACTGTTCGCCAACTGCAATTCGTCAACTGCCGAGTTGCCTACGTTGCCCACGGCCGTGAATGGCTGCATACGGCCGCGCCGCGCTGTGCCCTGTCGCGCTGTGCCCTGTCGTGTACGCGTACGGTGTGCGACAGTCCTACGCCCCCACCACCGGCTCCGCAATACCGCCTTCCACGCC
Organism: Streptomyces albospinus; assembly: GCF_014648695.1. Lineage (GTDB taxonomy): Bacteria > Actinomycetota > Actinomycetes > Streptomycetales > Streptomycetaceae > Streptomyces > Streptomyces albospinus. Next base: position 62,613 of record NZ_BMRP01000033.1, read on the forward strand.
AACCGCCCATTTGTAATGGGGCCGTTACGGATGGTGGGCTACGGGCCGCGGTGGGCTAGGGGTAGGGAGAGTCCGCGCCGACCTCCAAGGCCCCAGTCCCGACATCGCGCCCCATCCACCCCGCCCCCGCCGGCTCGTCGCGCCGGCCTGCATCCGCGGCGGCTCGCCCGCACCGGTGCTCCTTCCGTCACACCTCCACCGCAGCCCCGCTACACCAGTGGCGGAGCCGCCGGCGCCTCCGAGGACTGCGCGGCGCGCTGTAGTGCGCTGGCCAGCAGGGCCAGGTCCGTCGGGCCGTTGCCCAGTTCGCGCAGTGGGCGCCGGGCCGGCGGGTCGCCCATCCGCGGCCACTCCAGGGGCACCACGGTCGGCCGGAGCGTGGACGTGCGAGGTATGCGTCCGGTGACCCGGCCCGCCTGGAACGGCGTCGAGGAGCCGTCCTCCGCGCGGTGCAGCCGCCCGCGCCCCGGCGGTGCCGGCTCGGACGGGTCGGCGGCGCCCAACTGGATGCGCAGCCCGGCCCGTTCGGCGGTCGCGGTGCCGTCCGTGCGGTCCGGGTGGCCGGTGGCGGCTATCAGGTGGACACCCAGCTCCGCACCGTCCCGGGCCACCGCCTCCAGGGCGCGCACCACGGAGCCGGCGGCCGGCCGACCGGTGCTGCCGAGGGCGGGGGAGACCAGGGCGTCGAAGTCGTCGACGAGGACGAAGAGGCGGGGCATGGGGGCGGCGGCCATGGCGGAATCCGCGGATCCTGTGGGGGCCGCGGGGGCTGCGGAGCCCGGGGCGTCCGAGGGCGGGGTGCTCGGGGCGCCGCTGCGGGACCGTAGGCGGAGTGTGCCGGTCTCCGAGGGGTCCGCCGGTGTGCCGCTTTCCTCATTGTTACGGCAACGATTACGGAGAGTGATTTGTTCCTGTGGAGCGTCACCGAGAGTGGCGGGGCTGACGGTCTCGGCGGAGCGGCGCGGGGCGATGATGCGGGGCGCCGGGAGGTGCTTGGCGCGCCAGTCGGCGAAGGGGGTGCCGGCCAGTATTTCCGCGCGCCGTTTGAGTTCGGAGGACAGGGCCTGGGCGAACTCCCGCATGCGTACCGGGTCGGAGGCGGCCAGATACGTCGTGACGTGCGGGAGGTCCGTGCACAGCCGCAGGCCCTCGCCGCGTTCGGTGCCGCCGCCGTCCACCAGCACGAGCGACAGCAGGTCCGGGCGGTCCGCGGCGGCGAGCGAGGCGGCCAGGGAGCGCAGCAGTTCGGTCTTGCCGGTGGCCGCCGCGCCCTCCAGGAGCAGATGGGTGTGATCCGCGGCGAGATCGGCGACCAGCGGGCCGTGCGGCCCGGCGCCGAGCACCGCGGCGGCGCCCGGCCGGTCGGTGTCCAGGGCAGCCGCCCAGCGCGCCATCAGGGACGCGGGGGTGGCACGGGCCAGCCCCAACTCGTCCAGCAGCCGCGCCGTTTCGGGCAGCGGGACGGCCGCGCGGTGCACCGAAGGCCCGCCGGCGCCGCCCGCCTCGGTCTCGCGCAGCGGGGCCAGCGCCCTGGCGAAACGCTCCGCCCAGGCGCTGGAGACCGCGTCCACCGTCGCGACCGTGCCGTTCGGCCCGGAGCCCGGCTGGACGACCCGCAGTGCCGTGGCGACATCGCCGCTGAGCACCGCCACCGCCCCGCACTCGCCGAACGCCGGTGACGCCGCTCGGGCCGCCTCGTACGTCGCGGCCAGTGGGAAGGCCGGCGAGGCGGCCGGGGTCTCGGCCAGGCACAGCAGGTGGATACCGGCGGCCGGGCCGCCCGCCGCCAGCCGCGCCGTGGTCTCGCGCAGCGCCGACGAGCCGGGGTCGCCGTCGACGATGACGAGGGTGTACGGCCCGTGATGGCGGGCCGCCGCGGCGGCCACCTCGGAGCGTTCGGCACTGGCCCAGGAGGGGCCCAGCGGGCCGTCGTCCAGCCGCCGCGCCAGTTCGGCCGTACGGGCGGTGGCCTGCTCCTTGTCGTAGGCGAGCAGCAGCCGGCAGTCCTGGCCGTGGGCCGGGCGGACGTGCGGCAGCCAGCCCAGCCAGGACCAGTCGGCCACCCGCTCCTCGGTGCCGCGCGACCGGTCCGTGCTGATCAGCACGATCTCCAGGGTCCCGGGGGAGTGCAGTGCGGCGAGCTGGGCGACGGCGGAGCGCGCCAGTCCGGCGAGCCGCGCCCGCGGCCCGGCCAGTCCCAGGGCGCCGGCCCGGCGCAGCTCGACGGTGACCGGGACCGCGGACCGGCCGCCGTGCCGGTCGGCGGTGCCCAGGCGGACGGCGAGGGCGTCCGGGTGGTCCGGTCGGCGTTCCCAGAGGCGGGGGCCCGGACCGAGCGCGGTGAGCAGGATCGCGGCGGCGTCCGGCCAGCGTTCGTGCGCGGCGGGGCCGGCCGGCGGTGCGGCGGGGCTCTCGTCGGCGGCCGTACGGGACGGGTCGCCGGCTGGTGCGGTGTCCGGGTCGTCGTCCGCTCCCGGGGTGCCGTCGAGCGGTTCCACGGCGGGCCGACCGCCGGCCAGCCGCCGGGCCCAGGCCCCGATGCCGCCCCGGCGGCCCGCCTTACGGGTCACCGGGTCGGCGGGCGCCAGGGACTGCTGGCCGCCGTGGGTCTGCCCGGCGTCCGGCGCGGCGTCGGCGACCGGGTGGCCGCGGCCGTGCCCGGAACCGCCGGGTCCGCCGACGTCGGTCCCGGCGGGGGCGTCGGGGATCTCCTGAGTGTCCGGGGCCGCCCGGTCGTGCCGTACGGCGGGCGCGTCCGGGGCGGCCGATCCGTACGGGGCGGCGGCCGGGCCCGGGGCGGTGGTGAGGGAGATCCGCGGTCCGGAGCCGTATCCCTCGGTGGTCGTGCCGCGCGGTCCGCCGGCGGACGGGGCCGGGGTGCCGCGCAGCGGGGTGTCCCGGCGGGCCGTGCCGCCGGGGGCGGCGCCGTCGCCGGGCGCTGGATACGGGGCGGCGCCGAGGGAGGAGTGGCCGGAGTCCCGGCCGTCGGAGTGGCCGGAGCCGTACGCGCCGGTTTCCCCGGTGCGCCCGGTGTGCGCTGCCGGTGACCCGTCCGCGCCCGCCGCCCCGGGGGCCACCCGCAGGTGTCCCTCTCCATCGGGGGCGACGCCGAGCGCCGCATCGGGGCTGCTGGGGGCGGACTGGAGGCGCAGGGCCGATTCGCCGATGCGGAGCAGCGCGCCGGGGCGCAGCGCGGCGGCGTGCTCGCCGAGCTCGGTGCCGTCGACCGCGGTGCCGTTCGTGGAGCGCAGGTCGGCCACGTACACCGAGCCGTCCGGCTCGACCGTGACGGCGCAGTGCAGCCGGGAGACGTCCGGGTCGTCCAGGGGGACGTCCGCGTCGGCGGAGCGGCCGATGCGGATCTGGCCGCCGTGCAGCAGGTGCACCCCGCCGGCGTCGGGGCCGGAGACCACGCGGAGCCGGGCGGAGCCGTGCGGCAGGCCGTGCGCGGGGGCGGGGCCGGCGCCCTGGAGGGAGAGCACCGCGCCGTCGATCAGCGGCGGCTCGCCGATCGCGGCGCGCTGCGGGTCGAGCCGCTCGGACCCGGCGTAGAGCACGACGGGGGCGCTGCCGCCGGTGGCGCCGACATCCGCACCGGTGCCCGCGACGGAGGCCGCGAGCGAGCCGGCCACCGCTGCCAGGGCGGTCCCGGCGGGGGCCGTCACGAGCACGTCGCAGGCCCGCGTGGTGTGGCCGCTGCGCGGCCCGAGGACGGTCAGCCGGATCTGCATCGCCGTCTACGGTCCCTTCTGCCGGGGCATCCGGCAGGGGCGCAGCTCGCTCCCCCACGGCACCCGAGCACGTCGGCACGTACAAGTCCCATGTGCACGTCGCGACAGAGATCGCGCGCCCCCACCGCGTGCGTGCTGGGATGCATCCTCGCACCTGCCACTGACAACACGCCCGCCGCCCGCCGATTGATGATCTTGATTGGTCGTCTCGCGGCGGAAAAGTGCCTGCTTACGCGCAGAGAACCGGCCGTTTTCGATCATCGGGTATCAGGGCGGCGGCCGGCGGCGGCCGGCCCGCGCGCCGTTGACCCGGGCGGCGGGCGCCGCTCCCGGCCCGGGCAACCAACGGCCCGGAATGCGCGTCTTCCCCACGAGCCTCACCAGTGAGCGCCGCGCCGAGAAGGGTGTGCGGCGGCACTACAGTGGGGCGGACGGGCCGCGAGCTGACCCACGCGGGCCAGGCAAGGATCCACCACGACCAGGGAGCGCATGACGTGCGGCCGGTAGGCAGCAAGTACCTGCTCGAGGAGCCGCTGGGGCGCGGCGCCACGGGCACCGTCTGGCGCGCCCGCCAGCGGGAGGCGGCGGGTGCCGAGGCCGCCGTGCCGGGGCAGCCCGGCGAGACCGTCGCGATCAAGGTCCTCAAGGAGGAGCTGGCGTCCGACGCGGACGTGGTGATGCGGTTCCTGCGGGAGCGCTCCGTCCTGCTGCGGCTCACCCACCCCAACATCGTCCGGACCCGCGACCTGGTCGTCGAGGGCGACCTGCTGGCGCTGGTCATGGACCTGGTCGACGGCCCCGACCTGCACCGCTATCTCCGCGACAGCGGCCCCTTCAGCCCGGTCGCGGCCTCGCTGCTGACCGCGCAGATCGCCGACGCGCTGGCCGCCAGCCACGCCGACGGCGTCGTGCACCGCGACCTGAAGCCGGCCAACGTGCTGCTCGCCGGCTCCGACGGCAGCAGCGAGATGCACCCGATGCTGACCGACTTCGGCATCGCGCGGCTCGCCGACTCCCCGGGCCTGACCCGTACGCACGAGTTCGTCGGCACCCCCGCCTACGTGGCGCCGGAGTCCGCCGAGGGCCGCCCGCAGACCTCCGCCGTGGACATCTACGGCGCCGGCATCCTGCTGTACGAGCTGGTCACCGGCCGGCCCCCGTTCGCCGGCGCGACCGCCCTGGAGGTGCTGCACAAGCACCTCAGCGAGGAGCCGCGCCGCCCCGGGTCGGTCCCCGAGCCGCTCTGGACGATCATCGAGCGCTGCCTGCGCAAGCAGCCCGAGGAGCGCCCCAGCGCGGAGAACCTCGCCCGCGGGCTGCGCACCGCCGCGGCCGGCATCGGGGTGCACGCCACCCCCGCCCAGGCCGAGGCCGCGCTGGGCGTCGCCGCGCTGCTCGTGCCCGACCCGGCGCCCGCCACGGTCCCCGGTACGGGCGGCGGCCAGGGCGACGCCGCCCCCACCCAGGTGCTCCCGTCCAACGCCGGCTCCTACGACCCGGCCGCGGCGACCAGCGTGCTGCCGTCCACGGGCGCGCCCGGCGGCCCCGCCCCGACCCGCGCCATGCCGCCGGTGCCCCCGATGCCCATGGGCGCACCCATGGGCGGCCCGCCCGAGCCCGAGGGCCCGCACCCCTGGGAGTCCCAGCTCCGCGCTGCCCGGGACCGCAACGAGCAGACCCAGGTCCAGTACCTGACCCCCGAGGACGACCCGCTGCGCCGCCGTCCGCAGCGCCGTCCGGCCCCGCAGCAGCAGTACGGCGGGCAGCCCGCCCCGTACGGGCAGCAGCGCCCGCCGGCCCCGCAGCGCCGCCAGGAGCCGCCGCCGCAGCACTACGAGCCGCAGCGCCCGCCGGCCCGGGAGCCCCGGCCCCGGCGCGAGCCCCGGCCGCGCAGCGCCAACCCGATGAAGATCCCCGGGCTGGGCTGCCTCAAGGGCTGCCTCTTCACGCTGCTGCTGCTGTTCGTGGCGAGCTGGCTGGTGTGGGAGTTCACCCCGCTCCAGCAGTGGATCGGGACGACCAAGGGCTTCTTCGCGCAGGTCGGGGACGTCTTCAAGAGCGTGCAGCACTTCGTACAGAGTCTCGGCGGCTGACGTCCCGTACGGACGGACCGGCGCGACACCATAGATATGTCGACTTCTCACCGGCGAATTCCTGTACAGAAGTGAAGGTTGCCGCCAATCAGGGCACTGAACCCCCTGGCGCCCGCGTAGCTTTGACGCCAACTTCAGCCCCCGCAGGACGCTCGGGGGCCCGACAGTCGGAGCAGTCTTGGCACGGAAGATCGGCAGCCGGTACACCGCCCACCAGATCCTGGGGCGCGGCAGCGCCGGCACGGTATGGCTGGGCGAGGGTCCCGAAGGGGCCGTGGCCATCAAGCTGTTGCGTGAGGATCTCGCCTCCGACCAGGAGCTCGTCGGCCGCTTCGTACAGGAGCGGGCGGCACTGCTGAGCCTGGAGCACCCGCATGTCGTCGGCGTCCGCGACCTCGTCGTCGACGGCGCCGACCTGGCGCTGGTCATGGACCTCGTACGGGGCACCGACCTGCGCACCCGTCTGGAGCGCGAGCGCCGGCTGGCCCCGGAGGCGGCGGTCGCCATCGCCGCCGACGTCGCCGACGGCCTCGCCGCCGCGCATGCGGCCCGCATCGTGCACCGCGACGTCAAGCCGGAGAACGTCCTGCTGGACATGCAGGGCCCGCTCGGCCCCGGTGGCGCGCACCCCGCGCTGCTCACCGACTTCGGCATCGCGCGGCTGGTCGACTCCCCCCGCAGGACCCGCGCGACCAAGGTCATCGGCACCCCGGACTACCTCGCCCCGGAGATCATCGAGGGGCTGCCGCCGCGCGCCTCGGTGGACGTCTACGCGCTGGCGACGGTCCTGTACGAGATGCTCGCCGGCTTCACGCCCTTCGGGGGCGGGCACCCCGGCGCGGTGCTGCGCCGCCATGTCACCGAGAGCGTCGCCCCGCTGCCCGGGATCCCGGACGAGCTGTGGCAGCTGCTGATCCAGTGCCTGGCCAAGGCGCCCGCGTCCCGGCTGCGCGCCCCGGAGCTGGCCGCCCGGCTGCGCGAGATCCTGCCCGGCCTGGCCGGCATGCCGCCGCTGGACATCGACGAGCCGGGCGGCGATCAGCCCGAGGACGAGGCGGAGGGCGGCGCCCCCGCCGGGTCCCGCGACGATTCCCGCTACCCGGCCGCGGCGCCCGGCGAGGCCGGCCCGCCGCGGGGCGCGGTCCCGCTGGTCCAGGGGTCGGCGCCGGACTCCAACCGGGAGACGCACACCAGCATGCGGGTCCCGGGCCCGGACGAGCTGGCCGGCGGCGCGCACGGCACCGCCCGCGCCCCGCGGGCCGCCGGCGAGCGCCGGGCGGGCTCGGCCCGGCACCGCTCGTCGGCCGAGGCGGTGCGCCGCCGCCGGCTCAAGCTCGGCATGGCCGCGGTCCTGGTCGTCGTGGCGGCCCTCGGCGGCTGGCTGGCCTCGTCCGGCGGCGACGAGCCGGGCGGCGCCACCCCGGGCGTGCACCAGCCGGGCGGCAGCACCCCGTGACCGGTGCCTCACGCCCCCGTACGCCCCGGTGGGACGCCCGGCGTACGCGGTGCGGCGGGCGGCTGCGCACCGGTCCCGGCGGGTCCGGGCCGCCGGGGCCGGGGCACGTTGTCGGCGGCAGCCGTTAGGCTGGGTGCGTGGCAGTCGTCGATGTATCCGAAGAGCTGAAGTCCCTCTCCTCGACCATGGGGTCGATCGAGGCCGTCCTGGACCTCGACAGGATGAGGGCCGATGTCGCCGTGCTTGAGGAACAGGCCGCGGCGCCGTCCCTGTGGGACGACCCGGAGAACGCGCAGAAGATCACCAGCCAGCTGTCCTACCTCCAGGGCCAGCTGCGCCGGGCCGAGGAGCTGCGCGGCCGTGTCGACGACCTCGAGGTGCTCTTCGAGCTCGCCGAGGCCGAGGGCGACGAGGACGCCCGCGCCGAGGCCGAGAGCGAGCTGGCCGACGTCCGCAAGGCGGTCGACGAGCTGGAGGTCCGCACGCTGCTCTCCGGCGAGTACGACGCCCGTGAGGCCGTGGTCAACATCCGCGCCGAGGCCGGCGGAGTGGACGCCGCGGACTTCGCCGAGAAGCTCCAGCGGATGTATCTGCGCTGGGCCGAGCGCCACGGCTACAAGACCGAGCTCTACGAGACCTCGTACGCCGAAGAGGCCGGCATCAAGTCGACCACCTTCGTCGTCCAGGTGCCCTACGCCTACGGCACGCTCTCCGTGGAGCAGGGCACGCACCGCCTGGTGCGGATCTCGCCGTTCGACAACCAGGGCCGCCGCCAGACCTCCTTCGCGGGCGTCGAGGTGCTGCCGGTCGTCGAGCAGACCGACCACATCGAGATCGACGAGTCCGACCTGCGGGTGGACGTGTACCGCTCCTCGGGCCCCGGCGGCCAGGGCGTCAACACCACGGACTCCGCGGTCCGGCTGACGCACATCCCCACCGGCATCGTCGTCTCCTGCCAGAACGAGCGCTCGCAGATCCAGAACAAGGCCACCGCCATGAACGTCCTCCAGGCGAAGCTGCTGGAGCGGCGCCGCCAGGAGGAGCGGGCCAAGATGGACGCCCTCAAGGGCGACGGCGGCAACTCCTGGGGCAACCAGATGCGTTCGTACGTCCTGCACCCGTACCAGATGGTCAAGGACCTGCGGACGGAGTTCGAGGTGGGCAACCCGCAGTCCGTCCTGGACGGCGAGATCGACGGCTTCCTGGAGGCCGGCATCCGCTGGCGCAAGCAGCAGGAGCAGCAGGCGAAATAAGCCGCAAAAGCCGACAGCAACTGCCTCCCTCAGGGGGGCAGTTGCTTTTTGCTGTGGCGGTTAGGTCACAGTCGTACGTCCATGTATCGCCCATCCCATGGCAATTCGGACATCGGGTCTTTAATCGGCCTTGACGATGTTCGGGGAACTGGGAAGGCTGTGCGCGGCATGCGTATGTCATGGGGCGCGTGTGTGAACGGGGAGATGAGTGGCCCGCCGGCAGTGCGGGGCCGGGACTCGCGTACCCCCATCGGCCGTTGCCCCGTACAGCGATGCTCCATTGACGAGTTCAGCTACTGGGGGTAGCAGCACATGACGAAGAAGACGCGGCTGCGCGTAGCGCGCATTGCGGCCGGCGCGGTGATCGCGGCCGGTGCGTCGCTCACCGCCGCCGGCGCGGCATCCGCCGCAGGTACCGACAATGTCAGCCACGGCAAGCACGAGAGCCACGGCCTCCTCGGCGGCCTCATCGGCAGCCTGATCGGCGGTGACACCACCGGTGGCGAGACTGGTGACACCACCGGCGGCGACAACGGCGGTGACAACGGCGGCAACACCGGCAGCACCGGCAGCACCACGAACGGTGGCACCACCGGCAGCACCGGCAGCACCGGCAGCACCACGAACGGTGGCACCACCGGCAGCACCACGAGTGGCGGCAACACCGGTGGCACCACCGGCAG